>NZ_CM149669.1:4800000-6522017 GCF_056173345.1 Nocardiopsis sp. iso_237 | reverse complement strand
GGTGACCTGCCATGGTTGCTGTCCCTTCGGTGCGGATCTGTTCGGTGCGGTTGGAGGCGGTGAGGGGACGGGGGGCGTTCGGTCCGGCGTGTCTCTGGGGAGTGCGGACCCCGTGGGGCCCACAGGTCCCATTGTCCTCCCCTGAGGGAGGTGCCGGGCCGGGGTTCCGGTTCGAGGGCGGTCGTTCGGGTCGTGCGCAGCCTGTGGACAACGGACGCGGAGTCTGGAGTCCAAGGGTTTGACTACCTCTGGGTATCCACAGCTTCTGGAGGTTGTCCACACCTTGTCCACAGGTTTATCCACAGGATGACAGTCCCCTGTGTGTTTCGGGTGGTTATCCACAATCCCCAGTTCAGGGGATGTGTACAGCGGTTGTCCACAGGTTGGGGGTGGCTGTGGACAGCGCCGGGGGCGAGTTATCCACAGGTTGAGGTTATCCACAGCCCCCACCCCTTGGGGAAGTCTCACACGCTGTGGACAACCAGTGGTCCACGCGGACGCGGGTAGACTGTGGGCGGTGGCGTCCGCCACCGGTCGAGCCGGGCCTCGGTCCTCCCCGCGCGGGACGGTCAGCGGGGCCGATTTGACCACGACCCGACCAGGTCGTATGTTCTTTATGCTTATGCCGACGATTCTGCCTGCGCTCGTGCCAGCCACGAAGTCGCGGCCTCGGCGCACGCACTGTAAGGCCCCGCATATCCTGGGGGTCTGTCGTAGTACTTTCCTGACACGCCCCTGGAGCCAGTAGTGAGCAAGCGTACGTTTCAGCCGAACAACCGGCGTCGCGCGAAGGTCCACGGTTTCCGGCTGCGCATGCGTACGCGCGCCGGTCGCGCCATCATCGCCTCGCGACGTCGTAAGGGACGCGCCGCGCTGACCGTGAGCCACTAGGCCACGTCAAGCCTCAAGTCTTCACTGGGACCGGTCCGGCCTTCTCGCCGGTCGGTCCCTTTGTCGTGGGGCACGGAACCGGTAGCCGGGGGCCGTGCCGCACCCCTCTCCCGGAGGAACCCCGATGTTGTCGCCGGAGAACCGGATGCGCCACAGCGCCGAGTTCGGGACGGTCATGCGTTCCGGACGGCGCTCCTCGCGTGACGCCCTGGGCGTCATCTACCTCGCTCCCCGGAAACCGTCCGGCGACAGTGACCGAACCGACGCACCGGCACCGCCGCGCGTCGGTTTCGTCGTGAGCAAGGCCGTCGGGGGAGCCGTCGTCCGCAAACGCGTACAGAGGCGCCTCCGCCACCTGATGCGCTCACGGTTGGCTGTTCTGCCAAACGGTAGCCTGCTGGTAGTGCGGGCCAAGCCCTCGGCCGCGACCCTGCGGCAGGAGGACCTGGCGGTACAACTCGACAGCGCGATCGCCGCGGCGCAGCGTCCCCGTGGGGCCGACAAGCGTCGGCGCGGCCGCGGGGGCCCACGCCCCGAACCGGTCGGGTCGGCGAAGAGTGAAGCAGACGGTGACCGTCGCCCCCAGGAGGGCGCAGAACGGTGGGCGCAGCAATGACCGAGCACAGACCGACGTCGTTCGCACGGTTGTTGATCCTGCCCATCCGGGGTTACCAGCGCTTCATCAGCCCGCTCTTCCCCCCGGTCTGTCGTTTCTACCCCTCGTGCAGCGCGTACGGCGTCGAGGCGCTGCGCGTCCACGGGGGACTTCGCGGGTTGTGGCTGACGGTCAGGCGTATCGCCCGCTGCCACCCCTTCAACCCGGGGGGTCTTGATCCGGTTCCGCCGCCCAAGGGGCGCCGGAACGAGGAGTCCGAGGAGTCTACGGGCGGAACCGGGCACACCGGCACCGCTTCCGGGGACCAGTAGCTGAACCGAATCACCGAGGAGTTGGCCGGTGCTGGACTGGCTTTACAACATCATCGGCCACGTGTTGGTCTGGATCCACTCGGGTCTGACCATCGTTGGCCTGAACCCCGACAGCGGGTGGGCGTGGGGCCTGTCCATCGTGCTGCTGACCTGCCTGATGCGTCTGCTGATGGTGCCGCTGTTCGTCAAGCAGATGAACACGCAGCGCAAGATGCAGGAAGTGCAGCCGAAGATCATGAAGCTTCGGGAGCGCTACAAGCACGACAAGGAGCGGCTCCAGCGGGAGTCGATGAAGCTCTACCAGGAGAGCGGCACCAACCCCATCATGGGCTGCCTCCCGCTGCTGCTCCAGATGCCGGTCTTCTTCGCCCTGTTCAGCGTGCTGCGCAGCGTGGCCGAGGGCAAGGTGCAGTTCGGCTTCACCCAGGAGCTCGCGGACAGCGCCCGTGAGGCGCTGATCTTCCACGCCCCGATCGCCGCCCAGTTCAACACCCCGCCGGACGAGCTGCGGGCCCTGGGCGCGACCGACCCCATCATGGCCAAGGTCGTCATCGCCATCGCGTGTGTGGTCATGGGCGTCACGACGTTCCTCACCATGCGTCAGAGCATCAAGCGCAGCATCGCGCAGCAGCCTGACAACCCGATGATGCAGACCCAGAAGATCATGATGTACATGGCGCCGGCCTTCGGCCTCTTCGGCCTCATGATGCCGATCGGTGTGCTGGTCTACTGGGTCACCTCCAACGTGTGGACGATGGTGCAGCAGCACTTCCTGTACCGGAACCAGCCCGCTCCCGGCGCGGACACCGAGTCCTCGAAGGACTCCTCCTCGAAGGGTTCGGCCAAGGGCATGCTCGGCCGCAAGAAGGCTCCGGAAACCGCTCCGGAGCCGAAGGAACAGCCTAAGATCGAACGCAAACAGCCGAAGAAGCAGACGCGTTCCAAGCGCGGCGGCGGCTCCAAGTAGGGCCTCCCTGTTTCGTGTCGGCGTTCACGACTTTCGAGTGCGCAGGCGAGAATGCCCCTGAGGCGTACGGCGGCCAGGGACTGACGGAGATAGAGGAGACGGGATCGCTGTGGGACGTAGCGAGGAAGAGAGCGGTGGCGTAGCGGTGGCTGACGCACCTGAGGCCGGAGTCGACGTCGAGGCCCTGGAGAACGAGGGCGACATCGCCGCGGACTACATCGAGGGTCTGCTCGACATCGCGGACTTCGACGGCGACATCGACATGGACGTCGAGGGCGACCGCGCGATGGTCTCCGTCGTCGGGGCGACCCTCGACGAGCTGATCGGTCAGGAGGGCGAGGTCCTGGAGGCGCTCCAGGAACTGACCCGTCTGGCCGTCCACCGGGCCACCGGTGAGCGCAGCCGCCTGATGCTGGACATCGGCGGCTACCGCGACGGTCGCCGGAAGGTGCTCTTCCAGATCGGCGCCGAGGCCGCCACGAAGGTCAAGGAGACCGGCGAGGTCCACCCGCTGGAGCCGATGACGCCGTTCGAGCGCAAGGTGGTGCACGACGCGGTCGCCGCGGCCGGGCTGCGCAGCGAGTCCGAGGGCGAGGAGCCCAACCGCTACGTGGTGGTCCACCCCGCCGACTAGTCGACGAACGGTCGGACAAGGGGCGGTGTTTCACGTGAAACACCGCCCCTTCGTCATGCCCGGGGGAGGGTGGCGGGACCGGTGCCGAGACGGCTCGGGCCGAAGGTCCCTGGACCGAGTCGGACGCAAGGGGTGTTTCACGTGAAACACCGGTGCGGCCCCCGCGTAGGATCATCTGCGGGGACCTTCCCACCACGAGTCGTCCCACCCTCGGTACCCCCGGGGTGGCTCCGCGAGTGGAGTCGCGAACCACACGATCCGTGTGGGGGAGGGGACGAACCCCCATGCGCGCGGTCGGCCGCGATCCGCCGCGCGCTTCCCGCGTCGTCCGGTCCCTGTCCCCTTGTGGACAGGTCGACATGACGACCCAACGGTTCATGGAAGTGACGATGGACGAGTTCCGACAGGTGGTGACCGATGACCTCGGGCACTGAGGAGCCCGGCGCTACGCTCCCCGCCCCGCCCCCGGAGGCGGTGGCGGTCTTTGGCGACACCCTGCCCGTGGCGACCCGCTACGCCGAACTCCTCGCTGACGACGGGGTGCGTCGCGGGCTGATCGGTCCGCGCGAGGTGCCCCGACTCTGGGAGCGGCACCTCATCAACTGCGCCGTCGTCGAGGAGTTGATCCCCGAGGGCGCCGAGGTGGTGGACATCGGTTCCGGTGCCGGGCTGCCCGGGCTGGTGCTCGGTCTGCTGCGCCCGGACATCAGGATGATCCTCCTGGAGCCCCTGCTGCGGAGGACGGTCTTCCTCGACGAGGCGGTCAAGACCCTGGGGCTGACCAACGTGGAGGTGCGCCGGGGGCGCGCGGAGGAGGCGCACGGCGAGCTGCGCACCGACTTCGTCACCGCCCGCGCGGTGGCTCCGCTGGCCCGGCTGGCCGGTTGGTCGCTACCCCTGCTGCGCAAGGACGGCAGCCTGTTGGCCCTCAAGGGGGAGCAGGCGGAGGCCGAACTCGCGGAGGCTCGGGAAGACGTTTCGAAACTGCGCCCTGGCGTGAGCGATGTGATCAGGGTGGGGCGGGGTAAAGTCGATCCCGCTACCACGGTCGTTCGCGTCACGGTGACATCCGACGGTGGCCCGCCCGCGTCGGGAGGCTCCCAGAAGAAGGCGCGGAACGGCAAGAAGAAGCGCGGACGGAAGAGGTGAACTCATTCGTGCCCCAGAACCCAGCCGACGACGCCGGTGTTTCACGTGAAACACCGGTGGGCGCCTATGGAGACCTGCTCGATGTTTCACGTGAAACACCGATGGACTCCACGGCGGGCCAGCCCCCTGTTTCACGTGAAACATGGAGTGGCGAGGCGGCCCCCGACAGCGTCCCCGACACTCCTCTCGCCCGAGCGGCCCGAGCCGCGATGACGGGCCGGGGGCACGAGGACCCCTGGCCTCGCCCCAAGGCCTGTCGGATCATCAGCGTCGCCAACCAGAAGGGCGGGGTGGGTAAGACCACCACGACGGTGAACATCGCCGCCGCCCTCGCCATGAACGGGCAGCGCGTCCTCGTGGTCGATCTCGACCCGCAGGGGAACGCCTCCACCGCCCTGGGCATGGAGCGCGACAACCAGACCCGGTCCATCTACCACTGCCTCGTCGAGGACGAGGAGATCCGCAAGCTGGCCCAGCCGGTTCCGGACATCCCCAACCTGTGGTGCGCCCCGGCCACCATCGACCTCGCGGGCGCGGAGATCGAACTGGTCTCCCTCGTGGCGCGCGAGGCCCGGCTCAAGCGGGCCTTCGCCGCCTACGACACCTCGGACCTCGACTACATCCTCATCGACTGCCCGCCCTCGCTCGGCCTCCTGACGGTCAACGCGATGGTGGCGTGCGACGAGGTCATGATCCCGATCCAGTGCGAGTACTACGCGCTGGAGGGTCTCGGCCAGCTGCTGCGCAACGTGGAACTGGTCAAGTCCCACCTGAACACGGGACTGTCCGTCAGCACGATCCTGCTGACGATGTACGACGGTCGGACCCGGCTCGCCCAGCAGGTGGCCGACGAGGTGCGCTCGCACTTCGGAGAGCTCGTCCTGAAGTCGCTGGTGCCGAGGAGCGTCCGTGTCTCCGAGGCGCCCAGCTACGGGCAGTCCGTCATGACCTACGACCCCGGTTCGACCGGGGCGGTGGCCTACCTGGAGGCGGCGCGAGAGATCGCCTTCCGGGCCGAGGGGCTCAACCCCGGCTGACGGCGGTTGTTTCACGTGAAACACTCCGCCCGGTCGGCGTGGCCGACCGGGCGGGCGGAAACTCACAAGGAGTGTGGAGGGAGTTGCCGGTGAGCCAGCAGCGGCGCGGACTGGGCAAGGGGCTGGGGGCGCTCATCCCGCAGGGGCCGGCGGCCCCCGCGCCGGTGGACGTCCGCGACACGGTGGTGTCCGTCCCCGAACCCCCTGCGGCCCAGGGGCCGACGGAGATGCCGGACGGGACCTACATGGAGGAGGTCGAGCTCACCTCGATCACCCCCAACCCCCGTCAGCCCAGGACGTACTTCGACGACGAGGCCCTGGACGAGCTGCGGGACTCGATCATCGAGGTCGGTCTCCTCCAGCCCGTCGTGGTCCGCAAGCTCGAAGGCGGGGACGAGCCCCGCTACGAGCTGATCATGGGCGAGCGGCGGTTCCGGGCGAGCAAGCTCGCGGAGCTGGACCGCATCCCCGCGATCGTCCGCCGGACGGACGACGACGAACTGCTCCGGGAGGCGCTCCTGGAGAACCTGCACCGGCAGCAGCTCAACCCGCTGGAGGAGGCGGCCGCGTACCAGCAGATGCTGGACGACTTCGGCACCACCCAGGGGGAGCTCGCCCAGCAGGTCGGCAAGTCGCGTTCGCACATCGCCAACACACTGCGTCTGCTCAACCTCCCCGGGAGGGTGCAGACGCGGGTGGCGGCCGGGGTGCTCAGCGCCGGCCACGCGCGTGCCCTGTTGTCGATCGACGACCCGGAGGCCCAGGAACGTCTGGCCAAGCGGGTCAACGACGAAGGGCTGTCGGTGCGGTCCCTGGAGGAGATCGTCGCGCTCCGGGAGATCCCGGAGGAGGACAAGCCCCGCAGGGCCTCCGCCGGACGGATCGACAATCCCCCGCAGATCGAGGAGTGGGCCACCCGTCTGGGGGACCGGCTGGACACCACGGTGAAGGTGGACATCGGTCGGAAGAAGGGCAAGATCGTCGTGGAGTTCGCGACGATGGAGGACCTGGAGCGGATCATCGGTCAGATGGACCGCGAGAACTGACCTCTCCACCTCGCGGGCGATGGCGGTGTTTCACGTGAAACACCGCCATCGCCGTGTCCGGAGTCGGCAGGGGTTGGTCGGCCTCCGGAGGTTGTTTCACGTGAAACAGCCGGTCAGGGACTCGCCACTGCCACCCCCGGGCCTCCAGGTGACCGTGGGCGGCCGCGGGGGCGCGACCCCGGGGTGAGTTCGTCGGGACGCCGAGAGGCCCTCAGGATCCACCTGAGGGCCTCTCGTGCGTGTGTGTGGTGCTCCGGGTTACAGGAACTCCGCGAGCTCCTTCTCCAGCAGACGCGTCGGCTTCGCGCCGATGATCTGCTTGACGACCTCGCCGCCCTTGTAGACGTTCATGGTCGGCAGCGACAGGACGTTGTACGCGCGCGGCGTCTCGGGGTTCTGGTCGGTGTTGATCTTCACGACGTCGATCTTGTCGCCATGGTTGGCGGCCAGCTTGTCCAGGACCGGGGCCATCTGCTTGCAGGGACCGCACCAGTCGGCCCAGAAGTCCACCAGGACGGGCTTGTCGTTCTTGAGGACGTCCTCCTCGAAGGAGGCGTCGGTGGTGTTCTTCACGGTGGACACTGCTTGGTTCTCCTTGGTTCGACGAAACCGGACGAGGGGGTCGGGGAAGCTAGTTGCCGATGGCGGCGAGGAAGCGCTCGGCGTCCAGGGCGGCGGAGCAGCCGGTGCCCGCGGCGGTGATCGCCTGGCGGTACTGGTGGTCGACCACGTCGCCCGCGGCGAAGACGCCCTCCAGGTTGGTCCGCGTGGACGGGGCGTCCACCTTCACGTAACCCTCCTCGTCGAGCTCGATCTGCTTCTGGAAGAGCTCCACGCGCGGGTCGTGGCCGATGGCGACGAACAGACCGGTGACGTCCAGCGTGCTGGTCTCGTTGGTCTTGTTGTTGACGAGCCTGAGGCCGCTCACGCGGTCCTCACCCACGACCTCGGTGACCTCGGTGTCCCAGAGGAAGCTGATCTTCTCGTTGGCGAGGGCGCGCTCGGCCATGATCCGGCTGGCGCGCAGCTCGTCGCGGCGGTGGATCACCGTCACGGACTTGGCGAAGCGCGTGAGGAAGAGGGCCTCCTCCATGGCGGTGTCGCCGCCGCCCGCCACGGCGATGTCCTGGTCGCGGAAGAAGAAGCCGTCGCAGGTGGCGCACCAGGAGGTGCCCCGGCCGGACAGTTCCTTCTCACCGGGGACGCCGAGCTCGCGGTAGCCGGAGCCGGTGGCCAGGATGACGGTGTGCGCGAGGTAGGTGTCCCCGCCGACGGTGACCTCCTTGACCGGCTTGGTCAGGTCCACGTCGGTGACGTCCTCGGGGACCAGCTCGGCGCCGAAGCGCTCGGCCTGCTTGCGCAGGTTGTCCATGAGGTCGGGGCCCATGATCCCGTCCGGGAACCCGGGGAAGTTCTCCACGTCGGTGGTGTTCATGAGCGCACCACCGGCCGTGATGGACCCCTCGAACACCAGCGGGCGCAGTTCCGCGCGCGCGGCGTACACGGCAGCGGTGTATCCCGCCGGTCCGGAACCGATGATGATGACATTGCGGACGTCACTCACGCTCTAGGCCCTTCACACAGTCGCTGCCCGGCCACGGTGGTGTGACAGGGAAAGATGGTTAGCACAACCGATGGTAGGCGCACGCCATTCCCGGTCCGACATCCGTGCAGCGTACGGGGGTGGGGTATGGGCCTCAGCCCTTCCGGGACCCCCGCCCCAGGGCCGCCCCGACGGCGAGGGCCAACCCCCCGGCGACCGCGCCCCACACGGCGTTCACGGCCAGCACCGAGACCACGGCGAGGGGATGGGTGAGCGGCCCCTGGAACCCCTCACCGAGGAGCGGCGACAGTACCGCGCCGAGCAGGATCGCGAGCACTCCGTAGGCGACGCCCGCGCAGACGAGGGTGACGAAGGGCCGGGGCACGTGCGCGACGACCACGGCCACCACCCACGCCGCCGTCACCAGCAGTGTGACGCCCAGCTGCGCCCAGGGCGCTCCGATCGCCTCCGTGACCCCGGTGACGCTCATCAGGGGGCGCACCAGGGCCAGCGCGCCCAGGCTCACGACCAGGGGCCAGGGTACGCCGGGCGGGGCTCCGGTGGCCGGGGACGGGTGGCGGTTCATGGGGTTCCCCTCGTGGACGCTGGGCGGCGGACGCCGCACCGACCCCTCGCACGCTACGGACGCGACCCCCTCCGAAGCGTCCGTCCGGGCTCCCCTCCCGGTACGTCGAAACGCGTAGCCGGACGCGCCCGTGAACAGGGGCGCCGAGGGGCCCGGCTCCGTAGAATCGCCGCATGCCCGACCGCCCCGGCCCGCAGGGCCAGCAGGACCAGTCCGGCCACACCGATCCCGCCGACCGTCAGGCCGTCGTCGTCGACGCCCTCCTGGGGTTCGCCGTCTTCGCGGTGGTGGCGATCGCGATCGGGGCCGGGATCGGAGGGGGAGACCTCCCTCCGGCCGTGGCCTACGGATTCGCGACCGCCCTCGGGCTGCTCATGCTGGTCCGGCGCCGATGGCCCCTGACGGTCCTCCTGCTCACCGCCGTACTGCTCATCGCCTACTACGTGGCGGACCTGCCGGTGATCGGGCTGGCGGTGCCCGCCGCCGCAGCGCTCTACTCCGCCGCCGTCTTTGACCGCACCCGTTGGGCGGTGGGGACCGCGGCGGCGCTCGTCGTCGTCTCCACGGTGGCGAGACTGGCGGAGGGGCAGGACCCGGCCTTCCTCCTCGGGTACGAACTGGTGTCGACCGCGGCCATCATGGGGGCGGCGATCGCCCTGGGTGACGGGGTCCGTCAGAGGGCCGAGGGCGCCCGCCAGCGCGAGCTGATCGCGGTGCTGGACGCCCAGGCGAGGGAGGCGGAGTCGGCCGAACTCCTGGCCCGTGAACGCGCCCGGATCGCGCGGGACCTGCACGACGCCGTCGGCCACCACCTGTCCGTGGTCTCCCTGCACACGTCGGTGGCGGCCGAGGCACTGGAGGAGGGCGAGGCGGACCCGACCGTGGCCCGTGCCGAGCTGGACCACGTCGCCCAGGCCGCGCGCGACGGACTGCGCGACCTGCGTTCCACGGTGCGGGCGCTGCACGGCCCCGGGGGCGGGCCCGGCGAGGTCGACCGGGTCGCCGGGCTCGCGCACCTGGACGAGCTGGTGGCCTCCGTACGCGCGGCGGGGCTGGCCGTGGAGGTGACCGGCGCGGGCGGACCGGGGCTGCCCGGCCTGGTCGACGCGACCGCCTACCGAGTGGTCCAGGAGGCGCTGACCAACACACTCCGGCACGCACGGGCCGAGACCGCCGAGGTGGGCCTCGAACGCGTGGACGGACTGCTCACGGTGACGGTCACGGACGACGGGACGGGGCCCCTGCCGGGCGGAGCGCGCCGGTCGTCCGACGGAGGGCGCGGCGGATCGGGACTGGCCGGGATGAGGGAGAGGGTCCGGATGGTGGACGGAACCCTGGAGGCGGGGCCGGTGCCCAGGAACGGGTTCCGGGTCCGCGCGCGGCTGCCGCTCGGGGGCGGGGAGTGAGCGCGCCGACGAGGGTCCTGCTCGTGGACGACCAGGAGCTCGTCCGCGCAGGGGTGCGTTCCCTGCTGGAGCGCGACGGCGACATCGAGGTGGTGGCGGAGGCCGCCGACGGGCGCGGTGCGCTGGCCGGGATCGACCGCCACCACCCGGAGGTGGTGCTGCTGGACCTCCAGATGCCCGTCATGGACGGCCTCGGCGTGCTGCGGGAGCTGGAACGTCGACGTGTCGACACGTCGGGGCGGCGACATGTCGACACGCGGGTGGTGGTCCTCACCACCTTCGGGGAGGACGCCAACGTGTTCTCGGCGCTGCGCCTGGGCGCCGCGGGGTTCCTGCTCAAGGACGCCGGGCCCCGTGAGCTGAGGGACGCGGTCCGCACGGCGGCGGCGGGGGAGGCGCTGTTGTCCCCCGGGGTCACCCGGCGCGTCATCGAACGCCTCGCCGGGAGCGAGCCGGCGCCCGAGGCCGTCGCCCGGCTGGACGGGATCACCGTCCGGGAGCGCGAGGTGCTGGCCCTGGTCGGGCGGGGGATGTCCAACCAGGAGATCGGCGCGGAACTGCACCTGAGCCCGGCCACCGCGCGCACGCACGTGGGGCGCCTCCTGGCCAAGCTCGGGGTGCGCGACCGCGTGGGGCTGGTGGTGCTGGCCTACGAGAGCGGTCTGGTGCGTGCCGGGGACGGCCGCTGAGGACGGTGGTCGCGCCGCCGGTGGCGCGGTCGTCCACCGGGGCCTCGTCTACAGGGGGCCCTCGGAGAGCACACCGGTGCCGGGGTCCCCGTCCGCGCAGCTGCCCGGGTCGAGGACGACCACCCCGGTGCCGTCGTCGTCCCGGGTGAACAGGACCCACGCGGGCACGGGGCCGTCACCGGCGTCGAAGAGGGCGTCGTCGACCAGGGTGACCCGCGTTCCGGCGTCCTTCTCGAAACGGGTGACGCACTCCTGCGCGTCGGCGGTCAGCTGGGTGAGCTGCTGGGTGCCCGTCTCCTCCTGGGCGCCCTCCGTCTCACGCGAGGCGGACAGGACCTCGGCCGCCTGGGCGCCGAGCCGGTCCTCGGTGTAGACCGTGCCGCTCGCCACCGAGGTCGCGGAGTAGGACTGGGCGGTGTCGGGGGCCGACCCGGACTCGGAGTCCTCCAGCAGCGGCGACGCCGCGGTGGACTCCTGCTGGTCGTTCATCTGCCCGTTGAGGATGGCGGCGCCGCCACCGACCACGAACACGGTCACGGCCGCGACCGCCATCAGGTGGGGCAGGCCGAAGCCCCGCCGCCGGTTGAGGGGGACCACCGGTGCCAACGTGTCCGCCCCGGGCTCCTCGGACACCCCGGGGGACCGGGATTCGGAGGGAGGGGGTTCCCCGGCCGCGGTGTTCGCGGAGCGTTCGCGCACGGCCTCGGCCACGCGGTCGTCGAGGAGGTCGGCGACGTCCTGCGGCAGCGCCGGCACGGGTTCGTCGGCGAGGACCCGGGTGACCCCCGAGAGCTCGTCGAGGGCCGTGGCACAGGACGCGCAGGTCTCTATGTGGGTGGCAACGAAGCGTTCCTCGTCGGGGTCCAGAAGGTCCTCCGCGAAGAAGGCGAGTGCCTCCACGTCAGGATGGGACGTCACGATGGGTTGGCACCTCCTCTCCCAGATGTGACGTCTCGCGGAGGCTGAGGGTTCCTTAGATGGGCCAGCGAGGGAAGAAGTTTGGCGCGACCTCGCGCACACCGGCTCTTGACCGTGCCCGACGCGACCTCGAGGATCTCCGCCGCCTCGTCCACCCGGTAGCCGAGCATGTCCACGAGGGTCAGCGCCATCCTCTGGTCCAGCGGGAGGAGTTCCATCGCGGCGTGCACGTCCAGCCGGGCCTCGGTCTGCGCGGCGTGGTCGTGGCCGCCCCCGGAACGGCTCAGGCGGTCGTTGGAGATGACGTCGAGGGTCTCGTCCTCGGTCGGGGTCGCCGGACGCACCTTGCGGCGTCTGAGGCGGTCGTGGCAGGCGTTCACCACGATGCGGTGCATCCAGGTGCTGACCTGGGACTCGCCACGGAACCGGTCGGCGGCGCGGAACGCGGACATGAAGGCGTCCTGGAGGGCGTCCGAGGCCTCCTCGGGGTCGCCCGTCATCCGGACGGCGACAGCCCACAGGCGCTCACGGTGACGGCGAACCAGTACCGCGAACGCCTGTTCGTCACCCTGAGCGTGCCTCGACAACAGCTCCGTGTCAGGAAGCTCCTGGGCCGCGTCCATCAGCGCTGATCACATACCCCACAAAGTAGTACTAGGTCCCGCGAACCTCGACCTCGTAAATGGTCCCACGGTACTTCGAACCGTCGGCGGGCAGGTCGGTGAACCAGACGAGGACGTACCGGCCGGTGGCGGCCTCGTCCAGGGTGACGGTCTGTTCACCGCTGACCTGGCCCTCCCACGCTGCGGGGAGGCTGGAGTCCAGGCTGGCGTCGTCGGAGACGGAGTCGCTGTCACCGACCCTGATCTGCACCCCGTAGTCGCGCGAGGGGACCACCAGGTCGACCTCGTGGACCTCCTGGCTGGAGCCCAGGTCCAGGATCAGCCCGACACCGGACTTCTCGGTGCCCATCGGGTCGTTGTAGCCCTCGGTGTTCCAGGCGGTGCCGGGGTCGCCGTCATAGGCCAGCGGCGCGTTCTGCCCGTGCTCGGAGTTGTCACCGAGCGGGTCGAAGCCGTCGGAGTCCGCGATGTCCAGGACGTTCAGCTCGGCGGTGTCCGGGGTGTCCTCGGTCTCGCTGACGCTGGGGTCGGCCTCGCCGTCCGTGCCGGAGTTCATCATCGAGCCGAACGACCAGGCGCCGACGACGACCGCCACGAACAGCACCACCGCGACCGCGCCGACCAGGACGCGCTTGGCGGACGAGCCGCCCTCACGGGAGGCGCGCTGTTCCACGCGGGAGGGAGCCGGGCGGGAAGCGCCGCGGGCCGGGGCGGAGGCGGCGCGGCTGGTCCGGCGCTGGTTGTTGGTGGCGTCGAACTCGCCCGTGCGCCGGGAGGTCCCGGGCTCGGGCGGCGCGGCCTCGGCCGGGGAGACGGGCAGCGGGATGAGCCGGGGGACCTCCGCCATGGCGGCGCAGAACTCGGCCGGGCTGGAGATGGGCGGGCCGGGCACCATCTGGCCCACCAGCTGCGGCAGGGCCGCGCGGGTGGTGATGGAGGCCAGGGGTTCGCCCACGCCCTGTCTGAGCTGACCGGGCGGGTAGGGGCCCATGGGCCCCTGGGGTGCGCCGGGCAGGCCGCTCTGCGGACCGCCGGGCCAGTACCCGGTGAGGGCCGCGTAGAGCAGGTTGCCCAGCCCCTGGGCGTCGACGGCGGCGGGCTGGGGGACGTTGTTCCCCAGCAGGGCGGCGTCCACGCCGATACCGGTGACCTTGACCGCTCCGCCGCTGCTCCACATGAGCTTGCTCGGGGTCAGGCACAGGTGGTGCAGGCCGCCCGCGTGCGCGGCGGCGATGGCCTCGGCGGCCTCGGCCACCAGACCGGCGGCGCGCTCGGGCTCCATCGGGCCCTGGGCGAGGAGTTCGGCGAGGGAGGAGCCGATGACCCACTCCTCGACGACGTAGGGGACGGGGGTGGTGTCGTCGGCGTCGAAGACCTGGGTGACGCGGGCGTCGGGGATACGGCTCGTCGCGCGGGCGGCGCGCACCACTTCGGACGTGCGGGGGAAACCCTCCGCGAAGGTCCACACCGCGACGGGGCGCGCGAGCGTCTCGTCGGTGGCCTTCCAGCGGGTCGCGCCACCGGTCTCGCTCACCACGGTGTCGAGTCGGTAGCGGTTGGCCAGCTTCGCCCCGGGTTCGATCAGGAAGGTGCTCATGATGGGAGTGACGGGTGACAGTGCCGTGTTTCGCGTGGCGCCGTCGCGGGCGCACGCGCGGGGGTTCGGCGCTGTCTGCTGTCCCCAGCCTCCCTTCGGGCAGCTCGGATAAACGATGCTCTGGCGGTAAAGCGGTGTCTGTCCATGCTAGGACGCTTGAACAGCCTCTTTGGAGGACACCGGATGGTCACGCTTCTTCCGGGACGTACCCGGACGCGACCACCCAACGTCATCCATTACAGGTGATCAGCGGCGTCGTAGCCGTGTTCTGACCAAATCAAGGAATGCTGTGACTTCAGTCACATTGAGGAACTTGGCGGCAACCACGAACAGTACGGCACCGACCAGTCCTCCGGCCACCATCGACGCGAGGGCTGGCCACACGTCGCCCGGCAGACCGCTGAGGGCGAAGATCATCAGGACGCCGAACGCCGCCGCCGGAACCGTGGCCACGTGCAGCTTGAACAGCGTCAGCGCGGTCCTTCGGCCGTCGAGTCCGTTCAGCCTCCTGTTGAGGAGGTACCACATGATGGCCGAACCCACCACGTAGTAGAGACCGTAGGGCACGGGCAGCCACACGACGATGTCCTGCGGGTTGTCGGCCATGAAGTACAGCAGGCTGAGCGCCGTGACGGCGTGGGCGATCTCGGAGGGGATCGACACCAGCGCCGGGGTCCGCGTGTCGCCCAGCGCGTAGAACACGCGCATCTGCAGCTGGAACAGCGTGAACGGGATCAACATCACGCAGAAGACCATGAGGATGCGCCCGATCGCGGCCGCGTCCTCCGCGCTCGTGCTGCCCTGCGCGTAGATCATCACGCAGAAGGGCACGGCGAAGACGATCATCGCCACCGCGATGGGCACGATCAGGACCGACGAGAGCCGGAAGCCCCGGGAGAAGTCGCTGCGCACCTGGTCCTTGCGCCCGGCCGCGACGTGCTCGCTCATCCGGGGCAGCAGGGCCGTGATCACCGAGACGGCGATGATCGCGTACGGCAGCTGGAACAGCATCGACGCGAACTTGTACGCCGCGATGCCCGAACCGGTCTCGTAACCGAGGTCGGCGGCCATCGAACCGGCGCGCGTGGCGACGTTGGTGGAGACGAGCGCGCCCACCTGGGCGACGACGATGTAGAGCATCATCCACGAGGCCGCGCTGGCGGCCTCGCCCAGCCCGGAGCCGCGCACGTCCAGGCGGGGGCGCCAGCGGAAGCCCGCGGCGGCGAGCGCCCAGACCAGCACGGCCGCCTGGACGACCTGGCCCACGGCGGTGCCCAGGCCCAGCAGGGCGAGCTCGCCGGAGGTGATGGTGTCCGGCGTCCGGCCCGGACCGGCCACGGACAGGAACCACAGGCAGACGCCGATGATGACGACGTTGTTGAGCACCGGCGCCCACATGGGGGCGCCGAACTTGTTCCGCGCGTTCAGCATCGCGCTGGCCAGACCGCTGGCGCCGATGAAGAAGATCTGGAGCACCAGGTAGCGGGCGAGGATCACGGAGACGTCGTACTGCGCCCCGCTGAACCCGCCCGCGTAGATCCGGATGAACCATTCGGCGATGAGCACCGACACCAGGGTCAGCACGAACAGCGCGAGCAGCATGAGGGTGACCAGGCGCTGCTCCGTCCGGTCACCGCCGTCCGCGTCCAGCTTGCGCCGCTTCACCAGGAACGGCACGAACACGCTGGCCAGCAACCCGCCGATGAGCAGGTCGTAGATCATGTACGGCACCATGCCGGCGGTCTGGTAGGCGTCACCCAGCAGCTGGGTGCCGATCGCCGCCGCGAGCACGATGGTGCGGACGAAGCCCGTCACACGGGAGGCGATGGTGCCGACGGCCATGATCGCCGTCGACTTGGCGATGTTGCCGGGACCGGTGTGCGTCGCACCGCCGATCTCGTCGCCGTCCTCCAGACCCGCGCGGTCCGCCGTGCCGACGTCACCGATCTCGCTCGGATCCCGGACCGTCCTCAGTCCGGTCTCCGGCTCGGTCCGGGGTTCGGCGCGCTCGTAGGCGTCGAGCACGTCCTCGGGCATCACCATGTGGTGCCGGGACGCGCCCTCGCGGGTCTCCTCGGGTCCGGGTTCCGGACCGTCGGCGTGCTGACGGGGATGATCGCTGGACACCGTGGGGTGGTCCTCTTCCTCTGACTCTTGCGGCTGGGGTGTCCGGCGGGGGCGGGGCCGGAAGGGCTCACGGCATCTAACGACGCAGGCGGCCGCGGATCAGTTCCATGGCGGCGCTCAGCTCGGGGACGCGCAGCAGCCGGGCGAAGACCAGGAACAGCAGGGCGCCGACGGCACAGCCCACGAGGGGGGCGCCGACGTAGGTGGCCAGACCGGGCCCGACCCGCGTCTCGAAGAACCAGAGCACACCGAAGCCCGCCGCGATGCTGGGAACGACGGCCAGGTGCAGCCGCAACAATGTGCCAATCACGTGCTTTCCGTCAAGCCCCCCGATACGGCGGCTGAGGATCTGACCGGCGATGGTCAGGCCCGACAGGAACGAGAGCATGAAGCCCGAGGCGACGCCGACGACGACCAGGTTCGGCGGCAGGAGCAGGTAGGCGACCAGGGCCAGACCGCTGTGGACGGCGAGGTTGGCCAGGCCGATCAGGGCCGGGGTACGGGTGTCGCCCATGGCGAAGAACACGCGCAGCATGAGCTGGAACACGGTGAACGGAAGCAGGCCGAGCGACATCACGGCGAGGATCTGGCCGATGGCGGCCGCGTCAGCGACCGACACCGAGCCCCGGGCGAACGCCAGGACCGACAGCGGCTCCGCGAACATCGCGACCGCGAAGGCGATCGGGACGAGCACGAACGCGGAGATCCGCAGGGTGCGGGAGAAGTCGGAGCGGACGGCGTCCCAGTCGTGGTCGTCGGCGTGCGCGCTCATGCGGGGGAGGAGGACGGTGATCAGCGAGACCGCGATGATCGCGTACGGGAGCTGGAAGAGCTGGTACGCCAGGTTGTAGGCGCTGATACCGGCACCGACGTCCAGGCCCTGCTCGATGCTGGCCACGTTGGCGGCGTTGGCGATGTTGGTGGTGATCCACAGACCCGCCTGGGTCAGGAGGGTGTAGAGCATCATCCACCCGGCGGTGCGCAGCGCCTCACCGAGGCCGGAGCCGCGCAGGTCGAGGCGGGGGCGCCAGCGGTAGCCGGTCCGTGTCAGGGCGACGAACAGCACCAGCGCCTGGAGCGCCATGCCGACTGCGGTGCCCGCGCCCAGCAGGGTGAGCTCGCCGGTCGTGACGGTCTCCGGGGTGCGGCCCGGACCGGCCACGACCAGGAACATCGCGGCGACGCCCATGATGACGACGTTGTTGAGCACCGGGGCCCAGACCGCCGCGCCGAACTTGCCGCGCGTGTTGAGCATGGCGCTCAGCAGGCCGCTCAGGCCCACGAAGAAGATCTGCGAGAGCAGGAAGCGGGCCAGGTAGACCGACGCCTCGAACTGCAACGGGGTGAACCGGGAGCCGTACAGCCAGATGAGGGCCTCGGCGGCCAGGATCGCGACCGCGGTCACCAGCAGCAGAGCCAGCACCATGGAGGTGAACAGGCGGTCCTCGGTGGCCTTGCCACCGTCGGCGTCGCGCTTGCGCCGCTTGACCAGGAACGGGATGACCACGGAGGCCATCAGGCCGCCGATGAGCAGGTCGTTCAGGATGAAGGGGATCGTGTGCGCCGTGTGGTAGGCGTCACCGAGCAGGTGGGTGCCGATGGCGGCGGCCAGCACGATGGTGCGGGCGAAACCGGTGATGCGGGAGGCCATGGTGCCGACGGCCATGATCATGCTGGACCGCATCATGCCGCCGGAGTCGGAGCCCTCCGCCGGGGCGGGCGCCTCGGGCTCGGGGAGCTCGCCCTCCTCGTAGGAGGGGGTCGGCCCGCCGGAGGGGCGGACGGCGCTGTCACCGGGCATGGCGCCCTCGTGGGGGTGCCTGGTGTGTTTGGGCGTGTAACGGGGGGACTGTTCGTCGCCGTTCGGGGAGTCGGTGACCACCGTGGATCAGGGTTCCTTTCGTCTGCGGGGAGGGTTCGGGCCGCGACGCCCGTGGGGACGGCGCCGCGGATCAGGGTGTGGCGGTCACTTTCCGGAGCCGCTGCCGTCCGGGTCGTCCTTGGTCGTGGGGGAGTCGTCCGTGGTGTCGCCGTCCGCCGACCGGTCCCCGTCGCCGGGAACCCCGTCGGACGGCCGCCCGGAGGCGGGGGCGTCCGGGGCGGTGCCGCCCGGCTCCCCGTCACCCTCGGGCGCGTCACCCTCGGGGCCGGCGTCCGTCTCCGAACCGCGGTCGGATTCGGAACGGTCGTCGGACACCGGTACGCCGTCGGCCTCGGAGCCGTCGGCGGTCTGCTCGCCGCCCGTCGGCCCCTCGCCGGCCTCGGCCGCCTTCGCCCTGGCGGCCTGCTTGCGGGCCCACTTGCGCAGCGCGCGGGGGGCCAGCGCCGCGACCAGGATCAACAGGCCGATCCCGCTGATCAGCAGGGCCTGCGTGCCCAGACCTGTCGCGTTCACCTGGATCAGCGTGTCCTGCGAGCTGATCGGCTCACCGTCGGCGTTCTGGAGGCTGACGTGCACGTTCGTGCTGCCGTTGATCCGGGCCGACAGCGGGACGTAGACCGTGGTCTTGGCTCCGGGGGCGATCTCGAAGTGGTGCGTGTACTCACCGATGCTCAGCCGCTCGGAGTTCTCCGAATAGAGCGACAGGTACACGTAGACGGCCTCGTCCTCGAGGTCGTTGGCCACGAGCACACCGGTGGTCCCGGTGCGGCTGGCCAGGGTGACCGGCTCGCCGGGGATGACGCGCACGTCCTCCCGGCGGCTCTGCACCGACTTGACCACCAGGGTGCGGGTGGCTCCGGCGAGCGCCTCGCGGTCCCGCCAGTGCACCGACTCCAGGCGCACCAGCGCGGGTCGGAACGGGTCGCTGTCACCGACCAGGATGCTGTTGAACAGCCGCACGTCCCGGCTGACGTCCTCGATCTGGCCGAGGTAGGTGGAGCTGAGCCCGTCGCCGTAGGCCTGGTCCGGGTAGTCCAGCTCCTGACGGGTCTCCTCGCGGTCCTTGGAGTCGGGGAGCTCGACCCGGTCCAGGCGCTCCGGGGAGAGCCAGGGCAGGTCGTCCGTGGCCCGCAGCACCCCCGAGGCGAACTCGGGGCTGGGGTCCCAGCCGGGTTCGGGGGCGGCGACGACCACCCGGTCGTCCTCACCGCTCTCCCCGGCGATCATCGCGGTCTCCGCCGCGAAGCGCTGGAGGGCCAGGGCCGACTCGCCCGGCTCCCACGAGGGCATCGACAGCACGTCGGTCAGACCGGAGTCCGAGACCAGCGCGTAGGGCTCCTCGTCCGCCTCCTCGTCCCCGCTCGCGGGCAGGGGGGCCTGCGCACCGGGGGTCGTGGACATCCAGGAGGCGGGCGGAAGCGCCTCCTCGGACAGCAGGAAGCGGTGGGCGCCGTGCTCGGTGAACAGCTCCTGGACGCGCTCGTCCATCATCCCCTCGGCCGGGACCGCGAACCGGTCGTCGGCCTCCAGGGCGAGAGCGCGCGCCACGGCCTCCTGACCGAGCCGCAGCGAGGCCTCGGCGTCGCCGTTCATGTCGTTGAGGAGCAACGCGACCAGATCGGCGTCGGCGTACGGGGAGGCCACGACGGTGTCGGCGGCCAGGACCCCGCGCGCCTCGCGCAGCCACACCTGGGCGGCCTCGTCCGCGGCGCGCCCCTCGCTCCCCGGTTCCTCGACCGGGTCGTCCAACGGGCCCTCCAGGACCTGGTGGTCGGCCGCGGCCATGCGGAGGATGTCGTCGAGCGTGCCGGGGTCGACGGACCAGGTCACCGGGATGCCCTCGGTCCGCGACGGCCTCTCCTCGCCACCGTCCTCCTCGCCGTCCTCCTCCGGGGCGGCGGAGGGGTCCGCCTCCTCGTCGGTGCCCTCTTCGGAGGCCTCGGGGGAGACCGAGTCGGCGCTCTCCTCGGAGGTGGCCTCCTCACCGGCGGTCGGTGAGCTCTCGTCCGTGGCCTCGGGGCTCTCCTCGCCCCCCTGGTCCTCCTCCAGCCCCAGTTCCTCGACGAGGTCCTCGTCCCCCGCCTCGAAGGACAGGGGCACCTGCGCACCGGCCTCCAGGAGCCGTCCGAGGCGTCCGTCGGCGCCGACCGACCCGTGCAGCTCGTCGCTGAGGAAGGTGTCGTCGTCGGCGCGCTGGGGGGAGTCCATCAGCGGCCAGACCCAGGCCAGGTCCAGGGTGGGGACGTCGTCGGCGGCGGTGTAGGGGAGGAAGGTGTACTGCGCGCCGAGGGAGGCGCCGTCAGCGTCGACAGCCTCGATGACCATGGGGTACACCCCGTAGGAGCCCAGGTCCAGGTCCTCGGCGGGGGTACTCAGCGAGTACTCCAGGGTGCCGTCGGGCTCCAGCTTCCCCTTGAACTCCTCGTCGGGCCCGGAGGCGCTGGGCTGCCAGTCCTCGCCGGAGGCGAAGTCGTCCAGTTCGTCGCGCGACGTGAAGGGGTGCCGGGAGTAGCGCATGCGGACGGTGACGTCCTCGACGGTCTCCCCGGTGGTGTTGGTCACCTCGCCCGCCACCCGCAGGGTGCTGTCCTCGTCCACGGCGTCCGGGGTGATCCGGTCCACGACGAGCGGGGAGGCCGCCCCCTCCTCGTCGGGCTCGGCCGACGCGGGTGTGAGGGTGGCCGGTATCGGAAGCAGAGCGGCGGTCATGGCCATGACCGCGGCCGCGGAAGCAGTTCGACGCAACGCTTGGTTTCCTGATTCGGGTCCAGGTGTCCGTCCCGCCAGGGATACGGAAGGTGGGGCGGGGTCGGTCGGGGTGCCCGCGCGGCGCGCTCGGCCCAAGCGGGGCTGGTGGCCTCGGACTGACCGTGACATGCCACCACTTCACCCGAAGATACCGCGTTCCCCGAACCCCGGCTCTTGCGCGGACCGTTGTTCGTGGTCGTGGTCGGCCCACCCTTTCATTGACCGGGGTCCGACACCAGGGCCGCCACAGGGCCTCGGCGGTGTCGAACTGATTCGCGGTCACCCCGTGTGGCCGCCTAACCTGCGTGGTGTGCCGAACACAGAGCCTTCGCGTGAGAACGACGCCGCCCAGAACCCGTCCACGGGGGTGAACCCGCCGGCGGGTGTGCTCAGTGGTGCGCAGCGAGCGGCGGTCGCCGCGTTGGTCGACGCGATCCAACCGGTGGCCGACGAGCTCGGCGACCGTTTCGACGCCCAGGGGCAGCAGCTCGCGATCGTCGGCGGTCCGGTCCGCGACGCGCTCCTCGGCCGCGACTCCAACGACGTCGACCTCACCACCGACGCCGTGCCCCAGCGCGTCCTCGAACTCATCGACGGCTGGGCGGACTCCGTGTGGACCGTCGGCATCGAGTTCGGCACCGTCGGCCTGCGCAAGCGCGGACTCCAGCTGGAGATCACCACCTACCGCAGCGAGGCCTACTCGCCCAAGTCCCGCAAGCCCGAGGTGGCCTACGGCACGAACATCCACGACGACCTGCTGCGCCGTGACTTCACCGTCAACGCGATGGCGGTGCACCTGCCCAGCCGGGAGTTCGTGGACCCCTTCGGCGGGCTCGCGGACCTCAGGGCCAAGGTCCTGCGGACCCCGGGCCGCCCGGAGGACTCCTTCAGCGACGACCCGCTGCGCATCATGCGCGCGGTCCGCTTCGCCGCGCAGCTCGGCTTCTCCCTGGCGCCCGAGGTGGCCGAGGCGGCCCGGAACATGGCGGACCGGCTCTCCATCGTCTCGGCCGAGCGCGTCCGGGACGAGCTCACCAAACTCATGCTGAGCCCGGACCCGCGCCGGGGGATCGAGCTCATGGTGGACCTCGGCATCGCCGAGCACGTCATGCCCGAGATCCCCAGGATGCGGCTGGAGATCGACGAGCACCACCGCCACAAGGACGTCTACGAGCACTCGCTCACCGTCCTGGACCAGGCCATGGACCTGGAGCGCGAGCGGGGCCACGAACCCGACCTCGTGCTTCGCCTGTCCGCCCTGATGCACGACGTCGGCAAGCCCCGGACCCGCGCCTTCGAGGGCGGCAACAGGGTGACCTTCCACCACCACGAGGTGGTGGGCGCCTCCATGAGCCGCAAGCGGCTGTCCGCCCTGCGCTTCCCCAAGGACGTCATCTCCCAGGTGGGCACGCTGGTCGCGCTGCACCTGCGGTTCCACGGCTACGGCCGGGGCGAGTGGACGGACTCGGCGGTGCGCCGGTACGCCCGGGACGCCGGTGACCAGCTGGAGCGCCTGCACATCCTGACCAGGGCCGACTGCACCACCCGCAACCGGCGCAAGGCCGCCGCGCTCGCCCGTTCCTACGACGACATCGAGCGCCGCATCTCCGAGCTGGCCGAGCAGGAGGAGCTGGACCGCATCCGGCCCGACCTGGACGGCAACGAGATCCAGGAGATCCTGGGCGTGAAGCCCGGTCCGCTGGTGGGCAAGGCCTACCGGTACCTCCTGGAGTTGCGCCTGGAGAACGGCCCCATGGAGAAGGAGAAGGTCGTCGCGGAGCTGCGCTCCTGGGCGGCGGACCACCTGGAGCAGGACGGCCGCCGGGACGGGTAGGCCGCACGGGGCGCGGGGAGGGACGGCCCGGCGCCCCTCAGAGTCCGGGCTTGACCGCCGTGACCGCCATACCCGCGCCGAACACCCGCAGCGGAGTGCCCTCCAGGGCGCCCGAGACGCTCGGCAGGGACGGCGGACGGCGGTCGAGGGACGGCATGAGGTAGTCGATCGCGCGCACGCGCAGCCCGTGGCCGCGCAGCAGGCGCCCCAACTCCTGGCTGCTGAAGGACCGCGCGTCCGACATCCGCGCGTGGAGGGGACGCACCCAGGGCAGGAACGGGGCGGTGGCGGCGGGGCGCCGCCGCACCCCCCAGAGGACCCCGTTCGTCTCGAAGGGGAACCAGCGGTTGGACGTGGTCAGGGACAGCGCGCCGCCGGGCCTGAGCACCCGGTGGATCTCGCGCAGGGCGCCGTCCAGGTCGTCCAGGTGCTCGATCACGTCGAACGCGGTGACCCGGTCGAAGGTGTTGGTGTCGAAGGCCAGGGAGTCGGGGGTCATCTTGTGCACCCCCACGCGGTCCTCCAGCTCGGTACCGGCGATGCGCACGCCGAGTTCGTCGAGCAGCGCGGGGTCGGTGTCGATGGCGTCGACGCGCACGTAGCCCGGGGCGAGCGCCACGGTGTGGGAGCCGTCACCGCACCCGACGTCCAGGAGGCGGTCGCCGCGGACGGGCAGTTGGCGGGTGACGGCCCCGACGCGTTTGGCCACCCCTCTGTCTCCACCGGACCCGCTCCTGGACCCGCTCGAAGGACCGCCGGGTCCGAAACCGCCGCTCATGGCCACCATCCCCTGCTCGTGCGCGAATGCCTGCGGGGGACACTACATTAAGTGTTGCTTTGGCTACTCATAGAGAGGGCGACATGTCGACTCGTGGTCAGAGGGCCTGACGGCGCCCTCTCCCGGAAGGACCCGCGCCCCCGGAGCGGATCCGCCGGTGCGAGGATGGCGCGATGACGATCACCACCTGGTACCTGGAGACGACCGACCCCGCCGAGCTCAGGCCCGGCCGCGAGCCGGAGGGCACCGTGGGCTTCGTCCGCGCGGAGGTACCCAGCCCCGAGCTCTCCCGGTTCCTCTACACGACGGTCGGCGGCGACTACCAGTGGACCGACCGCGCCCCCTGGAGCACCGACCAGTGGCGTGAGCGGGTGGCGGACCCGAACGTGGAGACCTGGGTGCTGTACGACCGGGGCACGCCCGCGGGCTACGCCGAGCTGGAGTCCCAGCCCGAAGGGGCGGTCGAGGTGGTCTACTTCGGCCTGCTGCCCGGCTTCCTCGGTCGGGGCCTGGGCGGGCACATGCTCACCGAGGCGCTGCGCCGGGCGTGGGACCTGGGATCCCGCCGACCGGACCGCGGAGCCACGCGCCGGGTGTGGCTGCACACCTGTTCCCTGGACGGTGACCGCGCCCTCGACAACTACCGGGCCCGGGGGCTGCGCCTCTACCGGGAGACCACCGAGGAGCAGCCGGTGGCCGGGGGCGTCGGCGGATAACGCGACCAGTCGACTCGTCGACGAGTCGACACGTCCACCCCGCTACCCGCGCGGGGCGGGCTCCCGGCCGGTGTCCTCCGGACGGGAGGGGGCCGACGGCGCGGCGGACTCCGGACCGGACGCGGCTCCCACCACCGCACGCGGGCGGCGGGCGCGCACCGCCCAGGCCGCCGCCATGAGCAGGTAGGCCAGGACCATCCCGCCCACCACCGGGGGACTGACACCGGACGGCGGGACCAGACCCGCGACGAGCGCCGCACCCAGCACGAACGTGGCGTTGAACAGCACGTCGTAGACGGAGAAGACCCGGCCCCGGTAGGCGTCGTCGACATGTCGCTGAACCAACGTGTCGACAGTGACCTTCACCGCCTGCGACACGAAGCCCAGGACGAAGGCGGCCACCGGGAACAGGGCGGCGGAGAACGGCAGGCCGAACAGCAGCAGCGCGACGGCGGCCGTGCCGAGCAGACCGGCGATCCACGCGTCCTCACCGCACCGGGCGGTCGCCCACGGGGTGGCCACCGCGCCCAGGAAGAACCCCAGGGCGAGCAGACCGGCGGCCACCGTGAAGCCCGCGATCCCGGCGACACCGCCGCCGGTGAACGTGTTGTCGTACAGCAGCAGGGTCAGGAGCGTCGAGACGCCGAAGAGCACGCGGTGCCCGCCGATGGTGAGCAGACCGTCGCGGGCGGGCACCCGCTCTCGGATGTGCCGGACCCCGCTGGCCATGCCCCGTACGACGTCGCGCAGGGCCGCGCGGACCTCCTCCGGCTCCTCCTCCAGGTGCGGGCCCAGCTCGTCGCGGCGCAGGGTGAGCGAGACCAGGGCGGCCCCGGCGAAGCCCAGGGCCGCGACGAGGAGGACCAGCCCGGTCCCCAGGGCCTCCGCCCCGCCCGCCACGCTGATCGCCAGGCCCGCGCCGGTCCCGAGCGAGCTCGCCACGGTCCCGCAGGTCGGGGTGACCGCGTTGGCCGTCATCAGCTGGTCCCGGGGCACCACGTAGGGCAGGCCCGCCGAGAGACCGGAGAGGAAGAAGCGGTTGACGCTCAGGACCAGCAGGGCCGCGACGAAGAACGCCGGTCCCTCGCCGGTGACGACGAGCAGCGCCGTCACCGCGGCCAGGGCCGCCTTGACCAGCGACGACACCAGGAGGACCTGGCGGCGCGGCCAGCGGTCGATGAGCACGCCCGCGAGCGGGGCGACCAGGGAGAAGGGGAGCAGGAGGACGGCGAAGGCGGCCGCGACCTCCCCGGCGCCCGCGTGCTGCTCGGGGTTGAAGAAGACGAAACCGGCCAGCCCGGCCTGGTAGATCCCGTCGGAGAACTGGGAGACCAACCGGGTGCCGAACAGACGGCGGAAACGGGGTCCCCGCAGGACCACACGCAGGTCAACGAAGAAGGACACGACCTGAAGACTAGGTCGTGTCCGGGTGCGGAGAGCGTGCCCGGGGCCGATCGGCCCCGGGCAGAGGGGGTGCGGCTACTCGCCCGCGATGAAGCTCTCGACCTTGTCGTGCGCCTCGGCGTCGCTGTACTGCTCCGGCGGCGACTTCATGAAGTAGGAGGAGGGCTCCAGGATCGGGCCGCCGATCCCGCGGTCCTTGGCGATCTTCGCCGCGCGGACCGCGTCGATGATGATCCCGGCGGAGTTGGGGGAGTCCCACACCTCCAGCTTGTACTCCAGGTTCAGCGGGACGTCACCGAAGGCGCGGCCCTCAAGGCGGATGTAGGCCCACTTGCGGTCGTCCAGCCACGGCACGTGGTCCGAGGGACCGATGTGCACCGCACCGGCGTTGAGCTCGTGCGGGATCTGCGACGTGACCGACTGGGTCTTGGAGATCTTCTTCGACTCCAGGCGCTCGCGCTCCAACATGTTCTTGAAGTCCATGTTGCCGCCGAAGTTCAGCTGGTAGGTGCGGTCGACGATCACACCCCGGTCCTCGAACAGCTTGGACAGCACCCGGTGGGTGATGGTGGCGCCGATCTGCGACTTGATGTCGTCACCGATGATCGGCACCCCGGCCTTGGTGAACTTCTCGGCCCACTCGGGGTCGGAGGCGATGAACACCGGGAGCGCGTTGACGAAGGCCACGCCCGCGTCGATGGCGCACTGCGCGTAGAACTTGTCGGCCTCGTCGGAGCCCACCGGGAGGTAGGAGACGAGGACGTCGGCCTTGGCCGCCTTCAGGGCGGCGACCACGTCCACGGCGTCCTCGGGGGACTCCTGGATCATCTCGCGGTAGTACTTGCCCAGACCGTCGTAGGTCGGGCCGCGCATGACGGTCACGCCGGTCGGCGGGACGTCACAGATCTTGACGGTGTTGTTCTCGCTCGCGGTGATGGCGTCCGCCAGGTCGTGCCCGACCTTCTTCGCGTCCACGTCGAAGGCGGCGACGAACTCGATGTCGCTCACGTGGTACGGGCCGAACTGGACATGCATCAGGCCGGGGACCCGCGACTCCGGGTCGGCGTCCTTGTAGTAGTGCACACCCTGGACGAGCGACGCCGCACAGTTGCCGACACCCACGACGGCTACACGTACCGAACCCATTGGTCCTTGCTCCTTCTTCTCCGCGAACATGGATTCCACAGCGCACGGCGACGGGCCCGCTCCGACGGCGGTCCGGGGCTCGTCATCCTGCGTCGTATTCCGTATGTGGTCAGCAGCGCGCACGGCGGTTCTGTTCCCCCTCACGGCCGTCGAAATCAGGGAGAACTGTCCATGTCTGGCTGGTTTGTTCTGATCTGACTCTATCCACGCCCGGTGGTGGGGACGCAGGCGGTCAACGGTGACGATGACACCAGGGTGGCCGCTGGTGACCACGGTGCGGGGCGGTCCCGCGCGATCCGGTGCGTGATCCCACACGAACACCTCCGAACAGGGACGACACCGAGCCGACCCGCCCGGGTGACCGCAGTCACACGCTGCGCCCCCTTCGGCCCCGAGCCGCTGAACTGCCAGGACCGGCGGTTCCAGGCAGAGGGTGACGAGGTCTTCCAAAGCGAGCGATACCCTCGCGCGTGGGTTGTGCTATATCGTTCGATCGCTCTAACGTGACCTTTGATTTGCGTGCGAAGCCGGTACAGACCCCCGAACGAAGCCATGCCGCGGCGACGTTGACGTCGGCCCAGAGCACCGACGCGACAGGGGAAGCGCTCCCGCAGGCCAACGATCAGGAGGAAGTAGCGGCCAACGTCTTCGCGACCTGTTGAAAACCTTCACCCCCGGGTGGGCGTCTCTTTATCAAGCCTTGACCACAGGCGAAAGCGGCGGAACCGGGCGAACCGCACCCGAGCCGCGCCGCTCCACGAGTACAGGTCGTGAATCACCGATCCCCCAGGGGGACCGACCCCCGTTTCCACCAAGGAATCGTCAGGCCGAGCGGCCGTGAGAGGCAATCGAGGACCACGTGAGTACCGAACGACGACGGAATGCCGACGGCGGCCGTCGCCGGGCCGACGGCCCGGACGACGGTCCGCGCGGCGACGGCGGAAGGCGCAGGGCCGGTGGCCCTCCCCGGGAAGAACGTGCGGGCGGACGGCGCCGACCTGACTCCGAGGACGCCCCGCGAGGAGACGACAGGCCCGCCCCGCGCTCCCGCAGAGCCCGCCCCCCCGGGGACGAGGCCCGCTCCGAGGGGCGCCCCCGCCCCGAGGGCGGACGCCGCCGCGCCGAGGGAGAGCGGCCCCGCCGCCCCGACGGTGAACGCCGACGCCGCCCCGAGGACGACGGTGAACGCCCCCGTCGCCGCCCCGACGGCCAGCGCCCCCGACGCCCCGAGGACGGCGACCGCCCCCGCCGCCGCCCCGATGACCCCCGCGCGGGCGGACGCCGCCGCTCCGAGGGCCCGCGTGACCCCCGCGACCGTGAACACGGCTCCCGCTCCGAGGGGCGCCGCTCCGGAGGACGGGGCTCCCGCGCCGCCGCCGCCTCGGGCGGACGCGGTGGACGAGGTGGTGGCGGAGGCCGCCGTCGCCCCCGCGAGGACGAACCGGACGACCGCCCCTGGTTCAAGCGCTTCCTGTCCAAGGCCTGGAAACCCGCGCTGGCCTTCTGCGGCCTGATGTTCATCGCCGGTGTGGCCGCCTTCGCGGTGCTCTACGCGATGGCCCCCGAACCGACGGAGCTCGCGAGGAACGCGGAGAAGGAGGCCTCGGCCACCCAGATCCTGTGGGCCGCCACGGGAGACGCGGACAAGGGTGAGGTCGCGCTCACCACCGGCGAGGTCCAGCGCGTCGCCGTCCAGCGCGACGACATCCCGGAGGAGGTCGTCGACGGCGTGCTCGCCGCCGAGCAGGCCACCTTCTACGAGGACCCGGGCATCAACATCAAGGGGATCGGCCGCGCCGTCCTCTCCGGCGGCGAGGCGGGCGGTGGCTCCACCATCACCCAGCAGATGGCCCGCAACTACTACAGCGAGCTCGACGGCGACCCGCCGCTGACCCGCAAAATCCGCGAGATCTTCATCTCGATCAAGCTGGGCCAGCGGCTCGAACCCGACGAGATCCTCACGACCTACCTCAACACGATCTACTTCGGCCGCGGTGCCTCCGGCATCGAGATGGCGGCCCAGAAGTACTTCGGCAAGAGCGTGAGCGAGCTGGACCGGGCCGAGGGCGCCTACCTGGGCATCATCATCCAGATGCCCAGCAACTTCGAGAACCCCGAGCCGGACTCCTGGACCGCCAACTACCTGGACAAGGAGCGCTGGCCCTACGTCCAGCGCCAGCTGGCCGCCATGTACGAGAACACCGGCGGCGAGCGCGGTCTGCCCGAGGCCGAGGCCCAGCAGCTCGAGGTCCCGGACTCGATCATCCCCTACGAGCCCGAGGCCGACCTGGACGACCCCAAGCAGGGGTACATCCGGCAGGCCGTGATCAACGAGGTCGAGCGGCGCTACTCGGAGCGGAACATCACCGGCGCGGACATCGCCACCAAGGGACTGGTCATCCAGACCTCCCTGGACCCGGATCTGATGACCGCCGCGGAGGAGGCCTTCGCCGTCCTGCCGGACAGCGCGGCCGACGACACCATGCACGGGCTGACCGCCGTCGACCCGAGCACCGGTGAGATCGTCGCCTTCAACGGCGGGCCGGACGTGGCCACGGTGATCAACAACTCCCTGGTGCACCAGACCCAGGCGGGATCGGCCTACAAGCCCTACGTGCTGGCGCGCGCCCTGGCGGACGACATCGGTCTGCGCAGCCAGTTCAACGGCGACAGCGGACTGGAGTTCCCCGGTCTGGCCAGCCCGGTGATCAACTCCGGCAACGTCGACTACGGCGAGGTGGACCTGATCCAGTCCACCGCCGACTCGGTGAACACCAGCTACGTGGACCTGGCGATCAAGGTCGACCCGGCACGCGTGGACGAACTCGCGGTCGAGATGGGTGTGGACCCGATCCGGCAGACCACCTCCACGGTCGGTCCGCTGGTCGCGCTCGGCACCCACCAGGTGAACGCGCTCGACATGGCCAGCGGCTACGCGACCTTCGCCGCCCAGGGCCGTCACTTCCCGGCGCACATGGTCACCCAGGTGACGACCGCGGACGGCGAGGTGATCGAACCGGACGACGAGGCGGAGCTGGAGAGCGGCACGGAGGTCCTCTCCGAGGGAGTCGCCGCGGACGCCACCTACGCCATGCAGCAGGCGGTCCTGGAGGGCGGCGCGAAGGAAGCGGCCCTCTCCGACGGGCGCCCGGTGGCAGGCAAGACCGGTACCTCCTCCGACGCGGTCTCGGCCTGGTTCGTGGGGTACACCCCGCAGCTGTCGGCCTCGGTGGGGCTGAGCCGCGCCCAGGGCGATCCGCTGGACTTCGGCCCGGAGGTCGGTGACGTCTACGGTGGCACCACCTCCGCGAAGGTCTGGAAGGCCTTCATGGAGATCGCCATGGAGGGCCAGGAGCACCAGCAGTTCCCGGCCCCGCAGTGGGTGGGCGAGGACCAGCGGTTCCTGCCGACCCCGAGTCCGACCCCGTCTCCGAGCGAGACCCCGGAGGAGACCGAGGAGCCCAGCGACGAGCCGAGCGAGCCCGAGTGCGAGCCCGGCGATCCCGGTTGCGAGGTGGAGGAGTCTCCCGAGGACTGCCACTGGACCGACCCGGACTGCAACGATCAGGAGAGCCCCGATCCGGAAGAGTGCGGTGGCGTCTTCCAGCCGGCGTGCGAGGACGACGAGGAGCCCAACCCCGGTGTCCCGCCGCCCGGTGGCGACCAGAACAACCAGGCCAACGGCAACAACAGCCTGATGAGGCCCAGGGACTGATCGGCTGACGGCACGGCTGAGGGCCGGTGCGCGGAGGGGAGACCCTTCGGCACCGGCCCTTCGTCGTGGAGGGCGTCGCCCGGGTCGGCCCCGCGATCCCCGGCCCAGCGCCGGTGGTACTCCGCTGCTGGTAGCCTTGGGTCCCGTATGGCTCAGAGCCTGAGCGATGCCCCCGGTGGGACCGGGCGGCGGACCGCCGGGCTCCTGCCCTCCTGCCATGGAGATTCCATGGCCGCAACAGTCCAGAGGAGGAACGTACGCTCATGCGTCGTTACGAAATCATGGTCATCCTCGACCCCAACCTCGACGAGCGCACCGTCGCCCCGTCGCTGGAGAACTTCCTGGGCGTCGTCCGCAACGACGGCGGCTCGGTCGAGAAGACGGAGATCTGGGGCAAGCGTCGCCTCGCCTACGACATCAACAAGAACTCCGAGGGCATCTACGCGGTCATCGACCTGACCGCCAAGCCCGCGACGGTCAAGGAGCTCGACCGTCAGCTCGGCATCGCCGAGGCCGTGCTCCGCACCAAGGTTCTGCGTCCCGAGGTTCACTAGGCACCCCGGTGCCCTGACCCCCTGACCCCGCTCGTTTTGTCCCCAGGACTGTTTTGTCTCTAGGGGCGCGGATGATGCGGGGAGCAGGCGAAACCGCCTGATCCCGAACTATCTCGAACCGGAGCCGATCCATGGCAGGCGAAACCCAGATCACGCTCGTCGGCAACCTCGTCGACGACCCTGAACTGCGCTTCACGCCCAGTGGAGCCGCGGTCGCCAACTTCCGTGTGGCCTCGACGCCCCGCACCTTCGACCGTCAGTCGGGGGAGTGGAAGGACGGAGAGTCCATGTTCCTCTCCTGCACCGTCTGGCGTCAGTACGCGGAGAACGTGGCCGAGAGCCTTCAGCGTGGCATGCGCGTCATCGTGCAGGGCCGCCTGAAGCAGCGGTCCTTCGAGACCCGCGAGGGTGAGAAGCGGACCGTCTTCGAGATCGACGTCGAAGAGGTCGGCCCGGCCCTGCGCAGCGCCACCGCCAAGGTGACGAAGACGCAGCGCCAGGGTGGCGGCGGCTTCGGCGGCAACCAGGGCGGCGGTGGTTTCGGCGGTGGCCAGCCCCAGGGCGGACAGTCCCAGGGCGGCTACGGCAACCAGGGCGGCGGCTTCGGTGGCCAGCAGGGTGGTCGGGGCGGCGCCCCGGCCGACGACCCGTGGGCCACCAACGGCGGCGGCGGTGGTTTCGGCGGCGGCAACAGCGGAGGATTCTCCGACGAGCCCCCGTTCTAACCAGCGGCTTCCCCACGTAACACCCGACCCGGCCCCTCCGGGGGCCGCGTCACCTTTCCATTGTCCCAGCCCATCCCCGGGAGGACCCCGGGGCTCTTGCGAAGGAGCACCACGATGGCTAAGCCGGCAGCGCGCAAGCCCAAGAAGAAGGTTTGCCTCTTCTGCCAGGAGAAGCAGTCCTACATCGACTACAAGGACACCACGCTTCTCCGTAAGTTCATCTCCGAGCGCGGCAAGATCCGTGCCCGTCGGGTGACCGGCAACTGCACGCAGCACCAGCGCGACGTCGCGACCGCGATCAAGAACGCGCGCGAGGTGGCCCTGCTGCCCTACACCAGCACCGCTCGCTAGCGGCGATATCCGAGGGAGGTCTTTGTCGTGAAGCTGATTTTGACCCACGAGGTCAACGGTCTCGGAGCCCCCGGCGACGTCGTCGAGGTGAAGAACGGTTACGGTCGCAACTACCTGCTGCCCCGAGGGTTCGCCATTCGGTGGACCCGCGGTGGTCAGAAGCAGATCGACCTCATCCAGCGTGCCCGCAAGGCGCGTGACATCCGCACCCTGGACGAGGCCCAGCAGGTCGCCGGCCAGGTCGGTGCGCTGAACGTGCGCCTCAAGCAGCGCGCCGGTCAGGGTGGTCGTCTGTTCGGTTCGGTCACGCCCGCGGACATCGTCGAGGCCGTCAAGGCCACCGGCGGTCCCGAGCTGGACAAGCGCCGGATCGAGATCAAGAACCCGATCAAGTCCGTCGGTGCCCACAAGGTCCAGGTCCGCCTGCACCCCGAGGTCGCCGCGACGATCAAGCTGGACATCGTCGGCGCCTAGTACGCGCTGACCGTTCCGGTCGGAACCCCGTCCCTCCTCGGAGGGGCGGGGTTCTTCTGTTCCCCGTGAACACGCCGAAGGGTCGAAAAGCCCCCTTTGATTACTCTTTGTAATCTAACGTGTTCTCTGTGTCGCGTTACTTTCAGTGACGCTCCGCACGGAGAGGACAGCATACCGATGGCCGTTGAAAGACTGCCCGAGACAGACCACCCTCTTGCGGTGGATCGTAGGACGATGCTGCGAGGGGCCGCCCTGACCGCCGGGGGAGTACTGCTCGGCGGGGCACTGGGTGTGTCGGTGACCGGCCAGGCCACCGCGTCCGCGACGCCCAAGGTGTACACCCGGTCCGACTGGGGCGCCCGCGCGCCCAAGGGAAGCATCGAGGTGCTCGCCAAGGGGCCGACCCACATCGTCGTGCACCACACCGCGACCTCGAACGTGTCCGACACCTCCACCAGCCACGCCGCCGCGCTCTCCCGCTCCATCCAGCGGTACCACATGGACAACAACGGCTGGAGCGACACCGGCCAGCAGCTGACCATCAGCCGCGGCGGCCACATCATGGAGGGCAGGGACAAGTCCCTCCAGGCCATCCGCGACGGGAAGCACGTGCTGGGCGCGCACACCGCCAACCACAACTCGCACACGATCGGCATCGAGAACGAGGGCACCTACACCTCGTCCACGCCGCCCGGCGCGCTCATGACCTCGCTGGTCGACACCTGCGCGTGGCTGTGCCTCGTCTACCGCCTGGACCCGCAGGAGGCGATCGTGGGACACCGCGACTACAACGCCACCAACTGCCCCGGCGACAAGCTCTACTCGATGCTGCCCAAGCTCCGTGACGACGTGGGGAGCAAGCTCCGGCAGCAGCTGAGCCACCTGAGTGGCCCCGCCGGACAGGAGCTCAGCCTGGAACAGCTGCCGAGCTACCCGTCCGTGCCGAGCTCGGAGCGGATCGCGACCTTCTACCACGGTCCCACGGTGGGAGACCTCGACACGGGTTTCTAGGGAAGAGCCCGTTCCTGACCAGCCGCCCCTGTTCCCCCGCAGGGGCGGCTGTACCCCTTTGCACCTCCGCTTCGCTTCGGTGCGTGTTCGGCGCCTTTGCAGAGGGATTCTTCATCCTCGTCCACGCCTGACGCTCGTTCCTCGCTGGCGGCTCGACTCGTCTTGCAGAACCCTCTCCGGCGCTCGAACGGGGCACCCCCTTGTGGTGGAGATGGACAGGCGGGACTCACGCCTGTGGCTGATGCGATCGAATGGGGCACCCCCTTGTGATGGAGGTGTGTTTGAGGCATTGGGTCACCCGTACGACGACGCCCTTGTTCTTCTGAGGTAGCTGAGGGGGGCGGTGAATCTCGTGCCCGTGGCCAGGGTCGACTTGGTGACTTGGTGACTTGGGGATCAGGGGCGGTGGGCGCCGGTGACGAGCCAGGCCTCGCCTCGGGCACGCAGGCCCAGCGTGACGGCGCGGGCGAGGATCCACACCGCGAAGGCGACCCACAGACCCACCAGGCCGCCGGTCTCCGAGGTGGCGAGGTTGGGAATGACCAGGGCGAACGGCAGGAAGGCGAGCATCGTCCACAGGGAGGCCCAGGCCAGGTAGCGCTGGTCCCCGGCGCCCATGAGGACACCGTCGAGCACCATGGTGACGCCGCTCAGCGGCTGCATGAGTGCCACCACCACGAGGGACGCCGTGATGAGCGCGGCCACGCTCGGATCCGAGGTGAAGGGCACGTGGGCCCAGGGCAGCACGAGGAAGACCACAGCGGTGAACAGGAGCCCCGACATCACCCCCCACTCGACCATGCGCCGGGTGGCGTCCCTGGTGCCGCGGACGTCGCTGGCGCCGAGGTAGCGTCCCACGATGGACTGCCCGGCGATGGCGATCGCGTCCATCGCGAACACGAGCAGGGCCCAGATGTTGTAGCTGACCTGGTGCGCGGCGATGGACTCGTCACCGAGCCGCGCGGCCACGGCGGTGGTCACCAGCGCCACCACGCGCATGGACACGCTGCGCAGGAACAGGGCGAAACCGGCCGAGGCCGAGGAACGCAGGCCCGCCACCGACGGTGCGAGCGAGACGCCCTCGCGCCGGGCGGAGCGGGCGATGACGGCCACGTACCAGAACGCGCCGCCGCCCTGGGCGATCACCGTCGACCAGGCGGATCCGGCGATGCCCCAGTCGAACACGAGCACGAAGCTCGCGCACAGCACCGCGTTGCCCACGTAGGAGGCGACCGCGACCACCAGCGGGGTGCGGGCGTCCTGGAGTCCGCGCAGCACCCCGGTCCCGGCCATGACGATCAGCAGGAACGGCGTGCTCAGCAGGCTGATCCGCAGGTAGGTGAGGGCGTAGGGGGCGACCTCGGGCGAGGCGCCCAGGAGGTCGATCATCCACGGGCCCAGCGGCCAGCCGATCCCGATCGCGGCGATCCCCAGCAGGATCGCGAGCCAGAGCCCGTCCACCCCGTCCCGGACGCCGCCGGGGATGTCTCCGGCGCCGAACTTACGCGCCACCGCGGCGGTGGTCCCGTAGGCGAGGAAGACGCACACCGCGGCCAGGGTCAGCAGGACCTGTCCGGCGATGCCGAGCCCGCCCAGCGCCTGGGTGCCCAGGCTGCCGACGATGGCGGCGTCGGTGAGCAGGAACAGGGGTTCGGCGATCAGCGCGAAGAACGTGGGGACGGCGAGGGCGAAGATCTCGCGGTCGTGGCGGTGCCGGAAGGGGGCCGCCGAGAGCAGTTTGGCCATGACGGAGCCACAGTACCGGACAGGCGTTCGACGGCCCGTGTGGCGTCGGGCACCAAGGCGGCGAAGCCTGTGGATAACCTGTGGAAAGCCGCCCTGTGAGACATCTTGCACCTCCCGGCGGTGAACCGTGTTTTCCCAGTTCAAACGGTCTATGGGCGACTCGCGACAAAGTTATCCACAGGTGATGTGCATAACCTCTGTGCGCAATGCCCCACGGGGCTTCGGTTGTGGTGGTAGGGGTTGTCCACAGGCGCGCCGAGCGGCGTCTTCGGCACCCCGGATGGGGCATCCTGGAAGAGTCGGTCCGATCCGGGCCGACGCACGCGGCCGGTGTGGGGAGAAGTACGTGAGTGTCGCTGAGCAACCACCTGAAGAGGGCGGATACGAGCGCACCCCACCGCACGACATCCAGGCCGAACAGAGCGTTCTGGGCGGCATGCTGTTGTCCAAGGACGCCATCACCCAGGTCGTCGAGATCATCCGCTCCGCGGACTTCTACCGCCCCGCGCACCAGATCATCTACGACAGCGTCGTGGACCTCTTCTCCCGGGGCGAGCCGGTCGACGCCATCTCGGTCAACGCCGAGCTGACCAAGCGCGGCGAGGCCACCCGGGTCGGCGGAGCCCCCTACCTGCACACGCTCACCGAGGCGATCCCCACCGCCGCCAACGCGGGCTACTACGCCAAGATCGTCTCGGACCGCGCGGTCCTGCGCCGCCTGGTCGAGGTCGGCACCCGCATCGCGCAGATCGGCTACGCGGGCGACGGCGAGGTGGACGACCTCGTCGACCACGCCCAGGCGGAGATCTACAAGGTCGCGGAGAAGCGTACCGGCGAGGACTACGTGGTCCTCGGTGACATCATGCCCGGCGCCCTCGACGAGATCGAGGCGATCGGCGCCAACGACGGCAGCATGACCGGCGTGCCCACGGGCTTCGCCGACTTCGACGCCCTCACCAACGGCCTCCACCCCGGCCAGATGGTGATCATCGCCGCCCGTCCGGCAGTGGGCAAATCGACCCTGGCCCTGGATTTTGCTCGGGCCGCGTCCATCAAGAACGAGATGGCGTCGGTCTTCTTCAGCCTGGAGATGGGGCGCAACGAGATCGTCATGCGTCTGCTCTCCGCCGAGGCGCGGGTACCGCTGCACACCATGCGGTCCGGTCTGATGACCGACGAGGACTGGGCCCGGCTGGCGAGACGGATGGGCGAGGTGGCCAGCGCGCCGCTCTTCATCGACGACTCCCCGAACATGTCGATGATGGAGATCCGGGCCAAGTGCCGTCGTCTCAAGCAGCAGCACGACCTCAAGCTGGTGATCGTCGACTACCTCCAGCTGATGAGCTCACCCGGCCGGGTGGAGAGCCGCCAGCAGGAGGTCTCCGAGATGTCGCGTTCGCTCAAGCTCCTGGCCAAGGAGCTGGAGGTGCCCGTGGTGGCGCTGTCCCAGCTGAACCGTGGTCCCGAGCAGCGCACCGACAAGCGCCCCCAGGTCTCCGACCTGCGCGAATCCGGGTGTCTGGTGGCGGAGACCCGGATTCTTCGAGCGGACACGGGAGCCGAGACGACACTGGGTGAGCTTCACTCGAGTGGGGAACGGGACGTACCCGTCTGGTCGCTCGACGAACGACTCCGCATGGTGCCCCGTACCATGTCACACGTCTTCTCCAGCGGGCTCAAGGAGGTCTTCCGGCTCAGACTGGCCTCCGGTCGTGAGGTGATCGCCTCCGGGAACCATCCCTTCCTGGCGTTCGACGGTTGGGAGGCCCTTGAGAAGCTGTCCGCCGGTGACCGTGTCGCCGTGCCGAGGAGCGTGCCGAGGCCGGAGACGCTGAGGAGGTGGCCCGAAGCCGAGGTCATCATGCTGGCTCACCTCATTGGTGACGGTTCCTTCGTGAGGCGTCAGCCGCTTCGTTACGCGAACACGGACGAGGACAACCTCGCAGTGGTGACCGAGGCGGCGCAGCACTTCGGTGTCACGGCGGTGCGGGACGAGTACGCTTCGGCCCGGACGATCACGCTCCGACTTCCCGCTCCGTTCCACCTCACCTACGGGAAACGCAATCCCATCGCGAAGTGGCTGGACGACCTGGGTCTCTTCGGTCTGCGCAGCCACGAGAAGTTCGTCCCCGAGGAGGTTTTCGCCCTCTCGAACGAGCAGGTCTCGCTCTTTCTCCGGCACCTCTGGGCGACCGACGGATCGGCCCACTGGAACGAGAACGGGGGCAAGGCGCGGATCTACTACGCATCCACCAGCCGCCGCCTCGTGGACGACGTGGCCCGTCTTCTGGCCCGGTTGGACATCATGAGCCGGATCAAGAAGGTCCGCAAGGGAGAGCACCGGGTCGGCTACACCCTGGACATCAACGGTGTTGACGAACAGAGGCGCTTCGCCGAAGTGGTCGGGTGCCACGGTGCTCGTGCGGAGCGGCTCGCGGCATGTGTCTCCGGTCTGGCCGCTCGATCGTCCAACACCAACGTGGACACGGTGCCGGTCGATGTCTGGGGACGAGTGCGTACGACGCTCACCGAACGGGGCATGAGTCATCGTCGGTTCGCCACGGAGATGGGCACGAAGTTCTCCGGGAACGCGGTGTGGAAGTCCGCGCCCAGCCGAACCCGCCTGTCCCGTGTGGCCTCGGTGCTCGGCGACGCGGATCTGGAACTGTTGGCCACCAACGACGTCTTCTGGGACACCGTGGTCGAGGTGGAACCGTTGGGCGAACGCGAGGTCTTCGACGCGACCGTCGCTGGCACGCACAACTTCGTCGCGAACGGCATCAGTGTCCACAACTCGATCGAACAGGACGCGGACATGGTGATCCTGCTCTACCGCGAGGACGTGCACGACAAGGAGTCCCCGCGTGCGGGCGAGGCCGACATCATCGTGGCCAAGCACCGTAACGGCCCCACCGCCGACGTGACCGTGGCCTTCCAGGGCCACTACAGCCGGTTCGTCGACATGGCGCCGGGCTAGCCGGTGGGTGGGACGGCCTTCTGACGGTGTAGGTACGGGGCGTGACCACGGGCGGCTGGATGGGCCGCTTCGGTCACGCCCCGTTGTATCGGTCAATCCATTAGTCGACTTATGTGCTAGCCGTAATGTCGACAAAGAGACACGTCGACATTACTGTGCGGAGTCGCTGGTCACGGCCCCTTCGCGGAGTTCCAGACGTCGACCGGTGAACCTCTGGCGCGCCCTGCGGTCGTGCGTCACCAGCACCAGGGCGCCCGTGTACCGGGACAGCGCCTCCTCCAGCTCCTCGACGAGGCCGGGGGAGAGGTGGTTGGTCGGCTCGTCCAACAGCAGCAGGTCGTGGGTGCCCGAGGTCAGCCGTGCCACCTCGATCCGGCGGCGCTGCCCCACGGACAGCGAGGACACCGGCTGGTCGAGGTCACCCACCCGGAACAGCCCGAGCGAGGCGAGTTCGTCCCGGTACTCCTCCGGGTGGCCGGGGCGTCCGGAGGAGTAGGCCTGGAGCACGGACCGCCCCTCGGGCACCGGGGCGTCCTCCTGGCGCAGGAGACCCACGCGTCGGGGCGGAACCACCCGGCCGGAGTCAGGGGTCAGCTCCCCGGACAGCACCCTGAGCAGGGTGGTCTTCCCCGCACCGTTCGGACCCGTGACCAGGACCCGTTCGCCGGGGGCCAACGACAGCGCGCCGACCTCCAGCCGGTGGTCCACCCGGACCCGCTCCAGCTCCGCGACCGGGGCGTCCTCCGGTGCCGGACCGGTGAACCCGGCGGCCATCCGGAGGGGGACCGGCGGGGGCGCCACAGGGTGCGCGGTCAGCCGGGCCATCCTCTCCTTGGCGTTGCGGATCCGGCCCATCGAACCGTGCGCCGCCCCGCGCATCCGGAACGCCCCGTGCCCGAAGCCGGCCTTGTCCATCATGCGCGGGATGGCCCGCAGGGCGGCGATGTTGTTGTCGGCCAGGCGCCGCTGCCGGGCCAGGTCCCACTTCCAGTCCTCGTACTCGCGGGACCAGCGCGCCCGTGCCGCGGCCCTGGCGGTGAGGAACCCGTCGTACCCGTCGCCGTACCTCCGGACCCCGTGCGTGTCCGCGTCCAACTCCAGCACCGTGTCGGTGACCCCGGCCAGGAAGGCCCGGTCGTGGGTGACCGCGACGACCGTGCCCCGGTGGTTCCGGAGCCGCGCCTCCAACCAGGCGACCGCCTGGTCGTCCAGGTCGTTGGTGGGCTCGTCCAGCAGGAGGAGTTCGGGCGAGGCGGCCAGGGTCGCCGCCAGCGCCAGCCGCGAACGCTCCCCGCCGGACAGCGTCCGCAGCGGTCGGTCGCGGTCCAGGGAGGGCAGGCCCAGGCCGTGCAGTCCGGCGTCGACACGGGCGTCGGCGTCGTAGCCGCCGCGCGCCTAGAACTCCGCCAGGAGGTCGCCGTAGGCGTCCAGCTCCTTGGGGGTGGCGCCGCCGAGGGAGGCCTCGGCGGCGTGGACGCGCGCCTCCAGGTCCCTGAGGTCCCGGAGTGCGTCGTCCACCGCGTCGGCGACGGTGCCGTGCCGAACACCGCCGGACACCCGCTCCAGGGTCTGGGGCAGGTACCCCACGCCGCCGGGGGCGCGCACGGTGAGCTCCCCGTTGTCGGGGGCCTCCGCGCCGGCGAGGAGGCGGAGGAGGGTGCTCTTGCCGGAGCCGTTGTCACCGATCACGCCCACGCGTTCGCCGGGGCGGACGGTCAGGCTGACCCGGTCGAGGACGGTGTGGTCCCCGTAGCGTTTGGTGATCTCGCTCAGGGCGAGTTGGGATCGGTGTCGCATGCCTGTTCCGAGCATGTGGCCCTCCTGTTCTGCGTGGTTCCGGTGTGGGGTGCCACGGAGCGCGGGGGCGGGCCGGTGTTTCGGTCATGGGTGCACAGGGGTGCTGAAGGACCGGAACACGGAGAAGGAAGGGCTGCCCGTACGCGACCGCGGTGTGGGGACGCCGACGGAGCGGGCCCGGACCGCGGTGCGGTGGGGCGTGTGCTCGGAACGTGGGCGTCCGGCGCGGATCACAGGTGGATGTGGAGCCTCATGGACAAGACGATACGTCTCGTTGTGGGCACTGTCAAGGCTGCGGGGTGAGACGGGGATCACTAGAGAGGGTTGCTCTGGGGCCTAAATAGAGACATCCACATTTGGATTTATGGTCTTGCCGATTTGTCGACATAGCGACGAAGGGGCTCCGAAGCGTAAGGGGGCCGCGCATGACGAAGGGCCGCCCGCGTGGTGCGGGCGGCCCTTCGTGAGCTGTCGTCGGCGTCGCGGGCTAGAGCCAGCGCGCCTCGGGTCGAGTGCGGCCACTCTCGTCGGTGACCAGGACCCAGTGCATGATCGGGTGCTCCGAAGTGGTGTCGGTGTCCTCGTGGTCCGTGCGCGGACGCGGGACCAGCGCGGGCTCGGGGGCCAGGCCGGAGAGTCGGCGGCTCGCCGCGGTGGACCGGGTGCGCCGGGGGGCGGTCGTGGAGTGAGAGAGGTGCGGCCCGTTCTCGGTCCTGCGTGCCATGAAGCCCTCCTCGTTTCCTTATCAGATGACCCAAGTTAACCCTATGTTCACCTTCGAGTCAATTGGGTTCCTTCGTGGCGAGTCCGATGCGCAGGGCCTGCGCGCCGGGCCGGGCTCCAAAGTGAACGGAAGGTGAACGGATCGGTAACCGGGTTGTACCCGGGGCGCGCCCGGTTCACTCCGGTCCCCGGACACGAAGAAGCACCCGCCGCTGGGGCGGGTGCTCCGTGAACGTCCGTGGTCGGCGCGTCCGGCTACTCCTTGAAGATCAGTCCCACGACCTCCAGGTAGAGCTGCTCCGGGTAGGGAATGAAGGCGATCTTGCTGAGCGCCTGGTCCTGACCGGCGGACTCCATCACGAAGGTGCCGTATCCGAGGAAGCGGCCGATCAGCGTCCGCTCGAACCTCATGTCGGTGACCTTGCCCAGCGGCATCATGTTCACCTGCCGGGTGATCAGCCCCGTGGTCAGCAGCAACCGCGCCGACGTGATCACGAAGTAGTCCACGGACCACTCTGCGACCCGCCAGACGAACCACACCAGTACGAGCAGCCACAACCACCACACGAGGGCCAGGGTCGCGGCGCTGTTGGCGCCGATCGTCTGGCTCAGGATGGCCGCGAACACCAGGGCCGCCAGAACCGCACCCACGGGTCCGATGAGGACCGCGGGGTGCCGACGGATGGTCACGACGTCCTGCTCGTGCGGCAGGAGATAGCGGTTCACCGATGCCGGAGCCGCGTTACTTGAGGCTACGAGCTTCATGAAACCCGACCCGTCCCCGCCTACGACAGCAGCGTGTTGACGAACCGGGACATCGACTCAGCGCCGCCCACCAGGAGATCCAGTCCGCTCTGGATCACGCCGGCCGCGCTTTCAGGTTGCGTGAGCAGATAAAACGCCACGAAACCAATGAGCGCGTAACCGCCCCATTTCTTCAACTTCGCCACGACTGACTCCCCTTGGAATCCACCTGACCCACCAACCCAGCTGCGATTGTCGCACCGACCATCTTGCCCGTAAAGCCTGGACCACACTCTCGGCGTGGCGGTATGTCGGACGTTCACCCCTTGCGGGCTGTGTCCGGTTTCGGTGGCGTTGGTAACCGAGTGACTGAAGGTCCGGAAAGAGTTCCCGTTCTGGTGCAGGTCAGGGCGGTGGCGCCGGTCGCGGTGGCGCGCTCTCCCGTGTCTGGAACAGGGCACGGGGCACGTCTCCAGGCTCCGGAGGAGGGGCCACCGACCCCGGGGGACGGGTGGCGGAGAGCCAGGATCTTCGCGAACCGAAGAGGCGAGTAGTGCGCGCCCGAAACCGTTACGGGGGTGCCGTGTGGGCTCTAGCGCTGTTCCGCGAAGGCCAGTGCGAGTACCTGGAGGTGCTGCCGGGCGATCCGCTCCACGAGGTCCGGGGTGGCCCGGCCGGTCACGTCCTGGGCGCCGTGTCTGGCCGCGTCCACGCACCGCGAGACCGTGGAGGAGTGGTGCACGTCGGAGAACTCCGACGACAGGCGGTTGACGACGGGGCTGAAGTGCGGGTCGCGGGCGGCCTGGGCGGTCGAGGGGGAGGTGTTCTCGGGCATCTCACTCCTTGGGGCTGCGGGGCTGCGGGGGCGGAACAGCACGGCGCGTGTACGGCTCGGGGCTTTGAGTAGCCACTGGAGGGTTGCCGGAGCGCCGCGCCGGAAAGGGGCGGCGACGTTCGGATATCAGTGGGCTGAGCCCCTTGTGGGGTGGTTTCGGTCTGGCAGGTGCACCCGGTTACGGGTAGTCAGGAACCATCATCACTCTAATCTGTTACGTTCCAATCTCGAAATGAATTCGGCTAATGCAACACCGTGTCGGTTGCCCCCCGACCAAGCCAGCTCCACCTGGGGAGACGCCTCGGGGTGTGGGCGCGTGATGGGACCAATGCCCGATTTTCGGGCGTTCATTCACCCCGGCACTAAAAGAGCCGAAAAAGCGCCCAACCGGTGATCCGGTTGGGCGCTCGTGCCTCGCGTCGCGGGGTTCTGGTTCAGGAGCAGCCGTACAGACGGTCGCCCGCGTCGCCCAGCCCCGGGAGGATGAAGCCGTTCTCGTCCAGGCGCTCGTCCACCGCCGCCGTCACCACGCGCAGTGTGGCGCCGTGGTCGTCGGGCAGGGTTTCGGCCAGCTTCTGCTCGACGGCGACCAGGCCCTCGGGCGCCACCAGTAGACAGATCGCGGTGATGTGGTCGGCGCCCCGGTCCACCAGCAGCTTGAGCGCCGCGGCCAGGGTTCCGCCGGTGGCCAGCATCGGGTCCAGCACGTAGCACTGGCGGCCTGACAGGTCCTGCGGGAGGCGGTCGGCGTAGGTGGCGGGCTGGAGGGTCTCCTCGTCGCGCGCCATGCCGAGGAAGCCGACCTCGGCGGTCGGCAGCAGGCGGGTCATGCCGTCGAGCATGCCGAGGCCGGCGCGCAGGATCGGGACGACCAGCGGCGTGGGGCGCGTCAGCTGGGTGCCGGTGGCCTCCACGAGCGGGGTCCGGATGGTGACCTCTGTCACGCGGACGTCCCGTGTCGCTTCGTAGGCGAGCAGGGTGACCAGCTCGTCCGTCAGCCGCCGGAAGGTCGGTGAGTCGGTCCGCACGTCGCGCAGGGTGGTCAGCTTGTGCGCGACCAAGGGGTGGTCGACGACCAGGGTTTCCAAAGCGTTCTCCGGGTGAGCTGGGATAACGGGACGGTGGATGGGGAGAGGGGCCAGCCCGAGTCTAACCGCGCGTATCACCCGAACCAGGGCTCCCCACAGCCCCCGCCTCCCCTTCCGCCCGTTCTCGGCGGCGTCGGGTGGGAAACAGGTGCGCACGGGTTCGGTCACGGGGGCGCGGTGAACCCGTGTCTCGTGAGAGCGTTAGGGCGTTCCACGGCGGACGAGGGTCCACGACGCAGTGAGGGTGATCGTTACCATGGCACTCGCACGGGCGGGCCGGGCTCCACTCGTCCGCACCGAAACACCGTCCGGGTTGGGGTGACGATGACAGTGCTCGATCATGGTGACGACGACTCGGGTGACTTCGCGGCCGTCGCGTACAGGGAAGAGGAGTACTGGGACGTCGACCTCCTCCCGATCGCGCTGACACACGATCTCAAGGGGCTCATCCACGCCCTGCGCCAACAGCCGAGCATCAGCGGCTCCCTCGGGCTGGTGTCGGTCGGTGACGACTTCTTCATCATCGTCCGGGTGTACGGCGAGGAGGTGTCCCTCTTCCTGTCCGACGTGACCGCCTCGGTCGACTGGCAGGTGGCCCGGGACGCCCTCGACTACCTGGACATCGACCTCCCGGAGGACGACGACCTCGACCAGGTCCTGCCCGCGGGCGACCTGTCCGTGGTCGCGGACCTCGGCCTGGACGAGATGGAGCTGGGCGCCCTCGCGGGCGACCTGGACCTGTATCCGGACGAGGTGCTCGCGAGCGTGTCCGAGCGTCTGGGATTCGCCCAGGCCTTCCAGCGTGTCCTGGACGGTATGGGGTAGGGGCACGCCTGGAAGACCACCAGGGTAGAGATCAGGAGGGCACGCGGTGTCGACCTTCGCAGCCGTCTTCGCTCCGAACGGCAAGACGTGGCGGGGTACTGAGGTCGATCTCGGTGACGTGGACGCCATCGACGACGTCACCGACCTCATGCTGGACCTCGCCACGGACTGGGGCAGCGAACTGACCCTCCTGTTCGTGGACGCGGACGACGAGTGGTTCGCCGTCGTCCGGATGGACGAGTCGGATCCGGATCCGAGGGTGTACCTCTCGGACGGCCGGGTGGTGCACGACCACCCGCTGGCCGGAGTGCTCTCCGAGGCCGGGGGGCTCGGTTCCTCGCAGCCCGTCGAGAGCGCGGGATCCCGTCCCGACCCCCGCCCGGACGGTGATGGGCGGCTCCTCACCGACCTCGGGGTGACCGAGGACGAACTCGCGGACCTGTCCGTGGGTGGCGGGGTCCTGCCCGGTGACGTGATCGCGATCATCGCGGAGCGCTCGGGGTTCGCCGACATCTTCGACTCGATGAGGCTGTGACCGGGTGACCGGCCTGCCCGAACTCGACCGGGGCGCGGTCGACGAGGCGATGCTCGCCGCCCTGGCCGAGGCCGAGCGGGCCCTGGCCACCGACGACGTCCCGGTCGGCGCCGTGGTGCTCGGGCCCGACGGCGCCGTGCTCGGACGGGGACACAACAACCGTGAGGCCACCGGGGACCCGACCGGCCACGCCGAGGTGCTGGCGCTGCGCGCGGCCGCCGAGGGGCACGGTGAGTGGCGCCTGTCCGGGTGCACCCTCGTGGTCACCCTGGAGCCCTGCGTGATGTGCGCCGGGGCCACGGTGCTCTCCCGGGTGGACCGGTTGGTCTACGGCGCGCGCGACGCGAAGGCCGGTGCGGTGGGCTCGATGTGGGACCTGGTCCGGGACCCGCGCCAGAACCACCGTCCGGAAGTCGTTCCACCCGATCTGATCAGCGCCGACATCGCCGCTCGGTGCTCGGATCTGCTGACGGGGTTTTTCGCACGGCGCCGAGTCCGGTAGAGTACCTCTCGGTGGATTCGCCTAGTGGCCGATGGCGCCCGCCTCGAAAGCGGGTAAGGGGCAACCCTTCGAGGGTTCAAATCCCTCATCCACCGCCACCAGCCGCCCCCGGCACAGCCGGGGGCGGTTTTTTCGTGCCTGCGGCCCCCTCAGGCGGTGGAGCCGCCCGCCGGTCCGGGGCCGGACAGGTCAGCGATGGCCCCGTCCAGCCAGGTCACCCAGAAGAGCTCCAGGTCGATGCCGCCCTGGAGCACCAGCCCCTGGACCCGGTCCCTCTCCGTGCCGTGCCCGCGCGCGGTGTCGCGCCGCTGGAACTCCCGGTACTCCGCCAGGCGGGCGGCGTGCAGCTCGCGGTGGCGGCGCAGCTCCTCAAGCAGGTCGGCGCCGACCCCCACGACCCCCGCCGCGCGCAGGCGCAGCATCAGGGGGTCGCGGAGGGCGCGCGGCTCCTCCTGCTCACCGACCCAGCGCCCCAGCTCGTCCCGGCCCGGGCCCAGTACCTCGTACGCCTTGCGCTGGCCCCGGGTGGGCGAGTCCGTTGGCAGCGCCCGGATGAACCCCGCCTTCTCCAGCTTGCCCAGCTCCCGGTAGATCTGCTGGTGGGTGGCGGACCAGAAGTACCCGATGGAGCGGTCGAAGCGCCGGGTGAGTTCCAGTCCGGAGGAGGGCTTCTCCAGCAGGGCGGTCAGGATCGCGTGGGGCAGGGACATGAGCGCATTCTAGGCAGGGGCGGCTACAGGGCGGCGGCGAGCTCGGTGCCCTGCTTGATGGCGCGCTTGGCGTCCAGCTCGGCGGCCACGTCGGCGCCGCCGATCACGTGCACGGTGCGACCGGCGGCGGTGAGCGCGTCGGCCAGGTCGCGGCGCGGGTCCTGTCCGGCGCACAGCACCACGGTGTCGACGGCGAGCACGCGCTCCTCTCCGTCCACGGTCACGTGCAGGCCCTCGTCGTCGATCCGGCGGTAGTCGGCGCCCGCCACCATCTCCACGCCCCGGTGGCGCAGCTCCAGGCGGTGGATCCAGCCGGTGGTCTTGCCCAGGCCCTTGCCGACCTTGGAGGTCTTGCGCTGGAGCAGGTGGACGGTGCGGGGCGGGGCGGCCCGTCGGGCCGTGCCCAGTCCGCCGCGCTCCCGGTACCCGGTGTCCACGCCCCACTGTCGGAAGAACGTCTCGGGGTCCTGGCTGGCGTCCTCCCCGCCGTCGGTGAGGAACTCCGCCACGTCGAAGCCGATGCCGCCGGCGCCGATGATCGCGACCCGCTCTCCGACCTCGGCGCCGCCGCGCAGCACGTCCACGTAGCTCACCACGCTGGGGTGGTCCGCGCCCGGGATGGCGGGGGTGCGCGGGGTGACGCCGGTGGCGATCACGACCTCGTCGTACCCGTCGAGGTCGGCGGCGGTCACGGTGGTGTCCAGGCGCACGTCCACGCCGTGCCTGTCCAGCTGGACGCGGAAGTAGCGGAGGGTCTCGTCGAACTCCTCCTTGCCGGGCACGCGGCGGGCCATGTTGAGCTGGCCGCCGATCTCCGGTGCGGAGTCGAAGAGGGTGACGGTGTGGCCGACCTCGGCGGCGGAGACGGAGAAGGCGAGCCCGGCCGGGCCTGCCCCGACCACGGCCACGTTTCTGCGGGTCCGCGTGGGGGACAGGACCAGCTCGGTCTCGTGGCAGGCGCGCGGGTTGACCAGGCACGAGGTGATCTTGAGCTGGAAGGTGTGGTCCAGGCAGGCCTGGTTGCAGCCGATGCAGGTGTTGATCTCCTCGGCCCTGCCCGCTTCGGCCTTGGCGACGAAGGCGGCGTCGGCGAGCATGGGGCGGGCCAGGGAGACCATGTCGGCCCGGCCCTCCGCGATGATCCGCTCCGCGACCTCGGGGGTGTTGATGCGGTTGACCGCCACCAGGGGGACGGTCAGCTCCTTCTTGAGGCGCTGCGTGATCCACGTGTAGGCGCCGCGCGGCACGGAGGTGGCGATGGTGGGGACCCGGGCCTCGTGCCAGCCGATGCCGGTGTTGATGATGTCGGCGCCCGCGGTCTCGATCCGCCTGCCGAGCTCGACCACCTCGTCGTAGGTGGAGCCGTCGGGGACGAGGTCGAGCATGGACAGCCGGTAGACGAGGATGAACTCCTCGCCGACGCGCTCGCGGACCCGGCGGACGATCTCCAGGGGGAGGCGGACGCGGTTGTCGAAGGAGCCGCCCCAGCGGTCCTCGCGCTTGTTGGTGGCGGGCGCGATGAACTGGTTGATGAGGTAGCCCTCGGAGCCCATGACCTCGACGCCGTCGTACCCGGCGCGCCGGGCGAGCTCGGCGCAGCGGGAGAAGTCCTCGATGGTGCGCTCGATCTCGTCCTCGGTGAGGGCGTGCGGCACGAAGGGGCTGATGGGGGCCTGGAGGGCGCTGGCGGAGACGGACTCCTCGCTGAAGGCGTAGCGGCCGGTGTGCAGGATCTGCATGGCGATCCGGCCGCCCTCGCGGTGCACGGCCTCGGTGATGAGACGGTGCTGGGCGACCTCGTCGTCGTTGGTGAGCTTGGCGCTGCCGGTGAAGGTGGCGCCCTCGGGGTTGGGGGCGATGCCGCCGGTGACGATGAGGCCGACGCCGCCGCGCGCGCGTTCGGCGTAGAAGGCGGCCATCCTCTCGAAGCCTCGGGGGGCCTCCTCCAGGCCGACGTGCATGGAGCCCATGATCACGCGGTTCCTGAGGGTGGTGAAGCCCAGGTCCAGGGGTTCCAGAAGGTGGGGGTACTCGCTCATGACCTCTCCTCGCGGGGTGCCTCCGGCCGGTGTCCTGCCGGTCCGACTTCATTATGCAACAAGTTGCACAATAAGTCGTGAGGCGCCCCGGGCCCCCGGACGATCGGGGGCTCAGACCACCACGGGCAGGGGGACCGGGCGCTTGGCGGTGCGGCCGTCCCCGGAGGAGTGCCCCCGCAGGCGGCGCACGGCCCAGGGGCCGAGGAACGACCCCAGCCACCGCACCTCCGACGCGGCCGACCGGAACACCCCGGGAGCCGACCGCTCCGGCAACGGGTCGGCCCAGGTCTCGTCGCTCCCCGGGATGCCGAGCGCGTGCGCCACCGCCCCGGCGATCCTCCGGTGCCCCTCGGGGGAGCAGTGCAGCCGGTCCGCGCCCCACAGGCGGCGGTCCGCGGCCACCTCGTGGGCGGCGGTGTCGGCCACCGCGACCCCGTGCCGCCCGGCCGCCGCCCGGACCCGCTCGTTGAAGTCGAGCACGCGCGGCACCAGGGGCCGGGCCAGCGGGGCGATACGCGCGATGTCGGGGAAGGTCATCGTGGCCACCCGCGCGCCGACCCCGGTGAGCTCCGCGAACATCGTCTCCAGGTGGTCCACCACCGCGTCCGCGTCGTACCCCGGCCGGATGAGGTCGTTGACCCCGGCGAAGACCGTCGCCACGTCCGGGCGCAGCTCCAGGGCGTCCTTGAGCTGCTCCTCGTGCACCTGCCGGGCCAGACGGCCGCGCACCGCGAGGTTGGCGTAGTCCACCCGCGCGCCGGTCGCGGCCAGGTGCTCGGCGAAGCGGTCCGCCCACCCCCGGTACCCGGACTCCTCGTCGCCGTCCCCGATCCCCTCGGTCTGGCTGTCCCCGAGTGCGACGTACCGCAGATTCCCGTCCAACCTCATGTCCCACACCTTTCCTGGGTGTCAGCGAACAATAATCAAGAAAACGACTATTCATCTTGTTCACCACCCAGGTTCGGATCAACCCCTCGAACCGGTCCGGATTCGGCATGGCCGCGACCACGAGCGTGGCGGTCCGGCACTTCCGGCCGGGGCGCTCCTAGCGTGGGCCGGGGGCGACACGTCCGGCCCCCGGCCACACCGTGTCCCGGGAGGGTCCCTTGAGCAGGAACACCGTCGCTGAACAGCTGGTCCGCACCCTGGTCGCGGTGGGGGTGACCCGCATCTACGGTGTCGTGGGGGACAGCCTCAACCCGGTGGTGGACGCCGTCCACAGCACCGACGGCATCGAGTGGGTGCACGTCCGCAACGAGGAGACCGCGGCCTTCGCGGCGGCCGCCCAGGCCCAGATCGACGGGAAGCTGGCCGTCTGCGCGGGGTCCTGCGGCCCCGGCAACACCCACCTCGTGCAGGGCCTCTACGACGCCCAGCGCAGCGGAGTCCCCGTGCTCGCGCTGGCCTCGCACATCCCCTCGCGCCAGATCGGCACGGGCTTCTTCCAGGAGACCCACCCCGAGCGGCTCTTCGGCGACGTCACCGAGTTCCGCGAACTGGTCTCCCACCCCGACCAGATGCCCCGCCTGGCCCGGATCGCCGTCCAGCACGCCCTGGGCACCCCCGGCGTGGCCGTCCTCGTCCTGCCCGGCGACATCGCGGGACGCAGGGCGACGGGACCCGCTGACACGAGCCCCGTCACCGCCGGGCGGGCCACCGCCTGGCCGAGCGAGGACGACGTCCGCGAGCTGGCCCGGCGGATCAACGAGGCGGACACGGTCGCCCTGTTCTGCGGCGCCGGGGTACGCGACGCCCACGAGGAGGTCATGGCCCTCGCCCAGCGGGTCAAGGCACCGGTCGGCCACACCCTGCGCGGCAAGGAGTGGATCCAGTACGACAACCCGTACGACGTCGGCATGATCGGCCTCCTCGGCTACGGGGCCTGCTACGACGCCCTCCAGGAAGCCGACCTCACGGTGTTGCTCGGCTGTGACTTCCCCTACGACGACTTCCTGCCCAAGGACAACGTGGTCCAGGTGGACCACGACCCGCGCAGGCTCGGCCGCCGCGTCCCGCTCCGGCTCGGCGTGCAGGGGGACGTCGCCGCGACCCTGCGCGCGCTGCGCCCCTCGGTCCGGCCGAAGGAGGACGACACCTTCCTCCGGGACGTCCTCCGCCGCCACGAGCGCGCCCTGACCAAGGTCGTGGACGCCTACACGAAGAACATCGAGCGCCACACCCCGATCCACCCCGAGTACGTGGCGAGCGTCCTCGACGCCCTGGCGCCGGACGACACCGTCTTCACCGTCGACACCGGTATGAACAACGTGTGGGCCGCCCGGTACCTCACCCCGAACGGCCGCCGCCGGGTGATCGGCTCCTTCACCCACGGCACCATGGCCAACGCCCTGCCGCACGCCGTCGGCGCCGCCTACGCCGCCCCGGACCGCAAGGTGGTGTCGCTGTCCGGTGACGGAGGCCTGAGCATGCTCCTCGGTGAGCTCATCACCGTCCACCAGCACGACCTGCCGATCACGACGGTCGTGTTCAACAACTCCTCGCTCGGCATGGTGCGGCTGGAGATGATGGTGGACGGGATGCCCGCCTTCGAGACCGACCACGCGCCGGTCGACTACGCGAAGATCGCGGAGGCCATCGGCATGCGGGCGATCCGGGTCGAGGACCCCCGGGACGTGCACGACGCCCTGCGCGACGCCCTGGCCGCCCGTACCCCCGTGCTGGTGGACGTGGTCACCGACCCCAACGCGCTGTCGATGCCCTCCCGGATCACCGCCGACCAGGTCACCGGCTTCGCCCTCTCGGCGGGCCGCACGGTCCTGCGCGGCGGGGTGGGGTCGATGATCGACCTCGCCCGCTCCAACCTGCGCAACATCCCCCGGCCCTAGGACCCGTCGCCCCGTTGACGAATCGCCGTGTCGACATGTCGTCGAGTCAACGGTCCCGGCTCTGGAAGGCCCTCCGGTAGGCCTGCGGGCTCGTGCCCACCACCGCGCGGAACCGCTCACGGAACGCGGTGGGGGAGCCGAACCCCGCCTGGGCGGCGATCCGGTCCACCGGGTGACGGGTGGACTCCAGCAGGTACTGGGCCCGGCGCACCCGGGCCCGGTGCAGCCACCGCAGCGGCGTGGTCCCGGTCTGCTCACGGAACCTGCGGCTCAGGGTCCGGGTGCTCACCCCGGCGTGCGCGGCGACGTCCGCCAGGGTGAGGTCCCGCCCGGAGTTCCGCGGCGGCCGTGTGCGTCGGCGCGTGGGCTGAGCCGGGCACGCGGAAACGACGAAGGCCCCGACCGGTCTCCCGGTCGGGGCCTTCGCTCCTGTGGCGGAGGATAGGGGATTCGAACCCCTGAGAGGTTGCCCTCAACACGCTTTCCAAGCGTGCGCCCTAGGCCACTAGGCGAATCCTCCGTGGACAACTCTACAGGCTTCGCGACAGTGCTTCGAACGGCTTCCGGGCCGCCCGGGGGAGGGGCCCGGCGCGGGTTGCGGGGGTCTCCGGTTCGGATACACTCGGGGCAGACCCCTCGTGCGGCGTCACCCTACGAACCTCCCCAGGGCCGGAAGGCAGCAAGGATAAGTGGGCTCTGGCGGGTGCGCGGGGGGTCCTTTCTTGTTTCCGGGGGTACCTCGCCCCAGCGCCGCCCCCTTCCCGGTTTCCCCGACCAGGTGCGAGTTGTCTCCGCCAGCGGGTTGAATGGGACCGAGGCAGGGACACAGGGGAGTGATCACACCGTGAGCATCGCGCTGTACCGCAAGTACCGTCCCGCGACGTTCGGTGAGGTGCGCGGTCAGGAACACGTGACCGACCCGCTGCGCCAGGCGTTGCGCAGCGGACGCATCAACCACGCCTATCTCTTCAGCGGTCCGCGCGGCTGCGGCAAGACCACCAGCGCGCGCATCCTGGCCCGCTCCCTCAACTGTGAGCAGGGCCCGACCCCCGACCCGTGCGGCACCTGCGACTCCTGCGTGGCGCTCGCCCCCGACGGCGGCGGCAGCATCGACGTGATCGAGATCGACGCCGCCTCCCACGGTGGTGTCGACGACGCCCGCGACCTGCGGGAGCGCGCGTTCTTCTCGCCGGTCAACTCGCGGTACAAGATCTACATCATCGACGAGGCGCACATGGTGACCCGCGAGGGTTTCAACGCGCTCCTCAAGCTGGTGGAGGAACCCCCGCCGCACCTGAAGTTCGTGTTCGCCACGACCGAACCCGAGAAGGTCATCGGCACGATCCGTTCGCGGACCCACCACTACCCCTTCCGGCTCATCCCGCCGAGCACCCTCCGGGAGCTCATGGAGGACCTCCTCAAGCAGGAGGAGGTCTCCTACGACCCGTCCGCGCTGCCGCTGGTCGTGCGCGCGGGCGCCGGTTCGGCCCGGGACACCCTCTCGGTCCTGGACCAGCTCATCGCCGGTTCGGACGAGGGCGGCATCACCCGTGAGGGCGCCGTCTCCCTGCTCGGCTACACCGACTCCAGCCTGCTCGGTGAGATGGTCGACGCCCTGGGCGCCCGCGACGGGGCCGCCGCGTTCGGCCTGGTGGACCGGGTCGTGGAGGGTGGGCACGACCCGCGGCGCTTCACCACGGACCTGCTGGAGCGCTTCCGCGACCTCGTGGTGCTGGCCGCCGTCCCGGACGCCCTGGACAAGGGGCTGGTGAACGTCTCGCCGGAGTCCGTGGAGCAGATGAAGGACCAGGCCGCCAGGTTGGGTCCGGCCACGCTGTCCCGGGCCGCCGAGATCCTCAACCAGGGGCTGACCGAGATGCGCGGCGCGACCGCGCCCCGGCTGCTGCTGGAGCTCATGTGCTCGCGCATCCTGCTGCCCGCCACCGACGGCGACCAGGGCACGGCGCTGCTGGCCCGCGTGGAGCAGATGGAGCGGCGACTGGCCTCCGGTGCGGCGGCCCCGGCCCCGGCCACGGCCGCGCCGGTGACACCCGCACCCGCGCCGGTCGCCCCCGCTCCGGCCCCGCAGGCGGCTCCGGCCCCCGCGCCGCAGGCCGCGCCGGTACCCGCTCCCGAGGCTCCCGCGCGCCCCAGCTCTCCTGAACCCGCGCCGAGCCCGGCGCCGAAGGCCGCCCCGAAGCCCCCCCAGGCCGCGACCGGTGAGCCCGAGGGGTGGGACGCCCCGCCGCGCAGCGCCCCCGCACCGGCCCCGCAGCGTCAGGCCCCCGCCGGTGGCGGCGGACTCGACCTGGGCCGGGTCCAGGGCGCCTGGCCCCAGATCCTGGAGGCGGTCAAGGGCCGCCGCCGGTTCACCTGGATGGTGCTGACCGGCGGCGACGTCCAGCCGGTCGGGGTCGAGGGCAACAGCGTGCTGCTGCGCTTCAACAAGCCCAACGAGGCCAAGGGGTTCAGTAACAGCGGCAGTGACCAGGTGGTGGCCGGCGCCATCCAGCAGGTCCTCGGGATCGAGGTCCGGGTGGCCCCCGCCACCGGCGGGGCACAGGCCGCGCCCCAGCGCCGAGCCGAGCCCGCACCGGCACCGGCGCCCACGCCGCAGGCCGCCGGTGAGCCCGAGGGGTGGGACGCCCCGGCCTCCCGGCCCGAACCGGCACGGCCCGCCGAACCGGCCCCCGCACCGGAGGCCCCGCGCCCCGAGCGTTCGGCCGGACCACCGCCAGACCGGATCGTCACCGGCCTCCAGGAGCCGCCGCCCGACCCCTACGAGGACGGCGCCTCGGCTCCGCCGCCGGACGACGGCGGTTTCGGCCGCCCCGCCCAGCGTGCTCCGGAGCGGGCGCCCGAGCCGAGCCGTCCGGCCCCGGGCGGCCCCGCCCCGAAGCCCCAGGGGGGCACGGGCGGTACGGCGGCTTCGGCTTCCCCGGGCAGTGGTGCCGGGCTCATCGAGACGGAGCTCGGCGGCAAGCTGCTGGAGGAGATCGAGCACAACGGCGAGGGTTAGCTCGGGACGGTTCCGGGTCCGGTCAGGGGCGCAGTCCGCGCAGGACGGTGTCCACGAGCCGGTCCACGTACTCGTGGGTGATCGGCGCGGTGCGCAGCAGCCACCGGTGGTTGACCGGGCCGTTGAGCAACTCCACGACGAGGTCGAGGTCGACGTCCCGCGCGAGCTGACCGGCGGCCTGCCCGGAGCGCAGCCGGTCCTTGACCGCCTCGCTGTTGGGTCGGACGAGCTGCTCGGTGACGGCCCGGGCGAACTCCTCGTCGTGCTGGACCTCGGCGGTGAAGGCCCGGGTGGTCCGGTCCATCGCGGGGTCGTTGAACTCGTCGACGGTGGCGCGGAGTACCGTCCTGAGGTCGGCGGCGAGGTCGCCGGTGTCGGGCAGCGGTTGACCGGCCTCGGCTCCGGTCAGGCGGGTGAAGACCTCGAAGACGACGGCGGCCTTGGACGGCCACCAGCGGTAGATGGTCTGCTTGCCCACCCGGGCGCGGGCGGCGATGGCCTCCATGGTGAGTCTGGAGTAGCCGACCTCACCCAGCAGTTCCTCGGCGGCGTCGACGATGGCGTTCTGCGCGCGTTGGCTCCGACGGCGGGGGTCCGGGGCCCGTCGGCTTTGTTCATCGGTGTTGTCGGCCATGTCTCCACGGTAACCGCTCCAAAATGACGAGACGTATCGTCTCGGCAGGGGTAGCATCAGGTGTGACGGCTAAGACGAGACGATATGTCTCGCCTGCCTGATGACGAGAGGAGTCAACGGCATGGCCAAGAACAGTGACAACCTCCTCGGGATGGGTGGTCAGCGCACCACCGTCTCCCGTTCCACGCTCCGTGGCGGCCAGGGCGGAACCAAGGGCGGGCCCAGCGACACCGCGCGTGAGCAGAAGCAGGAACTCCTGCGCAGGCTTCGTGAGAAGCACGCCACCCCGGAGCCCGGGGACACCGAAGGCCGGTCGTGACCCTCGGCGTCGGCCCCCGCCCGAGAACGGTGGGGGCCGACCCGGCTCAGGGTGAACCGGCCGCCCAGGACCGCCCGTCCGGTGTGTCCAGCCACACCCGCTGCCCCCCGTCGGCTCCCACCGCCAGGCCGAACCGGTCCGGGCCGGGTTCCCCCAGGTCGGACCAGGTGGTCAGGGCCTCCTCCACCTCGTCCCAGATGCTCCTGGGGCCGCCCTGCTCGATCATCCACGAGGTGCCGTAGGGGTAGACCCGCACCCACGAGTCCCCCCGCGCGTCGCACAGCCACATGCCTGACCCCGTACCGATCCACCGCCGCCGCATCCGCCAGTCGGGGACCATCACCGAGACCGCGAAGGCCGAGGCGAAGGCGAGCATCGGGGCGACGGGGTCGACCTGGGTGAGCCGGTACTCGTCCGGCTGCTGACCGGCGTCCCTGGCCGGGAGGGGCGTTGCGTCCGGGGTGCGCAGGGGTACGAACCCCACGCCTCCGTGGAACCGGCCCACCGCCCTGACCCCGGCCGTCCCCGCATCCGTCGCGGCCCGTTCGAGGCGCATGAGCACCCCGGCGCTCTCCAGCAGCCCCCAGGGGCACACGACCAGCCCGTCGTCGGTGAGCTGGTCCAGCCAGGCGCCGGGCACGCGGCGCACCCCGCACGCGCTGACGATCCGGTCGAAGGGCGCCCCCTCCGCGTACCCGCCGTACCCGTCGGCCAGGCGCGTGTCGGGGGCGAGGCCCGCGTCGCGGAGCGCGCCCCGGGCGGCGCCGAGCAGCCGTTCGTCGATCTCCACCGAGGTGACCGCGCCGTCCCCGAGCCGGTGGGCGAGCAGCGCCGTGTTCCACCCCGTCCCCGTGCCGACCTCCAGCACCCGCTGCCCGTTCGCGAGCCGGGACAGCTCCAGCATGCGCGCGAGCACCGTGGGCGCGGAGCTGCACGAGGTGGCCGGATCCCGGCCGCCTCCGCGCTGCGCCGGTACCTCCGGACCCTCGACCCGGGTGACGATGGCGTTGTCCGCGTAGACGGCGGCCAACCAGCGGTCCGGGTTGCCGGAGGCGTTGAGCGCGCTGCCGTTCGCGGCGAGCGCTCCGTGCTCCGGGATGAACAGGTGGCGGGGCACGGAGCGGAAGGCGTCGACGAGTGCGGCGTCGGTCAGCGTGCCGTCCGCGATTATCGCCTCGATCAGAGCCGAGTTGCGCTCTCTGGCGGTCAACACGTCCTCAGTCCCCTGGTGGTCCGGCTGTCCTCGGTCGGGGTACGGCCGCCGGAGCGGCCGACCAGCCCCGTCGAACATCCTTTCAACCCAGGGTCACACTTGCGCTACTCTTCGCTCTCTTGCCTGGTGAAATCAGGTCAACGGTGCGACCAAGCGCGCGTTGTCCCGACGTGTCCCCGCCTGTTCGTACGCGGGGTAGTCCACGTAGCCCCGGGCGCCGGACGTGTAGTGGAAGTCCTTCTCCCTGATCACCGACCACGGGACCCCGGCCGCGAGCCGCTCCACCACGTCGGGGTTGGCGATGTAGGGGCGGCCCACCGACACGAGGTCGGCGCGCCCTCCGGCCACGAGCGCGGCGGCGCTCTCCGGGGTGGTGGCCTCGTGCTCGCCGGTGTTGCCCACCAGCGTGCCGGGCCAGTCCCGCCGCGCCTCGGCCAGTGCGGGGTGCACGGGGTCGGCCGTGACGTGCAGGTAGGCGAGGCCGAGCGGGGCCACCTGGCGCAGCAGCTCCCGGTAGACCGGGGCGGGATCGCGCTCGACCATCTCGAACTGGCTGTTGCCGGGGGAGAGCCGCAGCCCCACCCGGTCCGCGCCGACGGCGTCCGCGACCGCCTCGGTGACCTCCACGGGGAACCGGATCCGCCCGGCGGTCCCGCCGCCGTACGCGTCCGTGCGCCGGTTGGTGTTGTCCGCGAGGAACTGGTGCGGCAGGTACCCGTTGGCCCCGTGGATCTCGACCCCGTCGAACCCGGCCCGCACCGCCGCGCGCGCGGCCTCCGCGTACGCGGCCACGGTCCCGGTGATCTCCCGGAGGGTCAGCGCGCGCGGGGCGACCGGGGCCACCTTCCCGTCCAGCGTGTGGACGGGGTCCGTTCGCGGGACGACCGAGGGGGCCCCGGGGGTCCCGCCGTCGGGGCGGTTGGCCGGGTGGCCGCCCCGTCCGGCGTGCATGATCTGGGCGAAGATCCGCCCGCCCGCGGCGTGCACGGCGCCGGTGACCCGCCGCCAACCCTCGACCTGCGCCTCCGAGTACAGGCCCGGTTCGGTGAGGAACTGCTGCCCGTCGACGCTGGGCGAGATCCCCTCGGAGACGATCAGGCCCGCGCTGGCGCGCTGGGCGTAGTAGGTGGCCATGAGCTCGCCGGGCACACCGTCCTGGTCGGCGCGCAGGCGGGTCATCGGGGCCATGACCACCCGGTTGGGCAGGTGCAGCGACCCGAGTTCGTAGGTGTCGAGGAGCGGGTTGCCGTGGGTCTTCGCGGTGTTCATGTGAGGAGCGTAGAATCTGACACCCGTGTGAGGTTCAAGCGTTCGTGGCCAGGGTCACAGGAGAAGACGGGAGGCGCCCGTGCGCATCGGAGAGCTGTCCGCGCGGAGCGGGGTGAGCCCCCGTTCGCTGCGCTACTACGAGGAGCGGGGTCTGCTCGCCTCCACACGCACCGTGGGCGGGCACCGCGAGTACGGCGAGGAGGCCGTGGAGCGGGTGGACCGCGTCCGGTGCCTGCTCGGGGCCGGACTCTCCACCGAGGTCATCCGTGATCTGCTGCCCTGCGTGTACGCGCGGGAACGCGGCGAACCCGCCCCGGACCTGCTCGACTGGCTCAGGCTCGAACGCGACCGGGTCACCGGGGCGATCCGGGGGCTGGAACGCACCCGCGAGGCCCTGGACCAGGTGATCGAGAACGCCCGCGTCTCCCCGCCCGACGTCCGGGCGAACGGCCCCCGGGCCGCCGCGCGTGACCGGGACGCCGGTGCGCGCGGCCGGGGCGCCCCGGTCGGACCGGTTACCCTCACAGGCAAGTGACACGAAGCTATGAACAGCACCACGTGTGTGGCGAGGAGACGGCCGTGAACCCTGGCGGAATGGACATGCAGGCCCTGCTCCAGCAGGCCCAGCAGATGCAGCAGCAGCTGGCACAGGCCCAGCAGGCCCTGGAGGAGGCCGAGGTCGTGGGCACCTCCGGCGGCGGCCTGGTCAAGGTCAAGCTGAGCGGGCGCGGTCAGGTCGAGGACATCACCGTCGACCCCAAGGCCGTGGACCCCACCGACGCGGAGGAGACCGCGCAGACCGTGGCGGACCTGGTCCTGGCGGCCATCCGTGACGCGGAGGCCCAGGTCGAGCGCCTCCAGCAGGAGAAGATGGGCCCGCTGGCCGAGGGCCTGGGCGGCGGCGGGATGCCCGGCGGCATGCCCGGCCTCCCCGGCTTCTAGCCGCCCGGGGCACCTTCCCGGTGCCCTCCGGGGACCCCGCGCGGGCTCCCCGGAGCCCCTCACGGTCGCCGCGTCGCCGCTCCGGTACCGCCAGTCGGCACGGGAGCGGCGACGGACCCCGGCGGCTTTTCCACGACGCGGTCGGGAGACGGGCGCGAGAGGTCACCGCCCCCCGATACGGTGGGGGGAGGGGCAGGAGTGGCCCCGCCGGGCCCCTGCCCGGTTCCGACCGAGTGGGTAGGCATGTACGAGGGCGCGGTTCAGAGTCTGATCGACGAGCTGGGGCGACTGCCCGGCGTCGGTCCGAAGAGCGCGCAACGCATCGCCTTCCACCTGCTGTCCGCGGAACACGCGGATGTCAAACGCCTGGTCAACGCACTCGTCGAGGTCAAGGAGCGGGTTCGCTTCTGCTCGATCTGCGGCAACGTCGCAGAGGAGACCGAGTGCCGTATCTGCCGTGACGCCCGCCGCGACGCCGCCGTCATCTGCGTCGTCGAGGAGTCCAAGGACGTCGTCGCCATCGAACGCACCCGCGAGTTCCGCGGGCGCTACCACGTGCTCGGGGGCGCCATCAGCCCCATCGAGGGCGTGGGCCCCGACGACCTCCGGGTCAAGGAGCTCATGACCCGCCTGGCCGACGGTCAGATCACCGAGCTGATCCTGGCGACCGACCCGAACCTGGAAGGGGAGGCCACCGCGACCTACCTGGCGCGGCTGGTCAAACCCATGGGCCTGAAAGTCACCCGGCTCGCCAGCGGGCTCCCCGTCGGCGGCGACCTCGAGTACGCCGACGAGGTCACTCTGGGGCGCGCCTTCGAGGGCCGCCGCAGCCTGGAGTTCTAGCTCACACTTCGCCGTAATCGGCCCGAAATATGAGTAACCTCCGCTCTGGCGGGTAGCCCGAACGCCGGTGTGTCAAGACGCCACGCCCTCCCCTCCGCAGGTCGGAAGGGGTGCCTTGGTCGTCGCTGGCTACACTTCATTGTTAATTGTCTTGATCCCAACTCCTCAGGAGCATCGATCGTGGCCCTAATCGTGCAGAAGTACGGTGGGTCTTCCGTGGCTGACGCGGAAGCCATCAAGCGAGTAGCCCAAAGGATCGTGGCTCAGAAAAAGGCGGGACATGACGTCGTGGTCGTGGTCTCGGCCATGGGCGACACGACCGACGAACTGCTGGACCTGGCCGAACAGGTCTCCCCGATGCCCCCCGCCCGCGAGCTCGACATGCTCGTCACCGCGGGTGAGCGCATGTCGATGGCCCTCGTGGCGATGGCCATCGAGAACCTGGGCTACGAGGCCCGATCCTTCACCGGCTCCCAGGCCGGGGTCATCACCACGTCGTTGCACGGCAACGCCAAGATCATCGACGTGACCCCGGGCCGTATCCAGGAGGCCATCGGTGAGGGCTCGATCTGCATCGTGGCCGGTTTCCAGGGCGTCTCCCAGGACACCAAGGACATCACCTCCCTGGGCCGTGGCGGTTCCGACACCACCGCCGTCGCTCTCGCCGGCGCGCTGAACGCCGACGCCTGCGAGATCTACAGCGACGTGGACGGCGTGTTCACCGCCGACCCGCGCGTCGTTCCCTCCGCGCAGCGCATCCCGCAGATCTCCTACGAGGAGATGCTGGAGATGGCCGCCAGCGGCACGAAGATCCTGCACCTGCGCTGCGTCGAGTACGCGCGCCAGTACAACATTCCCCTGCACGTCCGTTCGTCGTTCAGCCAGAAGCCCGGAACGTGGATCGTTTCGGAAGTCGAGGAAAGCGAAGGCATGGAACAGCCGATCATCTCCGGGGTCTCCCACGACCGGAGCGAAGCCAAGATCACCGTCGTCGGCGTCCCCGACAAGGTCGGTGAGGCCGCGACGATCTTCAAGTCGCTCGCGGACGCCGAGATCAACATCGACATGATCGTGCAGAACGTGTCGGCGGTCTCCACCTCCCGCACGGACATCTCGTTCACCGTCCCCAAGGACTTCGGCAAGGAGGCGGTCGGCGCCCTGAAGAAGGTCCAGGAGCAGGTCGGCTACGACTCCCTGCGCTACGACGACAAGATCGGCAAGGTCTCCCTGATCGGTGCGGGCATGCGCTCGTACCCGGGCGTCACCGCGCGGTTCTTCGACGCGATCGCCTCCTCCGGCACCAACGTCGAGATGATCTCCACCTCGGAGATCCGCATCTCGGTCATCGTCGAGGAGGACCAGGTCGACGCGGCGGTCCAGGCCGCGCACAGCGAGTTCCAGCTCGACGCCGACCAGGTCGAGGCTGTCGTCTACGGAGGTACCGGCCGATGAGCAACCGTCTTCCCACCCTGGCCATCGTCGGTGCCACCGGCGCCGTCGGCACCGTCATGCTCGACATCCTCACCCAGCGTGAGAACGTGTGGGGCGAGATCCGGCTGGTCGCCTCGGCGCGCAGCGCGGGCAAGGTCCTGAGCGTGCGCGGCGAGGACGTCGTGGTGCAGGCGCTGGCCCCCGAGGTCTTCGACGGCGTGGACGTCGCCATGTTCGACGTGCCGGACGAGGTGTCCAAGGAGTGGGCGCCGATCGCCGCGGCCCGCGGCGCGGTGGCCGTCGACAACTCCGGCGCCTTCCGCCTGGACTCCGACGTCCCGCTGGTGGTTCCCGAGGTCAACGCGGACCAGGTGCGCAACCGTCCGCGCGGCATCATCTCGAACCCGAACTGCACCACCCTCTCGATGATCGTGGCGATCGGTGCGCTGCACCGGACCTACGGCGTCAAGGAGCTCGTGGTCTCCTCCTACCAGGCCGCCTCCGGCGCCGGCCAGGAGGGCATCGACGTCCTGCGCGACCAGATGGCCAAGGCCGGCGGGGACCGCACCCTCGGTGACAGCTCGGGCGACATGCGCTCGGCCGTCGACGAGCTCGGCCCCTTCCCGGCGCCGCTGGCCTACAACGTCGTGCCGTGGGCGGGTTCGCTCAAGGACGACGGCTGGTCCTCCGAGGAGCTGAAGGTCCGCAACGAGTCCCGCAAGATCCTGGGGCTGCCGGACCTGAAGGTCTCCGCGACCTGCGTGCGCGTCCCGGTCATCACCACGCACTCGCTGGTGGTCCACGCGACCTTCGACAGTGAGGTCGCCGCCGACGACGCCCGCAAGCTGCTGGCCGGCGCCGAGGGTGTCAAGGTCGTGGACGACCCCGCCAAGGGCGAGTTCCCGACCCCGAACGACGTCGTGGGCACCGACCCGACCTGGGTCGGCCGCATCCGGCAGTCGATCGACGACCCGAAGTCGCTCGACCTCTTCCTGTGCGGGGACAACCTGCGCAAGGGCGCGGCGCTGAACACGGCGCAGATCGCCGAGGTCGTCGCCAAGGAGTTCACCCAGGCCTGAGCCGTCACCGAAGGGCGGTGGCCCGTTCCCCCGCGGAACGGGCCACCGCCCTTCGGCGTGCCTACCGGCGGCCCCGGGGCCGGGCCAGTGACAACTTGTAGAGAAGTCGACACTGCTCGACCGAGCCGATGAGGTCGGAGGTCTCGACCGGGCGGTCGCCGCAGTAGTGGGTGCGTTCGACGACCAGGACCGGCACCCCGGGGGCGGAGTCCAGGAGGGCGGCCTCGGAGTCGCGCAGCGCGCGGACCCCCACCTCCTCCACGACCCGGTCCACGGGGAACCCGGCGGCGCCCAACCGTTCCAGGGTGCCGGTCTCGGTGGCGTCGAAGGGTGTGCGCAGGGTCCCGGCGGTGAGGATGGCCGGTTCCCAGGACCGGTGCAGGGTGACCGGACGGTCGGAGGAGAGCCCCCGCGAGGTGGTGCGGTACACCGGGTCGCCGTCGCGCAGGCGGAGCCGGGTGCTCAGCGGGGCGGTGCACCGCTCCTGCTCGGTGCTGACCCGTTCACGGCTGAGTTGCCCCAGGCCGGAGCCGGAGGTGGCGTCGGTCCGGGAGAGCCGGAAGGTCTCCGGGACGGTCCGCACGAAGTACCCGGAGCCGGGCCTGGCCTCGACCAGCCCCTCGGTGACCAGGAGGCGCAGAGCTGTGCGGGAGATCTGTTCGCTGACCCGGTAGGACCGGGCCAGGCGGGTGCGTGACGGGAGACGGGTGCCCGGGGTGATCTCGCCGTTGAGGATCGGTTCGCGGAGCTGTTCGGCCAGCCACAGATACCGGGGTTGCCTGGACACCGCTCACCCGTCCTCTGCCGCGCCCCTGCTCGGAGGGGTGGCTCTGGCCGGACGCGCGGATCGGTGGTCACGGGTGGCCGTGCGGTCACCGTCGCCGGTGCCGACCGCGGGCCGGAGGGAGGGAGTGGACCTGCCAGTTCGCCGAAGCTCGCCCATGGTTCCAGTAAAGCAGTGGGAAAGCCCGGCGGGGGGCGCTACCGGAAAGTAGTCGTCCGGAAGCCCTGCGGAACCACGGATTCGGAGGTGCGTTGGCAGATGCGAGGAAACGCCCGAAAGCGTCGGAATGCGCGTGACTGATCGCCACCAAATACTACGCTATGTGACCAGGGAGTCACTTCTTGCTTGGGGGAGTCATGATCACGAACCTGTCGGAGCTCGCTGATCGAGTGAGCCTGTCGCAGATGGACAGCGGCGAACGCACCTTCGCCTGGATGAGCGGCATCACCGGTGTCCTCTTCCTCCTCGTGTTCCTCGCCGTCGCCGTGCTGGTGATCACCGCCGTCATCTCGACCCTGGCCAACGGCGACACCACCGGCGGGGGCAAGCTCCTGTGGATCCTCTTCATCCTGTGGATCCCGCTGTTCGGCGCGGTCGCCTGGTTCGTGGTCGGCAAGAAGGGGCACCTCAACCGCTTCCTGGGCATCGACAAGGGCAAGGCCCGGCACACCGTCCCGGGCAGCATCGGGCAGCACAGCAACATCCCACCCGACCAGACCGGCCTCGGCCACGCCTGACCGCACGCGAAGGGGCCCCGGGTGATCCCGGGGCCCCTTCGCGTCGTCCACAGCCTGTGGACAAGTTTCCCTGTCGACTTGTCGACGGGATCAGCCCTGGAAGCAGGGGCCGGGCTCCATCACCGTCTCCAGGGCCGCGTACCGCCCCTCCGGGCTCCGGACCAGACGGCGCAGCCCGGTCACCGCCGAGCGGGGGATCGGCCCGTACACATGGGGGAAGAGCACGTCCGCGCCGACGCCGGGCGGCGGGACGGGCGCGGCCGCCTCCCACCGCACCTCGGCGCCCACCTTCTCCGTGTCCACCACCAGCACGACCAGCGCCTCCTCCGGGGCGGAGTAGAAGGCGTCGGCCACCGCCAGCATGGTGGCCTCGTCGGGCGACGCGTGCAGGAACCCCTCGGCGCCCAGGGAGTCGGCCTCGACGTCACCGTCGGCGCGCCAGCGTGAGAGTTCGGTCAGGTGCAGTACATGAGCCATGCAGCGGACGCTACCGCGTCACCCCCGGACGCGCGTGGACCAGGGGTTCCCGGACACGTCGCGGGAACGACGGACGCCCCGGCCGGGGACTCGGGCCGGGGCGTCGCGTACGGGGGTGCTACAGGATGATCCGCATGGGCTCTTCCAGGATCTCCGCGAGCTCCTTGAGGAAGGCGGCGCCCACGGCCCCGTCGACCGCGCGGTGGTCCACGGACAGCTCCAGGGCGATGCGGTTGCGCACCGCCACCTCACCGTCCACGACCACGGCCTCCGGGCGCATGGCGCCGACCGCGAGGATGGCGGCCTCCGGCGGGTTGATCACGGCGGAGAAGCTGTCGATACCGAACATGCCCAGGTTGGACACGCTGAAGGTACCGCCGCTCATCTCCTGCGGCTTCAGCTTGTTGTCCCGGGCCTTGCCCGCGAGCTCACGCGTGCGCGTGGAGATCTCGGACAGGGTCGCCTTGTCGGTGTCGTGCAGCACCGGCACGACCAGCCCGGCGTCCACGGCGACGGCCACGCCGACGTTGGTCCGGTGGTGCTGGACCAGGGTGTCGTTGACCCAGGAGGTGTTGACCTCCGGGTGCAGCTTGAGCGCGGTGGCGCAGGCCTTCACGATCAGGTCGTTGAAGCTGACCTTCACGCCCGTGCTGGACAGCTGCTCGTTGATCTGTCCCCGGAAGGCCTTGAGGGCCTCGGCGTCGATCGAGCGGCGCAGGTAGAAGTGCGGGACCGTCTGCTTGCTCTCGGTCAGACGGCGCGCGATCACCTTGCGCACGTTGCTCGTCCTGACCTCCTCGGAGCCCCGGACGTCGTCCTGGGTCGGGGCGGCCTGGGCGGCGGGCGCGGGGGCGCTCGGCGCGGGGGCGGCCGGGGCCTCCTGGGCGGCGGCACCGTCCTTGGCGGCCTCGATGTCGGCGCGCACGATCCGGCCCTTGGGACCGGAACCCTGGATCTTCGTGATGTCCAGGCCGTACTCCTTGGCCAGCCTGCGGGCCAGGGGGGAGGTCCGGGGACGCTCACCGGCGGGCTCGTCGGCGGCGGGGGCGGGCGCGGCGGCGGCCTGCTCCTCCTCCTTCGGCTCCTCCTTGGGGGCCTCGGTGGCCGGGGCGGCGGGCGCGGCCGCCTCCTCGGGCACCGCGTCCGGGGAGTCCGCGATGAAACCGATGACCTCACCGATGGGCACGGTGTCGCCCTCGGAGAAGTTCTGCTTGACGAGGAAACCGTCCTCGTAGGCCTCGAACTCCATGACGGCCTTGTCGGTCTCGATCTCGACCAGCACGTCACCGGAGGCGACCTTGTCCCCCACCTTCTTGACCCAGGTGGAGATGACGCCCTCCTCCATGGTGTCGGAGAGGCGGGGCATGTGGATCTCGCTCATTGACTACTCCCTCTACCCGACCCGTTTGCCGACGGCGCTCAGGGTTTCCTTGATCGCGGTGCTGATCGACTCGACCGACGGCAGGGCGGCGGTCTCCAGCGGCTTGGCGTACGGCATGGGAACCTCGGCCATGGCCACCCGGCGCACCGGGGCGTCCAGGTAGTCGAAGGCCCCCTCCTGGATCGACGCGGCGATCTCCGCGCCGATGCCGTAGGTGAGCCAGTCGTCCTCGCAGATCACCGCGGCACCGGTCTTCTTCACCGAGTCCACGAAGGTCTGCCGGTCGAGGGGACGCAGGCTGCGCAGGTTCACGACCTCGACGCTGATGTCCTCCTCGGCCAGCTTCTCGGCCACCTGGGTGGCGACCATGGCCATCCGGGAGTAGCCGATCAGCGTGATGTCGCTGCCCTCGCGGGTCACGGCGGCACGGCCGATGGTGGCGACGTTGTCGTTCTCCGGCTCCGCGTAGTCCTCGGGCACCTCACCCTTGGAGTTGTACAGGCCCAGGTTCTCCAGGAACAGCACCGGGTCGTCGTCGCGGATCGCGGCGCGCAGCATCGAGGAGGCCTCGGCCGGGGTGCTGGGAGCCATCACCTTGAGGCCGGGGATGAAGGAGTAGAACAGCTCGATGTTCTGCGAGTGCGTCGCGCCGAGCTGCTGACCGCCGCCACCGGGGGTGCGGATGACCAGGGGGACGCTGGTCTGGCCGCCGAACATCCCGTAGATCTTGGCGGCGTGGTTGATGATCTGGTCGATGGCGATCAGCGAGAAGTTGATCGTCATGAGCTCCACGACCGGGCGCAGGCCCAGCATGGCGGCGCCGACGGCGGCGCCGACGAAGCCCTCCTCCGCGATGGGGGTGTCCTTGACCCGGCGGGGGCCGAACTCCTTGAGGAGCCCCTCGGTGATCTTGTAGGAGCCCTCGAAGACGCCGATCTCCTCGCCGATCACGAGGACGTTCTCGTCACGCACCATCTCGGCGCGCAGGGTGTCGCGCAGGGCCTGGCGATAGGTGATCACGGACATGTGAGTGGTTCCTTCCTATTCCGCGAACACCGGGTCGGCGGGCATACGCCGCGACTCGTTCGGCACCGGGGTGGCGTAGGTGTAGTCGAAGAGCGTGGACACGTCCGGCTTCGGGCTGTTCTCCGCGAAGTCGGCGGCCTCCGTGACCTCGGCCTTGACCGAGGCGGCGATCTCGTCGCGCAGGTCGTCGGTGAGGATCCCGGCCTTGGCCAGCTGGGCGTCGAAGATCACGATCGGGTCGTTCTCCTCGGCGCGGGCCGACTCGCGCTGCTCGTCGGTGCGGTACTTGGCCGGGTCCACGACGGAGTGGCCCTTCTGCCGGTAGCTCCAGGCCTCCAGCAGGAACGGGGTCTGCTCCTCGCGGGCGCGCTCGACCAGGCGGGTGGCGGTGTCGCGGACGGCCAGGACGTCACGACCGTCGACGCGCTCACCCTCGATGCGGAAGGCGGCGCCGCGCTTGTACAGCTCGGGCTCGGCGGAGGACATCTCCACGGTGGTGCCCATGCCGGTGAAGTTGTTGATCACCACGAAGACGACCGGCAGGTTCCACAGCTTGGCGATGTTGAGGGACTCGTGCCAGGCGCCGATGTTGGTGGTGCCGTCGCCCATCTGGCACATGACGACCTCGTCGCCGCCGCGGTAGGTGACGGCGAGCGCCGCACCGGTGGCCAGGGGGAGCTGACCGCCGACGATGCCGTAGCCGCCGAGCATGCGGGTCTCGGTGTCGTACATGTGCATGGAGCCGCCCCAGCCCTTGGACACGCCGTCGACGCGTCCGTAGAGCTCGGCCATGACCCGCTTGGGGTCCATGCCCTTGCCGATCGCGTACCCGTGGTCACGGTAGTTCGTGAACAGGTAGTCGCGCTCCTGGAGGGCGGTCATCAGACCGACGACGGTGGCTTCCTCGCCGAGGTTGAGGTGGCAGTAACCGCCGACGCGGGCCTGGGTGTAGGCCTGTCCGGTGCGCTCCTCGAAGCGTCGGATGAAGAGCATCTGGCGGTAGTAGTCGAGGAGGGTCTCCGGCTTCTCGTTGCCGATGCCGGAGTCCTTCCGGGTCCGGCGTCGGGACGCGGAGGCCCGGGCGGTGCCGCCCTTCGGCTTGGCCGTGTCAGCCATGGTGTGCCTTTCTACGTGCGCGGAGGCCGCGCGACTCCGTCCTGTGGGTCGGAGACGCGGCCCGCCCGGACCCCGCTGTCAGGCGTGGTCCCGGCGCGTGCCGCCGCCGGGCTCATCGGCGGCGACACTGTGGCTGTTGCGGGGCGCGTCCGGTCGGGCCTGGCGGGGCCCGGGTGCGGACGCGAAGCGAATCGGGTCGCGTGTGCAGTTGTCGCGCCGCGACCCTTGACGGCATTGCTTCCCGGTCTGGGGTGCGGTAAGCATCCGCCGGGAGGTCGGCCGAGTTCGTTCACCGGCCGGATGAACAACCCCGTGCCACCAGGGGGCACGCGCGTGTGTGATGTGACGTGCGTCGCGCACACTCTACGGTCTGATCGATGATCGATCAATACAACTTTAAGCCAGAAACCCGAAGTTTGGTGCAAACCACCAGGTGGTCGCAGGAGCCGCCCAGGTGGGAAGGAAGGGGGCGGGGCGGTGAAACCCCGCACCCGGTGGCGGAACGCGGCTAGCGACTGCCCTCGTGGGTCCGCAGCGCCGCCTCGACGTAGTTCATGACGTGGTCGCTGAGCATCTGTCCGACGGCGGGGTCGCCCTCGCGGAAGGCCCGCGTGATCTGCGCGTGGTCGGCGGCCTTGGCGTGCAGCTCCATGTTGAGCCAGCGCACCGACAGCGCCGTCCACACCTCGACGCCCAGGGACTCCCAGGTGTGCAGCAGCACGCTGTTGTCCGCCGCCCGCACGACCTCGCGGTGGAACTCCACGCTGTGCCGGATCTGCTCCGTGACGTTCCCCTCGGCGGTGGCGCGCTGGAGCGCCTCCACCTCGCGTTCCAGGACGGAGGGGTCCTCCGCGAGGCGCGGCGCGGCCAACTGTGCGGCGACCAGCTCTAGACCGGCGCGGACGGGGTAGATCTCCGCCATGTCCTGGACTCCGAAGGCCCTGACCCGGGCCCCCTTGTTCGGCACGGTCTCGATGAGCCGCAGCGTCTCCAGCTCGCGGAGCGCCTCACGGACCGGTGCCTGGCTGACCTTCAGCTCCGTGGCGATCCGGCGTTCCACGATGCGCTCTCCGGGCTGCCAGCGTCCGGACAGCAGACCCTCGACCAGTACCTGCCGGATCTGTTCCCTCAGCGGCTCACGGGCCAGCTTCGAGGGGTCCTCCGGCAACTGTGGGAGGTCGACCATCCAGGGCCCTTCCGTCTTCCGACCCGTGCGCGACCAGCACACGTGCCGACACACTCCAGCGTCTGACAAGCTCCTTGAAGGGTGCCACACGCGCACGTGTCCGCCGGACGGTCGGCCTCGAAGCGCTAACGGAACCCTCACGAACCGGTCGCGTGCGGGTGAAGCGCGCCGGTCGTCGACGTGGGCTTCCGGCAAAGTCCGAGGTGGAAGGGTCACACTTGACCCGGGAACCCACCAATGAGGGCGACTGTCCGGGTAGGCTCGCGTGTTGGCAATATCCACCCAAAGCCGTACGGAGAGTTACCCACGTCACGGTGATGGCCCGACGAGAGCGCCCTGACCTGCGCTGACCGAAGCAATCGCGGTAACGAGCGCCCACACAGACGCCACTGTCGACCAGTTCCGTTCCCTGGACGTCGAGCCTGCCGGCGGCCGGTCACGACCACCGTGAACCAGTCCGAAGGTTCGACCGTCGAACGGGGTGTAAGGGGTATGCCCCCGGTACGTCACCACACTCCGTGTCGGCCCCCGGGCACGTCAGGATCAGTCCCAACAACCGCGGCTAGCCCGTCCCCCACGCCTCAAGCAGTGCCACAGGCAAGCCCACGACGTGTGAGACAGCACTGAGCACATGACGCAATCTTCGCGGACCCGGCACGCGTGGTCCAGACAGTTGACAACGCCACACGAACCGGAGCGGCGCAAGCCGGAACCCGGACCCTACAGCGGCCCGATCCCCGTGGTGCCGAGCAAGGAGCTCGCGCCGGGGCCGCCCGTCGTGCGCGCGGTCAGGTGGCCGAGTGTGAGCGAGATCGCGTGGGGGCTGGCCTCCGACCGCATCGCGATCATGCTCTTCGTGGCCCTCATCGTCATGACGATGCTGGCCGCGGGACCGCTGCATCCGGTCGACAACCTCCTCAACGAACTCCCCCGGCCCTACTGGGACACGCTGCGCGAGCCGATGATCTTCTGGCCGGACAACGTGGCCTCCCGTTACGTGGCGCTGCCGGTCCTGGGCGTCACCACGCTCCAGCTGGCCTACTGGCACCGCAGCTGGCGGCCGATCATCCTGGGGGCGGGCGGCGTCTTCGGGATGATGTCCCTGGTCTCCGTGATGAAGCTGCTGTTCAACCGGGGCCACGCCAAGTACTACGACCCGGACTTCTTCGCGGGGGCGGGCAACGTCGCCTTCCCCTCCGGGCACGGGGCCAACGCGATCCTCATCTACGGTCTGGTGCTGTTCCTCATCATCCGGTTCGGCGCCGCGCGGCCCCACATCATCCGGCGGTTGGCCTACTGCATCGTGGGCATCGCGCTCCTCCAGTCGACCGTCTCGATCTACCTGCACTTCCACTGGTTCACGGACCTGCTGGCCGGGATGATCGCGGGCGGGTTCGCGCTCAGGCTCACGATCCGCCTGGACCGGATGATCCCGCACGGCCACACCGTGCAGTGGTGGCCCTGGTACGGCAGGGAGACCGAGACCGCCTCCTAGGGCGCGACCAGACCGCCTCCTGGACCGAGACCGCCTCCTGGGGCGAGACCGCCTCCTGGGACCAGCCCCCGGAAGAACACCCGTCGAGACGCTCGGCGGGTGTTCTTCGCGTTCGGACCCGGTTCGGAATACCCCGTAGGGGTATATGTGTCATGGGAGACGCGCGAACAACGCGGACGTCCGTGGTCGGGAGGCCCCGGGCGTGCAGGGTCGGAGCAGAGAGGGGTCGACATGACGACGCATCAACACGGTGACGACGACGGCCGCGCGCACGAGGGGCACGCCGACCACGGGGACCAGGGCGGCCACAACGGTCACGGAGGCCATGGCGGTCACGGGGACCACGCGGCGATGTTCCGCACCCGGTTCTGGTGGAGCCTGCTCCTGAGCGTGCCCGTGGTGTTCACCAGCCACATGATCTCCGGGTGGCTCGGCTACGACGTCCCCCAGGCCCTCACCTGGGTGCCCCCGCTCCTGGGCACCGTGGTCTTCCTCTACGGCGGCTGGCCGTTCCTCGCCGGCGTCCCCGGTGAGCTGCGCGAACGCAGGCCCGGGATGATGACCCTGGTCGCGATGGCGATCTCCGTCGCCTTCGTCGCGAGCCTGCTCTCCACCTTCGGGGTGGTCGGCATGGAGCTCGACTTCTGGTGGGAGCTGGTCCTGCTGGTCGTGGTGATGCTCCTCGGCCACTGGCTGGAGATGCGCGCCCTGGGGCAGGCCTCCGGGGCGTTGGAGGCCCTGGCCGCCCTGCTGCCGGACCGCGCCGAACGGGTCGGTCCCGACGGCGGGATCGAGGAGGTCCCCGCCGCCGAACTGCGCACGGGCGACACCGTCCTGGTCCGCTCCGGCGGCCGGGTCCCCGCCGACGGCACCGTCGTCCAGGGGTCCGCCGCCGTCGACGAGTCCATGATCACCGGGGAGTCCCGCACCGTCACCCGTGCCGAGGACGACCGGGTGGTCGCCGGGACGGTCGCCACCGACTCCGCCCTGCGGGTCCGCGTGGACGCGGTCGGTGACGACACCACCCTCGCGGGCATCCAACGCCTGGTCAGCGAGGCCCAGGAGTCGAAGTCGCGCTCACAGGCGCTGGCCGACCGCGCGGCCGCGCTGCTGTTCTGGTTCGCCCTCGCCGCGGCCGTGGTCACCGCGGCCGTGTGGGGTCTGGTCCTCGGGGAGGGCAGCCAGGCCGTCGAACGGACCGTCACGGTGCTGGTCATCGCCTGCCCCCACGCGCTGGGGCTGGCCATCCCGCTGGTCATCGCGATCTCCACGACCCTGTCGGCGCGCAACGGCATCCTGGTCAAGGACCGGCTGTCGCTGGAGCGGACCCGGCTCGTGGACACGGTGCTCTTCGACAAGACCGGAACCCTGACCAGGGGAGCCCCGGCGGTCGGTGACTCCGCGGCCGTCGACGGGTGGACCGACGAACGGGTCCTGGCCCTGGCCGGGGCGGTCGAGGCCGACTCCGAGCACCCGCTGGCCAGGGCGATCGTCCGGGCCGCCCGGGAGCGGGGGCCGGTGCCCGAGGCCACGGACTTCCGCTCGCTGACCGGACACGGCGTCCGGGCGGTCGTGGACGGTGCCGAGGCCCATGTGGGCGGGCCCGCGCTCCTGGACTCCCTGGGCGTCACGGAACCCACTGAACTGGTCGAACGCACCGGGTTCTGGCGTGACCGGGGTGCCACCGTCCTGCACCTCGTGGTCGACGGGTCCGTGGTCGGGGCGATCTCCCTGGCCGACGAGGTCCGCCCCGAGTCCGCGTCGGCCGTCCGCCAGCTCCAGGAGCAGGGGGTGCGCGTGGCGATGGTGACCGGTGACGCCCGCAACGTCGCCGACGCCGTCGCCACCGAACTCGGCCTGGACGAGGTGTTCGCGCAGGTGCTGCCGGACCAGAAGGACGCGGTGGTCCGCGACCTCCAGGAACGGGGCCACCGGGTCGCCATGGTCGGTGACGGGGTGAACGACGCCCCCGCCCTGGCCCGGGCGGACGTGGGTGTCGCGATCGGCGCCGGGACCGACGTGGCCATCGAGTCCGCCGGGGTGGTGCTGGCCTCCGACGACCCGCGCGGTGTGGTGTCGGTCCGGAGGCTGTCCCGGGCGGGCTACCGGAAGATGGTCCAGAACCTGGTCTGGGCCGCCGGGTACAACGTCGCGGCGGTTCCGCTGGCCGCCGGGGTGCTGGCCCCGGTCGGCATCGTGCTCGCCCCGGCGGTGGGCGCCGTGCTGATGAGCCTGTCCACGATCATCGTGGCGCTCAACGCCCAACTGCTCCGGCGTCTGGACCTGCGTCCCGCCGACTGACCGGGCGCGGTCCGGAACCGCCCCTCCGGAAAGAGTGGAACCCCTGCCGGTCTGGACCTGCGGGGGACCGGGTGTCACCATTGTGGTGCCGCGGACTCCCTCTTGTAGCGGGAGAGGGCCCGCGGGAACAAGGCCGCCGCCCCGACCGGTTACGGGGCGGCGGCCGCTCCGCGCGACCGGTCGGGGCGGTCACGAAGCGGGTGCCGGATGTTTCACGTGAAACACCCGGCACCGGTCGGTCAGTCGCCCGCCAACGCCCTCTCCGGGCGCCGCACGGGGGCGGGGTGGTCCATGCAGTGGCCCATCGCCCGGTGCCAGCGGTTCCCGCGCAGGTCAGGTTCGAGGGCGGCCAGCGCGGCGGCGTACTTGCTGAACCGGGCCTCCCGCACCCCGAGCGCGTGCAGTCGCCGCTCCGTCGCGGTCAGCCCGCCCCGGGTCTTGACCTCCAGGAGCACCACGTTCGGGCGCATCCGCACCTCCCAGTCGCCCCGGTAGCCCACCAGGTCGTGGTCGATCGTCACCCGCTCCTCGCCGGACAGGGCCACGACGGTGGTCCGCCGGTAGTCGGTCACCGCCGAGGGCAGCAGGACGTCCGGCGGAGAGAGGCGACAACGGGTCAGCGACCGGTCGAGGAAGTCGCGGGTCCGCCAGGTCAGGCGGTCCACGGGGGAGCCCGGGGGCAGTTCGACGCGCACCTTGTCGGTGATCCCGCGCGCCCCCTTCAGCTTCACCTCGAACATCGTCGTTCCGGTGTCCACGTAGGAGCGGGTGCGCACCTTGTAGCGCAGCCGCCGCCCCTGCCGGTGGTCGTGGAAGGTCCGCAGCTCCGGGGTGTCCAGGTAGGTGGACGAGTACAGGAACGACGTCCGGCCGTCGATCTCCAGCACCCCGAAGGCGCTCTCGGCGCCGTCGAACAGGGCGGGCACCAGGTCGGCGGGGAGCAGGTACTTGCGGCAGGTGCGGGTGACGAGGGCGGCGCGCTCGTTGATCTCGGCCAGGGAGACCGGGTGCAGCCGGTCCAGCCCGGGCGGCGCCGCGGCGGGGGAGAGGGTGGGGGCGGGGGAGGGGAGTCTCAACGTCCACCCCGCATGGAGGCCAGCGGCTGGCGGCGTCCGGCGGGACGCCCCGGGACCTCGGTCGGCTTCGGTTCCTGGAAGCGCACGTCCACCACCATGAGGTCGCGTACGTAGTCCACCTCGGTGACGTCCACGTGCCGCACCCGGCCGCGCAGCCGCCGCTCCAGGTCCTGTCGGAGCGCCAACGGGTCCTCGTGCACCACGTCCAGGGTCATGACCCGGCGCTGGGTGCGGGCCAGCAGCTTCGGGTGCCCGGCCACGTACAGGGAGGACAGCAGGAGCGCGTTCAGGCCGAGCAGCAGCCACGGCGCCGGAGCGGCCACCGCGTTCACCAGGCCGAGGGCGATCGCGATGAAGTAGTAGCCGATCTCCCCCTGGCTGATGAGGTCGGAGCGCAGGCGCAGGATCGACAGTACGCCGAACAGTCCGAAGCCGACCGCCAGGCCGACCTCCTGCTGGGCCAGCATCGACACGACCGCGAAGATACCGACGTTGAGCGCCACGTAGGCGAGCACCAGGTCCCGCCGGCCGTGCCTGCGGAAGTAGAGGACGTAGGACAACAACGTGATCGCGGTCAGGTCGACCGCAAGTGCGAACCAGAACATGTCGACCATAGTGGGCAGCCCCGGTGAGGCGATCATGAGCGCCGCATGAGGGAACCCTCATGTTCGCCCGGGGTTCACGCACCGGCGTCCGAACCCCGGACGCACGAGGGCCGACCGGCCGAGGAGCTCGGCAGGTCGGCCCACGGGGCGGTCACCTCAGCCGGTCAGCCGGTACCCCATGCCCCGCACCGTGAGGATGCGCTCCGGGCCCACCTTGCGGCGCAGCGCCCGCACGAACACGTCCACCACGTTGGACCCGGGGTCGTAGTCGTAGCCCCACACGTGCGACAGCATCTGCTGACGGGTCATCACCTGCCCCTGGTGCCGCATGAGCAGTTCCAGCAGTGCGAACTCCCGGGCGGTGAGGTCCACCGAGTCCTCGCCCACCGCCACCCGGCGGGTCCGCAGGTCCAGGCGGAGCCCGCCCGCGTGCAGCACCGTCAGGTCCGGGGCGCGCTCCGTGCGCATCCGCAGCCGGACCCTGGCCAGCAGCTCCTCGAACCGGAACGGCTTGGTGACGTAGTCGTCCGCGCCGATCTCCAGGCCCGTCACGGTGTCCCGCACCCCGTCCCGGGCGGTCAGGATCACCACGGGGACGTCCACCCCCAGGGCGCGCACCCTGCGGAGCACGTCGAACCCGTCGGTGTCCGGGAGTCCGAGGTCCAGCAGCATGAGGTCGAAGCCGCCGGTGACGGCGTAGTCGACCGCCTCCGCCCCGGTGCCCACCACCGTGGTGGTGAACCCGCTGGCGGTCAGTCCCTTCTGGACGAAGGAGGCGATCCGCTCCTCGTCCTCGACGATGAGTACACGGCTCACAGGTGTTCCCTTCCGACGCGGCCGTCAACGGGGGTCAGGGGGATGACGAGGGTGAAGGTGGAGCCCGCGCCGGGCGCCGAGACCAGGTCCACCCGGCCGTGGTGCGCCTCCGCGATGGCGCGGACGATGGCCAGGCCCAGCCCGGCGCCCCGGTCGCCGCGCTCGGTGCGGCCGCCCCGGGAGAAGCGCTCGAAGATGCGGCCGTGCTCCACGGCGGGGATGCCGGGGCCGTGGTCGGCCACCCACAGGCGCACCTCGGAGCCGCTGACGCGCGAACCGGTGCGCAGGGTGGACCCGGGGGCGGTGTGCCGTACGGCGTTGGCGGCCAGCTGCACCATCGCCTGGGTGACGCGCTGGGGGTCCAGGCGCACGGTCTCCTCCGCCAGGGACTCCAGCCGCCAGTCGCGGTCCCCGAGCTGACGCACCTTGGCGTCGATGTCGCTGCTGAGCTCGGCCAGGGAGACGGGTTCGGCGCGGACGAAGTCGGGCTGCTGGGCCTTGGCGAGCAGCAGCAGGTCCTCCACGATCCGGCCCATCCGGTCCAGCTCGTCGGTGACCAGCCGGACCACCTCGCGGCGCTCCTCGGGGTCGTCGCCCATGAGCTCCAGGTGGCCGCGCACGATCGTGATGGGGGTGCGCAGCTCGTGCCCGGCGTCGTCGACGAACCTGCGCTGCTCGGTGAAGGCGCCCTCCAACCGGTCCAGCATGCTGTTGAACTGCTCGGCCAGCGCCGCGATGTCGTCCCGTCCGGACACCTCGATCCGCTGGGTGAGGTCCTCCTCGGAGATCTGGGCGGCGGTCTGCCGGACCAGCCGGACGGGGGCGAGGATACGGCCCGCCACCCACCAGGCGGCGGTGGCGGCGGCGAGCAGTCCGACCACGCTGACCAGGGCGAGGGTGCCCATGGTCCCGGCGGAGGTGTCGTCGTCGTGGGCGGTGAAGTAGCCGATCACGAACCAGCCCGCCGGGCCGCCGTCGCCCTCCGGGGGCAGCGCGCGGATCTTCTCCCACTCGACCGGACCGGCGGGGGTCTCCAGGACGCCCCGGGCGTCGGGGGTGTCCAGGACCGCCTCGACCATCTCGGGGTCGGCGGACAGGTCGTACGGGGGCTCCTGCCCCTGCCGGATGCGGCCGGTGACGGTCTCGGCCGATCCCCGGGTTCCACGCGAGGCCGACCCCTCGGCGCCCGTCGCGTCCGACTCCGGCTCGTCGACCCAGCCGAAGAGGATCTCGGAGTCCTCGGGGAACTGGCGCTCCAGGTGGACCCGGATGAGGGAGGAGACGTCGGTGAAGGCGGTTCCGGTGCCGGGGTCGACCCCCACCGCCGCGAACTCCTGGAACTCCGCGATCTCCTGGTCCAGGGCGCGGTCCACCCGCTCGTCGGTCCGTGCGGTCAGCGCGCTCCACGTGACCACGTTGACCAGCACGAGGACGGCGGCCATGAGCAGGACCACCCACGCCATGATGAGCAGCCGGGCGGGCACCCGGCGGCGCTGGGGGAGTTCGGGCTGGGGGCCGCGCAGCACGAGGGTCGGGAACACGGAGGTGCCGCCCGAGGAGGGGGACCCTCCCGGGGGCGGTGCGTCGTACGCGGGGTCCACGGGTCTGGACCGGCCCGGCGGGACGTTGACGGTGGTGGCGTCGGGATCGGCCGGTCCGTCCGAGCCGTCCGCCCCCCGCTGACGGTCAGTCGTCATCGTCGTCGTCCCCGTTCTCGTACCGCCCGCTCATGCAGGACTCCCACCAGAGCTCCCACTGCTCCTCGCCCCAGGTCTCGTGCCCGGAGCCCCCGTCGAGACAGTCGAAGGGGAAGCCGGTCGGCGGCTCGGGCGAGGGGCTGGGTGAGGGCTCGGGCGAGGGATCCTCGGAGCCCTCTCCGTCCCGGTCGGTGACCGGGGGAGGAGGGCTGACCACACCGTCGTCGGGGTCGGCGGAGGCGGCGGCCTCGGGGGACTCGCCGAGCACCACCTCGGCGGCGACCCCGGGGTCGGGGTCGCGCAGGAACAGCGCCCACAGCAGGGCGGCGACCGAGACGGCGACGAATGTCAGCGCCCCGACCGCCAGCGGCACCAGAGGTGATCTCATGAGGTCGAGCTTCCCCGAGAGAGACGGCGTCCTGATGAAGCGGACATGAGGAAGTCTTCATTCTCGCAGGTGCGTGGGGACTCGACCGCTCGCACCCGGACCGGCGCCGCGGGTGCCGACGGGACTCCCCGCACACGGAGGCGGAGAGCCCTCGTTCGAGGACCCTCCGCCGTTGACACGTCCTGTCGGGAGACCCGTTCCTAGTCGGCGTCGCCCTCAGGGGTGTGGTCGCTGCCTTCCTTCCCGGTGCCGGAGGCCTCGGCCCTGACGGATCGACGTTCCTCCCGCCGCCGGGTCCTGGCGGCACGTCGTTCCTGCTGACGCTCCGCCTTCGCCTGCCGCCGCTGCGGCTTCGTCGCCCGTCGCTCCGCCCGCCGAAGCTTGCGGTTCTCGACGATGGTGTAGAGGACGGGGACGAAGACCAGGGTCAGGACCGTCGAGGAGACCAGCCCGCCGATGGTGACCACGGCCAGGGGCTGGGTCATGAACGCACCGGCGCTGTTGGTCATCTCCAGGGCCAGCGGGAGCAGAGCCGCGATGGTGGACACCGCGGTCATCACGATCGGCCTGAGCCGGTGGATCGAGCCCTCGATGACCGCCTCGCGGAGCTCCATGCCGCCCGCACGATACTGGTTGACCAGGTCCATCAGCACGATGGCGTTGGTGATGACGATGCCGATGAGCATCAGCAGACCGATGAGCGCGGGAACGCCCAGGGGGATGCCGGTGATCAGCAGCAGGCCGATGGACCCGGTCGCCGCGAAGGGCACCGACACCATCAGGACCAGCGGTTGGGCCATGCTGCGGAAGGTCACCACGAGGACCATGTAGGCGATGGCCAGCGCCGCGATCATGGCGTAGAACATCTGCTCGAACGCCTCGTCCTGTTCGGCGCTGACGCCGCCCATCTCGGTCGTGACCCCGCGCGGCAGGTCGAGCGCGTCAAGCTCGTCCGAGATCCGGGCGGTCAGTTGGCCCAGGTCGTCGCCGGTCGGGGAACTCGTGACGGTGACGGTCGCGACGTTGTCGACCCGGAGGCGCTCGGACGGAGTGGTGGTCTCCTCAACGGACGCGACGGTGGAGAGGCGTACCGTCCCGCCTGCGGGTGTGGCGATCCGGATGTCCTCGACGTCGGCCAGGGTGCTCGGTTCGTCGTCCAGGTACAGGAAGATGTCGCGGGTGACGTGGTCGATCGTGGCGCTGCCGACCTCGATCCCCTGGAACGCCTGGTAGACCTCCTGGCCGACGGCTCCCTCCGTCAGACCCCGTTCGGCCGCTTCCTCGCCGTCGACCACGACTTCGTAGGACCTGACGGTCTCGCTCGTGTTGCTGCGCGTGTTCGTCAGGCCGTCGATCCCTTCGAGGGCCTCGACGACCTGTTTCGACGCCTCCTCGGCGATTTCGGGGTCGAGTGCGCTGACGTTGACGGACACCCCGGTGGTGCCGTCCCCGCTGCCGTCGTCCAGGACGACGGGGTACTCGGTGTCCACCGCCGTGAACAGGTCCTCCAGCTGGTCCCAGTACGCTTCCTGGTCTCCGTCGGGGTTCGTGGTGATGTTGTAGGTGGTGTCTCCGGCACCGGCCCCGCCCAGCGAGGCGATCACGGTGTTCCCTCCTACCGTGACCTGGTACGACTCGATCCATGCGGCCCTGGCGAGTTGCTCCTCAACCTTGGCCGCCTCCTCGTCGGCCTCTTCCAGAGTGGCCTCCGCGGGCATTTCCTGGACGGCCTGGTAGGTGTTCGAGGTCTCCTGTCCGATGAAGTCGGTCTTCAGCCAGGGGGACACGGAGATACCGATGGTCAGGGCGACCAGCAGCACCCCGGCCGCCACGGTGAGCGCCCGGTGCGACACGGACCAGACGATGATCGCCCGGTAGGCGCGTTGGAACGGCGTCAGGCGTACGGCGAAGGGCTCCGGTTCGGCGCCCTCGGCTCCGGGTTCCCCCGAGGGCCGCGGGACCCGCTTGAGGAGGAAGAGGGCCAGCACGGGGATGACGGTGAGGGCCACCAGGAGGGAGGCGATCAGGGCGAGGATCACGACCGCCGCGAAGGGCCTGAAGACCTCACCGGTGATCCCGGTGACGAACAGCAGTGGGAGGAAGACCAGGAGGGTGACCACGGTGGAGGAGGCCACGGCCGTCGTGATCTCCAGCGTTCCGTCGCGCACCGCGCGGAGTCTGTCCTGCCCTGAGGCCAGATGGCGCTTGATGTTCTCCAGGACGACGATCGAGTCGTCCACCAACCGTCCGACCGTGACCGCGATGGCGCCCAGGGTGACGAGATTCAGGGAGTACCCGATCAGGTGCGTCCCGCCGACGGCCAGCAGCAGGGCCAGGGGGATGGAGACCGCCACGACCACGGTCGAGCGGACGGACAGCAGGAAGAGCAGGATGACGACGAGCGCGAAGGCGATGCCCAGCGCTCCCTCCTCGATCACCGAGGAGACGGAGTCGAGGATCTGGGGCGCCTGGTCGAAGACCACCGTGATCTGCGCGCCTTCGCCCAGGAACGACTCCAACTCGTCGATCTGGTCCCGCACGGCGTCGGAGATCTCGATGGTGTTGCCCTCGGGCGTCTTGGTGATGATCACGCCGAGGCTGGGGGCGCCGTTGGTCCGCGTCAGCGTGGTCTCCGCGTCCGTGACCATATCGACCTCGGCCACGTCACTGAGCCGGACCGGGTCCGGGACGTCGTTCTCCCCGGAGAAGGCGGAGGACGAGATCGCGCTCTGCGGAGTGATCCAGACGTCCTCCACCTCTTCGACCGCGTTCAGGGAGGAGTTCGCGGTGAGGTTGAACGTGCCTCCGTCCTCCTGGATCGGCCCGCCCGGGGTGCTGAGGCCGTTGTCCACAAGCGAGGAGAGCACGTCCGAGGGGTCGAGGTCCGCGTCGTCGAGCGCGTCGGGGTCCACCGTCACCGCGAGGCTCTGGTCCCTGATCCCGTTGACGGTCACCGAACGCACGCCGGGAATGGCTTCCAGCTCGGGGACGACCTGGTGTTCCAGCGGCTGGGCGAGTTCCTGCCCGTCCTCATCGCCGCTGACAGCGAGCATGACGATGGGGATGTCCACGGCGCTGAAGGACTGTGAGAAGGCCTCGACGTCGTCCGGCAGGGTGGACGCGGCCTGGTCGGTCGCCCTCTGGATGCTCCGGAGCACTTCCGCGCTGGACTCGCCGAACTCGAACTCCGCGGTGATCCGCGAGTGTCCCTCGGAGGAGCTGGAGCTGATGGAGCTGACGGTCGGCACCTCGCGGATCGCCTGCTCCAGCGGGATGGTGACCTCCTTCTCCACCGCCTGGGGAGAAGCCCCCGGGTAATGAGCGTCCACCATGACCATGGGCATTTCCATGGACGGCATCAGCTCGCGCTTGGCGGTGTTCACGGAAACGAGTCCGAAAATGACCGCGGTAATCGCCAGCATGACGATGGCGGACTTGTGGCGGATTGAGAAATGGACGAGGCTTTTCACGAGGGGCGCACCTCGCCCGGGATTCTTGGTCCGCAGGTTGTGGCGACCGCTGTCGCTCCTGTCCTCTTTGTCCTTTGTGTCATGGGGTTTCGCTGAGTCCTCTTCGGGGCGGGGGGCTTCTTGCGCGTCCCTGGCTATTCCGGCACGTCAAGCGGATAGGAGATTTTACTCGCACATCGCGGGTGAAACTGTAATAAGGAGAATCCCTGGCGGGCGGAGCGGTACCCGGAAGCCCGTGGGCGGCTTCACCAGGCCCAGGCCTCGGGGCCGGGTCCCCCGTTGCCGACCGGCGGGAACAGCTGCTCCAACTCGTGCGTCAACGCGGGGTCCGGTTCCGCCTGCAGGGTGCGCAGCGCGCTCCTCAGGTGCTTGGAGGTCCGGGGGCCGATGACCGTCGACGTCACGCCCGGACGGGAGAGCACCCACCCCATGGCGACGTCCGCTGGCTCCTGGCCGTGCGCGTCGCAGAGCCTCTCGTACTCCGCGATGGTCGGTCGCAGGGTGGGCAGCGCGTCCATGGCCCGCCCCCGCGCCGTCTTCACCGCGGTCCCCTCCGCCAGTTTGCGCAGGGCACCCCCGAGGAGCCCTCCGTGCAACGGCGACCACGTGACGACGCCGATGCCGTAGGCCTGGGCGGCCGGGATCAGCTCCAGCTCCACGTGGCGGCGTACGAGGTTGTAGCAGGACTGTTCGGAGACGATCCCCAGGAAGTGGCGACGGTTCGCCGCCTCCTGCGCCGCGACAAGGTGCCAACCGGCGAAGTTGGAGGAGCCGACGTAGCGGATCTTGCCCTGTTGGACGAGGGTCTCCATCGCCTGCCACACCTCCTCCCAGGGGGCGTTCCTGTCCACGTGGTGCATCTGGTAGAGGTCGATCCAGTCCGTCCCCAGGCGCCGGAGAGAGGCCTCGCAGGCCGTGATGATGTGCCGGGCCGAGAGGCCGCCGTCGTTCGGCCAGTCGCTCATGGGGGTGAATACCTTGGTGCCCAGCACCACCTTCTCCCGTCGACCGCCCCCCAGGGCGAACCACTCCCCGAGCAGCTCCTCGGTCCAGCCGCGGTGGACCTGCCATCCGTACTGGTCAGCGGTGTCGACGAAGTTGATTCCCTCGTCCAGTGCTTCGTCCAGGAGCGCGAAACTGTCGGGCTTGGGCAGGTTGACACCGAGGTTCAACGTGCCGAAGCACAGTCGGCTCACCTGGAGTGCTGTCCGTCCGAGGCGTGTGTACTGCATGGTCATCCCTGTGGGTTGTCCTGTGCGGGCGATGGGGTCGGAAGCGGGGTGGGTGTGCGGGAACGCGGGGCGGGTCCGGGCACGGGGAGCCCGGGGCCTCAGACCCAGGCGGACTCCAACCTGACGCACTCCGAGTAGAGGGGGAGGACACCCTGGTCCCTCGCCTGCGCCATTGTGGGGGCCTCCAGGTCCCGCCTCGACAGGAGGGGTCTGACATCGCGCGGTATCGGCAGGTCCAGACCGGGGTCGAGCGGCGACAGCGCCATCTCCTGGTCGGGGGCGTAGATCGTCGACAACAGGTAGGTCATGACCGTGTCCTCTTCGAGGGAGACGAAGGCGTGGCCCACCCCGACCGGAAGGTACAGCGCGCGAAAGGACTCCTGGTCGAGTTCGACCGCGTCCCAGACTCCATAGGAGGGGGACCCGACACGGATGTCCACCACGATGTCGAGCGAGCGCCCGTGTGAGGCGTAGACGTACTTCGCCGCTCCCGGTGGTGCCGACGTGTAATGGATGCCGCGTATCACGTTCGCGCGGGAACGGCTGTGGAGCGTCTGGGCGACCGGGAACAGCCCGCGTCCCACGGCGCCGGTGAAGGGGTCCTTGTGGAAATGCGAGGCGACGACACCGCGGTCGTCGGGAAACACGGTCGTGGTGAATTCGATCGCGCCTACGACGGCTAGTCTTCGTGCCTGCATTCTGGGTACTGCCTCCTGGCCTCTGCGGTCGAACGGGAGTCCTCGACAACCGGGCGACACCTGTGCGGACATGCTCGGAGCGAACAATGCGCAGGGTATTGGCCCGGCGCGCGGCTCACCAGGACGGAACCGGCCAAGAGCGGGCGACCAGGGGAGGAACACGGAATGAGCTGGATGGTCACCGGAGCTGGCGGCAGTCTGGGCAACGACCTGGTGGAAGAGCTGGAACGGGCGGGCGAGGAGGTGTTCGCCCTCCGGCGGGTGGACCTGGACATCACCGACGGCGAGGCCGTGCGCGCCGCGTGCGCGCGGTTCGCCCCTGAGACCGTGGTCAACTGCGCCGCCTACACTGACGTCGACGCCGCTGAGTCCGACTCCGATCAGGCACGCCGGCTCAACGCGCAGGGCCCGGCCCACCTCGCGTCGGCCTGCGCCGGGAACGGTGCGAGGTTGGTGCAGGTGTCGACCGACTACGTCTTCTCCGGATCGGACCGGTCCACTCCCTATCCGGAGGGGCATGCGGCTTCCCCGGGGTCCGTCTACGGGGAGAGCAAGCTGGAGGGCGAGCACGCGGTGCTGCGGACGCTGCCGGACCGCGCGCTCATCCTGCGCACGGCGTGGCTCTACGGGGCGCACGGGCGCAGCTTCGTCGCGACGATGCTGCGGTTGGCGGCGGGTGACGAGCCGGTGGACGTGGTGGACGGCCAGGTCGGCCAGCCCACGTGGACCCGGGACCTCGCTCGCCGGATCGTCCTCATCGGAGGGCTCCCGCAAGCCAGCGGCGTGTTTCACGGCACCAACGGCGGAGAGGCGACGTGGTTCGCCCTCGCGAGGGAGGTCTTCCGGCTCTCGGGAGCCGATCCGGAGCGGGTGCGGCCCTGCGGTGACGAGAGGTTCCCCCGCGCGGCCGCCCGGCCCGCCTACAGCGTGCTGGGGCAGGACAGGTGGGCGGAACTCGGGCTCAGCCCTCTCCGCCCCTGGGAGGAGGCCCTGGCAGAGGCGATCGGGGAGATGGCCCCGCAGAGGGGGTGAGCCCCTTCCCGGGTGCCCGGGGGGCCGGAAGGAGCTCAAAGGTCGGTGCTGCCGACATAGGCCGTGTACACCTGGCCGGGCGGCAGGAGAGGCGTGTCCGGAGTGGTCACCGCCACGATGCTCTCGGCGAAGTCGGCGGTGTCGGGAAGTTTGCCCACCCGGTCGACCCTCGCCTGGATCCAGCCTGGGTTGAGCCTGTCAAGCATCACGGCGATGGTGCTGTCGGAGATGATGTCACCGCTCACGACGGCCAGGGCGACTCCGTGCGCGGCGAGCTCCCGGGCGTACCGTCGCAGGGCCAGTTCCCCCGCGCGCTTGCTGCGGGCCACGTTCGAGTACACGTTCGACTCGTAACGTTCGAGGTGTGCCCAGTGCGAGGTGACGAAAGTGATCCGCGCGCCCACGGGCATCAGGGGGAGGACCAGGTCCACGAGGTCGATCTGGGCGCGGAGGTTGATCCGCATGGCGTAGTCCGGGTCCACCCAGGGTTCGAGCCCCCCGCTCGCGTTGAGTACCAGCCAGTCGACTCTGCCCAACTCATCCCGCAGGGCCTCGACCATCGCCCTGGTCTCGTCCTGGTCGGTCAGGTCGGCCCGGAGGACTCTGGCCTGGCAGTCGGCGGCTTCGACGGAGGCGGCCACCGCGTGCGCCATCCACGACTTGTGCCGGTCACGGTGGTTGATGACGACGGTGCCAACCTCCCCGTGCTTGGCCAGTCGTTGCGCCACCGCGGCACCCACTCCTCGGGAAGCACCGGTAATGAGAGCCACGCCTTGCGCCATCGAACCTCCTAGATTACGCCGGTCGCGCCTGGATCCCGGCAGCTTAAGCGGCTGGTCCTGCACCTTTTCGTCGGACAGGAGGGATCATTATTGCCCCAGGGAGAGGTGCGCTCTCATGTGTCTCGCTGGCGGGACAGTGAATGCGTGTGGGTGACGGCCCTGTGGAATTCGTGGTTTCTTTTGTGTTCTCGCTGCCGGTAGCGTCCCTCTGAAGCTTCCCGCGGAGCGGTGGCGCCATTGTGCTTCCTGCAATGCGGGAATTGAGACCAAGGTTGGTGACCCATGCTCAACGCGCACATCCAGACCAGGCGAGCGAGACTGCACCCGGTGCCCCCGGTCGCAGGGCAGCCCCTGCGGGACCTTCTTACCGAGTACGGCCTTGAGACGCACCCGGACATGGAGACCTTCGTCGCGGCGCATGGTGGGTCACCCGCCGGCACCGAGGCGCAGTTCCTGGTCGAACAGACGGTGGACGGACGCCATCTCGGTCTGGCATCCCTGCGCCATGTCGACGCGCAGACCCGTGAGGGCGAGATCGAAATGCTCGTTCGCGAGGACGATCTCGTCAACGGGCTCGGCATCGAGGCCAACATCCTCCTCATCAACTACCTGTTCGCGGAATGGGACCTGTCCCTCATCCGCTTCTGGCCCGCGGCGGAGTACAGCTCGGACATCGCGTCCTACCCGTCCATGCTCACCGAGGCCTCCGACCTCACCCCCGAACAACAGGAGAGGGCAGCCGGCCGCCGGACCTTCGTGATCCGCCGCGAGGACTGGGAGAGGATCGGCGTGGTCTTCCTCCGGGTTCTCGTGCGAGCCTGACTCCCCTCGGAAGAGGGGAACACCGCGTGTCCGGCGACGAGGGTCGGACTCTTCCCCCAGGAACAATCCAACTCCCTTCGGAAAGGTCTCCAGCAGATGTCCTCCATTGACCGCGAGAAGCTTGTGTCGCAGATCAAGATCCAGGCCATGACCGTGCTGATGTTCACGCACAGCGAGCCGCAGTACGACCTGCCGCAGCCCGAGGCGATGATCGACCTCGGCTCCTTCGCCGTCGTCCAGCTGACCCTCATGATCGAGGACCTCTACGACGTGGAGCTACTTGAGGACATGGTCAATTTCAAGGGCGAGACTTTTGAGGAGTTCGCCGACTTCATCATCCAGCGGATCGAGGATTCCGAGGGCCGGGAGGCCGCGGTCCAGAGCTGAGTGAGGACGCACCCCCGTCACCCCCGCCACTCTTCTGCTGCTTGTTGGAGTTGGGTGGTGGTGTGGTGGGGGGTGGGCATGGTGTGGGCCTGGTCGCGTAGGCGTTGGGCGGCGTTCTTGTGGGTGGGGTCCGTCAGGAGGCGGTGGAGGTGGTCGTGGATGGTGTCGGGGTTCAGGGTGGGTTGGTCGATGGTGAGTGCGGCGCCTTGGAGTGCGGTGTTGTGGGCCAGTAGGGGCTCGTCGTAGACGTAGAGGGGGAGGATGAGCTGGGGGAGGATGAGTTGGGGGACCGCGTGGACCATGGCGGTGCACAGGGTTCCGACTCCTCCGTGGTGGACGACGGCGTCGCAGGTGGGCAGGAGTGTGTGCAGGGGGGTGGGTCCTGCGGGGATGACGTTGGGGGGTACGTCGGTCAGGGTGGCTTGTTGGTCCGGGGCCAGGGCGGTGACGATTTCGGCGCCGGTGCGGGCCAGGGCGTGGACGAGTTGGTTGAGGGTGAGGCCGGTGGTGGGGTGGAGCCGGTCGAGTGCTGTGGCGCCCAGGGTCAGGCAGACGCGGGGGCGTGTGGGGGGTTGGCGGAGCCATGCGGGGAGGGTGGCTGTGCCGTTGTAGGGGATGTAGCGGGTGGGTTGGTGGTTGATGCCGGGGATGGGGTCCAGGCGTAGGGGTTGGGGGAAGGGGTCCAGGGTGAGGTGGCCTTGGGTGAGGCGTTCGGTGTAGGGGACGTCGTGGCGGTGGGCGGTGGCGGTGAGCCAGCTGGTGAGGGGGTCCTGGCGTTGGTGTGGGGGTTGTTGTTGGAGGGTGTTGAGGTAGTGGTGGCGGGTGCGGCCGAGTAGGTCCAGGCCCCAGAGGTGGCGTACGTGGAGGGCTCCCACGGCTTCGGCGGCGATGGGTGCGGCGTAGGTGATGGGTTCCCAGATGACCAGGTCGGGTTTGAAGGAGCGGCAGAACTCCGTCAAACCCGCGACCATCGGCATGTTCACCATGCGCAGCCAGCCCAGGACGAGGTCGCTGTAGGAGTTCCTCATCTCGGGCCACGCCATCTCCCACGGAGCGTGTTTCAGCCTCATCGAGGGGGAGGCCGAGAAGCCCGAGCTGTCCACCGACCTCGCCAGGAGCGACATCACGTGGTCGTTTCCGACGGCGACGGCGGGCAGGCCGGTGGCGGCCACCGTGGGCATCAGCGCGGGCTGGCTGGCCACCACCACCTCGTGCCCCGCCGACCGCAGCGCCCACGCCAACGGCACCATCCCCAGGAAATGCGTCTTCTCCGCATGGGAAGCGATCACTACCCGCATACTCGTCCGTTCCGTGCTCATACCGTCTCCGCCCGGCCCCTGTGGTGTTCGACCAGGTCCTCGACCTGTGCCGCGAACCGTCCCGGAGAGGGCATCGCCGCCATCTCCCCACGCAACCGCCGCGCCGACCGCGCGAACGAACCCTCAGCCAGCACCCGCTCCACCCCCGCACGCACCACCGCACCCGAAACCCGATCGGCGGGTGTGGTGACGGCGGCACCGAGGTCGGCGAACCTCGTGGCCATGAGCGGTTCGTCCAGGTGGTGTCCGGGCAGGAGGACTTGGGGGACGCCGTGGGACAACCCGGTCAGCAACGTCCCCGGACCACCGTGGTTGACCAACACCGCGCACCCGGGCACCAATGCGTGCAAGGGCACGAAGGGCACCACCCGCACGTTGCTCGGCACCCGACCCGAGTACCCCGGCAGAGCCGCCACCACTTCGGCGTCCACACCCGCAACACCCTCCAACACCTCCTCCACCCCCACCGCGTACCCACCCAGACGCTCCACCGCCGAGGTCCCCAACGTCACACACACGCGTGGGCGATCACCCCTGCCCCCACGCAACCACTCCGGCACCACCGCACGCCCGTTGTAGGGCACATACCGCACCGGAACCCGCTCCACCCCCTCCACCGCACCCAGACCCACCCCTTGCGGCAGAGGGTCCAGAGTGAAGGAACCCCGGGTCATCCGCTCGGAGAACCCCACCCCCACCCGCCGAGCACGATCACCCAACCACCGGGCCAGAGGATCCCCCTCCAGACCCCGCCCACCCAAAACCTCCAGAAAACGTCCCCGCATCCGCCCCAGCAGATCCATCCCCCACAACACCCGACCGTGCACCGCCCCCACCGCCTCAGCGGCCACCGCCCCCGCGAAGGACACCGGCTCCCACAACACCAGGTCCGGACGCCACTGACGACAGAACACCGTCAGCTCATCCACCATCGGATCATTGACCACCTTCCACCACAGGGAGACGGCCGAGCCGTAGCCGTCCAGCAGTTCCGCCGCCCCGGTCTCCTCCGGCCACCGTTGCCCGACATCGAACAGCCCGGGTCCGCTGTTCCCGCCCAGACGTTCGGTCCACCGGTTCAGTTCGTAGAGGACGTGGTCGTTTCCGACGGCGACGGCGGGCAGGCCGGTGGCGGCCACCGTGGGCATCAGCTCGGGCTGGCTGGCCACCACCACCTCGTGCCCCGCCGACCGCAGCGCCCACGCCAACGGCACCATCCCCAGGAAATGCGTCTTCTCCGCATACGAAACAAACAACACGCGCATAGTTACGTCTCCTTACTCATTGTTGTCGAGGGCTCGGTTTCTTTTTGTGAACTCGGTCCCGAATTCCGGTTCAGCGTGTCCTGAGCAGCGCGGAAGCGGTCGTTCAGTCTCCGTACAGACCTCCTTAAGTGGGCTCTGGTCTACTTTTGTTCGCAATGCTTGACAGTCCTTGAAGCTGACTGGTCTTCTCTGCTCGAAAACACTTCTCCGTTTCATTCGGACAGCTGCGCGTCAAGTGCTTGACAAGCATGGCGTCCTCCTTGGATCGGTTGAAGCTGAAAGTTCATGTGAGGACAAACTATTCCAGTGAGTCGACTTTCCCGATCTACTGTCAACGGCGGCCCCCCCGCTGATTTCGACAGAATAGCTCTGGACCGCTCTGCCGCCACGAGGCGAATTTCCCTTGCCCTGCCCCTCGGGATGCCGCTTCACTCCTGGCAGCGGATCGGAGACCAGATTTTCGTGATCTCCGATGCTTCCGCATGGTGGCTCGGCGACTGGCTCATCTACGGCCAAGAGCACTACCCGGACCGTTACAAGACGGCGATCTCCAAGACTTCCCTGGACTACCAGACCTTGCGCAACTACGCCTGGGTGGCACGGAAGTTCTCCATGCTCCGACGCAGGGAGAAGCTGAGCTTCCAGCACCATGCCGAGGTGGCCAGGCTCCCCGAGTCGGAGCAGGAACTCTGGCTGACGAGAGCGGAACAGTGGAAGTGGTCCCGCAACGAGCTGCGCAGGCAGATTCGGGCGGATATCTCAGGGAGAGAAGAAGTAGACTCCCCGAAAATCCGGCTGACGCTGATCGCAGAACAGCACGATCGCTGGCAGAAGGCTGCTGAGCAAGAGAGTAAGGACCTTCTCGAATGGATCCTCAACACCCTTAACGAGGCAGCCAAGACCGCCCCGCCACTGGAGAGCTGAACGGATGTGGCCGGATCCCTCGGGCCACATCCGGTCCGTGGCACTGCCAGACGGCAGTGCTACGGTGCTTCGCCTGCCCCGTTCTTCTCAGTACAGAACTCGGAAGTGATATCACGATGACCACGTATGTCTGGGGTTACCTCAATGAGTACAACCAGGAACGTGACGATATCCTCGACGCCGTCGACTCGGTCTTCAGTTCGGGGAACCTTGTCTGGGGACCGAGAGTCGGGCAGTTCGAGGAGGATTTCGCCGCCTATCACGGGGTGAGCCACTGCGCGGGCGTCGACAACGGGACGAACGCGATTCTGCTCGCCCTGCTCGCCATGGGGATCGAACCCGGTGACGAGGTGATCACCGTGTCCAACACGGCCGCTCCCACCGTCCTGGCGATCGACCGCGTCGGCGCGATCCCTGTCTTCGTGGACATCGACCCGCGCACCTACCTCATGGACGTCGACCAGGTGGCGGCCGCCATCACCGACCGCACGCGGTGCATCCTCCCCGTCCACCTCTACGGGCAGTGTGTCGACATGGCGCCCCTGGAGAAGCTCGCCCGCCGCCACGACCTCCAGATCCTGGAGGACTGCGCCCAGTCGCACGGGGCCCGCCACCACGGTCGCATCGCCGGTTCGATGGGCCGCGCCGGAGCCTTCTCCTTCTACCCGACCAAGGTCCTGGGCGCCTACGGTCACGGCGGAGCCACGATCACGTCCGACCCCGAGGTGGACGCGGGGCTGCGGCGCCTGCGCTACTACGGGATGGAGGAGGTCGCCTACTACGTGGTGGCTCGAAACGGGCTCAACGCGCGCCTGGACGAGGTGCACGCCGAGATCCTCCGCCGCAAGCTCACCCGCCTGGACGGCTACATCGAGGGGCGCAGGGCCGTGGCCGCCCGGTACGCCGAGGCGCTGGCCGACACCGACCTCGTCCTGCCGGTCACCGCGGAGGGCAACGACCACGTGTACTACGTGTACGTGGTGCAGCACCCCGAGCGCGACCGAATCATCGAGGGGATGAAGGCGTACGACATCTCCCTCAACATCAGTTACCCGTGGCCCGTGCACACCCAGACGGGCTTCTCGCACTTCGGCTACAAGGAAGGCGCGCTGCCCGTCACGGAGGACGCCGCCGGGAGGATCTTCTCCCTGCCGATGTACCCCTCCCTGACCGAGTCCGACCAGGAGCGGATCATCGACTGCCTGCACAAGACCCTGGCCTCCCTGTGACCTTCGAGGATCCGGGGAGCCTCCTCAGCGACGAGGAGTTCCACGCCTGGCTCGCTGACCGGACGGCGTCACGTGTCGCCTCGGTGGAGGAAGTGCCCTTCTCTGAGGCGACGGGCTGGGCCTTCGAGCACGGCACCGGGAACCTGGGCCATCAGAGCGGCAGGTTCTTCACGGTGGAGGGGATCGAGGTCCGCGACGGCTCCTCGACCTGGACACAGCCGATCATCGACCAACCCGAGATCGGCATCCTGGGCATTCTCACCGCCGACTTCGACGGGGTACCCCACCTGCTCATGCAGGCGAAGTTCGAGCCGGGCAACGTCAACCTCCTCCAGATGTCGCCCACCGTCCAGGCGACCCGTAGCAACTTCACCGGGGTGCACGGCGGGCGCAGCACTCCGTACGTCGAGTACTTCAACGGGTCGCTTCCACGGAACATCGTGGCCGACGTGCTCCAGTCGGAGCAGGGGCAGTGGTTCTGGCGCAAGCGCAACCGCAACATGGCCGTGCGTGTGGAGCCGGACGTGCCGGTCCTCGTCGACTACTGCTGGCTCTCCGTGTACCAGGTGATGCGGTTCCTGCGGACGGACAACCTCATCAACATGGACGCCCGGACCGTGCTGGCGTGCATGGGGTTCGGGCCGCCTCCCGGAGTCGGCGACGGGACCCCGGCAAGGGAGCTCGCGGCGTCCCACGCGGCGACGGAGCCGGACTCCCCGGAGCCCGCACTCCACAGCATGAAGGAGGTGACCACCCACCTCATCGAGGCCAAGACCCGGTGTGGGTGGGGGCCGAGGCTGACACCGCTGAACCGCGTCACCGGATGGACCGCGGGATCCACCGAGATCGGGGACGACGCGGGCAAGGAGTTCCGTGTCATCGCCGCCAGGGTGAGGGCTGAGACCCGTGAGGTCAGCCAGTGGTCCCAGCCGCTCCTCGAACCGCGTGGACTGGGACTCGCGGTCTTCCTGGTGCGATCGATTTCGGGCGTCCTCCACGTCCTCGCGCACGCCCTGCCCCAGCCGGGCCTCGCCGACGTCGTCGAGTACGCCCCCACGGTCCAGCTCTCCCCGAGTGGTCGCTCGTGGGAGGAGTCGTCGGACACCCCCTTCCTGAAGGAGGCCCTCTCCGACGACGGGGACAGGGTGCTGTACGACACCGTGCTCTCGGAAGAGGGCGGACGCTTCCACCACGCGCAGACCCGCTACAGGATCGTGCGCGTGGATGAGGGGACGCCTGTCCGGGAACCGGAGGGCTACCTCTGGGTGACCCTGGGGCAGTTCACGGAACTGCTCGGACACGCGCACTACCTCAACATCGAGGCCAGGACCCTGGTCGCCTGCGCACACTCCCTTTGGAGTACCTGACCGCGCGCGATCCGGGCACCTCAGGGGGCGCGGGCAGCCGTTCCCCGACGGCCCCGCCCCCGCTTCAGCGTTTCTCAGGTTTTTGACCGTAGAACAGGACGAGTATGCGGGTAGTGATCGCTTCCCATGCGGAGAAGACGCATTTCCTGGGGATGGTGCCGTTGGCGTGGGCGCTGCGGTCGGCGGGGCACGAGGTGGTGGTGGCCAGCCAGCCCGCGCTGATGCCCACGGTGGCCGCCACCGGCCTGCCCGCCGTCGCCGTCGGAAACGACCACATCCTGCACAGCCTATTCGACCTCCCCGTCCAGCCGGGGATGGGGGACAGAGCCGCCGAGCTCCGGAGCGGTGTGCTCGTGCCGGGTGACTCGCCGCCCCACAGGCTCTCCTGGGAGGAACTGGTCGAGGAGGCCAAGTCCTCCGTCCTCCTCTGGTGGAAGCTCATCAACGACCCCATGGTCGCGGGTTTGACGGAGTTCTGCCGCTCCTTCAAACCCGACCTGGTCATCTGGGAACCCATCACCTACGCCGCACCCATCGCCGCCGAAGCCGTGGGAGCCCTCCACGTACGCCACCTCTGGGGCCTGGACCTACTCGGCCGCACCCGCCACCACTACCTCAACACCCTCCAACAACAACCCCCACACCAACGCCAGGACCCCCTCACCAGCTGGCTCACCGCCACCGCCCACCGCCACGACGTCCCCTACACCGAACGCCTCACCCAAGGCCACCTCACCCTGGACCCCTTCCCCCAACCCCTACGCCTGGACCCCATCCCCGGCATCAACCACCAACCCACCCGCTACATCCCCTACAACGGCACAGCCACCCTCCCCGCATGGCTCCGCCAACCCCCCACACGCCCCCGCGTCTGCCTGACCCTGGGCGCCACAGCACTCGACCGGCTCCACCCCACCACCGGCCTCACCCTCAACCAACTCGTCCACGCCCTGGCCCGCACCGGCGCCGAAATCGTCACCGCCCTGGCCCCGGACCAACAAGCCACCCTGACCGACGTACCCCCCAACGTCATCCCCGCAGGACCCACCCCCCTGCACACACTCCTGCCCACCTGCGACGCCGTCGTCCACCACGGAGGAGTCGGAACCCTGTGCACCGCCATGGTCCACGCGGTCCCCCAACTCATCCTCCCCCAGCTCATCCTCCCCCTCTACGTCTACGACGAGCCCCTACTGGCCCACAACACCGCACTCCAAGGCGCCGCACTCACCATCGACCAACCCACCCTGAACCCCGACACCATCCACGACCACCTCCACCGCCTCCTGACGGACCCCACCCACAAGAACGCCGCCCAACGCCTACGCGACCAGGCCCACACCATGCCCACCCCCCACCACACCACCACCCAACTCCAACAAGCAGCAGAAGAACACCAGTCGGAACGCGTCTGAGCGTCCGACCGGTGTCGTGGTCGAGGCAGCCGACCGTCAGCTCACGCCGACCTCGGGCACGTAGGTGATCCAGCGGCCGCCGGCCTCGCGGAACGCCTGTTCGTTGGCCATGATCTCGTCCGCGTGGTTCCAGGCGAAGAGGAGGGCGTAGTCCGGGTAGTTCCCAGAGAACTCCTCCGGGCCGCGCACCGGGATGTGCCCGCCGGGGGTGAGGCGCCCCTGCTTGGCCGGCGTCGTGTCCGTGACGAACTCGACGAGGCTGTCGTCGATGCCGCAGAAGTTGACGACCGTGGCGCTCTTGGCGGTGGCCCCGTACGCGACGACTCGCTTGCCCTTCGCGCGCAGGTCGCGGAGCAGTTCGACGAGCTGCTCCCTGGAGCGCTCCACGTTCCTGCCGAACTCCCGAAGTGTCGACTCCGAGGCCAGTTCGGTTTCCCGCTCCTCCTCCAGCAGGTCGGCGACCGACGCCGAAGGCTCCCGTGCCCCCGCCTTCGCCAGCGTGTACCGCAGCTCCCCGCCGTGCACGGGGATGCGCTCGACATCCACGAGCTCCAGCCCGAAACGCCCGGCCATCGCCTGAACGGAGCGCACGGTGAAGAGGAAGAAGTGCTCGTCGTAGACCTGGTCGTAGGACGTCTTGCGCACGATGTCCCCGAAGTAGGGGTCCTCGAACACGAACACGCCGCGCGGTGCGAGCAGGGCCTCCACACCGCGCAGGATCGAGCCGATGTAGGGGATGTGGCAGAAGGTGTTCGCGGAGAAGATCACGTCGGCGTGTCCGTGCTGTTCACGAATCTGCTCGGCCACCTCCTCCTCGAAGAAGTCCTTGCGGACCTCGATTCCCAGTGAGGCCGCGATGTCGGCGACACCGCCGGAGGGCTCGACCCCGAGGTGGCGCTGCCCCGCATCGGCGATGGTCCTGAGCATCACGCCGTCGTTGCAGCCGATCTCGACGGTGAACGGGTCGTCGCCGACGAGCTCCGTGCTCAGGAAGCGCTTGGCCACCGACTCGAAGTGGTTCCGCATCCCCGCGGAGCCTGAGGAGAGGTAGGGGTAGTCCTCGTGGAACATGCGCTCCCGGGGCACCTCCTCCATCAACTGCACCATCGTGCACGCCTCGCAGGCGCCCACGGCGAGTCGGAAGAAGAACTCGGGTTCGGTGGCGTCGGGCAGGCGGAAGGCGTCCGACAGGGGCTGACGTCCGAAGTCGAAGAACTCTCGGACCGTGCTGCCGCAGACGCGGCACTCCGATGTGGTGGGCATGGCAGTCATTCCTCGGGAGGTGAGAAGGGGGCCGCTTGGCCGGGACGGGGGATTCGATGGGTTCAGAAAGGTGAGTCGTCCTTCAGTTCCAACCACCACGGGTGCTCGTTCGCCCACTCCACCAAGTGGGCCACACCCTCGCGCAGCCCGGTGTCGCACCGGGCTCCGATGAGCGTCCGGAGTTTGGTGGTGTCCGGAACGCGGCGCCCCAGGTCCTGGTAGGTGTCGCCGAAGTCCTTGCCGGTGTCCACCGACGTGATCCCCACCCCGGTGCCGGACAGCTCCACGACGAGCTCCACGGCCTCCTGGACCGTCAGCTCCGTGGAGTTGCCCACGTTGAAGCACTCGCCGGAGGCGGCTTCGCTCGCGCCGATGCGGACGGTGGCCTCGACCGCGTCCCGCACGGACGTGAACGTGCGCGTCTGCTTGCCCTCGTCGTACACGACCGGCGGGAGGTTGTTGAGACAGCGGTGGACGGTCCGGCTGATGAGGAAGGCGGGGCGCTGACGGGGTCCGTACAGGTTGAAGTAACGGACGATGGACGCGTCCAGCCCGTGCTGGCGGACGAACGCGAAGGTGAGGTGCTCGGCGAGGGCCTTGCTGGAGGAGTAGCTCCACCGGTTGACGGACGTGCTGCCCAGGACGCGTGCGGCGTCCTCGGTCCAGGGGACCGAGGGATTCATGCCCGACACCTCGCTGGTGCTGGCCAGGACGAGCCTGGCGTCCATCTTCGACGCCCGCTCCAGGACGTTCCTGGTACCGGTGAAGTTCGTGTCGATGACGTCGAGGGGTTCGGCGAGGTAGCGGTCGACGCCGACGACGGCGGCCAGGTGGTAGACGACGTCGACGTCCTTGGTGATCACCGGTTCCAGTTCCGCGGGATTGCGTATGTCACCGGTCACGAACCGGGCGGGCACCCGGCGCCTGGCCGCTTGGGCCGCCCGCCCTCCGGTGTCGAAAACGGTCACGTCGTCGCCCTGGGCGATCAACTGGTCGACCAGGTGGCTTCCGACGAACCCTCGCCCTCCGGTCACGACTACACGTGCCATCGCGTCTACCGTCCGATCCCGAGATAGGTGTATCCGAGAGACCACAGGTGGTCGATGGTCTCCCGGGTGAAATAGGCGCGCCCGTCCAGCACGACGCAGTGTGGGGCCGTGTGGTCGCGCAACGAAGCGAAGTCGATCGAGGCGAACTCGCTGTGCCAGGCCGTGACGGCGACGCAGTCAGCGTCACGCACGGCCTCTTCCGGGGTGCGGCAGAGCGGGAGGCCGAACACCCGCTCGGCGTCCCCGTCGCTCACGAGGGGGTCGTGGAGAGCCACGTCGACTCCGCGGTCCCGCAGTTCCCGGACCAGTGGGGCCACGGGAGTGGACCGTAGGTCCCCCGTGTCGTTCTTGAAGGCCAGGCCGAGGACCGCGACCCGCGAGTCCGAGGGCTTCCGGCCCGCCGCCTCCAACGCGGAGACGATGACCTCCGCCGTGTGCCGGGGCATGCCGTCGTTCACGGCGCGCGCGGTGGCGACGGTGGTGAGATCGACGCCGTGGTCCTTGGCGGTGCTCCACACCATCCACGGGTCCTTGGTGAGGCAGGAGCCGCCGACGCCGACGCTGGGCAACAGCACGTTCACGTTGCCGCCCCCCTTGGGCAGCCTGTTGGCGGCCTCAGCCACTTCCAGCGTGTCCACGCCGAAGCGGGAGCAGACGAGCGCGAGCTCGTTGGCGAACGCGAGGTTGTGGTCGATCCACCAGTTGCTGGCGATCTTGATCATCTCGGCGGTCTCCAAGGAGGAACACGAGGTGGTCTCGACCCCCAGCACCGTGCGCCAGAAGACCTCCGCGGCCTCCGTGCTGTGGTTGTCGGATCCACCCACCACGACCGGGAGCGTGTTGAGCTCCCGAAGCGCGGCCCCCTGGGACAGGCGCTCGGGTGAGAAGACGACGCCGAAGTCCTCGCCGCAGGTGAGGCCACTGCTCTCCAGGATCGGGATGACCAGGTTCCGGGTCGTCCCCGGCGGAACGGTGCTCTTGAAGATCAGAAGCTGCCCTTTGCGCAGGTGCTGCCCCAGCTCCTTGCAGGCGCTCCTGAGCTGCGTGTCGATGAACGTGCCGGACCCGTCCACCGGCGTTCCCACGACCACGATCACCACGTCCGTCGACGAGACCGCGGCATGGTCGGTGGTGAACCTCAGGGTGGGTAGGTCCCGACAGCTCTCCAGGAGTTCGGCGATCCCGGGCTCCTGGAAGCGGCAGACGCCCTGGCTCAGCTCGCTCACCAGCTCCGCGTTGATGTCCACACCGACGACGTCGACGCCCCTGTGCGCGAGGGCCAGCGAGACGCAGGAGCCCACGTGCCCGAGACCAATGACTGAAACCCGGGATTTTTCCCTCTCACGCAGGAAACGCATATTCGCTCCATTCGAGATTTCTGGTTGGGCGCACTGGTTCCTCGTCCTCGCCATCAAAGCTGTGGTTTTCTTGTCAAGTGCGGCGGCGCATGGAATGAATATTCACGCTGGCGCTGCCAGTGAAAGTTTGACGGGTCCTGCCGAGCGAATCCAAGCATAGGAGTACGCGCTCCGAGCGGCCAGGGCAATAGGCATTGCTGCTCTGTGAGGTGGGCCTTGACGGAAGCGGGCACTTGTCGTGCCCATAAAGCATGCAGGTCCCCTGGAACCCTCGCACCCCTGAGGAACTCCACAAGCGTCGGATGCTCGCCGCCACCCTGTCCGAGACCGGAAAGCACCTACGCCGTCCCGGGCCTGGCGGATGCCGGACCCCCTGGCAGGTTCCCGCCGTGCGGGCCGAGGAGCGGGCCGAAGAGGTCGTCGCCCCCTGGCGTCCCCGGTGCGGTCGCGGTCGGAGGAGGAAACACCGCGGTTCGGGGCGGCCGTTCCCTGGGCGCGGTGCGGGCGCGTGAGCTGGTCGATCGGGCGTGGTCCACTCGCGCCCAGGTACGCGCCCGAGCCCGATCCGGTCGGGACGCCGTGGTCACACCTGGGAGATGTTCCGCCGAACCGGGCGTTCAGAAGCCCGGGCGGCTTTGAGGAGGTGATGCGATCCTGACTGCGCTCGGTCGTGCCGCAGTCGGGTTGCTGCGCGGATTCATCCGATCAGTCAGATCGAGCGCCGCCCCCATTCCGGCAAACTCCTATTCGGAACCCAGTAGCAGGGTGTTCGCATTCGCGGGACACCATACGAGGGAGGTTTTCCGGGCGTTGCGCATCGGTTGGGGGCCGCAGTGTCGGTCCGGGGCGGTCTTCGGCCCCCTTCCGGGGCGGATTTCAGGGTGCCCCCATTTCGGTGCCGACCGGCGTGACCCGGGGATTCGTGGCCGCCAGCGTGCGAGGTGTCTCGCCAGCGAGACACCTCGCACGCTGGCGGCCGCATGCCGACTCCAGACGTGTTCAGCCGACCCTGGCATCGTGCATGGCGGTCCAGAGCGTCGCTCTCGTGTCCCGCAGCCAGGCGCAGGCGTGTTCGCGCGTCTCGAACCGGGGGAGAGCGCGGTCGTCGGCGACCGGTGTGTCGTCGGATTCGGTGTCGGACGCACCGACCAGGACGCGGGAGGCGCGGGACGCGGCCGAGCGGTAGTGCTCGGCCAGCTGCTTCAGCCAGCGAGTCCGGTTCTCCTCGGGATCACTGGCCAAAGAGGCCTCCCGGGCGTACAACTTCAGGTAGCGCCGCATACTCACCCGGCCGGGACCGCTCTCGTACAGGAGATTGTGATCGGCGAGCCTGACCAGGTGATGGTCGGCGTCGGCCACGTCGGCCCGCAGAATCGCCGAGACCGCCTGGGTGTCGAGAACCTCCGCGTTGGAGAGTCCCACGGCTCGGAACACGAGCGCGGTGTCCGCTGGCAGGAGCCTGTAGGACCAGGAGATCTGATCGGACGCGAACGACTGGTCGTGCCCTTCGGAGAGTAGACGGTCGAGCATGGCCGTGTCCTTCTGTTGGGAAGAGGACACGGCGCGGGCAAGGCGCTCCGCGAGGGCGTGGAGGGGGAGGGGAATCCTGCTGTGGGAGCGACACAGCTCCATGATTTCCGACGAGTCGGGCATGCGCGGAGGTCGGAGGGGATTCTGTTCGGAGAGCGCCCTGGACACCGACTGGAGAACCATGAGCGCGGCGTCCTCGTTGGCGAGGGGGCCGAGCGTTATTCGCTGGGCGCCGTCCCGTATAGCCAGATTGGTCATTCTGGTGCGACTGGTTACGATGACCCCGCATTGGGGGGATCCGGGGAGCAGGGTGCGGACCTGCTCCTCCGACGCGGCGTTGTCCAACATGATCAGGATCCGCTTGGACGAGGTCAGGCTCCGGAACAGTCCGGAGAGGCGCTCGGGCGGCAGGGACCCCGGGGCGCGCTCGCCGAGCCCGAAGAGCAGATCGCCCAGGGCCTGGTCGGAGGTGAGCGGCGGACCCGAGGCAGAGGCGCCTCGGAGGTCGACGTAGAGCTGCCCGTCCGGGAAGGAGGAGGAGATCTCGTGTGCGAAGCGCACCGCCAAGGCGGACTTTCCCGTGCCTGGTGGGCCGTCGATGTGCAGGAACATCGACTTGCGCCGACAGACGGGGTTCTCCGCGAGGGAGTGGAGCGCCTTCAGCTCGGCTTCCCGGCCGACGAGCACGGGGGTGACGCGGGGGAGCTGGAAGGGTGTGGTGGGAGAAGGGCGCGCGGGGGGCTGGTGCGTGCTTTCGGGGAGAGCGACGCATTCCCCGCGGAGTATCTTCAGGTACTTTTTCTGGAGGTCCGGATTGGGTTCGATACCGAGGTGGCGGACCAGGTCCTCGCGAAGGGACTGGAACTCCATGAGCGCCTCCGACCTGCGACCCGCCAGGTAGTAGGCCGTGATGAGGAGTCCGCGCAGCTGCTCCCGCAGGGGGTGCTGTCTGGCGAACCTCGACAGGCCGTGCACGGCTTCCTGGTACCGGGAGGTAGCGATGAGCAGGGTGTACCGCTCCTCCAGGGCGGATCGGTGGAGTTCCTCCAGGCGGTGGCGTTCCATCTCCGGGAAGGGACCGGGCACACCGACCAGCGGGCTGTCGACCCACCGCTGGAGGGCGCGGTCGTAGGCGCTGAGGAGATGGTCGGCTGATGCGGTGGTGCGCAGCTTGGCCTGTTCGAGGCAGGACTCGAACAGGTGTGTGTCGATGTTGTCGGTGTCGAGGTTCATCCGGTAGCCCAGCCCGTCGAACTCCAGTGCTTCGCTCGGGCTCCGGGGTTCCCGTTCGGGCTCCAGGGCCCGCCTGATCCTGGCCACGTAGGTGTGTATACTGCTGGTCACGGAGTGTGGCGGGCTGTCCCCCCAGACAGCATCGATGATCTCCTCGCGGCTCACTGTTTTGTTGGCCTGTGAAGCCAGGAAGCTCAGGAAGGCTCGCTGTCGAGCGCCACCAACGTCGGGGTTCTTCCCGTTCACGGACAGGGCCACCCGACCGAAGAGGTGGACGCGTACATCTCTACCCATTTTTACCCCGGTGCTCTCTTCTGGGTGTGGACGCTCGGTCAGTCAAACGTTGCGCAAAGCAATCAGACCAACTCCTGCCAAAGCCCGTCTGATTTTGCGTTATGGCAAGATATCCCAGTTCTAGCCAAAATAAAGGTGGATTGTCCTAGTATGATCCGTTTTGTCACCTCGGCTTAAGTGACGGTTTGGAAACACGGGACGCATCGGACTAATTCAGTTGCGGTGCGCGGTATCGGCGTGGCGTTGGGTGATGGCCTCGATGTCGGTGGCGATCCGGTTGGGCGTGGGCGCGGACTCCATTTGTGCGCGCAGACGGTAGGCGGCCGAGGTGTAGGCGGGGTCCCTGAGGATGGCCCGCACGGCGCGGGGCACGGTCTCACCGTCGGCCCGCTCCGGAGGCACGTGCACACCCCCTCCTTCGGCTTCCAGTGCCCGGGCCGGGAGGACGTTGTCGAACCAGGTCGGTACGACGACCTGCGGAACGCCCAGCGACGTGGTGCAGAGGAAGGTCCCCCACCCGCCGTGGTTGATGACGGCGGAGCAGGTTTCCGCGAGGGCGTGCAGGGGTGCGAATTCCACGGGGCGGACGTTGGGGGGTAGGGGGCCCAGGCGTTCGCGTTCGGTGCGGGGCAGGGTCGCGATGATCTCGGCGTCCAGATCGGCCAGGCCGTCCAGGATGTCGGCCACGGGCAGGGAGTAGCCGCCCTGGCGTTCGGTGGCGGAGGTGCCCAGGGTGAGGCAGACGCGGGTGCGTTCGGGTGGGGTGCGCAGCCATGCGGGCAGGGTGGAGCGGCCGTTGTAGGGGATGTAGCGCATGGGTTCGTAGCGCACCTGGGCCGGTTCGGGCAGGCGCAGGGCGCTGGGTAGGTAGTCGATCGTGAAGTACCCGCTCGTCATCCGCTCGGTGAACCGCGTTCCGGCGGCACGCGCTCGCTGCTCCAGCCAGTCGCGCAACAGATCCTCCTGCTCTGCGGGGGGCTGTTCCCCGATGAGGCGGCGCAGGTGGCCGCGCATGAGCGCGAAGATGTCGGCGCCCCAGAGCAGGCGCGCGTGCACGGCGCCGACGGCCTCGGCCGCGACCGGCGCCGCGAAGCTCAGCGGCTCCCAGATGACCAGGTCCGGCCTCCATTGCCGACACAGGTCCACCAGGTCGTCCGCCATCGGGTCGTTGATGATCTTCCACCACCAGAGAAACGCCTGGCGGTGGCCGTTCCTGACGTAGTCCCACGTGATCTCCCCCGGTGGGAGGGCGGCGCCGCGGACGAAGGGAACCCTGTCCTCTCCTTGACCGGACACCGAATAGGCCCGCATGATGCGCCAGAAGTTGTGGTCGCGTCCGACCGGGACCGAGGGCAGACCGGTGTCGGATGCCGTGGGCATCAGATCGGGTTGGCTGGCTACCCTCACCTCATGGCCCGCCGCACGCAGCGCCCAACCGAGCGGAACCATGCCGAGGAAATGCGGTTTCTCCGCGACTGTGGCCAGGAGTATGCGCATGCTGTTGCCCTTCGAAGGGAGGCGGCGTTGATTTCCCGTGAAGGTACACGCGGAGAATAGGCCACGATGACGGAAACCCCGCGGAGTGTTCCGCGCAGGGGCCCGTGCGGGGCGCCGGTACGGATCCGCCGGTACGGATTCGGCGGTACACGGTCGCGGAGGAGACCACCGACTCGAATATCCGCGGTCACGGCGGTCGACTCGCCCTGGAAAGGGTGCGACACAAGAATTAGGGAGCCCTGGTGAGAGTCCTCATAGTCTCCGTGGCGGAGAAAACGAACTTCCTGAACATGGTTCCGCTCGGCTGGGCGCTCCGTGCGGCGGGCCATGAGGTGAGGGTAGCCAGCCAACCCGATCTGATGCCCACGGCATCCGACACCGGTCTGCCCTCGGTCCCGGTCGGACGCGACCACAACTTCTGGCGCATCATGCGCATGTTCCGGGCCCCGGGGGCGACCGACAGCGAAGTACCCCTCTTCCGCCAGACGGTGGGTCCCCTGAAGGAAATCGGCTGGGAACGCCTCAGAAACGGCTACCGGGAGGTTGTGCCCTGGTGGTGGCGCACCGTCAACGACCCGATGGTGAACGACCTGGTGGACCTGTGTCGGCAATGGAAACCGGACCTGGTGATCTGGGAGCCCATCGCCCTGGCGGCGCCGATCGCGGCCGAGGCGGTCGGCGCCGTGCACGCGCGTTTCCTGTGGGGTGTGGACCTGTTGGGGGCCATGCGCTCCCGGTACCTCCAGGTCATGGAGCAGCAGCCCCCGGGCGAGCGCGAGGACCCGCTCGCCGACTGGTTGGGCTCACACGCGCGCAGGCTCGGCGGGGACTTCACCGAGCGGATGACGAGCGGGTACTTCACCATCGACTACCTACCCAGCGCCCTGCGCCTGCCCGAACCGGCCCAGGTGCGCTACGAACCCATGCGCTACATCCCCTACAACGGCCGCTCCACCCTGCCCGCATGGCTACGCACCCCACCCGAACGCACCCGCGTCTGCCTCACCCTGGGCACCTCCGCCACCGAACGCCAGGGCGGCTACTCCCTGCCCGTGGCCGACATCCTGGACGGCCTGGCCGATCTGGACGCCGAGATCATCGCGACCCTGCCCCGCACCGAACGCGAACGCCTGGGCCCCCTACCCCCCAACGTCCGCCCCGTGGAATTCGCACCCCTGCACGCCCTCGCGGAAACCTGCTCCGCCGTCATCAACCACGGCGGCGCGGGCACAGTCCTTTCCATGCTCGACCATGGTGTCCCCCAGGTGATCGTGCCCCGGATGCAGTTCGACGAGAAGCTCCTGGCGGCCGGGGTCGGCCGGGCGGGCGCGGCCCGGGTCCTGACCGGTACCGAGGTGGGCGCCGCCGAGGTCCGTGCCGCTCTCGACGAGGTCCTCACCGAGCCCGGCCACGCACTCGGCGCGGCCGAGGCCCAACGCACCATGCGCGCACTCCCCTCGCCCAACGAGATGGTCGGGACACTCGCGGGGATCGTCGCGTGCGGCGGTGGCGCACCGGTCCCGTCGACGCACGCCTCGCACACCGTGGTTTGAACCATTCGCCGGAAACCCCTTTTGTGGAGGCGCCGAAATCGGATAGGAATGGTTCGCCCTGGTCAATGGCGGTGGGCTAAATATTCGGTGTCCGAGCTCTGCTAGGCTGCGCGGATGAAAATGTGGTGCTCGGTTTTCGGGGAGAGGTCATAGTGGAGAAAGTCGTGGAAGTCCTGGGTCTCACTAAGGCCTATCGTGATAAAAAAGTAGTCGACGGCGTGAGTTTCTTCATTTCCCAGGGCGAGGTCTATGGCCTCCTGGGGCCCAACGGTGCAGGTAAGACCACGACGATCTCCATGGTCATGGGCATTCTCGACCGCGATGCAGGGTCAGTGACGATCGGTGGCGCACCCCACGGCCCCACGGAATTGTCGACCAAGGCGCTCATCGGTTTCGTTCCGCAGCAGAACGCCCTGTACGAGGACCTGTCCGTGACCGAGAACCTCCGGTTCTTCGCCGCCCTCTACGGCATCCCCCGTGCGGAGACCGGGCCGCGGGTCGACGAGGTGCTCGCCGCAGTCGGCCTGACCGACCACGCGGACCAGCTCGTGTCGGAGTACTCGGGCGGTATGGCCCGCCGAGCCAACATCGCGGTCGGGCTGCTGAACCGGCCCAAGCTGCTCATCCTCGACGAGCCGACCGCGGGAGTCGACCCCCAGAGCCGCAGCGCCATCCTCGAACGCGTGCGCAAGCTGGCCGACGAGGGAGTCGCGGTCCTCTACACCACGCACTACATGGAGGAGGCCGAGCGGATCTGCGACCGCATCGGCGTGATCGACGGCGGTCTGATGGTCGCGGAGGGCACCCGCCGTGAGCTCGTCGAATCGTTGGGCGAGTTGGACCGGATCGTGCTGGGCCTGGACGGCTCGTCGGCCGATGCCGTTCGCTTCCTCACCCCGCTGCCAGGAGTCCACTCCGCCGCCGCCAACGAGCACGGTGTGGAACTGACGGTGCGTAACGCCTCCGAGCTGTCCCCGCGCATCGTGCGGGAGCTGGCCGAACGCGGACTCGAACTCCGTTCCCTCACCGTGCACGAGCCCGACCTGGAAGCGGTCTTCCTGAGCCTGACCGGCAAGGCACTGAGGGACTGAGGGGCAGATGCGTGTCATAACGGTAATCACGGCCAAGGACCTCAGACAACGGCTGAAGGACGGCTCGCTGCTGCTCTTCGGTCTCCTGCTGCCCCTCGGCATGGCGTTCTTCTTCGCCCAGCTCCTGGGCGACACCTCCGACCGGCTCGACATCAGCTACACCGTCGTGGACACGGACCGCGGGGATCTGGGATCCGTCTTCACCGAGGACGTTCTCGGTGCCCTCCAGGACGAGGGCCTCATCTCCTGGGAGACGGCGGCCGACGCCGACGAGGCCGAACGGCTGGTCGATGACGGTGACGTCGACGCCGCCTTCCTCATCCCCGAGGACTTCACCGAGCGGGTCGAGAACGGGGAGAGCGCGTCGATCGAGGTCGTCGGGTCCGCCGACGCCGCCGTCCAGGTCCAGGTCGCCAGGGAGATCGCGGAGTCGTTCGTGGTCGAGACCGGAGTCGCGGGCGCCGCGGTGGGAACCGTCGTGGAGTCCGGTTCGCAGGTCCCCCCGCAGGAACTCGTGGAACGGCTCCAGGCACAGGACGCCCCCCTGGCCCTGGTCGAGGAGTCGACCTCCGAGTGGCGGGAGCTGGACACCGCCACCTACTACGCGGCCGGCCTGGCCTACTTCTTCCTCTTCTTCGTGGTGATGTCGAGCGTCACCGGCATCCTGGACGAGCGGCGTGACGGTACCCTCGCCCGCCTCCTCGCCGCTCCCATCCAGCGTTCGGCCATCCTCTTCGGCAAGTCCCTGAGCGCCCTCATCGTCGGCATGACGGGACTGCTCGTGCTGGCCTTGGGGTCCGTCCTGCTCCTGGGCGCCTCGTGGGGCCCGCTTCCCGGGGTCATCGCCCTGGTGCTCGCGGGAACGCTGGCCGCAGTGGGGGTCACCGTGCTCATCACGACCTTCTGCACTTCGTCCGAACAGGCGACGAACCGGATCTCCGTGCTGGCGCTGGGTCTGGGTCTCCTCGGCGGAGGGCTCTTCCCCGTCTCCCATCTCGGCTGGCTTTCGGTACTCAGTTTCGCCACACCCCACCGTTGGTTCCTCCACGGTCTGGCGGAGCTCGCGAGCGGATCCCTCTCAGCGGTTCTCGTCCCGGTCCTGGTCCTGACGGCCATGGCGGCGGTGACGGGAGCACTGTCGCTGCTCAGACTCGGAAGGATGCTGAACGGATGAAGCTCGCCGCGATCGGACTCGTCAACCTGAAACGGGTCTTCAGGACCCGATCCAACATCATCTACATCCTGCTGATCCCCTTCATCATGGTCCTGATGCTCGGCCTGATGTTCGGCGGAGGGGAGGACGGCCAGCGCCTGGGCGTGGTCGAGGAGGGCACCGGAGAGCTCTCCGAGCGCCTGGTCGACCGGCTCTCCTCGGGCGATCAACTGAACGCGGTCCCCTACACCGACGAGGACGCCATGCGCCTCGCCGTCGAGCGGGGCGACCTCCAGGCCGGGGTCGTGATCCCCGGCGACTACGACGAGGCGGTGCTGACCGAGGGGGGCGCCGAGGTCGCCTTCGTCGCCAGGGAAGCGGACACGGGAGCGCTCGACCTCGGTACCTGGGCGCGTTCGGTGGTCCGGGACGAGGCCGCCTCGCTCAGGTCCGCGAGCTTCGTCGCCGCCGAGACCGACATCCCCTTCGAGCAGGCGTTGGCCGGGATCGAAGAGGAGGCCGGCTCAGACGAGGCGGTGCGGGTTCGCACCACGGGGGAGGCGGTCTTCCCGCCGGGGATGAACTCCTTCGCGCTGTCCGCTCCGCCGCTCCTGCTGCTGTACACGTTCCTGACCGCCCTCACCACGGCGAGCGCCCTGGTGGGAACCCGGGAGCGGGGCATCGCCCAGCGCATGTACGCGACCCCGACGTCGGCGCGGACGATCCTGCTCGGCGAGATGGCCGGGCGTCTGTTGATCGCCCTGACCCAGGCGCTGGTCATCATGTTCGGCACGGCCCTGGTCTTCGGCGTCAGCTGGGGCGACCCCCTCGGCGCCGCGGCCGTCATGCTCCTGTTCAGCCTCGTCGGCGGAGGCGCGGCACTGCTGCTGGGAGGGATCTGCAGGACGGAGAACGGGGCGGGGTCCCTGGCGCTGTTCTTCGGGCTCGGACTGGGCGTCCTGGGGGGTACCGCCATCCCCCTCGACACCTTCGAGGGGACGATGCGCCAGGTCGCACACCTCACCCCGCACGCGTGGGGCTACGAAGCCTTCTCCGAACTGGTCCGGCACGACGCGGGGATCGGCGACATCCTCCCCCAGCTCGGGGTCCTGGCCGCTTTCGCCGCGGTCCTGCTCACCACAGGCGTCCTGGCCATGCGCCGGGCCATGCTCCGCTGACATGCGAACGCGACTCGGGTGGGGCCGCGCACGGCCCCACCCGAGAGGCCCGGGACGAGCGGACCGGTCTCAGGTGAGCCTGCGGAAGCGGCGCACCGAGAGCCAGAGGAAGAAGGCCGTGGCCGAGGTGACGAGCAGGACCTCCGCGACGACGCCCAGTTTGTGGCCGAACAGGTACATGCCCGGGTTGAACAGCTCGTGGACCGCCGGAGCGGCCGAGACGTGGTCGAAGATCGACTGCCGCATGGGGTCGACCGTGTAGCTGATCGGGTTGAACAGTGTGAGCCGCGCCAGCCAGTCCGGGAGCACCCCCACGGGGAAGAGGGCGCCCGAGAGCATGACCGCCGGCATCACCAGGAGCTGCGAGACGCCGAAGTACGACTGGGTGTTCTGGACCAGCGTGGCCACCCACACCGCGAAGGCGGAGATCGCCAGGGAGCAGAGGAAGGTGAGCAGGACCAACTGCGGGGTCAGGACCGGGTGCAGGGGGACCCCGACGAACCCGCCCAGGCAGATGACCACGGTGCCCTGGGCGGTGGCGAGGATCGCGGTGGACAGGATCTTTCCGAGCGCCAGGGACGCCCGGCTCACCGGGGCCACCAGCATCTCCCTGAGGAAGCCGGAGTCCCGGTCCGCGATCACCGAGGACGCGGAGTACATGGCCGCGATCACGACGGTCATGGTGATGACACCGGGGAACATGGCGGTCGCGAGCCTGACGTCGTCGGGCAGGTTCGGCAGCAGCGCGCCGAAGCCCGCGCTGACCACGAACAGCCAGAGCAGCGACTGGAGGAAGAGGGAGAAGGGCCGCCCCCACTCGTGCAGGGTCCGGATCATCTCGCGCTTGATCATGACGTTGATCGCGCGCAGCCCGTGGGCGTAGCCGTGCGGCGGGAGGAGCCAGGCCTCCTCCCGCTCCGTCTGCGCCTTCAGCGCGCTCACGTCGTCTCCCGCTCGTCCATGAGCCCGTCCAGGAAGCCGGCCGCGGCCTGCCAGTCCTCGCGGTCGATCGTGAAGACGGTGAGGTCGCGGTGCCCCGCGCCGTCGGCCACGTATTCGATCAGGGACCCCTCTCTGTGTGCCTTCACCGGCAGGTCCCGGTAGCCCCGGGCCTCCTCGTCGACCGTCCACAGGTAGACCTTGCGCACGGGGAACATCGAGAAGGCGTAGTTGACGGTCAGCGCGGCCGTCGCCACGACGGTCGAGGCGTCCGCGGTCGGGGCCAGGTGGATCTCCGCCCGGACGTGACCGCTGGTCAGGTCCAACGTGTGCAGGCCCACGACGCCGACGGTCGTTCCGGTGTCCGGAAGCTCCACCGTGAACTGGGCCGCGTGCGCCTCGGTCCTCTCGGGCAGCAGCTGGGACAGGACGTCGACACTGGGCAGGCCCTCGGGCCCGCCGAGTACCCGGTGCAGCTCTTCGGGGCCCAGGACACGGGACACGCGCAGTTCGACACCCGGCACACTGGTGTGGGGTAAAAGCAAGGGGACTCCTCTCGTGCGGCCGCTGTCGGGCGGCCTCCGGGTGTACACCGGATCCACATCAACGGGACTCGCACAGCATCGCGCTGATGCTGCGCACATCCTTGAAGCTGGCAGCGCTGATGCGTTCAAGGTTCACCTCGCCGGTGAACTCCCGGTGGATGAAGTTCATGAGGATCGCCGAGTTGAGGGAGTTCAGGACGCCCCACTCGATCAGCGGAGAGTGCTCCCGCAACTCCCCGGCGGGGTCGCCGTCAAGGAACTTCTCCTTGATGAACTCCATCAGCCTGGCGGACACCTCGTCGCGGTTCGGGCCTTCGTTCACGGTGGTCCTCCGTTCGTCGTGACCGCGGCGTCCGTGGACAGCGCGGCGCGGTCGATCTTTCCGTTGCGGTTCAGCGGGAGTCCCCCCACCAGGCGCACCAGATCGGGGACCAGGTGGGGGGCCAGGCGTTCGGCGACGTGGCGCCTGACCGACAGCACGCCGAGGCCGGGCCGGCGCGGGACGACGAAGGCCACCAAGCGCGCGTCGAGGCCGGAACCCGTCCCGACCACCGCCGCCTCCGACACCTGCGGATGCGTGCTGAGCACAGCCTCCACCTCGCCGGGCTCCACACGGTTCCCCCGGATCTTCAGCATGGAGTCGGCCCGGCCGACGAACTCCAGTACCCCGCCGGGCAGGACGCGCACGACGTCTCCCGTCGGGTAGGGGCCGCGGAGCGGCGCGCCCCCCCAGTAGCCGCTCATGAGGGTGGGGCCCTCCACGAACAGTTCACCCTCCTCGCCCGGGGCCGCGAGTCGGCCGTCCGGGAGGCGCACCCACAGGGTGTTCCCACAGCTCGCACGGCCGATGGGGACCGCGCGGTCGTGTTCCAGGTCCGCGGGCTCGACCTCGTGGAAGGCGCAGACGTTCGTCTCGGTCGGTCCGTAGAGGTTGAGAAGGCGCGCTCCGGACCACCGGGCCAGCGCCCTGACGCGATCGACGGGGAAGGGCTCTCCGGCGAAGAGGACCGAGCGCAGCGACGGGGGAGGCGGACGGTCCAGCAGGCCCCCGTCGCGCATCATCAGGACCAGGGCCGAGGGAACCGAGTACCAGACGCTGATCTTCTCTCGGTGGAGGAAGTCCACCAGGGCCGCCGGTGTGTGCGCGGACAGTTGCGGAACCATGCTCACGGAGGCCCCGGCCCGGAACGCGGCGTACAGGTCGAGTACCGACAGGTCGAAGCCCAGGGAGGCGTGGTTGGCGAAGACATCGTCCTCCCGGGCGGCCAGCTCGTCGCCTGCCCACGTGACGAAGGCCAGCGCCGCCGAGTGGCTGACCGCCACACCCTTGGGCGCGCCCGTCGAACCCGAGGTGTAGAGCACGTAGGCCAGATCGCCGGGGTCGGGGCTGTGCGCGGTCCGACGCCTGCTCGGCTTCTCGCCCTCGGCGGCGTCGAGGCGGACGAGCCGCGTACCGGGGAGGTCATCCGGGTCGATCGTCCCGTGCAGTTCGGCGGCGGCGATCACGGCGCGTGCCCCGCAGTCACGCGCGATCATGGTGATCCGGCGCCGGGGTGTTCCGGCCGGAGCGGGGACGTAGGCGGCTCCGAGGCGAAGGGCGGCCTGTGTGGCCGCCACCAGGTCCGTGGACTTCTCCGACCACAGGACCACGCGGTCGCCCGGTCGGACCCCTTCCTCAGCGAGGACCTCAGCGAGGACCTCCGCCCGGAGGTCCAGCTCCTCGTAGGTCATCCGACCGTCCGGTGCGGAGACGGCGGTGGCCCCGGGACTGCGCTCGGCGCTTCGCACCACGAGTCCGTCCAGGCTCACAGCCCCAGCCCCTTCGCGATGATCTCCCGCTGGATCTCCGAGGTCCCCGAGAACAACGTGCCGGGCACGGAGTCCCGCAACTGCTGTTCCACGGCGCTTCCGGACAGGTACCCCTCGGCTCCGCGGATCTGCATGGCTGCCACCGAGTTGGCCACCGCCGCCTCGGTGGCCGCGAGCTTGGCCGCGGAAGCGGCCGTGTCGGCGGTGTGGTGCTCCCGGTCGAGCAGCCAGCAGGCCCGGTGGAGGAGCAGACGGGCGGACTCGGCCCGCTGATGCATGTCGACGATCCGGTGCGACACGGCCTGGAAGTCGGCCAGCCGGTGGCCGAACTGGCGGCGCTGCCGCGCGTGGGCCACGGCCTCGCGGGTCTGCCGGGTCATCTGACCCAGGTAGACGGCGGGCAGACACGCCCGCTCCCACGTCATCGCTCGCTGGAAGATCGAGGCGCCCTGGCCCTCCGCCCCCATCCGGTGGGAGGCGGGCACACGGCAGTCACGGAACTCCACGGGAGCGGCGGGACACGTACGCAGGCCCACCTTCGAGTGGTCACCTCCGACCTCCACTCCGGTGGTGTGCCTCGGGACCAGGAACGCGGTGGTCCCGAAGGGGCCGCCGTCCTGGTTGGTGCGGGCGTAGACCACGAGGGCGTCGGCGATCGGGGCGTTGCTGACGAACGACTTCGCGCCGTCGATGACGTAGGAGTCCCCGTCCCGTCGGGCCTGGGTGGCCAGATACCCGATGTCGGACCCGGATTCGGCTTCGGTGATGGCGTTGGCCAGCACGATCGAACCGGAGGCGACACCGGGGAGCAGGGACTCCGCGAGGGAGCCCTGGCCGAAGTCCCGGACGACCACCGCCCCGGCCAGGAGGTGGGCGGCGACGGCGAAGGCGAGACCGGTGTCGCCGGAGCCCTCGCTGAGTGCCTCCAGGCAGAGCGCGGTGTCCAGGGCGCCCAATCCGGACCCGCCCGCCCCCTCGGGGACACACAGCCCGGCCGCGCCCAGCGCGGCGATCCGGTCCCAGTTCTCTCGGTCGAGAGGAGCGTCCGGAGCCGTCCTCGGCGGACACAGGAGCGCCGCCCCGGCTCGGAGCCCGTCCGTGCGCTCGACCTGTTCCGGAGTGAGATCGAAGTCCACGGCCCTCAGCCCCCGCTCGGCGGTTCGAGGATCTCCACGATCGCGCAGGAGACCGTGACACCCGATCCGATGCCCCCGAGGATCACGTGGTCGCCCGGGTTGACCTCGCCGGTCGTGATGAGGTGGTGGAGGCCGATGAAGGGGTCACTGGCACCGATGTGGCCGATGTTGCGGGCGAAGTCCCATGTGGACTTGGACATCGGCATCGACAGGACCTCCATCCAGCGGTGCTCCAGGTCCTCGGGGCCCAGGCTCGTGAACGCGGCACGGTCCAGGTCCCCGTAGCCGGTCCCCGCCTCGACCATGGTCCGGTTCACGGTCCGGAGCATCTTCTCGTGCAGCTTGAGCCACAGTTCGCTCTCCGTGCCCTGCTCGGCCAGGTACTCGCCGAACCTGTTCTCCCTGGTGGCGAAGTCCACGTGCCCTCCGGCGGTCGGGCCCGGAGGAAAGAGCGGTTCGCCGAAGCGGTGCACCTCCTCCAGATCGGCGAGGACCATCGAGTTCACGGAGAGCACCCGGGCGTACCCGGAGGTGCGGGAGAGCAGCAGGGCGCTGGCGCCGTCGCCGAAGATGGAGGGCGCCGACGTCCAGCGGTCCACCCGTGGCGTCCCGTAGTTGTCCGAGGCCACGATGAGGGCCGAGGGCGCCTCACCGGGGTCCGCCGCCAGCAGGGGAGCGGCCAGTTCGAGCCCGGCGAAGACGGCGTTGCAGCCCTGGCGGATCTCCAGTGCCAGGGCGTCACGCGTGCCCAGGTGGCGCTGTAGGTAGGACTGCGGGAACCAGCCGTCCGGGCCCTGGTGCCAGGTGTCCGCGTACAGCAGGAGCCTCAGGGCTTCCGGATCGGCGTCTCCGGCGTGGGCCAGTGCCGCCCGGGCCGCTCGCAGCGCCATCTCCGGGGCAGGAAGGTCTCCTGCCACCGCGGCACCGGTCATGTCGCCCTCGTTCATGCCGACCTCGGGAGGGCACAGGCCGGCGCTGATCGCCGAGTCGACGGTGACGACGTCTGGTACGAACACGCCCAGACCGCTGAGGAAGAGGTCCTTCGTTCGCAAGAGGTGGGTTCGCCTTTCCGGAGGAGTGGGGGTGGTGGGGCAGGCGGGACCTCAGGTGCCCGTGGGGGAGCTGTTGGCGGAGGTTGACCACAGCTTGTGGGCCCGCTCCGTGGCGGCCATGAGAGGGAGCCACTGCCGTGGCACCGGGCGCAGGACGAAGGTCGCGTAGCCCAACGTGTTCCGGTACGAGTCCAACCAGGCTCGCCGGTAGCTGTTGGTCGCCAACAGGATCGAGGGGGTGCTCACCAAGGGGGACTGATCCTGGGAGGGCTCGTTCGCCTCGTCCAGGGCCCACCTGGTCAGGCCGTCCACGCAGGCCCAGATGAAGTCGTCCCACTCCTGCTCGGTGCTCTTGTGTCCGTAGATCGGCGCCCAGCCGGAGCCGACGATCGTCTCGACGGTCCCCTCGAAGGTCGTGTGTTCGTCCCGTTCGACATCCAGGACGCGCAGGCACTCCTCGCTCGGCTCCTTCTCCCAGAGGCCCTGACCGATGATCATCGTGCCCGTGGGGTGCAGGTACGGGCGCAGGAACTCCAGCATCTCGGCCAACCCGCCGAAGGCCTCGGAGAGCCCGGTGCAGAGGATGACGTCGAACTTCTCGTCCGGCACGTCCCTGGTGGCGTCACCCACCCGGAAGTCCGTCCGCTCGTCGAGCCCTCTCTGCTTGGCCTCGATCCGGGCCCTCTCGATGAACGACGCCTCCATGTCCACGCCGACGCACGTCGCGTCCGGGCAGAAGTCCAGGAGCGTGAAGATCCAGCTCCCGAGGCCGCAGCCGACGTCGAGCACACGCGGTGCGGTACCGAGGCGCGCGCGGCCCAGAATCCGCCGCACCGACTCGTCGAAGAGGGGGTTCAGGGTCGGGTGGATGTCATGGGTCCGCTTCCACACGGACTCGTTGTCCACGATCTCCGACTGCCAGTCGGACGGTCCTTGCGACATGAGGGTCTCCAAAACTCTGGGTTTTCACGGGGTGTGGTCCGGAACCGTCGTGTCCGAAAGGAGGCGCGTCTCCTCGGCGATCACGGCGAGGGCGGACCTGACCTCGGTCGCCAACGGGCGGTCCTGGGCCAGAGGCGGGCACGCCTCCGACAGGCGCCGCCAGACGCCCTCTGAGGGAACGGGCCGTCCGAGGAGAGCAGCGTATTGAGCGGTGCCCACAGCGAGGGAGCCGATCGCCAACCAGCCCAGCTCAACCGCGTCGGCGACGGCGTTGGCACCGTTGAGCGCCATGGGGACGTGGTCCTGGTTGCCGTTGTTCGTGGGCAGTGCTGTGAGCGACGCGGGGTAGACGAGCTGGCGGATGCGTGAGACGAACGACGTCGCGCTGATCTGCACGCCGGCCAGGCCGCTGTTGTTGCCCGGGGTCGGGGTGAGCATGGGGTTGGCCCGCCCGTTTGTGGTCGGCGCGCACAGGAGCGCCAACTGGCGGTCCGCCAGGTAGGCGATCTGCTGTAGGCACAGCCCGATCTGGTCGGAGGCCAGGGCGACGGGCATGGCGTGGAAGTTGCCGCCGTGCAGGACCTCACCGTCCACGCACACGGGGTTGTCCGTGCAGCCCTGTGCCTCGCGGGCGAGAAACTCGCCCGACGCCCCGAGTTGGTCGATGACCGCTCCGACGATCTGGGGCACGCAGCGGATGCTGTAGGGCTCCTGGAGCGGTCGGGAGGTGTCGCGCTCGAACCCCTGCGGGATCTCCTCGCGGACCCAGCGTGCCGCCGTCCGCTGGCCCGCCTGCCCCCGGACGAGGCTGACGCCCTCGTGGAAGGCTTCGGGACTGGCCCCCAGGAGGAAGGCGTTACGGCCGGTGAGCATCGCGGTGGCACGTGCCATCCGCATGACTTCCGTCTGGTTGTGGATGCTCTGGGCCAGGCCCACGCTGGTGCCGTTGACGAAGGCGAGCGCCTCGCGCGCCGACCAGGTGACGGGGGCGGCTCCGAGGTCGGCCAGGACCTTCTCCGCCGGACGCGTCCGCCACTCACCGTCCTCGCGTACCCAGGCCTCGCCGCGTCCGGCCAGGGCCAGGGCCGCGTGCGCCAGGGGCTGGAGGTCGCCGCTCGCGCTGACCGAACCGTCACGGGGGATGACGGGGGTGAAGCCGCGGTTCCACAGGTCGGCGAGCACCTGCCAGAAGTCGGGGGAGACGGCCGAGTGCCCGCGGCGCATGCTGGACAGGCGCAGCCACACGACGAGTCTGGAGACCTCGGGCGGGACGGGGCGGCCCTGCCCCGAGCCCAGGTGCGCGATCAGACCCGCTCCCTGTTCGACGGACGAGCCGGAGGCGCCGTAGTCCACCAGGGGGCCGAACCCCCGGGTGACGCCGTACACCTCCTCGTCCCGGGCCAGCTTCGCGGCGAGCGTCTCGGCCCCCGCGTTCATCCTCTCCTTGTCCTGGGGGCCGATCTCCAGGCGCGCGTCCCACCCCGCCGCGCGCAGGACCCGGGCGGGGTCGGAGACGGGCGGAAGATCGGCTTCGCGGCCGTGGGATGTCGGTTGGGGTGTCACGTGTCTTCTCCCAGGATCGTCCTGACAGGGTTCATGTCAGCTTTCGGAGCTTGCCGGTCTCGGATCGGTCAATGCGTTCGACCACGCGAATCCCGCGCGGCCGGACAGGCAGTAGGGAGAGTGCCGCGTCCAGCACGGAAGCGGGAGGCGCACTTCCGGGACCAGCCGCGATGAGCAGCTCGAAGTGCTCTCCCGCCAGTTCGTCGCGCACGGGGACGCATGCCAGGTCCGGGCAGGGCAGTGCCCCGCGCAGCGGTTCCTCCAGGGCGTCGAGGTCCAGCCGGACCCCGTTCACGTTCACCAGTCGCTCGCGCCGCCCGGCGAAGTGGAAGCTCCTGGGGCCGGTGATCCGGACGTGGTCGTCGAGGCGGCACTCACCGGGAGGGCCAGCGCCCTCGGGGAAGGCCAGACGGGGGCTGCGCACGTGCAGGCGGCGGTCCTCGCCCGCGGTGCCGGAGACGAACTCCACGTCTTCGAGAAGGGTCCAGTCCTGGCTCTGCGCGAAGGGGTTCCGCGTGGCCACGCCCCCCGACTCCGTCGAACCGAAGATCTCGGTCAGCACCGCCCGGTCGTGCCCCGCCTGCTCCACCAGCTCCCGGCCGGCGGCCGGGAGGGAGGCGGTGCTGTGGAGGATCGCCAGCCTCTCGGCGGAGCGGATCCAGGCGGGCCGTCGGCGCAGGAGCTGGAACGCCCAGGGGATGGCCATGACGGCCCACCGGCGGTGCGGCCGCTCGGGCGGCATGGAGGCGAACTCGGGGCGGTACCAGACGGGCAGACCCAGCCGGGCGGGGACGAGGACGCTGACCAGGGTCCCGTAGAGGTGGCGCGGGGGGGCGAAGCTGAGGATCGCCTCCGGGGCCTCCCCCCGCACCAGGTCGGCCAGCAGCCCCGCCTCGGCCCACACCTGGGCCCAGGTGCGCTGCCAGGAGTTCCCACCGGGGGACGCGGTCCCGGAGGTACGGAACTCCAGAAGGGGTCCGAGGCCGTCCGCGAGCACCTCCTCGGCGTTCTCTTCCCGGCTCCAGTCCACCGTCCACGCGTCCTTCGTCAGGGCGTCGGAACGCAGTCCCGTTCGGATGAGCTCGCGGGGTTCGAGCTCCTGGTAGGGCATGGGTGTTCCTCCGCCTGTTTCGGACTCGTCGGGGTGGTTGAGGTGGTGCGCGGACAGCCCCTGCGGCCCTGTCTCGCTGGCGGGACACACGGACGCGGCGCGTCCGTTCGGTTCACTCCTGTGTCGGTTCGCCCAGCAGGTCGACGTCCACGCGTTTGCGGAGCGGTTCCCACCAGGCCCTGTTGTCGGCGTACCAGCGGATCGTTTCGCCGAGCCCTTCCTCGAAGGACAGGAGCGGTTCGTAGCCCAGCTCACGGGTGATCTTGGACGAGTCGAGCGAGTACCGCCGGTCGTGCCCCTTGCGGTCCTCCACGTACTCCACTGAGGACCAGTCGGCCCCGAGCGCGTCCAGGAGCGTCTCGGTCATCCGGAGGTTGCTCAGCTCCGTCCTGCCGCCGATGTTGTAGATCTCCCCGGGCACTCCCTGCTCGGCGACGAGCGCGATCCCGCGGCAGTGGTCGTCCACGTGGACCCACTCCCGCACGTACCGTCCATCCCCGTAGACCGGGACGGTGAGGCCGTCCATCAGGCGGGTGATGAACAGCGGGATCAGCTTCTCGGGGAACTGGTAGGGGCCGTAGTTGTTGGAGCACCGGGTCACGCAGACCGGCAGACCGTAGGTCTGGTGGTAGGCGCGGGCGAAGTGGTCCGAGGCGGCCTTGGAAGCCGCGTACGGGGAGTTCGGAGCGAGCCTCTCGCCCTCGGACGACGAGCCGTCGGTGACCGAGCCGTACACCTCGTCGGTCGAGACCAGGACCACTTTCTCGACCCCCGCGGCCAGCGCGGCGTCGAGCACGGTGTAGGTCCCGACGACGTTGCTCCTCACGAAATCGTCGCCGTCGGCGATCGAGCGGTCCACGTGGGTCTCGGCCGCGCAGTGCACGACGAGCTGGATTCCCTGGGAGAGCCGTTCCACGAGCGCGCGGTCGCAGACGTCCCCGCGGACGAACTCCAGTCGGGGATCGTCCATGACGGGCGCGAGGCTTGAGAGGTTCCCCGCGTACGTCAGCTTGTCGAGAACGACGATGCTGACCTCGCCCAGGAACGGGTAGGCCTCCGAAAGTGCTTGGCGGACGAAGTGAGAGCCAATGAAACCAGCCCCTCCGGTAACCAGCATTCGCATGAGTATTTACCTTCGCTAAGAGTCGTCCCAGAGTTTGGCAATATTCATTACATACTGACCGTAGGCCGACTGCCGCATCTCCGTGCCCAAGTTGTAGCACGCTTCGGAATCGATAAATCCCATGCGCAGGGCGATCTCCTCGACGCACGCTACTCGGTTTCGCTCCTGCTGCTCCACTGAATGCACGTACTGTGAGGCGGCCAGTAGGGATTCGGGGGTTCCCGTGTCAGCCCATGAGATTCCGGGGGGGAGGACCATAATCGTGGACCTCTTCTCCTCCATATAAGCGATGTTGACGTCGGTGATCTCCACTTCACCGCGTGGGGAGGGCTCCAGGCTCCGGGCGATCTCCGGCGCGTCCTCGTCGTACAGGTAGAGGCCCGTCACGGCGAGGTCCGACTTCGGGACCAGGGGTTTCTCCTCCAAGGAGGTGAGGTTTCCCGTGGCGTCGACCTCGGCGATCCCGTACCGGTGGGGGGACGACACGGGGCAGCCGAACAGGACGTTCCCGTCGAGTTTGGCGCGGCCCTCGCTCATGAGGTCCCGCATGTTGGTCCCGTGGAAGAGGTTGTCCCCCAGGATGAGCGCGGAGGGTCGGCCGCCGATGTGCCCCTCACCGAGAACCAGGGCGTCCGCGATGCCGCGGGGTTCGGTCTGCGGCAGGTAGGACAGGTGTATGCCGAAGCGTTCACCGTCTCCGAGGAGTTCGGTGAAGAGCGGGAGGGATTGCGGGGTCGAGATGATCAGGATCTCCCTGATCCCGGCCCACATGAGTGTGGCCAGGGGGTAGTAGATCATCGGCTTGTCGTAGACCGGCAGGAGCTGCTTGGAAATTGATCTGGTGGACGGTAGGAGGCGACTCCCCAAACCGCCTGCCAGGATGATTCCCTTCATTTGGCCTTCCTGGGATGCCTGAGCGGTCGCCAGCCCGGAACGGGATCGGCGAACGGATCGGATTCGACTTTCCCTTGCCCCCGGTATTCGACATGGAGGATTGGGTTCAGGGAGGTATCGGTTCCCCGAGCGAGAGCTTTACATAAATTCCTGCGGGAGTCGCTGTCCATCACGGGGCGACTGAGGTCACCACTCTGATTAACTGGCCGCATTGGGTGCAAGGGGTTTCATCTGCAAGCACTTTTTGGTACCCAGGACCTTCCCCTAGCTGACGAGGAAGCCATCACACCATGCGTGTTCTGATTGCAACGTACGCGGATTCGCCCAGCTTTTCGAGCATGGTGCCCCTGGCTTGGGCACTACGCAACGCCGGCCACGAGGTGCGTGTGGCGAGCCAACCCGCCTTGGTGGAGGACATCGTCACTTCCGGTCTCACCGCCGTTTCCGTGGGTGAGGACCACGAGTTCGGGGCCATGGAGTCCTGGGCGTATGAGGGTGGTGAGTACGCCGAGGAGTACGACGAGGACGAGTTCGACCTTGCGGAGGACCGGTCCGAGGTTCTGACCTGGGACTACCTCAGCAACGGCTTCTCTGAGTCCGTCAACTGGTGGTGGAAGGTGGTCAATGATCCGATGGTCGATGACCTGACGCTGTTCTGCCGTCAGTGGCGTCCGGACCTGGTGCTGTGGGAGCCGGTCTCCTTCGCCGGGGCGGTCGCCGCCGAGGCCGTGGGCGCCGTGCACGGCCGGGTGCTGTGGGGGATGGATCTGCTGGGGCGCATGCGGGGGCGCTTCCTGGACGTGCTGGATGAGCGCGGCCGGGGCGGGGACCCCCTGGCCGAATGGTTGGGTGATCGCGCCCAGCGGGCGGGGGTGGAGTTCTCCGAGCGGATGACGCGCGGGTTCTTCACGGTCGACCCCCTGCCGGAGAGTGTGGGCCTGGGTGCGGTGCCGGGGGTCGATCGTGTCCCGATGCGGTACGTGCCCTACAACGGGTGTGCCGTGGTCCCCGAGTGGCTGCGGGGTGACGGGGACCGCCCGCGGGTGTGCGTGAGCCCCGGATCGGAGCCCGAGCGCATGGGCGGCTACACCATTCCCGTCCCGGAGCTCGTCAGCTGGCTGGGCGAGATCGACGCCGAGGTCCTGGTCGTGATTCCCGAGCGCGTGATCACCCACGTCACCGAGCTCACCGAGGTCCCGGAGAACGTCCGCCTCGTGGACGCGGACACGGTGCCGCTGCACGTCATCCTGCCGCGCTGTTCCGCCCTGGTCAGCCACGGGGCGCCCGACGCGGTCATGGGCGCGCTGGCCAACGGGATCCCCCAGGGGATGTTGCCCCAGCGGTACATCTTCGACTCCCCGCTCCTGGCCAGGACGCTCACGTCCCTGCGAGCCGGGCTGTCGATCGCCTACGAGGACCTGGATGTGGAGCCCGTGCTCGACATGATCCGCAGGCTGCTCACCGATCGCACCCTGGCAGAGGGAGCCCGGCAGGCGCGCGCCCTCATCGAGAAGGAGCCGACCCCGGTCGACGTGGTCGCCGACATCGAGCGCCTGGTGGAGCAGCACGCGGGAAACAGCGCCTGAGCTTGGAAAGTCCGATCGCACCAGCACCCCCATGGCCGTGGAGACCACATGCGCGTGTTGTTTGTTTCGTATGCGGAGAAGACGCATTTCCTGGGGATGGTGCCGTTGGCGTGGGCGCTGCGGTCGGCGGGGCACGAGGTGGTGGTGGCCAGCCAGCCCGAGCTGATGCCCACGGTGGCCGCCACCGGCCTGCCCGCCGTCGCCGTCGGAAACGACCACGTGATGCACGCGGTCAACCAGGCCGTGCGGTCCATGGGGGCCGCATCCGTCCACGGGTTCGACCTCATGGACTCGCGCGAGGAGAGCCTGACCTGGGAACGGCTCCGGGACGGCTACGCGCGGGAGCTTCTGCCCCTGTGGTGGAAGGTGGTCAATGATCCGATGGTGGATGAGCTGACGGTGTTCTGTCGTCAGTGGCGTCCGGACCTGGTGTTGTGGGAGCCGGTGTCCTTCGCGGGGGCGGTGGCCGCTGAGGCGGTGGGGGCGGTGCACGGTCGGGTGTTGTGGGGGATGGATCTGCTGGGGCGGATGCGGGGGCGTTTTCTGGAGGTTTTGGGTGGGCGGGGTCTGGAGGGGGATCCTCTGGCCCGGTGGTTGGGTGATCGTGCTCGGCGGGTGGGGGTGGGGTTCTCCGAGCGGATGACCCGGGGTTTCTTCACTCTGGATCCTCTGCCGCAAGGGGTGGGTCTGGGTGCGGTGGAGGGGGTGGAGCGGGTTCCGGTGCGGTATGTGCCCTACAACGGGCGTGCGGTGGTGCCGGAGTGGTTGCGTGGGGGCAGGGGTGATCGCCCACGCGTGTGTGTGACGTTGGGGACCTCGGCGGTGGAGCGTCTGGGTGGGTACGCGGTGGGGGTGGAGGAGGTGTTGGAGGGTGTTGCGGGTGTGGACGCCGAGGTGGTGGCGGCTCTGCCGGGGTACTCGGGTCGGGTGCCGAGCAATGTGCGGGTGGTGCCCTTCGTGCCCTTGCACGCGTTGGTGCCCGGGTGCGCGGTGTTGGTCAACCACGGTGGTCCGGGGACGTTGCTGACGGGGTTGTCCCACGGCGTCCCCCAAGTCCTCCTGCCGCACGAGCACATGTTCGATGCTCCACTTCTCGCGGACCGCTTCGCGTCGCTGGGCGCGGGTGTGGCGGTCACCGCCGACCGGGTTTCGGGTGCGGTGGTGCGTGCGGGGGTGGAGCGGGTGCTGGCTGAGGGTTCGTTCGCGCGGTCGGCGCGGCGGTTGCGTGGGGAGATGGCGGCGATGCCCTCTCCGGGACGGTTCGCGGCACAGGTCGAGGACCTGGTCGAACACCACGCTGTCTAGGATCGGGCGCGGCGTCAGCCGTGGTGTGCGGCGTCAGCGTGGCGTTGGGTGATGGCCTCGATGTCGGCGGCGATCCGGTTGGGCGTGGGCGCGGACTCCATCTCCGCTCGCAGGCGGCGGGTGGCCGCTGTGTGGGCGGGGTCCTTGAGGACCCCGCGCAGGGCACGGGGCACGGTTTCGCCGTCGGCCCGTTCAGGGGGCACGTGCAGTCCCGCGCCCAACTCCTGGAACCGGTCCGCCAGCGGGCGGGTGTCGAACATGCGGGCGTGCGGAACCACGACCTGCGGGACCCCTGACGCCACCGCTGTGAGGAACGTGCCGGACCCTCCCTGGTCGATCACGGCGTCGCAGGTGGGGAGCAGTGCGTGCAGGGGTGCGAATTCCACGGGGCGGACGTTGGGGGGTAGGGGGCCCAGGCGTTCGCGTTCGGTGCGGGGCAGGGTCGCGATGATCTCGGCGTCCAGATCGGCCAGGCCGTCCAGGACCTCCCGCAGCGGAAACGTGAATCCGCCGTACCGTTCGGTGGCGGAGGTGCCCAGGGTGAGGCAGACGCGGGTGCGTTCGGGTGGGGTGCGTAGCCATGCGGGCAGGGTGGAGCGGCCGTTGTAGGGGATGTAGCGCATGGGTTCGTAGCGCACCTGGGCCGGTTCGGGCAGGCGCAGGGCGCTGGGTAGGTAGTCGATGGTGAAGTACCCGCTCGTCATCCGCTCGGTGAAGTCCCCGCCGAGCCTGCGCGCGTGTGAGCCCAACCAGTCGGCGAGCGGGTCCTCGCGCTCGCCCGGGGGCTGTTGCTCCATGACCTGGAGGTACCGGGAGCGCATGGCCCCCAACAGGTCCAGGCTCCAGAGCAGGCGCGCGTGCACGGCGCCGACGGCCTCGGCCGCGATCGGCGCCGCCAGAGCGGTGGGCTCCCAGATCACCAGGTCGGGCCGCCACTCGCGACACAGCCGCACCAGGTCGCCGATCATGGGCTCGTTGATGACCCGAAGCCACCAGGTCACCAGGTTGCGGTGCCCTTGGAGGAGGTGCTCCCATTTCAGAGCGTCGGGTCCGGTGTCGGAGAGATCCAGTTCGGGACCGTTGGAGCCCCGCCGTTCCATCAGCTTCCGCATCCGGTAGTCGCTGCCCGCGGCCACTCCGGTGAGTCCCGCCGAAATGACGGTGTCCATCAACCCGGGCTGGCCAGCCACCATCACGTCGTGTCCGGCGATGCGAAGGGCCCACGTCAGCGGGACCATGCCCAGAAAATGGGTCTTCTCGGTCTGGGCCGCGATCAGGATGCGCACGTGGCCTCCTCTTGTCTCGTCCGGCTCGGGGAACGGTGCTGGGTGCCGCTCCCCGAGCGTTCTTGCCGTGCGGCGGAAGCAGGGTTCTCGGGTGGATCGGGCTCTCACTGGAACGGACGTCGTCGTGCCCGCACGGAGCCCCTCAGCGGACGAAGACCGCCGGACGATCGCCCTGGGCCGACTCCGCGTCGCGCAGGGAGGATCCCGTGTGGTGAATGAACACGTCGTCCAGGCTGGGCCGGGTCACTCTCAGGGACGTGATCGGTATCCCGGGCTCCGCGAAGAGGCGTGGGATGAACGCCTCGCCCTCGGACACGGTGAAGGTCACCTCGCCGTTCGCGGAGACCGCCTCGATCCCGAACCGTTCCAGCAGGAGCCTGGCGGTGAGCACGGTGTCGGAGGTGCCCAGGAGCACGCGGTCCTTACCCACAGCCGCCTTGAGCTCGGAGGGCGGGGCGAGCGTGACGATCGACCCGGCGTCCATGATGGCGATCCGATCGCAGTTCTCCGCCTCGTCCAGGTAGTGCGTCGTCATGAAGACGGTCACGCCCTCACTCTCGTGCAGCTCGCGCACGTGGTTCCAGATCGCGTTCCGGGTCTGCGGGTCCAGGCCGACCGTCGGCTCGTCCAGGAAGAGCACACGCGGAGAGTGCATCAGGCCCCGGGCGATCTCCAGGCGTCGCCGCATCCCGCCGGAATAGGTGAAGGCCCGGTCGCCCCTGCGGTCCCACAGGCTCACGACATCGAGCACCCGGCGGATCCGCTCCTCCACACGGGAGCGCGGAATCCCGTACAGGTCCGCGTGAAACCTCAGGTTCTGCTCGGCGGTGAGGTACAGGTCCAGGGTCGATGCCTGGAACACCAGACCGATGTTCCTCCGTACCTCGTGGGCGGCGCGCAGGACGTCGTGCCCGGCGATGGCCGCCGTGCCGCCGGTGGGCGGCAGCATCGAGCACAGCATGTTGATCATGGTGGACTTGCCCGCCCCGTTGGGCCCGAGAAGACCGAAGATCTCACCGGACTCCACATCGAGGTCGGTCGCCTTCACGGCTTCGAAGTCGCCGTAGCTCTTGTGCAGACCCCTCACGCTGATGACCGCGCTCATCGGGCCTCCCGTACGGCCGACGGGACCCTCGTGCCCCGGGCCTCCTTGCGCCAGCAGGCTCCGGACCGATCGATCATGCTGATCGGTTCGGTGACCTCGTTGCGCTTGCGGAAGTGGTTGACAGCCAGGCGGCACGACGCCAGGGCGCCGTAGTCGTCGATGATGACGTACCCGCCGGGAGAGAGCCTGGGGTAGAGGTGCGTCAGCGCGTCCATGGTCGACTCGTAGAGGTCGCCGTCCACCCGGAGTACGGCCAGGGAGCGGATCGGTGCCTCCGGGAGGGTGTCGCGGAACCACCCCTCAAGAAACCTGACCTGGTCGTCCAGCAGGTCGTAGCGCCTGAAGTTCTCCTCGACCTCGGACCTGGGCGCGGCGAGGAAGTCGTTCCACAGGTGGAGAGGGGCCCCTCGGTCGGCGGGGTACTTCTCGGTGTCGGGTTCGGGGATGCCCGCGAAGGAGTCCGCGGCCCACACGGTCCGGTCCGTGACACCGTGCGCGCGCAGGACGGCACGCATGAGAATGCTCGCCCCGCCCCGCCACACCCCCGCTTCCAGCAGGTCACCGGGGACTCCGTCGGCGATCACCCGTTCGACACACTGCTGGATGTTGTCCAGCCGCTTACGCCCGATCATGGTGTGCGCGACACTGGGGACATCCATCCCCCACTCACGTTGGACTCCGTCGAACTCGCGGCTCTCCCGCTGTTCGGTCTCGATGGTGCCGGACCAGTCCCCGAACCAGATGCGCGAGTCCTGGTAGATGGTGTTGGAGAGGGTCTTCTTCATGAGGTCCAGGTACAACTGTGACGGTTCCGCGGCAGCGGTCATCTCCTGACTCCCCGTGACGTCGGTCGCGTACCCACCACCAGCCGGTTGACGAACGGTGCTACTTTCTCTTCCCATGTTTTCCTCTGGATCGAGTAGTAGTAGTAATCCCAGTAGCGACCGCGAAAGAAACCATGCTCCTTCAGGGTCATCTCGCGGGGCATGAAAACAAGTTCGGAGTCGAACCGGTCAATGCTTGCGTCGGTCGTGACGCAGTAGACCTTTCGGGTGTTCTCCCACTTGGCAAAGGCGTAGTTGATCTGCAGGATCATCGCATCCGCGCCGACGCCGAGAGCGAGATCGCTCTGGTCGGTGAAAATTGCCGCGTTCACGCATCCGGCCTTGGTCGGACCGCTGAGCGAGCAGCACCCGACAGTCCTGCCGTCCACCTTCTGCTGGATCATGAATGCTGTCACATTCTTCTCCTGCAGCGATGCCATCGACTTCTCGTGGGCCTCCAGGGTCAATGTGCTCTCCAGACCCGAACGGAGAAGGAAGCCATGGAGGTTCCTGTGATCAGAATCTGTGATGGGTAGGAGTCGAATTTTTCGACTCTCCAAGTGCGGAATGAGCACGCCTTCACCTCCGATGAGATTTCACTCTGAACCGCGACGCCCCACTCACACGAGGTGGTCATCCGCCGCCTCAGCCGGCAACCCACGATCTTCGGGCGGGGAGACTGTTCTAGCATTTGATGCGGCGTGTCGCCGGTGCCGTGTCTCGCTGGCGGGACAGAGTGGAGTTCACGCCGCTTGCGTTTCCCCGTGCCGACGGCAATTCCATTGACGTCCGATCTGCTCTCACCTATGGTCAGGGCGTCGGCGGTCGTGGCAGTGGAACTTATTGGGGTTCTCCCGTTGAATCAGCACTGGTTCTGCCCGGTTCGTAGCCAGAGCACCCTCACTTGTTGGAGGAATCCTTGTCCGCGAACGTTCAGAAGGAAAATTTCAAGCCGTCCAGGTTCAACGTGCTCACGCCGTCCGGCGAAGGCGGCCTCGTGATCTACAACGCGATGCGCGGAAGTGTCTACCAGATCAAACCACCTGCGGACGAGGCTGTACACGCGCTGCTGGGGAACAGGCGCGCGGTGTTGGAGAGGCCTGGGCCGGGTGACGACACCGGGGACGTCTTCGCTGCCCTGTGCTCCAAGGGGTTTCTGGTTCCCGAGGACGCCGACGAGGACGAACAGGCCGCAGCGGTGAGCGCCCGGCGAAAGCACCGCACGGACGCGCTCGAACTGATCATCATGCCGACCGAGGCATGCAATTTCCGCTGCAACTACTGTTACGAGGACTTCGCCCTCGGCCGGATGCTCACGAGCGTTCGGGAGGGGATCCGTGAGCTGGTGCGAGCACGCCATGCCGAGAACCCCCTCAAGCATTTGTCCGTCTCCTGGTTCGGCGGTGAACCGCTGGTGGCCTTCGAGGTCATCGAGGAACTCAGTGACTTCTTCCTGTCCTTCTGCGCCGAGAACGACGTCAACTACACCGCTGGCATCGTCACCAACGGCTACCTGCTCACCGAGGAGGTCGCGCGGAGCTGCCTCGACATGGGAATCAGCCGTTTCCAGATCACTATTGACGGCCCCCAGGACACGCACGACGCGAGCCGCTATCTCATCGGCGGCGGTGAGACCTACAGCGACATCGTCCGGAACCTGGACGCCATGGCGCTCATGGAGGACGAGTTCACGGTCACCCTGCGCACGAACTTCACCGAGGAGAACGGCCGACGCGTCCCCGAGCTCATCGACGATCTGGGCAAGCACTTCTCGGGCGACCGGAGGTTCTGTGCGATCTACCGGCCCGTCGGTAGCTGGGGTGGGCCCCAGGACCAGGACACGGGATCGCATTCGGGGAAGGACGCCGAGATCCAGAAGCTCGGTCTGTGCGCCCAGGCGGCTGAGGAGGGCCTGGCCAACGGGGACGCGCGCATGCTCCGTCCCAGCGGCTCGGTCTGCTACGCGGCCTCGCCCTGGTCCTTCGTCATCCGGCCCAACGGCCTGGTCAACAAGTGCACCGTGGCGCTCCGGGACCAGCGCAACGCCGTGGGGAACCTCGACCAGTCGGGTGAGCTCAACCTCGACCAGGAGCGGATGAGTATCTGGGTCGACACCGACGACACCTCTGACACGGGCTGTCAGAGCTGCTTCTTCCAACCCTCGTGCCAGGGTGCCTCCTGCCCGCTGGTTCGGCTGGAGGAAGGGCGTCGTCCCTGCCCGCCGACCAAGGTGTGGATCGGTCCGACCATCGACACCTACGCGCGCATGGCCAAGCGAAGGAAACAGAAGGAGAACGCGTGAGGAGGGCCCCCGGAACGACCCCCTTGGCGGTCGACGTCGATGCCCTGTGGTTCGTATGGACCGCGGCGGACGGGCTCCTGCGCAAGGCCAGGTTCGACACAGAGGAGACCGACATCGAGCGGGAACCGGGGGTGTGGGCCGACGGCGTGCTGCCGACCCTCAGTCCCGCGTGCTTCCTGCTGTTCGAAGGGCGGATCGCGCGATGGTGGTCAGCGGCCGACGGTCTGCTCGGACCCGAACTCACCTTCCCCGAGGGGTTCTCGGGGGCGCTGGACCTGGGATCGCGGGACGTCCGGCGGAGCGGTCCGCACGTCCTGGCCGCGAACGACCGCCGCCTCCTCGTCCACCGAGACGGAAGGTGGGATGACGTCGCCGAGCTCGACTCGGAGCCCTTGACACTGGCCTGGCAGGCCCGGCGCCGTCGCGCCCTCGTCATTACGGCCAGTGGCGCGGTCCACCAGTACGACCCCGGGAGCGGGGACGTTCAGGTCGCACCGGCCCCGGTACCGGGCACCTACTCCGACGCCGTGTACGACGAGGTGCTTGGCGGCGTCTGGCTGCTCTCGGCGGAATCCCCGGACACCGCCCGCTTCACCAGGGTGGAGCCCTGGCCGCCTCGCCCCGTCTACGAGGTCAGGCTGCCGGCCGAAGCGGTCGGACTGGACGTCTCGTGCAGCGGTGAGTGGCTGGTGGTCCGGACTCAGGGCAAGCCCGCCAACTGGCTTTACAACATCAACGGGGCGAGGGCCTTCGTCGCCCCCCGTCGTATGGCTGAGGACGCCTGGCCGGGGGCCTTCACGTTCGCCAACCACCTCGTCGCGGTGAACGGCGACGAGGTCGAGATCGTGGAGATCCCGGCGAGGGCCGACGTCCGGGCTCCGGGAGGGGGCGCTCTGGACATCGACGTCTACTGGGAGGCCAAACCCCTGATGCACAAAGCGAGGAAGGCGAGCGAGTCGTGAACCGGGTCGGCGTCTGCTTCCCGGGCCGGCCTCCGAAGTTCCCTCGCCATGTTTATTCCGTTCATGGTTGAGAAGTCGGAGTATTCGCTTATAGAATTAATTGCCCGGGTTTCTGGGTGAATTCCAAGTAGTGAAGGGAAGTGTTGTGGACGCTTTTGAGGATGTTCTCGAAGAGGCTGACGTCGCTGCCGAGGCCATGGACGTCAACTTCAATTGCTAGAGTCCGCTCTTCGGGGCTAGGCCGCGGTCCGCTTCTTGTGAGCGGGCTGCGGCTGTTTCCTTTTCTGGTGCCGGGTTGGTCGGTGTGGGCGGGTGCGGGTGGTGGGGTGGGTGTCGTGGTTTTCGTGTCAGATTTGTTTGGTGCATGGTTGAGAGTTCGGGATGCTCTATTGTACGATTAATTGCCCGGGTTTCTGGGTGAATTCCATATATCGAAGGGAAGTGTTATGGACGCTTTCGAGGATGTTCTCGAAGAGGCTGACGCCACTGGTGAGTCCATGGACGTCGACTTCGGTTGCTGATGTCCGCTCTTCGGGGCTAGGCCGCGGTCCGCTTCTTGTGAGCGGGCTGCGGCTGTTTCCTTTTCTGGTGCCGGGTTGGTCGGTGTGGGCGGGTGCGGGTGGTGGGGTGGGTGTCGTGGTTTTCGTGTCAGATTTGTTTGGTGCATGGTTGAGAGTTCGGGATGCTCTATTGTACGATTAATTGCCCGGGTTTCTGGGTGAATTCCATATATCGAAGGGAAGTGTTATGGACGCTTTCGAGGATGTTCTCGAAGAGATCGACACCGCTGACTCCATGGACGCCAACTTCGGTTGCTGATGTCCGCTCTTCGGAGCTAGGCCGCGGTCCGCTTCTCGTGAGCGGGCCGCGGCCGCTTCCTTTGCCGAGACGGTTCCGGAGCGCTGATCGCCGAGTGGTCGCCTCACGAGGAAAAGGGCGATGCCGGACGGGTTCCGCACCAGTTCCCGGACGCGCTCCAAGAAGTGCTGCTGTGCTGGACCGGTGTGTTCCACCTGCCAACGGCCGCTCGCACAGCAGCACCGCCCGACACGGGTTAACGACGTACCACTAGAACTGTGGTGCCATCATCGGGGCGCGCAGCGTTCCCAGGAACGGGTGCCAGGGATGCCCGGGGTCTTCCTCCACGGAGGCCAGCACCTCGCGCATCGTCTGGAGGGTCCTGGGCTCCTCCCCGTCGTAGACGTCCCCCTGGAGCATCTTGAGGACGTCGATCCGGTAGCGCGGGTCCTGGACGAACACCGTGAACAGGATGTTCAAACGGTAGTAGATGCTGATGAACTCGTACCAGTAGGACACGGCGCGCCGCAGAGTGCGCTCGTAGTCGGCGAAGGCGGTCTTGGGGTATCCCCCTCCCGCCCTGTGGGCCGCCACAATGTCCCGGCAGGCGATGCGCGCGCTGTTGAGCGCGACGCTGACGCCGCTGGAGAAGATCGGGTCCACGAAGCGGGCGGCGTCGCCGATCAGAACGTACTTGTCCCCGCAGATCTGCCGCATCGCATAGCTGTAGTCGCCCTCAGCCTTGAAGGACCTGATCCGTTTGGCCTTCTTCAGGGCCTCGCTCAGGGCGGGGTGGCTGTCCACGAACTTCCAGAAGAAGCTCTCCCGGTCGGTACCGGCCTCCTTGAACCGCTTCTTCTGCGTGACCACGCCGATGCTGGTGACGGTGTCGGTGATCGGGATCTGCCAGACCCATGTGTCCTTGACCGGTAGGAAGTGGACGAAGATGTTGTCGACCTCGGCGGGGTTCGCGGTGAGCGCCCCCCGGTCCAGCCCTTCGACCCACGTGTGTACCGCGTACTGGTCGAACACCGGGTCGGGCACCTTCATCTTGAGCTGCCTGCCGAGGAGGGTCTGGCGGCCCGACGCGTCCACGACCATCCTGGCGGTCAGACCGACCTCCGCCCGGCCGAGCCTGGCGGTCACGACGGCGTGGTCAGCGGGTTCGAGGTCCACGCCCAGAACCCGCACCCCCGAGAACACCTTGGCGCCCTTGGCCTCGGCGTTCTTCATGAGGAGCAGGTCGAACTCGCCCCGGTCCACGTGGTAGGTGTAATCGCGGTCGACACCCACCTGCTCCCTCTCGACGAACTGCACCTTCGCCGACCAGTCGTGGCTGAGCCCGGAGAAACCGTTGTGCGGGATGTCCCGCATCTCCGCGGTGGTCCAGGAGGCACCGTACTTGCGGGGGAACCCCGCGGCGTCGATCGCCTCCAGCGCGCCGATCTCCAGCAGGACCGGTGTCGTCGCGGGCACGAGCGATTCCCCGACGTGTGGCCGGGGGAAGACCTCGCTCTCGATGAGTGCGACGGACATTCCCTCCAACGCCAGGTAGGCGGCGGCCGAGGAACCGGCCGGTCCGCCGCCGATGACGATCACGTCATAGTCAGTTTCCATCTGCCGAGACTTCCCTTAGTCCGTATCCGTCGAACGGTGTCGCTCTCCGGATGTCCAATGATGAGTCGTACTGGTTCCCACGGTCCGGTGCGCGCTGCTGCGGCGACCGTGGAAGCATGCGCCCGACCTCGGCACGGCCACCGGGTTTCAGCGCGCGGGCTCCGGGCTGGGCCGCTGTTCCTCCGGTTCCTCGCGCGTGGCCGCGAACCAGTCGAGTGAGGAGAGGAGGGGCCCGGTGACAGCGGTGGTCAGGAGGGCCATGACGACCAGGGCGAGGAAGAGCTGCGGCGTCACCACTCCCGCGTTGTAGCCGATCTGGAGCACGACCAACTCGGTCAGTCCACGGGTGTTCAGCAGAACGCCGACCCGTATGGACACGGGATGCGACCGTCCGCCCAACCTGGCGCCGACGTAACCGCCGAGGACCTTGCCCACGATGGCAAGCCCTGTGGCGACGGCGATGAGCGTCCACGGAGTCGAACCCAGGGGCGAGACGAAGACCGTGATGCCCGTGACGACGAAGAAGACCGGTACGACGGCGCGTCCCACCGAGTTCAGCCACGCGACCACAGGGATCCACGGGCTCTCCGGTGCCGCGGGAATCGCCAGGGCGACCAGCGCGGCCCCGACCGGCAAGGTCAGGCCCGCGTGCTCGGAACCCAGACCGACCGCCACCGCGACGACGCCCAGGAGCCCCGCGACGCTACGGGGGGACCGCGGGCAGAACGGGCTCAGGGCGCCGGACGAGAGCAGGCGGCGGATGAACAGAGCCAGAGCCAGGCCGACGAGGAACAGGACGAGCATGGTGACGAACGCGCCCGAACCCCCGGTCCGAAGGCCCAGGACCACAGCCAGGAGCAGCCATCCGATGCCGTCGACCACGATCGCGGCGGTGAGCGCCAACCGGCCCGACGACGTGTTCTCCATCCCCCGGTCGGTGAGGATTCTGGCTAGGACCGGTACCGCCGTGATCGTCAGCGCGACGGCCACGAACAGCCCGAGTGCGGGCAGTGGGGCCGTCCCACGCACGTCCGAGCCCTCGAAGTGCAGGATCCACAGGAAGAGCATCAGACCCGTGAACATCGGTGGCACCAACGCCCCGGTGATGACCCAGCCGAGGGTGCCGACGCGGTGTGCCACGCGGCCGACACACCTCAGTTCGTAGACGATGCCGACCAGGAACAGCGCGAGTCCCGCCTGCGCGACAGTGCCCAGGTGGTCCAGTACCGGCCCCGGCAGCACGAGGTCGAAGACACGCGGACCGACCGCCCACATGAGAACAGGGCCCAGGACCAGTCCGGTGGTGACCTCCCCGATCACTCGGGGCTGCCGTAGCGACTGAGCCAGGATTCCGCCGATCCGGCCGAGCACGAGCACGACGATCAGGCACACGGCCACGTGCACGACGATTTGCGGAACCGAAGCCGGATCCATGAATGTCCTTCCTTGCCCGTTCGCGGTCGAACACCCGGATGTGTCGGGTACACGGTCAGGACCGCCGGAGGTGGCGTCGCCTCCGGCGATGGAGCTCGGCCCCGGGGGCCGGGGCTACCGGAGCGGGGGGTCGACCCTCGGTAGGCGGCCGAAGGCCTCTCCGAGGAGCGCCTCAGCGGGTGTCCCCCCGTGACCAAGGGGGAGCATCTCCCTGAGCGGGTCGTGCTCGACAGAGGTTTCCAGGTGCCGTACGAGGAGGTCCTTCCAGGTGAAGGGCATGATCGCGAAGGAGAGGTGGAGCGAGGGCTCTTCGGTGGCCGCGCCCGAATGGGGGTGGCCACGGGGGATGTAGAGGGTCTGACCGGGTTGCAGGACAGTCCGCAGGGTGGGCGTGAACTCGGGCCGGGACGCACCGCACGGGACGGTGGGCCAACGCTGCTCGGGTTCTCCGACGTGCCAGGACTTCGAACCGTGGACCTGGCACAGCAATCCGCTGGCCAGGTCGTAGTGCGGCCAGATCCCGGCGGTGTCCGCCGGGGTGAGGAAGGCGGCGCAGTAGATCCTGAACCCGAGCTCCTCGGCGAGGTCCGCGGCGAGGGAATCCACCGCAGGGACGAGAGTCCTGACCTCCTCGAAGATGACGGTCGCGCCGGCATCGTGCGCGCGGCGGAGCGCGTCGACGTCCACGGTCGCCTCACGACCCGGACCAGGGCGCCCGCGTCGTACCTCGAACTCCTCCTGCGGTACCGGGGCGCCGTCCCTGAAGAGGCGGAAGCAGGAGGCGGGCAGCCCCGGACGGCTCATCAGGTCGAGGGCGGTGTCCAACGAGAACACCTTGGCCAGGTCGTCCCCGGCGGCAGCGGCGAAGGCTTCGCGTTCCCAGTTGGCCGCCAGGGTTTCGGTGTCGCGAACCAGTCGTCCCAGCGCGCCGTACTTCTCGGGGGCCGCCGCTTGAGGTGGCGTCGTCATGTCATCTCCAGGAGTGAGGGGGATACTCGGGACACGGCCTCCCGCTCCGCGTCCAGCAGGGCGACCAACCGCGGTTCACCCACCGCTGCGGGGGGCGAAGGAAGGCCCGCGCTGCGCCGGATCAGGGCGTGACCGGTCCGGTCAGCGATGGCGCGCGCCTCCTCGGAGCATTCCGCGCCGGCGGACAACGGTGCCAGCGCGGTGAGCACCCAGTAGAGGTCGACCTCGTCGTCGATCTCCCGGCACGCGCGCTCCGCCGCGCGGAGTACGCGCGTGGCGTCGTCCCTGCGGCCCTTGGACAGCAGGGTGTCGGCGCCAGCACGCAGTACCGCCACGAGGTCCGCCGACGCGGGGACCGTCTCGAGCGGTTCCAACTCAGAGACCAGGGCGTCGACGTGGTCCTCACGGGCCGCCGCAGCGTGAACCCTGATCGCCGCGTCGGCCAACGGGGTCGCGGCGCCCCTGGGAGAGCCAAGTTCGACGGGGTCCCCCTTACGCAGGGCGAGGACGGTCGCGGCCTCCCTGAGGTGGGGGACGCGCTTCTCCCGACCGCGCGAGCGCTCCACGTGCTCCTCCAGCAGGTCCATGCGCCCTCCCCGCGCGAACGCCTTGGCCGTCTCCACGATGTGGGAGTCGCGGATGAAGTCGGCAGCAGCCTGGAACGAGAGCACGGCCTGGATCTCCTCCGAGGTCAGAACGCTGCCGCCCAAGGGGAGCCCCCGCTCCGGGTGCTCCAGGTCGTCCGGGTCGGTGAAGTGGCCGAGCGCTTCCTCCCAGCGCCCCTGGATCACGCGCAGGCGTCCGATGTTGACCCACGGTTGGAACACCCTGGAGAGCTCCCGAACGGGAACCTCGCCGCTGCGGACCAAGGCGAACACGACCCGGATCTGGCGGAGGCACGAGCGCTCGCTCTCGGCGGCGTCCCCGGCGAAAGCCAGGGTCAGCGCGCTCCGGTTGGCCGAACGGCAGTACGTTTCGACGTCGAAGGGCCGGGCCGGTGCCGCAGCTCGCAAATCGGCCGCGCACTGCTCCGCGCGTGTCCACACCGGGATCTTGGGCAGCCGGTTCTCCGGGGAGAGGAAGCGCAGCGGCGGCCCTCCGGCGGAGGGTGTCCGCGCGGCCGCCGCCGACGTGCCTGTCCGGGTTCTCACAAGTGCTCCTCTGTGCTGGTCGGTCAGCGCGCGGCCAAGGTCGGGGAAATCATGTGGAAAGGGAACGGTGGCAGGGAGAAAGAATCCCGGTATTCGTGAATTGAATCCCGGGACCTTTGTCTTTCCTGTTTGCGGAGCGATGCGCCGGTCCGAGCATTGTGGCACCGTGCCGGTGAATGGCGTCGCCGTGTTCGGTTCCATGCTGCAAGCGTTGAGGGGCAGGGCCAGCGTGACTGGTGTTTGTGTCCGTCGCCCCGTCTGGTGAAGTATCTAAGCAAGGACGCCGGAAATTCGCAAGGCTCCATCGGATCAGGTCGGTTGAGTACTTTCCGTTGCCGCTTCGAAACAGGGTCGGCGGACACCCAACGTTGTTCCCTCGTCGCACATTTCTGCCCCAACTTGCCGCGAACACTTCCGGGCAACCGCTGTTCCCGCCAGGGCTGTCTCAACGTCGGGTGAGGGGTCCGTGGCCAGCAGGTGCACGGCCCGGGACCGGCGGGGGTGCGTGTCCTCCAGGGCAGAGCGCGCCGGAAAATCAGGATGATGCGGCCCAGACAGTGGCGAACAGGGCGTGGGGCTCCGTTGTCGTGTCTGCGGTCTTGTACTGGAGCGCAGGCCTGCGATCAGCGCTGACGCTACTCACCGCCGACTCTGAAAGAGCCCTGCTGTTCCTGCGGCTCCGGGCGGTACGGGAGGAGGACTTCATGATCCCTGGGCGGGCAGGCGACGGGGGCGGGCCCCCTCCGCACCGGAGGGGCCCGCCCCGGGGTCAGTCCCCCTTCGGGCGCCCACGTAGCCAGTTGTTCCTCATCCTCGTCCACGCCTGGCTCGTTCTCGCTGGCGGCCTGACTCGTCTTGCGGAACCCTGGCGGCGCCCGTTCCGGCGGGGGTCAGGAACGACCCTCCAGGTAGTGCACGGCGAGGCGGGCGAAGTTGTCGTCGCCGTGCCCCGCGTCCACGACGGCCTGGGCGAAGGGGAGGACGGCCCCGAGCGGGCCCGGGTCCATCGCCCGGTCCCGGGCGGCGTGGACGACGTGGTTCATCGTGGTCGCGTTCGAGAGGACGCTGGAGCCGTCGGCGGAGAACTCGCCCTGGTCGAGCTTGCCCGCCATGTGGGTCACGGACTCGGGCAGGAGCCCGATGATGCCCTGGGCGAAGGGGGCGAAGTCCGCCGCCTCGACCCCTTCCGCCCTGGCCAGGGCGAACGCGTGCGCGAGCCCGGACACCGAGGTCCAGAAGATGTTGAGCAGCGCCAGGTCGTAGCCGGCGGCGCGGCCGTGGTCCGGGCCCAGGTGGGTGTGCGAGCCGTTGAGCGCGGCCAGCGTGTCCTCGTGGGCACGGTAGACCTCCTCGGAGCCGCTGTAGAGCACGACGGCGGAGGGCGTGCCGATGGTGAAGGTGGGCGACATCACCGCGCCGTCGACGTAGTCGATGCCGTGCTCGGCCGCCCAGGCGGAGGCGGCGCGGGACCGGTCCGGGGTGTCGGCGGTGAGGTTGATGAGCGTGCGGCCCCTCAACGTGTCCGCGATCGGCAGGAGGATCGCGTCGGAGGCGTCGTAGTCGAGGACGCAGACGATCACCAGCGGGCTGGCGGCGGCGGCCTCGGCGGGGGACGCGGCGAGGACGGCGCCCTTCCCGACGACCGCGTCGGCCCTGGCGGCGGTGCGGTTCCAGACGGTCGTGGGGTGTCCGGCCTCCACGAAGGCGGTGGCCAGTGCCTCGCCCATCGGGCCGAGGCCGATCACGGTGACGGGGGACTTGGTGGCGGTGCTCATGGTGTTCCTCTCGTCGTTCGGTGGTTCCCACGGTGCCCGGGGGCGCTGTCGGTCGGCCGTCGGTCCGCTGCCGCCCGGCCGCCGCCCGGCCGCCACCGGCGCCGGTCCGACGTCGGCCGGTTAGTCTGCGTGAATGCGTTTCGGGGTGCTCGGTCCGCTCACGGTGTGGACCCACGACCAGCGGCCCGTCCGGGTGGCCGAGGCGAAGGTCCGCGCCCTCCTGGCGGACCTGCTGGTCCATCGCGGTCGACCGGTCCCGGCCGACCGGCTCGTCGACGACCTCTGGGGGGAGCGCCTTCCGGCCGATCCCGCCGGGGCGTTGCAGGGGAAGGTCTCGCGGCTGCGGCGCGCCCTGGGGGACGCCGGCGCGGTCGGGTTCGGACCGTCCGGATACCGGCTGAGGGTCGGTGCCGACGACGTGGACGCGGACCGGTTCGAGGCGGGGGTGGCGCGCGCCCGGACGCTGGCGGACCGGGAGCGCGCGGAGGGGCTGGCCGACGCCCTGGCGCTCTGGCGGGGGGAGGCGTTCTCCGGCTTCGAGGACGAGGGGTTCGCCCTCGTGGAGGCCCGCAGGCTGGCGGAGCTGCGGCTGGCCGCAGTGGAGGAGCTGGCCCGGACGCGCCTCGAACTCGGAGAACACGGTCTGGTGGCGGGTGAACTGGCCGACCTGGTCGCGGCGCACCCGCTCCGGGAACGGCTCCGCGCCGTCCACATCCGCGCGCTGTACGGCTCCGGCAGGCAGAGCGAGGCCTTGGAGAGCTACGGCGACGTCCGCGCGCGGCTGCGCGACGAACTCGGCGTCGACCCCGGCCCGGAACTCACCGCCGTGCACGCGGCCGTCCTCCGGCAGGACCCCGGTCTGCGTGCGGAGCCGAGCCGCCCGCTGGCGCGCGGCAACCTCCCGGCCCGACTCACGGAGCTGGTCGGCCGGGAGGGGGCGGTGACGCAGATCGGCGCGCTGCTGGGTACCGGGCGGATGGTGACGCTCACCGGTCCGGGCGGGGTGGGCAAGACCCGCCTGGCCGTGGAGGTGGCCCGCACCCTGGTCGGGCGGTTCCCGGACGGGGTGTGGCTGGTCGAACTGGCCGGGCTGCCGTCCGGGAGCGGGGCCGGGGAGGTGGCCGACGCGGTGGCGGCGACCCTGGGGGTGCGACAGGACGGGCCCCGGCCGGGGGAGGCCGCCCCGGAGTCCGGGACCGCCCGGCTGGCGGCCGCCCTGCGCGGCAGGCGGACGCTGGTCGTGCTGGACAACTGCGAACACGTGGTGGGGGCCGCCGCCGAGGTGGCCGCCGGTCTGCTCGGCGGCGTGCCCGGCCTGCACGTCCTGGCGACGAGCCAGGAACGCCTCGCCACCGCCGGGGAGCTGCTGTGGACCGTCCCGCCGCTGGACGCCGACGGGGCGGCGCGGATGTTCGTCGAGCGCGCGGCGGCGGCCGAACCCGGGTTCGCCGTCACACAGGAGAACCGGGCCCACGTGGAGGCGATCTGTCGACGCCTGGACGGCGTCCCGCTGGCCCTGGAACTGGCCGCCACCCGGGTACGGTCCGTGGACGTGGCCGAACTCGCCGCACGCCTGGACGACCGGTTCCGCCTCCTGACCTCGGGCCGTCGGGACGCACCCGCCCGGCAGCGGACCCTGCGCGCGATGATCGAGTGGAGCTGGGAGCCCCTGACCGACCCCGAACGGGCGGTGCTGCGGCGCCTGGCGGTCCACGCCGACGGCTGCACGCTCGGCGCCGCCGAGGAGCTGTGCTCCGGGGAGGGTGTGGACCCGGCCGACGTCCTGGACCTGCTGGGCCGCCTGGTGGACCGCTCGCTGGTCGTGCACCGCGACGGCCGCTACCGGCTGCTGGAGTCGGTGGCGGCCTACTGCGCCGAACGCATGGCGGCCGCCGGTGAACTGGAGCGCGTGCGCGACCGGCACCTCGCCCACTACCTCGGCCTCGCGGAACGCGCCGACCTGCGGGGGCGCGAGCAGCGCGGCTGGCTGGAGAGACTGGACGCGGAGACGGGCAACCTCCGCGCCGCCCTCCAGCACGCGGGCGGCTCGCGCGACGGCCTGCGGCTGGCCAACGCCCTGGTCTGGTACTGGTTCCTCCGGGGACGTCTCGGTGAGGCGCGGCGGTCGCTGACCCTCGTGCTCTCCCACGGACCCGACGGCCCGGGGGTGCCCGACGGCGACCCGCTCAGGGTCGAGACGACGGCCTGGCGGACCGGCATCGGGATGCTGCTCGGTGACGACGTCGACCCCGTCGGCCGCTCCCGCGAGGTGTTGGAGCGGTTCGACGCCCACGGGGTGCGGGCCGCGCGGGCGAAGTGGTTCATGGCCTACGCCCAGTACGGCTACGGGGGCCAGCGCATCCGCGAGGACCGGGTGCTGGCGGCACTGGCGGAGTCCCGCGCCGAGGACGACCGCTGGGGTGTGGCGGCGGCGCTGGTCACACTGGCCTCGCCCGCGCTCCTGCGCGGCGACATCGAGGCCGCGCGGCGGGCCGGTACGCGGAGTCTGGCGCTGTTCGAGGAGATCGGGGACGGCTGGGGGCGGCTGCGGAGCACCGCCGTCCTGGCCGACCTGGCCGAGATCGCCGGAGACTACACGGAGGCCGCGCGGCTGCGGCGGGACGGGCTCAGCGACGCCGAGGAACTCGGGCTCTGGCCCGAGGTCTCCTACCGGCTGGCCGCCCTGGGGCGGCTGGCGCTGCTCGCCGGGGACCTCGACGAGGCCGACGACCTGCACGAACGGGCACGGAGGATCGCGGCCGAGCGGTCCAGCAGGCAGGAGGAGCAGTTCGCGGAGATGGGCCTGGCCTTCGCGGCGCGGCGGCGGGGACGGCTCGACGACGCCGAACGGCACCTCGGCCACTGGCTGGAGTGGAACCGCAGCAGGGAGGGGGAGCCGGGGGTGGCGCTGATCCTCGCGGAGCTCGGCTTCGTGGCGGAGCTGCGCGGCGACGCCGGGGCCGCCCTCGCCCTGCACCGGCAGGGGGAGGCCAGCGCGCGGACCATGGGCGACCCGAGGTCGGTGGCGCTCGCCCTGGAGGGGCTGGCCGGCGCCCACGCCCTGGCCGGGGAGCACGAACGGGCCGCCGCCCTGCTGGGGGAGGCGGCCGCGCTCCGTGAGTCCGTGGGTTCCCCGCTGCCCCCGGGCGAGCGGGGCGACGTCGACCGCGCCACCGCCCGGGCGCGCGCGGCGCTGGGGGAGCGGGGGTTCGCGGCGGCCTTCGCCGCCGGACGGGACGGCTGAGTCAGTAGCGGCGGCCGCGCAGCTCCGCGACGAGCACCGCCGCCTGGGTCCGGCGCTTGAGGTCCAGCTTCGCCAGCAGCGCCGAGACGTAGTTCTTGACGGTCTTCTCCGCCAGGTACAGCCGCTCACCGATCTGCCGGTTGGTCATGCCCTCACCGATGAGGTCGAGGATCTGGCGCTCCTGCGGGGTCAGCTCCGCCAGCGGGTCCGGCTCGGCCTGGGCGCCGCGCAGCCGCTCCAGCATCGCGCCGGTGCTGCCCGAGTCCAGCAGGGAGCCGCCCGCGGCGACCGTGCGCACCGCGCCGACCAGGTCGGCGCCGTGGATCTGCTTGAGCACGTACCCGGCGGCCCCGGCCATGACGGCGTCGTACAGGGCGTCCTCGTCCGCGAAGGACGTGAGCATCAGGCAGGCGATCTCGGGGTGGTCGGACCGGATCTCCCGGCACACCTGCACCCCGGAGCCGCCCGGCAGGCGCACGTCGAGCACCGCGACGTCGGGCAGGACCACGGGGATGCGCGACAGCGCCTGTTCGGCGGTCCCGGCCTCACCCACGACGGTCATGTCGTCCTCGGTCTCCAGCAGCGAGGCCACCCCGCGCCGGACCACCTCGTGGTCGTCGACGAGGAAGACCCTGATCGGCTTCCGGGCACCCTCGGCTCCACCGTCGATCATCGCGGACCTCCCTCGTCTCGTGTCCGTACGCACATGACACCACTCCGAGGAAGACGTTAACGCCTGCGGGGGGTGCGGCGGGGGTCTTAAGGCACCGAACTCTCCGGGCGAAGGTCCCGGAAACGGACAAAGGACGGACCCGGGGAGCAAAGCGCCTGATCACGGCCGGTGTCGGTGTGAACACCGTCGCCGCATCGTCACCATCTCGTCACCCGGCTCCGGGCACCGGGCCCCCTTGCCCGGGGCCCGGTGCCCGCGCGTCACGGCCGCCGACCCGCCCAGGGGCGGGCGAGCTCGAAGGCGCGGCAGGCCCGGAGCACGCGCTCGTCGGAGTGCCGGGGACCCACGACCTGGAGGCCGATCGGCAGGCCCGACTCGCTGAACCCGCACGGAACGCTCGCGGCGGGCTGCTGGGTCATGTTGAACGGGTAGCTGAACCCGGCCCAGGAGGTCCACCGCTTCCCGGACAGCTCCGGCGGCGACTCCAGCCCGGCCTCGAAGGCCACGATCGGCATGGTGGGCGTCAGGAGGAGGTCGTAGGTCTCGTGGAACCGCCCCATGCGGGCGCCCATCGCCATCCGCAGCGCCATCGCCGTCAGGTAGTCCTGCGCCGAGTAGGTGCCGCCCTCCTCGATGATCTCCCGCAGGCCCGGGTCCTGGAGGTCCCGGTCCCGGTCGCTGAGCCGGTCGGTGGCCTTCGCGGCGCCCGAGTACCAGAGAACGTGGAACTCCTCCATGGAGTCCGGCAGACCGGGGTCGGCCTCCTCCACCTCGGCGCCCAGCGACGCGAACACGCGCACCGCGTCAGCGACCGCGCTGGCCACCTCCGGGTCCACGTCCTGCCCGCCCAGGGTGGGGCTGTAGGCGATCCGCAGCCCTCTGACCAGCTCCTCGGGGTCGGTGCCGCGCCCGGCCTCGGCCAGCCCGGGGCCCGGGGTCGGCATCGCCATCCAGTCCCGGGAGTCGAACCCGGAGACGACGTCCAGCATGAGCGCCATGTCGCCCACGGTCCGGGTCATCGGACCGGTGTGCGCCAGCGACCCGAACGGGCTCGCCGGGAAGTGCGGCACCAGGCCCCAGGTGGGCTTGATCCCGCAGATGCCGGTGAAACTGGCCGGGATGCGGATGGACCCGCCCCCGTCCGTCCCGGTGGACAGCGGGCCCATCCCGGCCGCCACCGCCGCCGCCGAGCCCCCGCTGGAGCCTCCGGGCGTGGTGGACAGGTCCCACGGGTTGCGCGTGATCCCGGTGAGCGGGTTGTCGGTGACGCCCTTCCAGGCCAGCTCAGGGGTAGTGGTCTTGCCGACGAACACCGCCCCCTGCTCGCGCATCCGGGCCACCACCGGGGAGTCCTCGTCCCACGGACCCTCCTGCGAGGAGGTCACCGACCCCTTGAGGGTGGGCCACCCCTTCGTCAGGTGGATGTCCTTGACCGAGGCGGGCACCCCGTCCAACCGCCCCTCGGGTTCGCCGCGCCGCCACCGCTCGGCGGAGGCGCGGGCCGCCTCGCGCGCCTCCTCCGGGCGGACCAGGCAGAACGCGTTCAGAGCGGGGTTGTCCTGCTCGATGCGTTCGAGCACCGAGTCCACCGCCTCCACCGGGGAGAGCTCCCCCGTGGAGTAGGCGCGGAGCAGTTGTTCGGCGGACAGGTCGGCCGGTGTCACGGGTTGGCCCGCGCGCGCCGACGGGACGCCGCGCGCGGCGTCCGGGTCGGCACCGGCGGAGCCTTCGGCCGCACCGACGGCCGCACCAGCGTCATCGGTCCCGGCCCGGTCGGAACGGATCGTCACTTCAGCCTCCCAAGTCACGCGAGGGGTCAGCCGGGTACGTAGCCCCGGCTCTTGTCCACGGCGTTGCGCGGTCCCCGCCCGTCCAGGTAACGGGCGAGGTTGTCCAGGAACAGCTCCACCAGGTCCTCCCGCCAGCCGACGACGTCACCGGACATGTGCGGCGACACGACGGAGCCGGGCAGCCCCCAGAGCGGGTTGATGGCCTTGAGCGGTTCCCGTTCGAAGACGTCCAGTGCCGCACCGGCGATCACGCCCCGGTCCAGGGCGACGACCAGGTCGGACTGGACGACGATGGGGCCGCGCGCGATGTTGACCAGCCGCGCGGTGGGTTTCATCAGGTCGAGGAAGGTCCGGTCGACCAGGCCCCGGGTGTCCTCGGTGAGCGGCGCGGCGACGATCACGTAGTCGGCCTCGGGGAGCTCGTCGAGCAGGGTGCGTCCGCCGCCGGTGCCGCGTTCGGCCAGGCTGGACTCCGCGACGGAGCCGAAGTCGGGGTCGCCGTCGCGGGCGTGGCTGCCCGAGCCGCGGACCTCCATGCCCATCGCCGTGAGCTTGCGGGCGATGGCGCGTCCGATGGGTCCGGTGCCGACGACGAGGGCGCGGCGACCGGCCACCCGCTCGGTCTCGCGGTGCCGCCACCGGCGTTCCCGCTGGAGGCCCCAGGTGCCGTGGAAGTCCTTGGCGAAGGAGATGACCAGGCCCAGCACGTACTCCGCGATGTGCTCGTCGAACACGCCGCGCGAGTTGGTGACGAGGACGTCGCTCTCCACCAGCCCGGGGAACATCAGGTTGTCCACACCGGTCGTGGCCGCGTGCACCCACTTCAACGAGTCGGCCTTGGACCAGGAGTCGGACAGCGCCTCGGTGAACAGGTCCCACACGAGCAGGACGTCCGCGCCGGGAAGGGCGGCGGGGAGTTCGTCGGCGGTGGCGTAGACGACCCCGCCGAGTCCCGGGTGGTCGTCGATGCGCTCGTGCCCGGGTGGAAGGTCCTCACCTCGGAGCACGACGAGTCGGGGACGTTCGGACACGGACGGGTTGGTGGTGGAACTGTTCACGGGCGCGCTTTCCGGTTGCGACGGTGTTCTGACTTGCCGATCCTGTCGTCGGAGGGGTGGTTCCGCCCTGCACGGGAAACGCTAGGGAGCCGACATAGGATTGTCAACAATCCACAAAACGGCTGTTTCGGGCCTATGGGGCGTGTCTCGCGGAGGCGTCCAGCGCCCGCCCGGAGTGTCGTCCACCCGCACCGACGCTCCCGACATACCCGCACGTCCCGGTGTCTATTGCCGATCTCGGTAGGTAGATCGTAAGATTGTCGACAATCAACAGTTCACAAGGGGCCGAAGGGACAGAGGAAAACAGAGGGAAACCGAAGAGGAACCCGAAGGGACACCACTTGCCCAGACACATGACCGTCACCCTCGCCAGCCGCGGGGTCTCCTGCGTGGCGGAACTCCTCGACAAGGACGCGCCCCGCACCTGCGAGGCGGTGTGGAACGCCCTCCCGCAGGGGGACGCCGTCCAGCACGCCAAGTACGCGCGCAACGAGGTCTACACGATGGTGCCGAGGTTCGCCGACCCCGAACCGGGCCAGGAGAACCCCACCGTCACACCGATCCCCGGCGACATCGTCTACTTCTCCTTCGACGAGGGCATGCTCGACCGCACCTTCAAGGAGGACAAGGGCATCGACCACCTGCCCGGCGTCATCGACCTCGCCCTCTTCTACGGGCGCAACAACCTGCTGCTCAACGGAGACGTGGGCTGGGTCCCCGGGAACGTGTTCGCCACCGTCGTGGAGAACCTGCCCGCCATGGCCGAGGCCTGCAACGACGTCTGGCGTTCCGGCAGCGTCGGTGAGCGCCTCCTGTTCGAACGGCTCGAACGCTGACGGGCCCGAACGGAGGACCCCGTCCCGAGGGGACGGGACCGGGGCGGCACCGGCCGCGCCCGGCGGAACCTGGACCAGCACTGGGAGGTGAGTGACCGATGCGGACCGAGGGAAACCGACCGGACCACGAGGACGGCCCCGAACCCGAGACCCCCGCCACGGGCGGCCTGTTCACGGGACATCCGGCCCTGCCCGCGCAACCCACGGCGCACGACGTCGTCGAACTGTCGGCGGCGGCACTGACCCCCTGGCAGGCCGGGGTCGGCGTGGTGGCGCCCTACGACTTCGCGCTCGACCGCGAACTGTGGCGCTGGACGCCGGACGACGTCTCGCTGCTCATCACCCGCCTGCCGTTCGTGCGCATCCCGGTGACGGTCGACCAGGCCGCCGCCCTCAGCAAGAGGAAGGGCGTGACCAAGGCGGTCCGCGCCCTCATGGCCCCCGAACCCCTCGCGGTCGGCTACGCCTGCGCCTCGGGCAGCTTCGTCCACGGCGCGGAGGGGGAGCGCGAGCTCCGAAGAACCATGATGGCCGCGGGGGCACCCACCGCCGTCACCACCTCGGGCGCGCTGATCCGTGCGCTGCGGGCCCTGGACGCGGACCGGATCGCGGTCGTCACCCCGTACGTGGACAGCGTCACCGACCGGCTCCTCGACTACCTGGAGGAACACGGAGTGGGGGTCACCTCCAGCGTGGGCCTCGGCCTGCTCAGCCACATCTGGAGGGTCACCTACGCCGAGGTCGCCCGCGCGGTGCACGAGGTGGACCGCCCCGACGCGCAGGCCGTGTTCATCAGCTGCACCAACGTCCTCACCTACGACATCATCGCGCCCCTCGAACGTGAGCTGGGCAAACCGGTGATCGCGGCCAACCAGGTCACCATGTGGGACCTGCTCCGCGCCGCCGACCACCAGGCCGTGGCGCACGGGCAGCGGCTGATCGACGCGACGGCCCCCAGCTCCGTGTGACCACGGCCCCGGAAGGAGAACCATGACCCGAGTAGGAATCCTCTATCCCGGTCACAGCGCCGAGGACGACTACAGGACCTTCGCCGACATGCTCGGCGGGGAGATCGAGCTCCCCGTGGTGCACACGCTCATGCGCGAGGACGCCCACCGGGTGGACGCCCTGCTGGACGTGGGCAGCGAGGGCGTCCTCGCCAAGGGCGCGCAGGAGCTCAACACGATGGGGGTCGACTCCGCCGTCTGGGCCTGCACGAGCGGCAGCTTCGTGTTCGGCTGGGAGGGCGCGCGCCGACAGGTCGAGGGCGTCCGGGAGGTGACGGGGGTCCCGACCTCCAGCACGTCCTTCGCCTTCGTGCACGCCCTGAGCCAGCTGCGCGCGTCCCGGGTCGCCATCGCCGCCACCTACCCCGACGACGTCGCCCTGCGCTTCGTGGAGTTCCTCACCGACGCGGGGGTGACCGTGATGTCCATGGCCAGCCACGGCATCGCCACGGCCGCGGAGGTCGGCTACCTCGACCCCGACGACGCGCTCGACTTCGTCATCTCCAACGACCACCCCAGGGCCGAGGCGGTCCTGGTCCCGGACACCGCCCTGCACAGCGCCGACCTCATCGAACCGATGGAGGCCCTGCTGGGCAAGACGGTGCTCACCGCCAACCAGGTCAGTATCTGGGAGGGCCTCCGGCTCGCCGGCCGGTGCGAGGCGCGGTCCGGCCCGGGGACGCTCTTCCGGTCCGGGGCCTCGGTGGTCAGGAGCGCCTTCGAGGCCGAATAGCCTCGGGGCCAACCCACGCCCGATTCGTCACCTTTCGGAAGGAATGCCATGCCAGCCCCCGGCCAGCTCAGACCCGTACCCAGGCGGTCCACCGCCGAGCTGATCGCCGACCAGCTGAGATCAGCGATCATGTACGGCTCCCTCGCGCCCGGGGACCAGCTCGGTGAGGCCGAGCTGGCGGGGCGGCTGGGCGTGAGCCGGGGGCCCCTCCGCGAGGCCATGCAGCGCCTCGTCCAGGAGGGCCTGCTCCGCAGTGAACGGCACAGGGGCCTGTTCGTGCGCGAGCTGACCCCGGACGACGTCCGGGACGTCTACGTGGCCCGGCTCGCGGTGGAGCGGACCGCCTGCGAGCTGATCATGCGGGGCAACCGGGGGGAGGCCCTGGCCCGCCTCACCCCGGCCGTGGACCGGCTGGCCGAGGCCGCCGCCAGCGGCGACCGGACCGCCATGAGCGACGCCGACCAGGAGTTCCACCGGACCCTGGTCAGCTGCTCGGGCAACTCGCGCCTGGAGCGCATGGCCCAGACCCTCCTGGTGGAGACCCGCATGTGCCTGACCGTGATGCAGGCCGTCTACCCCGAACCCCAGGAACTCCTGGACGAGCACCGCCGCATCCTGGACGCGATCGTGGACGGCGAGGAGGACCGGCTGCTCACGCTGATCGAGTCGCACATGATCGACACCGTCGACCGGATCAACGCGGAGACCGGCGCCTGAACGGAGCCCGCCCCGGGCGGCGTTCCCGCCACCCGAGGCGCCTCCGGTCGGATCAGTCGAGCCCGCCGATCCCCACGTACTTGGTGTCCAGGAACTCGTCGATGCCCACACGGCCGCCCTCGCGGCCCAGACCCGAGTGCTTGACCCCGCCGAACGGCGCCGCCGGGTTGGACACCACGCCCTGGTTGAGGCCGACCATGCCGGTCTCCAGGGCCTCACTGACCCGCATGGCACGGTTCAGGTCCCGGGTGTACAGGTAGCTGACCAGGCCGAACTCGGTGTCGTTGGCGGCGCGGACCGCCTCCTCCTCCGTCTCGAAGGTCAGCACCGGAGCCACCGGGCCGAAGATCTCCGTGTTGGACAGCTCCGCCGCGAACGGGACGTCGGCCAGCACGGTCGGCTGGTAGAAGTGCCCCGGACCCTCGCCCGCGCCGCCGCCGACGAGCACGCGCGCGCCCCGCCGCACGGCGTCGTCCACGAGCCCCTGGACCTTGTCCCGCGCCTTGTCGTCGATCAGCGGGCCCACGTCCGCGTCGTCGTCCAGGCCCCGGCCCAGCCGGAGCGCGCCCATGCGCTCGCTCAGGCGGCGGGAGAACTCCTCCGCGATCCCCGACTGCGCGTAGATCCGGTTGGCCGCCGTGCAGGCCTCACCGATGTTGCGCATCTTGGCGAGCATCGCCCCGTCCACGGCCGCGTCCAGGTCGGCGTCGTCGAACACCAGGAACGGCGCGTTCCCGCCCAGCTCCATGGAGGTGCGCAGGACCTGCGGCGCGCTCTGCTCCAGGAGTTTGCGGCCCACGGCGGTGGACCCGGTGAAGGACAGCTTGCGGATACGGCCGTCCGCCAACAGGGGCTCGGTGATCGCCCCGGGGTCGCTGGTGGGCAGGACGCTGAGGACGCCCTCCGGCAGCCCCGCCTCAGTGAGGATCCCGGCCAGCGCCAGCGCCGAGAGAGGCGTCTGGTGGGCGGGCTTGAGGATCATGGTGCACCCGGAGGCGATGGCCGGCCCGATCTTGCGGGTGCCCATCGCCATGGGGAAGTTCCAGGGGGTGATGAGCATGCAGGGGCCCACCGGCTGGCGCATGATGAGGAAGCGGGACTTGCCGTCCGGCGAGGTGGCGAACCCGCCCTCGATCCGTACGGCCTCCTCGGAGAACCAGCGGAAGAACTCGGCGGCGTAGGCGATCTCCCCGCGCGCCTCCGCCAGCGGCTTGCCCATCTCCAGGGTCATGAGGACGGCGAGCTCCTCCTGCCGCTCCATGAGCAGCTCGAAGCTCCTGTGCAGGATCTCGCCGCGCTTCCGGGGTGCGACCCTGGCCCACCCCGGCTGGGCCCGCGCCGCGGCGTCCAGGGCCTCCATGGCGTCCTCCCGGCCCGCGTCGGCGACGTCGCACAGCACCTTGCGGGTGGAGGGGTCCTCGACCTCGAAGGTCGCGCCGGAGGAGGCGTCCCGCCACTTCCCGCCGAGGAACAGTTTCTTGTCCACCTGTGCGACGACCCGTGCTTCGCGATCCGACATGTTCTCTCCTCCGTCGACGGGCCGACCCGGCTTGGGGCGGCCTGTGGTCAGAACTGCCCGACGTGCGTCCGCTGGACACCGCCGCGCCCCGGATGTTTCCATAGCAGCGTCGATTGTCAACAATCCTACGGAACTCGACACAAGGAATTGAGGCCACCGCATGGCGGAGCTCTCCCCGGTTCTCAAGCAGGCGACCCCGGTCGTCGCGGCGCGAGGCGAGGGTGTCTACATCTACGACGAGGACGACCGTCGTTTCCTCGACTTCACCGCCGGGATCGGCGTGACCAGCACCGGGCACTGCCACCCCAAGGTGGTCGCCGCCGCCCAGGAGCAGGTCGCGACGCTGATCCACGGCCAGTACACCACCGTGATGCACCGTCCCCTGCTGCGACTCACCGAACGCCTCGGTGAGGTCCTGCCCGAGGGGATCGACCGCCTGTTCTACGTGAACTCCGGGAGCGAGGCCGTGGAGGCGGCGCTGCGCCTGGCCCGCCAGGCCACGGGCCGCCAGAACGCGGTGGTCTTCCAGGGTTCCTTCCACGGGCGCACGATGGGAGCCGCCTCCCTGACCACGTCCGGGGTGAAGATCCGCGCCGGGATCGGCCCGCTCGCCCCCGGCGTGGTGGTCTCGCCCTTCCCGTACGCGTACCGCCTCGGGCTGTCCGAGGAGGAGGCGGTGGCCTACGCCCTCCGGGAGCTCGACTACCAGTTCGCGACGGTGACCTCCCCCCAGGACACCGCCGCCGTGTTCATCGAGCCCGTCCTCGGTGAGGGCGGCTACGTGCCCGTCCCGGACGCGTTCCTCCAGGGGCTGCGGGAGCGCGCCGACAAGCACGGGTTCCTCCTCGTCATGGACGAGGTCCAGACCGGTTTCGGCCGCACGGGCACGTTCTGGGGCCACGAGCCCTCGGGGGTGCGCCCGGACATCGTCATCACCGCCAAGGGCCTGGCCAGCGGCTTCCCGCTGTCCGCGATCGCCGCCCCGGCCGCGATCATGCAGAGGGCCTGGCCGGGCTCCCAGGGCGGCACCTACGGCGGCAACGCGGTCTCCTGCGCGGCGGCCCTGGCCACCCTGGACGTCATCCAGGAGGAGAACCTGGTGGAGAACGCCGCCCGCCAGGGCGAACGGCTCCAGCAGGGCCTGGCCAAGATCGCGGAGGCCCACCCGGCCATCGGTGACGTCCGCGGCCGCGGCCTGATGCGGGCCAACGAGTTCGTCAAGGAGGACGGCACCCCGGACGGCGCCGCGGCGCAGCGCGCCCAGCAGGCCGCCGCCCAGAACGGCCTGCTGCTGCTCACCTGCGGCCCGGCGGGCAACGTGGTCCGGTTCATCCCGGCCCTGGTCGTCAACGGCGAGCAGATCGACACGGCCCTCGAACTGTGGGCCGCCTCCGTCGAGGAGAGCGCCTAGGTCCTGTGGGGCGCCGACCGCCGCGTCGGCGCCCCATGGCCCGGGTCACACCGGAAAACGGCGCGAACGCACTCCAACACCGTGATAGAGTCGGAGACGTCGCAAGGGAGAGCCCAGCTCACCCGGGCGACACACAACTGAAGACCTGCACTCGTAGCTCAATGGATAGAGCATCTGACTACGGATCAGAAGGTTGGGGGTTCGAGTCCTCCCGAGTGCACCACCTTGAGACAGTGGAGAAGCCGCCCGACCTGGGAAACCAGGGCGGGCGGCTTCTTTTGTGGCATGGGTCGGAGAGCCCACGTGCGGGCCGCGTTGCACATTCAGTGCAGATGCCCGGGATCGGTCCCGGTTCAGTCTCAGGCGGCGAGCGCCCGGGACCGTGCGGCGTCCATCGCTTCGGCGACCTCAACCAGCCGGTCCGGGACAGCCCCTCGCTCCGGTCGAGGGCCATCGCGGCGGTTGTGCTGCATTCCACCGCCTCCTTGTTGGAGGCCCGCTTTCCACTCGCGCCTGGAGTTGGCTGCGAGCAGGGGTCTTTTCTCCCCAGTTCTTTGGTGCTTGGCCAGACGTGAGAAAGTTCTGTCGCATCGGGAGGACAATCGCGTAGGAGCATGAGGGCCCCGGTGAACCGGGCAACTAGTCCTTCGGCTTCCTCGGGGTCTTGGTTCTTCTAATCCTTTTTTCTTCTTCCTCGTCTTTGTATTTAATTTTCGTACTATCAAAGACGCCGTATACGAAAACAAGAAACAGTGATCCGCTGAGTAGGAAGCCGAAGCGCCACCAGGCGTCTTGACTGAAGAGCCAGGCTGTCAAGTATCCCAGCAGGCCGGCCCCGACTGCTGCGAATATGGCCAGGGCTATGTCTCGCTCTCCCTGTGATTCTCTTTTGGCCAACTGCTTGGCCTGGTTGTTTATGTGAGCTAAAAAGGTCTTCTTCGCTTCGGAATTATCAGGTAATGAGGTAATCATGTCGATGTCATGCTTGAGTCTCTTGCGGGCCTTCCCTTCTCCGCCAGCAACGCCGATGGCTGCTGCTAGAACGGGAGCAGCTAGTGGGATGAGTTGTGCCATCCAGCTTGAATCCATGTGGTGAGTCCGCCTGCGGTTTGAGCTGTGTGGGATCAATGCGACCGTGTGCGTCTGTCCTGCGTCCTCTGTCCGCTGGCTGGAACCAGGTCCGTGTCCGACTGACGATCGATCTGATGGCCATCTTGACGTTCGCCTCCGACAAACGGTTGTTGTTCCGGGGGAACCCCAGAAACCAGTGGGAAGCTGCCGGGCTCACACCCAGGTCACGAGGGGATCTATCGGCTTGTCGACAGGTCGACGCTCGCCCCCGGGAGAGTCAGAAGGTTGGGGGTTCGAGTCCTCCCGAGTGCACCACCTTTAGACAGTGGAGAAGCCGCCCGAACTGGTAAAACAGCTCGGGCGGCTTCTTTTGTGGGGAGGGGGCTCAGGCCGGGGTGCGGTCACCGGTGGTCGGCAGCCGGACCCCGGCCAGGGCCTCCAGCTGGTGCCACACCGACTCCATCGCGTTCTGAGGGGGCGACTGGGTCAGCGGGTTCGGGGTCAGGCGGACCGGCTGGCCCTTGACGCCGCCGCTCGGGGAGTAGAGGTCGCCGCCCTGGGCGCGGGGGTCGGTGAGGGCGCGCAGGGCGGACCAGGCCGCGGCGTCCTTGCCCTGGGCCCACAACGTATAGGGGTTGCGCTGTACGGGGACCGTCTCGTCCCGGATGCCCGGTCGGCGCGGTGTCCGGGCGTCCACGCCGACCCCCGGACGCGAGACCAGGGAGGCCACCGGCACACCCGCGGCCCTCAACCGTCGGTCGAGTTCGTAGGCGAACATCTCCGTGACCGCCTTGCCGCGGGTGTAGGCGAGGACGCCGACGCGGGAACCGGCACGCACGTCCCGGACCTCCTTGCGCAGCAGGTCCACGAACGACGTCGAGGTGTGCACGATCCTGGCGGTTCCGCCGTGCCTCCGCGCCGTTCGTTCCATGAGCGGGAGCGCCCCCGCCACCAACGCCACGTTCGCTCGTACGTGGGTCGCCAGGAGAGTCGGCAGGCCGTCGGCGGTCCGGTCGGCGGCGCGCAGCGCCATGGACCCTCCGTTCAGCAGCAGCCCGTCCAGGCGTTCGTACTCCGCGAGCCCGGAGACGGCTTCGGCCGTCGACTCCGGTGACGCCAGGTCCAGGAGCAACGAGCCCAGACTCGCGGTCGGCACCTGCGCGCGGATCGCGGCCCCGGCGGTGTCCAGGCGTTCGGACGAACGTCCCGCGAGCACGACGTGCGCCCCGGCGGCGGCGAGCCGTTCCGCCGCGAAGTACCCGATGCCCGCGGTCGCCCCGGTCACCACCAGAGTGCGTCCGTGCTGTTGGGGCAGCACTTCGGGGTTCCAGTCCATGGCGTCTCTCCCGTCAATCGGATGACTTATCCGGTTACTGTAACAGTAACCGGATGTCTTATCCGCTTCGGGTAGGATGCCTCCATGAACGCACTGCGCGCCGACGCCGTCCGCAGCAGGGAGCGAATCCTTGAGGTCGCGCGGCGGAGCGACCCCAAGGACCTCCGTCTCAACGAGATCGCCCGTGAGGCGGGGGTCGGGGTCGGGACCGTCTACCGCCACTTCCCCACGTCCCACGCCCTCGTCGAGGAACTCACCGTGGAGACCCTGGGCCGACTGCGCGTGCTCACGGCACGGGCCTGCGCCGACCCGGATCCGGGGCGCGGGTTCGAGGTGGCACTGCGCGCCGTGGTCGACCTGCACCTGGAGGCGGGTGGGCTCCAGGCGGTCCTCCTCGCCAACGACGACGTGAGCGAGGAGGTGGCGGCGCTCAAGGCCTCGATCTTCGGCGAGCTCCACGATCTGCTCGGGAGAGCCCAGGAGAGCGGCGCGGTGCGCGGGGACCTGACCACGGCCCAGATCGAGCGTCTGGTCTGCGGGATCGAACACGCCATCCGCCTGGGGGCGCCGGAGGACCGCGACGTCTTCGTGGACACCCTCGTCGCGGGTCTGCGGCGACCGGTCGCCGTTCCGGTGGAATCGGCTGATGACGTGGGGGAGTTCCGAGGGCCCCGATAGTGGACGGGACGGTCACGGTCGCGGCCCCTGTGGCCATCGGGGCCTCGCTGGCGCTCTGTGGCTGATGGAGCCTGACCGGGAGGCGTCCGGCCCGGCGCCGCGAGGAACCAGGGCGCGAAGAAGGAGACCTGTCGGTTTGTCGACAGGTCGATGGTCTGCGGACCCGCACCGGACAGCGGAAGCCGCCCGGACCGTGCAGGCGGTTCGGGCGGCTTCCCTCACGGTCCGAGCTCAGTCGGTGACCCGGCTCCCGGACTGGTAGAGCAGGTCCTGGTACTCCGGGTGGCGGGCGATCCAGCCCGCGAAGAAGGGGCAGGTCGCCAGCACCCGCAGGCGTGCGGAGCGCGCCTCGTCGAGGGCCGTGCGGACCAGCGCGGACCCCACTCCCCGTCCCTCGTACTCCGGGGCGACCTCGGTGTGCACGAACGCGACGAGTTCCGTCGTGCGGATGTACTGCGCGATGCCCGCGACCTTCGATTCCCCGTCGACGCGGGCCTCGTAGCGCTTGGACTCGGGTACGTCGCCCACTTCGACCGCCATGGGTCCTCCTCGTGTCAGGCTCGGCTGCCCAGCAGCTGCATCTCCCAGGCGAAGGCGACGCCGGTGGCGCCGCCGTGCTGCGCCTGGACCCCCGCGAGGGCCTCCACGGTCTCCTCGCGGGCCCAGTCGCGCTGCCACTCGCCGGCCACGGCCAGCCAGGTGATCGGCACCACTCCGGCCTGGACCATGCGCCGCACGGCCATGTCGTGGGCCTCCACGGAGACACCGCCCGACGCGTCGGTGACGGCGAAGACCTCGTAGCCCTCGCCCGCCGCCTGGATGGCCGGCATCGCCACACAGATCTCGGTCCAGAGGCCGGCGATGATCAGCTTCTTCCTGCCGGTCGCCCGGACGGCGTCGACGACGCGCTCGTCCTGCCAGGTGTTGATGAACGTGCGGTCGATCGGCTTCTGCTCCGGGAACACGTCGCGCAGTCCCTGGATGAGGTAGCCGCCGCGCTCCTCCAGGACGGTGGTGAGGATGGTCGGAACGTCGAACGCCTTGGCGGCCTTGGCCAGGGCGACGGCGTTGTTGACGACCATCGACGGCTCGTGGCTGTTCAGGTTGGCGAACTGGAACGGCTGGTGGTCGATCAGGACGAGAACGCTCTCCTCCGGCGTCAGCAGTGCCTGAAGTCCGTTCTTGGGCTCGGTGCTCACAGGGGGTCCCTCTCAAGGTGGGGGCGAGACAGATGATGCGTCACCTAAATTAGCAGTATTGGATGATGCGTCAACCATCTCGAAATAAGTTGATGCATCATCTACTGTGGAGGTGATGCGTCAACCACTGAGAAGCGAGAGACGATGACCCTCCCATCACAGAAGAACTGGCCTGGCCTGCGGGTTTCGGATTGGACCCCCACCCGGGACACCCTGCACATGTGGACCCAGATCGTGGGAAAGATCCGCATGGCCCACGCTCCGCTGATCAACCACTGGTGGCAGGTGACCCTCTACGTCAGTGCGCGCGGACTGACGACCTCGGCCATCCCGTACAGCGGCGGGGCCTTCGAGATCGAGTTCGACTTCGTCGGCCACCAGCTGGAGGTGCGCGGCAGCGACGGCGGCGTGCGGAGCTTCCCGCTGCGGCCGATGCCGGTCGCGGAGTTCTACGCCCGGATCCTGGACGCGCTCGGGCGGCTCGGGATCGAGGCGCCGATCCGGCCGAGTCCCAACGAGGTCGACCCGGCGATCCCCTTCGCGGAGGACCACGAGCACGCCTCCTACGACGCCGAGGCCGCCACTCTCTTCTGGCGTCAGCTGTTGCAGGCGAACCGGGTGATCGGTGAGTTCCGGTCGCACTTCGTCGGGAAGGTCAGCCCGGTGCACTTCTTCTGGGGCGCGATGGACCTCGCCTGTACCCGCTTCTCCGGGCGGTCGGCTCCCCCGCATCCGGGCGGGGCGCCCAACTGCGGGGACTGGGTCATGGTCGAGGGCTACTCCCGGGAGCTGTCCAGCTGCGGCTTCTGGCCCGGCGGCGGCGAGGAGGGCGCCTTCTACTCCTACGCCTACCCCGCTCCCGACGGGTTCGCCGATCAGCCGGTCGGCCCCGAGGGCGCGTACTTCAGCACCGAGTTCCAGCAGTTCCTGCTGCCCTACGAGGTGGCTCGCGCCGCCCCCGACCCCGACCGCGCGGTCTCCGAGTTCCTCCGCACCACCTACGAGGCAGCCGCGGGCCTCGGGAACTGGGACCGCGCCGCGCTGGAGGACGACCCCCTCAGGTGGGGCGGGGCCTGAACCGACGGACGGCGGAGGGCCGCGCCTCCGCCGTCCCGAAGTGGATGAGGTGTCAACTTCTTCGTTACACTGCGCCCATGAACGAGACGCCACGCTGGCTGGATGCGGACGAGAAGGCCGCGTGGGACAGCTTCATCCGCATGCAGGAGACGCTCATCGGGCGGCTCTCCCGTCTCGTCCAGGCCGACTCCGGGATGTCCGCCTCCGACTACATGATCCTCGTCAACCTCACGGGGACCGACGACGGGAAGATGCGCTTCCTGGAACTGGCCAAGCTCCTGAACTGGGAGAAGAGCCGGATCTCCCACCAGGTCAGGCGGATGACGAAGCGCGGTCTCGTGGTCCGGGAGGAGTGCCCCGACGACGCTCGCGGAGCCTTCATCGTCGTCACCCCGGCCGGTTACGCGGCGATCGAGGAGGCCGCGCCCCTCCACGTCGAGCACGTGCGCCGCCTGTTCGTCGACGCCCTCACGCCGCACCAGCTCAGCACGTTCGCCCGGCTGACCCAGCGCGTCTCGGACCACATGGAGAAGCAGCCCGACTGAGTCGGCGCCGCCCCCGCACGCGTCCGCCCCCACGCGTCCGCCTCCGCATGCCACCCCCCACACGCGCCCACCTCCGCATGCCGCCCCCCAACGCGTCCGCCTCCCCGGACGTGTGCCCGTCCCGCGTGCCCTCCGCGCGTGCCATCGACCGAACCCGACCCCCCGACGGTCCGGGTGCGCGGGTGCGCATACCCGGGCAGGGTTCGCACGAAGGTGACAACCACCTCACCCCGGACAGGGTTTCGGCTCTGTTCGGGGTGGGTGGCCCCGGGGTTTCCCGCGCCGGTGGTAACGCCGGTTCTGCCGGTTTGACCTGCGCAAACACCGTCGCTCTGCGTGCTGTGGGGCTGGCTCCGGGTGAGGTGGGGTCTCGCTTGTCACTGATCTCGTGTGATCCAGGTCTCCCTGGGGCTCTGGTTGACATCCCACTGTGGCTCGCCGGAGACTTGCCCCGAACTTCTTAGGTAAGGATTGCCTAATTAAGGCAAGGATTACCTAATTCCTTGCAGGTCAGTGAGGCTGGGGGCGACAGATGGACGGGATCGACGGTGCCGTCGTCGTGGTCACCGGAGCCGCGAGTGGTGTGGGGCGGGCGGTCGCCGTCGACCTCGCGGAGCACGGGGCCCGGGTCGCGGCGGCCGATGTGGACTCCGCGGGGCTCACCGAAACCGTGCGCCTCCTGGACGGGGCCCGCGCCTTCACGGCCGACGTCACCGACACCGCCGCGGTCGAGGCGCTCTTCGACCGCGTCGAGACGGAAGTCGGACCGGTGACCATCACCGTCAACGCCGCCGGAACCCTCAGCACCGGCCCCCTCACCGACTGCACCGACCACGACTGGCACCGCATGATCGCCGTCAACACCACCGGGGTCTTCGCCGTCGCACGCGCCGCCGCCCGACGCATGGGCCCCCGGGGCCGGGGATCCCTGGTCACCATCGCCTCCAACGCCGCTGGCGTCCCCCGCGCCAACATGGCCGCCTACGCCGCCTCCAAGGCCGCCGCCGTCGCGCTCACCAAATCCCTGGGACTCGAACTCGCCCCCCGGGGCGTGCGCTGCAACGTCGTCTCACCCGGCTCCACCGACACCCCCATGCTGCGCGCGATGACCGACGACACCCAGGCCCTCATCACCGGCGACCCCGCCAACTTCAAGGTCGGCATCCCCCTCGGCAGGCTCGGACGCCCCGAGGACGTCGCCGCCGCCGTGCGCTTCCTGGTCTCCGACGCCGCCCGCCACATCACCATGCACGAGCTCCACGTCGACGGCGGCGCCGCGCTGCGCTGACCGGACCGGTCACCCCCCTGCCCCGCGGCCCCGGCCGCCCTCCCACGTGCCTGACACAGAAAGGCCACACCCATGCCTGAACAGCGCACCGCCGCCCCCGCGGCCACGGCGGGTGAACTCCTCGCGGCGTACCGGCCAGGGGACTCGTTCTTCTCCACCGCCTCGCGCGCCCTCCACGGGACCGGGGCCCTGACCACCCTGGACCGGCTCGACGCCATCCCCGACGCCCTGGCCGACGCGGGCGACGGCGCGGTCGCCGTCGGCGCGATCCCCTTCGACACGACGCACCCCGCCCATCTGGTCGTTCCCGAGACGGTGCGCTGGTCGCCCTCCCCGACCAGGGCCGCGAAGAGCGAACACCGGTGGAGCCCGCTCGGCGGACCGTGGACGGTCACCCCCGTGCCCTCTCCCGACGAGCACGTCGCCGCCGTCGAACGCGCCGTCAAGCTCATGGCCGAGGACGACGAACTGCGCAAGGTCGTCCTCGCCCGCTGCCTCAGGGTGGAGAGCGGCGAGGATGTGGACGTGGCCACCGTTCTGGCCAACCTGGTCTGGCGCGACCCCACGGCCTTCGTCTTCGCCACGGACCTGCCCGAGCGGGGCTCCGGCACCCGGTCCCTCATCGGCGCCAGCCCCGAACTCCTCGTCGCCAAGCGCGGCCGCCACGTGCTCTCCAACCCCCTGGCCGGGTCCGCGCCGCGCAGCGCCGACCCCACCAAGGACCAGCGGCGCGCCGTCGCCCTGCTCACCTCCGCCAAGGACCGCCACGAACACGCCGTGGTGGTGGAGGCGGTCGCGGACGCCCTGCGCCCCCACTGCCGGGGCCTCTCGGTCCCCACCGAGCCGGAGCTGGTCAGGACCGCCACCATGTGGCACCTGTCCACCCGGGTGACGGGCGAGCTCGTCGACCCCGACGTGCCCGCCCACCGGATCGCGGCGGACCTGCACCCCACCCCCGCCGTGTGCGGCACGCCCACCGGCCGTGCCTTCGACACCATCGGCGGCCTCGAACCCTTCGACCGGGGCTTCTACACCGGGGCGGTCGGCCACACCGACGCGGCCGGAGACGGCGAGTGGGTGGTCACCATCCGCTGCGCCGACGTGGCCGGACGCACCCTGGAGCTGTACGCGGGCGGCGGGATCATGCCCGAGTCCGACCCCGACACCGAGCTGGCCGAGACTTCCGCCAAGCTGCGCACCCTCCTGCTCGCCCTCGGTGTGGACGGAGCCGCCTGATGACCGCCGACCGAACCGTGTCCGACCACGACTGGACGCCCTGGCCCAAGGACCTCGCGGACACCTACCGCGAGGCCGGGTACTGGACGGGCGAGACCTTCCCCGCCTTCCTGCGTGAGCGCGCCGCGCGCTTCGCGGACCACACCGCCGTCGTGGACGGCGGCGTCCGCTGGACCTACGCCGAACTGGACCGGCGCGCCGACTCCGTGGCGACCGGCCTGTCCCGCCTGGGCGTGGCCGAGGGCGACCGGGTCGTGGTGCACCTGCCCAACACCGCGCCGCTGTTCGAGGTGGTCTTCGCCCTGTTCCGGCTGGGCGCGCTGCCGGTCTACTCGCTGCCCGCCCACCGACGCAGCGAACTCCTGCACCTGGCCGCCACCTCCGGGGCCGTCGCCCTGGTCACCTCCGACGTCCACGCCGGGTTCGACTGCCGCCCCATGGCCGCCGAGGTGCGCGCCCAGGTGCCCGGTCTGGAGCACGTGGTCGTGGCCGGGGAGCCGTCGGACGGCATGACCGCCCTGGCCGGGCTGCGCGTCGAGCCGGACCCGGCCGTGCTGGCCGACCCCGACCCCGGTGCCGTGGCCTTCTTCCAGCTGTCCGGCGGCACCACCGGCCTGCCCAAGCTCATCCCCCGCACCCACGACGACTACCTGTACTCGGTGCGGGCCAGCGCGGACATCTGCGGTCTGGACGCTGACACCGTCTACCTGGGCGTCCTGCCGGTCACCCACAACTTCCCGATGAGCTCGCCCGGGTTCCTCGGCGTGCTGCACGCGGGCGGGTCCGTCGTCCTGGCGCCCGACCCGAGTCCGGCCACGGCGCTGGCGCTGGTCGAGAGCGAACGCGTCACCCTCACCTCGGTGGTCCCTCCGGTGGCCATGCTCTGGCTGGACGCCGTCGAGCACGGTTCCCAGTCCGACCGCGACCTGTCGTCCCTGCGCGTGCTCCAGGTCGGCGGCGCCACCTTCCCCGAGCAGGCGGCCCGCCGCGTCGCCCCGGTCCTGGGCTGCGCCCTCCAGCAGGTCTTCGGCATGGCCGAGGGACTGGTCAACTACACCCGGGACGGCGACCCCGACGACGTGGTCACCGCCACCCAGGGCCGCCCGATCAGCGCCCACGACGAGGTCCTCATCGTCGACGACCACGACCGCCCGGTCCCCGAGGGCGAGCCCGGCCACCTGCTGACCCGGGGCCCCTACACGATCCGCGGCTACTACAGGGCGCCCGAGCACAACGCCACCGCCTTCACCCCGGACGGCTTCTACCGGACCGGCGACATCGTCCGCCGCCACCCCTCCGGCAACCTCGTGGTCTCGGGCCGGGCCAAGGACCAGATCAACCGGGGCGGGGAGAAGATCGGCGCCGAGGAGGTGGAGAACCACATCCTCGCCCACCCGGCCGTGCACGACGCCTCCGTCGTCGCCGTCCCCGACCCCTACCTGGGCGAACGCACCTGCGCCTACGTCATCACCCGAGGCCAGGCGCCCACGCGCGGCGAACTCCTCGCCTTCCTCCGTGAGCGCGGGCTCGCCGCCTACAAGATCCCCGACCGTGTCAGCTTCGTGGACTCCTTCCCGGCCACCGCCGTCGGCAAGACCTCCAAGCGCGACCTGCGCGGCGCCACCGAACCGTCCGGAGACCAGTGATGGCACTGCCGACCATCGACCCGTACCCGCTGCCCACCGCCGAGGACCTGCCCGAGAACCGGGCGGCCTGGACCGTGGACGCCAGCCGGGCCGTGCTGCTCGTCCACGACATGCAGCGCTACTTCCTGCGCCCCTACACCGAGGGGACCCAGCCGGTGGCGGGGGCGACGGCCAACATCGCCGCCCTGCGCGCCGCCTGCCACGCGGCCGGGGTCCCGGTCGTGTACACCGCCAAGCCCGGCGACATGACGCCGGAGCAGCGCGGTCTGGAACGCGACTTCTGGGGCGGCGGCATGAAGTCGGTCGCGGAGCACACCGACATCACCGCCGAGCTCGCCCCCGAGGGCGAGGACGTGCTGCTCACCAAGTGGCGCTACAGCGCCTTCGCCCAGACCGACCTGGCCGAGCGCATGGCCGTCCAGGGCCGCGACCAGATCATCGTCACCGGCGTGTACGCGCACATCGGCTGCCAGCTCACCGCGGCCGACGCCTTCATGCGCGACATCCAGCCGTTCCTGGTGGCCGACGCCGTGGCCGACTTCAGCGCCGAGCACCACCGCTCCGCCCTGGTCTACGCGGCGGGGCGCTGCGCCGCCGTCGTCACGGCCGACCAGGCGCTGACCGCCCTGCGCGAGGTCCCGGCCCGCACCGGGGCCTGACATGACCGACCACGACCGAGAAGGAAACACCGTGGCCTCCAACGACCACCCGTCCGCCGTCCACGACCTGGTCGGGGTGGGTTTCGGACCCTCGAACCTCGGCCTGGCCATCGCCCTGGCCGAGCGCCGCGACCAGGGCCAGGAACCGCCGCTGTCCGCCGTCTTCCTGGAGCGCCAGGAGGGTTTCGGCTGGCACCGGGGGATGCTCATCGACGACGCCACCATGCAGGTGTCCTTCCTCAAGGACCTGGTCACGACGCGCAACCCCGCCAGTGACTTCAGCTTCCTGTCGTTCCTGCACCACGTGGGGCGGCTGCACGACTTCATCAACCACAAGACGCTGTTCCCGCTGCGCCAGGAGTTCCACGACTACCTGTCCTGGTGCGCCGACCGGGTCGCCGACCAGGTCCGCTACGGGCGCGAGGTCGTGGAGGTGCGCCCCGTGTACTCGGGGGAGCGCGTCACCCACCTCGACGTGGTCTCCGAGGACGCCGCCGGAGAGCGGCTCGTGCTGCGCGCCCGCAACGTCGTCTTCGGCCCCGGCCTGCGCCCCCGCATGCCCGAGGGCGTGGAGCAGTCCTCCCGCGTGTGGCACAACGAGTACCTGCTCACCCGCCTGGCCGAACTCCCGCCCAAGGCCGACCCGCGCTCCTTCGTGGTGGTCGGTGCCGGGCAGAGCGCCGCAGAGGTCGCCGACCACCTGCACCAGCGGTTCCCGCGCGCGCAGGTCCACGCGGTCCTGTCCCGGTACGGCTACAGCCCCTCCGACGACAGCCCCTTCGCCAACCGCATCTTCGACCCCGAGGCCGTGGACGCCTTCCACGCCGCCCCGCAGGAGGTCAAGGAACAGCTCACCGGCTACCACCGCAACACGAACTACTCGGTGGTCGACCCGGACCTGATCGGTGAGCTGTACCGCCGCCACTACGCGGAGAAGGTCCACGGAAACCAGCGCCTGCACCTGCACAACACCTCCCGGGTCGCGGGGCTCAGCGAGAGCGCCGAAGGGGTCGCCGTGGTCGTCGAGGACCTGGTCACCGGGAAGCAGACCCCGATCCCGGCCCACCACGTGGTGTTCGCGACCGGCTACCACCCGGCCGACGCCCGGCCCCTGCTGGGCGACCTGGCCGACCAGGTCGTCACCACCCCCGAGGGCCGCCCGGCCGTGGAACGCGACTACCGGGTCGTCACCCACGACACCCTCACGTGCGGCCTGTACCTCCAGGGCGGTACCGAGCACACCCACGGGGTGTCGGCCTCCCTGCTGTCCAACATCGCGACCCGTGTCGCGGAGATCATCGACTCCGTCGCCGCCCGCGCCGGAGCCCCCGCCGAAGAGAGGGTCTGACCCGTGTCCCAGGAGACCGACAGCAACACGGACACCGCGTTCACGGTGGAGCGCGTGCGAGCCGACGCCGCGCACATCCTCGCGGAACCGGCCGAGGACATCGACCCCGCCGAGAGCCTCTTCGACCGGGGCATGGACTCGGTCCGCATGATGAGCCTCATGGAGCAGTGGCGGGCGGCCGGAGTGGAGGTCGACTTCGCCGACCTCGCCGAACAGCCCACCGTCGACGCCTGGGTCGCCCACCTCAACCGCTGACCCGCGGCCCCTGACCTTTCACCCTGCCCTGCCCCCTGCCCTGCCCCCTGCCCCCGATCCGACCGCGCACCCTCCCGAGGAGCCCGATCCCCATGGCTGACACCCACGACACCCGTTTGGGCCTCACCGGCGCCCAGGCAGGTGTCTGGTACGCGCAACAGACGGCGCCGGACAGCCCGGTGTTCAACGTCGGCCAGTACACCGACATCCCCTCCGACCTCGACACGGACCGCTTCGCCCAGGCGGTGCGCACGGTGGTCTCCGAGAGCGACGCCCTGCGTGCCCGCGTCGTGGTGGACGGGGACCGGATCGGGCAGGTCGTCGGTCGCGGGGTCCCCAGGGAGCTGGAGGTCGTCGACCTCACCCTCGGCGGCCCGGGGGACGGGGGCGACGAGGAGGCCGCCGTCGGCCGGGCCCTCGACTGGATGCGCGCCGACCGCGAACGCCTGGTCGATCCGACCGGCGAGCCCCTGTACCGGTTCGCGCTGCTGCGGGTGGGCCCCCGCCGGTGGTTCTGGTTCCAGCGCTTCCACCACATCGCGGTGGACGCCTACGCCATCACGATGATGGCGCGCCGGGTCGCGGACGTGTACACGTGCCTGGGCCGGGGCGAGGAGCCCCCGGCCACCAGGTTCGGCTCCCTGGCCGACCTCGTCGCGGACCAGGGGGAGTACGCGGCCTCACCCCGGTGCGCGGAGGACCGCGACCACTGGACCGCTCTGCTCACCGACCGCCCCGAACCCGCCCTGCTCTCCGCCGCGCCGCCCGCCCCGCACGCCTCGTTCCTGCGCTCGCGCACGACCGTCGGACCCGAGGTGGCCGAGGGCCTCGACACCCTGGCCAAGGCCTCCGGCGCGACCTGGGCCGACGCCCTGGTGGGCGCCTTCGCCGCCTACACCCACCGCCTCACCGGCGCGGACGACGTCCTCCTGGGCTCGCCGTCCATGGGCCGGGTCGGCTCCGTCGGCTTGCGCACCCCCGCCATGGTCGTCAACGTGCTGCCGCTGCGCCTGCGCACCGCCTCCTCCCACACGGTGGCCGAGGTGACCGCCCGCACCGCCGCCGCCCAGCGCGACCTGCGCGCCCACCAGCGCTACCGCTCCGAGCAGCTGCGCCGTGACCTCTCCGCGGTCGGGGACCGGTTCGGTCTGTACGGGCCCGAGATCAACGTCAAGCTGTTCGACTACACGTTCACCTTCGACGGCGTCCCCTCCACCACCACCAACCTGTCCGAGGGACCGGTCGACGACATCGCCGTGTCCGTCTACCGCCCGGCCGACGGCGGCCTGGTCCTGGAGGCCAACGCCAACGACGCCCGCTACGACCGCCAGGGGGCCCGCGCCCGACTCGACGGGTTCGCGCGCTTCCTCGGCGCGTTCGCCCGCGCCACCGGAGCCACCCCGGTGGCGGCGCTGGACACCACCGACCCCGCCGACGCGCCGCTGGTCACCCCCGCCGTGGCCCAGGACCCGCCCACGGTCACCGAACTCCTCGGCCGGGCGGCGGACGCCGACCCCGACGCCACCGCCCTCGTGCACGGCGACACCCGCCTGACCAGGGCGGAGCTCACCGACCGGATCGACCGCCTCGCCCTCCTGCTCCGCGACGCCACCGTGGGCCCGGGCGACGTGGTCGCCCTCGCCCTGCCCCGCTCCGTGGACCTGGTCGTCGCCCTCTTCGCGGTCCTGCGCGCGGGCGCCGCCTACGTTCCCCTGGACCCCGAACACCCCGCCGACCGGATCGCGCACGTCCTCGACGACGCGCGCCCCACCCTGGTCCTGGCCGACTCCACCACCTCGCACCGCCTCCCCGAGGAGGCCGAGGCGCGCCTGCTGGAGCTCGACGCCGACGAGGTCCGCTCCGCCCTCGACGAACAGAGCGGCGGCACGCTCCCCGCCCCCGACCCCCGGTCGGCCGCCTACCTCATCTACACGTCCGGCTCCACCGGCAGGCCCAAGGGCGTGGTGGTGGAACACCGCGCCCTGGCCGCCCTGGCCGCCACCCAGCGCGCCCACCTGGGGCGGTACCTGCCCGAGCGCGCGAGGATCGGCCACGCCGGGTCCTTCACCTTCGACGCCTCCTGGGACACCCTGCTGGGCCTGGTCCACGGCCACGAGCTCCACCTGATCGACTCCGACCTGCTCTTCGACCACGCCCGCCTGGCCGCGCACGTCGCCGGGCAACGCCTCGACCACCTGGACTTCACGCCCACCTACCTCCAGGGCCTGCTCGACTCCGGCGAACTCGGCCAGCCGCCCGCGCTGATCACCTTCGGCGGCGAGGCCTGCCCGCAACCCCTGTGGGACCGGCTGCGCGCCCTGCCCGGCACCCGGGCCCTCAACTTCTACGGGCCCACCGAGAACACCGTGGACGCCCTGGTCTGCGACGTCCGCGACAGCGCCGTCGCCTCGATCGGCCGCCCCGTCGCGGGTGTGCGCGCCCACGTCCTGGACGCCGCCCTGCGCCCCGTCCCACGCGGTGTCCCCGGTGACCTGTACCTGGCCGGGGACCAGCTCGCCCGCGGTTACGCGGGCCGCCCCGACCTGACCGCGGAGCGCTTCGTGGCCGACCCCCACGGTCCGTCCGGCGCCCGCATGTACCGCACCGGCGACCGCGCCCTGGTCCGCGAGGACGGGAACGTGGCCTACCTGGGCCGCGCCGACGGCCAGGTGCAGGTGCGCGGCTACCGGGTGGAACCCGGCGAGGTCGACGCCGTCGCCCGCACCCACCCGCGGGTCGCCCAGTGCGCCACCGTGGTGCGCCGGACCCCCGCGGGCGCCGTCCAGCTCGTCTCCTACGTGGTCGCCGCCGCTGACCCGGGGACGGCCCCGGAGCCGGTCGCGCCCACCGAGGACGAGGTCCGCGACCACCTCGCCGCGCGCCTGCCCGACTACATGGTCCCCGCCCGCGTCGTGGCCCTGGAGCGGCTGCCGCTCAACACGAGCGGCAAGGTCGACACCGCCGCCCTGCCCGAACCCGCCGCACCCACCACGGGCACCGGCTCCGGCACGGGCGAGCCCGAAAGCCCCGCCGCACACGCCCTCCTCGACATCCTGCGGGAGGTCCTGGGCACGGACATCGGCCTCCACGACGACTTCTTCCGGCTGGGCGGGGACAGCATCCTCGCCATCCAGGCGGTCAACCGCGCCCGGTCCGCAGGGCTGGCCCTGGCCGTGCGCGACGTGTTCGAGGCGCCCACCGTCGCCGGGCTGGCGGTCCGCGCGGGCACCGCGTCCGACGCCCCCCGCGTGCCCGACAACCCCGTCGGTCCGGTCGAGCCGACCGCCGTCACCGCCGAACTCCTCACCGGGGGAGGCCCCCGCCCCCGCTTCACCCAGTCCCAGGTGCTGTGGACCCCGGCCGGGATCACCGAGGAGACCCTCTCCGCCGCCCTGCGCGCCGTCGTCGCCCACCACGGCGCCCTGCGCCTGCGCGTCCGCGAGGGCCGGATCGACGTGCCGCCCGCCAGGGACCTCCGGGGGCCCTCCCCCCTGACCAGGGTCGACGCCACGGGACTGGCCGAGGGCGCCCTCACGGAGCAGGTCCGGTGGGAGGCGGACCACGCGTACACCCGGATCGACCTCACCGAGGGCCGCCCGCTCGCCGCCGTGTGGTTCGACGCCGGACCCGACCGCATGGGGCAGCTCCTGGTCCAGGTCCACCACCTGGCCGTGGACGGCGTGTCCTGGCGGGTCATCGGCCCCGACCTCGCGGACGCCGTCGCCGCCCTCAGCTCGGGCCGCGCGGTCGAGCTCCCGGGCGCGGGCACCTCCCTGCGCCGCTGGACCCGCCTGCTCCAGGAGGAGGCCCGCCACCCCGGCCGCCTCGCGGAACTCGACCACTGGATCGAGCAGACCGATCCCGCCCTCCACCGCCGTCTGGGCGCCCGCGACCTCGACCCCGAATCCGACGTGGTCGCCACGCGCCACAGCCTCGAACTCGAACTGGACACCGAGCTCACCCACCAGGTCCTGACCGGGATCGGCGCCACCTACCGGGTGGGCGCCGAGGAGGTCCTGCTCACCGCCCTCACCCTCGCCGCCGACCAGCGCCTCCTCGTGGAGCTGGAGGGCCACGGCCGCCGCGACCTGCTCACCGCCCCCGTGGACCTCGCCCGCACCGTCGGCTGGCTCACCACCTCGCACCCGGTCGCCCTGACCCCCGGCACCGACCCCGCCCACACGCTGAAGCGGGTCAAGGAGACCCTGCGGGCCACCCCCGGCCACGGCCTCGGCTACGGACTCCTGCGCCACCTCAACCCCGAGACGGCGCCCCGCCTCACCGGCCGCGCCCGCCCCGACGTGCTCTTCAACTACCTCGGCCGCTTCGGCGCCCCGGCCGCCCAGCCCTGGGAGTCGGCGCCCGCCTCCACCCGGGTCATGCTCGGGGAGGACCCCGGGCAGCCGCTCACCCACGGCCTGGAGATCGGCGCCATCGCCCACGAGGGCCCCGACGGTCCCCGCCTGCACCTGACCCTGCGCTGGGCACCCGGTGTCCACGACCACCACGGCGTCCGTGCCCTGGCCGACGACCTCACCGCCGCCCTGCGCGCCCTGGCCGCGTCCGCCGCCGACCCCGGCCCGCACACCCTCACCCCCTCCGACCTGCCCCTCCTCGCACTCGAACCGTCCAGGATCGAGCAGGTGGAGCGGGCCTGGGCGGAGACCTCGGGCGACCCCCGGGCCCGCCTGGCCGAGCTCTGGCCGGCCACCCCGCTCCAGGCGGGGCTGGTCTTCCACAGCCTCTACGGCTCCGGCCACGACGCCTACACGGCCCAGTCGGCCACGCGGATCGACGGTGACCTCGACCCGGACCGCCTCCACCGCGCCGCGTCCCTGCTCCTGGACCACCACCCCGGCCTCCGGGCGGGCTTCCACGCCGAGGGCGAGGACCTGGTCCAGTTCGTCCCCGCCGACCTCCGGCCCCGCTGGCGGAGCGTCGACCTGTCCGACCACCCGGACCCCGAGGCCACCCTCGAACAGCTGCGCGCCGAGGAGCTGGCCACCCCCTTCGACCTCGCCCACCCGCCGCTGCTGCGCTTCACCCTGGTCCGTCTGGACCCGGCCCGGCACGTGCTGGTCACCACCGACCACCACACCCTCCTGGACGGCTGGTCCACGCCCCTCTTCCTGCGCGCCCTGTTCACCCGCTACGCGGAACCGGGCACCCCCGCTCCCGGCACCCACTTCCGCGACCACCTCGCCTGGCTGGCCGACCGCGACGGCGACGCCGCCGACCAGGCGTGGTCCACCGAACTGGCCGACCTCGGCGGCCCCACACTGCTCGCCCCCGAGGCACCCACCCACGGCGGACGGGAACAGCGGGTCCTGCACTCCGCCCTCACCCCGGAGGAGACCGAGCGGGCCGCCGCCACCGCCCGCGACCTCGGCGTCACCACCAACACCCTGGTCCAGGCGGCCTGGGCGCTGGTCCTGGGCGCCGCCACCGGACGCACCGACGTCGTCTTCGGCGCCACCGTCTCCGGGCGTCCCGCCGACCTGCCCGGCGTGGAGTCCACCCTCGGACTGTTCATCAACACCGTCCCCGTCCGCGTGCGCACGGCCCCCGACACCCCGCTGACGGACCTGCTCACCGACCTCCAGCGCCGCCAGGCCGCGCTCTCCGAACACCACCACACCGGGCTGACCCGCACCCAGGAACTGTCCGGGTACGCGCCGCTCTTCGACACCCTCCTGGTGTTCGAGAACTTCCCGGCGCGTGACGCCCTGGCCGACCAGGACCACGGCGGGGTCCGCCTGACCGACGTCCGGATCGAGGACGCCACCCACTACCCCGTCTCCCTCAACGTCTTCCCGGGGCGGGCCCTGAGCCTGCGCCTGTGCCACCGCCCCGACGCCGTCGGCGCCGACCGGGCAGCGGCGCTCCTGGACCGCCTGCGCGCCGTCATCAACCAGATCGCGGCCAGCCCCGAACGGCCGGTCGCCGGGATCGCCACCACCACCCCGGCCGAGCGCGGCCAGCTGCTGGAGGGGTTCAACCGCACCGGGACCGCCGTCACCGCTCCGCGCCCCTGCGACGCCCTGGCCGACTGGGCCGCGTGGGCGCCCGACACCACGGCCGTGGTCGACGCCGAGGGCGAGCACACCTACGCCGAACTCGACGCCTGGGTGGAGGAGATCGCCGCCCTGCTGCGCTCGAACGGCGTGCGCCCCGGCGGTGTCGTGGGCGTGGCCGTGCCGCGTTCGGTGGACATGTTGGCGTCGCTGCTGGCCGTGCAGCGGGCGGGCGGCGCGTACCTGCCGCTGGACCCGGAGTTCCCGGCCGACCGGCTCGCGTACATGCTCTCCGACTCCGGCGCGGTCCTCGTTCTCACCGGTGGGGGAGTGGAGGCCCCCGCCGGTGTCACCACCCCGGTGCTCGACCTCTCCGCCACGGGGCATCCGCCCGTCGGAGGCGTCGCGCCCGTCGGCCCGGCCGCCCCGGACACCGACGCGGTGGCGTACGTGCTGTACACGTCGGGTTCGACCGGTCGCCCCAAGGGGGTGGTGGTCAGCCACCGCAACCTGGCCAACTTCCTCACCGACATGGGGCAGCGCTTCCCGCTCAGCCGGGGGGAGCGGTGGCTGGCGGTGACCACGGTCAGCTTCGACATCTCCGCGCTGGAGCTGTACCTGCCGCTGCTTCACGGTGCCACGGTCGTCCTCGCTGACAGGGACACGGTCCGTGACCCCCGTCTGCTCGCCGAACTGGCCGCCTCCTCCGGGGCCACCGTCATGCAGGCCACCCCGTCGCTGTGGCGCTCGCTCACCGAGCACGACCCGGCGGTGCTCGCCCCGCTCCGCGTCCTGGTGGGCGGTGAGGCCGTGCAACCGCCCCTGGCCGCCCTGCTCGCCGGGCACTCCCAGGGCGCGCACAACGTGTACGGGCCCACCGAGACCACCATCTGGTCCACCACCACACCCCTGGACACCACCGGACCCGTCACCATCGGCCGTCCCATGGCCAACACCCGGGTGTACGTCCTGGACGCGGCCCTGCGCCCGGTGCCCGTGGGCGTGACCGGGGACCTGTACATCGCGGGCGCGGGGGTCGGGCTCGGCTACCACGGGCGTTTCGGCCTCACCGCCGAGCGGTTCGTGGCCGACCCCCACGCCGCCTCGGACCAGCCCGGTTCCCGCATGTACCGGACCGGCGACCTGGCCCGGTGGCGGGAGGACGGCACCCTGGACTTCCTGGGACGCGCCGACTTCCAGGTGAAGGTGCGCGGCTTCCGGATCGAACTCGGGGAGATCGAGACCGCCCTGCTGTCCGCCCCCGGCGTCGCCCGGGCCGTGGTCACCGCGCACGAGGACGAGACCGGTAGCGCCTGGCTCGCCGCCCACGTCGTCCCGACCGCCGAGCCCGTCCACAGCCCGGGCGCCCCCGCCCTGCCCGCGCCCGTGCCACCGGGAGATCCTCGAACCGGGGGAGCCTCCGGTCCCGCCGACTCCGCCACGCCCTCAAACGCACCAGGCGTCACCTCGGCACCGGACGGACCCACCCAGGCGAGCACTCCGGCACCGGAGGGCGCGCCAGGCCACGGGGATACCCCCGCTTGCTCAACCGGAGCGTTCGCCCCAGGAGCTTCCTCCGCCCCAGACGGAGCTTTCACACTGGCTGGCGCTTCCACTGCGGGAGTCTCGTCGGTCCCGGCCGGTCCTGCGGCACTGGACGGAACTTCCGTCCCTGCCGCCACCGTGCCATCGCCCCTCTCCGTGACGGAGCTGCGTGAGCACGTCGCGGCGCGGCTGCCCGACTACATGGTGCCGAGCGCCTTCGTGCTCATGGACGCCCTGCCCCTCACCGCCAACGGCAAGGTGGACCGCAGGGCCCTGCCCGACCCGGGCGCCCCGGAAGGGCACGGCCGCGCACCCGCGACGGCCCGCGAGGAGATCCTGTGCGGGATCCTCGCCGACGTGCTCGGCCGGGACGCGGTCGGACCCGACGAGGACTTCTTCACCCTCGGCGGGCACTCGCTGCTGGCCACCCGCGCGGTCTCCCGGGTCCGGTCCCTGCTCGGCGCCGACATCGGCGTGCGCGACCTGTTCGAGGCGCCCACCGCGGCCGCCCTGGCGCGTCGCACCGAACACGCCACCCACACCAGGCCCGGCGTCACCCCGCGTCCCACGGACCGGCCGCGCCGACTCTCCCACGCCCAGCACCGGCTCTGGCTCGTCGACCGCCTCCACGAGTCCGGCGGCGCCTACAACGTGCCGCTCGCGGTACGCGTCGCGGACCCCCTGGACACCGACACCCTGCGCGCCGCCGTCACCGACCTGGTCGGGCGGCACGAGGTCCTGCGCACCGTCATCCGGACTGACCCGGACCAGCCGGGCACCCCGGTCCCGCACCTCCTCGCCGCCGACACCCCGGACCTGGTCGACGTGACGACCGAGCACCTCAGCGAGCCCCTGGACACCGCGCTCGCCCGGGTCACCGCCCAGCCCTTCGACCTCGCGGAACGCCCGCCCCTGCGGGTCCGCCTGTTCACCGGTGCGGACACGGGCTGCGTCCTCCTGGTGGTCCTGCACCACATCGTCGCCGACGAGTGGTCGTTCGGGCCGCTCCTGCGCGACCTGGACACCGCCTACCGCGCCCGCGCCGAGGGCCGTACCCCCGACTGGACGCCCCCGCCGCTCCAGTACGCGGACTACGCCGCCTCCCGAGCCGACTGGCTCGGCGCCGCCGACGACCCCGAGAGCCCGCTCGGCCAGCGGCTCGACCACTGGCGCCGCAGCCTGGAGGGGATCCCCGACGAACTCGCCCTGCCCACCGACCGGCCCCGACCGGCCACCCCCTCGCACGCCGGGGGCCTCGCCCAGACCCCCGTCGACCCCGAACTCCACGCCGCCCTGCGCGACCTCGCCGCCGCCCACGGCGTCACCGTGTTCATGGTGGTCCAGGCGGCGGTCGCCACCCTCCTGCACCGCCTCGGCGCAGGAGAGGACATCCCCCTCGGCAGCCCGGTCGCGGACCGCGCGGACGAGGGGCTCCAGGACGCGGTCGGCTTCTTCCTCAACACCCTGGTCCTGCGCCTGGGCCTGTCCGGACGGCCGACCTTCGCGGAACTCCTCGCCCGGGTGCGCGAGGTCGACCTCGCGGGCTTCGCCAACGCCGACGCCCCCTTCGACACCGTGGTCGAGGCCCTGCGCCCGGAGCGCTCGGTCAGCCGTCACCCGCTGTTCCAGACGATGGTGTCCTACCAGCGCAGGCCCGAGGACGCCGACCGGCTCTTCGGTTCGGTCACCCGGCTGGTCGAGACCCCGCTGGACACCGCCAAGTTCGACCTGGAGTTCGCCTACGTCGAGGACCCGCTCCAGGGGACCCGGCTGGCGCTCAACCACTCGGCCGACCTGTTCGACGCCCCGACCGCGCAGCGGATCGCGGACCGCCTCGTCCACCTGTTGGGCCAGGTCGCGGCCGCGCCGGAGCGCACCCTCGGCGCCTTCGACGTGCTCGGAGCCGCCGAACGCGAGCGGTTGCTGGAGGGGTTCAATCACACCGTCACGGCCGTCACCGTCGCCCGCCCCTGCGACGCCCTCGCGGACTGGGCCGCACGCACCCCGGACGCGGTCGCCGTCGAGGACGGGGCGGGCACCCACACCTACGCCTCGGTGCACGAACGCGCGGAGGGGATCGCCGCCCTGCTCCGCGCCCGGGGGGTCGGGGCCGGACGGACGGTCGCGGTGGCGATGCCGCGTTCGGTGGACATGCTCGCGTCGCTGCTGGCCGTGCAGCGGGCGGGCGGCGCGTACCTGCCGCTGGACCCGGAGTTCCCGGCCGACCGGCTCGCGTACATGGTGGAGGACTCCGGGGCGGTCCTCGTGCTCACCGGCGGGGGAGTGGAGGCCCCCGCCGGTGGCACCGCGCCCGTCCTGGACCTGGAGGAGGTGTCCGACCCGCCCGTCCCCGCGCACGCGCAAGGTCCGGTGGACGCGGACCCGGTCAACGCGGACCCGGTGGCGTACGTGCTGTACACGTCGGGTTCGACCGGTCGCCCCAAGGGGGTGGTGGTCAGCCACCGCAACCTGGCCAACTTCCTCACCGACATGGGCCAGCGCTTCCCGCTGGGTCCGGGTGAGCGCTGGCTGGCCGTGACCACCGTGAGCTTCGACATCTCCGCCCTGGAGCTCTACCTGCCGCTCCTCCACGGGGCCACGGTCGTCCTCGCCGACAAGGACACCGTCCGCGACGGCGTGGCCCTGGCCGACCTGCTGGACCGGGGCGGCATCGGGATCATGCAGGCCACCCCCACCCTGTGGCGGATGCTCCTGGAGACCAAGCCGGACGTCCTGCGCGACCTGCGCGTGCTGGTCGGCGGCGAGGCCCTGCCCCAGGCGCTGGCCGACGGGCTCACCGCCCACGCCCCGAGCGTCACCAACGTGTACGGGCCCACCGAGACCACCGTCTGGTCCACCACGTCGCCCGTACGGACCGGCGCACCCGTCTCCATCGGCCGTCCCATGGCCAACACCCGGGTGTACGTCCTGGACGCCGACCTCCAGCCGGTCCCGGTCGGGGTCGCCGGGGACCTGTACATCGCGGGCGCGGGGGTCGGGCTCGGCTACCACGGGCGTTTCGGCCTCACCGCCGAGCGGTTCGTGGCCGACCCCCACGCCGCCTCGGACCAGCCCGGTTCCCGCATGTACCGGACCGGCGACCTCGCCCGCTGGAAGGAGGACGGCACCCTGGACTTCCTGGGACGCGCCGACTTCCAGGTGAAGGTGCGCGGCTTCCGGATCGAACTCGGGGAGATCGAGACCGCGATCGCCCGCGTCGACGGCGTCGCCCAGGCCGTGGTCACCGCCCAGGAGGGACCGGACGGCCATCACCGCCTGGTCGCCTACCTCACGAGCTCCGGTACCGCTCCGACCCCGGACGCCCTCCGAGCGGCGCTCTCCGCGCGGCTGCCCGCCTACATGGTGCCCTCCGCGTTCGTCCCGCTGGACTCCTGGCCGCTCACCGCCAACGGCAAGGTCGACCGGGGGGCCCTGCCCGACCCGGCGTCCGCCGCCAGCGACCGCTCCGCCGGACGCGCCCCCGCCACCGACGCCGAGCGCGCCCTCTGCGCGGTCTACGCGGACGTTCTCGGCCTGCCCGGGGTCGGCGCGGACGAGGACTTCTTCGCCCTGGGCGGCGACAGCGTCCTCACGCTGCGCCTGGTCGGCGGCGCCCGCCGTGCCGGGTGGACCGTCACCGGCCGCCAGGTCTTCCGCCACCCCGTGGTGGCCGACCTCGCCGCGGTCGCGGAACCCGCGTCCCCACCGGACCCCGAACCCGCTCCCGCCGCCCCGGAGGAACCCCTGATCTCCCTGGCCCCCGGACAGCTCGACCAGCTCGAATCGATGTGGAGGAAGCGGCGATGACCCAGCCCACCAGCCCCGCCCCCGGAACGCCCGCCGCCCCCGGGGCGATCGCTGACGTCCTGCCGCTCAGCCCCCTCCAGGAGGGGCTGCTGTTCCACCACGCCCTCGACGGGGGCGAGGCCGACGTGTACGGCATCCAGCTGCGCGTGGAACTCCTCGGCCGTGTCGACGCGGAACGCCTGCGCCGTGCCGCGTCCGCGCTGCTCGACCGCCACCCGAACCTGCGCGCGGGCTTCCTCCACGAGGAACTCGACCAGCCGGTCCAGTTCGTGCCCGCCGCCACCGAACTGGACTGGACACGCACCGACTTCACGCGGCCCGTGGCGGGCACCGGGAGCGGTGCCCCGAATGAGGAGCCCGCGCGGAACGCGGAGCCTGGTTCCCCGAACGTGGTGCCCGGTTCCCCGGGGGCGGAGCCCGGATCCTCGGGGGCGGAGCCCGGTTCCCCGAACGTGGTGCCCGGTTCCCCGGGGGCGGTGCCCGCGCGGAACGTGGTGCCCGGTTCCCCGGGGGCGGAGCCCGGATCCTCGGGGGCGGAGCCCGGTTCCCCGAACGTGGTGCCCGGTTCCCCGGGGGCGGTGCCCGCGCGGAACGCGGAGCCTGGTTCCCCGGGGGCGATGCCCGGATTCCCGGGGGCGGTGCCCGCGCGGAACGCGGAGCCTGGTTCCCCGAACGTGGTGCCCGGTTCCCCGGGGGCGGACCCCGTGTACTCGGACGCCGAGGACCGGGTGGCCGAGCGTGAGTTCGCCCGTGGGTTCGACCTCTCGGCGCCGCCGCTCATCCGCTTCCACGCCCTCACCACCGGCCCCACCCGCACCGTCCTCGTGGTCACCGCCCACCACGTGCTGCTCGACGGCTGGTCACTGCCGATCCTCGCCCGCGATCTCCTGCGCCTGTACGAGGCGGACGGCGGCGCGCTGCCCGCCGCCCCCCGCTACTGGAACCACCTGGCCTGGCTCAACGGCCGCGACCACGAGTCCGCCCGCAAGGCGTGGGCCGCCGCCCTGGACACCCTCGCCGAACCCACTTTGCTCGCGCCCGGCCGGGTGGTCGGAGCCGAGGAGGCCGTGTCCGGGGGGCGTCCCTCCCCACGCACCGGCACGCCCGCACCCGCCCCGGCCAGGGTCGGGACGCGGCTCGGGGCCACCGCCAGCCAGCGGCTCCGCGCCCTCGCCGCCGACACCGGGGTCACCGTCAACACCGTCCTCCAGGTCACGTGGGCGCTCACCCTCGCCGCGCACACCGGGCGCGGGGACGTCGTCTTCGGCCAGCCCGTCTCCGGGCGCCCGGCCGAACTCCCCGGCGCCCAGGACACCGTCGGCCTGTTCACCAACACCCTCCCGGTCCGGGTCCGCCTCGACCCCGCCGAACCCCTCGCGGACCTGCTCACCCGGGTCCGGGTGGACCAGGCCGACCTGTTCGACCACCAGTGGACCGGCCTGGCCGAGGTCCAGCGCGCCGCCGGACACGGCACCCTCTTCGACACCCTCCTGGTGGTGGAGAACTACCCCCTCGACGAGGCCGCCGCCCGCGCCGACCACGCCGGTGTCCGGGCCGGGGACATCCGGGTCCGGGACGCCACCCACTACCCGGCCACGCTCACGGTCCTGCCGGACGACGGCCCCGACCTCGGCACCCCGCTGCGCCTCGACCACCTGCCGGGCGCGGTCCACGGGGACACCGCCCGCCAGCTGCTGGACCTGTTCACCCACCTGCTGGACCAGGTGTGCGCCGACCCCCGGCGCACCCCGCGCGAACTCGACCTGCTCACCCCGGCCCAGCGCACGGAACTGGCCGACCAGAACGGCACCGCGCACCCCACCAGCCACGACACGGTCAACGCGCTGCTCGCGGCGGCCGAACGGGCCCACCCGGACCGGACCGCCGTCGTCACCGAGGACCGCGAGCTCACCTACCGCCGGTTGCACGGTGACGCCGCACGGCTGGCCGGGCTGCTCCACGAACACGGCGTCGGCCCCGACACGGTGGTCGCCGTCGCCCTGCCGCGCGGCGCCGACCTGGTCACCGCGTTCGTCGCGGTCGTGCGCGCCGGGGGCGTGCTGCTTCCACTGGACCCGGACCACCCGCCCGCGCGCCTGGCCGACATGGCCGAACGCGCCGGGGCGGTCGCCGTGGTCACGACCTCGGGGCAGCGGGCGGACCTCGCGGACCTGCCCGCCGAGGTCGCACGGATCGAACTCGACGCCCCGCACACCCGGGACCGGATCGCCGCGCTCCCGCCCCTGCCGTGGGCCCGGCCGCACCCCGACCAGCTCGCCTACACCCTGTTCACCTCCGGCTCCACCGGGCGCCCCAAGGGGGTCGGGGTCTCCCACCGGGCCATCGCCAACCGCGTCGAGTGGACCCAGGCCGTCTACGGGCTGACCCCCGAGGACCGGGTCGCGCAGAAGACCCCGGTCGGCTTCGACGTCTCCGTGTGGGAGTTCCTCTGGCCGCTGGCCGTGGGCGCGGCCGTCGTCCCGGCCCGCCCGGACGGCCACCGCGACCCCGCGTACCTGGTCGGGTTCCTCGCCGGTCGGCGCGTGACCGTCTGCCACTTCGTCCCGGCCGTGCTCCGCCTGTTCCTCGACGAACTCCCCGCTGGCGCCGGACCCGACCCCGCGACGGTCCCCGGGCCGGACCTCGCGAGCGCCGGATCCGACCCCGCGTCGAGCCCCGCGTCGACCCCCGGGTCGGCCACGAGGCCGGTCTCCGCCTCGGCGACCACGTCGTCCTCCGCGTCGGTCCCCGCGCTCCGCCTGGTCATCGCCAGCGGTGAGGCCCTGGGCGGCGGCCTCGCGCGGGCCTTCGCCGCGGCCCTGCCCGGCACCCGCCTGGAGAACCTCTACGGCCCCACCGAGGCGGCCATCGACGTCACCTCCCACCCCGCCGTGGTTCCGGGGGATCCCGCACCCGACCCGTTCCACGGCGGTTCGGTCCCCATCGGGCGCCCGGTCTGGAACACCACCCTGCACGTGCTCGACCACGCCCTGCGCCCCGTCCCGCCCGAAGCGGTCGGGGAGCTCTACCTGGGCGGCGTCCAGCTCGCGCGCGGCTACACGGGCCGCCCCGACCTCACCGCCTCCCGCTTCGTCGCGGACCCGTCCGGTCCGGCCGGGGCACGCCTCTACCGCACCGGCGACCTCGTCCGCCGCCGGGCGGACGGGGCCCTCGTCTACCTCGGACGCTCCGACGACCAGGTCAAGATCAACGGCGTCCGCGTCGAACCGGGCGAGGCCGAGGCGGTCCTGCGCGCCCTGGGCGGGGTCGCCGACGCCGCCGTCACCGTCCGCACCACGGGCGACACCGGTACCACCGCCCTCGCCGGGTACGTCGTGCCCGCGCCCGGCCGCACCCCCGACCCGGACGACCTGCGCGCCCAGCTGGCCACCGCGCTTCCCCCGGCCCTGGTCCCCGCCACCGTCACCGTCCTGGACCGGCTGCCCCTGAGCGTCAACGGCAAGCTCAACCGGGGCGCCCTGCCCGACCCCGCTCCCGCCACCGCCTCGGGGCGGCCCCCGGCCACCGAGGCCGAACGGGTCCTGGGCTCCGCCGTCGCGGACCTCCTCGGCGTGGCCGGTGATCAGGTCCCCGCCGACGCCGACTTCTTCGCCCTGGGCGGCGACAGCGTCACGTCCATCCGCCTCGTCGGCCGCGCCCGCGCCGCCGGGCTGGAGCTCACCGTCCGGGACGTGTTCACGTACCGCACGCCCGAACGCCTCGCCGCGCACGCCGAGCGGAGCGCGGACCGGGAGCGGTCCGGGTCCGGCTCACCGTCCGAGGAGGAGACCGGGCCCACCCCGCCACCGGGGGAGGAGTTCACGGACCTCCTCGACGCGGGCGACATGGACCAGCTCCAGCAGCTCTGGAACACGCGGGACTGAACCGCGCTCGGGGCCGCCCGCCGCGAGCCCCATCACCCCCCCCGAGCCCCCCTCACCCCCCGCACCTCCACACCGGCACCGACCAGAAGAGGACACCCATGAACGCCAGCGCCACGGGCCCGGGCGACATCCAGGACGTGCTCCCCCTCGCGACCCTCCAGGAGGGTCTGCTGTTCCACTCCGTCAAGGACGAGCAGCACCTGGACGTCTACACCGTCCAGAACGTCTTCGAGTTCACCCGCCGGGTCGACGCCGCCGCCCTGCGCGAGGCGGCGCGGACCCTCCTGCGGCGCCACCCCGCCCTGCGCGCCGGGTTCATGCACGAGGGCGTCGAACGCCCCGTCCAGTTCATCCCGCGCGAGGTCCCGGTCGCCTGGCACGAGACCGACCTGTCCGACCTGCCGGTGGTCGAGGCCCGGCGCCGCTTCGAGCACATCCGGGTCGGCCAGCGCGAACGCCGCTTCGACCTCTCCCGGCCGCCGCTCATCCGGCACGTCCTCGTGCACCTGCCCGACGACCGCGACGTCCTCGTCCTCACCTTCCACCACATCGTCATGGACGGCTGGTCCGGCGAGCTCCACAACGCCGAGCTCATGGACCTGTACCTGCGCGGCGGGGACGACACCGGACTGCCCGCGCCCCGGCCCTACCGCGACTACCTGGTGTGGCTGGCACGCCAGGACCGTCAGCGCTCCGTGGACGCCTGGCGCTCCGCCCTGGAGGGCGTCGAGGAGGGGACCCTCGTCTCGGCCGCCGACGCCGGGGACACCACGATCATGCCCCGCACCGTCGACGGGGTCGTCGCCCCCGACCTGGTCGGCCGCCTCACGGCCCTGGCACGAGACACCGGGATCACCCCCAACACGCTCTTCCTCGCCGCCTGGGGGCTGGTCCTGCGCTCCCACACCGGAGGCGACGACATCGTCTTCGGCAGCACCGTCGCCGGGCGCCCGCCCGAGATCGAGGGAGTGGACTCGATCGTCGGCGTCTTCTTCAACACCGTGCCGGTCCGTGTGCGGGTCCGCCCCGCCGAGACCGTCCGCGACCTCCTCGTCCGCCTCCAGGGAGAGCAGGCCGACCTGCTCCCGCACCACCACGTCAGCCTCGCGGACATCCAGGGCGCGGTCGGCGGGCAGCGGCTCTTCGACTCCCTCTACGTGCAGCGCAACATCCCGCGCGACGACGAGCGCTACCGGGAGGTGCGCGAGCGGACCGGCCTGGAGTCGGTCACCGGCAACGACGCCACCCACTACCCGCTGACCTTCGTCGCCCAGCCCGGCGACGAACTCCGGCTCAGCCTCGCCTACCGGACCGACGTCGTCACGGCCGAGACCGCGCGGGACCTGTACGACCGGGTCGTGCGGCTGCTCGAACAGATCGCCGCCCAACCCGACGCCCCGGTCTCCGACCTCAACGCGCTCCCCGCGCACACCGCGGGCGCCGCCCTCAGGCTGGGGGAGGGGGTGCGGCGCGCACTCCCCGACACCACCCTCGCCGGGATCTTCGAGGAGTCCGCGCGCCGTGCCCCCGAGCGCACGGCCCTGGTCACCCGCGACGAGAGCCTCACCTTCGCCGTGCTCGACGAACGCGCGGAGCGCCTGGCCCGCCTGCTCGCGGGCCTCGGCGTGGGTCCGGAGGCCAGGGTGGCCATCGCGCTGCACCGCTCCGCCGACTGGGTGGTGACCCTGTTCGCCGTGCTCAAGCTGGGTGCCGCGTACGTGCCGTTGGACCTGGAGCACCCGGCGGCCCGGCTCGGCCACATGCTCGTCGACTCCGACCCCCTGGTCACCGTCACCACCGCCGACGCCGCGAAGAACCTGCCCGCGGAGCGGGACCCCGAGGCGGGCGGGGCGGGCGCCGGTGGCCGCCGTGTCCGCCTGGACGACCCGCGCGTCGTCGCGGACCTCGCCCGGGTCGACCTCTCCCGGCCCCGGACCCCCGCCGCCCACCGGCCCGACCACCTCGCCTACGTCATCTTCACCTCGGGTTCCACCGGGCGCCCGAAGGGCGTGGAGATCCCGTACCACGGCCTGGTGAACATGCTGGTCAACCACCGCACGGAGATCTTCGACCCGGTGGTCGAGGCCCAGGGCGGACGGGTCATGCGGGTCGCCCACACCGTGTCGTTCTCCTTCGACATGTCCTGGGAGGAGCTCCTGTGGCTGATCGACGGCCACGAGGTGCACCTCATGGACGAGGAGCTGCGCCGGGACTCCGCCGCCCTGGTGGCCTACTGCGCCGACCAGGACATCGACGTCGTCAACGTCACCCCGTCCTACTGCGGACAGCTGATCGAGGACGGCCTCCTCGGCGGCGCCGCGGACGCGGAGGCCCGCGGCGGCGCCCACCGCCCGCCGCTGGTCCTGCTCGGCGGTGAGGCGGTCAGCGCCACCGTCTGGGACACCCTCCGCGAGGCCGACGGCGTGCTCGGCTACAACCTGTACGGGCCCACCGAGTACACGATCAACACGCTCGGCGGCGGCACCGACGACAGCCGCACCCCCACGGTGGGGCGCCCCATCGCCAACACCGACGTCCACGTCCTCGACTCCGCCCTGCGCCCGGTCGCCCCGGGGGTCCCCGGCGAGCTGTACGTGACCGGGGTCGGCCTGGCCAGGGGCTACGCCAACCGACCCGACCTCTCGGCGGAGCGGTTCGTCGCGGACCCGTACGGCCCGCCCGGTTCGCGCATGTACCGGACCGGTGACCTGGTCCGCTGGGACGCCCAAGGGCTCATCGACTACCTCGGCCGGGCCGACGACCAGGTCAAGATCCGCGGTGTGCGCATCGAACCCGGCGAGGTGGTGTCCGCCCTGGAGGAGCACCCGGCCGTCGCGCAGGCTGCCGTGGTCGTCCGCGAGGACACCCCCGGCCTCAGGCGCCTGGTCGCCTACCTCGTCCCCGCCTCGGGCGCCGACGTCGACACCGACGCCCTGCGCCGGGACCTCCAGGGGACCCTGCCCGACGCCATGGTGCCCTCGGCCCTGGTCACCCTGGACCGGCTGCCGCTCACCATCAACGGCAAGCTCGACCCGGCCGCGCTGCCCGCGCCCGCCCACACGGGCAGCGAGGGCCGCCCGCCGCGTGACGACGTCGACCGCGCCCTGTGCGACGACTTCGCCGCCGTCCTCGGCCTGGGCGGGGAGGCCGACGCGCCCAGCGCCGCACTCGGCATCGACGACGACTTCTTCGACCTGGGCGGGCACTCGCTCCTGGCCATGCGCCTGGTCGGCCGCGTCCGCAAGCGCACCGGGCAACGGCTGCGCGCGGGCGACCTCATCGCCGCGCCCACCGTCGCCCGCCTGCGCGCGTACCTGGAGTCCCCGCGCCGCGAGGACCTCCTCGCCCCGGTGCTGCGCCTGCGGGAGGGCGGGCGCAGGAGCCCGCTGTTCTGCTTCCACCCGGCGAGCGGGTTCAGCTGGTCCTACGCGGGGCTCGCCCCCCACCTGGACAAGGAGCGGCCCATCGTCGGCATCCAGTTCCCGGGCCTGCGCGAGGACGACCTGCCGCCCACCATGGACGGACTCGTGGAGCGCTACGCCCGCCTCGTCCGCACCGTCCAGCCCAACGGCCCCTACCACCTGGTCGGCTGGTCCTTCGGAGGGCAGATCGCGCACGGCCTCGCCACCCTCCTCCAGGCCGAGGGGGAGGAGGTCGCCTTCCTCGGGATGCTGGACACCTACCCCACCGACTCCGCGCCCGTCCTGCGGGCGGGCGGCGCCATGTCCGACGCCGAGGCCGAACAGGAGGCGCTGGAGTTCCTGCTCTCCAGCTCACAGCGCGACCTGCCCTCCTGGCTGACCGCGCCGTACCGGCGGGAGGAGGTCGTGGAGTTCATGCGCGACAGCGACGGCGTCTGGGCCGACTTCGACACCGACACGATCGAGCGCGTGGTCCGGGCCCGCATGTACACCAACGAGGTCATGTACCGCACGGGATACCGGGTCTTCGACGGCGACCTGCACTTCTTCTCCGCCACCGCCCAGCGCGAACCCGACTCCGGCATCACCGCCGAGCTGTGGAAGGAACACGTGCGGGGGCAGGTGCACGACACCCCCGTCGACCACCACCACGACGACCTCACCGGCCCGGCCGCGCTCTCCGTCATCGGCCCGGTCCTCGACCGCGCCCTGAGGGCCGCGCGCGGGAACCCGACCCCGGGTTTCCAGTCGAAATAAGGCAAGGCTAGCCTAACTAGCGACTCGGGCTCCCCGCCGTATCCCCGTGCCCCACCCCACTCCCACGAAAGCGAAGACCGTGAAACAGCTGACGACCCCTCTCAGGGGAGGTGCCCTCACCTCCGGCGGCCTCGCCCTGGCTCTGGCCCTCACCGCCTGCGGTACCACCCCGGACGCGGCCGACGGGACCGACGCCGGTGCCACCGTCGAGGTCGAGACCGACTACGGGACCGTCGAGGTTCCCGAGGACCCCCGGCGGATCGTGGCCCTGGAGTTCGGCAACGAGATCCTCGTCGAGGCCGGGATCGACCCCGTCGGCGTGATCGAGCCCAACCCCGGCCTCTACACCGAGGACGAGCTCGCCGTCCTCGAGGAGGCCACGGTCGTCCAGGCCTCCAGCCTCGAACTCAACCTGGAGGCCATCGCCTCCGCCGAACCCGACCTCATCATCGGCGGCGTCCGCGAACAGAGCCACGAGGACTACGAGGAGCACTTCGCGACCCTCTCCGAGATCGCGCCCACCGTCCTGTTCGACTTCGAGGGCGCCGGACACGAACTCCGCGACATGAGCCTCGGACTCGCCGAGGTCGTCGGTGACGGCGAGCGCGCCCAGGCCGAGCGCGACCGCTACGAGGAGCGCGTCACCGAGATCAGCGAGACCTACGCCGACCAGCTCAGCGACCACACCTTCGCCGTGGTCTTCGGGGTCGACAACGAGTTCGCCGTCATCAACACCAACGCCTGGGGCGCCCACATCCTCGACGAACTCGGCGCGGAGGCGACCGCCGTCACCGAGGAGGCCGGGACCGACTTCGCCGCCTGGCAGTCCTACGAGAACATCGACAAGCTCCAGGACACCGACGTCGTCTTCTACGAGACCGACGTCGCCCACGAGCCCGACCCCTTCACCGCTGACCTCCTCGGACAGGACCTCTGGCAGCCCCTCCCCGCCGTCGAGGACGAGCAGGTCCACCCGCTGCGCTACGGCGCCGCGCGCACCTGGGCCCAGGGCAACGACGTCCTCGACCAGATCGAACAGGTCCTGGAGACCCTCTAGGCCCCGTGTCACGCGACCCCAACGAAGGAGCGACCATGACCAACCCCTTCGACGACACCGAAGGCACCTTCCTCGTCCTCGTCAACGACGAGGACCAGCACTCGCTGTGGCCCGGGTTCGCCCGGGTCCCCGAGGGATGGACCCCCGTCCACGGACCGGTCTCCCGGGACGAGGCGCTCGCCTACGTCAACGCGCACTGGACCGACCTGCGCCCCCGCAGCCTGCGCGAGGCGCTCGCTTGACGGCGCGGTGGGCCCCTCTCCCGGACGAGGGGCCCACCGCCTCCGGACGGCGGCACACCCGAGGGCGGACCACCGCCCGCCCCACCCGTGAAGGACCCCGTGAAGCTCTCCCAGCTGATGGTCGACACCAGCCCCCTGCGCCTGAGCCGCGAGTTCAGGATCGTCTTCGTCGCCCGACTCGTCTCCGTCTTCGGGCTGGGGTTCGCCGCGGTGGCCCTGCCCATGCAGGTCTACGAGCTCACCGGGTCCTCGCTGCTCGTGGCCACCGTCCACACCACGTCGGCGGTGAGCGTCCTCGCGGGCACCCTGGTCGGCGGCATGCTCGCGGACCGGGGCGACCGGCGGCGCCTCATCGTCATCGGCCGGGCCTCCGCCGTCGTCGGCTTCGGGGCCCTGGCCGTCAACACGCTCGTGCCCGCCGAACCCTGGCTCTGGGTGATCTACGCGGTCGCCGCCTTCAACGGCTTCCTCGGCTCCTTCAGCGCCGTCGCCCTCCAGGCCGCCGCCCCCGGGTTCGTCCCGCGGGACAGGCTTCCGGCCGCCGGTGCCCTGCTCGCCCTCAACGGTGAACTCGGCTCCGTCCTGGCGCCCGCGCTCGGCGGGGTGATCATCGCGGCTCTGGGGATGGGCGGGAACTTCGTCATCACGGCGCTGCTCTCGCTCTTCACCACCGTCCTGGTGTGGCGCCTGCCCCGGCTGGAGGCCCCGGAGGAGAGCCGCGCCCAGCCGGTCCTGGACGCCCTGCGCGAAGGAGGCGGCTTCGCGCTCCGGCACCGCGTCGTCGGCCCCCTGCTGCTCCTGGGCCTGGCCCAGATGCTGTTCGCCGCACCCCAGGTGCTCATCAACGAGTTCACCGACAAGGTCCTCGGCGGCGGACCCACGCTGGTCGGCCTCCTGTACACCGCGCCCGCGATCGGCGCCCTCATCGGGTCGCTGACCAGCGGCTGGGCCGGACGGGCCCGGCGCACGGGCGCGCTCCTGCTCGTCGCCGTGGCCCTCTGCGGCCTGGCCGTGCTGGGGCTCGGCGCGAGCACCTGGGCCCCGGTCGCCTTCGCGTTCCTGGTCTTCCTCGGCTTCGGGCAGGTCGTGGAGGAGATCCTGCGGTACGCGCTGCTCCAGTCCCACACCCCGGACCGCCTGCGCGGACGCGTCAACTCGGTGTGGACCGCGCAGTCCACCGTCGGCAGTTCGGCGGGGGCGCTCACCCTCGGAGGCCTGGCCCCCGTCATCGGCGCCGCAGGCGCGATGATGGCCGGGGGAGCGCTCACCGTCGTCAGCGTCGGGGCGCTCGCGGTGGCCTTCGCCGGGCTCCGTACCGCCCGGGTCCTCGCGGAACCCGAACCCGAACCCGTCTCCCGGGTCCAGTCCGAGCAGTAGCCCGGCCGCTTCCGGTTCCGGGAGACGCGGGAGGATGGGACCCTCATCCTCCTCCGAACGATACTGGAACCCCGACCGTGATCGACAAGTTCACCGACACCGTGAAGCGTGTGGTCGTCCACGCCCAGACCGAGACCGTGCGTTTCCACCACAGACGGTTGGGCCCCGAGCACCTGCTGCTCGGCCTCGTGTACGAGGAGGAGGGGATGGCCGCGCGGGCCCTGCGGGGGCTCGGGGCCAGCTACGAGGCGACCGAGGCGGAGGTCCTCAGGGTCACCAGGCCGAGGAAGCGGCCGCCGTACGACGACCCGGGTTTCTCCCGGGAGACGCGCACGGCCCTGAAGTACGCCTTCCACGCGAACGCGCGGTTCGACCACGGCCACTTCGGAACGGAGCACCTGCTGCTCGGCGTCCTGTACCGGGACCGGGCGACGGCCCCGGCCGTCCTCCGGGGGCTCGGAATCGAGCCCGAGCTGGTGCGCGGAAGGGTCGAGGAACTGATCGCCGAGATGAGCGCGAGGTAGCCCCCGGGCCCCAGGGAGATGATCACGCGGTCGGTTCCCCCGGCCATTGTCGGGTGAATTCCGCCGGTGTCCGGACGGGGGCGTCGGTGCCCCTCGCCTGGGCGGCCCACTCCTGCTCCGGTGCTGGTCAGCGAGCTCGCGGCGACACAGGGAACCGGAATGCGACCCTCCCCGGCACGGATTCCACCGAATCCGCGCCGGGGTTTCTTCACGCGCGGGAAACGGTGTCTTGATCCGCGTGAAATAGGGGTCCTGTCGTGTGTTCTCCCGAAAGGATTCCGCGCGGCACGAGCGGACGCCCGGTGGCTCCGACGCGGTCGGTCCGGCCACGGGGTCGACGCGGTGGCACGTGGCGGCGCCATGGCACGCGGGTCCCCGCCGTCGACGACGGAGTCGGCCGAGGGGACGCCGAACGACCCCGTCGGGCGCGTCCGAGAAAACACGCGGGCGTGTTCCCTCGGAGGCGGCGCGAGCACTCCGTGAGAGCGGGGCGGAGGGGGTCGTCTCACAAAAAATGTACCAGTGTTTGTCGCACATGGTGTGGGGGTGTTTCCCCTTGTCCGACAGTGCTTCCGGGGCCGGAGCGATGGCCCGCGAATGCCTCCCCGGCGCTCGTGGGGGCTTGCCACACGCCTCTCACGTGCTAAAACCTAGATGGGTTGGTGTTGCTACCAAACCCATAACGAATCGTTGAGAGGTGGTTCATGCATCTACTTCCCTCCGATACCGAGAAGCTTCTCCTGGCCGTCGCGGGCATGATCGCCCGGGACCGGCGGGCCAGGGGCGTCAAGCTCAACCAACCGGAATCGGTAGCGCTGCTGTCCTGCTGGGTGATCGAGCGGGCTCGTGAAGGTGCCAGAGTGGCCGAGCTGATGCAGGAGGGGCGCACCGTGCTCTCCCGCGAGGAGGTCATGGACGGGGTCTCCGAGATGATCCCGAACGTCCAGGTCGAGGCCACGTTCCCCGACGGGCGCAAGCTCGTCACCATCACGGAGCCGATCCAGGCGCGGACCCGTCCCCTCCCCGGAGGCGACCCGTCCCCTGAGCTGACCCGTCCCGTCCAGGGAGCGACCCCATGATCCCCGGTGAGATCCGTACCCGCGCCGTGCCCCTGGACCTGAACGCCGACCGTGAACGGTTGACCCTCGTCGTCGTCAACGCGGGTGACCGAGCCATCCAGATCGGCTCCCACCTGCACTTCCCGGACGCCAACCCCGCGCTGCGCTTCGACCGCGAAGCGTGCCAGGGCTTCCGGCTGGACGCCCCCGCGGGCACCTCGGTCCGTCTGGAACCCGGCGTGAGCCGCACCGTCGAACTGGTCGCCCTCGGCGGCCGACGGTACGTTCCCGGCCTCCAGATCCAGGACCTGAGCAAGGAACCCAAGACCGGCGAACGCGTGCCGCGGCCGGTCATCCCGTTCGGCACCCCCGGCGTCGAGGTCCCCGAACCGGAGCGCGCCTCCGGTACGACGATGCGCGTCGGTGAGCTCGACGCGCACGACGGCGACCCGGCCGAGGTGGTGCCCACCGAGGTCCTGCCGGGCGACCAGGAAGACGCGACCGAGGACACTGAGGAGCAGCAGCCGTGAGCCGCATCGACCACCGTGAGTACGCGCAGCTGTACGGACCCACGGTCGGGGACCAGATCCGCCTGGGCGACACCGACCTGTGGATCGAGGTCGAGGAGGACCGCACCGTCGGCGGTGACGAGGTCGTCTTCGGCGGCGGCAAGAGCATCCGCGAGTCGATGGGTCAGGGCATGACCCTGCGCTCCGAGGGCGCCCTCGACCTGGTGATCACCAACGTGGTCGTCATGGACCACTGGGGGATCGTCCGGGGCGACGTCGGCATCCGCGACGGCGACATCGTCGCGATCGGCAAGGCCGGCAACCCGGACGTCATGGACGGGGTACACCCGGACCTGCTGATCGGCCCCGGCACCGACGTCATCGCCGGTGAGGGCAAGATCCTCACCGCCGGGGCGATCGACACCCACGTGCACTTCCTCAGCGAGATCGAGATGCACGAGGCGCTGACCACCGGCACGACCACGGTGATCGGCGGCGGCACCGGCCCCACCGAGGGCTCCAAGGCCACCACGGTCACCCCGGGCGCGCACGCGCTGCGGACGATGCACCGCGCCCTGGACAAGTTCCCGCTCAACGTCCTGCTGTTCAGCAAGGGCAGCACGGTCTCCATCGACGCGCTCCGCGAGGACGCCCTGGCCGGGGCGGGCGGCTACAAGGTCCACGAGGACTGGGGCGCCACCCCGGCGGCGATCGACGCGGCCCTGCGCGGCGCCGACGAGTTCGGCCTCCAGGTGGCGCTGCACGCCGACTCCCTCAACGAGACCGGTTACGTCCAGCACACGCTGGAGGCGATCGGCGGTCGCGGCATCCACGTGTTCCACTCCGAGGGCGCGGGCGGCGGCCACGCGCCCGACATCATCATCACCGCCGGTGAGTCGAACGTCCTGCCCGCCTCCACCAACCCGACCCTGCCGTTCACGGTGAACACCGTGGCCGAGCACATGGACATGCTCATGGTGGTGCACCACCTGAACCCGCGTGTCCAGGAGGACCTGGCCTTCGCCGACTCGCGCATCCGCGCCTCCACGATGGCGGCCGAGGACGTCCTGCTCGACATGGGCGCGATCGCGATCACCTCCACGGACGCCCAGGCGATGGGCCGGATCGGTGAGCTGATCTGCCGCACGTGGCAGGTGGCGCACGTGATGAAGAACAGGTACGGCCGACTCGCCTCGGACCTGCCCGCCGACAACGCCCGTGCCCGCCGGTACGTCGCGAAGTACACCATCTGCCCCGCGGTGGCCCACGGCGTCGACCACGTGATCGGTTCCGTCGAGCCCGGGAAGATGGCCGACCTGGTGCTGTGGGACCCCGCGTTCTTCGGCATCCGGCCGTCCGCGGTGATCAAGGCCGGCGCGATCGTCGCCGCTCCGCTGGGCGACCCCAACGGCGCGGTCCCCCTCCCGCAGCCGGTGCTGCTGCGTCCGACCCTGGCCGCGCAGCCCACGTCCGCCGCCGACCTGGCGGTGAGCTTCGTGTCCCCGATGGCGATCGAGGACGGTCTGGCCGAGCGCCTGGGGCTCCAGCGCAGGCTGGTGGGCGTGCGTCCCACGCGGGACGTCACCAAGGCGGACATGCCGAACAACAACGCGCTGCCGAAGATCGACGTGGACCCGGAGACGTTCGCGATCAGCATCAACGGTGAGTTCGTGAAGCCGCAGCCCGTGGACGTGGTACCGCTCGCGCAGCGGTACTCGATGTTCTAGGCCGCCGTGTGAGCACTGGACTGGGCACACTGCTGCTGGCCGACGCCCGGCTGCCGGTGGGCGGCCACACCTACTCGGCCGGGCTCGAACCCGCCCTGCTCGACGGCCTCCCGCCGCACCGCGTCCCCGAGTACATCGCGGCCCGCACGCGCACGGTGGGCCTGGTGGAGGCGGCCGCCGCCGTCCTCGCCCACCGGGCGGTCGGGGGCGTCACCGCCGCGACCGCCGACGGGCCCGAGGGGGTCGGCGTGGACCCCGGGGCCCTGGCCGACGTGCACGCGGCGCTGCTGGCCCGCTCACCGAGCGCGCCGCTCCGGGACATCTCGGGGCTGCTCGGCCGGGGGCTGGTCCGTCTCGCGGACCGCCTGTGGCCGGAGCACCCGGCGGTGAAGGCGCTGCGCACGCTGGGGCGCGCCCCGCAACGGCCGGTCGCCCTCGGAGCGGTGGCCGCCGTCATGGGGGCCGACGAGGCCGAGGTCGCCCGGGTGAGTCTGTACGACGACGCCCAGACGGTGGCCTCCGCCGCGCTCAAACTCGCACCCGTCGACCCGGTGGACGCGGCCGGGTGGGTGCTCGGAGCCGAAGGGGTGATCTCCGCGACCGTCGCGGAGGCGCTCGCGGTCCGGGGGCCCGACGACCTTCCCGCACGTACCGCACCCCAGATCGAGGGGTGGTCCCTCGAACACCAACTCAAGACCAGGAGGATCTTCGTTGCCTGAGCAGACCGAAGCGAACACGGGTTCCACCACCGGCACCCGGCGCGCGATGCGCCTGGGCGTGGCCGGTCCGGTCGGAACCGGCAAGAGCACGCTGATCGCGACCCTGTGCCGCGAGCTCGCCGACGAGCTGAGCATGGCCGTCGTCACCAACGACATCTACACCGACGAGGACGCCCGCCTGCTGCGCGCGGCCGGGGTCCTGCCGATCGAGCGCATCCACGCGGTGGAGACCGGCGCCTGCCCGCACACGGCCATCCGTGACGACGTCACCCCCAACCTGCTCGCCGTGGAGGACCTGGAGGCGGAGTTCGCCCCGCTGGACCTGGTCGTGGTGGAGAGCGGCGGCGACAACCTCACCGCCACGTTCAGCCCCGCTCTGGCCGACGCCCAGATCTTCTGCCTGGACGTGGCCGGCGGCGGCGACGTGGCCCGCAAGGGCGGGCCCGGCATCGAGCGCGCCGACCTGCTCGTGGTGAACAAGACCGACCTCGCCCCGCACGTGGGCGTGGACGCGGAGCAGATGGTGGCCGACGCCTCCAGCTCCCGCGGCGGTCTTCCGGTGCTGGCGCTGAGCCAGCACGACGACGTCTCCATCAAGGCCCTCGCCGGGTGGGTGCACCAGGTGCTGGCCGACTACCGCGCCGGGAACCACGTGCCGCGCGACCCGGGCCCGATGGCCCCGCACACCCACGCCGACGGCACCACGCACACCCACGAGGGTGACGGGAACCACGAGCACGGATGAGTGAGACCGTCGCGGCCCGCGTGACCGTCGAACGGGTCGGCGGGCGGGTACGCCTGACCGACCTGGCGGGGGGAACCTACCTGCGGGCCCAACCCCTGGGCGTCCGCGGCGACACCGCGCGGGTGGCCCTGCTGGGCACCTACGCGCTGCTGCTCGCCGGGGACGACCTGCGGATGGAGATCACCGTGGGGCCCGGCGTGTGGCTGGAGCTGGTGGAGCCGTCCGGGATGGTCGCCTACGACGCCCGGGGAGGCGCCGCGAGCTGGCGGGCCGACCTCAACGTGGCGGACGGCGCGTGCCTGGTGTGGCGTGGCGCGCCGTTCGTGGTGACCCAGGGCGCGGACATCACCCGGCACACGCGGGTGCGCCTGTCCGGCTCCGGTCGGGCGCTGGTGCACGAGACCCTGGTGCTGGGGCGCAGCTACGAGTCGTCCGGGGGGCCGCTGCGTTCGGTCACCCGGGCCGAGATCGACGGTCGTGCCCTCCTGGTGGAGGACCTCGACCTGCGGGATCCGCTGCTGTCCACGGCCCCCGGGGTCATGGGCGGCAACCGGGTGCAGAGCTCGACCTTCCTGCTCGGCGCCCGCCCGGAGCGGTCGGTGGGCGTGCGGGAGACCCTGCTGCACGGGCCCGGCGCCCTGGCGCGGGCGGTGGCGGAGCACGCCCACGAGGCGGACGCGCAGGTCGCTGACTCCTGGGAGCGGTGGCGGGCGGAGTTCGCCGATCGGGTCGGGTACGAGGGCGCGACGGAGGACGTGTTCGCCTGAGGGCCGCACGGCCCACGAAGTGCACGGACCACGCGGGGCCGGGGAGTGTCCCCCGGCCCTTCGCCGTGTCCGGTCGGGGGCGTGGCCTGACGGGAGCGTCAGCTGGTCGCTCGGTCGCCCACTTAACCGGTCACCCCTGGTCAGGGCCCGGTCGGCCGGTGAGGCGACAGGTCGGGGTGGAACCCCGGGCCGGTGGCGGGCGGGCAACCGCATCCGCGGCCGTCCACCGGTCCAGCCCCTCCGTCACCTGGTCGGTCGGTGGGCCGTTCGGCGGACGGGCCCGCCCCTCCGCTCAGTTGGCCAGGTCCCCGATGTCCACGACCTCGTCGGCCCAGGCCCTCAACAGCGCGTGGTCGTGGCTGATCGCGAGGACGCCGACCCCTTCGGCGGCGAGTCCGGACAGCAGGTGCGCGACGGTCGCCGTGGAGGCGGCGTCGAGCATGGCGGTCGGCTCGTCGCAGACCAGGTACGCGGGGGCGGCGGCCAGCGCCCGGGCCACGCAGGCCCGTTGCAGCTGACCGGCGGAGACCTGGTCGGGGTACCGGTCGAGCAGGTCCGGGGTCAGCCCCACCCGGCGCGCCAGCTCGGCGGTCCGGTCGGCCGTCTCCGCCGCCCGCGAGCGGCCCCGGGCGGAGAACGGTTCCGCGATGATCCGCCGCAGCGGCATCCTCGGGTCCGTGGCGGACCCGGGGGACTGGTGCAGCAGCCCCAGACGACCGTCCATCCGACCCCGCCGGGTGGAGGGCGGCAGGCCGTCGGCCACCACGGTGCCCGCGTCGGGTGGGCGCAGGCCGGTGAGGATCCGGGCCAGGGACGACTTGCCGCTGCCGGACGGGCCGGTCAGCCCCAGGACGCGCCCGGGTGGCACGGTCAGGCTCACCCCCCGCAGGACCACCCGGTCCCCGTAGCGGCAGGTCACACTGTCAGCTACCAACGACATCGGTCTCTCCCGTCCGGTCGGTGAGGGAAGGGTCGGCGGGCGGGTCCGTGAGTTCCGGAGGCAGCCCCGGCAGCGGGTGCAGCCCGTGCGCGGGCAGCGCCGCCATCAGCGCCCTGCTGTAGGGGTGCCCGGGTTCGGACAGCACCCGTCGGGCGGGTCCGCGTTCCACGATCCGTCCCGCGTACATCACCGCCACGTGGTCGGCCACCTGCGTCGTCTCCAGGATCTGGAGGTCGTGGGTGATGACCAGGACCGCCGTGCCGGAGTCGGCCACGCGTCGCAGCAGGTGCAGGACCTGCGCGGCCAGCTCCGGGTCCAGCCCGGCGGTGGGCTCGTCGGCCAGCAGCACCCGGGGCCGACCCGCGAGCGCGGCGGCCGTCACCGCCCGGACGGCCATGCCGCCGGACAGCTCGTGGGGGAACAGCTCCGCCGCGTCGGCCTCCAGACCGACCCGTTCCAGGAGGTCGGGGACCGACTCCTCGGTGCCCAGGGCGGAGACCACCTCCGCGATCTGCGGCCCCACCCGGCGCACCGGCGTGAAGGTCCCGGCCCCGGACTGCGCGGCCAGCCCGATCGTGCGCCCCCGGAGCGCGCGCCAGACGCGTTCCTCGGCGCCGAGCACCTCCCGGCCGTCCACCAGCACGCTCCCGGAGGAGCGGGTCCCGGCGGGCGACAGCCCGCACAGGGCCGAGGCCAGCGTGGACTTCCCGGACCCGGACTCCCCGACCAGCGCGGTCAGTTCACCCGCCCGCAGGTCGAGGTCGAGCTCCGTGGCGGCGTGCACCCAGCGGCCGTCGCCGGTGGGCAGCCGCAGGGTCAGGGACCGCACCCGGACCAGGGCCTGGACGGTGTCGGCCGGTTCGTCCGGTGGCACGGTGACCGGCAGCGGGTCCGGGCCACGGCCGCGCCGCCGACCGGACCGGCCGCCGTCCAGCGCGCGGGTCAGCCCGGCCACCGAGAGCGTGGTGGCCACGAGCACCCCGGCGGGGGCCGCCAGTGTCCACCACGCCCCGGTGAACACGTCGCCGCGCGCGACCTCCAGCAGGGTGCCCAGGCTGGCCTCGTCGGGGGAGAGGCCCAGGCCCAGGAAGCTGAGCGTGGACTCGTGCCAGACGGCGTGCGGGACCAGCATCACCAGGCCGACCGCCGCCTGCGGGAGCGCGGCGGGCAGCAGGTGCCGGTACAGCACCTGACCCCGGGAGGCCCCCCACAGGTAGGCGGCCTCGACGTACTCCGAGGAGCGCACCGAGAGCATCTCGGCGCGCACCACACGGGCGATCTGCGGCCAGTGGGTGAGCGCGATCGACGCGATGATCGCGGGCAGCGACCCGGGGTAGAGGGCGACGATGACGACGCCGATCAGCAGGTGGGGCAGGGCGTTCACCCCGTCGGTGGTGCGCATGAGCAGCCGGTCGACCCGGCCGCCCGCGGTGGCGGCGACCGCGCCGACGGCCACCCCCAGCACCGTGGCGACCACGGCGCAGACCAGCGCCACCAGCAGGGACACCCGCAGCCCCTCGGCGGAGCGCACGAACAGGTCGTAGCCCGAGTGGTCGGTACCGAACCACTGCCCGGGGCCGGGGGGCAGCAGCGCCCGGGCGAAGTCGGCCGTCTGCGCCCCGGCCCACCAGGGGACCAGGACGGCGTAGGCGACGAGGACGGCCAGGGTCGCGACGGGAAGGAACCGGACGGTGCGGCGTCGGCGGGGCCGCGCGGTCGGCGCGGTGGTCGCGGACTTCGGCTCAGACATCGGCGCTCACCCTCGGGTCCAGGAACAGGTAGGCGGCGTCGGCCAGCAACGAGCCGAGCAGCACCACGGCGGTGGTGGCCAGCGTGAGGGCGGCCAGCAGCGGGAAGTCGAGCGACTGCGCCGAGGCGACCAGCGCGGCGGCGATCCCCGGCCACGCGAAGATCTCCTCCACCAGCACCGCGCCCACGACGAGTTCGGGCAGCCGCGCCCCCACGATCGTCACGAGAGGGGCGAGCGAGACCGGCAGCACGTGCCCGGTCACCACCTTGGCGGGGGAGAGCCCGCGCGCCCGTGCGGCGCGGACCGGTTCCGACCCGCGGGCGCGGGCCACGGCGGTGCGCACCGCCAGCAGCAGCCACGGGAGCTGGGTCAGGGCGAGAGTGCAGGCGGGCAGCACGAGGTGGGTCACCACGCCGCCGAACGTGGGGGCCTCACCGGGGGCGGCGGCCCCCGCCACCGGGGCCCAGCGCAGGATCACCGCGAACACGGTGACCGAGCCCAGGGCGAGGACGAACGGGGGCACCGCCTGCACCAGCACGCCGACACGGGTGACGACCCGGTCCGACCACGAGCCGGGCCGGAGCCCGGCGACCGTGCCCCACACCAGGGCCGACAGCACGGCCACGGCCAGGGCGGTGCCGGAGAGCAGCAGGGTCCACGGAAGGCGTTCGGCGAACACCTCGGAGACCGGCATCGTGTACCCCCGGGACCAGCCGAGGTCCCCTTGGAGCAGGTCGGAGGCCCAGGACCACCAGGCCCGCCACCAGGGGACGTCGAACCCCAGCGCGGTGCCGAGGGACTCCCGCTGCTCGGCGGTGGTCCGCTGGTAGCCCGCCCCCAGGTAGGCGGCGAGCGGGTTGAAGGGGGAGCGCGCGGCCAGCAGGAACACCAGCGCGCTCAGTCCCACGAGCATCGGGAGCCCGACGGCGACGCGGCGCGCCACCAGTCCCGCCAGCTCGCGGCGGCGGTCCCGCCACCGGGTCCGGTGCGACCGGGCCCGGCGGACGGGGGAGGAACTCATCGACGCCACTCGGAGAGGTTCCACCACGGACCCCAGGAGACCCCGTGGGCGTGGGGTTCGAGTACGAGCGGGCCGCGGTCCCAGTCGTCCTCGGCGGCGATGTAGGTGTGGTCGACGAACGCCATGAACACGTACGTGGGGTTCTCGACGTAGGCCCGCTGGATCCGCTGGTAGGCCTCGACGCGCTCGTCGGGGTCGAGGGTCCGGCGGGCCTCCTCCAGGTCCTCGTCGACGCCCGGGATGGCGAAGTCGCCCGGGTTCTCGTAGGTGGGGGTGTCGGCCTCGCGGGTGTGCAGGGTGGCGTACACCTGGGTGTCCAGGTCGTAGGGCTTGTCGCCGCCGCCGAGCAGGATGCCCGCCTCGGTGGAGTTCTCACCCATCTCGTCCCAGGAGGCGCCCTGGATGTCCACCTCGATCCCCAGCGGCAGCATCTCGGCGGCGAAGGCCGTGGCCAGGTCACGGCGCAGGTTGTCCGAGGCGAGGTAGTACAGGGTGAACGCGGCGCGGTCGCCGTCGCGGACGCGGACGCCGTCCGGGCCCTCCTCCCACCCGGCCTGGTCCAGGAGGTCGGCGGCGGCGTCGGGGTCGTACTCGAAGACGGCCTCCGGGTCGTGCGCCGCGCCGTAGACGTCGGGGACCGGGGTGTGGGCGGGGCGGCCGTGGCCGGCGAGCACGTTCTCCACGACCCCGTCGCGGTCCACACCGAGGTTCATCGCGAGCCGGGCGTCGGGGTCGGCGGTGAAGGGGTTGTCCGAGGGAAGGGAGAGGCCGCGCCACTCGGCGGTGCGCACGGGCAGGACCTCGGAGCCGTCGACGTCCGCGAAGGTCTCGGCGGTGACCGGGGGGAGCACCGTTCCGTCGATGTTGCCCGCCCGCATGCGCTGGGCGCGGGTGTTGTCGTCGGGCACCGAGAGGATGACCAGTTCGGTGACCTCGGGCGCGGTGCCGTGGTACTCGGGGTTGACCTCGAACACGGCCTGGTCGGCGCTGAGGTCGGACAGCACGTAGGGGCCGGTGCCGACCGGTGCGCGGTTGCGCTCGGAGTCCGCTGCGGGGCCCGGGGTGATCTCCTCGGAGGGGGTGATGCCGAGGGTGAGCCGCGCGGGCATGGCGTAGTAGGGGTAGTTCAGGGTGAAGCGCACGTTGTGGTCGTCGACGGCGGTGACCGACTCGATCATCGAGTAGGAACCGGCGACCTCCGACGCGGTGTCGGGGTCGATCACGGCCGAGTAGGTGGCCACCACGTCCTCGGCGTCGAGGGCGGAGCCGTCGGAGAAGGTGACGTCCGTGCGCAGCTCCACGTCCCAGACGGTGTTGTCGTCGTTGGGTTCGGGAGCGGAGGCGGCGAGGGCGGGGACGAGTTCGGGGAGTGTGTCGTCACCGGAGGACTCGGGGCGCAGGAGGCCCTCGAAGATCGGGGAGACGCCGAGTTCGCCGTAGCCGTTCACGGGGTCGAACTCACCGACGGTCTGGGCGTCGGCCAGGACGATGCGGTTCGGTGTGCCCGTGGCGTCGGCCTCGGTGGAGCCGGTGCAGGCGGTCAGGAGGAGGGTCGGGGCGAGAGCGGTCGCGAGGAGGGCGCGTGTCGGGACGGTTCCGTTCATTCAGTTCTTCCTTGTGGGAGTCGTGGTCTTTCGATGGCGAAAGGTTGACCATCTGATCAGATGATAAGGTATTGGTCATTCCCGTCGGCCACCGGTTCGACCCGGGCCCCCGAACCGGAGACGACGGTCACCCCTCGGGCCCGCGATCGGGGATAATGGACCCGATGACCTCCCACAGCGACCGGTTCCCCTCGGAGCCCAAGATCGACATCGGAGCCTGGGCGGATCGCTTCCGCCTGCTCGGAGACCCGACACGCCTGCGTCTGCTGGCCGCCATGCACCACGCGGGCCCGGCGAAGGCCTCGGTCGGGGAGCTCGCCGCGATGGCCGGGATCACCGACGTCGCCGCCTCCCAGGCGCTGAGAACCCTGCGCCTCCAGGGCTGGGTCCAGGACGAACGCGACGGGCGCACGGTGCGCTACACGCTCGTCGACACCACGGTGCACTCCCTGCTGCACCTGATGGGCGCCGAACACTGAGAACGCCGTCGGGGCGGGTGCCTCACGCACCCGCCCCGACGGCGTCCCCCCACGCTGTCTCCTAGTCGATCCGGAACAGCGTGGTGGTGCCGGACACCTCGTTGGCCACGACCAGCACCGGGACGCCCGGAATCGGGGAGTCACCGGCGCTGATGAAGGTCAGCCCCTCCGCGCCCAGGTCCCCGGCCTCACGGCTGGCCGGGTCGGCGCCGAGGTCGCGGTTGTTGAGGTACTGGGTGAAGGTCACGTCGCGCGGGTCCGTGACGTCGTAGACCATCACCCCGCCCACGCGTTCCAGGCCCACGAACGCGTAGGTGCGGCCCTGCACCTGGCCCAGCACGACCCCCTCGGGCTCGGGGCCCTTGTCGTCGCTGCGGCCGTCGAAGTTGTTCTCGCGGTGGTTGGAGTTGAAGAACTCCGGCGCGGCCTCGGCGGTGATCCGCTCGAAGTCGGAACCGGAGTCGAACAGCTGCTCGCCGTCCGCGCCGAAGATCGAGAAGGACCGGCCGCCGAACGAGTGGATCTCCTCGTGGCAGGAGCCGTCCTCGCGCAGACCCTCGGCGGTGCTGACCGAGAGCCGCCCCAGGTTGTGGTCGGCGGTCAGTTCCTCGACGGTCTCGATCCCCCGGTCGTTGTCCTCCAGGAACTCCCGGACGCGCGGGGCGTCCTCGCACAGGTCCAGGTTCTTCACCCGGGTCTCCTCCGAGTAGCCGTCCCAGTCGCGGGCGTCGCCCTCGTTGGCGGTGACCAGCAGGGTCTGTCCGCGCCACCGGTAGCTGTCGAAGCCGTCGGGCTGGTACACGCCCTGGACCGGCCAGTTGGCGATGGTGATCGCTCCGTCGCGGTCGGACGCGTCCAGCTCGTTCCCGGGCTCCATGTGGTCCTTGGTGCCGAAGGGGACGATGTCGGTGATCTCCGCCCGGCGCAGGTCCAGGACGGCGAAGGCGTTGGCCTCCTGGAGCACCACGTGGGCGCTGTGGTTGGTGTCGGCCACGATGTACTCGGGTTCCAGGTTGCGCGCCACCCGCCCGGGGGTCCCGGCCTCGCCGGTGGACAGGTCCGGGCCGTACACGCGCACGTCCGGGTGGAGCTCGCGGCCCTCGTCCCAGGCGCGGAAGTCGGCGGTGCGCACGTCGTCCTGGGTGAGCGCGGCCGGCCTGCGGTTCACGGGGACGACGCTCACGGAGCCCTCGGGGTCGACCGTGACGTCGTCGTTCGGCTCCCCCTCGTTGGCCACCAGCAGGGTGCGGCCCTCGGGGGTGAAGGTCAGCATGTCCGGCAGCGCGCCGACCCGCAGGGCGTTCACGGACCTGCCCTCGGTGTCGAAGAGGACCACCCATCCGTCGTCGGTGCGGTCGGCGGCCTCCACGGCCACGGCCACCACGTTCCCGTGCACCGCCACGGAGTTGGCCGCCCCGCCCCGCTCCACCACGGACCCGTCGGCCGCCCGGACACCGGCGGTCTCCAGGTCGAAGAGCTTCTCGGGCCGCTCGGGGTCGGACACGTCCAGGACCTCCACCACGGCGGCGGCCGCGTTGACCACGAACAGGCGCTGGGTGCGCGGGTCGTGGGCGACGATCTCCGCGCCCGAGGCGTCGAAGACGTCGGCGTGATAGGTGCCCAACGCGGACAGCTTGACGGCCCCGGTCGCCTCGGGAGCCCCGTACGAGGGCGCCTCGTCGGCGTGGACGGGGGCGGCCAGGGTGAGGCCGAAGGCCAGGACGGCCGAGGCGGTGAGGGATCTGCGCATGCTGTTTCCTGGAGGTTCGGGGGAGGCGGACGCCGGTCGCGTCCGTGCCGAGCCAACCAGGGGAGGGCGATCCCGCGCCGAACGGCCGGTGTCCTGGGGATGAAACCCGTGGTTCGGGGGTTCGACCGGCCTCCTGACCCGCCCCGACCAGCTCCCCGACCCGTTTCCCGACCCGTTTCCCGACCCGCTCCCGGAACCGCCGGTCTCACTCCCAGGTGAGGCGGCGGGCCGTGGTCACCTCCAGGGGGGAGGCGCCGAAGTGGGCGGCGAGCAGGACCCGCCCCTCCTCGGAGCGGGTGTGCACCACCGAGCCCTGGGAGACCCACCGACGCCACGCCCGCTCGAACGCGAGCGCGCCCTTCCGGTTGCGGGCCAGGGCGGAGGGCACCGCGTGGAACACCGGCACGGTCGTGTCCGTCGGCGTCACCCCGGAACCGTCTCCGGTCCCGGCCCCCTCCTGGTCGACGAGGACGTGCCGGGGGACCAGGTAGCGCAGGTCGCCCACCAACGGCCCCAGGGTCTCGTCCAGTGACTCGGTGAACAGCTCCGCCGAACCCGGGTCGGTGAGCGTGAACCGGTACACGCCGTCGGTGTCCACGTGGACGCGGACCCCCTCGGCGCCGGTGGCCGAGCGGCCCGCCCAGCGCAGCGCGTCGGCCACCGCGCACGCGTACCGCGAGGTCCCCACCGGTTCGCGGGCCAACGCGCGGACGCGAGCGGCCTCCCGCTGCCTGCGCAGGGTCTCCCGGCGGATCCGGCGGGTGTCGCGCCACCAGTGGACCAGGGCCGCCAGGCCGAACCCGGCGGCCACGGCGAGCGGCCCGATTCCGAGCGACCCGAGTCCGAGGGACGCGAACACCAGGCAGAGCGCGGCGGCGGCCCCCAGGACGAGGGTGGGCACCAGGTGCCGGGCGGGCGGTGTGTCGACCGGCTCCGGATGGATCACCTGATCCCCCACCAGCACCTCGGGTGGTCCGGGAAGTGCCAGGTCCAGGCCCGCCTCCGCAGTCTCCGCCGGTACCGCCCGCCCCGTGTGCACCCGGAGCGTGGGCAGCACCAGGTCCGCGTAGCCCGCGCCCAGACGCCACCGTGCCCGGGTGCCCTCGCGGTCGGCCGCGCGCCCGGCCATCCGGCGGTTGACGCGCGCCGGGTCCTCGGGCGGGTCGTACGGGGACAGCTCCGGGTCCACGTGCGCGACCCCGCTCATCACCTCGCCGTCGGCGCCCACCCCCAGATAGCCCTCGTGCTTGCGCACGAACCTGCTCCAGTCGGCCGCGCCGCGCGGGTGCCCCCGGCTCACGCACACCACCGACCAGGTGTGCGCCACCTTCTCCGGCCACTCCGGGTCGAGGCGCAGCGCCCGCCCCCGGCTCTGCACCACCGCCGTGGGAGTGGTGGCGGTGGTCAGGTCCACCACGGTGTTCACGCCGCGCGCGTCCCACCCCTCACCGAGCAGTGCCCGTGTCCCCACCAGGACCTGGCAGCCGCCGGACTCCAGGAACCGCGTCACGACGCCCACCCACGTGCGTGAGGTCCAGGAGCCCTCCACCGAGTGCAGGCCGCCGGTCTCGCGGAGGGCCAGCTCCACCCCGGGCAGCTCGGCCCGGGCGAACTCCAGGAGCGCCGCGCCGGTGCCGGGTCCGGTCGCCACGGTGCGGCCGGTGACCAGGACCGGATCCAGCGCGGAGGTGCGCGGGTCGGCGGCGAGCTGGCTCACCTGGAGCCAGGCCGAACCGGCGTCGTCGGGGAGTACACCCCGGAGCGCGGCGGGGGCGCGGGCGGAGGCGCGTTCGTGGTCGCACAGGACCAGCGCCCGCAGCCGGGGACCGAGGGCGTCCCTCTCCGCGGCGAGGATCTCCACCGTGGCCAGGGACTTCGCGGCGCTGCGGGCCAGGACCCGGTCCACGGGGGAGGTGCCGCGGCGAACGCCGTTGCGGGTGAGGTGGTGGCCCACGGACGGCAGGGCGGCGCGGATCCGCTCGCGGGCCTCCCTGTCCCGCGCGGAGTCGTCCAGGCAGTTCCTGGCGTAGTCACCGATCAGCGCCGTCCAGTCCTCGGCCCGCGGAGGGTGCCGGTGCCGTTCGTGGACCCTCGCCCCCTCGGGCAGGGCCACCAGCCCCCGGTGGTGCAGGCGCAGCACGGCGTCGGTGAGCTCCGGTTCCCGGACGGCCAGATCGCCCCACCCCACCCGGCCGCCCTCCCGGGTGTCCCGGGTGACGAAGCGCGCGTCCAGCCAGGGCAGGAAGTCGGTGGTCGCGAACCCGGGGGCGAACAGGTCCGTGCACATCTCCTCGAACCTCGCCGCCTGTCCGGCCAGGTACTCGTCTTCGGTCAGGGTGGGCTCGGTGACGTGCACGAGTTCGGCGAAGGGGGCCAGGTACCCGTCCCGCACCAGCGCGGGGATGGACGCGCCGGTCACGGGCGGGCCGAAGAGACGGTCGACCAGGTCCCGCTCCGTCGCGGTGAGGCTCGCGGCGGGGGTCCCGGTCAGCCCGACCACCCGGGTGTCGGGGAGTTCGTCGAGGATCTCGGAGAGCAGCCGTCCCCACACCTGGAGGAGGTGGTGGCACTCGTCCAGCAGGAGCGTGAGCGGACCGGCGCCGTGCAGGGCGTCCACCAGGGCCCGCCCGTTCGCGTGCAGCCGGTCGCGGACGGGGGTGGCCGAACGCCCCTCCTCGTCGGTCTCGGCGTCGGGGTCGAAGACGGCCAGCGACTGGTAGGTGAGCACGTTGACGGCGTGCCCGAGGTCCCGGCCGCTCCCGGCGGAGCACCCCTCGGGGCGGGCGAACCCCTCCCAGTGCCGGATCCACTGCCCCTGGATGGCGGTGTTGGGGACCAGGACCACGGTCCGGCGGCCCAGACGTCGGGCGGCCTCCAACCCGACGAGGGTCTTGCCGGACCCGGGCGGGAGCACGACCCAGGTCCGCCGGGCGCCGTCCGTCCAGCGCCGGTCCACCTCCGCGAGCGCCTCGCGCTGGTAGGGGCGCAGCTCACCGGGCCAGGCGGCGCCGCTCAGCGGTGCCGCGTCCCGTGGCGGTCCCCCGGTCTCCGACATCCCGCCAGCCTAGCCAGGGCGGTCCGGTGCGCCGGTGGCGGGACCGAGTCGGACGGTGGGCCCGCCGTCTCGGGCGGACCCACCGCGCCCCTCACTCCGAACGCAGCCCCTCCGGGCGCATGGTGCGCAGCAGCGCGGGGATCGCCAGCAGGGTGGTCAGGAACGCCACCCCCATGCCCGCGCCGACGATGACCAGGGTGTCCGTCGGGATGAAGGCCGGGGGGATCCCCGCCAGCCGTTGCACCAGGAGGCCGAGTGCGGTCCCGACGGTCGCGGCCAGCGTGACGCCCAGGAGCACGGGCAGCGTGGTCTGCCACAGCACCGACGCCACCAGTGTGCTCCGCCGTGTGCCGAAGGCGGTGAGGACCGCGTGCACTCGCCTGCGTTCGCGGACCTGCTCGACCGTGCCCACCACCAGCCCGGCGGCGATGACCGCCAGACTCGCCAGGGCACCGGCGATGAGCGCGTCACGTATGTTGACCATGCCCGAGTAGGTGGCGCTGAGCATGGGAAAGCCCACGTGTGACGTCGGGTCCAGAGCCACGGCCGCGAACCTGAGCTCCTCCTCCATCTCGGGGACGGACGGGTCGACGCGGATCCAGACCGTACTCCGGGTGGCGATCTCCTCGGGCACCGCGGCGGCCTCCGGGGTGGCCAGGACGACGTCGGCCGCCGTCAGCCCCATCCCGCTCCACGGGTGTTCGACCAGCGGCCCCTCGAACCCGGTGAGCCGGGGCACCGTCCACGCGCTCTCGGCCCTCTCGTCCCTGGGCCGGACCATGACCGTGTCACCGGCCGCCAACTCCGGCACCCCGCTGAAGGCGTCCCCGGGGGAGCACTCCGGCAGGTCGGCCATCTGCCGGAGGGCGGCGCAGCCGGCGACGTACACCACGACGTCGGAGCCGCTGTCGTCGACGCCCCACACCCTGCTGAAGGTCACGGCCTCCTCCACTCCGGGGACCCCCGACACGGCGTCGGCGGGGTCGTCGTCGGTCGGCGGCATCATCAGCTCCGCCTGGACCTGGAACCCGGCCGCCCCGAACGCGTCCTCCGTGTACGCCTGCGCGCGGGTCTCCGCCCGTTCCATCGTCGACTCGGCCCAGGCGTTGGCGAACAGGCTCTGCAACGCGATGGCACCGGCGACGGTCACCACGATCCCGCTGACGGCGCGTGTGGGACCACCGCCCGCCGCACCCAGACGGCGCAGGGCCAGCTGGAGTGAGAGGGGTCCGCCCGAGGCACGGCCGAAGAGGCGGTTCACCACCCAGGGCAGCACGGCGGTCGTACCGAACAGGGCGGCCAGGAGCCCGATCGACACCAGGGGGAACCACGTGCCCCCGGTCAGGCCGAGACGCCCGGTCAGTTCGGGGTTCGCGCTCAGGACGATGAGTACGAAGCCGAGGACGAGCAGCAGCAGACGCCACCACAGCCTGGGCCGCTGCCGTTCGGCTCGCCGGACGGTGCCGAGCGGTTCGACCACCACGCCCTTCAGGGAAGCGAGCACCACCCACAGGGACAGCAGCGGAACCCCGACCAGGACCAGGAACCCGAGCAGGGGCTGCGGTGTCACGTCGGAGGTGAAGAGCCCGGAGGACACCGGCACCGACTCCACGACCGGGCGTCCCAGAAGGAAGAACCCCACCCCGAGAGCCAGACCGAGCGCGACCCCCGGAAGGGTCTCACCGGCCGCGACACACCGGGTGGCCCTGCGGTCGGCACCCATGAGTCGCAGTGCGGCCAGGCGGCGGTCGCGCTGTTCGCCGCCGAAGCGCACGGCCGCGCTCAGGAACACCACGACCGGGGTGAGCATGACGACCACGCCCACCACGCCGAGCAGCAGGACGATCGGTCCCGCCAGGACGGCCCGTTGTTCGCCGCCGAACTCGGTGATGCGGACCCCCGCGTTCTCCAGGGACAGGTCGTCGCTGCCGAGGTAGAAGGCGAGCTCGCCAGGGCCCATGAGGCCCTCGGGCCCGATCTCCCCGACGACGGTGTGGTGGTCGAACCCCTGTCGGAGGGCCTTCGCCCCGGGGCCGTCAAGGACCTCGGCCAGGGCGGGGGAGAGCACGATCTCGCCGTGGCCGGGGATCTCGGCCACCCCCGGTGGGAGCGGGGGGTCGGAACCCTCGGCCCGCAGCACCCGCCCGTGGATCTCCCGCCCGTCGTACTCGGTGCCAGCGAGACCGACCAGCAGCGTGTCGTCACCGGCGGGGGGCTCCGGATGGGGTGCCGCCTGGTAGTCCACGCGATCCGCGGCCCGCTCGGCCAGGTTGTCCAGGATGGTCGGCAGGGAAGCGGCCAGGAGCAGGGCGGCGGTGGCCACGCCCACCCCGATCGCCGTCAGCACGGATCGGAGGACCACCTCCCGCCCGCCGCGCAGGGAGAGCTGCGCGCCCAACCAGAGGTCCTTGGGCAGGGACGAGCGGACCCGGTCCGCGCCGGTCCCGTCCTCGGAGCCCCCACGCGGGCTCATTCCGGTCCTCCGACGTTACGGGTGCGGCCGTCCCGGCACACGACCTCGCGGTCCGCGTAGGCGGCCACTCGGGGTTCGTGCGTCACCACGACGACGGCGGACCCGCTCTCCCGGGCGGCGTCCGTGAGCATCCGGATCACCCGTTCCCCGTTCAGGGAGTCGAGGGCGCCGGTGGGCTCGTCGGCGAACACCACGCGGGGGCCGGTGATGAGGGCCCGGGCCACCGCGACCCGTTGTCCCTCCCCGCCCGAGCACTCGCCCGGGGTCTTGCGCGCGAGTTCACCGACGTCCAGCCGGTCCAGCCACTCCGCCGCCGTGCGTTCGGCCCGGCGGCGGGAGTGCCCGCCCAGCCGGAGCGGGAGGGCGACGTTCTCCAGACAGGAGAGTTCGGGGACGAGCTGTCCGAACTGGAAGAGGAAGCCGAACTCGGAGCGTCGCAGGGCACTGAGCCGGGTGTCCGAGGTGTCGACCAGGTCCTGCCCGTCGTACTCGATCCTGCCTTCGTCGGGTCGCACCACACCGGCCAGGCAGTGCAGGAGGGTGGACTTCCCGGAACCGGAGGGGCCCATGATCGCGACGATCTCGCCGGGGTACAGGCTCAGGGACGCGTCCGTCAACGCCTGGGTGAGGCCGAAGGACTTGCGCAGTCCCGAGGCCGCGAGCAGGGGTTTCCCGGGCTCCTCGGGGAGCTGGTCGGGCAGGGTTCGGGGGGTGGGTCGGGTCATCGTCCGCGGACCTCCCCGGCGAGGTCGTTCAGTCGGGCCGCGGTCAGTTCCAGCCAGCGCAGGTCGGCTTCGAGGTGGAACAGGGCGTGGTCGCAGATGAGCTGGTCGGAGAGGTCGCCGTTCGTCTTCCGGCGGGTGAGCTCGCGCATCTGGCGCAGGTGCTCGGCGCGTTGGACGTCGAGTACCCCGTCGGCCGGTCGGCCCGTGAGGAGGGCCAGCACGACCTTGGTGTACAGGGTGCTGTGGAGGTAGGGCTCGGGGGTCTCCGGGTGGGAGAGCCACTGCTCCACGTCGGTGACCCCGGCCTCGGTCACGGTGTACCGCTTGCGTTCGGGGCCGGCGCCGGGCTCGACGGTGTCCACCTCCACGAGCCCGTTCTTGAGAAGCCGGGAGAGGGTCGCGTAGACCTGCCCGTAGGCCAGGGGTCGTTTGGTGGCGAAGCGCTCGTCGTAGGCGCGCTTCAGGTCGTATCCGTGCTGGGGGCGGGTTTCCAGCAGCCCCAGGAGGGTCTGGCCGAGTGACATGCGTTGACTATACACACGATGTATACGCGATGTGTATAGAGCCCGGAGCGCCCGCACGCTCGGGGGCGCCCCGGGGGCGGGGGCCTCGGGCGTCAGAGGGCCGTCGGCGGGGGCGCCGACTCGGGTCGGCGTCGGCTGGCCCCGCTCGGATCGTCCGGAGGCGGTCGGGAGGCAGGGGTGCGGGTTCCGGTCGGCGGGACGGAGCCTGGCCTGGCCGGGTGGATCACCTATGGGCGGTGTCGCCCAGGCGGCGGCCCGGGACGGGGCGCGCGGTGACGCCGGGATTCCGTGGATCGGAGGAGTTCCGGGTGAGCGCGGCGCGGTCGGGCGTCACCGGTTCGGGCGCGCGGACAGGAGCTCCCGGCCCGGCTCACGACGCGGGTCGCTGCCGGGGGAGCCGTCCGTCCGGTCAGTGCTGGTGCTGCTCGTCCGGTCTCGCGACGCGCTTGGCGTCCTCGTCCGCGCGGGCGGCACGGCGCAGGCGGTGCCAGGAGGTGGCCCAGCGGAGGCGTTCGCCCTCGTCGGTGCCCACGCAGGCGGTGACGAAGGCCATCAGGAACACGTACCCGGGCAGGTCCGTGCCCTCCAGCGCGCGCTGGAACTTGGCGGCGCTGACCACGCCCCCGCACTTGTACTCCAGTTCCAGGTACGACCAGCCGCCCGCCCAGGCGAGGTAGCGGCGCATGGTGAGGAGGAACTCGGCGGGGGTCCGCGCGTCCATGGGGTTGGGGCGCCGCTCGGCTTCGGGGCGCACGCTCTCGACGGGATCGACGGGGAGGCTCATGGGTTCGGAGGGCACGTGGTCCAGCCAACCGTCCCGGTGTGGTGTGCGGTTGGGTCCGGTCGGTTCGAGGAGGCCCGGGACACTCACACGGTCTCCTTTTCGGCGGTCGGGGTGACGGCCTGTGTCATGGGAGGACTCTCCAGTACCCGTGGGTCACGGGTACGGACAAGGGGGGATCTGAGAGAGCCGACCGTCTGAGAGGGAGCGTTGTGGCGGGAACGCTGACCGGCCGGTTGCAGGGAATCTACCTGAAGAAGGCGAAACGCGAAAGCGCCTGGTGTCCGCGTCCGCGGGAGGCGTACGTCTCTTTTTCGAGGTGACGGCCTCGCGGCACCGTGTTCTGTTGGGAAGTTCTCTCAGAAAACGGATTCCCGGTGATCGTTGGTCCCAATGTAAACGTCAGCAATGCCGGGAACATTCTTCTCCCAGTTCACTTGGGTTCCACTGGGAAATGATCTTTCTTTTTCGTCAGATTCGGCGCCCGAAACCTCTGATTTTCGGGTGTCCATAACCCGGCGAGGGTCAGGGGGTCCACCAGAGTGCGGTGGCGTCGTCCCGTACCTTGCCCCGTGGGAACCGCTGACGGGTGGGATCAGCGGCCTCCAGCTCCCGGACCCGGCGCACCAGGGACCCGGGGCCGCGGTGCCGGACCAGATCGAACGCGCCCTCCCAGGACAGGTCCCCGAACACCTCCACGGCCCGGCTCGCACCGTCGGTCATCGCGAGGAAGGGGCCCAGGGGAGCCGTGCCGACCACGGCCTCCTCGGCGGCGCGGGGGTCGGCGCCCGCCGTCCAGAAGCCGCCGGGGACGTTGCGCCAGGCGCGGACGTCCCCCACCCGGGGCCGCAGGTCGTCCAGCCGGGTGTCCGCGATCAACCGGACCCCGCCGTCCCCCTCGGTGAGCAGCACGGAGTCCGACAGCACCAGGTACTCCAGTCGGTCCGCCCCGACGCGGGCCGCCACCACCGTGGCCGAGGGCGTCTCCCGGACGCCGAGGTCGCAGGTCCCCTCGTGCAGGGACGACACGGCGGTGACCGCCTCCGCCAGCGCGTCGCGCGGGGCGGCGCCCGCGTCCAGCCCCGCGAGCAGCAGCGAACCCAGGCGCCGGGTGTGCCAGGCGACCCCGTGCGAGCAGCCGTCGTCCAGGTCGGTGGGGGCGCTCACCCCGTCGAGCAGCACCGCGACCGTGGCGGTCGCGGCGGCGAAGTCCTCGTTCGGACGGTCGGGGCGTCCCGGGGCGGTGGCGATGAGGAAGGGCACGAGCCCCCTCCTACCCGCGACGGGCGCACCGACACGGGAGGAGGGGGAGGGGGTTCGGTCAGCGCACGACCACGGTGGTGTAGACGTCCAGGTGCCCCTGCTCCCACAGCCAGTCCATGGCGGCCAGGCTCACGCGGGCGCAACCCTTGGAGGCGGGCTGGGCCGGGACGCTGGGGTACCCGTGTACGGCGATGCCGCCGTTGAAGTACTTGGGACGGTAGAGCGCCCCGTAGGGGCCCGGGTCCCAGGCGTCGACGTCACGGAAGACCGAGTACTCGCCCGTGGGCGTGGTGGCGATCCGCTCGGAGCCGTCCGAACCCTCGTAGGGCTGGCCGGAGCCGGTGGACGTGTGGATCACCTTCTCGACCGCGCCGTCGACGACCACCAGCAGCAGCTGGCGTTCGAGGTCGATCTCCACCGCCGTGCCCGCGCTCGTGGCGGAGGGCACCGTGCCCTCTTCGAGCGCGGTGCGGGTGGCGGGGCCGACGATCCCGTCGCGGTCGATCCCGGCGGCCTTCTGGAGCGCGATCACGGCCTGCTCGGTGTGCGGGCCGAACTCGCCGTCCACACCGTCGATCCAGTAGCCGAGCGCGGACAGTCTCTCCTGGAGGGCGTTCACCTGGGCGCCGGAGTCACCCGTGCGCAGGTCCGAGGTCACTCCCACGGGGGAGGACGCCGCGGCGGGGGTCGTCGGGACGGCGTGCGCCGGTGCGGCCAACAGCGCCGAGCCCACCGCCAGGGCGCAGGCCGCCCCGAGGGTGAGTGTCGTAGTGCGGAGGGTGTTCCTTGCGAGGTGTGATCGGGGGGAAACCATAGGTTCCATTTACCCACAAGTCCGCCGCCGTCCCGGATTCGGGGCGGCCGAGATCCGCACGGCGGGCTACTCGAAGCGGGAGCTGCGCACCGGGCCGGAGGTGGACACGGGCAGACGCGGACCCCGGGCCCAGCGGTCCGCGACGGCCTCGGCGAAGGTCGGCAGCGCCGGGTCCGGGTCCTCGGTGTCGGCCGCGACGATTCGTTCGGCCAGTTCCTCCTCGGGCGACTCGTCGGCGGGGACGCGCTCCACCTCGTCGTCCACCACCCGGAGGTGCTCGCCCCACGGCGACGCGACGTTCTGGTGCAGCACGGAGACGACGTCGGCGGTGACCCCGGGCGGGGAGGTCCAGCAGGAGGCGTGCTCGAACAGGACCTGTCCGGGAGCCCGGGGCACCAGATCACGCACCAGGTCCGGCTCCGAGTCGGTCAGGTCGTAGGCGACCACCAGGGCGTCCGAGCGCTCCGGGTCCACCGGGACCACGGGCAGGTCCAGTACGCGGGCGGCGGCCAGCCCGAGGACGCGGCTGGAGCGGTCCGGGAGCGGCATCACGGCGTCCGGTCGGCTCCCCGCGGCCTCCAGCACCGAGGCGAGGTCGCGGAGCCCGCTCCGGCACGCCTCGTAGGAGTCGCCCAGGTGGGCGTAGCGGCCGTTCATACCCTCGTCGAACCCGAACGGGGAGATCTGCCCGAGCAGCGCCCCGGTCAGGGCGAACTGCCATCCGCGCAGGTCCCGGCTGTCCAGAGGGCCCGCGGCCCCGGCCGCTCCGGCGCGCTCCACCATGCGGGTGATCCGGTCGTGGGCCAGGTCCCAGCCGTCGTCCTCGGGGGTGGACAGGCGGGCGAGGACCTCCCGTGCGGTGTCCACGTCCCCGGAGCACAGGGAGTTGTACGCGAGCAGGTAGCCGCCCGGCCAGTCCGGCAGGACGTCATCCCAGGCGCGCAGCTCGCGGACCGCGTCGGAGTGCCGCTCCTGGTCCTCCAGGGCCGAGACCAGCTCCCACAGGGCGGGGGCGGCCGCCGGGGCGAGCCGACGCGCCGCGCGCAGGGCCGGGACCGCCAGGTGCGGGGCGCCGGCCTCCAGGCACTCGAACCCGAAGTCGTAGCAGGCCTGGGCGCTGTCGGGATCGGCCCGCAGGGCCCGGGAGGCGGTCGAGAGGTCGTCGAGGCCCACGGCGCCGGCGACCGCCGAGGCGAACGCGGCCAGGTCCCCGAGCGGCAGGTCGTCCGCGACGTTCCTCAGGGAGTTCACGGCGGCCGGGACGTCCCCCGCCTCCAGCAGCTTCCAGGCGCCGGGGAGTGCCGATGTCATGGTGGTGCCCTTCGCTCCGGGGACGGGCCCCGTTCAGGACCCGCGGTGGTCCGGCACCCGGCCCCGTCGTCCACGTCGGCGGTGCGGTCTGCGACCAGGGGTTCCCGCCCGGTCGGCGCATGCCCCCGCCCTGTCGGCGGGGGCGCGGTCACCGACCCAGCGGTACCTCAGCCAGGGAACGGGCCACCTGGGCCAGGGCTCGGCAGCGGGCGAACTCTACCGGAGTGAAGGGCAGCCCCGCACGGTGGACGGTCAGGGCGCCCCCGCCGGGCGCGGGCAGGGTCATGACGGTGCCGGACAGCTCCTCCCGTGGCCCGGACGATCGCGGCCACGCCCCCTCCGCTCCCTCCTCGCCCCCGTGGACGTGTCGTGGCCCCGCATGGCGGACCTCGTGGGCGGCGGCGAGGGCGATCAGGCAGCGTTCGAGTGTGGTCGCACCGGTGACCAGCGCGTCCACCATGGTGAGTGTTCGGCTCGTGGTGTCGCTGAGCTCGTGGACGTCGGCGGTGCGCACCACGGCGCGACGGGCCCCGGCGTCCCGCACGGCGCGGCGCAGGTCGGCCTCGTCCACGTTCGGGGGCACGGTCACGAAGAACTCGTCGACGGCGTCGGTGCCGTCGGGGTGGACCTGCATGAGACGGATGTCGACCCCGAGTGCCGCGAATCGGCCGGTGAGGGCGGCGAGTCCGCCCGGCACGTCGGCGACGGTGACCCGCACACTCCAGAGCCGGTCCTCGACGGGGGAGGTGGAGCGGGTGCGGTCAGGGGGGAGCGTCGTGGCCGGGTTCGCGGGTGTACGGCGGCGGTGTCTGCGCCAGCGGTGCAGGGCGGAGAAGGCGAGGAGCAGGACCCCCAGCGCGATCAGGGCCCGGATGCCGCTGTCGCTGTGTCCCAGGGAGACCACCAGCAGGTGCGCCGCTCCGGCGGCGAACAGCAGGGTCCCCGTCTCCAGCACCTCACGGCCGAGGAAACCGTGACGGTCGTCGTGTGCATGGCTGCCACTGAAAGCGTCCATACCCCCGAAGATCCCAGGCCCAGGTTGCGTCCGTCCTTCGTCCCGTGTCGCCCCGGTAACGACGGAGAGTGATGTCGCTCACTGTTCCGGTCTCGTGGCTCGGGGTACACGGCGGTGGTCGTTCCTCGCGGACACGCCGTGCCGATCGTTCGACCGACCTCGGTCGACGTGGGCCCGGGCGCGGGCGCCGGGGAGTCGGTTCAGGGAAGGTCGATGACGTCGGTGACGTCGATGTCGATCCGCGCCACCCGCAGTCCGAGCCGGTCCTCGACGAAGGCGCCCATGTCCCGGCGCGCCGTCGCGGTGGCCTCGGGGATGACGGTGCCGGTCAGGACCCGGGCGGTGGCGGCGATGACCAGGCCCTCCGGGGTGTCCTCGATCCGGCAGCGGCCCAGGACCAGGCCCCCGGCCGGGTCCACGCGGGCCCGCAGCATCGCGGAGACCGCCGAGTGGCGGATCCGCGTGTCGCCGGGGGCCCCGCCCGAGCCGGTGTCGGGCAGCCGGAGCGTCCTCCGGGAGCGCCCCTCGGCGCGCACCACGCTCATGACGTCGTCGAGCAGGCCGGGCGGGGCGGTGACCTGGCGGTCGTCCTCCAGCGCCGCGCCGAGCGCCGACAGCAGGGGTCGGAACTCCTCGGTGGCGGCCCGGCAGTGCGGGCAGGTCCGTTCGTGTTCGGTGACGGTGCCCGCCCGGAGGTGGTCCAGGAGCGCGTCGGCGGAGGTGCCGCAGGGCAGTCGTTCGTGGTCGTCGGACGGTTCTACCGCCATGGTTCGAGCGCCTCCACGAGATGGGTACGCGCGCGGTGGATGCGCCCGCGTACGGCGGTCGGGGTCGTGTCGACGATCTCCGCTATCTCCTCATAACCCAATCCTTCCATTTCCCGGAGGACCCAGCAGATCCGCTGCGGGGGCGGCAGGCCGGACAGCGCCGCGCGCAGGGCCTCGTTCAGGTCGGTGGCCAGGGCGCTGTCGGCGGGGCCCGCGCCGCGTTCCCTGAGCGCGGAGTGGTCGTCCTCCTCGGCGGGGTCCTCGGGGCGGCGGGCGCGCAGGGCGTTCAGCGCGAGACGGCCGACCATCCGGTGCAGCCAGGCGGGGAACGCCTGCGGGTCCCTGAGGTCCGGCAGCCTGCGCCAGGCCGTGATCAGGGCCTCCTGGGCGGTGTCCCTGGCCTCGGCGGCGTCGCCGAGGGTGCGCAGGGCGATGCGGTAGACGGTGTCCTGGTGGCGGCGCACCAGGGTCTCGAAGGCGTGGTCGTCACCGTCCTGTGCCCGTTCCACGAGCACGCTCTCCGGTAGTGCGGTGTCCGTGTGCATCTGCGGGGTCCAGCTCCCGAGGCCGGGTCAACTACCTGTGGTCAGAAGGTGACCACCTTACGCAAGGTCGCCCCGATGTCTAGTGTGGTGCAGGTCACATCAATATGAGCGTGAGCCGGAGCCCTCCGGTCGTGTCCTCCACGTGACGGCCCGAACAGAACGAAGGGCCGCGACGAACCGTCCGCACCGATCCGCAGGAGCACCCCATGGCAGCCAAGGACCCCGCGACCGCCCGCACCGACATCCACGAGGCCCCCGCCCCGACCGCCCTGGACACCACCTCGTCCGGGCGCACCGACCGCGCCTCCGCCCGCTCCGCCGAGCAGGGGCGCACCGACATCGCCGACCACGTCGTCGCCAAGATCGCGGGGATGGCCGCCCGCGAGGTGCGCGGCGTGCACCAGATGGGCGGGGGAGCGGCCCGGGCCTTCGACGCCGTCCGCGAGCGCATCCCCGGCTCCACCTCCACCAACGCCGCCGCCCGGGGCGTCTCCGTCGAGGTCGGCCAGACCCAGGCCGCCGTCGACATCAACCTGGTGGTCGAGTACGGGATCTCCATCCCGGACCTCGCCGGAGTGGTCCGCCGTAACGTCATCGCCGGGGTGGAGCGCATGACCGGTCTGGAGGTCACCGAGGTCAACGTGACCGTCGACGACATCCACCTGCCCGACGACGAGGCCCCGGAGGCCCCGTCCGAGCCGCGCGTCCGCTGACACGCGCCCCCTCTCACAGCAGCTAAGGAGCACGAACGATGTGGTCGATCGTCGGACTGGCCTACGGGTCGTTCCTCGGCCTGGTGGCCTACTTCGGCGGGTTCGGGGCCTTCCTCCTGGTCCTGCTCCTCGGGGCGGTCGGGTTCCTGGCCGGGCGCGCCTACGCGGGGGAGACGGACCTGTCGCCGCTCTTCTCCCGCGAGCGCTCGGGCAAGGACACGCGATGGTGAGCGCCACGGTGGTCGACCCGGTCCGTCCGGCCGCCACCGGGGTCGAGGCACGCGCCGCCCGCCGCGTCGCGGTGCGCACCTTCCGACCCCGCCGGTCCACCGCCGCCGTCCTGGTCAGTGCCGTCACGGCGCTGGTCGCGGGGGTGGCCGCCGCCGAGCTGATCGCCACCCTGGTCGGCAGCCCGCTGCGGATCATCCCGCTGGAACGGGTCACCGAGCCGACCGTCGGAGTCCACTGGGACGGCCCCGAGATGCTCGTGGCCTCGGCGGTCACCGCCGTCGTCGGTCTCTTCCTGCTGCTCACCGCGCTCGTGCCGGGACAGGGCAGCCACATGGTGCTGCGCACCGACGACCAGGACCTGGTCGTCGGCCTGTCCCGGCGGGGCCTGTGCCAGCTGGCAGAGACCTCCGCCCGTGAGGTCGCCGGGGTCACCGGTGCCCGCGCCCGGGTCCGGCGCCGCACCGTCCGGATCACCGTCCGTGCTCCCGCGCCGGTCGACCCCGGACTCCGGGGGCGGGTGGAGGGCCTGGTCCGGGACCGCCTGCACGATCTCGACACCGTCCGTCCGGTGCGCGTGCGCGCCAGGATCCGCCGGGTGGAAGGGGGGCTCCGGTGAGGCGCCACCCGCACCGTTCGGCACGTCGGACCGCTCGGGGGAACCGGCAGGGGCTGGCCCTGGTCGGCGCGGTGCTGACGGCCGCGGGCACGGCCGTCCCCCTGCTCGTCCACGGGCCCGTCGACCTCCTTCCTCCGGGAGCCTCGGGGGAGACGCTCGGATCGGTGGGTGAACTCCTCGCCCCGCACCTGTCCGCGCCGTGGGTTCCGTACGCGGCGGCCGGGCTGGCCGTGGTGGTGGCGGTGCTGGCCCTCCGCTGGCTGGTCGTCCAGGGGCGCACCGCGCGGGTGCCCTCGCTCCGCCTCGACGAGGGGGAGCGAGGCCGCACCGACGTCGCGGCCCGCGCCGCCTGTTCCGCCCTGGCCAGGGAGGTCAGCGGTTACCCGGGTGTGCGCAGGGGTCGGGCCCAGCTGACCGAGTCGTCGCGCGAGCCCTGCCTGCGTCTGGACCTCGTCCTGGCCGAGGACACCGACCCCACCGCCGTGTGGCGGCGGTGCCGCGACGGTGCGCTCACCAGACTGCGGGTGTCCCTGGGACTGGACCGGCTGCCCACGGTGCTCCGCATCTCGGTCTCCGGGCAGCCGTCCGGACGCGAACTCGCCTGAACCCGCCGCGCACACGCGCGGGTTCCGGTTGAGCGACGGGGGTGGCGCGGGCCCCGGGCCACTGGGGAGGACCCGGCACGGCCCCCACCCCCGTCCGACTTCGGTTTTCTCCTCCGGAGGGCTCCTTCGACGAGACTTCCGAACGTTGAGTGCCCTGCCCTGCACCCGTCACCTCCCGGACCGGAGCACGCCCGTGTGGTGCTCCGGTTCTCGCGTGCGTACTCCCGAGGGCGATCGACCGAGGTAGGCACCGAACAGGCCTCGCGGGCCTCGCGTGCGCACGCCCGAGAGGCGATCGCTGAACGCCCTGCCACCCGGTACCTCCTCGTGTGGAGACGCCGCCCGTACGGTGCTCCGGTTCTCGCGTGCGCACTCAGAGAGACGCGCTCCGGTGAGGAAGGCCCCGGCCCACTGACCTCCACTCCGCATGAGGACCCTGTTCCCGCGACCTCAGCCGTCGCCTCTGGCGGTCTCCTTCGAGACGGCGGTTCTGCGGGCCTTCCGCCCGCCGTGGACGCAGCGGCGCATCAGCTGGTCGAGCGGGCCCGGCCGGTTCCGGACCTCCAGCCAGGCCGCCAGCACGAGGCTGACCGACCAGGCCAGCGCCGCCACCAGCAGCGCGCCGAAGGGACCCGCCTGGGTGCCCAGACCGACCAGGTCCGGGTGGAGCATCACCGCGACCAGCACCGAGTTCAGGAGGTAGAAGGTCAGCGAGCGCTGGCCCATCGCGGCGACCGCCCCGGCCAGCGGGCCCTTCCGGCGTTCCAGCCGGATGCCCCACAGGGCGAAGAGCGCCGCGTACCCGGCGCCGCCGAGCACCCCGCTGAGCACCTGGAGGGCCATGTACAGCCCCTCGGTGAGCGCCCCCGGGGAGAGCACGCCCTGTACGGTCAGCGCGGTCGGCAGGGCGCCCAGCACCGAGACCGAGGTGCACACGACCGCCACCCGGGTGAGGAAGCCCCGGTGCGCCTCGGGGTCGTCCAGCAGACCGGCCCGACCCGCCCGGTAGCCCAGGACCACCAGGATCAGCAGGGGGAAGGCGAAGGCGATGAACACCGGCCCGAACGGCAGGAAGACCAGCCGCTCGATCCAGTCCCCGGCGGTGAGGTAGCCGGGGACGGGCGCGTACTCCCCGGCGGCGTCCGAACCGTCCGCCGCGGCCATGCCGACCATGGCGAGCGGAACCGTGATCACGTAGAACACGGCGAAGACCACGGCGGCGCGCACGATGGCCCGGTTGGAGCGGAACAGCAACCAGCCGGTGACCAGCGCCGCCAGGCCGTACGAGGTGAGGATCTCGCCGGGGAAGACGAGGAACGCGTGGACGAAGCCGAACAGCAGCAGGAAGCCGCCACGCCGCCGCAGCAGACGCCGGACCTCCCGCTCCGACGTGCCCCTGTCCAACTGCCGGGAGACCATCCAGGCCATCCCGTAGCCGAAGAGGATCGCGAACATCGGGAAGGCCCGGTTGTCCAGGAACAGGGTGGTCAGCAGCGAGGCCGCCCGGTCCTGGAGCGGGTAGCCCACGACGTCCGTGCCGAACCCGGCCCCGACGTACACCCCCGCGTAGGCCATCGCGATGAGCAGGAGCATGGCGCCGCGCGCGAGGTCGGGTGCCAGCCTGCGTGGGGCTCTGGTGGGTGGCCCGACCCCTGTTGTCGCCGACATGTCGATGGTCCCCTCTGTTCGTGGCACGCCTGGGAGTCTGGTGGCAGTCTTCGCCAACCGGTTGGTGCGGCGCATCGGTCAACCGGCCAGCCGATCGGCCAGAAATGGGTAGGCAGGTGGTGGGACGCGGTGCCCCGCGCGGCGCGGTCCCCGGCCGAGGGATCCCTGAACCAGGAGGCGGCATGAGCCGGTTCTTCATGAACGAACGCGAGACCCTGGTCGAACAGGCGTTGGAGGGGCTGGTCGAGGCCCACGGCGGACTGGTCGACGTCCATACCGACCCCCTCTTCGTCACCCGGCGCACGCCCGCCAGGGACAAGGTCGCGCTGCTGTCCGGAGGGGGCTCGGGCCACGAACCGCTGCACACCGGATTCGTGGGTACCGGGATGCTCGACGCTGCGGTGCCCGGCGACGTGTTCGCCAGCCCCACCGCGCTCCAGGTGCGCGCCGCCATCCGCGCCGTGGACGCCGGGGAGGGCACGGTGATGGTCGTCAAGAACTACACCGGCGACGTCCTCAACTTCTCGATCGCCGCCGAGCTCCTGGCCGAGACCCACCGGGTCGAGCAGGTGCTGGTCGACGACGACCTCGCCACCCAGAAGGAGGACGACGGCGGTCCCGGGCGCCGGGGCACCGCGGCGGTGGTGGCGGTGGAGAAGGTCTGCGGGGCCGCGGCCGAGGCCGGTGCGCCCATCGCCCAGGTACGGGCGCTCGGCCAGGAGGTGGTGGCGCGTTCCGCGACGCTGAGCGTGGCCTTCGAGGCCTGCACCAACCCGATGACCGGGAAGCGCTCCTTCGAGCTGGAACCGGGCCGGATGGAGTTCGGCGTGGGCATCCACGGCGAACGCGGGATCGAGACCCGCACCGTCACCGAGGCCGCCGCCCTGGTGGAGAGCCTGGTCGACCCGCTCGTCGAGTCCGTGGGGATCAGGCGGGGGGACTCGGTCCTGGCGATCGTCAACGGGCTCGGCGCCACCCACGGTCTGGAGCTCGGGGTGGCGGCCCGCGAGACCCGCAGGGTCCTCGACGGTAAGGGCGTGACCCTCGCGCGGTCGCTGGTGGGGCCGTACGTCACTTCGCTGGACATGAAGGGGCTGTCGATCACGCTCACGGCGTTGACCGACGACCTCGTGGAGTTCTGGGACGCGCCGGTGCGGACCCCCGCGCTGGCCTGGTGAGAGGAGCGACCATGTCCGACAACGAACTCACCGGTGCGGACGCCAGGGCCTGGCTGCTGGCCTTCGCGGACCGGGTGGTGGCCGACGCCGACGAGCTCACCGAGCTCGACCGACAGGCGGGTGACGGCGACTTCGGCTGGAACATCGGTTCCGCGCTGAAACGGGCCCGCGCCAACCTGGACGGCGACGACCCGGCCGGGGTCTTCCAGTCCGTCTCGGACACCTTCCTGGCCTCCGGCGGCACCAGCGGGCCGCTCTTCGGGCTCTGGTTCGGCCGCCTCGGCGCCGGACCTCCGGCTCCCTGGTCCGTTCCGGACCTGGCCCGGGCCTTCGAGACCGCCACCGGTGCCGTCCGGCGCCTGGGCGGGGCGGAGGTCGGTCACAAGACCATGGTCGACGCGATGGTCCCCGCGACGCGGGCCCTCGCGGAGACACGGGCCACCGCCTGGCGGGAGGCCCTGGGTGAGGCCGCTGAGGCGGCCCGGGCCGGGGCCGAGTCCACCAGCGGGATGATCGCCCACCGGGGACGGGCCAGTTACCTGGGGGAACGGGCCCAGGAGGTCCTCGACCCCGGGGCCGTCTCGATCGCCTGGTTCTTCGAGGCGGCCGACGGGATCTGATCCCCCATGGTGGAACCGGGGCGCCGACGCTCGGGGTTGCGTGCCGTTCGGTTGTCCACAGCCTGTGGACAACCGAACGGACCCGTGTCGGTAGTCTCCAGCTGGCGGCCCCGGCGCGGGCCCGCCGAACCGAACGAGGGAGCCGACCGTGGGTGCTGCAGTCAACGACCACAAGGTCATCGTGATCACTGGCGCGGGCGGGGGGATCGGCCGGGAGACGGCGCGGCGGCTGCTGGGCGACGGCCACTCCGTGGTGCTGGCCGGGCGGCGCCGCAAGACCCTGGAGGAGACGGCGGGAGAACGTCCCGGAGCGGTGGTGGCCGAGGCGGACGTGACCTCCTCGGAGTCGGTCCGAGCGCTCTTCGGGACGGTCCGCGAGCGCTTCGGCCGCGTCGACGTGCTCTTCAACAACGCCGGGGTGTTCGGCCCCGCCGCGTCGGTGGACGAGATCGGGGACGAGGCCTGGCGCGAGGTCCTGGACACCAACGTCACCGGCTCGCTGAACTGCGCCCGCGAGGCCGCGCGGATGATGAAGGACCAGACCCCCGGAGGCGGGCGGATCATCAACAACGGCTCGATCTCCGCGCACGTCCCCCGGCCGTCGAGCGTGGCCTACACCGTCAGCAAGCACGCGATCAGCGGCCTCACCGCCTCGCTCAACCTCGACCTGCGGGGCCACGGGATCTCCTGCACACAGATCGACGTCGGCAACGCCGCCACCGCGATGACCGCTGGTTTCGGCGCCAGCGCACGACAGGCCGACGGCTCGGTCCGCCCGGAACCCACCATCGACGTCACGCACGTGGCCGACACCATCGCGCACATCGTCTCCCTGCCCCTGGACGTGAACGTGCCGACGGTCACCGTGATGGCCCGGGAGATGCCCTTCGCCGGGCGCGGCTGAGTTCCGCGAAGGCGTGGCGGCCCGGCGGGGGCCGTGCTAACGTCACTCCTTCGCGGCGACCCGGACCTGGCCTCCCGGCCCAGGGACGTGCCGAACCCGTGTCTCCCCGCCCTGTCGAGGGCCGGTGGAGAGCGGACGTTTCTGCACGTTCTCCGACTGCCAGGGAGCCACGCCCGTGCGTGTCCACTGCGCGGTGTACGCCCTGGGGCTGCGCCGCTACTCCACCTACCGCGCGGCCGCCGCCGCCGGGGTGTTCACCAACTCGGTCTTCGGCGCGATCAACGCCATGGTGCTGCTCGCGCTGTTCGCCGCCCGCCCCGAGATCAACGGTTACGACGCCACCGACGCCGTCACCCAGGTGTTCGTCGCCCAGGCGCTGCTGGCCCCGCTCGCCATCATGGGGCCCGCACTCGACCTCAGCGAGCGCATCCGCACCGGCGCGGTCGGCGTCGACCTCCTCCGGCCGGTCCCCCTGCTCGGCTGGACCCTGGCCCAGGACATGGGCCGGGCCACCTTCGACTTCGCCTTCCGCAGCGCACCCACCTTCGCGGTCGGCGCGCTCCTGTTCACCCTGGCCCTGCCCGGGGACCCCGCGCGCTGGCTCCTCACCCTGGTCTCGTTCGTGCTGGCCGTCGTGGTGGGCTTCGCGCTGCGCTACCTGTACTCGGTGGTGGGGTTCTGGCTCATGGACACCCGGGGCGTGTGGGCCGTGATGGGCCCGGCCGGGCCGGTCCTCGCCGGGATGCTGCTCCCGCTCACGCTCTTCCCCACCGGCGTCGCGGACGTGCTGCGGTATCTGCCGTGGGCGTCGATGGTGCAGATCCCCGCCGAGGTCTTCCTCGGCAAGGACTCGCTGCCGGGCGGGGGCGTGCTCGGCGGGTTGGCGTTGCAGGCGGCGTGGGCGGTGGCGCTGCTCTCCCTGGCCGCCTGGCTGACCGGCCGGGCCACGCGCAGGGTGGTGGTCCAGGGTGGCTGACACGCTCTCAGCGAGGAGGCGGGCCCCCTCCCCGCTCCGGAACCTGGGCCCGGAGCTGCGCACGTACGTCCGCCTGGCCTGGACCTGGACCCGAGCGGTCGCCCAGTACCCGATGGCGCTGTCCCTGTTCACCCTCGGGATCACACTCGCCTCCCTGGCGGAGATGGGCGCCGTCGTCGTGGTGTTCGCGCACGCCGGGACCCTGGCCGGGTTCACCGTGTACGAGGGACTGCTGGTCTACGCGCTGGCCGCGTTCTCCTTCGGCGCCGCCCAGCTGCTCACCGGATCGGTGGACCGCCTCGGGGAGCACATCCGCACGGGCAGCTTCGACACCATGCTGGTCCGGCCGGTGTCCCCGCTGATCCAACTGGCCGCCGACCAGTTCTCGCCGCGCCGCTTCGGCCGGATCGTCCCGGCCCTGGTCGTGCTGGTGTTCGCCCTGGTCATGTGCGACATCGACTGGACCGTCGGGCGGATCCTCATGCTCCCGGTGCTGCTGGCCTCGGGTGTGGCCGTCTGTACCTCGGTGTGGCTGATCGCGGGCTGTCTCCAGTTCTTCGCCACCGACGCCCGGGAGGCGGCCAACTCGGTCACCTACGGCGGGCAGGCGCTCACCGAGTACCCGATCGCGATCTACGGGCGCGACCTGGTGCGGTCGGTGACGTACGTGGTGCCGCTGGCCTTCGTGAGCTGGCAGCCCGCGCTCCACCTCCTGGACCGGCCCGACCCGACGGGGCTGCCCGGGTTCCTGCGCTTCCTCGGCCCCGTCGTGGCCGTCGCCCTCGCGCTGGTGGCCGCCCAGGTGTGGCGGTTCGGCCTGCGCCGGTACCGCTCCACCGGAAGCTGACCCGGACCCGGAACCCGACGCGGGTGCCCCGACGGGGCAGGGAAACCCGGACGCTCGAAGGCCCCCGACCCCCGACCCGCGACCCCGACCCCCGACCCCGAACGACAGGAAGGAGTGTGCCCCCTTGCGGGTCCACGCAGCGGTGTACGCCCGAGGGCTGCGCCGCCACTCGACCTATCGCGCCGCGCTCGTCGCCGGCGCCCTCACCAACTCGGTCTTCGGCGCGATCAACGCGATGGTGCTCCTGGCCGTGTTCGCCGCGCGCCCCGAGATCAACGGTTACGACGCCAGTGACGCCGTCACCCAGGTGTTCGTCGGTCAGGCGCTGATCGCCGTCACGATGATCGTCAACACCGCGCCCTCCCTCGACCTGGCGGAACGCGTGCGCGGCGGCGACGTGGCCACGGACCTGCTCCGCCCGGTCTCCCTCCTGGGCTGGTGGATGGCGGAGGACCTCGGCCGGGCCACGTTCACCTTCCTCTTCCGTGGCGTGCCCACCTTCTGCGTCGGCCTCCTCCTGTTCGACGTGGTCCTGCCGGGCGGCCCGGTCCGGGCCGCGGCGGTCCTTCTCTCGGCGGTCCTGGCCGCCGTGATCGGGTTCGCGCTGCGCTACCTGTGCTCGCTGAGCGGTTTCTGGCTGATGGACACCCGGGGGCTGTGGACGGTGAGCGGCCTCGTCGCCCCGGTGGCGGCCGGGATGCTGCTGCCGCTGGCCCTGTTCCCGCCCGCGCTCGCGGACGTGCTGCGGTATCTGCCGTGGGCGTCGATGGTGCAGATTCCGGCGGAGATCCTGCTCGGCAAGGACTCGCTGCCGGGCGGGGGAGTGCTCGGCGGGTTGGCCTTGCAGGCGGGGTGGGCGGTGGCGCTGCTCCTGTTCGCCGCCTGGCTGACCGGCCGGGCGACGCGCAGGGTGGTGATCCAGGGTGGCTGAGACGACGACACGGGACCGCGAGCCCGGGACTCCGCTGGCCCGCGCCGCCGGGGCCGTCCTCCGGCCGGTCCAGGACTACCGTCGGCTGGCCTGGATCTGGGTGCGCGCCTTCGCCCAGTACCCGGCCTCCCTCCTCCTGATGTCCCTGGCCGTCGCGGTGAGCGTGCTCGCCCAGATCGGCGCGGTGGTGATCGTGTTCGGGCACGCCGGGACGCTGTCCGGGTTCACGGTGTACGAGGGACTGATGGTGTTCGGGCTGGCGGCGAGCTCCTTCGGGATCGCTGACATGTTCATGGGGGCCGTGGAACGGCTCGGCCTGCACATCCGCGCCGGTTCCTTCGACGTCATGCTGGTCCGGCCGGTGTCCCCGCTGGTCCAGCTGGCGGCGGACGAGTTCTCCCCGCGCCGCCTCGGCAAGGTCGTCCCCGCCCTCGTGGTGCTGGGGATCGCGCTGGCCAACGTCGACGTGGAGTGGACGCCCGGCAGGGTGCTCCTGCTCCCGGTGATGATGCTGTCCGGGGTGCTGATCTGCGGCGCGATCTGGGTGGCCACCGCCTGCCTCCAGTTCTTCGTCGCGAACGCCCGCGAGGCGGCCAACTCGGTCACCTACGGCGGGCAGGCGCTCACCGAGTACCCGCTGGCGATCTACGGCCGCGAGATCGTCCGCTCGGTGACGTACGTGGTGCCGCTGGCCTTCGTCAGTTGGCAGCCCGCCCTTCTCGTGCTCGACCGACCCGACCCCCTCGGCATGCCGGAGGCCCTGCGCTACGCGGGCCCGGTCGTCGCCGTACTCGCCTGCACCGGAGCCGCGCTGCTGTGGCGGTTCGGGCTCCGCCACTACCGATCCACCGGGAGTTGACCGATGACCGCAGAAGGAACAGAGGAACCCACCAACGTGGCCGCCGAGACGGGAGAGGCCCCCGGGGCCTCCGAGGTCTCCGAGGCCGAACCGATCATCGAGGCGGCCGGGCTCGGCCGCGACTTCGTCGTCTCCGAGGGCCCCTTCCTGCGCCGTACCCGGCGCACCGTGAGCGCCGTCCGCGACGTGACCTTCACCGTGCGGCGTGGGGAGATCGTCGGCTACCTGGGGCCCAACGGCGCCGGGAAGTCCAGCACCATGAAGATGCTCACCGGCATCCTCACCCCCACCTCGGGGAGCGTCCGGGTGGTCGGAAGGGATCCGTCCCGCGAGCGCACCCGCCTGGCGAGGGACATCGGCGTGGTGTTCGGCCAGCGCACCACGCTCTGGTGGGACCTGCCGCTGCGCGACAGCCTCAGCCTCACCCGGCACCTGTACCGGGTGCCCGCCGACGTCCACGCGGAGCGGCTGGCCGAACTCACCGAGCTGCTGGAGCTGGAGCCCTTCCTGGACACCCCGGTCCGCCAGCTCAGCCTGGGGCAGCGGATGCGCGGGGACCTCACGGCGGCCCTGCTGCACGCCCCGCCGCTGCTGGTGCTGGACGAGCCGACCATCGGCCTGGACGTGGTCAGCAAGTCGACCATCCGGGAGTTCCTGCTGCGGATCAACCGGGAGCGGGGCACCACCATCCTCATCACCACGCACGACCTCGGGGACGTGGAGCGGTTGTGCGACCGGGTGATCGTGATCGACAAGGGGCGGCTGGCCTTCGACGGGGACCTGCCCGAGCTGCGCGCCACCGTTCCCACCCCGCGCGTGCTGGTGGTCGACCTGGTGGCACCGGCGCCCGCGATCGAGGTGGAGGGAGCCGTCACGGTCCGGGTGGACGGGCCGCGCCAGTGGCTGGAGCTCGCGGACAACCCGGCCCGGGTGATCTCCCGGGTCACGGCGGAGCACGAGGTGGCCGACCTGACGCTTCGGGAGCCCGACATCGAGGGAGTGGTCTCGGCTCTCTACCGGGGGGCGTTGCCCACCGAAACCCGGGCCTGATGCCCCTGTACCAAGGGGACGCGTTCGGGGACCATGGGATGTATGTCCCCTTTGTCATACGGTCTGTGGCTCGGGGTCGCCTTCGGTGTCCTGTCCTGTTGCGCGTACACGGCGGCCGCCGTCGCGCAGCGCAGACTCGCCGTCCGCGTTCCCGAGCCACTGACCGGCGGACACCAGATCGGAGCGCTGCTCCGGCACCCCCTCTGGTGGATCTCCCTCGTGTTCAACGGCGGCCGCGCCGGATTCCAGGTGGCCGCGGTGAGCTTCGCTCCGCTGACCGTCGTGCAGCCCCTCGGCGTGCTGGTGCTGGTCCTCGGTATCCCCTGGTCGGCGCGGCTCTCCCACCGGAAGGTGAGCCGCGCGGAGTGGCGGGGCGCGGCGTACACGATGGTGGCGCTGGGGGTGCTGCTGGCGGTCACCGTCACCGGTGATCATGGCGGGGTCCTGTCCTACGAAGGGGCGGCGCTGGTGGGCGTCGGGACGGTGGTCCTGCTCGGCGCGGTCGCGTGGGTCGCGGGTCGGGTGCCGTCGCGGGCCTGGCGGAGTTACCTGCTCGCGGGTGCGGCCGGGGTGGCCTTCGGGGTCTCGGCGGCGACGGTGAAGACCGCCGTGTGGGCCTTCGACGAGGGTGTGCTGGCCGGGCTCACGCACCCGTCGAGCCCGGCGACAGCGGTGATCGCGGTCTTCGGGCTCCTCCTTGCGCAGGCCGCCTATCAGGGGATGGACCTGGGGGCGCCGCTGGGCATCACGACGCTGGCCAACCCGGTCGCGGCCGCCGTGGTGGGGGTGGCCCTCATGGGGGAGACCTACGCGGGCGGTTGGCTCGGTGGAGTAGTCGCCTTGGGGTGCGCGGTGGTCGCGGCGCACGGGATCCGTCTGTTGACCGTGCCCTCCACCGACGAGGGGGCGAAGGCGCCGGAGGGGACACAGGGGACGTAGGGGCGGGGTCCTCCTGGGATCAGACTGCCGGTGTGGCCTTAGCTCGTACGCAGGAGTGCGACCCATTCGGGGCCGGGAAAGAGGAGGTGCCCGGGGCCGGGGAACGTGGAGTCCCGGACCGTGCTGCACAGCTCCTCCAAGAGTTGAACCTTCCTGTCGAGGCCATCGCCACGTCCGGACAGTGGGGCGTGGCCAAACCCGACCCCGACTTCTTCGCCCGCGTCATCGCCATGGCCCCGGGGAACCCCAGGAGATCGTGTATGTCGGTGACCACCGTGACAACGATGTTCTTCCCGCTCGTGAAGCCGGGCTGCGGTCGGCGCTGATCCGTCGCGGCCCCTGGGGATACCTGTGGGCGGATTAGCCGGAGGTGCGCGCTCAAGCGGACTGGGTCATCGAGTCGATCAGAGAGCTGCCAGGCCTGATCACCGCAACGGACTGACCCCGTCCGCAGTTTCCACAACGCATCGAGGGGTCCTCCGTCACCTGGGGGTGCAACGAGATGACTCCACAGTAACCACGGTTCCCTCTCCACATTCAGGTTCTCGTCATCGCCTGTAAGCCGATGAGGAGTGGCCGGACCTGTTTTTGCCCCCAGCCTGTGGACAACCCGGTCGAGAAACGTTTCGGCGGCCGCCGCCGGGACCGCCCCAGCGGTGGGGGTCGGCTTTCGTTGCGTATTTTCGTCACGGTGAGTTGCGTCCCCGCGACCGTCCCACCGCAGTTCACCGCGTCATCCTCGCACCTCGGAACCGGGGAAGTCGGCGTTGCGGAACCCTTGGGACACGCACCGTCCCCGACTCAGAGCTCCGGGAAACCCACGGTGACCACCAGACCCCCCTCCGGACGTGCCCTCGCGGTGGCCTTGGCACCGTGCGCCGTGGAGATCGAACGGACGATGGACAGCCCGAGCCCGGTCCCGGGGCGGTCCCGGTGCAGACGGGCCGCGTCTCCCCGATGGAAGGGCTCGAACAGCTCCTCCGCGTCACTCACTGCCGCTCCAGTGTTGGTCACCCTGAGCACCGTGCGGCCCGCGGCCGTGCGCACCCGCACCTCCACCCACCCGTCCGCCGTGTTGTACCGAACGGCGTTCTCCACCAGGTTGCGCGCCAGGTGCTCCAACAGGACCGGGTCGCCGTCCACCGCAGCGGACTCCGCGTCCACCCGCAGATCCACCCCCTCCGCCTCGGCCGCCCCCGCGTGCTGGGCCACCACACCGTGAACCACCTCGGCCAGGTCCACCTCCTCGGTCCGCGCCAGTCCGCGATCCGAGCGGGCCAGCAACAGCAGTCCGCTGATCAGCGCCTCGCTGCGCGCCACCGAGTCCAGCGCCCGACGGAAGGTCGGCCGCAGATCGTCCGGGACCCGGTCCTGGGCCAACGGCACCTCCAGCGCGGCACGCTGCACCGACAACGGCGTGCGCAGCTCGTGCGAGGCGTTGGAGACGAAACGGCGCTGGGAGTCGAAGGCCCGCTCCAACCGGGACAGCATCCCGTCGAACGTGTCACCCAGCTCCCGGAACTCGTCGTCGGGCCCCCTCAGGTCCAACCTGCTGTGCAGGTCGTGCTCGGACAGTGTGCGCGCCGCGTCGGTCACGCGGTGCAACCGCCGGAGCGGCCCGCCCGCGATCACCCACCCGGCCAGCGCCGCCAACAGGGTCACACCCAGGAGGATCAGCACCGAGTTCATGAGCAGGTCCGACAACACCCCCACCTGGTAGTCGTCCACGAGAAGGGCCAGGGGCTCGGCCTCGGTCTCCGCCCAGCCGGTGGTCGGAGCCGCCTCCCCGGACTCCTCGGTCTCCTCGGTCTCCCCGGTCTCCCCGGTCGGCGCGGGAACGGTCGGGGCCGGGACGACGAGGGTCTCGGACGGATCGCCGGTGGGCAGCGCCGCCGTCGTGGACAGCTCGACCCCCCGCATCTCCAGACTCGCGGAGACCATCGCGTAGTTGGCGGAGAGCAGCAGCGCCCCGCCGAGGGCGAAGACCCCCGTGTAGACGAGGGCCAGCTTCGTGCGCAGGGTCAGGCTGGTGAACCGGCTCAGCCAGCGTCGTGGCACGGCCATGGATGCGGCGGCCACGTCAGATCCGGTAGCCGTGGCCGGGGACGGTCTCGATCACCGCGGGAGCGCCCAGCTTGCGGCGCAGCCCGTGCACCACCACCTTCAGCACCCCGCTGAACGGGTCCAGGTGGGCGTCCCACACCTTCTCGATCAGGTGGGTCGCGGTCACCGGCGCACCGTCCGCGCGCAGCAGCTCCTCCAGCACCCCCAGTTCCTTGGGGGAGAGGGAGAGCACCCGCCCGTCACGGGACGCGGTCCGCCGGGTGGTGTCCAGCACCAGACCCGCCCGGCTCAGTGTCGGAGGCGCCGCCGGACGCGCCCGGCGGCCCAGTGCCCGGACCCGCGCCACCAGCTCCAGGTACGCGAAGGGCTTGGCCAGGTAGTCGTCGGCGCCCAGGTCGAGCCCGTCCACCCTGTCCTCCAGCCCGCCCGCGGCGGTGAGCATCAGCACGCGGGCCTGCACCCCGGGGTCCTCCGCGATCCGCAGGCACACCTGGTCTCCGTGCAGCACCGGCAGGTCGCGGTCCAGGACGACGACGTCGTAGTCGTGCACGGTGGCCATCTCCAGGCCGGTGTCGCCGTCGTGGCACACGTCCACCGCCATGCCCTCACCGCGCAGCCCCTCGGCCACCGTCTCCGCCAGGTCCGGCTCGTCCTCCACCACCAGAATGCGCATGCGTTCCCCTCGCCCCTGAACTCCGGCCGTCGGCGTTCCCGACCGACAAGCACTATCCACCGCCCGGTTAGGCCGAGGTTAACCCCGCGAAACCCCCCAACGAGCGGGGAACCGGGGGCCTCAGAACCCGGAGGACCCTAACCACCGGCTAACCGCGGTCCCGCTGACATGTGCTGTGCACCCACCAGCGGCGTCGGCTCATCCGGCGCCCGACCAAGGAGGACCTCATGCGTTCACTCACCCTCGCCGCCGTGGCCACGGCGGCGGCCGGGCTCCTGCTCACCGGCTGCGGGGCCTCCGGCGGGGACGAGGCGGCGGACTCGGAGGCCGCCCCCGAGAAGTCCATGGACGAGGCGATGCTGGACTACGCCGCCTGCATGCGCGAGGCCGGTTTCGACATGCCCGACCCCGACCCGGACAGCGGCGTGATCGCCCTCCCCGGCCTGGAGGAGCCCGACGACGAGATGTTGGCGGCCATGCAGGAGTGCGAGGAGCTCCTCCCCGTGGACGAGAACGCGCCCACCGAGGAGGAGCAGTTCGAGGCCGACCTGGAGATGGCCGAGTGCCTGCGGGAGCACGGCATCGACGTCGAGGACCCCGAGCGCGGCATGGGGCTGTCGCTTCCGGTCATGCCCGAAGACGACGAGCACATGGCGGCCATCAGCACCTGTAGCGGCTCCGAAGGGGGCAGCACCGAAGAAGGCGGCGCCGAAGAGGGCGGCGTCGACTTCCAGCCCGGGACCGAGGGCGACTCGTGAGCGCGGACACCGACCTCCTTCCGGAGGAGGAGACCGACGACGCCGAGCGGCCACGGCCCCGCAGGGGGAGGGGGTTCGTCTGGCTGGCGGCGGCACTGCTGAGCCTCGTGGTCCTGTGCGCCGGGGCGGCGGTGACGGTCTGGGGCTGGCCCCAGGCCGCCAAGGAGGAGGAGACCACCGCGCCCGCCGCCACCGCCTCGGTCGAACGCACCACCCTCCTGCGTGAGGAGCGGCTGGACGGCGTCCTCGGGTACGCGGGCGGGGGCTCGTTCTTCGCGCGTTCCGACGGTGTGCTCACCTGGCTCCCCGAGGAGGGGGCCGAACGCTCCGCCGGGCAGCGGGTCTGGGAGATCGACGGCCGCCCGGTGATCCTGCTGCGGGGCGACAAGCCCGCCTACCGGACCCTGGAGCCCGGCTCGAAGGGCCCGGACGTGCGCCAGTTCGAGCAGGCGCTCGCCGAACTCGGGTACGGCGGCTTCACCGTCGACGACGAGTTCACGTGGCTCACCGCCGAGGCGGTGAAGCGCTGGCAGAAGGACACCGACGGCATGGAGGTCACCGGTACGGTCGAGCCGGACCAGATCTGGTACACCTCCGGTCCGGTCCGGGTGACCGGGCACGAGGCGGCGGTGGGCGAGAGCGTGGGTCCCGCGACCCCGCTGGTCACCACCGCGTCCACCCACAAGGTCGTCCGGGTCGACCTGAAGGTGGGCGATCGCGACCTCGTCGACGAGGGCGACGAGGTCACCGTGGAGATGCCGGACGGCCAGACGGTCACCGGAGAGGTGGAGTCCGTGGGCGACGTGGCCCAGGTGGAGGAGGACGAGGAACCCGGCGGGGGCGGCGGGTCGCCCACCGTGGAGGTGCTGGTCTCCCTGGACGCGGACGCCGAGGGGGCCGAGGGCTTCCTGGACCAGGCACCGGTCAAGGTCCTCGCGAAGGGGGATTCGCGCGAGGACGTGCTCGCCGCTCCCGTGGGGGCGCTGATCGCCCTCTCCGGCGGCGGCTACGGGCTGTCCGTGGTGGACGGCGACGGGTCGGTGCGGGACGTACCGGTGGAGACCGGCTGGTTCACCGACGGCCTGGTGGAGGTGACCGGTGACGGCGTCGACGCGGGCACCGAGGTGGTGGTTCCCGAATGACCGCCGTGGAGTTCACCGGGGTGAGCCGCCACTATCCGGGCGGCGTACGCGCGCTGGACGGGGTGGACCTGCGCGTCGAGCGCGGGGAGATGCTCGCGATCGTCGGCCCTTCGGGGTCGGGGAAGTCCACGTTGCTCAACCTGCTCGGCACCCTGGACGCCCCGACCTCCGGGAGCGTGCGCGTGTTCGGGTACGACGTCGGGGAACTCGGGGACGACCAGCTCGCCGCGCTCCGGGCGCGGACGATCGGGTTCGTCTTCCAGCAGTTCCACCTGGCGCCCAACGTGTACGCCGTGGACAACGTGGCCGACGGCCTGCTGTACGCCGGTGTGCCCGCCCGGACCCGGGTGCGGCGGGCCCGCAGGGCCCTGGAACGGGTGGGGCTGGCGGACCGGGCCCGCCACCGGCCGCACGAGCTCTCCGGCGGGCAGAAGCAGAGGGTGGCGATCGCGCGGGCCGTGGTGGGCTCCCCGCCGCTGCTCCTGGCCGACGAACCCACCGGGGCGTTGGACACCGCCTCGGGCGAGGCCGTGATGCGGGTGCTGCGGGAGCTGAACGAGGACGGGGTGACCGTCGTGGTGATCACCCACGACCGCGAGCTGGCCGCCTCCCTGCCGCGCCGGGTGGAGGTGCGCGACGGTCGTGTGGTCGCGGACACGGGTGCCTCACGGGGAACGGGCGACTCCCGGACCTCGACTGACCCACAGACCTCGAAGGACTCTCCGACACCGGACACCGTCCCGGGCTCGGAAGACACCCGGAACTGGGCGGAGGCGGGCCGGTGAGGGGGCTCCTTCGGCGGTGGCGCGACCGCCGATCACCGCTCCGCCCCGCCCGGCTCTCCCTGGTCGACCGCCTGCGGACCGGGTCGAGCGGGCTGCGCGCCCGGCCCACCCGCGTGGTGCTGTCCGCCCTGGGTATCGCCATCGGAATCGCGGCGATGGTCGCGGTGGTCGGCGTCTCCTCCTCCGGCCAGGCAGAACTCGACCAGCGGATCGCCCGGCTGGGCACCAACCTGGTGTCCGTCGCGCCGGGCGACGACCTGTTCGGTGAGGCCGCCACGCTTCCCGAGGAGGCGCGCGGACGGATCGGCCGGATGCCGGAGGTGGAGCACACCTCGCAGGTGGAGCAGGTGAGCGGGACCAACGTCTACCGGAGCGACCTCGTTCCGAGCGCCGAGTCCGGCGGAATCTCCGCCTACGGGGCGGACCTCGACCTGTTGGAGGCCGTCCGCGCCGAGGTGGCCGTGGGCACGTGGCTGAACGGGGCCACCTCCGACCACCCGGCGGTCGTGCTCGGCGCCTCGGCGGCCGGGAGACTGGGGATCGACCGGATCACCCCGGACACGCTGGTGCTCATCGGTGACACCTACTTCTCCGTGGTCGGCGTGCTGGAGCGGGCGGAGCTGGCGCCGGAGCTGGACAGCGCTGCGCTGGTCGGCCAGGAGATCGCGGAGGAGGTACTGGGCGCCAAGGGCGAGGCCTCCACGGTGTACGTGCGGGTCGACCCCGAGCACGTGGAGCGGGTCCGGGACGAGGTGGGCCGCAACGCCAACCCGGAGAACCCGAACGAGGTCAAGGTGTCCCGCCCGTCGGACGCGCTGGAGGCCCAGCAGGCCGCCGACCAGACCTTCCAGGGGCTGCTGCTCGGTCTGGGCGGGGTGGCCCTGCTGGTGGGCGGGGTGGGGGTGGCCAACACGATGGTCATCTCCGTGCTGGAGCGCCGGGGCGAGATCGGTCTGCGGCGCGCCCTGGGCGCCACCCGTCGCGACATCAGGGGGCAGTTCCTGGTGGAGGCGATGGCCCTGTCCGCGCTGGGCGGGGTGTTCGGGGTGCTGCTGGGTTCCCTCGCCACGGCGGGGTACGCGCTGCTGCGCGGTTGGCCGGTCTCCCTGCCCTGGTGGGCGGGGGCGGGCGCGGTGGTCGCGACGGTGGCCATCGGGGCGGTCGCCGGGATCGTACCGGCCCTGCGGGCCGCCGCCCAGCACCCCACCGAGGCGCTCGGTACCGCCTGAGCCCGTTCACGGGTTCCGGCCGACGCGGCGGCCCGGTCCCGGGGAACCGGGCCGGGCCGCCGCGTCATGTCCTGGCCTCCGGCCTCACCCCTGCGAGTCGGCCCCCGCCACCGGAACCCGCCACACCAGCACGGTCCCGCCGTCCTCGCCCCGACCGGCGCTGAACTCTCCGCCCAGGGCACGGGCCCGCTGCTCCAGGTTGCGCAGGCCGCTGCGGCGGCCCTCCTCGGGAAGCCCCACCCCGTTGTCGGTGACGGTCAGGATCAGGGTGGTGGGGCGGCCGGTGGCCGACCGCTCCTCCACCGTCACCGAGACGTGCACCTCCGTGGCGCGGGCGTGCCGGGCGACGTTGGTCAGTCCCTCCCCCAGGACCGCCAGCAGCTGCTCGCCCACCTCGTCGGGGACGGACGCGTCGATCGGCCCGTCCAGGCTCACCCCCGGGTGGCAGCCCAGGCTGTGCGCGGTGTTCTCCGCCAACCGCAGGATCTGCTCACGCAGCGAGGTGTCCCTCCTGCTCGGCGGGTGCTGGAGGTCGAAGATGGTCGACCTGATCTCCCGGATCGTGCTGTCCAGCTCGTCGATGGTGCTCTGGACCCGTTCCCCTGCCTCCGTGGAGCTGATCAGCCGGACCGTGCTCATGAGGGTCATCGCGGACGCGAACAACCGCTGGATCACCACGTCGTGCAGGTCCTTGGCGATCCGGTCCCGCTCCTCCAGGACCACGATCCGCTCGCTGTCCCGCCGGGCCTCGGCCAGCTCCAGAGCCACCCCCGCCTGGACGGAGAAGGAGTTCAGCATGCGTCTGATGTTGGAGTCGAACGGCGCCCTGTCGGAGAGTTTGCCGAGCAGCAGGACCCCGCGCGTGTTGCCGGGGGTGCCCAGCGGCACCAGCAGCCCGGGGCCGTAGCCGCGGTGGGTGAGCATGGGGCAGTTGGCCTGGCGCAGGTCGGGGATGGTCTCGGCCTCGCCCGACTCGTACACCCAGCCGCAGGCGGAGTCCTGGATCTCCACCGGGGTCCCCAGGATCTCCTGGGCGATCGGCCCGTCCGCGAACTCCGCGAACAGGTGACCGCGCGCGTGCGGATCCGGCAGCATCACGACGGCGGTGTCCGCGCGGGCGATCTCCCTGGCCTGGGCGGCCATGTAGGCCAGCACCTCGTCGGTGTCGGCCCCCGACAGCAGCCGGGTGGTGATCTCCGTCGAGGCGGCCAGCCACCGCTCGCGCAGCCGGGTCTCCTCGTACAGGCGGGCGTTCTCGATGGCCACACCGGCGGCGGTGGCCAGCGCGGTCACGATCGTCTCGTCCTCCTCGTCGAACTCCCCGCCGTTCTCCTTCTCGGTCAGGTAGAGGTTGCCGAACACCTCGCCGCGCACCTGGATCGGCACCCCGAGGAAGCTCGACATCCTCGGGTGGCCCTCCGGGAACCCGCCGAAGTCCGGGTGGTCGCGCAGGTCGGAGAGGCGGAGCGTGGCCTGCTCGAACGAGGGCGTGCCGAGCACGCCCTTGCCGTGCGGGAACCGCCCGATCCGTTCGGCCTGCGCCTGGGTGAACCCGACCGGGATGAACTCGGTGAAACCGCCGTCCTCACCGATCACGCCCAGCCCGGCGAACCTGGCCTCGGCCAGGTGGGCGGCGGCCTCGGTGAGCCGCCGCAGTACGGTCGCCAGGTCCAGATCGCCACCGATGTCCAGGACCGCCTGGAGCAGAGAGTGCATCCTCCCCTGAGCGGAGAGCCCCGGGTTCATCTGGGAGTGCACATCCGCGAGGAGCTCGTCCAGGGACTTCGGGGACCACCGATGGCTCTGGGGGATCTTGGTCATGTGTGGTTCAACCTCCGCAGAGCCGTTGAGGGGTTGAGGGCTAATACTCGAATTGTCGTTGGTTTTTTCCCGGTTTGCCACATCTTGCTGTTAGGAAGCTTGTTCGAGCGGCCGGGAATTCCCCTGGAATCGAGGACAGCGGCCCGGCAATTCATGCTAACGTCACGTTCAGTTGGCGCAGGAAGGCACTCTGTGACCTCGCGCCGCTGCCTCCCCCGCACCCCCAGGTTCCGGGGTGCCTCCCACACGAACACCACGAGCCCCTCCTCCCCCGGTGACCCACCGGAGCGGACCGGCTCACACGGCGGAAGGAAGCCCCGGTGTCTGGATACCACGGTACGGTCGGCGCCATCGGCGTCCGCCTCGCCGTGTGCCCGGAACCGGTCCGACGGGCCCTCACGCTCGCCGGTCTGCTCACCGGCGTCCTGTTCACCGTGTGGCTCGTCTCCGCCGCCCCGGCGCACTCCTCGGAGCTGCCCGGTACCGAGAACCCCCTCACCGCCGGTGTGGTGGGTTCCGGACTGGTGACGGGCACCGAGACGCTCGGCGGTTCACTCGGCGGAGCGGTCACCACCGTGGGTGAGCGGGCCACCCAGCACGCCACGGAGGCGGTGGACGGCGCCTCGGAGGCCGCGCGTGCGGTCGAGACCGAGGCCTCCGCCCCCGTCCAGCAGGTCCGGGACGCGGTCCGGGAGACCTCCCTTCCGCACCCCGACCAGCTGTCCGAACTGGTCGCCCCGGCCCCCGCGCGGGTCACCGAACCCGCGCAGGCCCCCGAGGGCGACGACCCCGCCGCCGAAGACCGTCAGGACCGCGAGACCGGGGCCGAGGCCCCGGAGGAGCAGCGTGCGGTGGCCGAACGGCCCGCCGCCGACGCCCTGGTCGCGGCCCGGGAGCGCGGTTCCGTCGACCACCCGGCCGAGGACGCCACCGAGCGCGACCGGTCCGCCGACACCGCCCCCCGTTCCACCGAGGCGCTCACCACCATCGCGGGCGGCACCGCCCCCGCGTCCGGTGGTACCGCCTTCGCGCCCGCCGTCGCCGGGTTCCTGCCCGTCACCGGCGCCCCGGCGCCCGCCCCCGGCCTGTTCGAGGCCGCCCGGCACGTCCTGCGCTCGGTTCCCGCCGAGTCCGCCGACGAGCCGACCTTCTCCCCGGACTAGCGGACCACCGGACCGCGTCCCGCGCCCGTACGCCCTGAGCGTCCCGCGCCGCACGCGATCAGCCCGGCACGGCTTCTCCAGCCACACCCTTCCCAGCGGCACCAGCACTCGGTGACCTTCTGGGGGTTGACGTGAACCCCGCACCTCGAACGCGAGGTTCACGTCAGCCGGTGGTCCGCCAGACCGACCGACTGAATCCGGATCGAACCCGCTCGCCCGCACCAGGGACGCAGGGGTTCACCGACCGGAGAGCTCGCCCGTACCACCCTCAGGACCGACGCCCCTGGCCAGGGAGACGGTCCGACGCGACGGAGCACGACACCCGCTCCGTCGCGCCCCTCGAACAGAACACACGCTCACTCCGGAAGGACTCACATGTTCCACACCGCCCGTACCTCTGCTCGGACCCTGCTGGTGGCCGCCGGCACCGCCGGATTCGTCGCCCTCGGCGCCGGTGTCGCCGGAGCCGACACGCTCGGCGGTGCCACGGACGCCCTCCCCCTGGGTGAACTGGGCAACCAGGTCCCCAACGTCCTGACCGAGGGTGTCGCCACGCCCCTCGGTGACCTGGTCAAGGTCCAGCCCGGCGAGATCTCCGCCCAGCCCGACATCCAGCACCAGAACAACCCCGTCGGTACCGTCGTCGGTGACACCGTCAGCACCGACGCCCCGATCACGACCGGCCAGGACAACGCGGGCAACGTCGGTCCGCTGGACCTCGGAACGGCGACGGAGACCCTCCCGCTGAGCGAGGCCGGCGGCGCGGTCGACCCGATCTCCATGCTGCTCGGCGGGACCGGCCTGCTCGACGGCCTCGGGGGCGGCGGCCTCCCCGTGTCGATGAGCGCTCCCAGCGCCTCCGTCGTCGAGGACACCGTCACCGAGCTGGGCACCCGGGCGCAGGAGGGCCTGCACCAGCCCGGCCTCGACGTGGTCGGCCTGGACGACCTCGACGTGAAGCAGCAGCTGGGCGAGACCGTTCCGCTGAGCGAGCCGGTCGGCCTGGACGCGGGCGAGAACGCCGACCTCACCGGCGGTGTGACCACCCTGCTGCCGAAGGACGTCAGGGAGACCCTGCCGATGTCCGCCCCCTCGGAGCTCCAGGTGGTGGGTGCCACCGAGGAGGCCGTCACCAGCACCGTGGGCGACGTCCGTGGCGCGGTCGGCGGCCTGGGGATCGAGGAGACCCTGCCGATGTCCGGTGTCGACGGCCTGGAGCCGGCCCTCGACGGTGGCCTCCACGGTGTCGCCGGTCTGGGCGAGAAGGTCGGCAGCATGGAGGCCGGTGACGTCGTCGACCTGGCCGGTGGGGCGAGCGAGTCCACCGGCGGCCTGGTCGACGTCCAGGGCCTGCCCGAGCTGGGCCAGCCCGAGGTCGGCCCGCTGCCCCTCGCCTCCGAGCTGCCCACCGAGGAGCTGCCCACCGGTGACCTGCCCGTCCAGCTGCCGCTCGGACTGTAGGTCCACGAACGTGCGCCCGTCGGTCGTGGCGGGCGCACCACGCCTCGGGCGGTGAGCGGAACCACCTTCGTTGACCGTGGTGCCAGTGGGGACTGTGGGGGTTTCCCGGCACGTACCAACGGAAAGTCAGAGTTCCCGCCGCCCGAGGCACCTGCCCTGCCAGGGGCATGAAGGGGCCCCCGTCGCTGATCGCGACGGGGGCCCCTTCTCCGTGTGGGGACGGGTCGGTCTACCAGTCGTCCTCGCCGGTGCCGAAGCCGAGGCCGTCCTGGCAGGGGTTGGACGTGGCGTCGCGGCCCTCGCCCGGGCGCGCGGACGGTTCGGTGGAGGCGCCGGCCTCGGTCTCCTCCGCGTTGCCCTCCGGGCTCGGATCGACCGGGGTGGGCTCGTCCATGGGCGACTCCTGCGGCACGGGCGCGTCGTCGGCCAGCAGCGCGGGCAGCGGGCGGTCCTCGCGTACGGCGGAGAACAGCTCGGCGGCCTCCTCCTCGTGCCACATGACCCGGTTGGGGTCGTAGGGCGCCTGGTACCAGGGAACGGTGTGGAACTCGATGTCGGACAGGTCCACGTCGGCCATGGTGACCGCGATGGAGAGCATCCGGTCCAGTGACAGCTCGCCGTCGGTGGCGCTGTGCTGGGCCACCGCCTGGAGGATGCCGTTGAGCTTGGACGGGCTGCTGAGCACGTCGCTGCTGGTCACCTGGTCCGCGAGTGCGGCCAGGAACATCTGTTGCCGGTCGATGCGCCCCATGTCGCCGCCGTCGCCGATGTCGTAGCGGGCGCGGACGAAGGACAGCGCCTGGTCGCCGTCCAGGGTCTGGTCACCGGCGTCGAGGCTGAGCTTCGACCGGCGGTCCTCCATGGGTTCGGGGATGCACATGTCCACCCCGCCGATGGCGTTCACGACGTCGCGGAAGCTCGCGAAGCTCAGGTGGACGAAGTGGTCGACCCGGATGTCGGTGAGGGTCTCGATCGTCCTCACCACGCAGGGCGGTCCGCCGTGGTACATCGCGGCGTTGATCATGCCGAAGTAGCCGTAGGTGCCCTCGGTCTGGCCGTAGGCGTCGCACTCGGGCAGCTGCACCAGAGAGTCGCGCGGGAAGCTGACCACCGAGACGCGCTTGTCGGGCGAGATGTGCGCGAGCATCAGGGAGTCCGAGCGCTCGCCCTCGAACTCGGTCGAGTAGGCGGGGCTGTCCTCCTCGTAGCCGTCCGATCCGATGAAGAGGATGTTGACGGCGTCGCTGATCTTGTCCGGCCGCTCCTCGTCTCCGAGCAGGGCCTCGATGTCGTGCTGCACCATGTCGGAGCGCAGGGAGTGGTAGTAGGCGTAGGCGGTGCCCACCCCGACCACCAGGACCAGGGCCAGGGAGGCCGAGGTCCACATGACGGCCCTGCGCAGGCGGCTGCGCCTACGCTTGTTCCCCTTGACCGCCGCCACCGCGGCGACGCCGTTCTCGGAAGCGTCTTCCGGGCCGTCTCCGCCCTTGGCGCCCGGCTCCGGAGTGACCGGCGCCGCGGCGGTCGCGTCGACGGCGTCGTCCCCGCCTTCGGAAGCGTCCGGTTCCGGGGAGTCCCCGTCCCTGGTTCCGGCGGCCTCCCCGGCCTCCGGCTCCGAGGTGTCCGTGTCGTCCGCGTCCGGTACCGGCGCGGCCGCGTTGACGGCCTCGTCGTCCCCGGCCTTCTCCCCGTCCTCCGGCGCGTCCCCGTTCGGACGCTCCTCGGAGGGCTCGTCGGAGTCGGAGTCGGCCTCGGCGGTTTCCTCCCGGCCGGACCCCCCGGTGGTGACCGGCGCGTCGACGTCGATGACGACGGTCTCCGGCCGGTCGTCCCCTTCGGTCGCGTCGTCCGCGTCGGCTGCGGGCTCGTGTTCGGCCGAAGCCTCCCCGGTGGGCGCTTCGGGCTTGGTGGGCTCGTCGGCGGCATCGGAGCCAGTGGGCTCGCCAGTCGCGTCGGATCCGGTCTCTTCCGGCTCGTTCCGCATCACGTCCCGTCCTTCCAAGTCCGACTCGGCGGAGTCCGCCGCAGTCCCCTCAGCACCCTCGACCTGGGAGGGCTCGGAGTTCTCGTGTGGTGTCTGGTCCGCGCCGGAATCGGCGGAGTTCTCGTCAGCGGGCATCGTGACAATCTCGGTGAGTTCGGACGGCTGGGCGTGCCAACGGCTGGACACCGACCCTGGTGGGTCACGCGTCCGAGTCCGGGGGAGGGCGGGGGTCGCGCGGGGGAAACACGCGGGCAGACCGGAATCCTGACCGAAAAGTCGCCGAGGGGGAGTCCCAAGGCCGGGGGGAAAGCCGGGACACCAGCGGACAGGGGTTGCCAAGTACACCGGAACCCGCGCGTGGCAGTGATCCTAGGTGAAGTTCTCGCTGAGTGCGTGCTCGGGTTGTCCATGCGCGCGGTTCCTGACCACAATTGCGCCGTACAATTCCTTGCCCGGGTGGCAGTAGTCTGCGGCTTTCCTGCCCGACTGTCTCATCTGTTCCCTTCGGAACCACGTCCGACGCGCCGGGGAAGAGTGGATTACTGCTGATGAGACACCATTCGGGCTGAATCTCCCACTCTGTCCGTGTTCGGGAGCGCCTGCGGCCCAGGGGAGAAGCGCTGTCCGAAACGGTGGGATCAGTCGTCCCAGAAACCGCTCTCCTTCTCGTTCTCCTTCTTCTCGGTCCCCTCGGCGGTGGCGGTCGCGGTACGGCCCTTACCGCTCGGCTTGGCGCCGGTCCTCGTGCTCTTGGTGGTCTTGCGGGCGGTGCCTCCGGAGCCACCGGCGGCCTTGGCCGTGCCGGTGTGGCGCGGACGCGGGGTGACCGGGCTCTTCTCGATGGGCGCGCTGGGTCTGGGGGCCTCGCCGGAGTGGATGCTCAGGGCCTCCTCCTCCACGCTGAGCATCTTGCGCATCAGGGCGGGCACCTCCGGCAGGCGGTCCGCGCGCAGGTGGGCGCCGAGCACCTCCAGCGCGTGGTCGCACAGGACCCGCTTGGCGGAGGCGGCGCCGACCCCGCTCAGCTGCTGGACCTCGGGCAGGTCGTGCTCGCGCAGCAGGCGGACGACCTCGCTGAGCCGCTCGCGGGCCTTGCGGTCGGTCATCGACATGACCGTGAGTTCGGCCTCGCGCAGGAAGTCGGTGCCGTCGCCGTCGCCGTCGCCGTCGCGCTCCGCGATGAAGGCGCTGGTGAGGTTGCGGGCCGAGGTGCGTGTGCCGGTGCGCAGTTCGGCGCGGCGGATCTGCCGGGAGTGCAGCGCGGTCACGACCACGCTGGTCACGAGGCTGATACCGGCGCCGATCACGACGAGCACGGCGGGGTTTTCGAGCAGCATGTGTACGGGAGACCTTTCCGGGCGGTGGTCCGCACGGGACATGGCCACGGTGTCGACGGGGGCGGCGGGTGCGGGGGTGACGGAGGGTGTTCGAGTGCCAGCCGGTACTCGGGTGCGTGACTATTCGGCAGTTCGGTACTCGTTGTCAAGTGTCATGACGGAGGGGGCGCTCGCGGGCACGGCGCCTTCGCAGGTCAGGACAGATGGGGGCAGGATCGACGGTTCGTCCTTCCTACCGCTTGCCCGGCCCTGATCCGGGTAAACATCCGTTGTCCACAGCCTGTGGACAACGGCGCTAGGGAGTGTTTTTTGGATGCTTTCGCTGGTGGCGGCGGAGCCGCCATCGATGCGATCGGCCGTCGCCCCTACTGTGCACTGCTACGCAAGCTCCGCAGCCTCGCACAGCGGGGGCCCGGCAATCTCTCGCAAGACGATGAGTGAAGCTGCCCCTACTGTGCGCTGCTACGCAAGCTCCGCAGTGTCGCACAGCGGGGGCCCGCCCGGGTTTGGCTGTCCGAGCTTCATCGGCGCAGTGAGAGGCAGCCTGGTGGTCGTGAGCGCGGAATGATCCAAAAAACACGACCTAACCGGCCAGGAGTCCGTTCACGGCCTCCGGCGACAGGATCTCCTCGCTGACCATCGCCGCGCAGCCGCGCACGCCGGCGTCGTCCCACAGCGTGCTCGCCACGATCCTCAGCTGGCGGGTGGCCAGGGCGGTGCACTGCTGGAACACCACCTCGCGCACGCCCGCCACCAGGTGGTCGTAGGCCTCCGAGAGGTCTCCGCCGAGCACGATCAGCTCCGGGTTGAGCAGGTTGACCGCGCCCGCCAGGGTCTCGCCCAGCCGCCGCCCGGCCTCGCGCACCAGCGTGACCGCCACCGGGTCGCCCTCCGCCGCCAGCGCCACCAGCTCCTGGAGCCCGGCCGCCTCGCGGCCCCGCTCGGCGGCCTGGACCAGCAGCCTGCGCCCGCCCGCCACCGCCTCCAGGCAGTCGGTGTTGCCGCAGCGGCACGGCAGGCCGCCCCCGTCGCGCACGGGGACGTGGCCGATCTCCCCGGCCGCGCCCAGGGCGCCGCGCAGCAGACGCCCGCCGGAGACCAGCCCGGCGCCGATCCCCGTGGAGACCTTCACGAACACCATGTCGTCGGTGTGGCCGTGCCCGCCCGCGATGTGCTCCCCGAGCGCCATCACGTTCACGTCGTTGTCGACCATCACCGGGACGGGGAAGCGCTCGGCGACCAGCGGCCCCAGGGCCACGCCCGCCCACTTGCCGAGGAACGGGCGGTCCTCGGCCCGCCCCGCGTGGAACTCCACGGTGCCGGGCAGCCCGATGCCCACCCCGCGCACCTCCTCGGGGGAGCGGCCCAGCCCGGCGATCTGCTCCGACCAGGTGTCCAGGAGCCAGGGCACGGTGGTGTCCGGCCCCTGTTCCATCCGGGGCGAGCCGGGGGCCCGTACGAGCACCCGGCCGTCGAGGTCGCACACCGCCGCCTGACTGCGGACCATGCCGAGGGCCGCGGTGAGGATCAGTCCGCTGGAGGCGTTGAACTCCAGGAGTGTGGGCGGGCGGCCCCCGCTGGAGGCCGCGCGGGTCCCCTCCGTCACCAGTCCGCCGTCCATCAGCTCGGTGACCCGCAGGGCCACGGAGGGCCGGGAGAGCCCCGTCGCCCGGGCGATCTCGGAGCGGCTGGTGGCGCTGCCGGTGCGGATCATCTCCAGGATGTGTCCGCTGGTGGCGGTGGAGGACAAGCGTCCGGGGGTTCTGGCCATGCCTCATTCAACCATTCACTCGACGGTGTGGCTTGAAGGTCGTGCACTTATGTAAATTAATGTTAGGAAGTGTGCTTGGATTTTTACCATAGTGGGATTAAGGTCGAAACCGGACCGCAAGCCTCTGGACAGCGCCCCCCGCCCCGTGCGGCGGTCTCCCCCCACACCCCCGCCACCCCCGTTCCACCCCTCGCACGTCCCCCTCCCGCAGGAGCCCACCGAATGCCGCAGCAGCCCGCGCCCAGCCCCACCGACCTGGTGGTCTTCGGCGGAACCGGTGACCTGTCCATGCGTAAACTGCTCCCCTCCCTCTACCTCCTGGACCGCGACGGCCACCTGGGCGCGGACACCCGGGTCGTCGCGGTCTCCCGGGACGGCCTCACCGACGCCGACCTGCGCGACAAGGCCTCCTCCGCCGTCCGGGGCCACAGCGCCGTCCAGGTCGTCGAGCCCGACGTCCTGCGCCGCTTCCTCGGCCGCCTCTCCCACATGACCCTCGACGTCGGCGGCGACCCCTCCGGCTGGGCCGACCTCGCCGCCGCCCTCACCCCCGGCCGCGACCGCGTCTTCTACCTCGCCGTGCCGCCGATGATCTCCGGGGCCATCTGCCGGGGACTCCGGGACGCGGGCCTGGTCACCCCCGAGTCCCGCGTCGTCATGGAGAAGCCGCTCGGCCGCGACCTCGCCTCGGCCCGGGCCGTCAACGACGAGGTGGGCGCGGTCTTCGACGAGTCCCGCACCTACCGGATCGACCACTACCTGGGGAAGGAGACCGTGCAGAACCTGCTCGTACTGCGGTTCGCCAACGTCTTCCTCGAACCCCTGTGGAACGCCCGGTGGATCGACCACGTGCAGATCACCGCCGCCGAGACCGTGGGCGTGGGCGGACGGCGCGGCTACTACGACTCCTCCGGCGCCATGCGCGACATGGTGCAGAACCACCTGCTCCAGCTGCTCTGCCTCACCGCCATGGAACCTCCGGCCAGCTACGACCGCGACGCCGTCCGCGACGAGAAGCTCAAGGTCCTCCAGTCCCTGAGACCGATCACGGGGGACCGGGTCTCCGAGCACACCGTGCGCGGCCAGTACACGCGGGGGACGGTCCAGGGCGAGGAGGTCCTCGGGTACCTGGACGAGGCGGGCGGCCCGGCGACCAGCGACACCGAGACCTTCGTGGCCCTGCGTGCCGAGGTCGCCAACTGGAGGTGGGCGGGCGTCCCCTTCTACCTGCGCACCGGCAAGCGCCTGGAGCGCGCCCGCTCCGAGATCGTGATCCGCTTCCGCGACGTCCCGCACACGATCTTCCCCGGGGCCACCGCCGCCGGAGCGGGCAGCCTCGTCATCCGCCTCCAGCCGGACGAGGGCATACACCTGACCATGCTGGCCAAGACGCCCGGCGCCGGGGCGCTGCGGCTGCGGCCGGTCCCGCTGGAGCTCAGCTTCGCCGACACCTTCTCCACCCGCTCTCCCGAGGCCTACGAGCGGCTGCTGACGGACGTGTTGGCCGGGGACTCCACCCTCTTCATGCGCCGCGACGAGGTCGAGGCCGCGTGGCGCTGGGTGGACCCCGTCATCGAGGCCTGGAACGGCCTCGGCACCGCACCCGAGACCTACCCCGCCGGAAGCTCCGGTCCCGCAGGAGCGCAGCGGCTCATCGGCCGCTCCGGCAGCACGTGGCACGAAGAGGAGCAGGCATGACCGCGCACACCCACGGCACCGCGACCCCCGCCGCCGTCCATCCGGTGATCGAGGAGGTCACCCGGCGTCTGACCGAACGCAGCGCCCCGACCCGCGCCGCCTACCTGGCACGTGTCCGCGAGGCGGTCGGCCAGGGCCCGGCCCGCACCTCCCTGGGCTGCGCCAACCTCGCGCACGGGTTCGCCGCCTGCGGGGTCGGTGACAAGCTCTCCCTGGCCGGGGACGTCACCCCCAACCTGGCGATCGTCTCCGCCTACAACGACATGCTCTCCGCCCACCAGCCGCTGGAGACCTACCCGGCCGTCATCAAGAAGGCGGTCGCGGAGGCGGGCGGCGTCGCCCAGTTCGCGGGCGGGGTACCCGCCATGTGCGACGGCATCACCCAGGGCCGCGCGGGCATGGAGCTGTCCCTGTTCAGCCGGGACGTCATCGCGATGTCCGCCGCCGTGGCGCTGTCCCACGACATGTTCGACGGCGCCCTCATGCTCGGCGTGTGCGACAAGATCGTGCCCGGCCTGCTCATCGGCGCCCTGTCCTTCGGGCACCTGCCGGTGGCGTTCGTCCCCGCCGGTCCGATGCACTCCGGCCTGCCCAACAAGGAGAAGGCGCGGGTCCGCCAGAAGTTCGCCGAGGGCAGGGTCGGCCGCACGGAGCTGCTCCAGGCCGAGTCCGCGGCGTACCACTCGCCGGGCACCTGCACCTTCTACGGCACCGCCAACTCCAACCAGATGCTCATGGAGGTCATGGGCCTGCACCTGCCCGGGGCCAGCTTCGAGCAGCCCGGAACCCCGCTGCGGGAGGCCCTGACCGCCGAGGCCGGTCGCCGCGTGCTCGGGCTGACCGCCCTGACCGGGCACCACACCCCGGTCGGAGAGCAGGTCGACGAGAAGGCCGTCGTCAACGCGGTGGTCGCGCTGCTGGCCACCGGTGGATCCAGCAACCACACGCTGCACCTGGTCGCCATCGCCCGCGCGGCCGGGATCCAGCTCACCTGGGACGACTTCGCCGCACTGTCCGAGGCCGTGCCGCTGCTCACCCGCATGTACCCCAACGGCGCCGCCGACGTGAACCGCTTCCACGAGGTGGGCGGCATGGCCTTCCTCATCGGCACCCTGCTGGACGCCGGGCTCCTGCACGAGGACGTCCGCACCATCGCCGGACCTGGCCTGGACCGCTACCGCCGGGTGCCCGAGCTGACCGAGGGCGGTGAGCTGACCTGGGTGGACGGCCCCACCGAGAGTGCGGACACGACGGTGCTGCGCCCGGCCGACGACCCCTTCGCCCCCGACGGCGGGCTGCGCATGCTGGAGGGCAACCTCGGCCGCGCCGTGATCAAGGTGTCCGCCGTGGCGCCCGAGCGGCACGTCGTGGAGGCCCCCGCGCGGGTCTTCGCGGACCAGGCCGAACTCCAGACGGCCTTCGCCGCAGGTGAGCTGACCGGGGACTTCGTCGCGGTGGTGCGCTTCCAGGGGCCGCGCGCCAACGGCATGCCGGAGCTGCACAAGCTCACCCCGCCGCTGGCCGTCCTCCAGGACCGGGGACAGAAGGTCGCCCTGGTCACCGACGGGCGCATGTCCGGGGCCTCCGGCAAGGTGCCCGCCGCCATCCACGTCTCGCCCGAGGCGGAGGCGGGCGGCCCGCTGGCCAGGGTTCGGGACGGCGACACCGTTCGACTGGACGCGGTCCGGGGCACACTGGAGGTCCTGGCCGACCTCGACGGGCGCGAGGACGCCCGGCCCACGGTGGACTCCTCCGTGGGGACCGGACGCGAACTGTTCGCCGCCCTGCGCGGGGCGGTCGGCCCGGCCGAGACCGGGGCCGGGGTCTTCGGCCACTGAGCCCGGGCGGGTCCTCGGGGCCCGCCGCCCACTCCCGTCCTCCGTACCCACTGACCACTTGGAGACAGCCATGACGACGATCCCCCGCTCAGGTGCGGACGTGCTCGACCTCGCACCGGTGATGCCCGTGGTGGTGGTCGAGGACGCCGAACAGGCCGTGCCGCTGGCGCGCGCCCTGGTCGAGGGCGGACTGCCCGGCATCGAGATCACCCTGCGGACCCCGGCGGCCCTGGACGCCATCGAGCGCGTCGCCCAGGAGGTGCCGGAGGCCGTCGTGGGCGCCGGGACCGTCGTCAACGGCGAGCAGGCCCGCGCCGCCGCCCAGGCGGGGGCGCGCTTCCTCGTCAGCCCCGGGTGCACCCCGACCCTCGCCCGGGAGATGGCCGACACCGGGCTGCCCGCCCTGCCGGGGGTGGCCACGGTGTCGGAGGCGATGGCGCTGCTGGAGCTCGGGCTGACCGAGCTCAAGTTCTTCCCGGCCGAGGCCTCCGGCGGGGCGGCGTTCCTGAAGTCGCTCACCGGCCCGCTGCCGCAGGTCCGGTTCTGCCCCACCGGCGGGATCACCGCGCGGAGCGCCCAGAGCTACCTCGCGCTGGCCAACGTGGGCTGTGTGGGCGGCAGCTGGCTGACCCCCGCCGCGCTGGTCCGCGAGGGCCGCTGGGACGAGGTCACCCGGCTCGCGCGGGAGGCCGCGGCGCTGGAGCGCTGAGGCCGAAGCCCGGACGACCCCGGTCCGGCCCCCGCCGTGCCAGGCCGCGGAGCTCGCGTGGCAGCGCGCAGTGGGGGAGACGGCCGCCCGCACCGGTGGCGGCTTCGCGGCCACCGGTGCGGGCATCCACGAAACACGCCCTAGCCGACACCGGAGGACCGGGCGTCGACCAGGACCTGCACGCCGTCCAGGACCCGCTCCAGGCCGAAGGCGAACTCGTGGTCCGCCTCGTAGAGCGCCTGGTGGGTGGTGCCGACCGACACACCCACCCGGGCGGCGGTCGGGTGCTTGGACTCGTCGGCCAGCGCGGCCAGCAGGGGGTCGGCGGTCCGCCACCACTGCTGGTCGTCCATGCCCGAGTCCCGCGCCAGCCACTCGGAGTTGACGGTCTGCCGCGCCGTGCTCTCCACGTAGCCGTTGACCAGGCTGACCGTGGAGTCCATCTCGACGTCGCTCAGACCCAGCCCGTCCACGGCGGAGAGCTCGTGGTCGTACTTGGCGATGAGGTTCGGGCCGAGCAGGCGCGTGGTGACGGTCTGGAGCATCCACGGATGGCGGATGTAGAGGTCGCGATTGGCGTGCGCGATCCGGTGCAGGCGCTCCCGCCAGGTACCGGACCGGTCGCCGGTGTCCAGGTCGGCGTAGGCGGCGTCCACCATCAGGTCGATGAGCTCGCCCTTGCCGGGCACGTAGGTGTACAGGGACATCGTGCCCACGTCCAGGGCCTCCGCGACCCGGCGCATGGACAGCGCGTCGAGCCCTTCGGCGTCGGCCAGCCCGGTGGCGGCGGCCACGATCCGGTCGACGCTCAGCCCCGGTTTCCCCCTGCGGCGGCTCGCGGGTTCCTGGGTGCGCCACAGCAGGGCCAGACTGCGCGCGGGGTCGCCACTCTTGCTGTTCTGCGGGGACATCGGTCCGTCCTGGTACTGGGTCCGTAGGGCGTACGGGTCAGTGTACGTCCGTGGAGCCCCGCCCCCGCGCGCCTGAGGGGCCGCGCGGGGGCCGGGGTCAGCCGCCCAGGGAGCGGTACCGGTGCACGGACAGCGGCGCGAACACCGCGACCAGCAGCAGCGGCCAGACCACCGCCATCAGCAGCGGGTTCTGCGCGATCCAGGAGTCACCGGCCACGGTCGGGTTGCCGAACAGCCCGCGCGCGGCGGCGACCGTGGACGACATCGGGTTCCAGTCCGCGACCGCGCCCAGCCACACCGGCATGGTCGCGGTGGCCACGAACGCGTTGGACAGGAAGCCGATCGGGAACTCCAGGGTCTGGATCACGGCGATCCCGCCCTGGCCGCGCAGGACCAGGCCCACGTAGATCCCCACCCACACCAGGGCGAACCGCAGCAGGAGCAGCAGCCCGAACCCGGCGAGGGCCGCGCCCGCGCTCCCGTGCCACTGCCAGCCCACGAGCGCCCCGAACCCGACCAGCACGGCCAGCGTGATCGTGGACCTGAGCATGTCCGCGAGGCAGCGGCCGACCACCACGGCGGAGGCGGCCATGGGCATCGACCGGAACCGGTCGGTGATCCCCCGGGTGGCGTCGGTGGTCACGGCGGTGACGGTCTCCCCGAGGCCGAACACCATGACCATCGCGAACATGCCGGGCATGAGGTGCTCGGTGTGGTCGCCGCCGCCGGGCACGGACATGGCGCCGCCGAGCAGGTACACGAACATCAGCACCATGAGGACGGGGAAGAGCAGTCCGAAGAGCAGTTCCCACGGCTGCCGCCACCAGTGCAGGACGTCGCGGCGGGCCACCGTCCATCCGTCCACGGCCGCCCAGCCCAGGCGCGACAGGGGCCCGGGCGGGGAGGCGACGGCGGGCGGGGTGAGGGTGCGCGCGGTGTCGTTCATCGCCGGACCTCCGTGGTGGTGTTCCGTCGCTCGGGACCGGTCAGGTGCAGGAAGACCTCGTCGAGGCTCGGGGCGCGCAGGACCACGTCGGCCACGGCCACGCCGCCCTCGTCCAGGGCGCGCACGGCCCTGGTCAGGGAGGCGGCGCGGTCGTCCACCTCGGTGCTGAGCCGCCGTCCCTCCGGACTGGTGGTCACGGTGTGCCCGGTGGCCCGTTCCACCAGGGCCGCCGCCTCGGCCAGGACCCCCTCGTCGCGCACGACCACGTCGATCCGGTCCCCGCCGATCCTCGACTTCAGTTCGGCGGGCGTGCCCTCCGCGATCACGTGACCGGTGTCGATCACCGAGATCCGGTCCGCGAGCCGGTCGGCCTCCTCCAGGTACTGGGTGGTGAGCAGGACGGTGGTGCCGGTGCCGACCAGGTCGCGCACGGCGGACCAGACCTCGTCGCGGCCGCGCGGGTCGAGGCCGACGGTGGGTTCGTCGAGGAACATCACCGGCGGGCCGAGGACCATCCCGGCGGCGAGGTCGAGCCGGCGCCGCATCCCGCCCGAGTAGGTGCTGACCGGGCGCTTCCCGGTGTCGGACAGGCCGAAGCGCTCCAGGAGTTCGTCGGCCCGACGGGCGGCGGCGCGTGCGCCCAGGTGGTGGAGTCGACCGAAGAGTTCCAGGTTCTGGCGGCCGCTGAGGATCTCGTCGACGGCGGCGTTCTGGCCGACCAGCCCGATGCTCCGCCGGACCTGGACGCCCTGGGCCGCCACGTCGTGTCCGGCGACCTCGGCGGTGCCCTCGTGCGCGCGGATCAGGGTGGTGAGCACGCGGACGGCCGTCGACTTCCCGGCTCCGTTGGGCCCGAGCAGTCCGTGGACGCCGCCCCGATCGACCTGGAGGTCGAACCCGCGCAGGGCCCAGGAGGTCCCGAACCTACGGCCGATCCGCCGCGCGCTGACGGCGGTGGCGGGATGTGCTGTGGAAGCCATGGGTTCCCTTCTCTTCGTACCCCGTACAGTACGGCGTACGGAGAAGGGAACGCAGGGCCGGGGCCGGATAATTCCTTATGGCCTAAGGTTTTCCGGTGATTCTCGTTGTCGCAGGTGGCGAGGGTGCGGTTCGGGTCCTAGTCGCGGCCTCCGGTCGGGGCTCCACCGTGGCGGGGCCGATGGTGTGCGCGTCTTGAGCGGGTCCCGTGCGTCGGTCCTTCGGTGGGGGCGGCGCGGCCGGTCAGGGGTTGGAGACGAAGGCGCCCGAGGTGACGGCGTCGGTCGTGATCCTCGCCGTTCTCCGCAGGTCCGCCTGGGAGACCGGCTCCCGGCTGACCAGCAGGCGGTAGTAGACCGGCGCGACCACCGACCGCACCACCTCCTCCGCGTCGGTGCCCTCGGGGGCCTCGCCCCGGGCGACGGCCTCGGTCACGACCACTGCGGAGCGGCGGTGCCGGTCGCCCATGAAACCGCGCAGGGCCTCGGCCACCAGCGCGGACTCGAAGGCGGCCGCGACCGCCGCCGCCGACACCTCGCGTTCCGGCGCCTCGGTGAAGCCCTCCGCCACGGTCTCGGCCAGCGCCAGCAGGTCCGTGTAGAGGGCGCCGGTGCGCGTCGGTGCCCAGTCCCGGTCCGCGGACCACTCCAGTGCGGCGCGCACCAGGCCGTCCACACCACCCCAGCGGCGGTACACGGTGGCCTTGTGCACCCCGGACCGCGCGGCCACGAGGTCGACGGTGATCGCCCCGTACCCGTGTTCCCCCAGTTCGTCGAGGGTGGCCTGGAGGACGGCGGTGGTGTTGCGCGCGGTGCGGCCGCCGGGGCGGGTGCTGCCCGGCGCGGAATCCTGTGAACTCATAACGCAACCCTAGTTGCGTTTGCCTGCCCGTCGTGTCATCCTGCTACTGCGACATCCGTCGCATCAGCCCACCCGAAGGAGGAGTTCGTCATGGGCCCGCGTCGCTCGACCCCGTGTCCCCAACCGTTCCACGCCACCTTCGGGAGATCCCTTGTCACACACCATCGTCTGTACCGGGCTCGGCCTGACATGGGCTGACGGAACCGTCGCCCTCTCCGGGCTGGACGCCGCCCTGGGTGCCGGGCGCACCGGGTTGATCGGCCGCAACGGCAGCGGCAAGTCGACCCTGCTCGGACTCATCGCCGGGCGGCTCACCCCGACCGCCGGAACCGTCACCGTCAACGGGGAGAAGGCCACCGAAAACGGAGGAGTGGCCCACCTCGACCAGTCGCTGACCCTGGACACGCGTGCCACCGTCGCGGAACTGCTCGGCGTGGAACGGGCCCGCGCGGCCCTGCACGCCATCGAGGCGGGGGAGGCCACCGAGGCCAACTTCGCCGCCGTGAGCGAGGACTGGGACATCGAGGAGCGGGCCCTGGCCCAGCTCGAACGCTTCGGATCGCCTCTCGCGGGGGACACGCCACTGGACCGACGGGTGGGCGGGCTCTCCGGGGGTGAGGCCGTCCTGACCGCCCTGGCCGGGATCGCCCTGCGCCGCCCGGACGTCACCCTGCTCGACGAACCCACCAACAACCTCGACCGCCGCGCCCGGGAACGCCTGCACGCCGCGATCGAGTCCTGGCCCGGCGTGCTCGTGGTGGTGAGCCACGACCGCGAGCTACTGGAGCGGGTGGACCGGATCGCCGAACTCCGCGACGGCCGCCTGCGTACCTGGGGAGGGAACCTCACCGCCTACACCGAACAGCTCGCCGTGGAACAGGAGGCGGCCCAGCGCATGGTCCGCGTGGCGGAGGCCGACGTGCGCAGGGAGAAGCGCCAGCTCGCCGAGGCCCAGGTGAAGTTGGCCCGCAGGGTCCGCTTCGGCAAGAAGAAGTACGAGACCAAGCGCGAGCCGCGCGTGATCATGAACCAGCGCCGAAGAGAGGCGCAGGTCGCGGCGGGCAAGCACCGGATCATGCAGGAGGAGAAACTGGACACGGCGCGCGAGGACCTCGACCGCGCCGAGGAGAGTGTCCGAGACGACCCCGGCATCCGGGTCGACCTCCCGGGCACCGAGGTCCCCGCCGGACACGACGTCCTGGAACTCAGCGGGGGAGACGGGCGCCTGTACCTGCGCGGCCCCGAACGGGTGGCGCTCACCGGCCCCAACGGATCGGGGAAGACCACCCTGCTGCGGATGGTCCTCGACCGTGCGGCCGGGCGTTCCACCACGGTGGACCACGGACCACCGGTGAGGGTGGAGCACGTCACCGACCGCGTCGGCCACCTGCCGCAGCGGTTGGACGTTCTGGACCCCGGCCTCAGCGTGCTGGACAACCTGCGCGCCGCCGCACCCTCCGCCAGCGTGCGGAGTCTGCGCGCCGGGTTGGCCCGCTTCCTGGTGCGCGGAGAGCGGGTGCACCAACCCGCCGCGGAGCTCTCCGGGGGTGAGCGCTTCCGGGTGTGCCTGGCCCGCCTGTTGTTCGCGGAGGTGCCGCCGCGCCTGCTGATCCTGGACGAGCCCACCAACAACCTGGACCTGGACAGCCAACGCCAGCTGGCCGAGGCCCTCGACGCCTACCGGGGCGCCCTGATCGTGGTCAGCCACGACCACGCCTTCCTGGGGGAGATCGGGGTGACCCGCCACTGGGTCCTCACCCGGGGCCGCCCGCCCAGGGAGGCGGCCCCGCTCACCGCCGGGTGAGGGGCCGCGCCGGACCTCGTCGTGTGTGGAACGGTGCCCAGGGAAGCACCTGAGGTGGCCCGTCGAGGCGTCGGCCTGACCTGAGGTCGGGTCGACGGGCCGGGTGATCTACGGAGGCGTCCGCCCGACCGCGGGTCAGGTTCGCGCCGCTGATCAGGACGCGCTGACCTGGGGGCGGCTGGGGAGGCGGCCCGATCGGGGGACGGGTTCGTGTGGAGTGTCCGTGAACCGGAGCGTCCAGGGAGCGCCTGGGCTGATCCGGCGGTGCCTCTGTGGAGGTATCGCGTTCGCGTGGAGTGTTCGCGAACGGGGTCGCCCCGGAATCACCCGGGGCCCGACGGGCCGGGGAAGGAGGTGCCGGCGGGCACCAGGCCCGATCGGGGGCGCTACCCGGTGAACTGCTCCGCGTGCTCGGCGGCCCACTGGGCCAGGGTGCGGCCCGGGCGGCCGGTGACGCGCCGGACGGTGTCCTGGACCTGCCCGCCGACCTCCGGGGGGTTGGCCGCCAGATCCAGGGCGAAGGCCACGTACTCCTCGTCGTGCCCCTCGGCACGCAGGCTCCGGGCGGTCTCCTCCGGGCTGAGCCGGACCACCGCGACCTCCCGGCCGATCGCGGTGGACAGCCGCTCGGCCTGCTCGGCGGGGGTCAGGGGCTCCGGGCCGCTGATCGGGTACGACCGCCCGCCGTGGCCGTCCTCGGTGAGGGCGCTGACCGCCACCGAGGCGATGTCGGCCTCGTGCACCATGGCGCTCGGCTGGTCGCGGGACACCCGCATCAGGCCCTCGGCGCGGATCTCCTCGGCGTACGCGAGGAGGTTGGACATGAACTCGACCGGGTTGAGGAAGGTCCAGGCGAGCGTGCTCCCGCGCAGGGCCTCCTGGACGCCGCCCTCGTGGAAGTCGGACAGCACCGTCACCCGGCGCACGCCCGCGGACGCGGCCAGTTCGACCAGGCGCGGCCCGGTCTCCAGCGCCGCGTAGTCGTCGCCCCCGAAGGTGATGAGGTGCAGGCCCTCGACGCCCCTGAGGTGGGGCACGAGCGAGTCGGGGTCGGTGAGGTCGCCCCGGACCGCCTCGGCTCCCTCCGGCAGTGCTCCCCGCGCGCGTTCGGGGTCACGGGTCAGGGCGCGCACGGGGTGTCCGGCGGCGACGAGCTGCCGGACGATCTCGCGGCCGACGGTGCCGGTGGCCCCGGCGATGAGAAAGGTCAAGACGCATCCTTCCGTAGTGCGTACAGTACATCGTACGGTAAGGATCAGGCGGGCTTGGCCGGGCAGTCCCGGAGGTGGTCGTCGACCACGCCGGTGGCCTGGAGGTAGGAGTACACGATGGTGCTGCCCACGAAGTTGAAGCCGCGCTTCCTGAGGTCCCGGCTGATCCGGTCGGACAGGTCGGTGGTCACCGGTACCTCCTCCGGGACGGACCAGTGGTTGACCACCGGTTCGCCCCCGACCCAGCCCCAGAGGTAGGGGTCGAAGCCGCCGAACTCCTCCCGGACCCGCTGGAAGGCCTGGGCGTTGCGCACGGCGGAGGCGACCTTGAGGCGGTTGCGGACGATGCCGGGGTCGGAGAGGAGCCGGTCCGTCTCGGTCGGTCCGTAGGCCGCCACCCGCTCGAAGTCGAAGCCGTCCATGGCGTTCCGGTAGTTCTCCCGCTTGTTCAGCACCGTCGACCAGGACAGACCCGCCTGGGCGCCCTCCAGGACGAGCATCTCGAACAGGTAGCCGTCGTCGTGCGAGGGGCGCCCCCACTCGTGGTCGTGGTACTCGGTCATGAGCTCGGAGGCGTTCCGGGCCCAGGCGCAGCGGCGGGTGTCGGTCATGGGTGCTCCTCGAAGGGGTGGTGCGGACGGGCACCCATCGTCGCGGAGACCGGTGACGGTCGGCGGGAACCGGGTGCCCAGGGGCGTGGAAAAGGAGAAACACGTTGTGCGGACGGTGCGCCCGGGAAAGGATGGAACGGTGACAGACGCGCCGAGTACCCCACCGTCCCGCTCCACCGCCCCCAGGGTGCGGCTGGTGGAGATGACCGAGCCCGTGCTCGCCGCGCTGGCCGAGGGGGACACGGTGACGGCCAGCACCCACGTGGGCGTCGGGCTCGGAGAGCACTTCGCCACCGAGGAGATGCGCTGGCTGAGCCGGTACCGCCTCGGGCAGATCCAGGCGGTCCCCGACCGGGCGGGGTGGCTGACCAGCGTGGTCGTGGACGACGACCACGGTTGGGCGGTGGGCCACGCCGGGTTCCACGGTCCGCCGGACGAACGCCGGATGGTAGAGATCGGGTACTCCGTGGTGCCGGAACTGCGGCGCCGGGGCTACGCGCGGGCCATCCTGGTCGAACTGCTCCGCCGGGCCGACGCGGAGCCGGAGGTCGCCGTGGTGCGGGCCTCGATCCGGCCGGACAACGCGGCCTCGAACGCCACCATCGCCGGGTTCGGCTTCGAGCACGTGGGCGAGCAGTGGGACGACGTCGACGGCCTGGAGTACATCCACGAACGCCCCTCCCCGCGCCCGGACCCGGCGCCCTAGCGGACCGCGCGCGGATCGCCCCGGCTGGCCCACCAGGCACGCTTCTCGGCGGTCCCGCCGGACCCCGGATGTTCGGAGCGGTGAGTGGTGCCACCCGGCGTCCTCGCCCAGGGGCTCCAGGTCACCGCCACTTCCACACCTTCGACAACGAGGGCGATCACCCGGCGTCCCCACCCCGGCCGATCCCGGCCGGAGTGGGAAACACCGGTCAGTCGGTGCCGTGCCAGGAGCTCCACAGGGCCGCGTAGGCGCCGCCCGCCGCGATGAGCTCCTCGTGCGAGCCCAGCTCCGTGACGCGCCCGTCCTCGACCACGGCCACCCGGTCGGCGTCGTGCGCCGTGTGCAGCCGGTGTGCGATCGCGATCACCGTCCGGCCCTCCAGCACCGCCGCCAGCGACCGCTCCGTGTGCCGCGCCGTCCTCGGGTCCAGCAGCGAGGTGGCCTCGTCCAGCACCACCGTGTGCGGGTCCAGCAGCACCACGCGGGCCAGCGCCACCTGCTGCGCCCGGGCCGGGGACAGGGCCTCGCCGCCCGAACCCACCCGGGTGTCCAGGCCGTCCGCGAGCCCCCGCACCCAGTCGGCGTCCACCGCGTCCAGGGCGCTCAGCAGGGTGCCGTCGTCCACGTCGGCGCCCTCGGCGGCGGCGATGGCCAGGTTCTCCCGCAGGGTCCCGGCGAACACGTGGTGCTCCTGGTTGACCAGGACGATCCGCTCACGCAGCACCCCGGGGGCGAGCTCGGCCACGGGCACCCCGCCCAGCGACACGTGCCCGGAGCCCGGTACGTCCGCCCCGGACAGCAGACGGCCGAGCGTGGTCTTGCCCGCCCCTGACGGCCCCACCACGGCGAGCCGTTCCCCGGGGCGCACGCTGAGGTCGATCCCGCGCAGCACGTCGTGGCCGGGCACGTAGGCGTAGCGGACGCCGGACAGTTCGATCCGGTCGTCCGCCGGGACCAGGCCCGGGTCCGACGACTCCTCCGGCAGCCGCTGCACGCCCCGCAGACGCGCGAACGACGCCCCGGCCCGCTGGAGCTCCTCCATCCTCTGGGTGACGCCGATCGTCGGGTCCACCATCTGCTGCACGTACAGCAGGCAGGTCACCAGGGTGCCGAGGCCGATCCCGCCGTTCAGGTACAGCGCTCCGCCCACCAGCAGGGTGACGGAGACGGGCAGCACGAAGACGGACTCCGCGACGGGGAACAGCACCGACCGCAGCCGCAGACTGCCCCGGCGGGCCCGGTACAGGACGCCGACGTCCCGGTCGGTCACCGCCCGCCGGTCCTCCTCGATCCGCAGGGCCTCCACGGTGCGGCCGCCCTCGGCGGTTGCGGTGGTGCCCTCCAACGCGGTGGAGAGGGCCGTCCCCTCGGCCAGGTAGGTCTCGCGGGAACGCCTCAGGTACCAGCGCGCGGCGGGCCACACCAGGGGGAAGCCGAGCAGGGCGCACAGCCCCAGCAGCGGGTGCAGCCAGGTGATCGCGGCCACCAGCACCAGGATCTGGAGCAGGCCCATGCTGATCTCCGGCAGCGCGCCGCGCAGGCTGCCGCCCACGTTCCCCACGTCGGCGGAGACACGAGTGGTGAGGTCGCCGGTGCCCGAGCGCTCCACCACACGGGTCGGCAGGGACAGCACACGGCCCACGAAGTCCTCGCGCAGGCGCCGCAGGACGTGCTCCCCGAACCGGTAGACGGCGCGGCGCGCGTACCGGGTGAGCAGGAGCTGCACGAACGCGGCGGCGAGCACACCGGCGGCCAGCCGGTCCACCGCGCCCAGGGTGGCGGTGCCCGCCTGCACCATGTCGACGATCCGGCCCAGGAGGTAGGGGCCGACCAGACCGGCGCCGGTGGCCAGGCAGGTCAGCAGGACCACCCGGGCCACCCGCCCGCGTTCGGAGCGCAGCAGCAGGAGGGTGTCCCTGCGGACCTGGGCGCGGTCCGCGACGGGGAGTCGATGGCTCATTGAGGGGTCCCTTCGTCGGCGCCGACCCGGCCGTTCTCCTCGTCGGAGGCCCCACGGAAGACCAGCGTCCGGTAGTCCGGTCGGTCGAGCAGTTCACCGTGGGTGCCGACCGCCGCGGCCCGCCCGTCCACGAGCAGGACCACCCGGTCCGCCCGGTCCAACAGGAGCGGCGAGGTCCCCGCGACCACGGTGGTGCGTCCGGAGCGGGCCTCGTGCAGCCGCTCGGCCACGGTGGACTCGGTGTGCGCGTCCACGGCCGAGGTCGGTTCGACCAGCAGCAGCACCTCGGGGTCGCAGAGCAGCGCCCGGGCCAGCCGGACCCGCTGGCGCTGACCGCCGGAGAGGTTGCGGCCCTGCGGTTCGACGGCGGAGTCCAGTCCGTCCGGCATGGAGGTGACCACGTCGTCGGCGCCCGCCACGTGCAGGGCGGCCTCGATCGCCGTGTCCGCGTGGGTGCCGTGCGGGTCCAGGACCTCGCGCAGCGAACCGGCGAACAGGTGGGACTCGTTGTCGGACACCAGCAGGCGCCGACGCACCTCCCCGACCTCCACGTCGCGCAGCGGGATCCCGCCCCACAGGGTGTCGGAGGCCGTGTAGCGGCCGAGCCGGTCCACCACGGCGGCGGCTCCGGCGTCGGCCGACACGAGGGCGGTGGTCAGGCCCGGCGGGACGCGCACGCCCGAGTCGGGTTCGACCAGCTCCGCGCCCTCCTCCGGGCCGGGCAGGTCCCGGCCGCTGCCGGTGGGCGGGGGGTCGAGGGTGAGCAGGTCGAGGGTCCGGCGCACGGACACCAGGCCCTCGATGATGGCGCTGGCCCCCTCGATGAGGAAGAACACCGGCAGGATGAGGATGGCGACGTAGGCGTAGACGGCGACGGTCTCACCCACGGTGATCTGCCCGTTCACCGCCAGGCGCGCGGCCACCCAGGTGACGGCTCCGAGGAAGACCACCGGCAGGCAGGCGCTCACCGCGTGGAACCAGCTGGTGGTCTCGCTGACCCGGTAGCCCTGGTGCAGCAGCTCCCGGGACCGGTCCTCGTAGCGGCGGGCGAAGTGCTCCCTGCCGCCGATCCCGCACAGGACCCGAAGGCCGGACACGATGTCGGCGGCCAGCGCGGTGGTGCGCCCCTGGTGTTCGCGGTAGACGGTCTGGTGGCCGTGCAGGCGTCCCATCAGCGGTCCGATGACGGCGGCCAGTACCGGCACGCCGAGTACGACGATGGCGGCGAGCAGCGGCGAGATGGTGAACAGCAGGACCGAGACGCCCGCGTAGGCGACGACCGCGCCCACTCCGGGGCCGGTCAGGGTGAGGATCTGGGCGATGCGCAGGACGTCCGAGGCCTGCACCGTGGAGAGCTCACCGGAGGAGACCCGGCGGGACAGGGAAGCGCCCAGCACGGTGGAGTGGCGGGTGATCACGCGCATGGTCCGGTGCGCGGCGTCCGTCCTGACCAGGGACATCGTCCGGTGCCGCAGGATCGACACGGTGGCGGTGGCCACCGCCACCAGGGCGCCGGTCCCGGCCCACAGGACGAGGACGCGGGGATCCTCGGCGCGCAGCCCGTCGTCGATGGCGCGGGCGAGCAGATACGGCGGGAACACCAGCCCCACCATCCACAGGGTGCCGTAGAAGGAGCCGCGCAGCACCCGCCACGGCTGGGAGGAGATCAGCCACCACACGTAGCGGAGGGGGCCGCGCAGGTCGGGATCACCGGTGGGCGGAAGGGCCGAGCGGGGGAGCGGGCGGCTGCCCCAGGGGCCGGGGACGCCCGTGGTCTCGGGCAACTGACACCTCCGTGTGCGCTGGATCACGCCCATCAAACCAGGGTGCGGGGCCGTGCCAGGGACGAACCCCGCAGGGACCCGCGCGGCCCTGGTCGGAACCGTCCCGAGGAGGGCCGGACCCGGCCTCGGTGACCGGACGTCACCCCTGGGTAAGGGGATGACAGGCGGTCGGCGGCGCGGTAGAACGGCACGAGCTGTCCCACCCTCAAAGAACCGAGGAGCACCACCCCTTGACCGCCAATCCGTTCCTGTCGCCCAGCGAACTGCCCTACCGTCTTCCCGACTTCGCGGCGGTCCGCGAGGAGCACTTCCTGCCCGCCTTCGAACAGGGCGTGGCCGAACACCTCGCGGAGGTCGACGCGATCGCCCGCGACCCGGAGCCCGCGACCTTCGACAACACCATCGCCGCGCTGGAGCGCTCCGGCGCGACCCTCATGCGGGTGGAGGTCGTGCTCAACACGCTGACCGGCTCCGACGCCACCGACGGCATCCGTGAGATCGAGAAGCAGGTCGCCCCCCGTGCCACCCGGCACCGGGACGCCATCTCCCTCAACCGCGACCTGTGGGCGCGCATCCAGCAGGTGAGCACGGACGACCCCCAGGAGGCCTGGCTGCTGGAGCGGTACCGCCTCGACTTCGTCAACGCCGGAGCCGACCTCGGTGAGGACGAGCAGGAGCGGCTGCGGGAGCTCAACGCGCGCCTGGCCGAGCTCGGCACCGAGTTCTCCCGCAACGTCGTCCGGGCCACCGGCGAGTCCGCCCTGGTCACCACCGACGTCTCCGACCTCGACGGCCTGGACGAGGCGCGGATCAGCGCGATCCGGCAGGGCGACGAGTACGTCCTCCCGCTGCTGAACACCACCGTGCAGCCCGCGCTGGCCCAGCTCACCAACCGCGCCACCCGCGAGCGCCTGTACACGCTCAGCGCCGAGCGGGCCCCGGAGAACCTGGAGATCGGCGCCCGCATGGCCGAGCTGCGCGCCGAGCGCGCCCGGCTGCTGGGCTACCCCGACCACGCCGCCTACAAGGTCGCCGACCAGACGGCGAAGACCGTCGAGGCGGTCGAGGAGCGGCTCGGCCAGCTGGTCGGCCCGGCCCTGCGCAACGTCGAGAAGGAGGCCGAGGCGCTCGCCGAGCACGCCGGTCACGACATCGAGCCGTGGGACTGGCCGTACTACACGGAGCAGGTCCGCAAGGCCCGCTACGACTTCGACGAGAGCGTGCTGCGGCCCTACTTCGAGCTCGGCCGGGTGATCGAGGACGGCGTCCTGCACGCGGCGACCCTGCTCTACGGCGTCACGTTCACCGAGCGCCCGGACCTCGCGGGCTACCACCCCGACATGCGCACGTGGGAGGTGTTCGACGGCGACGGAACCGCGCTGGGCCTGTTCCTGCTGGACCCCTACGCGCGTCCGACCAAGCGCGGCGGCGCGTGGATGCACAACCTGGTCGACCAGTCGTACCTGCTGGACGAGCGGCCGGTGGTGGTGAACAACCTCAACATCGCCAAGCCCGTCTCCGGGCCCACCCTGCTCACGTTCGACGAGGTCGAGACGGCCTTCCACGAGTTCGGCCACGCCCTGCACGGCCTGCTGTCGGCGGTCCGGTTCCCCCGGGTCGAGGGCACCAGCGTGCCGCGCGACTTCGTGGAGTTCCCCTCCCAGGTCAACGAGATGTGGGCGCTGTGGCCGGAGGTCCTGTCCCACTACGCGCGCCACCACGAGACCGGTGAGCCCGTGCCCGCCGAACTCGTGGAGCGGCTGACCGCCGCCAGCCAGTTCAACCAGGGGTTCGGCACCTTCGAGTACCTGGGCGCGGCGCTGCTCGACTGGGCCTGGCACCGCCTGGCCCCCGGCGAGACCGTCGAGGACCCGGCGGCCTTCGAGGCGCGCGCCCTGGAGGCGGCCGGCGTCCTGCACCCGCTGGTGCGCCCCCGCTACCGGAGCGCGTACTTCCAGCACATCTTCTCCGACGACGGCTACAGCGCGGGCTACTACTCCTACGTGTGGAGCGAGGTGCTGGACGCCGAGAGCGTCGAGTGGTTCAAGGAGCACGGCGGACTCACCCGCGCGGGCGGCGACAGCTTCCGGGAGAAGGTGCTCTCCAAGGGCGGGAGCGTCGACCCGATGGCGGCGGTCACCGACTTCCTCGGCCGCGAGCCCGGCATGGGCCCCCTCCTCACCCGCAAGGGCCTGAACTAGGGAGCGTCCCCCCGCGGCCCGCCCGCCACGGCGGGCCGCAGGGGTGCGGGGGGCGTGATCAGCCCTTCGGCGCGCGGGGCTCACCCAGCCCGGCGCGCTTCCGTGCTCGGCGGCCGACCCCCTCCACCGCGCGCAGCGCGTCCCGCACGTCCCGGTGGGACGGGGTGAACGGCAGGTTGTGGATGGTCTCCTCCGGGGCCGTCGCGGCCGCGACCACCCGGTCCAGCAGCGCGTCGTCGGCGTTGCCCAGCCCGGCCTCGGTGAGGGTGGTGGGCAGACCCGCCCTGGCGGTGAACTCCGCGAACTCCTCCACCTCGGAGGTGGGGGCGCCCTCCAGCAGCAGCTGGGTGAGGGAGCCGATGTTGACCTTCTCGCCGTGCGCGAGGTGGTGGGTCTCGTCGACCGCCGTGAGGCCGTCGTGCACCGCGTGTGCGGCGGCGAGGCCGCCCGACTCGAACCCGAGGCCGGAGAGCAGGGTGGTGGCCTCCACCACCGCCTCCACGTCCGGGGTGACGAGGTCGCGGTCCACGGCGTCCAGCGCGGGGAGCGCGGATTCCCACAGGATGTCCCAGGAGAGCCGGGCCAGGGCGGTGCCCGCGCGGGTGGGGCGTCCCCCCACCATGTTCGTGGCGTCGGAGCCCCGCAGGGCCCGGGCCTCGATCCATGTCGCCAGGGCGTCGCCCACCCCGGCGGCCAGGAACCGCGTGGGCGCCTGGGCCACCAGCTGGGTGTCGACCACCACCAGGGCCGGGTTGCGGTCGTAGAAGCGGTAGGACTCGAAGGCGCCCTTCTCGGTGTAGACCACGGAGAGGGCGGAGGTCGGGGCGTCGGTGGAGGCCACCGTGGCGGCGCTCACCCAGGGGACCCCGGCGTTGGCGCCCGCGGCCTTGGCGGCGTCGATAGCCGCGCCGCCGCCCAGGCCGACGATCACGTCGTGGTCCTGTGACCCGATGACCTCACCGACCCGCTCGGACTCGGTTCTGGTGGGTATGCCGCCGAAGCGCTCGAAGGTGAGCGGGACCCCGGCCTCCGCGAAGGAGCGCTCCAGGGTCGCGCCGACCAGCCCCCGCACGACGTCGTCGGCGAGCACCAGCGGTCTGCTTCCCACGCCTCCGACCAGGGTGCCGAGCCGCTCCATCGCGCCCCGGCCCTGGACGTAGCGGCCGGGCGAGGCGAAGACGCGCAGGGACGGAGTGTTCTGGGCCATGGGAGTTCCCCCTGTGGTTGGTGGTTCTCCTCCCGGCCTGGCCGGTGGACGGGCCACCCAAACGTCATGCACCACAGGTTGCCCCGTTCTTTGCCCCACCCTCTCCGGCCGGGTTCGGGGACCCGGCCCGAGTGCCCCGCGCACGAGGCCCCCGGACGCTGAGCCCCCTTCCCCGCTGAAAGCGCGGGTCTGGGTCCCACGGGAGCGAGTGGGGCCACCCACGTCGACGTTCACACGTGCTGTACTCCCTCGCCGCGGGTTGCGAGCCGGGCGATCGCGTCGGCGCTCGGGCTGCCGGGGTCCGGGGTGTACATCACCAGTTGCAGTTCGGTGCCGGGTAGCAGCAGGATCTGGCGCTCCAGCTCCAGCTCACCCACCTGGGGGTGGCACAGGCGTTTGCGCAGCGTCGGCAACGGGCGCACGTCGTGGTCGCGCCAGCTGGCGGCGAAGTCCGCGCTGAGCGCGGCGAACTCGTTGACCCGCTCACTGAGGGCACTGTCGGCGGGGTGACGGGCGCTGGAGGCGCGCAGCTGGGCCGCGGACCGCCGGATGAACTCGCCTTCCGTGCTCGCTGGTGCCGAGCAGAGGGTGCCCCGAAGCCGAAGGGCCAGTTGCACGACGTTGCGTTCCTCGGTGGGCAGGAGCCCGAAGTCGGTGATCAACGCGGCTGCGGTGGCGTTCCAGGCCACGATGTCCTGACGCTGGTCGACCAGGTAGGCGGGTATCGGGCCGAGCCGCCCCAACAGCCGTCGGGCGTCGGCGGGCACCGGCTCCCGATCAGTGTTCGTGCCGACGGGGATCTGACCGGCCAGCCGCGCCAGGTGTTCACGCTCCGCGACGGTGAGCCGCAGTGCCGCGCTCAGCGCCGTCAACACCTCCGGGGAGGGACGCGAGGCGCGGGCCTGCTCCAGGCGTTCGTAGTAGTTGACCGAAACACCGGCCGCTTCGGCGACCTCCTCGCGGCGCAGCCCCGGAGCGCGCCGGGCGCGTCGTCCTGGCGGGTGGGCCGTCGACACCTGCTCCGGACGTAGCGAGTCCCGCCGACGGCGCAGGAAATCGCCCAGGTCATCTCTGCTCACCCGGTTCATGGTGGCACGGGGCGCCCGGTCCAGCCACGGACTGCTGGTCCGGGGCTCAGCCGTCCGTTCCCCGACTGCGGGTTCGCGTCCAGTGTGGCCTTCACAGCCCGTTGAACACTGGGGGAGACCATGCCTCACACCTGCGAGGAAACGATGTACCGAGTGCCGGATCCGGTGCTGGCCAAGGCTACGGACACCGCTGTCCCGTGGACGAAGGACGGCACCGCCGTGTCCCTGTCCGCCGCCGGGGCCTCGCTGCGCTCGGGAGCTGCCTGGTGACCGGCGTCCTGGTGACGGGCGGCACTGGGAAGACGGGTGGCGCGCTGGTGGGACTACTGCGCGGCGACGGCGTACCGGTGCGGGTGGCCAGCCGCCACCCGTCCGCCGACGACCCCGACGCGGTTCGATTCGCCTGGGGGGATCCGACCACCCACCCTGCCGCACTGCGCGGGATGGACCGGGTCTTCCTTGTTCCTCCGGTGAACTCCGTGGATCCGATGCTGTCGGTCGGTCCGTTCCTGGCCGAGGCGCGACGCCTCGGCGTGCGCCGGGTGGTACTCCTCGGCTCCGCCATCGTGCTGCCGAACGCTCCCGGTGCTGTGGAGATGGCCGAGCGGGTGCGGGCCCAGCCAGGTGGGGTCGTGCTGCGCGCGTCCGGGTTCATGCAGAACTTCCTGAGCCCCCATCCGGTGGGCGAGCGGATCCTGCGCCACGGTGAGGTGCACACTGCAGCCGGTGAAGGCGCGGTGGGTTGGATCGACGCGAGGGACGTCGCGGCCGCCGCCTCCGCCCTGCTGGCCGATCCCGGCGTCGAGCCCGACAGCCAGCGTGACTACCTGCTCACCGGGCCGAAGGCCCTGAGTTACCGGGACGCGGCGGCGATCATCACCGCCCGCACCGGTCGGGCGGTCCGGGTGGTGACGGTCGGGACCGACGAGCAGGCCTCCGCCTACTGGGCCGCGGGAATGTCCGCCGAGTTCTCCGCCGCCATCGCCGCCGTGGAGGACGGCATCAGGCGCGGCCTACACGACCGGGTCAGCACAGCGGTGTTGGAGCTGACCGGCCGTCCGCCCCGCACCTTCGACGAATTCGTCCAGGAGCACGAGACCAGGTGGTGGGACAACGGGGGGTCCGACCACTGATCGGCGGAGGGCAGAGGGAGGGCGGCCCCTGCCCGTCCCCGTAGCGCGCCCACCGCCCTCTCCGGCGGCCACAGCGGACGATCCCGCCCCCCCCGGAGAGGTACCCACGCGGCATGGCGACGAACGCGGGGGTCGGACTGGCGCGTCGGCCCCGTCACCGGACCATGGCACGGGTCACGGCTCTACCGCCGAATCCCCTGGTGGTCCTCCTCGCCCCCTGTCCACCCCTGTCGGCGTCGAACCCGCGCCGACCGGTTCCGGCTCGGGGCCTCGCCCGGCCGGCCCGGCCGCGGCTCCGGAGGCCGCACGGCCCGTGCGTCCCTTGGCCTTCTGCCGCCTGGCCAGCGGTTTCAGAGTGCGCTGGACGATGAAGTACTCCGCCACGAGCACGTTCACCAAGAAGGAGGCCCAGGCGCTCGCGTGGTAGATGTCGTCGAAGGTCAGGGACGGGAAGAACCTCTCCTGGAGCGCCAGGCCGGTCATCAGATAGATCCGCAGGCTCACCGCGGCGAAGGTGAGCGCGTAGTTGCGGATCATCCAGACACGGTGCAGTTGGACCTCACCGCGGCGGATGGTGGTGTAGGCCTGGTAGAGGGTGTAGAGCCAGGCCGCGGCGAGGATGTAGAAGGCCACCTGTACCGAGAACCCGCTGACCGAGTAGGTCGCGGCGAACAGGGCCGCGATCGAACCCAGGACGATGGAGACCATGTAGATCTGCCCGGCGATCCGGTGCGCCTTCGGGTAACGGACGCGAACCCGGGTGAGGAACTGGAACGGGCCGATGAGCAGCGCCAGCGAGCTCGGGACCGCGTGCACCGCGATGGTCACGTAGTGCGAGGCGAACAGGTCGTTGAGCGGGATCTGGTTGCGTTCCACGCCACCGACCAGATAGGTCTGCGCCGAGTAGACGGCGATACCGACCGCGGACGTGGCCAGAAGACCCCACAGGGCCCACCACCATCGTCGGCGCGTCGACTTGGTCATGCTGGTCAAGGTCTCCCCCACGTAGGAGTAGCAGGCGGCTGTCACCGACATGCTGCTGCGTGGGCGGGTTCGTTCGCGTCGGTGATCGTCGCCTAATCGACCGTTTCCAACGGTTGATCCAGTTCGGGCAGGTCCTTGAGCTGCCTGCGGGAGGTGATGTCGAGCTTGCGGAAGATCCTGCGCAGGTGGGCGTCGATGGTCCGCGGGCTCAGGAACAGCCGTGCGGCGACCTCCTTGGAGGTGGCGCCCGCCGCCACGTACCGAGCGACGTGGACCTCCTGCATGGTCAGACGGTCCAGGGGCCGCTCTGAGCGCTCACCCACCACCTCACCGGTCGCCCGGAGCTCGTTGGCCGCCCGGTGGGCGAAGGCCTCCATCCCCAGATCGGAGAGCATCCGGTGTGCGGTGCGCAGCTGCTCTCGTGCGTCGCGGCGGCGGTTGCGGCGGCGCAGCCATTCCCCGTAGCGCAGGTGTGACCTGGCCAGTCCGGGTACGGCGGGGCTGCGTTCCAGCACCTCGATGCCCTTGCGGTGGTCGGCCTCCGCTTCGGTGACCAGAGCCCGGGTGCTTGCCAGAACGCCCTGGGCCCAGCTGGTCTCCACCGGCTCGGTCCGCTCGGCCAGGGACTCCAGTGCGTCGGCGGCCAGGCTCTCGTGCCCGCATCGGGCTGCGGCCTCCACCAGTTCGGGAAGAATGATCCCGGGTAGGAACAGCCCCGCGTCCTGCGTCCCGCTCACGGCCGCGTCCAGCGCGCGCGAGTAGTCTCCGAGTCCGTTGTTGAGCACGGCCCTGGCCCAGTGCATGTTGGCCGGGAGCTGCCCCCGGCCTCGGCGCTGCGCCTCCTCCAGGAGTCGGAACGCCTCCTTGTCGCGGCCGCGTATCGCGGCCAGGTGGAGGCGCGGGTACATCTTCGGTGCGTCTTCGAGGGCGTCGGCGATCGCCTCCTCCTCGGCGATGGCGGCGTCGGCCCGCCGGAAGTCGCCGGTGAGCACCGCGGAGATGGCCGTCTGCGCGAGGGCGAGCCTGGTCAGGGTCAGCGATCCGCTCTGCCGTCCGGTGCGCGTCATCCACTCGGTGATGCTGGTGTGCACGCTGTGGTCCCACAGATCGGCGGAGAGCAGGCTGGCCAGCCCCGGGTGGTGGGCCCACGCGGCGGCCTCCCCGGTGAGCACACGGCGGACCATCGGCACGCCTTCCCGGTAACGCCCGGAGGCGAGCAGGCTCAACGCGTCCAGGAGGTCGGGGGCCCGGTTGGTCGAGGGGGCGGTGTGCGCGGCTTCGAGGACCTGCTCCATCACCCCGGCGGGTCGGCCGGTCAGCAGTGCCGTTTCCAGGGCGCTCACCAGGGAGGAGCGAGTCAGCTCCGGGTCGGTGGCGGCCAGGCGGCGGGCCGCTCGCAGGAGGAGGCGCGGCCCGTCCTGGGCCTCCTGCCCGCCCCTGAGGAGGGCGAGCTTGCCGCGCAGCAGGTCGACCGAGGCTTGCAGGGGTCCGTCCAGGGTGTCGGCGTCGACGCTGTTGAGCAGGTTCGCCGCGGTGTGCGCCGTGCCCGCGTCGAGGGCTGCCCGGGCCGCCGCGAGTGTGCGTTGAACGCGTGGTCCGGGGGCCAGGGACAGGGCCGCCGCGCGTTCGAGGAAGGCGGACGCGGCCGCCACACCTCCGCGCGCCTGGGCGCGTGCGGCCGCCGATTCGAGCTCGGTGGCCACCTCCTCGTCCGGTGCGCTGCTCGCCTGGGCCCGGTGCCAGGCCCGTCGGTCCGGAGCGGTGACCGGGTCGGTGACCTCGGCCAGGGCCCGGTGTGCGGCCTGGCGGCGCTCCAACCCGACCCCCCAGTACACGGAGGAGCGAGCCAGGGGATGGCAGAAGCGGACGCGTGTGCCGAACTCGACCAGTTCGGAGGCCTCAGCGGCGGGTGCGGCCTCTGCCACGTCGATGCCCGACCGTCGGGCCGCGGCCCAGAGCAGGTGCGGGTCTCCAGTGGGTTCGGCTCCGGCCAGGGTCAGAAGTCGCCGCGCGGGTTCGGAGAGCCCCCCGAACCTGGTGTGGAAGCTCTGCTGTACGCGTTGCGCGACCGGGGAGGGGGTGGGCGGGACGAAACCGCCGGCCTTGGGCAGCTCGATCAGGGCGAGCGGGTTGCCCCGGGCTTCGCTGAGGAGGCGTTCGCGTACCTGTGTGTCGAGTGTGGTGGTCTTCTCCGCGCTCAGAAGAGAGCGGGCGTCGGTGTTGTCCAGACCGCCCAGGGTGAGACCTGGCAGCTCGTGCAGGCGGGGTTCGGCGGTCCGGGTCGCGAACACCATGGCGAGGGGTTCGGCGGTGATACGCCTGCCCAGGAACACCAGTGCCCGGGCCGATGCGTGGTCCAGCCAGTGTGCGTCGTCGATGACGCACAGCACCGGTTGTTCCCGGGCGGCGGTGGAGAGCAGTTCCAGAGCCGCGAGGCCGACGCGGTGCGGAGCGGGGTCACCACCGGTCAGGCCGAACGCCACCTGGAGGATGTCACGGTGATCGGTGGGGAGTTGGTCCAGGTGGGTCAGGACCGGCACGCACAGTTGGTGGAGCCCGGAGAAGGGCAGTTCCTTCTCGAACTCTGATCCGGTGCCGTGGAGGATCCGGAATCGCGGCGCGGCGATGTGCGCCGCGTGGTCCAGCAGCGCGCTCTTGCCGATACCCGGTTCGCCGCGCAGGACGAGAACGCCTCCCCGGCCCCGTTCGGTGGCGTCGAGCAGGGTTCTCAGGCGGCCGGTCTCGACGAGCCTGCCGACAAGAGGCCGGGGAGGGGCAGTAGGCATACGCAGAACGATAGTGACCTGGAACGTGGGGTCTGGTCCGTGCTCTGTCCCTGTGGGGGTGTGACGACGGAGTACCCGAACGTGCTGCTCGCCATCCAACGCGACCCCGGGTTTCCACTCACCCGGAACGGACCTCAAACGGCCGCGGCGGCCTCGGCCTTGGCCTTGCGGCGGCGGACGGCGGCGGCTCCGACCGCACAGATCAACACCAGCAGGGCCGTCCCGCCGACCACGGCCATGACACGGCCACGCGTGGGCTCCATCGGCATGTCCAGGGCGAACTGCTCGGCCTCGGCCCCGCCCCCCGACCGCGGACCCATCTCCCTGGTCAGCGCCCCCACCGGGTCGAGGAACCCCGTCCCGAAGGCGGCACCGGCGTCCGGGTAGGCCGACATCACCAGGCGCTCCGCGGTCTGCGCCGCGCTCAGCCCGGGGTCGTGGGAGCGCAGCAGAGCGGCCACACCGGCCACGAACGCCGCCGCGACCGCGTCCCCCTCCGCGACGGCGTGCCCGTCCCCGCCCGGGGCCAGGCTCATCACGGACTGGCCGGGCGCGCTGAGGTCGGGCGCCGAGATCCGACCGTCCGCCGTGGCGGGCGGCGGCGTCAGCGGGGCGCCCTCCGTGCCGGTCGCCGTCACCCCCAGCACCTCGCCCCTGGTCGCCGGGACCGCCGCGTAGGCGTCCCGCTGGACCATGGCCGTGGACGGCGCCACCACCAGGACGTCCTCCTCGACGGCGGTGTCCACCGCCGCTTCGAGCCCGGAACTGCCCAGGGGGACGGCGACACCCACCAGCACGACGTCCGCTCCGCCGGAGACCGCCTCGTTGATGCCGTCCGCGACCGCGTCGGCGTCGGCGCCGCCCCAGTCGTCGGTGACGGGCACCGACAGCACACGGGCCTCCGGGGCCACCCCGACGAGACCGCTGTCCGGCTGGGGCCGCGCGGCGACGATCCCGGCCAGGAAGGTCCCGAACCCGGTGCAGTCCTCACCGGCCCCCTCCACCGCCCCCTTGAGCGCGGCGGAGGAGTCGTCCACGGGCGAACCCACGACGGCCACGGTCGTTCCGGCCCCGGAGGAGGTGGACCGCGCCCGGGGGAGCCCCAGGGCGTTCTCGGTCCACAGCTCCTGGTCCACCGTCTCCTCGGAGGACGGCACACACTCGTCCCCCGCCAGTTCGGGCGCCACCTGCGGCAGCGCGGGCGCGGCCTGGTCCGCCGCCGCTGGCGCGGTCGCCACCAGGAGCAGCGAGGCCGTCAGGCACACCCCGGCCCCGAACCGAAGCCGCTTCCGTTCCGCTCCGTTCGACACGGGGCCTCCCGTTCCTCTCCACCGACCGCGGGGCGGTCGCTACCTTGTCGGGCCACTCCTCGGACGCCCGTCAGTCGCGGGCGGCCGCCTCCTCCGTCTCGGGGTCGAGCGCCAGCTGCACCTTGACCGGGTCGCGCCGGTCGAAGCGCAGCGCACGACCCGGAGGCATACGCTGCGGGCGCAGCGATCCGAACAGCACGCCCTCGGAGGGCGGGCAGGACAGCACCATGCTGGGGGTGTTCGCGTCGATGAGCATCCGCAGCGCCGGCTCGCCCATGGCACGGCTGAAGCCACCGGCACCGCGCGCCAGGATCAGGTGGAACCCGATGTCGGCGCCGTGGGGCAGCATCTCCATGAGCGGGGACAGCGGACCGCCACCGCCCGCCGAACTCAGCAGGTCGTAGTCGTCGATGACCACGAACAGCTCCGGGCCGGTCCACCACGAGCGCTCGCGCAACTGCTCCGGAGTGACCTCGGGGCCGGGCAGCCGGGGCTTGAGCGCCTGGGCCGCCGCCATCATCATCTCCCGGGCGCTCTCACCGGTCACCGCGTAGCCGAGGCGCTGTTCCTCGGGGATCGCGTTGAACAGGCCGCGCCGGGGGTCCACCACGACCACGCGGGCGTCGGTGGGGCTGTACCGCTCCCGGATGGTGCGGGTGATCAGACGCAGCAGGTTGGTCTTGCCGCTCTCGTTGTCCCCGACCACCAGCAGGTGCGGCAGCACGGAGAAGTCGTGCCACAGCGGCTCCAGGCGGCGTTCCTCCAGACCCAGCGCGATCTTCGGTCCGTCCTGGGGCGGAGGCAGATCCGACGCGGGAAGCGACAGGGGAAGCAGACGCACCTGGGGAGCGGACGGACCGTCCCACCGCTGCTTGACCGCCTCCACGACACCGGCCACGGAGGCCTCCGGCCCCTCCTCCATCTGGGGGAGCGCGGACAGGAAGTGCTTGTACTCGGCGGTGAGGCCGCGACCGGGGATCCGGGGCACCTTCTCCGCCTGGCGCATGTTGATCGCGGAGTCCACCGCGTCGCCCAGACGGAGCTCGAACCGGGTGACGAGCAGGTCGCGCAGGCTGGACTGCACGTCGGCCCAGCGCGGGGAGGCCACGATCAGGTGGATGCCGTAGTTGAGGCCGCGCTGGGCGATCTGCGTGATCTCCGCGATGAGGTCGATCATGTCCGCACGCACCGTGGCCCAGCCGTCGATGACCAGGAAGACGTCACCGTAGGGCTGGTCGGAGAACTCCCCGGCGGCCCGGCGCCGACGGTAGGCGCCGATCGAGTCGACGCCGTGCTCCGCGAAGAACTGCTCGCGGCGCCCCAGCAGCGCCGTCATCTCCGCGACGGTACGGGTGACGCGTTCGAGGTCCATGCGCCCGCAGATACCGCCCACGTGCGGCAGGTCCGCCACACCGCGCAGCGTGCCGCCGCCGAAGTCCAGGATGTAGAACTGCACCTGCTCCGGGGTGTTGGTGAGCGCCAGCGCGGAGATCAGCGAGACCAGGAGGGTGCTCTTGCCGCTCTGCGGACCACCGATGACGGCGGTGTGCCCGCCCGCGCCGCGCAGGTCCGCGGTGAGCGGGGTGCGCAGCTGCTCGAAGGGGCGGTCCACCAGGCCCACCGGCACGGTCAGCACCGGGTCGGAGCCCCACGCGGGCAGCGAGGGCGCGCCCTCCGACCGCAGCATCTCCGCCACGGTGGGGGCCTGGTCCAGGGGAGGCAGCCACACCTGCCGTGCGGGCGGACCGACGTCGCGGACCGCGTCCAGCGCGGTCTCCAGCAGACTCGTGTCCGACTCCTCCACCGGTTCCGGCTCGGGCACCACGACCGAGGCGGGCGGCCCGGCCACGTACCCGGGCAGGAAGGGGGTGATCTCGCGGGCGGCGGTCGACGCCCGCGCCGCGCGGCGCTTGGCGCGGTAGGGGCCCGAGACGTACGCGGCCTTGAACCGCGTCAGCTCCTCGGTGTCGGACTTGAGGTAACCCGATCCCGGTGCCGGGGGGAGCTGGTGGGCGTCGGCCACACCGAGCACGCCCCGGCTCTCCATGGCGGAGAACGTGCGCAGCGCGATCCGGTAGGAGAGGTGGCTCTCCAGCTGGTGCATGCGGCCCTCGTCCAGCCGCTGGGAGGCCAGCAGCAGGTGCACGCCCAGGCTTCGGCCCAGGCGGCCGATCATGACGAACAGCTCCATGAAGTCCCGGTGGGCCGCGAGCAGCTCACTGAACTCGTCCACGATCACGAAGAGCGTGGGCATGGGCTCCATGGTCGGGTCGCTCCGGCGGCCCTTCTCGTACTCGTGGACCGAGCTGAAGTTGCCCGCCGAGCGCAGGAGTTCCTGGCGGCGGATCAGCTCGCCGTGCAGCGCGTCCTGCATGCGTTCCACGAGGGAGGTCTCGTCGGCCAGGTTGGTGATCAGCGCCGAGGTGTGGGTCAGCCCGTCCAGGCCGATGAACGTGGCACCGCCCTTGAAGTCCACCAGGACGAAGTTGAGCTTCTCGGAGGAGTGGGTGAGCGCCAGGGACAGCACGAGCGTGCGCAGCAGCTCGCTCTTGCCGGAACCGGTGGCGCCGATCAGCATCCCGTGCGGGCCCATCCCGCCCAGCGCCGACTCCTTGAGGTCGAGTTCCAGGGGGGCGCCCGAGGCCGCGATGCCGATGGGCACCCGTAGGCGGCTCTCCGGGCGCTCGCGCTCCCACTCGCGGGCGGCGTCCCAGGTGTGCAGATTCGGGATGCCCAGCAGGGTGGTGAGGTCGAAGTCGGTGGTCAGGGGTTCCACCACGTCGGCGGCGACGCTGACGCGGTAGGGGGCCATCATGCGGGCCAGGGAACGGGCCCGGGGGAGGTCCAGGGAGTCGGGCCGACCGAGGTGGGAGAAGGATTCCCGCCCGGAACGGTCCAGCTCACACATCTCCATGGAATCCTTTTCGACCCTCAGTGAGAGTGTGTGGGGTGCTCCGTCCCACATGCGCTCGGTGCCCACTTCGATCACGATCGCGTTGCGGAAGCCCCCGCTGAGCAATCTCGAACCTTGCGGCACGGATCCGCCGTCGACGATGATGACGGTGAACGGCTCGTCACGCCCGGGCACCGCCTGCGGGTCGAAGGGCGGCCGGTCCGCCAGCGCGGGACCGACGAGTCTTTCCAGCTCAATGGCGTCGGAGGCGATCAGACGGACGGGGCCCGCGCCGTCCCGCTCCGTCGGGTGCATGCAATGCGGAAGCCATTTCATCCATTCCCAGTCCGCCATTCGCTCATCGTTCACACAGGCGACCACACGCAATTCATCCGGCGCGTGAAAAACTGTGACCTGTCCCACGAGTGCGCGCACCATTGCACGGATAGATTCGGTTTCCCCGCGCAGTCCCAGATGTGCGAATCCCCGCAGATAAAGCGAGACCGGCAAGTCCGCGACGGTGCCGTAGGCGTTGATGAAACGGCGTAGCGCGTGCGCGCAGAGCGGTTCCAGGTCCTCCACCGGCTTGGTCGACAGCGGGGCGATGCGGGTCTGGAGGGGCTGCTCGCCCACGGCGATCCTGACCTCCGCGAAGTCGTCGTGCGCCCCGCGCCGCTCCCAGAGCCTGCTCGTGCGCACCAGCGACCACAGGGCGTCGGGGTCGGGTCCGTTCCACGCGCGGGCCTCACGCTGGGCCACCACGACCTCCCGCACCCGGCCGCGCATCTGACCGAGATAGCGCAGGTAGTCACGTCGGTCGCCGGAGAGGCGGCGGCTGCGTTCGATCCGTACGCGCAGGATCTGGCCGCCGACCATCGCCACCGCTCCGACGAGCATCATCCCGCCCGCGATGAAGGGCATCGCCGTGCCCAGGGCACCCGCCCCGCTGGGGCGGATGAACATCATCACCATCGCGAGCGAGCTCAGCGCCATCGGGAGGTACATGAAGACCCCCGAGATGCCGTTCTCCTCCTCGGGGAGGACAGGGGGCTCCTGGAGGGAGAGCTCGCCCTCGGGCGGCTCGGGGCCGGGTCGACGCGCCGGCCTGCGGACGAGGATGGTGCTGATCAGCGTATCCCTTCTCTTTCCCCTGGTCAGCTGGCATTCGCAGCAGGGGCGCCGGGCGTGTACCGGCCCGGGGTAATTCCGACGGGGCCGAATGGGGGAACCCCAGAACCGGATTCGGTGACCGGGGATGGGGGGCGGGTGCTCAAATGAGCAACGGTATCCCCGGGCCAGAGTTTTCCGAAACGTCATGACCGGAATTCCGGAAGTGGTGCTAGTCTAGCCCAGCATTTCGAGAACGGGCGCGCCGTCCCCTGCCCCAGGCGTTCCGCAGAGGAATGGCGTACCCCGGCCTCGTCCCCCTCCCCGGGTGTCTTTATCCCCCACCCGTAAACCGACCCAGTCACTGTCGTCCAGCGAGGAGGACCGATGTCGGACGTCGTCTCCGCCGATCTCTGCCGCCTGGTCGTGCGCGCACCCAACGCCTCCTTCGAGATCGCCGTCCCGTGCGACCTGCCGCTCGCCGAGCTGCTGCCCACGTTCCTGCTCTACGCCGAGAACGAGAACGAGGACCTCGACGAGAGCGGACTCGAACACGGCGGATGGGTGCTCCAGCGCCTGGGCTCACCACCACTGGACGAGTCCGAGACCGCCGAGTCGCTCGGCCTCACCGACGGCGAGACGCTCTACCTGCGCGAGCGCGCCGACCAGATGCCGGAGATCCACTTCGACGACCTCGTCGACGGCGTGGCCGACACGCTGTCCGAGCGCTCCGACGGATGGGGCGCGCGCGTCGCCAGGCGCTCGCTGACCGGCACCGCCGCAGTGGGCTTCGCCGGCGCCCTCGCCCTGCTGACACTGCTCGGCCCCACCTGGATCGCGGGCGCCACCGCCGCCGCCACCGGGCTTCTCCTGCTGCTCGCCGCCGGTGCGGCAGCCCGTGCCTTCGACGCCCCCATCGCCGCCGCCGTCACGGGCGGCGCGGCCGTGCTGTTCATGGCCTTCGCCGGGGCCACGCTCCCGGGCGGCGACCCCAGCAACGCCCTCATCGGGGCGCGGATGCTCTCGGGTGCCTCCACGGCGACCGGCGCCGCGGTCCTGGCGATCGCCGCCGTCGCCGCCTGCCTGCCGTTCTTCACGGCCATCATCGGCACGGCCCTGTTCACCGCCGCGGCCGGTGCCCTGCTCATGTTCTGGGACAACGCCCCGCCGCAGGGGGTGGCCGTCTCGGCCGCCGCCCTGGTGCTGCTGCTCTGCTCGTTCGCTCCGGCCCTGGCCTTCCGCCTGGCGGGCATGCGCCTGCCCCCGCTGCCCGGCGGGGTCACCCAGCTCGGTGAGTACATCGACCCCCACCCGGCCCGCGACGTGCGCACACGCACCAAGCGCGCGGACCACTACCTCGGCGCCCTCCTGGCCATCGTGGCCGTGGTGTGCGCCGCCTCGATGACCGTGCTGGCCGCCCACCCGGGCGGACTGGCCTCCACCGCGGGCGTCTGCGTCGCGCTGATCCTGCTGCTCCAGTCGCGCGGGCTCAGCGGCGTGTGGCACCGCGTGTGCCTGCTGGGTTCCGGCGTGTACGGGCTGGTGGCCATGGCCGTGGGCGGCGGCCTCGTGGGCGGCGACACCGCCCGCATGGTCCTGTTCGGGCTGCTGCTGGTCGCGGCGCTCGGCCTGCTCCTGGCCGCCTGGTCCGTGCCGGGCAACCGCCCCATCCCGCACTGGGGCCGGGCGGGGGAACTCATCCAGAGCCTCGCGGCGATAGTCCTGGTGTGCCTGATCCCGGGGAACCTCGGGTTGCTGGCGTTGATGAGGGGGATCGGCGGATGACGCGCACCGGAAAGCGGGTGGTCTGATGCAGACCCGTCGCGACCAGGTACAGGCGCACTCGTTCATGGTGCGCCGACTCTCCACGGCCATGGCCGCCGCCGACCCGGACGCCGCCGAGGCGCCCCTGCGCCGCACCCGTAACGGCGCGTTCATCGGGCTCGTCCTCGCGGTGCTGCTGTGCGTGGGGTTCCTCGTCTTCGGCCTGATCTTCCCGGGCGGCGCCACCTCCTGGCGCAACGAGGGGACCCTCGTCGCCGTCAAGGGCGGCGCCGGCCGGTACGTCTTCTCGGACGGTGTCCTCTGGCCGGTGTCCAACCAGACCTCCGCGCTGCTGCTGGCGTCCAACCCCAAACCGGTCCAGGTCGCCGCCGACTCCCTGGAGGGCACCCCCGTCGGATCCCCGCTGGGCATCGCCGGAGCCCCCGACGGGCTCCCCGCCGCCGACGCGGAGGGCTCCATGGTCTGGCAGGTGTGCGCCACCACCGTCGACACCGGCGACGGCGTCGAGACCCTCACCTCGCTCACCCTGGGCCGGTCGCCCTTCGGCTCCCCGGTCGGGGAGGACGACGGTGTCCTGGTCCGGGACCCCGCGGGCGGGGTCCACCTGTTGTGGAAGGGCAACCGCCTGGCCATCGACGAGGAGAACGGTGCCCTGGAGTCCCTGGGGTACGGCACCGCGGTACCCCACCCCGTCGCGGCCGCCGTCCTGGACGGCGTGCCCGCCGGACCCGCGCTCTCCGCGCTCGACGTCGAGGGCCGGGGCGAGGACGGTCCGCGCGTCGGCGGCGCGGACACCCGCGTCGGACAGGTCTTCAGCGTCCCCGCCGCTGAGGGCGGCCCCGAGCAGTACTACGTGCTCACCCGGGACGGTCTGACCCCCACCGACGCCACCCACGCCCGCCTGCTGCTGGGCCACCCGCTCACGGCCGAGGAGGCCTACGGGGGCGGCGAGGCGGCGCCGGTCGAGCTGAGCGTCAACGAACTGCGCGCGCACCTGTCGGGCGAGGAGACGGTGACCGGTGACGGCCTGCCCGCCACACCGCCGCCGCTGACCGATCCCCAGGGCGCGGCGCTGTGCGTCGTCGACCAGGGGGACGGCGCCCTCGCGCTCTCGCTCACCTCCCCGGCGGACATCGGCGGCCGGGCCGCGCGGCCCCCGGTGGGCAGCAGGGCGGCCTGCACGGCCCCCGACCTCATCGACATCCCGTCCGGCGAGGGCGGCCTGGTCAGGGCGGCCCCGGCCGGAGGCGCGGCGCTCCGCGGCTCCTACTTCCTCGTCACCGACGCCGGGGCCAAGTACCCGGTGCCCGACGCCAAGGCCGCCGAGACGCTGGGCTACACCCCCGGCGGGGCCTCCGCGGTCTCCACCGCCCTGTTGGACCTGCTGCCCACCGGGCCCGACCTGACCCCGCAGGCCGCCGCGGAACCCGTCGGCGCTCTCGCGGAACCGGGGGAACCCCGGTGCCTTTCCGACTGACGCCCAACAGAACCAGGAGACTCCCATGTCGATGATGCGCAGTACCGACCAGGCGATGCGGACCGGCCGCGACGCCATGGAGACCGCCCACACCACCTGCAACGGCGTCTACACCAGCGTGGACGGCGTGCGGGACCTGCTCGGCGGCAACTGGCAGGGCGGCGCGGCCACCCAGTACGACACCGCGCTGGTCAAGTGGCTCGAAGAGCTGCGTCTGATCACCAACGACATGAACGACATGATCGGCATCCTCGGCGGCACCGAGCGCAACTTCCACGCCATGGAGGACGAGAACATGCTGTCCGCCAACTGGATCACCCAGCTCAACCCGAACCAGGGCGACGTCGCTCGCTGACCCTGACCTGATCCGACCGACCCGATCCGCCTGCCTCCGCGACCGGGGGCGCACCATCGAGAGAAACCGGAGCCATACCCATGGACGGATTCGAGATCAAGTACAGCGGTGCTGACGACGCGGGCATCGACCTGCGGAAGCAGACCGACATCATCGAGCAGGCCATCAACGAGCTCGACGCCAAGGTCCAGGCGGTCAAGTCCGACTGGATCGGTGAGGCCTCCGAGCAGTACGACCAGCGCCTCCTGTCCTGGCGGCGCAACGTCGCCGACATGCGCGCGCTGCTGGGCCACGCGCAGGTCTCCCTCGGCGACATCACCGAGCGCTACCGCCGCGGTGACCTCCAGGAAGCCGGGAACTGGAACGCCCGCCGCTGACCACCACCCCTCGGCCGCTGCGGCGGCCCGAACGGACCGCCGCAGCGGCCGAGGGACACCGCACCCACCGTTGACGCCGCGCGGCGGCTTGATGAAGAGCTGGACAGGAGAGGACGGGGCAGGACGTGTCAGAGGAAAAGACCAAGGTCACGCTGGAATACCTCAAGACGTTGCGGACGGCGCACATCGATCCGCTTCGGGAGAAGGTCTCGAAGACGAAGACTGAGGCGTCCACGCACTACGCGGGCGGTGAGGACGCGTCCGCACCCAACGTGCCCTTCGGCAACCCCGCCCTCCTCCCCATCGCCGGTGAGCTCTCCAAGGAGGTCGGTGCCGTGCTGACGCAGTTCACCACCTCGATCACCGACCTGGAGACGCGCCTGGTCGCGATGTCCGCCGGCATCCGGGACAGTGCGATCACCTACGAGGAGCTGGAGTCCGACGCCGAGTTGGACGCCACCCAGATCGGCCAGATCATGTCCAACGGCGCGCCCACGGGCGGTGGCGGCGGCGGTGGTGGCGGCGGTGGCGGCAACGGACCCAACGACACACCCAACGAGACCCCTGAATCGTCCTGAGCCGACGCCTCTCGGCGCAGTGTCTTCGCCGCTCCGGCTCCCCCCAGTACCCCTTCGCCCCACGAATCGCCCCTGAGGAACTTCCATGGCTGACGAGGACCTTCCCGAGAAGGAGGGGACCGACCCCGCGGCACCCGAGTCCGGGGGCGCCGTCGAGAGCGAGGAGTTGGCCCACGCCATCAACGTCTTCGCCGACAAGGACGACAAGGGTTCGGCTCCCCCGATGGGTACGGCGCAGGCGGTGAAGGACACCAACTGGCTCAGTAACTACTTCTGGAACGTCAACAACCCCAAGGACGCGGACGAGTGGTTCGGTTTCGACAGCCGGGCCTCTGACGCCGAACAGCTCGGCGGATACGAGTGGGGGTTCGCGGTCTACTCCGGCATCCACGTCAACGACGCCATCAAGGACACCGAAGGCACGGTGTGGGGCAACTTCATTGACCGGATGCGCGACATTCTCAACGCCGCCTCCACCTCCAGCGTGGGCACCAGCTCCTTCAACAGCGGTGTCCTCAGCCGCATCGAGACCGATCTCGGCGACTTCCGTGACTTCGCGAACGCCCGCTACGACGAGATGTGGGCCCTGTCCGAGGAGATGAAGCCGGGAAACGAGAAGTTCGAGGGCGCGGGAGCCGAGGCCCTGCGCGGATACCTGAGGAAACTGGCCCTTGAGTTCCAGAACCTCGCCAACTACATCGACCCGGCCGTCGACGCCGTGAACACGGCGCGCGTCGCCGCCAACCCCACCTACCTCCAAGCGGTGATCAGTGCCTTCAACACGTGGCACAGCAGTGAGAACCGCAGTCCCCGCGCGACCATCCGCAACTGGTGGGAGGAGCAGCGGGACAAGGTCACCTGGGAGGACGGCATCATCAAGATCCGCGGCATGCGGACTGATGAGAAGGCCACCTGGGAGACGTTCGAGACGGAGATCAAGGACCGCTGGTGGGACAACCTGGCGAACCTGCGCACGGCAGCCACGGAGGGCATCTCCACGGTCTCCACGACCTACGGCACCTCCTCCGCGGAGATCCTGCCCTTCGTCCCCGTCGCGACCACCCCGCCCGGCGGTGGTGGAGGCGGCGGTGGCGGTGGGGGTGACGGTGAGGGCGGCGGCAACGGCCCCTCGCTTGAGGAGATCCTCAACGGGCTGTTCGGCGACGGTGAGGGCGACGGTGAGGGCGGCGGCGGTGGGGGTGACGGTGACGGCGACGGCGACAACCGCTCCATCCAGGACATCATCGACGAGTATCTCAACGGTGGCAGCGGCGAGGGCGGCGGCGGTGGCGGTGGTGGCGGCGACGGCACTGGCGGTGGCGGCGACGGCACTGGTGGTGGCGGTGGTAACGGCCCCCTGGGCGACGGCCGCACCATCGACGAGATCGTCAACGACTACCTGAACGATCAGGGCCCCAACAGCGGAGGGTCGGACATCCCCGAGGGCGGCGGTCCCGTACCCGGTGGCTCGGGTGACCTGGGCGGTGGCCCGGAAGGTTCCGGTTCGGGGAACCCCGACGGTCCGCCGATCTCCTCCGGTGGTTCCGGTGGTCTCGATGGTCCGGGTGGCCAGGGCCTGGGCGGTCCCGGTTCAGGTGGCGAGGGGATCGGCGGCGACCCCAACTCCTCGGGCGGAGGCCCGGGCGGGTTCTTCCCGCCGCCGGTGGCCCCGGGCATGGGGGGTATGGGCGGCGGCGGTACCGGTGGCGGCCCGAACAACACGGGGCGTCGGGAGCAGGGGACCCCGCTTCCCGACGGGAGCAGCATGCTTCCGGACGGCAGTACGCGCCTCCCGGACGGCACGGTCCTGAACCCGGACGGCAGCACGCGCCCCCCGGACGGCAGCGGGCAGCTCCCGGAGGGGAGCACGCCGCTCCCGGAGGGGAGCGCCCGGCTCTCCGACGGCAGCATTCGGCTTCCCGACGGGAGCATCCTGAACCCCGACGGCTCGCGCACCGACGGTGGCAGCGGTGATCCGTCCTCCATCGGTGGCCCGCCACGCGGCGGCTTCGGGGACCTCGACCTCTCCTCCTCCACAGGTGGCGCGGGGGGCGGCAGCGTGCCGCCGCCCCCGGGTCGCGTATCCACCGAGGGCGACCTGGACCTCTCCTCGGGTGGTTCGGGCGTGGACGGGAACGGGAACGGCTCCCCGATCCCCGGCGGCTCCAACGGCATCGGCGGTCCGGGCGAGGTCAACCGCCCCGGTCTTCCGGACGCCCCGGAGCTCGGCGGCTCCGGTGGCAACGGCAACGGATCGGGTTCCCCCGTTCCGGGCGGTTCGGGTGATTTGGGTGGTCCGGGTGGTGCGGATCGGCCTGGGTTGCCGGATGCGCCGATCATGGGCGGGTCCGGTGGCAGCGGCAACGGGTCCGGCTCGCCGATACCTGGCGGATCGGGCGAGATCGGTGGCGGCTCGAACCGCCCCGAGATCCCGGACCCCCCCGTTCTCGGCGGATCCGGAGGCAGTGGCAGCGGGTACCCGACGCCTGGCGGCATTGGTGGGCCCGGTGACCTGAGTTCCTCCTCGGGTTCGGGCTCTGGTCCGGGCGGCATCGGCGGCGGAGGTTCCTCCTTCCCGGGGGGCTCCGGCGGCATCGGCGGTCCGGGTGACCCCAACTCCTCGTCCGGCCCCGGCTCGGGCGGCGGTGGCATGAGCCCCCGCTCGGACTCGGGCTCCGTGGGCGGCGGCTCCGACGGCAGGGGGAACGGGCCCGGCGGGACCAGTCCCCAGGGCGGCTTCGGCGGCGGCCAGGGGACGGACGGCTCCTCCACCGGAGGAGGACCGGGCACCCCCGGGACACCCGGTACGCCGGGCACCCCCGGTATGCCCATGATGCCCCCGGGCGGAATGGGCGGTGCCGGTGGCGGCGGCGGTGGCGGCGGGCAGGAACGCAGCCGCACCACCTGGCTGGCCGAGGACGAGAAGGTGTGGGGCACCACCGCACGGGGCGGCCCCGCCTCGTTGGGACGGCCCGGAACACGAAAAGACAAGGGAGTGAGCGGCGTTGGACATGTCCCTGCAGGGACAGATGGAGAGGTCCCTCGAACAACTTCGACAGACCCAGGAGCGCCTGGCGGAGGCAAGCGCAAACCTGGAGTCGGTTACCGCCGAAGCGATGTCCAAGGACCGGATGGTCAGCGCGACGGTGAACGCCAGAGGCGAGATCGCTGAGCTGAGGTTCCACACCGACAAGTACCGGATGATGGCGCCCGCCGAACTCGCCTCGGCCGTCGTCGAGGTCGTCGAACGGGCTCGGCGCGACGTCGCCCAGCAGGTCTCCACCGCCATGGGCGGCCTGGTGCCCGGCGACACCTCGGCACGGGAGCAGGCGGTGGCGGGCGACCCCACCGCACTGCTGGAGGAACTGGGCCTGGGCAACGTGCACCCGCCCCGCTGATGACGACCGGGATGTGGGGGAGGGGCTGCCCTCCCCCACAACCCGGCCAGGTGACGGAGAACGAGGCAGGACGAGCAAGGAGGGGCCATGTCGGAACGCATCTCGATCGACCCTGAGGCGGTGGCCAGGGACGGTGCCGAGATCCACCAACTCGCCGCCGAGGTGCGTGCGATCGACCAGTGGTACACCACCTCGGCCGACGCCTTGGGCGAGTGCTGGGGTGAGGGTGACGCCGTCGCGAAGTCGTTCGAGAAGAACTACGTTCCGGCTCGCGACGGGTTCGCTGTCTTCCTGAAGACGCTCGGGACCGCGTTCGAGGACACCGCCGAAGCCACCATCGAAACCGCGAGGCAGTTCGGCCGCTCCGAGCAGTACGGCATCGACACCGCGACGCGACTGGGAGGTCTCCAGGGCGGTACCGGTGGCACCAGCGGGAGGCACTGACCTCCATGGGAATGGAACTGCCCGCCGAACTCCGCAACCTGTTCTCGGTTCTGACAGGTTCGGAGTGGCCCACCGCCGACGAGACGCGGCTGTGGGAGCTCGCCCAGGTCTACGGCACCACCGCTGACCGGTTGGAGATCGAGCTCCCGCAGCTCGTCATCCGGATCAAGAACAAGGTGCGGGAGAACTTCGACGCCACGGCGGCGGACTTCTTCGATCAGTCGGTGGACGAGTTCACGGCGGGGCAGAACAACTACCTCGGTGAGGGCACGGCGGTCGCCCGGGGGCTCCAGGAGTACGTCCACAACGCGGGCACGCAGGTGCAGTACGCGAAGTGGATGATCATCGGCCAGCTGGTGCAGCTGGCCCTGGAGATCGCCTGGGCGATCGCCATGGCGCCGTACACCTTCGGTGCCTCTCTGGCCAAGATCCCGATCTTCCAGGCGATCGCCCGCACCGTCATCGGACGGGTCATGTTCCGGCTGCTCTCCACGCTGCTCCAGCAGATGGCGATCAGCCAGTTCTTCGCGCTCACCCTTGACGCGCTGATCCAGCGCATCCAGATCGACCAGGGCAACCGCGACGGGTGGGACAAGAAGCTCACCGAGGACGCGGCCAAGGGCGCCTTGCTGGACGGCCTGTTCGGCACCGCCGCCGCCTTCGGTGGAAGCGCGCTGTCGAACCAGTTCAACAAGCTGCTCGGCAACACCGTCGGACCCACCATCTCCAAACGCCTCGACGACAACTTCCCCATTGACAGCCTGGGCAAGGGCGGCAAGGACCTCCCCAACGGCATCGGTGACGTGATGGGGCGCAACACCGACGAGCTGCTGCGCGCGTACGGCATGGACAACCGTCCCGGGTGGAGCCGCCCGGTCGACGGCGAGCGCTTCCGCAACGACATGGGGGACAGGTTCTCCGACTCGTTGGGCGACTCGATGGGCCGGAACCAGGCCCGCGACTTCGGCAACGAGTACGCCGACGCCTTCTCCCGCAACTGGGGGAAGGAAGGCCTCGGCGACGCCCTGAACGACGTGGTGAACAAGTACGGGCGCAACCTGGACCCGGACCTGAAGGACTTCCTGACCAAGGGTGTGCCCACCGGTGTGCGCGACGGGCTCTCCGACGTCGGTACGCACTGGAAGAACTTCCTGGCGCAGCTCGGCGGCCAGGGCATCGCCAACGCGGCGCAGGGGATGCTCAGCGAGGGCTTCTTCAACCTGCTGTTCAGCGACGAGAAGACCTTCTCCATCACATGGCTGTCCGGTGTCTCGGGTTTCGTCTCCGGAGCGGTCCAGCAGAGCCTCACCCAGGGCGGTCTGGCGCTCCTCAACCAGCTCAACAACGCGGGCCTGCCCGAGGGTGTCCCGCCGCCCACCCCCAACCCGCCCTCGACGGACGGTGGAGGCGACGACACCGGCAACAACTCGAACCAGAACGGCGGCCCGCCGGAATCGGGGTCGAACAACTCCTCGAACAACTCCTCCTCGAACTCCTCCACCTCGAACAACTCCTCCTCAGAGGGGGAGGGCGGCGGCTCGCGTGACGGGCAGGGGCAGAACTCGACCAACGACTCCACACAGGACTCGACCCCGCCTCCGCCTCCGCCGCCCCAGCAGGTGACCACGGAGTCTTCCGACACGAACGACCAGTCGGACGGCGGAGACAACCAGCCCGCGCCGCCCCAGCAGGTCACGACCGAGTCGTCCGACCAGAACGACCAGAACGACACCGGTCCCTCCCGGCCGGAGACGCCGTCCAACGAGAACGACGGTGCCAACGAGTCCACGACGGAGGACACCCCCGGGCAGGGCTCCGAGGAGCCGGTCAACACCCCGAACGGGAACGAGGACGGTGGCGACACCGACCACCTGAACCGGGGCGGCCCGGACGAGACCGCCTCGGAGAACGACGAGACCGGCGACGCTCCGGTCGTCGGTGGTCAGGATCAGTCCACCGAGGAGACCGGAGACCAGAACCAGCCTGTCCAGGAGCAGCCCGTTCAGGAGACTCCTGTCCAGGAGACCCCGGTTCAGGAGCAGCCCGTTCAGGAGTCCCCGAACGAGGACGACCAGCCGGTGCAGGAGTCTCCTGTTCAGGAGGAGTCGACCGGTGGTGGTGTGGTGCAGGAGCCCGGTGGTTCCGAGCACCGCAACGGGTCGGAGGAGACGTCCCAGAACGAGCAGGTCCAGGACCCGCCAGTTCAGGAGACGCCGAACCAGGATGACCGGCCGGTTCAGGAGACGCCGATCCAGGACCAGCCGGTGCAGGACCAGCCGGTGCAGGACCAGCCGGTTCAGGAGTCTCCTGTTCAGGAGGAGTCGACTGGTGATGGTGTGATTCAGGAGCCCGGCGGTTCGGACCTCCGGGACGGGTCGCAGGAGACGTCCCAGAACGAGCAGGTCCAGGACCAGCCGGTTCAGGAGACGCCGGTCCAGGAGCAGCCGGTTCAGGAGTCCCCGAACGAGGACGACCGGCCGGTTCAGGAGTCTCCTGTTCAGGAGGAGTCGACCGGTGACGGTGTGGTGCAGGAGCCCGGTGGTTCCGATGTCCGGGGGACACCCAACCAGGAGCAGCCCGTTCAGGAGACCCCGAACCAGGAGTCGCCGGTCCAGGAGGACTCTCCGGTTCAGGAGCAGCCCGTTCAGGAGTCTCCGAACCAGGACGACCAGCCGGTTCAGGAGTCCCCGGTTCAGGAGTCCGGGGACGACACCGACGGCAACTCCCAGGGGCCGCCCGCCTCGACCCCGAACGCGGGCGGACAGGGTTCGAGCGACGGCAACACGAACACGCACCGCCCGAACGGCCCTGGGCGCGACGGCGATGCCGAGACGGTCGTGGAGAACGAGTCCGGGAACACCGACACCCAGCTCTTCCAGGACGACACCGGTCGCGACGACGCCCGCACCCAGGACGAGGCGACCGGCGGGCAGGACACCGGCGCGAACGTGCACCAGAACGGTGACCAGCAGGGTCCGCTGAACGAAAGCGACTCGCGGGAGTCCACACCTGACGAGGACGGATCGGGCACCCCCGTGCGCCAGGACGACGCCTCGAACGAGACGGCCGCGCACCCCGACGCCACACCCGTGCCCGTCGTGATGGTCCCGCCGCACAACCCCGCGCAGGGCGGTCAGGAGTCCACGGGCGACGGACGCCGCCAGACCCCGCCCGGCAACCAGACCAACACCCCACCGGTGTCCCGGCCGCGCCCCGACCCCGACGCTCCCGCCCCCGTCTCCGACCGGCTGCGTCCGCCCACGGAGTGGCAGAACGCCCGGGACGACATCGAACCCAGGCGGGTGGGAGCCAACCGGGACCGTTCCGGTGTCGACACCGACGGCATCGAGATCCTGCACGGGTCCAGCAAGGACAACCCGATCAGCTCGATCGCGGAACGCGGCTTCGACGTGCGCCGTATCCCCCTGCCGAACCCCGAGCCGGACGGCCCGACGCACGTCACCGAGCTGACGTTCCGGGTCAACTTCGGCACCGGCCCCGGGGTCAGTCGCGGAGACGCCAACACGGCCCAGCAGATCTTCCAGGACCGGTTGAACGACGTCGTCAACGAGCGCTACCGGCTGCCCGACAGCGGGGACCAGTTCCACGTCCGGGTGGAGGAGGTCGGCCCGGACGGCCGTCCGCACGCCGACATCACCTGGGTGCGCGACAACCCCGACCTGCCGGGACGCAGCGACACCGCCAACTGGCGCCTGGACGACGGAGCCGACGTCTGGCTGCACGAGACCCTGCACCGGCTCGGCCTCAACGACGAGTCCCAGGACCGTTCCGAGGACGGCTCCGGTCGGCCGCGCGCCGTCCTCCGGGACTCTCCGGACTCCACCGCCGTCCACGAGGCCGGCGGCTACATGGACTCCCCGGGCGGGCGCGACAACCGCCCTCCGGAGATCCTCAACCACTACCTGGAGCAGATCGAGAACCAGGCGAACGGGGCGTCGCGCTACGACCCGCCGACCCGGGTGGGTGACCTCCCCGACTCCGTGCACCAGGACCTGACCCAGATCCTCGACCCGGAGGGGAGCAGGTCCCAGGACGACACCATCGCGCTGTTGGGCGCCGCCTACGACAGCCGTGAACGCGGTCGCGGCGACGACCAGGTCCTCGCTGACCTCCCGCCCCGGCTGAAGGACGACTTCGGCCGAACGCTCAGGGAGTGGATCTCGGACGGGCGCCTGGACGGCGCCCTCGATCGGGCGCGTGAGGCGGGTCTGGACTCGCCGCTGTCCCAGATGCCGAGCGGACCCACGCCGGTGACCACCGAGGGTGGCGGGAACCACCGCGCCGCCTCGCCCTGGACCAAGCTGTTCAGGCCCAGGGGCGGGGGTGACGACAGCAACGGTCACCAGATGCAGGACCTTTCTGGGAACAACCGGGACCGCGACACGAACGACGGGAACAGGCGCAACGACGACAACACTGGTGGGGAGTCCTCGCGTCCCCCGCGCAGGACACCGACCACGACGGAGGAGACACCGCCTCAGCAACCGGTCCGGGACGAGAGCGGGCAGCAGGACCTGACCCAGGATCAGACGCAGCAGGACCAGACCCAGACCCAGCAGAACCAGACGCAGCAGGACCAGACTCAGGACCAGCAGAACCAGGCTCAGGACGAGACCCAGGTCCAGACTCAGCAGGACCAGACTCAGGTCCAGACTCAGCAGGACCAGACTCAGGTCCAGACTCAGCAGGACCAGACTCAGGACCAGCAGAACCAGGCTCAGGACGAGACCCAGGTCCAGACTCAGCAGGACCAGACCCAGCAGGTCCAGGACGAGACCACGCAGCAGGACCCGCCCAGGCCGGTCGACGCCGACACGAGGCAGATCCTCGACCTGCTCACCGACATCGGCCCCGCCAACAACGGGGACGGGTACTCGGGTGTGCACATCAACCCGGACGCCGACGTCCAGGGGCTGGGGCAGCGCCTGACCGACCAGCTCGCGCGGAACGGTATGGAGCCGGACGCCAAGGCGTTCAAGGACGCGCTCGACCGCATCGGTGACGGACGGGCCCGTGCGGGGGAGACGTTCGACATCCCCGTTCACGACGTCGGCGCCGACCGTCGCACGGGTGACGACGGCACCGACAACACCGGCCGTGAGAACACCCCTCCTCCCGTGCGGGGCAACGTGCAGTTGACCGTGGACCGCACCTGGCGCGACACGACCGCCTCGCCCGACCGGAAGGCCAACGCCGGGAACTCGACCGAGAACCGGGCCAAGCAGGTCAGCACCGGAGCCCAGCAGGGACGCAAGGGCTTCAGCCCCCTGCTCCCGGTCACCATCATCGGCAGTCTGGCCGCCAAGACCGCGTTGATCAGCACGCGCTTCAAGGGGTCCTTCTCAGTCCGCCAGCGCGGCACCGACTTCCAGGTCAGCTCGGAAAACCGCCACAAGCGCAAGGTGGACGTCGACGGGGACGATCCGTCCCGTTTCACTGGTGATCTCACCGTGTCGGCCGCCCTGGAGGTGGCGCCCGCCCCGTTGCCGCCAGCGGCCACACCCGAGCAGCAGGGATCGGGCGACCAACGGCCACCGGCCGGGCCGCCCATGCGGATCGAGTTCTCCGACAGGTTGAACGACGCCGTCGACGTGGTCCTCGCGGGCCACGTACGTAACGACGGCAACGAAAACCAGACCTCGACTGAGGGCCAGACTTCCACCGAGGGGCAGACCTCGACCGAGGGGCAGACGTCCACCGAGCGCCAGACCTCCACCGACGCGCAACCCACCCCCGAGCGCCAGGAGGCCCCGGAGAACTTCCGCACCGACCGCGACGGCACCCCGATCCGCGCCCCCCGATTCTCGCGCACACTGGGCGTCCTCGACGGGGGCCTGCCCAAGGACTTCCCGGTCGACATGGGGACGTTGCGCGACAACCTCGGTAAGGCGGACCAGGGGAAGGTCCTGCGTTTCCCTTACACGGACGACTCCGGAAACGCGCAGTACCTGGAGATCAGCGGAGGTCCGGTCTCCTACGAGCGAATCGGCCCGGAGATGAAGGACTCGTCCTTCTCCGACACCGACAAGTTCTCCGACAACGCCCAGACCAGCGCGGGCCGTACCAACAAGCAGGAGGGCCGGGTGGGGGTCGGCTTCCTGGGCACGATCCCCGGCATGGATTCGACGCCGGTGGTCATTCGGATGGGGCCCGAGGCGAGCGGCGGCATCAAGGGCACCCAGAAGCACTCGCGCAGCACCGAACACGGCAGCGAGCGCACGTATGGGCCCGGTAGCAAGGGCGACTCCGCTTTCTACCGGGTGAACCGGACCTACACGGTCACGACCACCGAACAGCAGCCCCCCGCCGCCTCGAACAACACCACCAACACCGGGAACACGGGGAACACCAACACCGGGAACACGGGCAACACGGGGAACACCACCAACACGGGGAACACCGGGAACACCACCAACACGGGCAACACCGGGAACACCGGGAACACCACCAACACCGGCAACACGGGGAACACCACCAACTCGGGCAACACGGGGAACACCAACACCGGGAACACGGGCGACAACAACACCAACAGCAGCGGTGACTCGCCCAGGCACCAGCCCACCGTCCGCCCGGGCACGTTCGACCTGACCACCTTCGACCAGGTGTCGACCCGCGACGCCCTGGCCATGGCCTCAGACGGAACGAACCAGGACACCCCGGCCGCCCCCAACGTCCCAGGCCTCCACAACGACCGTGTGGACAACCTGGGTGAGGCCGTTCCGGTGCGATCGGAGTGGAACGACCGCAGTCTGCGCGACACCAACGGTGACTCGCCCATGACGGTCGCGGCCAGGAACATCCACACCAACGTCTTCCAGAGCCATCCCGAACTGGTGACCGACCCCTCCGGGCCCAGGGGCGACCGCCGAGGGTTCTGGAGAACCCTCTGGCAGGGGCAGGACCTGCGTGTCGAGAACACGTTGAAGATCTACGACATGGTCGGCGGGGCGATCGACGAGTCCGGCAACCTGACCGGGAAGGGCGTGGAGATCCCCCTGCGCACCGGCGGTCTGGGCAACGCCCTCACTCCCGCGCCCGGGCGGATCCGTTCGATCATCGGCTCGATTCCCGGGATGTCGTCCGTGCGCGACGACAACCGGGACGGCGCCGACTTCATCACGATCCTCCTGAACGGTTCGTTGAGCGACGCCCGGTTCGAGGGTTCCCGGAGCGACGGTTCCCTGAGCACCAGCCTCAACGCGTCGACGTCGCAGGGTTCGGGCAAGCAGAACTCGACCGCCTACGGCGGGGACCTGGGCGCGTCGGTGCAGGTTCGCGTCGGCTCGACGAGCGCCGGTATGCCCAAGGGAATCGTCGACGTGGGCGGCACCTACGCCTACGAACGGGAGAACGCCAACCCCCTGTCCGGCAGCCGCAAGGCCGGTGTCGAGGCCGCCACCAGTGCCAAGGGGGACCTGGAGTCGTGGTCCTACGCGCTTCAGCTGGACATGAGGCTCGGCAGCGACGCGGTCATCGACGTGACCCCGCAGAGCGGCGACGGCGAGACCCCGCAGGGCCCCCGGGTCGTGGTGGAGGGCGCCAAGACGGTGCCCGTGCCCGGAGAGCTCGGCCCCGCCACCCCCGAGACCGACCGCGGCGCGGAGGCGACACGGGCCCAGAACGCCGCCCAACAGGCACTCGACGCGGTGCAGCAGGCCCGCCAGGCGACGGACGAGGCTCGTAACGAACTGAACCGCCTGACCGCGCTCGCTGACCAGCTCGAAAACCGGGATATCCACCTCGCGAAGGCCGAGGCGACGGCGAATTCCAGGAACGAGGCAGCAGAGCGGGCGGACCAGCTCGCGCACAAGCAGGAGGACACGGCCACCAAGGCCGAGACCCAGGCCGACGACGCCCGGGCGCGGGCGGTTCAGGAGCGTGTGGACGCTGCCCGGGACCTGCGGGACGCGGCCGACCGGAGAAGGGAGGCGATCGAGCAGACATGGGCCTACGTCGACGCCCTCCAGACGGAGACGGACGCGCGGGGCCGCCCCGAGGGGGGAGAGGGCCAGCCGTCGGGGGACCGGCGCACCCCGTCCACCCCGCTGCCGGATCTCCTCGACACCGGGCTGGACAACCTCGGTGAATCGCCCGACCAGACCGCCGCCGACCAGGCCTGGAACACGGCACTCAACAACTGGAACGCGCTGGCCGACGCGGAGCGGGCGGCGGGCGACGCGAGGGCGGAGGCCGAGTCGGCCTTCAACGAGTCTGCCGGGCCGCCGTCCACGGAGGGTGACTCCTCCGGTGCCCAGCCGCGGCCGACCCCGTCGCCCGAGGTCCAGGACCTGGGCGCGGGCGCGCAGCGGGCGACGGATGACGCGGGGAACCTCAAGTCCCAGGCCGACACGCGGGACACGAGGGCCACCGAGGCGGAGGGCACGGCCAGCAAGAAGGAGTCGGACGCCGCCGACCTGCGTCAGCAGGCCGGAGAGTCGCGGAACCAGGCCAACGAGTCCGCGGAGAACGCGCGGCAGGCGGACCAGGACGCGGAGACGGCCCGCGGACTGCGGGAGGAGTCGGCGGGTGCGGCGCGCGACATCCCCGGAGCCGAGCAGGTTCTCAACCAGGCGCTGGACCTGGAACAGCGCAGGCACGAGGAGGCCGCCGGGGCGCGGGGACGCGGGGAGGACCACCGGTTCGCGCAGGAGCGGGACGCCCGGTTGCGCCCTCCGCCTGCACCGACTCCGCAGCAGGACCAGACCCAGCCGACGCAGGACAACCAGCAGACCCAGACGCAGACCCAGGACAACCAGAACCAGCAGAACCAGACCCAGGACAACCAGACTCAGCAGAACCAGCAGGACCAGACCCAGACCCAGGACAACCAGACTCAGCAGAACCAGCAGGACCAGACTCAGCAGACCCAGGACAACCAGCAGACCCAGGACAACCAGAACCAGCAGGACCAGACTCAGCAGACCCAGGACAACCAGCAGACCCAGGACAACCAGACCACCGAGAACCGGGGCGGGCACCGCGCTCGACCCGACCTCGACCTCGACAGCATGCCGCACGCGCCCAAGCACTCCGAGTCGCCCGGGCTCTGGAACCGCGTCGAGAACTCCATCAAGTCCGCTCCCGGCTACTCCGAGGCCTCGCGCTCCGGAGAGGCCGTCATCGGCCAGATGCGCGTCCTCAGTTCGCCCAAGGCCCTCGCCGCCCACTCGATGGACGTCCACGACAGCGGGCTCGACATCCAGGGGCAGTTCGAGGACGGCGTGATCCACCGCTCCAACGTCGACATCAACATCAGCGCCGAGCGCACGTCGATGCAGACGTCCGGGGCCGTGCTCGACGGCGGCGTCGACCTCACCTACAAGTCCGAGTCGGACAGGGTCACCGGCACCAGCAAGAACACCTCGCACACCTGGACGATCGGTGTGAAGGGCGAGGGGGCGCCCAACCAGACCGACACCAGGAACAACCGGGTGCGCTTCACCGCGGGGGTCGTCCCCTACGCCTCCAAGCAGACGACGACGGAGGGCGACTCCACCTCGTTCGGGGAGGAGACCAAGGTCTCCTTCCCCGGAAGCACCGTCAAGGTGACGACCAACGACGAGTTCAGCGTGAACACCAAGACGAGCACGCAGTGGAACGCCTTCGTCTCGGTGCCGATCAAGACCAGGACCGTGGGGGACGGATCGGTCCCGCCGCCGACCTCCGACAACGGCAATGGCCGTAACGGTGAGAACACCGAGAACGCGCGGCACACCGAGAGCGGGACCACCGAGTCGCGCCACCGCGTTCTCGAACTCACCCAGAAGAACGCCCTGCCGGGGACCGCGGGGCTCGACGGCGCACTGACGAACGCCCGTGGCGTCCCGGCCGGAATCGGGTTCGTCCCCGGCCGCGAGACCTCCGGGTACGCCCTCAACGGCGTCGACACCGACGCGGCCGTGGACAGCATCTCCCGGCAGGTGCGCGACTACGGGGTCGAGCTGAGCGACCAGAGCAAGCACGACATCCGGGTGGCCCTGTCGGCGACCAACAGCCGGGGTGACAACCTCAGGCTCCAGACGGGCGGGGTGGTCCTGCCGATCCGGGTGCGCGAGATCAACTTCGGTGACCAGCGCTTCAGCAGCGGCGGCTGGCTGCGCCTGGGACTGGGGCGCGACGGCACGCCCGTCTTCGGCCAGGTCGAGTCGGGGATGTCCACGGAGCACTCGGCCTCGGCGTCCTCCGAGCACAACGACTCCAAGGGAAAGCAGAAGAAGCAGGGCGTGACAGCGGGTCTGGACGGCGGCTTCAACCCCGTCCCGGCGACCGGAACCGACAGCAGCGGCGCTCCCACCTTCCCCAAGGACCGCTACCACACCAACACGGCGAGCGCGGGCACCGGTTGGGACAGCGCCACCACCACGACGAAGCTGTCCTCCGACACCGAGACGAACACGACCTCACGCGCGATCAAGGCTCCCGGGGTCAACGTCACCACGCAGATGAAAATCGACTTCACGCTGTCCCTGGACCGCTGGTACGGGAGCGGCTCGCGAGGCGAGGCCTTCTCGTCGTCCGTCGACGTGGGGCCCCGCACCGAGGTCTACCAGGCGGGGTCCTTCCAACCCGTGCCCCCGCAGACGACCCAGCAGGCGCCTCCGGCTCCGACGCCCGTGACCCCGCAGCCGTTCGTCCCCGACAGGACCGTCGTGAACGACATCGACGCCTTCGCCGGCGACTGGCGCGGCAGGATCGACGGCGACCAGACCTTCCTTCCTCCGGTGGACTCGGTGGGGCGGGACACCATCGCGGACGCCGCCCTGATCGCCCAGGCCCGGGCGAAGGGCTGGCAGCCCGACCCCGACAACCGGAACGTGACCGACGCCGTCGACTATCTTCGCCGGAACGGGGCCGGGTCCCGCGCGCCCGTGCTCGGGGCCGCCGTGGACCAGCAGGTACTGCGCGGGCTGTTCGGCGCCTCCTCCGGTGACGGTGCCACCCTCGTGGGCAAGGACCCGCAGGGGCCCTTCGCCGTTCCCGGTCTGGAGACGAAGCTGTTCACCCACGTCGACCGGGCGGGCGGTGAGATCATCGGCGCGACCAGCGAGATGACCACCGGAAAGGAGGGCTCGCAGACGCACCGCGACGAGCACTCCGTGTCCCACTCCGGATCGACCGCGCTCACCAACGCCCTCGACCTCGCGGGCATGAAGGGCGTGGACCAGCCGGCCTCCGACTTCCAGGAGTCCTCCGCCCTGGTCGGCGGTGGAACGAGCGGCGCCGGGGCGAGCAGCTCCGCCGCAGGCGGCAACAAGCAGTCGTCCTCCGCCGTCCACGTGGACGCCGACGCCTCCCGGAAGGGGCGCGGATACCTGGTGCGCTTCCCCGTCGACGCGCTGCTCGTCGCCCAGGACACCTCGACGGGTTCCCGACCGACCGCGGAGTCGACCCAGTCCACCGTCGACGTCTGGCTGACCCCGGAACAGGTCCGGGAGATCGCCACCGGGGTGAGCGAAGAATCCATCAACGCGTGGAACACGGTCGCCGATCGCCAGGACTCCGCGTCCGACTCCGAGAAGGCCCTCAACACGGCGCTCAACGACGCCCTGGGCCTGACCCTGTCGGACGACGCCCGGGCGCAGGCCCGCGCCGCCTCCGACATGCTGGCCCTGGGGCCGGAACTGGACCCGAGGTCCTGGTCAGCGGAGACCTCCGCCGGGGTCCAGGCCGTTCGCGAGTACCTTGGCTCCACGGCCCAGGACCGGGGGTGGGGCCGTTCGGAGGCCGACACCGCGACGGCGCACACCGAAGCGCTGAGGGGACTGAACGATCTCAGGGCGGGCGTGGGGACGCCTGGCGGGCTCACCCGGGAGAGGGTGGACGCCCTGGAGGGCCTGGTCCAGCGCCGCAACGATCTGAACACCAAGCTGCGCGAGCACCGCGATGCCCTGGACGCCTCCTTCACGGCCCTGGAGAATGCCTTCCCGACCCCCCCACCGCCTTCCCCACCTCCCCCTCCGCCACCACCCGTTCCCGTCACCACGGGGGTCAACCCGGTGATGCAGGCGGACTTCATGACCGCCCTCAACCCGACCGGCTGACGGGCACACAGACCATCTCCACCCGTGCCGCTTTTCGCGGCCGCCCCCGATACGCCGGAGGAACCTCCGGTTTCCGAAAGGAAGAACGAAGAATGACGGACAACACCGAGGCACCGCGCGGTCCCCACCGCACGGGGCCCGTGCTGAGCTCGACGGGGGAGGTGCCCTCGGCCACGGCCAGGGACGCCATCGGGGCCCCGTCCGAGCGAGGCCCAGGCCAGACCGCCCCCAACCCAGCCCCCGTACCCGCCCCCGCTCCGGCCGCGGCCCCCTCCGCCGCGACCGAGGCGAAGGCCGACGGCAACGAACGCGGGCGCCACGCCCTGCTCGCGGCGCTGACGCTGCGAGGCGGCGCGGCCGCCCGGGCCGCAGAGGGCACCGACAAGGCCGAGGAGCGCTACCGGCCGGGCCGTCCGACCCTCGCGGTCGCGGCCATCGCCGGTCTGATGCTCGTGGCCGCCCCCTTCGGCCTGTCCGCGGCCAAGGAACACCAGACCGGGACACCGCTCCAGACGGATCTCGCCTCCGGCAGCTTCGCGGACCCGTCCGGCGGCTCCGCGTCCGCCTCCGCCTCGGGGACGGGCGTCCAGGGGTTCGTCCCCGAGGTGCAGCCCAACGCCCCCGTCCTGCCCGGAGCGGACACCGGGGCCGAACCCGGATCCGTCCCGGACCCCGCGTCGGCGGGGACGGGCGGCGGCGGAGGCCCGGCTGGCGGAGGCCTGCCCGAACGCCCCGTGGACCCCTCGACCGGCGCCCCGCTCGCCGGAGGGACCGAGGATGACGACGAGGACGGCGACGACGGTGGCGACGGCGGCGACGGCACCGGAGGGGGCGGCGACGGTGTCGGCGAACCCCAGGGCGTGACCGTCGAGAAGGGCTCGCTGCTGGACACGCTCCTGAACGAGCGCAACGGCGACAAGAAGGAGGACTCCGAGGACTCCGAGGAGTCTGAGGAGTCCGAGAAGCCCGGTTCCGACAAGGGCAAGGGCTCGGAGGAGGACTCCGAGGGCGACACCGGCGAAGGCGACGCCACCGAGGGCTCCGCCGACGGCGGGACCCCCGATGGTGTCGTGGCCTCGCCGCTCACCGCCCGTGAGGGTCAGAAGTCCGAGCCGGGCGAGGAGGGTGTCGAGCCCGAGGAGCAGCAGTCCGAGCGGCAGTCCGAGCAGCGGTCCGAGCCGGAGCCCAAGTCCGAGCCGGAGCCCGAGCCTGAGCCGGAGCCCCAGCCCGAGCCGGAACCCGAGCCGGAGTCCTTCTTCGCCGTCTCGGGCCCGGGTTGCAGCAACGAGGGCGCTCGTTACCGGGTGCACGGCGACGGTGTCTGGCGCTCGGGCCCCTCCGGCTACACCGAGAGGGGATGCGTCGACGGCTACGATGTCATGGCCGTGAGCGGCGACCCCGACGGCGGCGGAACCGCCGCGGAGTGGACGTTCTGGCCCAACCGGCCCGGTTCCACCTGCACGGTCAAGATCCTCGTGCAGAACGGCCCCGAGCCCCTCTGGGCCAACGGCGTCCCGATGCACTACGAGCTGTTCGACGGTGACAACGCCGGAGACGGTTTCCGTGGCGGTTTCGAGGTCACCAAGCCCGACGACGGCCGGTACTGGGCTCTGACCGAGTTCAAGCCCGAGGGGAACTCGTTCACGCTGCGCGCGCGCAACAGGGGCCCCATCCCCGAAGGCGGCGAGGCCCCGCAGCTCCCCATCTCGGTGGTCGAGACCGAGTGCCGCTGACGGGAGAGTAGTCGCCGGTAACCCCGTACCGGCGGAGTAGGACAAGCCCGCGGGCCTCACCGGCCCGCGGGCACAGAAAGGAAGACGACAGGCGATGAACCGTCACGTGCGCGCGGTCGACCCCACCGGCGGAGCCGAGTTCCGCACCATCGGCGAAGCCCTCGCCGGCGCCAGTGACGGCGCCGTACTGTCACTGGCCCCCGGCCGCTACGACGAACAACTCGTGCTCTCGCGCGTGGTCACCCTGATGGCGGCCGAGGGCCCCGGGACCGTCGAGATCCTGTGTTCCTCCGGCACCGCCGTCACCTCGGTCGCTGAGGCGGTCAAGCTCACCGGCCTCGTCCTGCGCGGCCGCGACTCCGAGGCGCCGGTGGTGGACGCCGCCGCCGGGCAGGTCGAACTGGCCGACTGCGAGGTTGAGGGGGCCGCCTGGGCGGCCGTCCTCGCCCGGGGCGAGGGAGCCCTGGCCCTCCGGGGCTGCACCGTGCGGTGCAGCGCGGGGGCGGGCATCGTCGTCACCTCCCCCCAGACCAGCGTCATCGAGGACTGCGTCATCGAGGACGTCGGCACCAGCGGTGTCGTCATCAACGACAAGGGTGCCCCCGAGGTACGCCGGTGCACCATCCGCGACGCGGGCGCCAACGGCGTCTACGCGGCGGGCAGTGGCGCCGGGCACATCAGCGACTGCACGGTCTCGGGCACCACCAAGGCCGCCGTGGTGATCGACGAGCACGCGGCCACGGGCCTGAGCGACCTGCGCGTGAGCGGGGTCGCCGACGACGGCGTCGTGATCTCGACCCGGTCCCCCGTGACGGTCAGCGACCTCGTCGTCGAGAAGGCGGCGGGCCGCGGCCTGGTCCTGCGCGCCGGGACCGACCCCCGCGTGGAGCGGGTCCGCGTCACCGGCAGCGGCGGTGTGGGCATCCTGGCCGAGGACAAAGCCAAAGGACACCTACGCGACTGCGAGGTCCGGGACGCGGGCGCGGAGGGTGTCAGCGTCACCGGCCGCTCCTCCACCACCTTCAGCGGTCTGACCGTGCACGGCACGGAGGCCGCCGGAATCCACGTCACCGAGGACTCCACCGCCGAGTTCGACCGCGTCAACGTGGGACGTACGGCGGGGCCCGGTGTCGAGATCCTCTCCGGGGCGGCGCCCTTCCTCCGCAACGGGACCGTCACCGGGGCCCGGAGCCACGGCGTGCGCTGGGAGGGCGGAGGCGGACGCGTGGAGGACTTCGAGGTCACCCGCGCCCGCCGGACGGGCGTGTACGCGGCGGCCGGAGCCCGGGCCTCCCTGAGCGGGGTGCGGGTCATCGGTGCCCGGGAGAACGGGCTCGCCGCCACCGGCGGCGCCGTGCTCGACCTGCGCGACAGCGAGGCCTCCGAGTGCGGCGGCGACGGCGTGGCCGTGCACTCCGAAGGCGAGATCATCGCGCTCCGCGTGCGCTCGCACGAGAACACCCGCAACGGTGTCCTGGTGGCGGCGGGCGCCCGCGCGGTCCTGCGCAGCTGCGAACTGGTCGGCAACGGCGGTGACGGCGTGCTCGTCGGCAGCGGGGAGGACGTCGTCCTCGAAGGCTGCACCGTGCGCGCCAACGGCCGGGCGGGGCTGCGTCAGACCGTCGCCGGAGACCGGGTCCAGGCCACCTCCCTGGTCAGTGAGGACAACAAGGCGGAGGACAGCTACGGTCCCGACGCCGTCCCCGTCGACACCAACCCGGGAACGTCCGCCGAGGACGAGGAGGACGACGACGAGGAGCGTGGCCCGCTGGCCGAACTCCAGGCCCTCATCGGCCTGGAGAGCGTCAAGGACGAGGTCACGACCCTCATCAACCGCAACAAGATGGCCCGGCACCGCGCCGAGATGGGCCTGCCCTCTCCGCCCGTCGCCCGGCACCTGGTCTTCGCCGGTCCTCCCGGCACCGGCAAGACGACCGTGGCCCGGCTGTACGGCCGGGTCCTGGCCGACCTCGACGTCCTGCGCTACGGACACGTCGTCGAGGCCGCCCGCGCGGACCTGGTCGGCCAGTACGTCGGCGCCACCGCCATCAAGACCACCGAGATCTTCGAGAGGGCCCGGGGCGGGGTGCTGTTCGTCGACGAGGCCTACACGCTCTCGTCCGAGGACAACGGCGGTTTCGGTCAGGAGGCCATCGACACCCTGGTCAAGCTGATGGAGGACCACCGCGACGAGGTGGTCGTGATCGTCGCCGGGTACGCGGCGGAGATGGAGGGCTTCCTGTCCTCCAACCCCGGTCTGGCCTCGCGCTTCGCTCGGACCGTCACCTTCCCCAACTACCAGGCCGAGGAGCTGGTGAGCATCGTCGAGCGCCTCGGCTCCGTCCACCAGTACACGCTCGCCCCGGACCTGCGCCCGCTGCTGCTCCAGCACTTCGAGGCGCTGCCCAAGGGCCCGGCGTTCGGCAACGGACGCGAGGCGCGCAAGGTCTTCGAGGAGATGGTGGACCGCCAGGCGCACAGACTCGGGGAGGACCCGCCCGCCGACCCCTCCGAGCTCACCGTGCTCACCGCCGACGACCTGGGCGTCGTCGCCGGACAGTCGACCGGGCCCGGCGGGGACGACGTCGCGGGCCTGCGCGCCCAGCTCGACGCCCTGACCGGCCTGTCCGAGGTCAAGTCCACCGTCAACGACCTGGTCAACGTGCTGGTCGCCGCCGAGCGGCGACGTGCGATCGGGATGCCCGCGCCCACCCTCAGCCACCACCTGGTCTTCGCGGGACCGCCCGGTACCGGTAAGACCACCGTCGCCCGGCTCTACGGCCAGCTGCTGCGCGCCCTGGGCGTTCTCCCCACCGGCCACACCGTGGAGGCGGCCCGACAGGACCTGGTCGGACGCTACATCGGCCACACCGCGCAGCTCACCCTGGAGACCTTCGAGAAGGCGCGCGGCGGGGTGCTGTTCATCGACGAGGCGTACACCCTCACCCCGTCCGGGGCCGCCAACGGCGACTTCGGCCAGGAGGCCGTGGACACTCTGGTCAAGCTGATGGAGGACCACCGCGACGAGGTGGTCGTGATCGTCGCCGGGTACAACGCGGAGATGCAGCGCTTCCTCGACTCCAACCCGGGTCTGGCCTCGCGTTTCTCCCACAACGTGCAGTTCGCGGACTACTCCGACGACGAGCTGGTCGCCATCGTGGACCGGATGGCCTCCGACGGCGGGTTCACCGTCCCGGAGGAGACCGCCGCCGCGCTCGGGGCGCACTTCGCCGGGGTGCCGCGCACGGAGTCCTTCGGCAACGCCCGCTACGCGCGGCAGGTCCTGGAGCGGATGATCACCCGTCAGGCGGGGCGCACCATCGCCCTGCCCGACCCCACCCGCGAGGACCTCACCCTGCTGACCCCGGCCGACGTGCCCTGACGCGTCACGGTGCCCACCCGTCCGGTCGTGCACCGGCCGGGTGGGCACCACGTTCCTCTAGGCGCGCACCAGCTCCACGACGCTGACCCCGGGCCCCGGGACGACGCGGTTCAGCCGCAGACCGGCGCGCTCGGCCACCTCCGCGAACTCGGCCCGGGTCCGCTGCTTGCCGTCGCAGTGGACCAGCATGCTGAGGTCCATGAACTTGGCGGTTCGCGCGGGCTCGGGGCCGTCCGGTACCAGCACCTCCGCGAGCAGGACCCGCCCGCCCGGCGCCATGGCCTCGCGGCAGTGGGTGAGGACCCGGACGGTGTCGCCGTCGTTCCAGTTGTGGATCACGCTGGCGAGCAGGTAGGCGTCGCCCCCCTCGGGCACGGAGTCGAGGAAGCTCCCGGACTCGACACGGCAGCGCTCCGCGACCCCCTCCCGGGTGAGCGCGGGCTCGACCCGGGAGACCACCTCGGGCCGGTCGTAGAGCACGCCCCGCAGGTGCGGGTGGGCCTCAAGGATCAGGGACAGCAGCCGTCCCCGGCCGCCGCCGACGTCGACCAGGCACTCGGTACCGGCGAAGTCGTACCCGTCCACCAGTGAGCGGGTGAGCTGCGAGGAGATGTCGGTCATGCCCTGGTCGAACACCGAGGCGGTCTCCGGGTGGGCGCTCATGTAGTCCCAGACCGGGGTGCCGTGGACGGCCTCGAACACCGGGCCGCCCACGCGCACCGCGTCGGCCAGGTGGGCCATCGTGGAGCGCTCCGCCGGGCTGCCCAGCCAGCGGGCGAACCCCCGCATGGAGTCGGGGGCGTCCGAACGCAGGGCGCGGCCGAGCCCGGTGAGCGCGTAGTTCCGCCCCGGCAGCTCCTCGACGATCCCCAGGTCGGCGCAGGCGCGCAGCAGTCGGTGGAGGGCCTCGGCGTCGGCCCCGACCTGCTTCGCGATCTCGTCGACGGGTGTGGGGGTTTCGGACATCGCGTCGGCGACACCGAGTTCGGCGGCGGCGCTGACCGCGGCCGCCACCCAGCTGTTCGTGATCAGCTCGAAGAGGCGGACGGCGGAACCGCTCAGCGGCTTCGGATCGCCCTGCACCGGGGAGAGGGGAGGAGTGGACACAGGTGTCTGGGACCTTTCGACGACTGCCCTCGGCCGGCGGTCGGCCGGTGGACCCAACGGGCCTCCGAAAGGCCAGTCAACACGCTATATTACTCCCTGGATTTTAACCAATACAGAGAGTTGGTGTGGCTGTGGCGGTCGAAGCACCCGGGAACCCCGCCGAAGGCCGGGCCTCACAGACGCTCCACGACCTGACCACGCGGCGGGCCGTCCGGTCCTTCAGTGACAGACCCGTGGACGACGACCTCCTGGAACCCCTCCTGGAGGCCATGCTCGCGGCACCCTCCGCCTCCAACAAGCAGGCGTGGGCCTTCGTCACCGTCCGCCGTCCGCGCACCCTGAAACTGGTGCACGCCTTCTCGCCGGGCATCATCGAGCGCCCTCCCCTGGTCGTGGCCGCCTGTTTCGACCGCTCACGGTCGGTGGGCGGCGGCGCCTGGGACGAGGGCATGCTCTGTGTGTCGATGGCGGTGCAGAACCTGCTGGTCGCGGCGCACGCCCTCGGTCTGGGGGGCTGTCCCTCCGCCTCCTTCCGTAAGGGCCCCGTGAGCAGGTTCCTCGGGCTTCCCGAACATCTCCAACCACTGCTCCTGGTGTCGATCGGGCACCCGGACCGAACCCCCGAGACCGCGCCGAGGCGCGATCGGAACGAGGTGATCAGCCATGAGTGCTGGGGTGAATGACGACCGCGTCGGAGAGGAACTGGTGCTGTTCGCGGCGTACCTGCTGAGCAGCGGCCGAGGGCTGCTGGAGGAACCGGCGGCCTACGGACCGCTCCGCTGCCTGGACGCCGCCCGCCGCGTCCTCTCCCTGCGGTCCGGGTTCGGCTTCCCCGACAGCCCGGAGCTCACCGCCCTGCGCGCGCGCATGGACGACGTCATGTGCGGGGCGATGTCCGACCGGGAACTGGACGTGCTGCTGGACGAGATGTGTGACCGGCTCGCCGTCGCCCTGGAGGAGCCCGGTGCCGTATCCGCCTGAGACAAAGCCGCCGGAACCCGGTCCCGGTCGGGAGGCCCGGCCGCCGGAGGTGGCCGGGGACGAGTTCGACACGAGCCCCTTCACCCCGGCCTGCCAACTCCTCGTGGAGCGCGGCGACCACGCCCTCATCGGGATCAGCGCCGGGAACAGCTACTTCAGCCAGCAGCGGCTCACCCAGCTCCTGACCTGGACGGGGCGGCGGTTCGACGCCGTGGACCTGCTCTACGCCGACCTGCACCTCGACACCATGTACCTGGCGTCGGGCGACGACGAGGCGCGGGCCGCGCGGAGGACCACCCGCGCGCTCCGCGACGTGCGGCGCCGCGTGCGGCGCGCGATGGAGGCGGCCCCCCGCGTACCCGCCAGGGTCCGGGCCCTGGCCCTGTCGGAGACGGTCGACCTGCCGGGGTACCGGTCGGCCCTGGAGCGGATCGACCGGGACCTCAGGGAGGACCCGAGGGTGCGGCGGGCGTGCGAGGAGCACGTCCGGCAGACCCTCGGCTGCGGGACCGGGGCACCGGACGCCCGCTTCGCGGCGGGGATGTCCTACCTGCGCGCCGAACTGCCCTTCCTGCTCAGCACCCCCGAGGTGCTGTCGGTGCCCTCGTCGGTGTGCTGCTACCACGAACTGCTGCCGCTCCTCGTCGAGCTGGAGGGGGACGCGTCCTGCCTCCAGCCGGGGCAGGGGCACCTCGTCCTCCGGCCGAGATAGGTGCGTGGGGCGGGGACGGCCCCCGCCCCACCGGTCACAGGGGGCGCACGTCCATCACCGACTCCCCGTCCGGTACCCGGTGGACCGAGTGCAGGGCCAGGCCCACCTCCGCGAAGAGCTCCTCGTACTCCTCCGCCGAGCGCAGCGCCGCCCCGTAGAGCACGAACATGCTCAGGCTGATGGCCTCGACGAACGCGCTCGGCCGGTCCCGTTCCGGGAGGTGGCCCACGATCAGCAGCCGCGAGCCCGCCGTCATCGCCGCCCGGACGTTGGCCAGGATGCGGACCGCGTCGCGGTCGGACCAGTTCTGCATCACCCGCGCCATCACGTAGACGTCCGCTCCCTCGGGGACCCCCTCGAAGAAGCTGCCGCCCACGACCGCACACCGGTCGTCGACCCCCGCCTCGCTCAGCAGCGCCGGGGCTCCCGCCACCACCTCCGGCAGGTCGAAGAGGGTCCCCGTCGCCCCGGGGCAGGCCCGCAGGACGGCGGCGAGCGTGGCGCCCTCCCCGCCGCCGAGGTCCACCACCGTCCCGGCGCCGTCCAGGTCGGCCGCGCCCAGCAGGGTCGCCGCGGGGGTGGAGGCGTTCATGGCCCGGTTGAACACCTCCGCCGCGTCCTGGTTCTGCCCCAGGTACTCGAAGAGCGCGCTGCCGGTGTGGATCTCGAACGCGGTGCGTCCCGTGCCCACCGACCGGCCCAGCCGGGTCCACGCCTGGAAGAGGTCCCCGTACGTGCACATGAGGAACAGGTCGCGCAGCCCCAGGGGGTCGTCGGTGCGCAGGTGGCTCCCGGCGGGGCTCAGCCCGAACACCCCGGGCGCGGTCTGCTCCACGAGTTCGGCCGCCGTCACCGCGCGCAGGACCACGAGCAGCCGCTCCTCGGGGACCCCGACCTCCCGTGCCAGGTCGGAGACGGGGCGCGGCCCGTCCGCCATCCGTTCCACGACGCCCAGTTCGATCATCGCGGAGACCGCGTGGATCAGCATGGCCGAGGAGACGATCCTCGAAAGGGGCGCCTCCGTACGCTGTCCCGGGGTCGGAGACCCGTTCATCCGTCCCACACTGACCGCGACGCTGTCACCCTCACTCACCGCGACACCTCTCCCCTTGTCGATCGTCAGTCACCAGAAGTGACGATGCCAGGTGACAGGGGTGGCCGGTGGGGTTTTCGGGGAGCCGCGCGGGGCCGAGCCCCTCAGCGCCCGGCGACGGGTTATCCGGTCGGCATCACGGTGATGAGCTTCTTGTTGACGAACTCCTGGATGCCCGCTGCGGAGAGCTCCTCCCCGTAGCCGGACCGCTTGGTGCCGCCGAACGGGAGCTCCGGGCGGGTCCAGACGGGGTGGTTCACGAAGACCATGCCGGTGTCGATGCGCCGGGCCACGTCCGCTCCGTGGGCGACGTCCTCGGTGAACACCGAGCCGCCCAGTCCGAAGGTGGAGTCGTTGGCGATCCGCACCGCGTCCTCCTCGTCCTCCGCCCGGAAGAAGAGGGCGACGGGTCCGAAGAACTCCTTGTCGTACACCGGATTGTCCCGGGTGAGGCCGGTGATGATCCTCGGCTGCGCGAACGCGCCCCCCTCGGGCACGGGGTCGCCCGGGGTGATCACCGGCGCGCCGTGCGCCTCGGCCTCGTCCACGAGTTCCTGGAGGTCGTCGGCGGCGCTCTGCGACGAGAGCGGCGGCAGGGTCGTTTCGGAGTCGAACGGGTCGCCCGCCCTCAGCCGGGCGAGCCCCTCACCGAACCGGCGCAGGAACTCGTCCGCCACCTCCTCGACGACGATGATCCTCTTCGCGGCGACGCAGCTCTGCCCGGCGTTGTTGAGCCTGCCCCAGAGCGCGCGCTCGACGCTGAGGCCGAGGTCGGCGTCGGCCAGCACGATGAGGGCGTCGCTACCCCCGAGTTCGAGGGTGCTCTTCTTCAGTTCCTCACCCGCGTGGGCCGCGACGCTGGCGCCAGCGCCCTCGCTCCCGGTGAGGGCGACGCCGCGCACGCGCGGGTCCCTGATGGCCCGGGTGACCTGGTCCTTGCTGGCGTAGACGTTGGTGTAGGCGCCCTCGGGAGCTCCGGCCTCCCTGAACAGCGACTCGAAGGCCGCCGCCGACTGCGGGACGATCGAGGCGTGCTTGACCATGACGACGTTCCCGGCCATGGGTTGGGGCCCGCGAACCGCGCCAGCTGGTAGTAGGGGAAGTTCCACGGCTGGACGCCGAACAGCACCCCGATCGGGTCGCTGACGACCACCGCCTCGCCCGCCTCGGGGGCGTCGGTCGCCACCCTCTCGGGGGCGAGGAACTCCTCGGCGTTCTCCGCGTAGTAGTCCAGGATCGAGGCGGCCAGTTCCACCTCGCCCCGGCTCTCCTCGAACAGCTTGCCCATCTCCAGGGTGAGGAGTCGCGCGAACTCGTCGGGGCGCTCGCGCAGGATCCGGGCCGCGCGCCCCACGACCGCCCCGCGCTCGTCGAAGGACCTGGTGCGCCACGACTCGAAGGTGTTCTGGGCGGTGCCGAGGGCACGTTCCAGCTCCTCGTCTCCGATCTCCGCGAACGTCGCCAGGGTCTCGTTCGTGTAGGGGTTCGTGGTCGCGTAGGCCATGGTGGTCCCTCCGTCCGTGGTCCCCGCCGGAGGCGGGGGCAGGGCCTTCGAGGAGCGCCCGCGCCGTCCGTGCGGGTTCGGTCTCGTAGAGGAACCTGCTCACTCGGAGGGGAGACCGAAACATGCCTTTTGTTGCTTTAAGACGGTTTTGCGAGCCTGTGCGTCGTCGTCGACGCGCGTCCAGGCCGCTTCGGGTCCGCCGAACGAACCGAAGGGGCGGTCCGCGTGCTCACCACCCGGTGAGGAGTAGGTGGTTGACCAGAAGGGCCGTGGCCGCCTGCACGGCGAGCCAGGCCCTCCGGTGGCCGGTCGGCAGGAGGGCGACGGCGGGCACGATCCACAGCACGAACGGCAGCCAGATGCGTTCGGTCTCGCCCTTGCTCATCCCGGAGAGGGTCGCGGCGGCGACCGCGCAGAGCGCGGCGGCCACCAGCAGAGCCACCGTCGTGTCCTCCCGGGAGGGAGCCCGGCGCAGGCCCCGCACGGCGCCCGGCACCCCCGCCAGGGCCCGGCGCGCACCCGCCACGGCCGCCAGCCCGGCCGTCACGCACACGGTCGCCAGGTTCGCCCAGACCCAGTAGCCGTAGGGGCGGACCGCCGCCACCCCCTGGTAGTAGCGCTCCACGAGCAGCTGATACCCCTCCCACCACCAGAAACCGGCGGCGGTGAAGGCGGCGGCCACCGCGAGGGCCCCCGCCAGCGCGTAGGGGAGGGGGCGCGCGTTCCGCCCGCACAGGAGCACGGCCACGGCCAGGAAGCCGATCAGCACCAGTCCGTACGACAGGTACACCGACCACCCCAGCAGAACCCCCGCCGCCAGCGCGGCCGAGCGCGGCGCACGCGCCCCGGGGGCCGCCGCCACGGCGAGCAGGGCCAGCCCCCACGCGGTGACCGCCGCGAAGTAGCCGTCCGCCGAGACCCCCACCCAGACGGCGGCGGGCACCAGCACCAGGAACGGGGCCGCCCGGCGGGCCGACCCCTCGGCGCCGAGCGCGCGCAGCGCCACCAGGACCGCCGCCGAGGCGGAGGCACCGACCACGACGCACCAGATCCCGGCCCACGCCCCACCGCCCAGGCCGACCCGGTCCAGGGCGACGAACGTCAGGACCGCGCCCGGCGGGTGCCCGGCCACGTGCGTGGGCCAGTTGTCCGGCTGCCCCACCAGGATGTGCTGGGAGAACGTGCTCAGGGCGGCGCCCACGTCGTGGAAGCGGTCGACCGACGCCAGGTACTCGTGGGGGGAGAGGAGGCGGTCGGCGATCCCGCGCCGCCAGCCGTCCACGAGCGCGAGGGCGGTGGTCCACAGGACGGAGGCGCCCCAGACGGACCACACGAGGGGGCGCCAGGGCAACGCCCGAGCCACCGGGGCCCCGTACAGGACCACCGCCGCCGCCAGGACGAGGGCGGGGACCGTGCCGGGACCGGCGTGGGGGAGCCAGGACGCGTACAGAGGGGGCCAGGCCACGTACAGGACACCGTGGGCGTCCTGGATCCGGGTGCCGACCACGGCGGCGGTCGCGAAGAGGAGCACGGCCAGGGCGGCCACGAGCAGGTCGGCGCGGAACGGGGCGCGGTCCGTGTCGGCCGCGCCCCGGACCCTCCTGTGGAGTTCGGGCTGCGTCACGCCGTCACCGTAGGTCAGGTACGCCCTGGTGACCGGGGGGACACACCGTGGGGTCGGCGTTGCGCCCCCGCCGTGTGGGCGCGGCCTAGCATGACCGCGAGCCCGCCCGTCGGACCGAGAGGCGACCGATCGCGTGAACGAGGACGACCAGGGCGGGAAGACGCCTCCGATGACCCGGGGTGAGCGGCTGAGGGGACTGCTGAGGGACGGGCCTCCCTTCGGACCCACCCGGCCGGGCTTCTGGCGCAGCCCCTCACGCGGACCGTGGCTGACGTCGCTGCTGGGGTCGGTCCTGCTCGTCGGGATCCCGGTCCTGTTCGTCACCGGCCTGCTCTCCTACGCGGCCTACAACCCCGACCTGGCGTCCAACGACAAGACCCCCGACCGGGGCCTGCTCGGGTTCTACCTCTTCCCCTGGCCCACCGACCCCCCGTGGCTCTACCGGCTCACCCAGGGCGTGCACGTCACGCTCGGGATCGCGCTGGTCCCCGTGCTCCTGGCCAAACTGTGGTCGGTCGTGCCGCTCCTCTTCCGCTGGCCGCCGGTCGCCTCCGCCGCCCAGGCACTGGAGCGCCTGACCGTCCTGTTCCTGGTGGGCGGCGCGCTGTTCGTCTTCGCGACCGGAATCCTCAACGTCCAGCTGGAGTACGTCTTCCCCGGCTCCTTCTATCCCCTGCACCTCTACGGCGCCTGGGTGTTCGTCGCCGCCCTGTTCTCCCACGTCGTGCTGAAGCTGCCGACCGCGGTGCGGGAACTGCGCGCACGCGGGTTCCGCGAGGCCCTGGGTGACCGGGGCCGACGCGGGGAGCGGGGCGCTCTGGTCGCGCCGGACCCCGACCCGGCGGCGGCGTCGCGCCGCACACTGCTGGGCGCGGTGGGGCTGGGATCGCTGGCGCTCCTGCTGACGACCGTCGGGCAGAGCCTCGGGGGCGCGCTGAGGCCGACGGCGGTCCTGGCGCCGCACGGAAGGCTGCCCGGTGCGGGGGCCGACGGGTTCCCGGTGAACACGACCGCCGCCTACGCGGGCGTCACCGAGGCCGACACGGGCCCCGACTGGCGGCTGACCGTACGCGGCGGAGGGCGGGAGGTCGTCCTCACCCGTCAGGAACTGCTCGACCTGCCCCAGCACCGGTCCGCGCTGCCCATCGCCTGCGTGGAGGGGTGGTCCACCCGGAACCTCGACTGGGAGGGGGTGCGCCTGGCCGACCTCGCCGCACTGGTCGGAGCCGAGGGGCCGCCGGGGGTCTTCGTGGAGTCGGCGCAGACCTCCGGGTCGTTCGCCAGCGCCGCGCTCCGCGATAACCAGGTCGCGGACCCCCGCTCGCTGCTGGCCCTGCGCGTCAACGGGGCGGACCTGTCGGTCGACCACGGCTACCCGGCCCGGGTGATCGTGCCCGCCTGCCCGGGCGTGCACAACACCAAGTGGGTCACCCGGCTCAGCTTCGGTGCGGTGTGACGGCGCTCGCGCGCCGCGTGTACGGCGCCTCACCCTGGCACCTGCTCCTGATGGTCGGCGTGCTGGCCCTCATCGCCTACGCGGGCGCGCGCCTGCTCGGCGGGGGAGACCCCTGGCGGATCGTGGTCTGGTTCGTGGGCGCCGCCCTGCTGCACGACCTCGTCCTCGTCCCGGCCTACACGCTGGTGGGCCGCGCCCTCCGGCTCGTCGGACGGGCCAGGCACCTCGTGCTGGTCCCCGCGGTCGCCTCCGGACTCCTGCTCCTCGTCTACCTCCCGCTGATCCTCGGCCCCTCCCACGCCTACGTCACCAAGACCGGGCTGACCGGGGAACCGTTCGCCGCGCGGTGGCTCCTGGTCAGCGCCGCGCTCTTCGCGGTCTCGGCGGTGGTGGGAGCGGTCCGGTACCGGAGGGCCGCGCGCCGGGAGCGCGCGGCCTGACGGCGGCCCCGGACCGGTTCACCGGGGTGCGCGCAGCGCCGCGAACCAGCGCCCCCGCACCTGCCAGGAGTCCGACCACCGCCATCCCGCGCCCTCCGCGTAGGCGCGCAGGGCGGGGAGACCGAGCCGCGCCCACGTGAAGGGGGCGCCCGGCTTCCCCCAACCATCGGTGACCTGCACGGTCACGCACTCGTGGACGTCCCGCTCGGCGGTCTCGACGATGAGCAGCCCCCGGGGCGACACGAGTTCGCGCATCCGCGCGAGCAGCGCCGCCGGGGTCCCGCCGATCCCGATGTTGCCGTCGATCAACAGCGCGGTGTGCCAGCGACCCTCCGCCGGCAGGGGGTCGAACACCGAGGCGCGCACCGCCCACCCGCCGGCCTCGACCACGCGTGACACGGCCACCGGGTTCGTGTCCACGCCCAGCGCACGGTGGCCCCGAGCGGTGAGCGTGAGGACCATGCGGCCGGGCCCGCAGCCCGCGTCGAGGGTGTCGCCCACGGAACGCTCCAGCACGCTCTCGTCGGCGGTGTCGGTCGCCCCGCACCAGCGCTCGACCTCCAACGGGAGCATCCACCCGTCGGACCTGCGCAGGTACAGGGGGCCGTGTCCGTTGGCGAGCGCCCGGGAGTACGGGTCGCACAACCACGGGGCCGCCCTGGTGCCGACCCCCATCTCGGGCGCGCTCATGACCGGACCCCCGTTCCGACGGCACCGGCGAAGCGGCTCCCCGGCACCAGCCGCGCCACGGCGGCGGCGTCCCGCGGGGTGTCCACGTCGCTGAGCACGTCCAGGTCGCCCACGCGCAACCCCGCGTCGACCAGCCGAGCGCGCTGGAGGCGCCCGGTGTGCGGGGTGGACATCGGCACGCCGCGCACCAGGCCGGGGTCCGGGTCGGCCATCCCGAGCGCCCAGAACCCGCCGTCCTCGCTCGCGCCGAACCACGCGTCGGTGTCCTCCCAGGAGGTCAGGGCGGGCGCCAGGTGCCCGGCGGTGACCTGGGGGGTGTCCATGCCGATCAGCAGGGAGGGCCCCGAACACAGGGAGAACGCGTGCGCGATCCGTTCGTCCAGACCGCCGCCCGACTGCGGGACCACCTCGAACCCCGAGTCCGGCATCCAGGGGCCCGGCCGCCCCTCCAGCACCAGGAGGCGTCGACGCGCCGGAAGCAAGCGCACCGTGTCGAGCGTGTCCGCCAGCGCGGCCTCGGCGATCGCGGCGGCCTCCTCGGGCGAGTACTCCGGGGTCAGCCTCGTCTTGACCCGGCCGGGAACGGGTTCCTTGGCGATCACCAGCAGGGTCGTGGCCGCCCGGCTCATCGCTGCCCTTCCCCCGCGCGCGCCCCGGTCGGCGGTTCACGCAGCACCGAGGTCATGTCGCGTACGGCGGTCCAGGTCCCGCGCCACGTTCCGGTCACCTTGGACGCCCCGGACCTCGGCAGGTAGGGGACGTCCACCTCCGCGATGCGCCAGCCCGCGTCGGCGGCCCGCACGACCGTCTCCAGGGGATAGCCCGAGCGGCGGTCGGTCATCCCCAGTCCCACCAGCCCGGACCGGCGGGCGGCCCGCATCGGGCCGATGTCGCGGACGCGCACCCCCGTCCGGGAGCGCAGCATCCGGGCGACGGCCGCGTTGCCGACCCGTGCGTGCGGCGGCCAGACACCCCTCCGGGTGGGGCGGCGCCGCCCCAGGACGAGGTCCGCCTCGCCCCGTCGGACCCGGTCCACCAGTCCAGGGAGCAGGCCCGGGTCCAGGGAGGCGTCGCAGTCGCAGAAGCAGACGTACTCGGCGGTGGCGGCCGACAGTCCCGCGTGGCACGCCGCCCCGAATCCCCTGCGGGACTCGGGGACGACGACGGCTCCCAGCTTCTCCGCGACGGCCGCCGAACCGTCCGTCGAGCCGTTGTCCACGACGATCGCCCGCCAGCCCGGCGGGATACGTTCCATGACCCAGGGGAGCGCGGCGGCCTCGTCCAGACAGGGGAGCACCACGTCGACCGGGGCCGGTTCGTTACCGTGAGGTTCGTTGATCACCCTGGTTACGTTACGAAGCGATAAAGGCGCAGTCAGTGAAGGTGCTCACGACACGCGGGCGTATCGGTCATCACCCCGGGACACCCGTACCGACGGATCCCCGCAGCTCGGAACGGGCGAACTCCGCCATCCCCTCGGCGAATCCGACCCTCGGGCGCCAGGACAGCTCCTTGACCAGCCGGTCCGAGGACGCCGTGATGTGCCGGACGTCCCCGAGCCGGTACTCGCCGGTGACCACGGGGGCGGGGCCGCCGTGCGCGTCCGCCAGCGCCCGGGCCATCTCCCCGATGGTGTGCGGGGTCCCGCTTCCGGTGTTCAACGCGGACAGCACGCCCTCGGCCCGGTCCGGCAGCGCCTCCAGCGCCGCCACGTTGGCGCGGGCCACGTCCCGCACGTGCACGAAGTCGCGCCGCTGGCGGCCGTCCTCGAACACACGCGGCGCCTCGCCGCGGGCCAGCGCCGATCGGAAGAAGGAGGCCACCCCCGCGTAGGGGGTGTCGCGCGGCATGCCCGGCCCGTAGACGTTGTGGTAGCGCAGGGACAGCGCCCGCCCGCCCACCGCGCGGGCCCACGACGCGCACAGGTGCTCCTGCGCCAGCTTGGTCGTCGCGTACACGTTGCGGGGGTCGCTCGGCGCGTCCTCCCGCACCAGGCCGGGGACGAGCGCCGTCCCGCACCGGGGACACGGCGGGTCGAACACCCCGGCCGCGAGATCGGCCTCCGCCCTCGGTCCGGGGCGGACGTCGCCGTGCTCGGGGCAGGTGTACCGGCCCTCCCCGTAGACGACCATGGAACCGGCCATCACGATGCGGCGGACCCCCGCCCGTGCCATGGCGGCCAGCAGGACCGCCGTGCCCAGGTCGTTGCAGCCCACGTAGTCGGGCGCGTCCAGGAAGTCCGCCGACCCCAGGCCCACCATCGCCGCCTGGTGGCAGACCGCGTCCACACCCCGCAGCGCCCGCTCCACGGCCGCGCCGTCCCGGACGTCGGCCACGACGTCCACGGACTCCTCCCCGGGGGCGCGCCCCGCGTGCGCCAGCGGAAGGTAGGCGTCGAGGGTCACCGCCTCGTGCCCGGCCAGGCGGAGTTCCTCCGCCACCCGCGATCCGATGAACCCGGCCCCACCCGTGACAAGTACGCGCATGGAGTCAACCTACGCCGCGTGGCGGGTCCGTCACCTTCTGCGTTCCGGTGAGTCGCGGGGGTCCGTCACTGCGAGAGCACGCCGGAGACGAGCACGGCGTTGGTGACGACGGCCGCGTTCGCGCGGATCACCGCGGCCGCGGTCGCCCCCGCGCCCCAGTCGCCGTTCTCCAACTCCTTCGCCCGCCTGACCACGGCGGAGTTCCAGGGGATCCGCCTGTCGAGGTGGGGCAGTGTCCCACTGGCCGCCACCAGGGCGGTCACCGCCGCGATGTGCTCGGTGGGCTCGGCTCGGTCGACGAGCACGGAACGCATCCGCTCGAAGACCTCCTCGTGCCGACCGGAGGGGCCGACGCTGAGGACGGTCCGCGGGATGAACCCCAGCATCCTCCGGTCGTCGCGTTCGATGTGCCCGCGCTCCACGAGCCGGTCCAGCAGGGAGGCCCGCAGCCTCGGGCCGATCGCCGCGAGGACGGCGTGCACGCCGTGCGGCTTCCGGTCGACGTGGTCCCAGGCCGACCTCAGCACCTCGTCGGTCGGCGCCTCGGAACCCGCGTGCACCACGGACCCGCGCACCGCGACGTGGCCGCGGAGGGCCAGTTCGGTGAGGACCGCGCCGCCCAGCACGTGGTACAGGACGTTCTCACCCGCGATCGTCCCCGACGCGGGCTGGAAGAGCATGAGGAGGACGTCCTCCGCGATCAGTGTGTGTACCCCGGTCGTCTCCGACACGAGCTGTGCCCTCCTTGCCGCCGTCCGGTCCGGTGGCGAGCCGCGCGGGCCGTCGCCCGTCCCGCCCTTCGATCCAAGCAGCCGGAGCCCGCCCCGGGACAGTGGCACCGCGTCAACACCCCCGCATGACGTGGTGTCACCCCACCGGGTCCAGGAAACGACGAAGGGGCCCCTACCACGTGGGCAGGGACCCCTTCTGACCGGCGGAGGATATGGGATTTGAACCCATGAGGGGGTTGCCCCCCAACCGCATTAGCAGTGCGGCGCCCTAGGCCTCTAGGCGAATCCTCCTGGCTGCGACCAGCCTACAGAGCGGCGGGGTCCTGCGCAAAACGAATCCCCCGCGAGGAGGGGCCCCGGGGCGGTGGGGCCCCTCCCGACTCAGGTCAGGCGGTGCGGGGTTTCGGCACGGAGGGGGTCCGGTAGGCGCTGGCCTGGAGCTCCCACAGCTCCCGGTACAGGCCGCCCTCGGCCATCAGCCGGGTGTGTGTGCCCTGGGCGACCACGCGGCCGCGTTCGAGCACCACGATGTGGTCCGCCATCCGCACCGAGGCCAGCCGGTGCGTGATGAGGACCACCGTCGCGCCGGTGCGGCGGGCGTGGGCGTGTACGGATTCGAAGAAGCCGTGCTCGGCGCGGGCGTCCATGGCGGCGGTGGGCTCGTCCGCGATGAGCAGGGGCACGGCGTTCCCGTCGTCACCCCGGTAGAACGAGCGGGCCGCGGCCAGGCGCTGCCACTGGCCGCCGGAGGGCTCCACACCGTGGGCGAAGCGCTTGTCCAGCAGGGTGTCCCAACCGTTCCGGAAGCCCGCGACCACGCTGTCGGCCTGGGACGCCGCCGCGGCCCGGGTGAAGCGGTCGGCGCACCGGGCGCTGCTCATCACGGTGTTGCCGCGCGCGGTCAGCGGCCAGTGGGTGTGGTCCTGGGCGATCACCGCGATCCGCTCGCGCAGGCTCACGCCGTCCACGCCGGAGAGGTCGGTGCCGTCCCAGCACACGCTGCCCTCCTGGGGCGTGTACAGCCCCGAGAGCAGCTTGGCCAGCGTGCTCTTGCCCGACCCGTTCTCCCCGACCAGCGCCACGGTCCGCCCCCGGTGGAGGGTGAGGTTCACGTCCTCCAGGGCCGGGCCCTCGCCGGAGGGGTAGCCGAAGGTGAGGTTCCGCAGTTCGACGCGCTCGAACCCCGAGGGGGCGGGCACCAGCCCGGGGCGCGGGAGCCGGGTGCGGGCCTCGTGCTGGAAGGCCGTGTAGTCGGAGAAGTACAGCCCCGACTCGTACACGCCGGTCACCGCGTACAGGGCGTTGCTCAGCGCGCCCTGGGCCACGCGGACCGCGACGACGGCCGCCCCGGCGACCGCGATCGGCACCACCCCCTGGACCAGCAGCACGGCCAGCACCGCGAACACCCCCGCCGTCACGAGTCCGCTGGCGGTGTCCCCGACGAGGCGGACCACTGACTGGCGGGTGGCCAGCTTCAGGTGGATGTCCAGCTCACGGCGGGCGATGCGGTCGAATCCGGCGAGGAGCCGCCGCTCCATGGTGAACGAACGCACCTCGGCGGCGCTCTCCCGCGCGGTCATGAGCTGTTCCAGCATGTGCTTGCGGCGTCGCCCCTCGGTGAAGGCGAGCACCATGCGGTAGCGCATGCGCGCTGACGCGGCCGCCCCCCACCACTGGGGGACCATCGCCAGCAGCAGGAGCGGGACCAGGGCCGGGTGCAGCGTGGTCAGCACCCCGGCCGCCGCGACGATCCCCACCAGGCCGGTGAGCAGGTCCGTGGTCTGGCGGACCAGTGCCCCCGCCTCGTCGCACCCCCGGGTGTGGGAGCGGAACAGGTGGTCGTGGAAGTCGCTGTCGTCGAAGGCCCGCAGCTCCACGGAGGTGGCGTCCAGCAGCAGGGTCCGTTCGGCGGCCAGCACCACCTTCGGGGTGAGGCGGGACTGGGCCCGGCCAGCCAGGGCCCCGCAGCCGCCCCGGGCCACCAGGGCCAGGGCGAGCAGGACGAGGGAGGGGAGCGCGGCGGCCACCCGGGCCGGGGTGGGTACCTCCGCGAAGAGTTCGGCGAGCACGGAGGTGGTGGTGACCAGAGCCCAGGCGGTGGTCACCCCGCTGCCGAGGGTGAAGAGGACGGTCGCCAGGAGGTCGCGCGGGCCGCTCCGCCAGGCCAGCGCGGTGGCCTGGCCGACCAGCACGGGCATGCGGCGGGCGATCCGGAACCAGGAGGCCCCGGCCATCTCGCCGTGGTGCCTGATCCACCGGGGCGGGGCGAGTTCGGGCAGGTCGAGACCGTCCTCGGGGCCGGGGTCCTGAGGGGCGCGGGTGGTGTTCACGGCGGTTCCTCCTGGAGGTCGGGCGGGTTCGGCGGTGCCGATCATCGCCCGGGAACGCGACGCTCCGGGATGCGTCCGACGGTTGCGGACGGACCGGATCGCGGTCCGGCGGGAGGCCTCGCGCGGTGGGGTGGGAGACGGGGGCGCGGGCGGCGGATCGGATCTCGGGGAAAGTCGCGATCCGAATACCTGTACGAATCGGCCGCGCGCAAAGCCCCGGGAGGGGGCGCCGCTGGCCGGAGGGCCGGTGTCCGCAAAACGGGGCGCGTGACGAGGGCGGCACGGAACCTGGTGGCCGGGTCAGGAGGTGGTGCGCTCGATGACGAGGTCGGCGTCGCCGCGCAGCTTCTCCACGGCCCGCGACAGCGCGCTCTTGACGGTGCCGATGGTGACACCCATGCGCTCGGCTATCTGGGCCTCGGTGAGGTCCTCGTAGTAGCGCAGCACCACCGTGGCGCGCTGCCGGGCGGGCAGGCGCTCGATGGCGCGACCCACCACGTCGGCCAGGTCGCTGCGCCAGGTGGGGTCGTCCAGCCGCTGTTCGGGGATCTCGTCCGTCGGGTAGACGTCCAGGCGCCTGCGGCGCCACTCGGAGATCTGGGTGTTGACCATGGCCCGCCGCACGTAGCCGTCGCGGGCGCGGGGGTTGGCGATGCGCCCCCAGGAGAGGAAGGTCTTGACCAGCGCGGCCTGGAGGAGGTCCTCGGCGTCCGCGTGGCTGTTGGTGAGGGAGCGCGCCATGCGGAGCAGGGCCGGTCCGCGCTCGGCCACGTAGTCGCTGAACTCCTCGGACCTGGGAGTCCGTGTCGTTCCGTTCACGCCCGTCACCGTCCCGCGTGCCGTCGCCGTGTGCACCGCCCGTGCGGCCGCCCTTGACACTCACTTTCACACAGCGAACGCAAACCCCCAGGAACCTGGACACCACGCGCCGACAAATCGCACGAAGGGCGAACAAACCACCGTGCGGTTGCGTGGAAGTGGAGCCGGAGAACGGGGTCGGGCGTGTCGGGGCGGAGGAGTTCGCGGGGGGTGTTCGGAGCGCGCCGACTACCTGGCGGACACAAAGTGTGTACAAATGCTTGCGTGCGGTGACGGAGCATGGTGGGTGAGTCGAGGGGAGTTCTTCCTTGCCCGCAGGCGATGGAGCCGCTCCGCCCCGGTGTGGCGCCCCCGGGGCCGACGGTCGACACGAACCGACTCGTGTCGGCGTGTGAGCGGGCGTTTCGGGAGGCGCGGGAGACAATGGGCACAGACGGACGAGTCGGTCTACAAGGGGGCGCGAAGGACATGTCAGTGATCACGGACAGCGGTCGGGACCGTCGGCGGTTCACCGCCGCCGTGCTCGGTGCCAAGGCCGTACCCGAGCCCACGCCGGTCCACCACCGCGTCGCCCGCGGCGTGGTGGTCGACGCCACCTCGTACATGCTCTGCGTGGCCACACCCGAGGGGGAGGAGCGGTTCCTCTACGAACGCGTCACCTCCTTCTGGCGCGGCGACGAGGTCCCGCCCACCGAGCTGCGCCCCGGCGACGACGTCGTGGTGCAGTGCTCGCACGACGGCCGCCTGGTCGCCGAGCGCGTCTGGGCCCAGGCCGCCCGCGCCACCGGCCTCATCACCGACAAGGAGGGCGACACCCTCAGCATCGACCCCGGCCACGGGCGCCCCCGCCTGACCGTGGTCCTGCCCTACCGGTCCTCCGGACGCATCGGGGTGCGCCACCCCAGACTCGAAGCGGGCTACCTGTTCGACGCCGTCGGCGTCTGGCGCGGCGGCGAGATCGTGGCGACGCGGCCGGTCACCACCCAGCCGCCCTACCCCCTGAGCTCCACCCCGCGCCGCCCGCACGCCCGCGAGCACTCCACGACCGTCACCGGGACCGCCACCTGGTACGACCCCGCGTGGGGACGCGCCAGCCACCTGGACCCGAGGGCCGTGGTCGCGGGGGCCGCCTACCCGGCGCTCGACCGTGTGGGGCACGAGGGGGCCTGCGACCGCCGGACCTCCTGCGTCCCGTTGCCGCTGCTGTCCACCGGGGCGACACTCAGTCTCCGCAACGACTGCACCGGAGACACCGCCGTGGTGCCCGTCGTGGACTGCGCCGCCGCCGACAGCTGGCTGTGCGACCTGTGCCCGGCCTGCGGGAGCCAGAGCGCGGGTCGCCTCGCCTCCCTCACCATGACCTCCTTCGTCGCCCTGGGCGGGCGGCTGGAGGCGGGCTGCTTCAACGCGACCATGACCGTCGCCAACCAGGAGGGATGACCCATGTTCCCTGAGGTTCTCGAAGCGGTCCGCGAGGTCCAGCTACCGCTCCTCGCGGCCCTGCTCCTGCTCGGCGCGGCCGCCAAGGCCAGTCCGCGCGCGGCCGGGACGGGCGTGTCCGTCCTGCTGCCCGAGCGTCTGCGCCGCCCCGCCACGCTCGGCACCTGCCTGCTGGAGGCGGCCCTCGCGGTGGCGCTGCTGACCGCGACCGGCCTCCTCGGTGAGGTGGCCCGGGTGCTCACCGCCCTGGTGTTCGCGGTGTCCGTGGTCCTGCTGCTGGTGGCCCGCCGCCGCGACCCCGAGGCGGGGTGCGGCTGCTTCGGCGGTCTGAGCCAGACGCCGATCGGCTGGCGCACGCTCACCCGCGCGGGCCTGCTGGCGGCGGGCGCGGCCGCGACGGTCGGGCTGGCTCCCACCGGCTGGGAGGTGGCCTCGGCCCCCACCGCGACCCACGGCGTGGTCCTGGGCGCGCAGCTGCTCCTGCTGGCCCTGCTCAGCCCGGAACTCCGCGAGGCGGCGCACCGGTTCACCACCCGGGAGCCCTGCGCGCTGCGCGAGGTCCCGGAACGCCGGACCCGCCGCCGCCTGCGCGGCAGCGAGGTCTGGCGGACCAACGCCAGGGTGATGATCAAGAGCGATCCCGAGGAGACCTGGCGGCACGGCTGCTGGCGGTTCCTCCGCTACGACGGCCTGCGGCACGGCCGCCGCGTGGACGTCGTGTACGCGGTGCGGATCGACGGTCCGAGCCGGACGGGCGTGCGCGCGGTCCTGGTGGACCGGGAGAGCGGGGCGGTGGTCGCCTCCTTCGGCGCGGTGACCACGCTCGACCTCCAGGGGCCGCCCCGCAGGCTGCCCCGGCCGCGCGAGGCGGCCCGGCGGGACGAGGCCGCGGGCCGGGGCGGGGCCAGGCCCGGAACCCTGGCCAAGGAGTTCCCCGGCGAGTCCGGTCGCGGTCTCCCCGACGAGGTCAGAGCATCTGACCCTGCCGTTTGATGGCGGCCTCGGTGAAGTCCTGGAGCAGCTGCTCGTACTCCTCGGCCTCACCGGGGCCCATCACCGAGGTGGTGCCCAGCAGGCCGCCGTTGCGGTACATGACGGTGTACATGTTGTTCTCGCCCCCGGCGTCCCTGACCTGGATGGCGAAGGAGCGGGACTCGTCGCCCACCGGGGGGACCTCCAGGTCGGTCACGCCGTACTCGGAGCTGCTTCCGTCCTCGTAGGTGGCGGTGTACTCGGCGCAGGACTCGGGGGGCTTGACGGCCAGGGCCTCGGCGGCGGCGCCCTCGTCGAGCTGGACGAGGATGTGCGAGACGTTGCCCTTCTCCCACTCGTAGGCGGCCACCGAGGTGGGGGCCTCGCGCACGGCCTCCAGGTCCGCCCAGCGGTTGGCGGCGTCCATGCACTCGGGTTTGTCCAGCTCGGTGGAGGCCCGGACCTCCTCCGAGTACTGCACTGTGACAAGCTCGGAGTAGGTTCCGGCCTCGCTGCTCTCGGGGAGAAGGGTCACGTCCCCGACGTTGATCGGCTGGGCGTCGTGCAGCTTGGCGGCGGCATCGGCGTTGGGGTCGTCGCTCTGCCCCTCGTCCGTTCCACCGCACGCGCTCAGGACGATCGCGGAGGTCAGCGCGATCGCGGCGGGCAGGGATACGCCCGCTGCGGAACGGGCAGAACGATGACGCAAACGCATGGTGGTATCTCCTCGTTTGTGCGATATTTCCGCTTGGAGCGGTGACCGACCCGGGCCTCCCATCGCTGAGAGTGTCGCGGGGTTAGCACAAAGTATTGAGGAAGGACAATGGTGTCGGAGTCGAAATCGCCATATCTGCGGGCGGTACTGGAGTCCATCCCCGCGTACAAGCCCGGCCGCAAGGTCGTCGGGCCTGACGGGCGGTCCGTCAAACTGTCCTCCAACGAGAGCCCGCTCGGGCCGCTCCCGTCCGTGCGCGAGGCCGTCGCCAGGGCCTCCGCCGAACTCAACCGCTACCCCGACCCGGGCGCCGCCGAGCTCGTCACCCGGCTCGCCGCGCACCTGGGCGTCCCCGAGGAGCACGTCGCGCTCGGCGCGGGCTCCGTCGGCCTGCTCCAGCAGCTCCTGGAGGCCGTCGGGGAACCGGGCGCCGAGGTCGTCTACGCCTGGCGCTCCTTCGAGGCCTACCCCCTGCTCGCGGAGCTGTCCGGGGTCACCTCGGTCCGGGTGCCCCTCAGGGACGAGACCCACGACCTCGAGGCGCTCCTCGCCGCGATCACCGACGACACCCGCATGGTGCTGGTGTGCAACCCCAACAACCCTACCGGTACCGCCGTCCGGGAGCGGGAGCTGGTCGACTTCCTCGACCGCGTCCCCGACCACGTGCTGGTCGTCCTCGACGAGGCCTACCGCGAGTACGTGCGCGACCCCGAGGTCCCCGACGGCGTGACCCTGTACCGGGACCGCCCCAACGTCGCGGTCCTGCGCACCTTCTCGAAGGCCTACGGCCTGGCCGCCGTGCGCCTCGGCTTCCTCGTCGGCCACCCCCCGGTGACCTCCGCCGTGCGCAAGACCCTCGTCCCCTTCGCGGTGAACCATCTCGCCCAGGCGGCCGGGATCGCCTCGCTGGACGCCGAGGACGAGCTCCTGGAGCGCGTGGAGACCACCGTGAAGGAGCGTGAGCGCGTCCGTGGCGCCCTCGTGGCCTCCGGGTGGACCGTGCCCCCCACCGAGGCCAACTTCGTGTGGCTGCGGCTGGATGAGGACACTCTGGACTTCGCGGCCGCCTGCGCCGAGGAGGGCGTCTCGGTGCGTCCGTTCGACGGCGAGGGCGCCCGCGTCAGCCTCGGCACCCCCGAGGAGAACGACGTGTTCCTCTCCGTCGCGACCGCCTACGCCCGCCGCCGCTGACACACGGGCACCGGAGACGCCGACGGGGGCGGCCCCCACGCGTGGGAGCCGCCCCCGTCGGGCGTACGAACGGGCCTACTTGCCCGCGGCGTCCTTGTCCAGCTTCTCCACGATCAGCCGGTAGAGCTGGCGCGGGCGGCCGGGCTGGAGGGTGCGGTTGGGCGGCAGGGGCCAGGCCAGGCCCTCCTCCACCAGGGTGCGCAGCAGCCGCCGCGCGGTCCGGGAGGTGACCCCGAGCATGCGCCCGGCGTTCTCCGCGTCGACCACCAGCGGACCGTCCTCCTCGGCGATCTTCTCCGAGAGGCGGACCAGGGTCTCGCGGCCCTTGGTGCGCAGCGGCTCCGACGACTGCCGGGCCGGGGCGCGCTGGGCCGGGACCAGCGAACGGCCCTCGCGGTCCACCGCGAAGCTCTGCCGGGAGGCCTGCGCCCGGTTGAGCGCCGCGCGGGCGTGCGACTCCGCGTCCTGGGTGGTCCGGCCCATGCCGATGCCCACCTCGATCGCGATGCCCAGTTCCGCCTTGATCCGCTCCACGAACGGGGGCTGCCGGAAGCCCTCGGTCGCGGTCACCAGCGAACCGCGCGTGGCGGTCACCATGAACGAGTGGTCGTCCAGCCGGTGCGCCGTCGCGTTGATCCGGTGGGCCTCCTGGAGCAGCAGCCGGTGCAGTGACAGCCGCAGCTCCTCACGCCAGTAGCGCGGGGTGGAGCGCCGGGAGGAGTCGCGCAGCGTGGGCACGTCCACGACGACCACGCCGAGCTGGGCCTCCTCCAGGCGGTGGTGCGCTCCCAGCAGACCGGCGGTCTGGAGGGCGCTGCGCACACCCGCGTTGGTGGGCCGCAGCCGGATCACCGGAACCCCGATGGCCTCCAGGCGCTCGGCGACACCGCGCACGCAGGTGATCGCCATCTTGGTGGCCTTGCGCCGCCACAGTCCCTCGTGGAAGGACGTGAGCTGCGCGGTGTTGGTCAGCTCCTCGTGCACGTGGATGCCGTCCACGGGCAGGTCGACCTCGGAGTAGGCCTCCACCACGTCGGCGCGGCTGAGCACGTCCAGGCTGGCTCTGGTCGGGTCGTAACGATCGTCCAGCGTCGCTCGGAGCAGCGCCTCGTGCAGGCTCGCCCCGCCGAGCGGCACGAAGGTCGCGGGCATGGTCAACACGCCGGCCTTCCGTGCGAACTCGTAGGGCACAGGACTGGCGAACAGGTAGGCGTCGATGGCCGACCCCAGCCTGACGACCTTGTCCGTCGCCTCCTGCTCGTCTCGGTAGGCGGCGGCGATGAGTCTGGCGTTCAGGGGACCAGTGGACCCCGGACCCATGAGCATGACCCGTTCGACCACCTCATGAGGTCCTATGACGCCGATCGTCAAATCGCCAGTACGCTGCGCACTCACCTCGGGTTGCTCCCCGCTACCATTCCACGCTCTTCACTATGTGCGCCCACTGGTTTCCCGACCCGATCTCTGTCACGGCATGATTGCCGAGATCGTACCCATTGTGCGGGGCCAAAGAAGATCGTTTTCCATATCAACGCCGAAAGCCCGGGTGGGAGGAAGCCCCCCACCCCGGCTTGAACTGCGCCTACGGCTCCTACGAGACGGTGACGCGCTCCACGTCGCCGCCCAGCGCGGCGAGCCGCGACGCGAACTGAGCGTGACCGCGGTCAACCAGATAACCAGGCGCCACGATTGTCTCACCTTCGGCGACCAGTCCGGCGAGAACCAGGGCCGCGCCGGTGCGCAGGTCGTGGGCGATCACCTCGGCGCCGCGCAGGTTCGTGGAACCGTGCACGATGGCGCGGGTGCCCTCGACCTCGATCTTGGCGCCCATCTTGTTGAGCTCGTCGGCCAGCGCGAAGCGACCGTCGTAGATGGCCTCGTGGATGTAGCTCTCACCCTCGGCCAGGGTGGCCAGCGCCATCAGCGGGGACTGGAGGTCCGTCGCGAAGCCCGGGAACGGCGAGGTCACCGCGTTGATCGGGCGCAGCGGCACGGACGGGTCCCGCTGGACGTGCAGGACGGCACCCTCCTGCGAGAAGCCCACGCCCATCTGCTCGAGTTTCCAACGGGCCACACCCAGGTGGTCCAGGTTGGCGCCCACCAGGCTGACCTCGCCACCGGTGGCGGCGACGGTCATCGCGAACACACCGGCGTCGATGCGGTCGGCCATGATGGTGTGCTCGACGGCGGTGAGCTCCTCGACGCCCTCGACGGTGATCAGGCCGGTGCCGCCACCGCTGATCTTCGCGCCCATGGCGGAGAGGAAGTTGATGACGTCGATGACCTCGGGCTCAAGGGCCGCGTGCTCGATCACGGTGGTGCCGGGAGCCAGCACGGCCGCCATGAGGAGGTTCTCGGTGCCCGTGTGGGACGGGGTGTCCAGGTACAGACGCCCGCCCCGGAGCTTGCTCGCCTCCACGTTGATGTGGTTGAGCTCCAGGTCCTCGGTGACCTCCGCGCCCAGACGGGCGAAGCCCCGGTAGTGGAAGTCGAGGTTGCGGCTGCCCAGGTTGCAACCGCCGACGCCCTCGATGCGGGCGCGGCCGGTGCGGTGCATCAGAGCCGGCACGAAGAGCACGGAGCCGCGGAAGCGGGCAGCGATGTCCGCGGGCAGGACGGCACGCTCGGGGTCGTTGAGGCCGCACGCGTCGATGACGACGGTGCGCTCGGACTCATGGAACTCGACCTTGGCACCCACGTGCTCGGCGAGTTCGATCGCGCGGTAGACGTCCTCGATGACGGGGACGTTCCGCAGCACGGTACGTCCCTTGGACGCCAGCAGGGCGGCCCCGATCATCGGCAGGACGGCGTTCTTCGCGCCTTGGATGAACGCCGTTCCGCTGAGGGGGCGTCCGCCGCGGACGCGGTAACGAACCTCCTGGCCCATGCTCATGTGCTCCTTCGTGAGGCAGATGTGAAAAAAGGGTCACCCTCGCCGGGTATCGCCTGTATGCGTTGAGACGCGGGTTCGCCCTGAAACGTTGCGACCATCTTGTGTGTGACCTGCGCGGCCGGTGAGCCGGTCGGTTCGCGATGACTCTATAGCAAGCGGATCGCGTCAAACGGCCCAGAACGTGGTATACCCGCAGATCGCGGTTGAAGTCCCGCCAAACGGCCAAATAGGCATTACGCCGTGGGAGAGACCATGGGTCGTACGCATGGCTGGCCGTTACTTCGGTGTTGCATACGACTTCACCACCATACGCGCTCCCACAGCCGAAACGACGTCCCCGTGCGCGGAATCACGCGGTCCGCGTCGGTCAGAGAGTCGGCTTGGCGCCGGTCAGACGCTCATGGATCTCCGCGTAACGGGACAGAGTGCGCTCCACCACGTTCTCCGGAAGCTCCGGCGGAGGCGTGTCGGAGGCGCGGTCCCAGCCCGAGGCGGGCGAGGTCAGCCAGTCGCGCAGGATCTGCTTGTCGAACGACGGCTGGGGGCGTCCGGGGCTCCATTCGTCGGCGGGCCAGTACCGGGACGAGTCCGGGGTGAACACCTCGTCGGCGAGGACGAGCTCACCCGAGGCGGACCGGCCGAACTCGAACTTGGTGTCGGCGAGGATCACACCGCGCTCCCGGGCCACGTCTCGGCCGCGCCCGTACACGCGCAGGGTGAGGTCGCGCAGCTCCCCGGCGAGTCTCTCCCCGTGCCGCTCCGCCACGACCCCGAACGACACGTTCTCGTCGTGGTCGCCCACCTCCGCCTTGGTGGCCGGGGTGAACACCGGCTCGGGCAGCTCGGAGCCGTCCACGAGGCCCTCGGGGAGCGGGACGCCGCACACCGTGCGGTCCACCCGGTACTCGGCCAGCCCGGACCCGGCCAGGTAGCCGCGCGCCACGCACTCGACCGGCACCATGTCCAGCCGCTCACACACCAGCGTGCGCCCGGCCCAGTCGGCGGGTGCGCCCTCGGGCGGGGTGTCGGAGACGACGTGGTTGGCCACGAGGTCCCCGAGGCGCTCGAACCACCACAGGGACAGCTGGGTCAGCAGACGACCCTTGCCGGGGATCTCCGTGGGCAGCACCCAGTCGAAGGCCGACACCCGGTCGCTGGCCACCATCACCAGCGCGCCGGAGTCTGTCGAGTACAGGTCGCGCACCTTGCCGGTGTGCAGGTGGGTGAGCCCCGGAACCTCGACGGGCTCGGGGACGGTGACGAAGCCACTCATGACGCTTCTCTCTGGGTCGTGCCCGGGGGCGCCGGGACGCGCGGGGGCCTCCGGCGTGCGGCCGGAGGCCCCCACGGGAACTCTGTCGTGCGTCGCCCTGGGGCGTGCCCGTGCCTAGGCCTCGGCGGCGGCGCGTTCGGCGATGTCGGTGCGGTAGAACGAGCCGCGCAGCTCGATCCGGCCGGCCGCCTCGTAGGCGCGCTCACGGGCCTGGCGCAGGTTCGCGCCGGTGCCGACCACGTTCAGCACGCGGCCGCCGTTGGCCTTGACGTCGCGCACCCCGTCCCAGGCGGTGCCCGCGTGCAGCACGTAGGCCCCCTCCAGGGCGTTCGCGGCGTCGAGACCGCCGATCAGGTCGCCCTTGGCCGGGTCGCCCGGGTAGTTCTCCGCCGCGACCACCACGGTCACCGCGGCACCGGACTTCCACTGGAGCGAACCGATCGAACCGAGGCCGCCGGTGTCGGTGGCCTGGAGGACCGCCCCGATCGGGGTGGCCAGGCGGTCCAGCACGACCTGCGTCTCCGGGTCGCCGAAGCGCGCGTTGAACTCCACCACGCGCGGGCCCTTGGCGGTCAGCGCCAGACCCACGTAGAGCAGGCCCTGGTAGCGGTGGCCGCGGCGGTTCATCTCGGACACGGTCGGCCGCACGACCGACTCCATGACCTCGTCCACCAGACCGGCGGGGGCCCACGGCACCGGGGCGTAGGCGCCCATGCCGCCCGTGTTCGGCCCCTGGTCGCCGTCGTAGGCGCGCTTGAAGTCCTGGGCGGGCAGCAGCGGCAGCGCGTGGGCGCCGTCCGTGAGCACGAACAGGGAGACCTCGGGGCCGTCGAGGTACTCCTCGATGACCACGCGGCCGCACTCCCGGGCGTGCCGCTCCGCGAGGGCGCGGTCCTCGGTCACCACCACGCCCTTGCCCGCGGCCAGCCCGTCGTTCTTCACCACGTACGGCGCGCCGAACTCGTCGAGGGCCTCGGAGACCTGGCTGGCGCTCCGGCACACCCGCGCCTTGGCGGTGGGTACCCCGGCCGCCTCCATGACCTCCTTGGCGAAGGCCTTGGACCCCTCCAGCCGGGCGGCCTCCCTGTCGGGACCGAACACCGGGATGCCCCGGTCGCGCAGGGCGTCGGCCACCCCGGCCACCAGCGGCGCCTCGGGGCCGATCACGACCAGCTCGGCGCGGATGCGCGCGGCCAGCTCGGTCACGGCCAGCCCGTCCGTCACGTTGATGACGTGGTTCTCGGAGAGGTCGGAGATGCCCGGGTTCCCGGGGGCGCTGTGGATGCTGGTGACGCCCGGATCAAGGGACAGAGCTCGGACGAGTGCGTGCTCGCGGCCTCCGCCGCCGAGAACGAGGGCTTTCACTACAGGGGGCCTCTTCTTCTACTGGAGGAGTCGTGTGTCGCCGGGTCAGACCAGGGAACGCAGCTGGAGGGTCTCCTCGCGGCCCGGGCCGACGCCGATGGCCGAGATCGGTGCACCGGCCATCTCCTCAAGGGTACGCACGTATGCCTGCGCGTTCTTGGGGAGTTCCTCGAACTTCCGGGCGCCCGTGATGTCCTCGGACCAGCCCTCGAAGTACTCGTAGATCGGCGTCGCGTGGTGGAAGTCGGTCTGCGTCATCGGGATCTCGTCGTGCCGCACGCCGTCGACGTCGTAGGCCACGCACACGGGGATGCGCTCCAGGCCGGTGAGGACGTCCAGCTTGGTGAGGAAGAAGTCGGTGATGCCGTTGATCCGGGTGGCGTAACGGGCGATCGGGGCGTCGAACCAGCCGCAGCGGCGGTCGCGGCCGGTGGTCACGCCGTACTCGCCGCCCTGGGTGCGCAGCCAGTCGCCCTGCTCGTCGACCAGTTCGGTCGGGAAGGGTCCGGAGCCCACGCGGGTCGTGTACGCCTTGAGGATGCCGACGACCTTGGTGATGCGGTTCGGGCCGATGCCCGCGCCCGCGGCGGCGCCGCCGGAGGTGGGCGAGGACGACGTCACGAACGGGTAGGTGCCGTGGTCGATGTCCAGGAGGGTGCCCTGCGAGCCCTCCAGGTAGACCGTCTTGCCCTCGTCCAGCGCCTTGTTGAGGATCAGGGAGGTGTCCGCCACGTGCGGACGCAGCTTCTCGGCGTAGCCCAGGTACTCCTCGATGATCGGCTCGGCCTCCAGGGCCCGCCGGTTGTACACCTTGGTGAGGAGCTGGTTCTTGTCGTGGAGGGCGAGCTCGATCTTCTTGCGCAGGATCTTGGGGTCGAACATGTCCTGCACGCGCACGCCCTGGCGGGTGACCTTGTCGGCGTAGGTCGGGCCGATGCCGCGACCGGTGGTGCCGATCTTGCCCTTGCCGAGGAAGCGCTCGCTGACCTTGTCGAGGGCCCGGTGGTAGGGCATGATCAGGTGCGCGTTGGCCGAGATGACCAGGCGGGAGGTGTCCACGCCCCGCTCCTGGAGGCCGCGCAGCTCCTCGAACAGCACACCCGGGTCGATGACGACGCCGTTGGCGATGACCGGGACGACGTTCGGGGAGAGGATGCCGGACGGCAGCAGGTGGAGGGCGTATTTCTGGTCACCGATGACCACCGTGTGCCCGGCGTTGTTGCCGCCCTGGTAACGGACCACGTAGTCCACGCGGTCACCGACCAGGTCGGTCGCCTTGCCCTTGCCCTCGTCGCCCCACTGGGCACCCACGAGCGTGATCGCCGGCATTGGTCTCTACCTCTTCGCTCGACACCTGACCGAGGCCTTTCCGACCCCGAACATGGATGAACCCCTGGCGCAAGGCAGCGACAGGGGCCGTTGCGTATTGAGCGTACACGACCTGCGCATCCGGGTTAAGTGGGGCTTTGTGCCCCCCGGCACACCGAGGCGCGGCGCCCTCCTCCAGAACCGTCAGCGGGGAGGTGGGGCCACGGCCACCGGATCGTTCCCGTCCGTCGCGTGCGAGTTCCCACATCGTGCCGGGCGGCGTCCGCGGCGGGCGCGCGTCCGCGGAGGGACGGGGACGGTGCCGCGCGTCGAACCCGGCGTGGCGGAGGCCCCTGAGGACGCCGACGGCCCGGCCGCCCCCTGGGGGTCCGACCGGGCCGCGTGGTGCGAGGGGCTCAGGCGTTCAGGGCCTGAGCGGCCTCCTCGCTCGACTCACGGAGGAACGTGGCGCAGCGCTCGGCCTCCTCGGTGTCACCGATCTGCTCCGAGGCCTGGCTCAGGGCGTGCAGGGCGCGCAGGAAGCCCTGGTTGGGCTCGTGCTCCCACGGGATCGGGCCGTGGCCCTTCCAGCCCGAGCGGCGCAGCTGGTCCAGCCCGCGGTGGTACCCGGTCCGGGCGTAGGCGTAGGCGGTCACCGGCTGGCCGTCGGCCAGGGCCAGCTCGGCCAGGCGGGCCCACGCGGCGGAGTAGCTCGGGAACCGACCGGCCACCGGGGTGGGGTCGTCGGAGAAGGCCAGCGCCTCGCGCGCCTCGGGGTCGTCGGCCAGGCGGGTCTCGGGCGGCTCGTTCAGCAGGTTCTGGTGCAGGTTCATGCCCCCATCCTGCCACCGGGCCGCCACGGCTCCGGGGGACCGGGGGTGTCCGTCGCCACGGAGGGACGACGGTGCCCGGCGGCCGAGGCCGCCGGGCACCGTACGGGGGCGGGGGAGCCCTACTTCATCTTGTTCCCGGCGGACTTCAGGTGCTGGGCACCCTCGACCACGCGGGCGGCCATACCGGCCTCGGCGACCTTGCCGTAGGCGCGCGGGTCGTAGGCCTTCTTGTCGCCGATCTCGCCGTCGACCTTCAGCACGCCGTCGTAGTTCCTCATGATGTGGTCGACGACCGGACGCGTGTAGGCGTACTGGGTGTCGGTGTCGATGTTCATCTTCACGACGCCGTACTCGATCGCCTCGTGGATCTCCTCCATGGTGGAGCCGGAGCCGCCGTGGAACACGAAGTCGAAGGCCTTGGCCTTGCCGTACTTGGCGGCGACGGCCTCCTGGGCGGTCTTGAGGACCTCGGGGCGCAGCTTCACGAAGCCGGGCTTGTACGAGCCGTGCACGTTGCCGAAGGTCAGGGCGGTCATGTAGTAGCCCTTCTCGCCCAGTCCCAGCACCTCGGCGGTACGCAGGGCGTCCGCCGGGGTCGTGTACAGCTTCTCGTTGATCTCACCGACGATGCCGTCCTCCTCGCCGCCGACGACACCCACCTCGATCTCCAGGATGGTCCGGGCGGCCTTCGAGGAGGCGAGCAGCTCGTCCGCGATCTGGAGGTTCTCCTCCAGCTCGACCGCGGAGCCGTCCCACATGTGGGACTGGAACAGCGGCTCCTGGCCCTTGGCCACGCGCTCCTTGGAGATCTCCAGCAGCGGGCGGACGAAGCCGTCGAGCTTGTTCTTCGGGCAGTGGTCGGTGTGCAGGGCGATGTTCACCGGGTACTTGGCGGCGACCACGCGGGCGAACTCCGCGAAGGCGACCGAGCCGGTGACCATGTCCTTGACCGACGCACCGGAGAGGAACTCCGCGCCACCGGTGGAAATCTGGACGATGCCGTCGCTTTCGGCCTCTGCGAAACCGCGCAGGGCGGCGTGCAGCGTCTGGCTGGAGGTCACGTTGATCGCCGGGTAGGCGAAGCCCTCGGACTTCGCGCGGCTCAGCATCTCGGTGTAGACCTCGGGGCTGGCGATGGGCATGGCTTGACTCTCCCTGGTTCGGCCTGGAGCGAGCGGCCGCCGACGCGAGATCCCTCGCGTACCGACGGCACCCCACGTGCGTTTTCCCGGCGGAGGAATCCGGAGCGTCGGAGGACGGCCCGCGGGCCGTGTGTCCGGAAGCGTTCGCCGGGTGTCGTCCAAGTATCCCGAATAGCCGGAGCCGTTGGAAAGGTCTAGACCAAAATGCTCCGGATCGGCGACGTACCCGCAGCTTACGGGGGCGCGGAGGAAGGCCCGGTGAGGGGTCCCGGAAGCGGTCGTGGATTCCGCGCCGATTTGTCACGGACGCCGCCCGGGCCAGGCGTTCCCGGTGGCCGCTGTCGCTTTTTGTCGTGATACGCGCTACATTCGTCGCCGTGGGAAGGCATAGGAATGATCCGCGGGGCGTTGGCCAGGTGATGGCCATCGTCGGGGCCGTCGTGCTCTTGGTCGCCCTGGTGGCCCTCGGCGGGTACTTCCTGTACCAGTCCCTCCCGGACGGCGAGGGCGTCAGCGTCAACGCGTCCGAGGCGGCGGCCGAGAGCGTGGACCCCGCCGACATGGGCGTCCTGCACATCCGCGTGGTGGGCGAGTCCAGCGACGTGTTCGTCCGCGTCCCCGGCGGGGACGTGCTCCTGGACCAGGAACTCACCCAGGGCAGCTCCGTGACCTACCCGGACAACGACGAGGGCCTGGAGGTCACCATCGGTGACCCGACCGCCGTCGAGGTCCACGTGAACGGCGCCCCGCGCGACGTCTCCGACCGCTCGCCGGGGCACACCTTCACGCTCAAGCCCTAGACGTCCAGGTCGGAGACCTCGAAGACGGGCCGGTACTCCAGGCCCTCCTCCTCCAGCCTCCCGCGCGCGCCGCGGTCCACGATCAGCGCGACCGCCACGACCTCGGCACCCGCCTCACGCAGCGCCTCCACGGCGGTCATCACCGAACCGCCGGTGGTGGAGGTGTCCTCCAACGCCAGGACACGGCGCCCCTTCACGTCCGGGCCCTCGATCCGCCGCTGGAGACCGTGCGCCTTGCCCGCCTTGCGCACCACGAAGGCGTCCAACCTGCGGCCGCGCGCGTGCGCGGCGTGCAGCATGGCGGTGGCCACCGGGTCGGCGCCCAGGGTCAGACCGCCCACCGCGTCGAACTCCAGGTCCTCGACGGTGTCCAACAGGACCGAGCCGACCAGCGGCGCGGCCTCCCCGTCCAGGGTGATCCGGCGCAGGTCGACGTAGTAGTCGGCCTCCTTGCCGGAGGACAGGGTCACCTTCCCGCGCACGACCGCCTTATCGTTGATCTGACGCAGGAGTTCATCACGTTCGCTCATGACCAGTGAGCCTAGGACACCGGGTGGGGCCGCGCGGACCAGGGCCGCTCCGCCCTAGTTGGGACGACCATGCAGGAGCACACCGGAACCGTCCGGGTGGAGACCACCGTGGACAGCCGCGAGGGCGCCGAGGAGGTGGCCCGTTCCGTGGTCGCGCACCGGCTCGCGGCCTGCGCGCAGGTGAACGGGCCGATCTCCAGCTTCTACCGCTGGGAGGGGGAGGTCCGGGCCGACCAGGAGTGGATGGTCGTGATCAAGACCGCCGCGGACCGCCTCGACGACCTGGTCGCGCACCTGGTCGAGACGCACCCCTACGACGTCCCCGAGGTCATGGCGGTGCCCGTGACCGGCGGAAACCCGTCCTACCTGGCCTGGGTGCGGGACGAGACCCGCGCGTGATCACCGTCCTCCTTCCCCCCACCCTCGGCGCCCCCTTCTCGCTCCCGGGTGTCGCGGACGCCCTCCCCTCGCCGGTGTTCCCCGAGGTCGGGGATGACGACACCGCCCCCCACGCCGCCCGCTACGTGGCGTGGGCCAGCCTGGAGATCGGCCGACTGGTCGGTGACCGCACCCCGGTCGTGCTGGTCGCGGAGGGGGACAGCGGCCCCCTGCTCGGCGCGGTCGGCGCGGCCCAGCGCTCCGCGCACCGCCCGGTCCTCGGCTACGTGCTGGTGGACGCGCCCCTGCCCCAGCCGGGCAGTCCGACCCGGGCGGACCTGGCGCGGAACCAGCTGGTCGAGGTGCCCGCCCGAGCGAACGAACCCGCCGCCTACCGCACGGAACGCCTGCCCACCGTCCCGGACTGGCCGGACGCGCCGTGCGGCTACCTGCTCACCGACCCGGCTTACGCGCACCCGGCGCACCTGGCCGGGATGCGCGGCTGGACGGTTCGCGAGGCGGGGGAGGACCCCTCTCGGGAGCTGGCCGCGCTCGTCGCGGAGCTGGTCCGCTGAAACCGGGTGACAACCCCGGCGGGGGTCCGCAGAATCAGGGCATGATCGCGAACCACTTCCCCCCGGCGGGGCTCCGGCTGAACACGCCCCGGCTCCAACTGCGGATGCCCTCCGACGAGGACCTCTCCCAACTGGCCGACGCCGCCGTCGCGGGCGTCCACGACCCGGAGCGGATGCCCTTCTCGGTCCCGTGGACGGACCAGCCGCCGGACCGCCTGGCACGGACGGTCGTCCAGCACAACTGGGCCACCATGGCGGCGTGGACGCCGGAGAAGTGGACCTTCAACGCGGTCGTGGTGTACGAGGGCACCGTGATCGGGGTCCAGGACCTGGGGGCGAGCGACTTCGGCGTGGCCCGCCAGGTGAACACGGGTTCGTGGCTCACCCGGCGGTACCAGGGGAGGGGGATCGGTACGGAGATGCGGGCCGCCGTCCTGCACCTGGCCTTCGCGGAGCTGGGTGCGGAGGCCGCGGTCTCGGAGGTCCTGGAGGCCACGGCCGCCTCGCACGGGGTGGCCCGGAAACTCGGGTACCGCCCCGACGGGACCGACCTGGTCGCGATCCGGGGCGAGCGGGTCCGCGAGACCAGGTACCGGTTGACCCGGGAGGACTGGGAGCGGCACCGCACGGTCCCCGTCCGGGTCGAGGGCCTGGAACCGTGCCTGCCGTACTTCGGCCTCTAGGGGTGCTCCGCTAACGGGGGCTTCGCGCCACCAGGACCGCGCCGCCGAGGCTGCCGAGCAGCATGCCAGCACCGGTGACGACGCCGCTGAGCAGCGGCACCCACTCGGGGTGGCCGGTCAGCGCCATGACCAGGCCGACCGCGCCCAGGGCCGAGGCGTAACCGGCCACGACGAGGAGTTCCCGCTGCTTCCAGTGCCAGGCCAGGGGGAAGAAGTGCAGGCCGACGACGAGGGCCACCCAGGCCACCCCGGCCTCGTCCGGGATCCCCTCGGTCCGGCCGATGGTCATCGTGCCGCCGATGATCAGTGCGACCTCGATCATCGTGACCACACCGAAGAACGCCCCGAAACGCGGCCGCGGCGCGTCATCGCCCTCGCTGGGGGAGTCTTTCCGCATGGCGAGCACGGCCATGACGACGATCGCGACAGCCACGGCGACAGCCAGCGAACGCACCGTGAAAGCGACCGCCGAAGAAAGTGGTGGACCGCTGTTGACCAGCACGAACACCAGACCGAAGAAAGCGCCGACAAAGAACCCGGAAAACCGTGAGAACATTCCTGGAAGTTACCAGGGGTTTATGATTTCTTTGGAATCCTTTCTCCTCGAATGACTGATGGTGACCGCCGCATCGCTTCGCGTCTGTGTGCCGCGACTTTCAGTGAGCGCACCGACCGCCGGAGTCATTTCCGAATTTCCTCGGGCAGGAACGACGCGGTGCCTTCCACCGGTCAGGGGTGACATGACGGGAGGCGCGCCCACCTCCCCTGTGTGAGCGCGCCCCCGGGCGCCGCGATGCGGCGCCGTCGTCCGTCCGAGGGCCTCGTGGGCCGCCCTCTCATGGGGGCCAGAGAGCCCGGGCCCGTCGGACGGGGCCGACCGCTCCGCGCACACCCCCTCAGACGTGCGCGGCGGTCGGCCTCACCGCTCCGGACCGGGCCCTCTCCCCTCTGGAAGGGCCGTCCGCAGCGGCGTCTGTGGTCATTCGTCGCGGGTCGGCCTCCCCAGCCCGTCGAGCAGGGCGGACGCCTCGCGATGGGTCGCGGGCAGCGGCACCGACCAGACGGCGGCGCCGTGCTCCCAGCCGACCCCCGAGCGCAGCTCGTCGATCTCGGTCCTGAGCGCGGGCACGTCCCGGGCCACGACCGCGATCCGCGCCCGGCTGGCCAGGCACACCGACTCCCCGCGGGTGAAGAAGCGGTTCAGCTCGTGTCCGAGCACGATCAGCCGCGCCGCGCGCCGCCACGGGTCGAGGGTGGGGTCCAGCGCGACCACCACCAGGCGGTGGTCGAACGCGGCCGGGACGGTCTCCTCCGAGCTCCGGTACAGTTCACGGACGCGGGTGCGCAGGTACGCCTCGTTGGCCAGACCGGTGAGCGGGTCCTGGCAGGTGTCCCGGCCCCGGCCCCCCTCGACCCAGCCCTCGGCCAGCGCGCGGACCAGGGTGAGCGGGAGCTGCTCCCAGCCCGCGACCTCCCCGAAGGCGTCGAGGTCGGCCAGCGCCCGGCCGATCTCCACCCCCGAACGGGCCCGGGCCTCCCCGAGCCGGGAGCAGGGTTCGGTCAGGTCCGTCCCCGTGGTGTACGCCTCGCAGACGGCGTCCACGGAGGGCGTCCACCAGTCCTCGGCCGGGGTCCACCCCCGCTCACAGCTCCGGCGCCCCCACGGCGCCCGCAGTTCCCGGGCACGGCGCGCCACACTGCCCCGTGCCCCGGCTCCCACTTCGGTCTCGCCCATAGTCGCTCCCGGTCGTTGTTCGGCCAGGTGAACGAAGGTGGACCCGCGCCCCCGCGGCGGGTCCCCTCCGTTCGCCCTCACCCCAATCACGGAGATCGGTAGCGGCTATGACGCGGATACGAGATATTTTTTCGAGCACGTGATCCTCCGACGCCGAACCCCTGCCTCCCGACACCCCGGTTCTGGCTCGCCGGCCGGGGGATACGGGACCACGAGGGAAAGGGCGCTGGGTGGCCGACGCCGACGGAGAGAACACAGAGACACTCATCGGTGACTCGGAGATCATCGAGCGGGTGAAGGCCGGTGACAACGCCGCCTACGGCACCCTCTACGAGCGCCATGCCGGGGCCGCCCGGGGTCTGGCCCGCCAGCTGTTGCGGGGCGAGGCCGAGGTCGAGGACGCGGTGGCCGAGGCGTTCACCAAGGTGCTCAGCGTCATCCAGCGCGGCGGCGGCCCAAGCGACGCCTTCCGCCCCTACCTGCTCACCGCGGTCCGCAACGCCGCCTACGACCGGGGACGGGGGGACAAGCGCCAGGTCGTCACGGACGACATGGAGAGCTACGACTCGGGCGAACCCTTCGTCGACCCGGCGCTGGAGGGGCTCGAACGCTCCCTGATCGCCCGCGCCTTCCTCTCCTTGCCCGAACGCTGGCAGTCCGTGCTGTGGCACACGGAGATCGAGGGGGTCAAGCCCGCCGAGGCGGCCACCATCCTCGGGATGAACGCCAACGGTGTGGCCGCACTGGCCTACCGCGCCCGTGAGGGCCTGCGCCAGGCCTACCTCCAGATGCACCTGGCGGGCGGGGGAGCGGCGGAGGCCTGCCGCCCCACGTTGGGGCTGCTCGGCGCCTACGTGCGCGGCGGGCTGTCCAAGCGCGACACCACCAAGGTCGACCGGCACATGGACGACTGCGGGGACTGCCGCGAGGTGTACGCGGAGCTCATGGACGTCAACGTCGGCCTGCGCGGGATCGTGCTGCCGCTGGTCGTCGGCTTCGGCGCCACGGGCTACCTCACCGCGACCCCGGGCGGTGTCGCGACCGGAGCCTGGTGGAACCGGATGTCCCGGCGCCAGCAGCAGGTCTCCGCCGGGGCCACCGCTGCCGCCGGTGTGGCCGTCGCGGTCGCGTTCGCCCTGGTGGGAGGCGAGGCGCCCGCGCCCACCGATCCCCCTCCCGTGGCCGCGCCCCAGGAGGACCCCCCTGCGGCCGGTGCGCCCGCGCCCCCCGCCGATCCCCCCGCGAGTGACCCGGACCCGGCCGCGCCGGAGCCCGAACCCGCGCCGGAAGCCGAACCCGAACCGGTCCCCGTGCCGTCGGTGCCCGCCGACGTTCCGGCCGCCCCCGCGCCCGCGCCCCCGGCGCCGCGGCCCCCGGACACCCCCGAGGCGCCCCCCGCTCCGGAGGAACCCGAGGAGCCGGAGGAGCCCGGGCCCGAGTTCGCGGCGGGCATCGACCCGGTCGGCGCCCTGGTGCCGGGCAGCGACGGGATCATGGTCCTGGACGTGCTCAACACGGGCGCGGCCACGGCCAGCGACGTGGTCGCCGCCATCACCCTGCCCCCCGGAGTGGAGATGGTCTCCTCCGGCGGCGCGGGGAACGCCGTCCCCATGGCGGTCGGCCACGGGGACTGGGGCTGTTCGGCGGGCAGCGGCGGCGGCGAGTGCGTGCGCACCGGCATGGCCGAGGGGGAGAGCGGCACCCAGTTCATCGACGTCCGCGTGGCCGCCGACGCCGACGTGGACGTGCCCGCGAGAGTGGTGATCTCCTCGGGTGAGGTCAGATTCGAGGCGGTCGGTGAGCGCGGGGTGACGCCGGACGGTATCGCCGCCCGCTACGCGACCGCCGGACAGGTACGTACGGAGACCGTCGGCAACGCCCTGCTGACCTGCACCGAGCCCGACCCGCCGAAGGGCGGATGGCCGTGGCCGTGGTGGGGCTGGCCGGGCGGCGGCGCGGTGGAGCTCCCGGACGAGGGCGCGGTTCCCCCGCCGGACGAGGGCGCGGTCCTCCCGCCGGACGCGCTCCCCGACGCCGACCTCCGCCGTGCGCCCTCCGACGCCACCCCCGATCTCGGTGGGGGCATCGGCGACCTCCTCGGTGAGGGCGGGGACGGTTCCTCGGAGGAGCCCGACGACGCGGCGGAGGAGGGGCGGGACGAGCCCGAGGACGAGCCGGAAGAGGACGGCGCGGAGGAGGTCCCCGAGTCCCCGGAGGCCGTCGAACCCCCTGAGGGCGGGTACGTCGAGGAGGAGGAAGAGGAGACGGAAGAGGAGGAGGCCCCGGGCGTCTGCGCGGACGCGCGCCAGCGGACCGGCGACCGGCTCGACAACGACAACTGGGTGATGGCCCCGCTCGACCGCGACTGGGACCCCACGACCACCTCCTCCAGCTCCGCCACCTGGGAACTCCCCGAGGGCGGGTCGGTGCGCTGGGCCGGGCTGTACTTCTCGGCGGCGGGGGAGCCGAGCGCTCCCACCGCTCGGATCAAGGGCCCCGGCATGGTCTCCTACACCACCGTGACCGCCGCCGACACCCGTGTCGCGGACCTGCCGGGCTACCGCGCCTACCAGGCGTTCGCGGACGTCACCGACCTGGTCCGGTCGGGCGGGGGCGGCGAGTGGTGGGTCAGCGACGTCCCGGCCCGGGAGGGCAGGGGCGTCCACGCCGGGTGGAGCCTCGTGGTGGTCATGGAGGACCCGTCAGTGGAGGGCTACCACCAGGCGATGGTGCTGGACGAGACCACGGCGGTCTTCCAGGACCCGGAGGGGGCGCGCTTCCCGGTGTCCGGTCTGCTGCCGGAGTCGGTCCGGGCCCGGTTCGACGTGGTGGCCTGGGAGGGCGATGCCGACCTCGGCGGTGACCGCGTGACGGTGGGCGGGGTCCCGATCGCGCCGACCGGCGGACACGGAGGCGTCGACAACGTGTTCGTGGGCTCCGCGCGCGGGGCGGTGGGTGATCCGATGACGTTCGGGACCGATGTCGTTCGATTCGACGCGGTCCTGGGGCGCGAATCGGATATCCGAATCCCGTCCGGTCAGGACGCCGTGTTGGTGGGGGTCGTCGCCCTCACCGCGCCGATGCGCACCTGAGGTCCGTGGCCGGGATGCCCCTTCCGTGGCCGTTCCGGGCCTGGTGGGGCTTCCGGGAGGCCACGCGTGACCCCGAAGGGCCTCCACTGCGTAGCAAGTTAGTAACTGTCGGTATTCGTCGATGGCACGCAAAACGAGACAGACTTGGCTAGGCTGTGCCCCGGTCATGGATATGGCCCCAGAGAGCGACAGGGAAGGGGGCGGTGTCACGTGGACCGCTGCGCGTTGTTCGTCGACGCGGGATACCTTCTCGCCGACGGTGCGATGGCCGTGCACGGAACCCGTAACCGGGACTCCGTCGCCTGGGACTACTCCGGTCTCGTCCAGTTCCTCAACGAGGTGGCGCGGGACCGGACGGGACTACCGCTCCTGCGCTGCTACTGGTACGAGGCGATCGCTGACGACCGGCGGGCCCAGGAACAGGACAGCATCGCGGACATCCCCGGCATCAAGTTCCGCGCCGCCCGGATACGGCCGGGACGCCGTGAAGGCGTGGAGAGCTACGTCCAACGCGACCTCACCACCCTGGCCCGCACCGGTGTCCTGTCCGACGCGGTCCTGGTCAGCGGTGACGAGGACATGGCCCCCGTGGTCGCCGACGTCCAGGACATGGGCGTGCGCGTCACCGTCGTGCACATCTCCGTGGAGGGCAACTGGACCATCTCCCGCGCCCTGCGCCGGGAGAGCGACGACCTCATCGAGATCGGCGCCGGGCACCTGCGCCCCCACGTGAACCTCCTCTCCGGTGGCGGCTCCACCCAGGAGACCGCCGCCAAGACGACCACCCCCTTCGCCAACGGGCGCGGCCGGTCGGCCCCCGAGGCCCCGCGCCAGCCCGAGACCCCGCAGCCGCGTCAGCCCGCGCCGGCCCCGAGCGGCTCCAGCCGGGTCGACCCGGTCAACACCTCCACCGGCGGCCTGGAGGCGATGTTCGCGGGCACCGGCGGACAGCCCGTGCCCCAGGGCAGCGCCATGGAGCAGCTGCGCGCGATGCGCCGTTCGATAGCGCAACAGCGCGGCGTCGACCACCTGGCCGGACCCGGTGCGGAGGGTGCCTCCTCCGGCGCCATCGACGCGAACGGCTTCCCCTCCGGCGGGCAGGCCCCGCCCGGAGTGAACGGCAACGGCTCCTACCCCGGTGCCACCGGGGCGCACCCCGGTCCCAGCGTCCACGCGGCGCAGAACGGACACGGACCCAACGGCCAGGGCGGATACCCGCCCTCCGGGACCGGCGGACACCAGTCCATGCGCGGGGCCGAACCGGGCGGGTACGGCCTCCAGGGCAGACCGGGTCAGGGACAGCCGCAGGGGCACGGGATGCCCGGCGCCCAGCCCGCCTTCACCAACGGGACCGGGCCCCAGCCGTCCTTCAACGGCACGGGACCGCAGCGGCCCTTCGACGCGGGAACCGGGCCCCAGGCCTCGTTCGCCGACCTCCAGCAGGGGCCGCCGCAGAGAAACTCACCCCCGCCCGGCCCCGACCTGAGGTTCGGACCCGGTGAGGATCCAGGCTTCGGAGGTGGGGCGGACACAAACCCTACCTATGGGACCAGTACGGCAACTGACACCGCACGCCGCGGTGGCGCCGCCCCCGGATTCGGGGAACGGCGACCTACTGGTCCCGAGTACGACAGCCGGTTCGGCACGGCCGGATACCAGGAATCCAACCCTAGTCCTGGATATACCCAACAGACGGGCTCCGGCGCGCATACCGTTGATGACGCGGTGCATGTCGCGCACAAGGAAGGGAACGACTTCGCGGAGTCGATCGCACGTGAGGCGCCCGCCCTGTGGGTGGAGGCCGTCCTGGCCCGTAGGCCGAGGATGCCCTCGGACCTGGAGGCGAGGCTGCTTCAGGGGTCCTCACTCCCGATCGACCACCTGTTGCGCGACGAGGTCCGTGACGGACTGCGCCAGGGGTTCTGGCAGGCACTGGAGCGTGCCAGGCCCTGACCGGCGCGCGCGAGGTGCGAGTAGGGGATGGGGGCGATGCGGTTGACCCAGGTGACGACGGCAGATCTCGACCGGTTGGAGTTCCACGCCGTCCGGTCGGGTGAGCACAGCCGGATCGCCGCCCAGCTGCTGGACCTGGCCAACCGGGTCGACGCCGGGAGCGAGGTGACCCGGGCGGAGCTGTTCGTGCGCGCCGGGGAGCAGTGGGAGATCGCCCAGGAGTTCGAGCGGGCCTGCGCCGCCTACCAGCGCGCCATGGACGACGGCGGCCCGACCGTGGTCGACGCGCACGCCCTGAGCGCCGGGGCGCTGCTCCAGCTGGACGAGCGCGGTCTCGCCTACGAACACCTGAAGCGGCTGGAGAGCGGGGGCCAGCCGGGGCTCCAGACCCACATCCACGTGGCCGAGGTCCTCTACGCCCACGACGACCTGGAGGGCGCGGAGCGCTGGGCCACCTCGGGCGCGCGCTGGTTCCGGAACCGGAACCTGTCCGCCTACGCCCGGGACCTGTTCGACGAGCTCCTGCGCATCCGGTTCCGGATCCGGACCGACCTCGGCCTGCCCGAGGACGACCTGGACCTGCTCCTGGACCTCTGACCCGGGCGGCGCGGGTCGGGCCCCGCTCGCCCCCGCCGGGGCGCACGGCGTGCCGTAGGCCGCCGACACCCCCGGGAAGTGAGCTTTCTGACGCGCCCCGATCCGGACCGGGCCGGGGGCGCGAACGGCCGCATCCGGACGCCCAGGGTCCGTTTCCCGCAGCCACGCCGACCAGGTACGCCAGGTTCGGTCGTCAACCCCGGGTCGCGCGACCCCTTTTCCGGGGTGCCCGCACGGCCCTGTGGCCGATCTCCGGGAGTCGGGCGGACACGTCCGCCCCGCCGACGTCCTAGGCTGGGTCCGACCCTCCACGAAGGCCCTCGAGCCCGGCCGGAGACGCCCTCTCACAGGGCGCCCGTGGGGCACTCATACCACGCTCCAGGCGTGTGTTCGACATTCGTCGAAGAATCCGAGAAATCCGCGACACGCCATCATCTTGGGGTGTTCCAAGGTGGCGCCCCCTAGATGTAGTATCGGGACCCGTTGGTGGTTCACCGGGGTTCCCGCCCTGGTGAAGCAGACGGGAACGACGACCGCCACGCGCGAAGAGGCCCGATCGGCTTCGGGCGCGGAGGGCGAGTAGGTCACCCGTGGGTCCCAGGGCCCGCCATCGACAACGCAGACGAGGGGGCTTCGAGGGGAGTCGCCGCGACCCGCCGGTCGCCGGTCCATCCGTATCCACTGCGGTGGGCCGCCGGTGCGAGCCGCGCGTCTGCTACTCGTGAACCCCGTTCCCCGCCGGGACTCTTCTTTACCGAGGTTGGAGCCGCTGTATGACCCTTGACGTCGAGGCCGTGCCCGCATCCGTTCGGCCCGCGCCGACCAACGGCGGTGGCGCCCCCGCCGCCATCGACCGGATCGAGCACGTCGTAACCGAGGCCTGTGCGCGGCTCACCGGTGTTTCGGCGGCCAAGGTCCTCACCGAGGCGCGTCGGGGCTTCTACCCCGGGATCGCGGACTCCGAGGTCGAGCTCGCCCTGGTCATGGCCGCCCGCAGCTACGTGGAGGTCGACCCGAACTACTCGTACGTGGCCGCCCGCCTGCTGCTCGACAAGCTCCGCACCGAGGCCCTCAGCTTCGTCAGCGGCGCCGCCGAGACCGCCACCCAGTCCGACATGGACGACCGCTACGCCACCTACCTGTCCGCCTACGTCGGTCGCGGCATCGACCTCGGACAGCTCGACCCGGCGCTGGCCCAGTTCGACCTGGAGCGCCTGGGCAAGGCCCTGCACGCCGACCGTGACGAGCAGTTCACCTTCCTCGGCCTCCAGACCCTGTACGACCGCTACTTCCTGCACAGCGACGACGTCCGCTACGAGCTCCCGCAGGCGTTCTTCATGCGCGTCGCGATGGGCCTGGCGCTCAACGAGGACGACCGCGAGGCCCGCGCCATCGAGTTCTACGAGCTGCTGAGCTCGTTCGACTTCATGGCCTCCACGCCCACCCTGTTCAACTCGGGCACGGTCCGCGCGCAGCTGTCGTCCTGCTTCCTCACCACGGTCGGCGACGACCTGCACGACATCTTCCACGGCATCAGCAACAACGCGATGCTGTCCAAGTACTCGGGCGGCCTGGGCAACGACTGGACCCCGGTCCGCGGCCTCGGCTCCCACATCAAGGGCACCAACGGCAAGAGCCAGGGCGTCGTCCCGTTCCTGAAGATCGCCAACGACACCGCGGTCGCGGTCAACCAGGGCGGCAAGCGCAAGGGCGCGGTCTGCGCCTACCTGGAGACCTGGCACATCGACATCGAGGAGTTCCTCGACCTCCGCAAGAACACCGGTGACGAGCGCCGCCGCACCCACGACATGAACACCGCGAACTGGGTTCCGGACCTGTTCATGAAGCGCGTGGAGGAGCAGGGCACCTGGACCCTGTTCTCCCCGGACGAGGTCCCCGACCTGCACGACAAGTACGGCAGGGACTTCGTCGAGGCCTACGAGAAGTACGAGGCCGACGCCGAGGCCGGCCGTATCAAGGTCTCCAAGAAGATGCCCGCCGTGGACCTGTGGCGCCGCATGCTCACCATGCTGTTCGAGACCGGCCACCCGTGGATCACCTTCAAGGACCCGTCGAACCTGCGCTCGCCGCAGCAGCACAACGGCGTGGTGCACTCCTCCAACCTGTGCACCGAGATCACGCTGAACACCAGCAAGGACGAGGTCGCGGTCTGCAACCTCGGCTCGGTGAACCTGCCGCAGCACGTCGGCCCGAACGGCATCGACGTCGAGCGCCTGCGCCGCACCGTCCGCACCGCCGTGCGCATGCTCGACAACGTCATCGACGTGAACTTCTACACGATCCCCGAGGCGCGCCGCGCGAACATGCGCCACCGCCCGGTCGGCCTGGGCCTCATGGGCTTCCAGGACGCCCTGTTCAAGATCCGCACGCCGTTCGCCTCCGAGGGCGCGGTCACCTTCGCGGACGAGAGCATGGAGCTGATCAGCTACTACGCCATCGAGGCGTCCATGGAGCTGGCCAGCGAGCGCGGTGCGTACGAGAGCTTCGACGGCTCGCTGTGGAGCCAGGGCGTCCTGCCCATCGACTCCCTGCGCCTGCTCGCGGACTCCCGTGGCGGCGACCTCGACATGGACCGCGGCGAGACCCTGGACTGGGACTCCCTGCGTGAGCGCGTGAAGTCCACCGGGATGCGCAACTCCAACGTCATGGCGATCGCGCCCACCGCGACCATCGCCAACATCACCGGCGTCAGCCAGTCGATCGAGCCGGTCTACCGGAACCTGTTCGTCAAGTCGAACATGTCCGGCGACTTCACCGTCGTCAACGACTACCTGGTCCGCGACCTCAAGGAGCGCGGTCTCTGGGACGAGGACATGGTGTCGGCGCTCAAGATGCACGACGGCAGCCTCGGCGCCATCGACCGCGTGCCGGACGACCTCAAGGCCCTGTACGCCACGGCGTTCGAGGTCGACCCCAACTGGCTGGTGGACGCCGGTTCGCGCCGTCAGAAGTGGATCGACCAGGCCCAGTCGCTCAACCTGTACATGGGCGCCCCCAGCGGCAAGAAGCTGGACGCCCTGTACCGCCGCGCCTGGCGCTCCGGTCTCAAGACCACCTACTACCTGCGTTCGCAGAGCGCCACCCACGTGGAGAAGAGCACGCTCAAGGGCACGGACGGCCGTCTCAACGCGGTCGCCTCCACCCCGGCCGCCCCCGCGGCGGCCCCTGCGGCGGCCCCTGCGGCGGCCCCGGCGGCGGCCCCTGCGGCGGCCCCGGCGGCGGCCCCGGCTCCCAGCCCCGCCGTGAGCCCGGCCGCGGTGGCCGAGCCGGTGGCGCCCGAGCCCGAGGACGAGTTCGAGATCGTCGACGGCCAGGCGTGCAGCATCGAGGACCCCGAGTGCGAGGCCTGCCAGTAACGAGGGACCCCGGGGCGCCCGCGACACCCGCGGGCGCCCCCGCACCCCTCCTGGCTCCCCTCCACTCCCCGAAGACGACCCCGGCCCGACCGGAGAACGGAAAAGTTCGAGCATGACCGCGGTTTCCGAGAACAGCGCAGCGGCCACCAGCGGCCTCGGCGAGATCGAGCGCGACGCCGAGCGCGTCAACGTCGACGACAAGTCGATGATCAACGCCCGCGCCGACGTGAACCAGCTGCTGCCCCTCAAGTACACGTGGGCGTGGGAGAAGTACCTCTCCGGGTGCAACAACCACTGGATGCCCACCGAGGTGGCGATGCAGGCCGACATCGCGCTGTGGAAGTCCAAGGACGGGCTCACCGAGGACGAGCGCCTGATGCTCAAGCGCAACCTCGGCTTCTTCGCCACGGCGGAGTCCCTGGTGGCCAACAACATCGTCCTGGCCGTGTACCGCCAGCTCACGAACCCGGAGTGCCGCCAGTACCTGCTGCGCCAGGCCTTCGAGGAGGCGGTGCACACGCACACCTTCCAGTACATCTGCGAGAGCCTCGGCCTGGACGAGGGCGAGCTCTTCAACATGTACCGCGAGGTCCCCTCGATCACCGCGAAGGACGCCTGGGCGCTCAAGTACACCCAGAACCTGGAGAACCCGGAGTTCCGCACCGGCACGCCCGAGGCGGACCAGGCCTTCCTGCGTGACCTGGTCGCGTTCTACGTGATCTTCGAGGGCATGTGGTTCTACACCGGTTTCGCGCAGATCCTCTCGCTGGGCCGCCGCAACAAGATGGTCGGCATCGCGGAGCAGTACCAGTACATCCTGCGCGACGAGTCGATCCACCTGAACTTCGGCATCGACGTGATCAACCAGATCAAGATCGAGAACCCGCACCTGTGGTCCGAGGAGTTCCAGGCCGAGGTCCGGCAGATGCTCACGGACGCCTGCGAGCTGGAGGTGGCCTACGGCCGCGAGACCATGCCGCGCGGCGTGCTGGGCCTCAACTCCGAGCTGTGCGAGAAGTACATGCACTTCATCACCGACCGCCGCGCTGAGCAGATCGGCCTCGCCCCCATCTTCGGTGAGACCGAGAACCCGTTCCCGTGGATGTCGGAGATGATGGACCTCCAGAAGGAGAAGAACTTCTTCGAGACCCGAGTGATCGAGTACCAGACGGGTGGCGGCCTGGACTGGGACTAGGTCCTTCCTGGGAGAACACGAGCGTCTCCCCTCCCAACGGCCCGGGGCGGGCGCGCGCCCCGGGCCGTTCTCGCGCCCGGGGGAACAGGGATAGCCATTCCTGGAATTCGAGCTCCCCATTTCTCCCGCGGACGCGCCGTGTTCTTATGATCCGTTCACCCCAGACGGATACGGGCGGGCCGATAAGGTGATGATCGGCCTTTTCCGGGTGAGGGTGCGGAACACGTCCTAAGCTGGCCGAGTGATCCCATCCTGCGATCCCGCGGCCGAAGCGGTCTTCCGTCGCGTCCGGGCCGACAACGCCCTGGAGGTCACCGTCGAGCGGCTGCTGTGCGCCATCAGACTCGGCGTCGTCCCGGAGGGCGGCCGCTTCCCGGCCGAGCGCGACCTCTCCGCCCGGCTGGGCGTCAGCCGTGTCACCCTGCGCGAGGCGATCCAGCACCTCCGCCGTCGGGGGCACGTCGAGTCCCGCCGCGGGCGCGGCGGCGGCACCTTCGTCGCGGTACCGCCCCCGAGACCCACCCCGGACGAGGCGCGGCGCGGACTCGGCGCGGCCGACACCGCCCTCGACGACCTGCTCGCCTTCCGCCGCACCCTGGAGACGGGCGCCGTGGTCCGGCTGGCCGAGACCGGTCTCAGCGCGGACCAGCACGACCTCCTGGACCGCCGCGTGGGCGTGGCCGCCGACGCCGGACCCGCCGACTACCGGCGCTGCGACACCGTCTTCCACATCACCCTCGCCCAGCTGACCGGATCGGAGCGGACCGCCGCCGCGGTCACGGACACCCGGATGCGGATCAACCAGCTCATGGACGTGGCGCCGCTGACGGACGCGGCGCTGGCGGCCAGTGACGGGGAGCACCGCCGGATCGTCCGCGCGGTGCGGGCGCGCGACCCCGAGGCGGCGCGGCTGGCCCTGGGCGGGCACCTGGCCGGGGCGGAGCGCCGGTTGCGGGAGCTGCTCGGCTGAGCCCCGAGGGGCTCGGGGGAACCGTGCGATTCCGGCCGCGATCGGCGTCTCGCCATTCGGGACGGGAGCGCGGCCACACGGCGTCACGTATGTCCGATCAGACAAACAGGACTTCCCGACAATGGCCAGCCGGACAATTCTGCCTGGTCAAGAACTCGACCAGGTCTCGACCGGGTGTTGTTTCGCACACAGGGCATTGTGGTCTGGGCTACCAACCGTGATGATCGGCCTGTTCTTCACAAACAGCGCGTCACGGTTCAGACCTCGCGCGTCAACGGAAAGGAGGGGACGGATGAGTGAAACCATGGCATGGTCGGTCGCGACGTTCGGCGTGTACCTGGCCGGCATGGTCGGCATCGGCCTGTGGGTGTACAAGCGCACCGTCTCGCAGTCCGACTTCGTGCTCGGCGGACGCCAGCTGAACCCCTGGGTGAGTGCGCTGAGCGCCAACGCCAGCGACTTCAGCGGTTGGCTGCTGCTGGGCCTGCCCGGCGCCATCTACGTCTCCGGTCTCGGTGAGGCCTGGATCGCGGTGGGTCTGGCCTCGGGCTTCGCCGGCAGCTGGATCCTCATCGCCCCGCGCCTGCGCGTGTACACCGAGCGCGTCACCGACTCCCGCTCCGGCGGCGAGTCCGACTCACTCACGCTGTCCTCCTTCCTGGAGAACCGCTTCAACGACCGCACGCGCTCCCTGCGCGCCGTGTCGGCCGTCCTCATCATCGTCTTCTACTTCTTCTACGTGGCCTCGGGCCTCGTGGCGATGGCCTCCCTCTTCGACCAGGTCTTCGGCCTCTCCCCGGCGCCGGCCATCGCGATCGGCGTCAGCATCGTCGTCCTGTACACGGTGCTCGGCGGCTTCCTCGCCGTGTCCTACACCGACGTGGTGCAGGCGGTCATGATGTGGCTCGCCCTGCTGGTCGTCCCCGTCCTGGCCATCACCCTCCTCGGCGGCTTCGGCGGCCTCGCGGACAGCGTGTCCGAGAAGAGCGACGGCCTGATGTCCGCCTTCGGCGGAGTGGCGCTCGACGGTGACACCGGTCTGTGGAGCTCCACCGAGACCATCGGATGGGTCGTCATCGTCTCCGGTCTGGCCTGGGGCTTCGGCTACTTCGGCCAGCCGCACATCCTCGCCCGCTACATGGGCATCCGCTCGGTGAAGGACATCCCCAAGGCGGCCGTGGTCAGCGTCAGCTGGGCGGTCAGCGCGATGATCCTCGCGGTCCTGGTCGGCTTCATCGGCATCGCCTACTTCGAGACCCCGCTCGGTGACCCCGAGCAGGTCTTCCCCCGCCTGATCGAGGCCCTCTCGCACCCGCTGGTCGCCGGTCTGCTCCTCGCCGCCATCCTCGCGGCCGTCATGAGCACCGCCGACTCCCAGCTCCTGGTGGCCGCGTCGGCACTCACCGAGGACGGCTACAAGGCCTTCGTGGACAAGGACGCCTCCCCCAAGTCCCTGCTGTGGATCAGCCGCGGCACCGTGGTCGCGGTGGCCCTCGTCGCCGCCGGGGTGGCGCTCTGGGGCAACCAGTCCGTCATGGACCTCGTGGGCTACGCCTGGGCGGGCTTCGGCGCCGGGTTCGGCCCGGTCCTGCTGCTGGCCCTGTTCTGGAAGCGCATGACCTGGGCCGGTGCGCTCGCGGGCATGATCGTCGGCGGCACCACCGCCATCGTCTGGGACATCGTCGACAGCGGCTACCTCGGTACCGGCCTGTACGCCATGGTCCCCGCGGTCATCCTGAGCTTCGCCGCCATCTACCTGTGCAACGGCCTGGGCAAGGTCAGCACGCAGATGGAGGAGGACTTCGACAAGGTCGTCCGCGAGATCGGGGAGGGCGAGGCGCCGGAGACCGAGAAGGTCGCCTGACGTCCGTCCCCCCGGGGCCCGTGGTTCCTCCCGGAGTGAACCACGGGCCCCGTAACGAACGGCTTCCGTGCCCGTGTCACGTTCGGCACGGGCACGCTCGCGCTCTGGCGCCGCACCGTCCAGAACGGTAGAACGGTGACATGTCGTCACTGACGGAACACCCGGCCGCGTGGACCCGCACCGACGTCCCCCAGGGCCTGGGACTCGGCACGGTCCTGCCCGAGCCCGACGGCCACCGGCTGGAGGCCGGGGAGACCGTGGTGGAGGGGGCGGAGCGCTTCTTCACGCGCTTCACCGTCCGCACGGACCTGGCCTGGACGACCCGTGAGGTCCGCGCCGAGGTGCTCTCGGCCTCCGGGCCGAGGTCGGTCACGCTCCGGGCCCAGGACGGCCACTGGACCGACGCGGACGGCCGCCCCCTCCCGGAACTGGTGGGCTGCCTGGACGCCGACGTCGCCGCCACGCCCCTCACCAACACGCTCCCCATCCGCCGTCTCGGCCTGCGCCCGGGAGAGCACCGGGACATCGCGGTGGCGTGGATCGACATCCCCTGCCTACGGGTCCGCCGCGTCCGCCAGCGCTACACCCGGCACCCGGCCGAGGACGGTCTGGAGCGCTACACCTACCGCGACCCCCTGCACGGCGAGTACCGGCTGTCCGTGGACGGCGACGGCGTCGTGGTCGACTACGAGCGGTTCGCCCGCCGCCTGCGCGCGGACCCCTGACCGGCGTGGTGAAGCGCTCCCCGCCAAGGGTGATAATCGGTGGACCACGCACCACACGCAGGGAGCGCACGTGACCGAGACAGAGCTGAGCGAGCAGCGCCGCGAGATCATCCGCGACCTCGAAGTCCCCGAGCACTTCGACGTCGGCGCCGAGATCGAGCGCAGAGTGGCCTTCCTCGCGGAGAGACTCACCACGAACGGCTCCCGCGCGCTGGTCCTGGGGATCAGCGGGGGCGTGGACTCGCTCACCGCCGGGCGCCTGTCCCGTCTGGCCGTCGACCGGGCCCGCGAGTCCGGGCACGAGGCCGAGTACGTGGCGGTGCGCCTGCCCTACGGGACCCAGGCGGACGAGGAGGACGCGGCCCGCGCCGTGGAGTTCGGCGCCCCCGACCGCTGCCTGACCGTGGACGTGCGCCCGGCCACGGACGCCATGGCCGCCTCCCTCACCGAGGCCGGTGTGACCCACGAGCACGCCTTCGCCGAGGACTTCGTGGTCGGCAACGTCAAGGCCCGCCAGCGGATGATCGCCCAGTACGCGATCGCGGGCGCCGCGCGCGGCCTGGTGGTCGGCACCGACCACGCGGCCGAGGCGGTCACCGGCTTCTTCACCAAGTACGGTGACGGCGGGGTCGACCTGGTTCCGCTGGCCGGACTGACCAAGCGCCGGGTACGCGCGGTCGCCGCCGAACTGGGCGCCCCCGAGGACCTGGTGAACAAGGTGCCCACGGCCGACCTGGAGACGCTCACCCCGCAGAAGCCCGACGAGGACGCGCTGGGGCTGACCTACGATCAGATCGACGACTTCCTCGAGGGTCTTCCGGTCTCCGACGAGGTGACCCGCACCCTCGTGGACCGCTACGGTGTGACCGCCCACAAGCGCGCCGTCCCCACCGCTCCCTGATCCCCTCGGGGCCCACCGGCATCACCTGCCCGGGCCCGTCGGCGCCTCCGGTCCGCGAACACCCCCGCGCCCCCGGCGCTCCAAGCGGGCGGGTAGTGCTGGCACCACCCCTCGTGGGAGGGCTGGCCGTCGGGGAGAGAGGGTACCCAGCGCCCTCGCGGTGCCCGGCGCCCCGAACCTAGGGTCGTTACCAGCGACGCGTCACCACTGCCGTCATCAGTGTCGGCGGGCGCCCGTGATCAGGGCCCCGTATCGGGACGTGTCGGACCCCCCACAGGTCAGCACAGCCCGGTCAGCACGACCAGGCACCTCCGCGTGCCCGGCCGCCCCCGGACTCCGGGAAAGACCAAGGAGCGACAACCCATGACCGTGATCGCCGAACCCGCGAACGCGGGCGGGGACCGGCCTCAGGCCTCCGCCTCAGCACCGGTGGTGGCCGTGCCCCGACCACGGGGACGTGATCGCTTCCTCGACGCCCTGCGCCTGTTCGTCATGGCCCTGGTGGTCCTCCAGCACTGGTGGCTGCCGGTGCTGACCGTGCAGTCCGAGGGCGATCTCGCGGCGACCAGCGTCCTGAGCACCCCGGGCGGGTTCGCGCTCACCTGGGTCTCCCAGGTCATGCCGCTGATCTTCTTCGTGGGCGGCGCGGCCAACATGATCAGCTGGCGCTCGGCCCAGGGCCGGGGCGAGGCCGCGTCGGTCTGGTGGGCCAAGCGGCTCAGACGGCTGGCCTGGCCCGTGGTGCCCCTCGCGGTGGTGTGGATCCTCGCCTCCCACCTGGCGGTCCTGGGCGGAGCCCAGCAGCAGCCGGTGCTGGTCGGCGCGGGCGCGGCGGGCATGGTGCTGTGGTTCCTGGCCGTGTACGTGCTGGTGGTGGTGGCCACGCCGATCCTGGTGGCCGCCCAGGACAGGTTCGGCTGGTGGGTCCCGGCGGGGCTGCTCGCCGGTGCCATGGTCGTGGACCTGAGCCGGTTCGGCTTCGGGGTGGAGGCCTTCGGCTTCCTGAACGTGGCCTTCGTCTGGCTGGCCGTCCACCAGCTGGGGTTCCGGTACGCGACCGGCGCGATCCGCCGCCCCCACGCGGCGTGGATGGCCGCGGTCGGCGCCGTCACCGCGGTCGTCCTGGTGAACGTGGGCCCGTACTCGTTCAACATGACCGGTGTGTTCGCCGCCGAGACCTCGAACGTCTCCCCGCCGACCCTGGTGCTGGCGGCGCTGGGCGCGGTGCAGGTCGGCGTCGCGATGCTCCTGCGGGACCGGATCTCCGCGTGGACGGACCGGCCCGGTCCGGCGCGGATGCTGGACCGCGTCTCACCGCAGCTGATGACGGTGTACCTGTGGCACATGCTGCCGATCTCGGTGGTGGCCGGAGTCCTCGTGTACGGCCTGGGCATCAACACCCCCGACCCGATGACCGGGCTGTGGCTGCTGTGGGGCGTGCTCGGCGTGGCGGTCCTGGTGCCGATGATCCTGCCGCTCGCCCACTGGGCGGTGCGGTTCGAGGAACCGCCGAAGGTCCTGCGGGGCGACCCCGGGCTGGTCCGCGTGCTGGCCGCCGCCGCACTGATCGGCGGGGGGCTGCTGGCCCTGACCGTGGCCGGTCTGGGCTTCGGGCTGGCGCCGGTGCTGGGTCTGGTGGCCGTGGTGTCCGGCCTGCTGCTCACCGCCGCGCCGCGTGCGCGCACCGCCGGTGAGCCGACCCGGGCACAGCTTTTGCCCAGTTTCCTGGTTCGTCCCGGTGGTCGGGACGGGTACCTCGGGTAGACCGGTGGGATGAACCCCAGACGCATCGCCTTCGACCGGCACGGGAGCGGTCGCCCCGTGGTCCTGCTGCACGGACTCGGTGACCGACGGCAGAGCTGGGAGGCGGTGGCGCCCCGGTTGACCGCTGACTACGAGGTGGTCAGCGTGGACCTGCCGGGGTTCGGGGAGTCCCCTGCGCCGGAGCGGGACGAACCCTACGACGTGCACAGCATGGTGCGGGTGATCCGGGAGTTCTGCGAACTGCACGGGTTGGAACGCCCCCACCTGGCGGGCAACTCGCTGGGCGGTTCGATCGCCCTCGAACTGGGGGTCCAGGGGGTGGCCGGATCGGTGACGGTGTTCTCCCCGGCCGGGTTCTCCGACCGCCTCGCCCGCTGGGGCATGCGTACGGTCGGCGTGGTGGCCAACCTGGCCACGCACCTGCCCATGCCCCTCAAGGAACGGCTCGCGGACACCCCGCCCGCGCGGGCCGCCGCACGTATCGCGCTGCGCGGCGACCCCTCCTCCCCGGAGGCCAAGGCGACCCGGTTCGGTATCCAGGGGCTCACCCCGGGGGCGCCGTACGTGCGCATGGTGCCGAGGATCGCGGACTACGACTTCACCTCGCGCCCGATCCCCTGCCCGGTCACCATCGCCTGGGGCGACCGGGACCGGACCCTGCTGCCCTCCAGCGCCGAGCACGCCCACCAGCGCGTGCCCAACGCGCGCATGGTGTCGCTGCTCGGGGTCGGACACATCCCGATGGCGGACGACCCCCTCAGCGTCGCGGAGCACATCCGCTGGACGTGCAGCGCCGCCGACCGTGCCCGGGGGACGAGCGGAACCCTTCCCGGGAAGCACGGCCCGGGATAGCGTTACGCGCGGAACAACTCCCTGAGGAGGCACTGGTTTGACCACTTCGACACACCCTGCCCCGGGGTCCCCCCCGTGGTTGGCGGCGGAGGAACGGCGGCTGGTCGACTTCGCCGCCGGTGCGGCCGTCCCCGACGGTTTCGGCTGGCTGGACGCCGAGGGCGGGGTGGAGCCCGACCGCCCCACCGAGACCTGGATCACCGCACGCATGACGCACGTGTTCTCCCTGGCGCACCTGCGCGGCGACGCGCGCGCGGCGGAGCTGGCCGACCACGGGCTGGCCGCGCTCTCCGGGCCGCTGCGCGACGCCGATCTGGGCGGATGGTTCGACGAAGTGCCGGAGGGCGGGGATCCCACCAGTATTCGGGAGCGCTCCCAAAAGCTCCCGGACAAGTCCGCCTACCCCCACTCCTTCGTCGTCCTGGCAGCATCCTCCGCGACCCTCGCCGCCCGCCCCGGCGCGCGTGACCTGCTGGACGAGGCCCTGCGGGTGTTCGACGCGCGTTTCTGGGAGGAGGACGCGGACTGCGTCCGGGAGAGCTGGGACGCCGACTGGGCCGTCACCGAGCCCTACCGGGGGGCCAACAGCGCCATGCACTGGGTGGAGGCGCTGCTGGCCGCCGCCGACGCCACCGGCGACACCGACTGGACCCGCCGGGCCCTGGCCGTGGCCGAACGCCTGGTCCACGGGGTGGCCGCCGAGCACGACTGGCGCCTGCCCGAGCACTTCACCCCGGACTGGCGGCCGCTCCCGGACTACAACCGCGACCACCCGGACCACCCCTTCCGCCCCTACGGCAGCACCACGGGCCACCTCCTGGAGTGGGCCCGCCTGCTCCTCCACCTCGAACTCGCCCTGGAACGCGCGGGCGAGACCGTCCCCGCGTGGCCGCGCGCCGACGCCGAACACCTCTTCACCCACGCCGTCCGGCGCGGCTGGGGCGTGGACGGCGCTGAGGGGTTCGCCTACACCCTGGACTGGGAGGACCGCCCGGTCGTGCGCCAGCGCATGCACTGGGTGGTGGCCGAGGCCACCATGGCCGCGTGGGCGCTGGCCCGGCGCACCGGCGACGCCGCCTACACCGAGCGGTACGAGCGCTGGTGGGAGTACGCGGACCGCTTCCACGTGGACCGCGAGCACGGCAGCTGGCGGCACGAGCTGGACCCCGAGAACCGCCCCGGGGGAGCGGTGTGGACGGGCAAGCCGGACGTCTACCACGCCTACCAGGCCACCCTGCTGCCACAGGTCGGGTTCTCGACCTCGATCGCGGCGGCCCTGCGCGGCACCGGAGGAAGCCAGTGACCGAGGAAGCGACGCGCCCCGCACCCGGCGCCGGGACGCCCCGGCTCGTCGTGGTCGGGGAGAACGTCATGGACCTGCTGCCCACCCGGCACGGCCCGGACGTGCTGCGGGCCGCACCCGGCGGCGGACCGGCCAACACGGCGCTGGCCGCCGCCCGGCTGGGCACGCCCACCCGGCTGCTCGCCCGGATCGGGGCCGACGGATTCGGCGCGCTCATCCGGGAACGCCTCCTGGCCGGGGGGCTGGACCCCGCCGGTCTGGTCGCGGCGGAGGAGCCGTCCGCCCTGGCCCTGGCCACGCTCGGTGCGGACGGGGCGGCCCGGTACGACTTCCGCATGGACGACGCCGCCGACTGGCGGTGGCGTCCCGGTGAGCTCCCCGGCACCCTGGAGCCCGGGGTGCGGGCCCTGCACGCCGCCTCGATCGCCCTGTTCCGGGAACCGGGGGCCTCACGGATCGAGGCGCTGCTGCGGCGCGAGCACGGCCGGGGGCAGGTGACGGTCTCCCTCGACCCCAACATCCGCGCGGACGTGGTGGGGGACCCGGCCGAGGCCCGCGCGCTGGCCCTGCGCCACGCCGCCCAGGCCCACGTGGTCAAGGCCAGCGACGAGGACCTGGCCTTCCTCCACCCCGGGCTCACCCCGGAGGAGGCCGCGCACGCCCTGGCCGCGCTCGGTCCGGCGTTGGTCGTGGTCACCCTGGGCGCGGACGGGGCGTTCGCCCTCTCCCACGGCGTGACGGCCGCGGTCCCCGCGCCGAGGGTGGCGGTCGTGGACACGGTCGGCGCGGGCGACTCCTTCATGGGTGCCCTGCTCCACCGCCTCGACCTCGACGGGAGGCTGGGTGAGCGGCCGCGGAGCCGCCTGACCGGGCTGACCGAGGCGGACCTGACCGAGCTGCTGACCTACGCCGTCACCGCCGCCGCCCACACGGTCACCCGGGTGGGTGCCGATCCCCCCACCACCGACGAACTGCGGGAACGCCTGGACGCCTGAGCGGACCGGTGGGAGGGGCCGACCCCTCCCACCGGGCGGGCCCGCGCCGCTGGCGGTGCCCCTCCCGACGGGGCGTCAGACCCGGGGGATCCTGGGGCGGGGCACCGAGCCCAGGCCCTCGCGGGACTGCGCCACGACATGGTCCACCACGTCGGTCATCCGCTCGCGGCGCGCGTGGGCGACCCGCTGGCGGTGGGCGCCGGAACCCACCGTCAGGACCCGGTCGAGCAGGGACGACACGAGGTCCGTGTCCCCGGAGACGGCCAGGCCGGGCAGGGCGGCCCGGCGGACCCGCTCCATGGCGGCGCTCGCGGTCAGGGACTCGCCGGTCAGCGGGTCGGGGACCACCCCCTCCAGCCCCTCCCGGGCGGCCCGCCACACGGCGGCGCGCAGGGTGTGCGTGCTGACGTCGGGTGCGGGGACCCCGTGCCGCACGTCGGTGAGGGCCCGCGCGGCCAGGCCGCGCGTGAGGGTCGCGAAGAGCAGGGCCTCCTCGGCGGTGGCGGCCACGTCGCCCACCCGGATCTCCAGCGTGGGCAGGTGGTCGGAGAGGCGGATGTCCCAGTAGACCATGCGGCGGTCCAGGACCGCCCCGGTGGAGGTGAGCCCCCGGACGGCGCTCTCGTGCTCCTTGAGGGTGCGCATCAGCGGCGGCGGTCCGGCGGAGGGCAGCCGGTTCCAGGTGACCGTCCGCCAGCTGGCGTGGCCGGTGTCGCGCCCGGACTGGAAGGGTGAGTTCGCGGCCAGCGCGACCAGGAAGGGCAGCCACCGGCGCAGGTGGTCGCTGACGGCCACGGCGGTGGCGGGGTCGGGGACGCCGACGTGCACGTGACAGCCGCACACCACGTGGGAGGCGCGCAGGGCGCCGAAGTGGGACGCGATGGCGGAGTAGCGGCGGCCCTGGCTGACGGTGGCCGACGCCGGGTCACCCAGGACGGGCGTGCCGGTGGCGGCCACGGCCAGGCCCGCGCTGTCGGCGGCCCGGTGGAGTTCCGCCCGTGCGGTCTCCAGGAACGCGCGGGCCTCCTCCGAGGTGGTGCACACGGGGCTGTTGGCCTCCACCTGGGCGCGGGTGAACTCGCCGCACAGGTGGGGCCCGAAGGAACGGGCGTGGGCCAGGACGTCGGGTGCGCGGGAGAGGATGCGGCGCGTGCGCGGGTCGACGACGAAGAACTCCTCCTCCACACCGAACGTCAGGGGTCGGTTCGCGGCGCCGACGGGTATGCGTCGGTCGTCCGCTGTCAGGGAGCGGTTCTCCATGCGGGTCCTCCGGCTGTCCGATCCAGTGTGTCCCGCACTGGATATCCCGCACGGGGACGGCCGCGACAGTGTCCCGAAGTGGACAAAAAGCTATCCAAGAGTCGTTTGTGCTGTTTGTCTGGTTCGTTGACGGGGTGCCGTCGGCGCGTCGCGTCCTGACTACCTGGACGGACGCCCGCGGGGTTCCGGTAGGGCGGCACATGAGCGAACCGGAACATTTTTTCGGCATCGCGGACCCGGTCAGACCACCGTATTCGCGTGCGCAACACGCTCCCCGAGAAGCCACCCGAGGACCACCAGAACCCCCGTGCGCGGACGCCACTCGCGGCACCGGGCGGGTATCGGTGAAACGACCAGTGTGTTCGTGCACACCTGCCGGAGCGGGGCGGCGCTGTGCGAATGTGAACAACGTGACGGAACGGTACACGGAGCCCCCGAGCGTACGCCTCCGGGGCCGGGACGCTGAGCGGAGGACCCTCGCCGACACCCTGGGCGACGCGAGGTCCGGCCGAGGTGCGTCCGTGCTCCTCACCGGCGGTCCGGGCCAGGGCCGGAGCCTCCTGCTCGACCACACCCGCGACACCGCGGGTGACTTCACCGTCCTCCACGCGGGCGGGGTCCGCACCGAGACCGACCTCGCCTGCTCCGGCCTCCAACGCCTCCTGCGCCCCGTGGCACCGGTGCTCGACCGACTCCCGGCGCCCCGGCGCGACCTCCTGCGCGAGGCCCTCACCCGGGGCGGCGGCACCGGCACCGACCGCTACCCGCTCTACACCGCCGTCCTCGAACTCCTCTCCGAGGCGAGCACCGAACGGCCCCTCCTGCTGTGCGTGGACGACGCCGAACTCCTGGACGCCACCTCGCTCGACGCCCTGGCGTTCGCCGCGCGGCGTCTCACCGGGACCCGGATCGCCGCCGTGTTCGCGGCCCTGGGCGGGCACGCCGCCCCTTCCACCGCCCCCGGGCCGGTCCCGGGGGTGACCGAACTGGCCCTCGCCCCACTGGAGGACCGCGCGGTGCACGACCTGCTCGTCGACCGCGCCCCCGCCCACCTGTCGTCCCCGGTCCGTACCGGACTGGTACGCGCCGCCCACGGCAACCCCGCGGCGGCCCTCGGCTTCCTCTCGTCCCTGACCCCGGAGCAGGTCCGGGGCGAACACCCCCCGCCCGAGCCCCTCCCGCTCGCGGCGCGGTTGCGCTCCGCGCTGATCGCCCCCTACGAGGAGCTGCCGGACGACGCCAGGCGCCTCCTGCTACTCGGAGCGCTGGCCGCCGAACCCCGGGTCCACCTGATCCTGGACGCCGCGCGAGAGCCCGACCACCCCGAACCCGCGCCCTCGGTGTCCACCCTCGAACCGGCCGAGCAACGCGGCCTGGTGCGGGTGGACGGCGACACCCTGGTCTTCCCCGACCCGCTCCTGCGCGAGGCCGTCGTCCAGGCCACCCCCGCCGGTCGCCTGCGCGCGGCCCACCGGGCCCTGGCCGGGGTGACCGACCGCGAGCACGCCCCGGTCGAGTTCGCCCGGCACTCCGCCTGCGGCGCCGAGGCCCCCGACGCCGACCTCGCCGACCGGATCGCGGACGCCGCCCGGCGGGCCAAACGCCTGGCGGGCCCCCTCGCCGCCTCCCACACCAACGAGCGCGCCGCCGCCCTCACCCCCGACCCCGACGAACGCGCCTGCCGCCTGGCCACCGCCTCCCACGAGTCCCATCTCGCCGGAGAGCCCGAGCGCGCCGCACGGCTGCTCGGGCGGGCCCGGCCGCTCGCGGTGTCCGACCGCCGCCGGGCCGTGGTCGCCCTCATCGAGGCCGAGTTCGAGACGCTCGACTCCAACGCCGTCGACGCGGCGGAACGGTTGTACGCCGCCGGGCGCGCCCTCGTCCCGCACGACCGCGCCCTCGCCCTGCGCGCCCTGGTCCGCTCCGCCGACAGCGCCTCCTACGCGGGGGACCCGGTCCGCCACGCCAGGGCCGCCGAACTCGCCGTCCCCCTGGTCCGCGCGGACGATCCGCCCTCGATGCGGTTGACCGCCGCCTTCCTGGAGGGGTGCACGGTCTCGTTCCGCGGCGACTACGTGAACTCCACCCCGCTTCTGCGCGAGGCGATCCGGCTCTCGCACGGAATGAGCGCCCCCTCGGAGCTGGTGTGGGCCGGGATCTGCGGCCTCCGTCTGGGGGACGCCCCCTTCGTCCGCGCCGTCACCTCCCGCGCGGCCGAGTCGGCCCGGTCCCGGGGAGAACACGTGTTCGTGCCCCCGGCGCTGGCCTTCCTCGTCTTCTCCGAGTTCTGGAGCGGTCGCTTCCCGTCCGCCGCCGGGACCGCCCTGGCCGGGCTGCGCGCCTCCCGCGAGTCCGGCCAGTCCGTCTGGGTCGCCCAGAACCTCGCGTCGCTGGCGATGATCGCCGCCATCCAGGGCGACGTCGACACCTGCCACATCCGGGCGCGCGCGGTGACCGCCCAGGCCGGGGAGCGGAGCCTCGGCCTGCCCTCCGCACTGGCCTCCTGGGCGCTGGCCGTCCTCGAACTCTCACGGGGCAACGCCGCCGACGCCTTCTTCCGGCTGCGCTCCCTGGTGCACGCCGGACCCGGACACGGACACCCCACCATGCGCCTGCTCACCGCGCCGCACTTCGTGGAGGCCGCGGTCCGCACGGGCAAGATCGGCTGGGCGCGCGCCTCCCAGGCCGGGTACCGGGGCTGGGCGGAGGCCGTGGAGAGCCCGAGCGCCCTGGCCCTGGCCGCGCGCGGCGACGGCCTGCTCGCCACCGGCGAGGAGGCGGCCGACCACTTCGGCACCGCGCTCGACCTGCACCGGGCCTGCGGCGACGACGACGTCGAACACGCGCGCACCCAGCTGCTATTCGGCGCCTCCCTCCGCCGGTCCCGCCTGCCCGGGCGCGCCCGGGAGCACCTGTACAACGCCCTGGAGACCTTCGAGCGCTTCGGCGCGCGGCTGTGGGTCCGGCAGACCCGGGCCGAGCTGCGCGCCATCGGTACCGCCGAACGCGGCCCGGAGACCCCGGCCACCGGCGAACTGACCGCGCAACAGCAGCAGATCGCGCAGCTGGTGGCGGAGGGCGCCACCAACCGCGAGGTGGCCGCGCACATGTTCATCAGCCCGCGCACCGTGGAGCACCACCTGCGCGGCATCTTCCGCAAGCTCAACATCAGGTCCCGGGTGGACCTGGCCCGTCTCCTGAACTGAACACGTCCCGGGGCCGGACGCCACGGGCGTGCGGGTGCCCCGTCGCGCCGACCGGTCGATACCAACTGGTCGGTATGAGATCCGGCGAGTCGCCGGAGAGAGGCAGCCATGACAACGACCGCACCGGAACACCTCCTGACAGCGGACGGGGTGACCGTGCGCTTCGGAGGGCTCACCGCGCTCGACGACGTCGGACTCCGGGTCGATCCGGGCTCCGTCGTCGGCCTCATCGGCCCCAACGGAGCGGGTAAGACCACCCTCTTCAACGTCCTGTCCGGGGTGCTGCGCCCCACCAGGGGAGCCGTCTCCTGGAAGGGGACACCCCGGACCGGCAGGCGCACGCACCACCTGGCCAGGGCCGGGATCGCCCGGACCTTCCAGGGCCTCAACCTGTTCCCGATGATGCCCGTCCTCGAGAACGTCATGGTGGGCGCCGACCGCCTCGCCCGGGGAGGGGCGCTCTCCCTCGTCAGCGGCCTCGGACGGCACCACCGCGACGAACACCGTCTCAGGGGGCGTGCCATGGCCGCCCTGGAACGCTTCGGTGTCGCCGAGCACGCCCACCGACTCCCCGGCACCCTGCCCTACGGCGTACAGAAGCAGGTCGCCCTCGCGCGGGCCTGCGTCGGAGAACCCGAACTCCTCCTCCTGGACGAACCCGCCAGCGGACTCTCCGGCCACCAGACCACCGAGCTGGGCGAGCGGATCCGCGGGTTCCGCCAGGACATGGCGGTCGTCCTCGTCGAGCACCACATGGACCTGGTCATGAACGTCTGCGACCGCGTCGTGGTCCTCGACTTTGGCAGGATCATCTCCTCCGGAACCCCCGAGGAGGTCCAGGCCGACCCCGCCGTCACCCGCGCCTACCTGGGCACCTCCGACACCCCGGCCACGGGGCCCGACGACGGGAACGGGGACCGCCGATGACCCGCGTGCCCCTGCTCACCGTGGAGGGCCTCAGCGCCTCCTACGGCGCCGTCCGGGCCCTCGACGACGTCAGCCTCACCGTTCCCGAACGCGGACTCTGCGCCGTCCTCGGGGCCAACGGCGCGGGCAAGACCACCCTCCTGCGCACCCTCACCGGCCTGCACCGCGCCGCTGCGGGCCGGGTCCTGCTCGCGGACGAGGACATCACCCGGCTCCCCACGGAACAGGTCGTCACCCGAGGCCTGGCCCACGTCCCCGAGGGCGGCGGGGTGGTCGTCGAACTCACCGTGGAGGAGAACCTGCGCCTGGGCGCCCTGTGGCGCGCGGACCGGCGCGACCGCACCACCCTCGACGAGGTCATGGACCTCTTCCCGCCCCTGGCGGAGCGCCGCACCAGGGCGGCGGCCACCCTCTCCGGCGGTGAGCGGCAGATGCTCGCCATCGGCCGCGCCCTCATGGCCCGGCCCCGCGTCCTGCTCCTCGACGAACCCTCGCTCGGCCTCGCGCCCCTGATCACCCGGCGCATCCTCGACCTGCTCCGCGACCTCCGCGACCGTACCGGCCTCACCGTCGTCCTCGTGGAACAGAACGCCGCCGGGGCCCTGTCCGTGACCGACCACGGATACGTCCTCAACCAGGGCCGTGTCGTGGCGGAGGGGCCCTCCGCCGAACTCCTGGCGGACGACCGCACACGCCACGCCTACCTCGGCTTCTGAGGGAGACCCCCATGAACTACTTCGTCACCCTGACCCTCAACGGGCTGGCCTCCGGGGCGGCCTACGCGGCACTGGCGCTCTCCCTGGTCATCATCTACCAGGCCACCCGGCTCGTGAACTTCGCCCAGCCCGCCCTCGCGCTGCTGTCCGTCTACACCGCCTACACGGTCACCCAGCTCACCGGCTCCTACTGGCTCGGGTTCGCCGCCGCCCTGACGGCGGGGCTGCTGGTCGGGGCCTTCGTGGAGCGCTTCGTCGTCCGCCCCATCGCCAGGACCTCCCAGCTCAACGCCATCATCGTCACCCTCGGCCTCCTCCTGGTGGTCCAGGGCGGGGTCGGCATGGTCTGGGGCAACGAACAGCACGGCTTCCGGTACGCGTTCAGCTACGTGGGCCGCTTCGCCCCCTCGGACGTGTTCGCCCTGGTCTCCGTGGGGGCGGCCGCCCTCCTGCTGTTCGCCCTGTACCGGTTCACGCCCCTCGGCCTGCGGATGCGCGCCGCCGCCTTCCACCCGGAGGCGGCCCGGCTCAGCGGTGTGCGGGTCGGCCTCATGCTCACGGCGGGCTGGGGCATCGCCTCCCTCATCGGAGCGCTGGCGGGCATGCTCGCCGGGCCTCCGTTCATCTCACCGAACGTCTTCGACGTGGTGTTCGTCTTCGGGATCACGGCGGCGGTGGTGGGCGGACTCGACAACCCCTTCGGCGCCGTCGTCGGCGGACTGCTCATCGGGCTCGGCATGTCCTACGTGTCCGGGTTCCTCGGACCCGAACTGGCGACCCTCGCCGCCCTCGTCATCGTCGTGGCCGTCCTGAGCGTGCGCCCCGACGGCATCCTCTCCCGACCGACCGCCCGAAAGGTCTAGCCAGTCATGCCCCTGCCCGTCCGCCACCTGCTACTGGCCGCCCTCGGCCTGGCCGCCGTCGCCGGGCTGCTGTTCGTGACCGGCGACCTCACCGCCCTGCGCGTCGCCGCCGTCGGGTACACCATGCTCGCCGTCGCCGGGCTCCAACTCCTGGTCGGCGGCTCCGGACAGGTCTCCCTCGGCCACGGCGCGTTCATGATGATCGGCGCCTACACGATGGCGCTGCTGGTCCTGCACCAGCCGACCCTGCCGCTCGCCGCCAACCTCGGCGTCATCGTCGCGGTGTCCGTCGTGGCGGGCGTCGCGGTGGGCGCCGCCACCGCGCGCCTGCACGGGCCGTACCTGGCCGGTGCGACACTCATCCTCGCCGTGGGCCTGCCCGGGCTGGCCCACCGGTTCCACGGTCTCCTCGGCGGCAGCAACGGCCTCAACATCCGCACCGCGGGAGCCCCGCCGATCCTCGACGGACTCGTGACGACCAGCGAGTGGCGGGCCCTGGTCGTGTGGACCACGGTCGTGCTCGGCCTGGCCGCGCTCGCCACGATCTCCGCCGGGCGCCTCGGCCGCCGCATGCGCGCCATCCGGGACGACGAGACCGCCGCCGCCATGGCGGGGGTCCCCGTCGGCGCCACCAAGGTTGTCGCCTTCGTCATCGCCTCCGCGGCGGGCGGTCTGGCCGGCGGACTCCAGGCCTACGTCCTCGGCACCGTCACCCCCAGCAGTTTCACCCTCGTGCTCTCGCTGACCCTGCTCGCCGCGCTGGTGCTCGGCGGCATCGGCAGTCTGTGGGGCGCGCTGTGGGCCTCGATCGCCGTCGTCTACCTGGACGTGTGGGCCACCGACCTCGCACGGGCGGCGGACCTGGGACGCAACGCCGAGAACAACCTGCCGGTGGTGTTCTTCGGCGTGGTCCTCATCCTCGTCCTGCGGTTCTGGCCCCTCGGCGTCCACGGCGCCCTCCGAAGCCTCGGAGCCCGCCTCCGGGCGGTCCGCTCCGCCACCTCCTCGTGAACCCCCCAGTGAAGGAGACAACCATGCGCGAACACCGAACACGGGTCCTGTTGGCCCCGGCCCTGGCCCTCGTCATGCTGGCCGCGGCCTGCTCGGGCGCGGGCGAGGTCGGCCAGGGCGCCGACGCCGACCTGGACGTGGCCCCGGGGGTCACGGACGACGCCGTCGTCATCGGCACCCACCAACCGCTCACCGGCCCGGCCGCACCCGGCTACCTGGCGGTCTCCCAGGGAGCGGGAGCCGTGTTCGACCACGTCAACGACCAGGGCGGGGTCAACGGGAGGCGGATCGACTACCGGGTCGAGGACGACGGCTACGACCCCTCCCGGACCGTCGACGTCACCCGCCAACTGGTCATCGAGGACGAGATCTTCGCGATGGTGGGGGGCCTCGGCACGCCCACCCACGGGGGTGTCATCGACTACCTCAACGACGAGGGGGTGCCCGACGTCTTCCCGGCCTCGGGCGCCCTCGCCTGGAACAACACGGAGGAGCACCCGCTCACCTACGGCTGGCAGACCGACTACACCAAGGAAGCCAAGATCCAGGGCGAGTACATCACCGAGAACTTCCCCGGGCGGGACGTCGGGTACCTGTTCCAGAACGACGACGTCGGTGAGGACTCCCAGGCCGGACTCGACCAGTACCTGTCCGACGAGGTCGTGGCCCGCGAGCACTACGAGTCGGACATCCCCGACCTCGGCTCGCAGATGGCCGAGTTGGAGAACGCCGGGGCGGAGGTGGTCGTCTGCTCCTGCATCCCGGCCTTCGTCGCGCTCGGCATGCTGGAGGCGGCCCGGATCGGCTACGAGCCCCAGTGGGTGATCTCCAGCATCGGCGGGGACACCGCCACGCTCCAGGCGCTGCTCACCGAGTTCACCGAGGACACCGACGCGGAGGGCGTCCCGGCCGACGCCTTCCTGGAGGGGGCGGTCGTGACGAGCTACATGCCGCGCGTGGAGGACGAGGACGACGAGTGGGGCCGGTTCTTCGTCGACGTGTACGAGGAGTACGGACACGGCGGACCTCCCACCAACACGCACATGTTCGGCATGACCCAGGCCGTCATGTTCGCCCAGGTCCTGAAGTCGGCGGGGGAGGACCTCACCCGCCAGTCCCTGGTCGACGCCCTGGAGACCCAGGAGTGGCAGGGCCCGGGCTTCACGCCCTTCTCCTCCAGCGAGGGTGACCACGGCGGCCACCAGGGCGTGTACGTCGTGCGGTTCGAGGCGGGCGGCGCCATCGAGATGGTGCAGGAGGCCCGGGTGACCGACCGCGGGGACGGCCCCGTCGAGGAGGTCGACTTCGAGCGGCTCTCCCCGCAGGACCTTCCCTTCCACGACTGACGTCGACCGTCGGAGCCGGAGTGCGCACGGACCGCGCGCTCCGGCTCCCTTCCGCGTCGGGGCCGGTCAGGCGGTGGCGCTGCCGCCGCGCTCCAGGAGCCCCGGGCGTGAGGGGCGGCGGACACGGGAAGGGGCCGGTGGGAGATCCCCACCGGCCCCGACCGGGTCTCACCGCGACGACCCGGCCGCCGGATCAGCCGCCGTGCGGGCAGGAGTCCCGGTAGTCGGAGAAGTCGGTGCCGATCCCCGTGCGAGGCGGCGGGCAGAGGAACTGCTCATAGCGCTCGTCGTCGTCCACGAACCGCTTGAGCCACGAGATGCCGTACTTCGCGATGGTGGTGTTGGAGACGTTCGGCGCGAAGTGGCTCGCGCCGCGCAGCTCCAGGTAGGCCCGGTCCAGGGAGCCGGGCAGGCTCTCGTACATCGGGATGGCGTGCGAGCGGACCGACGCGGTGACGTCGTTCTGGGCGCCGACGACCAGCGTGGGCGTCTGTACGCTCGACCAGTTCTTCTGCGTGTGCCAGGGGGTCAGCGGGATCGCCGCGCGCAGCTCCGGCCGCGAGTCGACGGCGGCCAGGGTGCCGCCACCGCCCATCGAGTGCCCCATGACGGCCATGCGGTCGGCGTCCACGCGGTCGCTCACCGCGCTGCTGTCGGCCAGGTAGTCCAGGGCGGCCTCCAACTGGCGGCCCCGGCTGTTCGGCTGGTCGTAGCGGGTGATGGTGTCGATGGTGAACACCACGAAGCCCTGCGAGGCGAAGCGGTGCCCGTACCAGGACATGGACGACTCGCTGGCGGTGTACCCGGGGGCGACCACCACACCGCCGAAGGTGCCCTGGGAGGTGTCGGTCGGATAGTAGATGGTTCCGCCACCGAAGCCGCTCACCAGCGAGGACACGGAGGTGGTGGCGGTGTCGAAGTGGCCGCGGGGCGCCGTGACGCTCTGCTCCGTCGGGTCCGGACCGCGTTCGTGCGGGTTGGCGGCCTGGGCCGGGGAGACGGCCGCACCCGCGCCGAACAGGGCCAGGCCCACCACCAGGGCGGACTTCGCGGCGACCGCCGCCGCCCAGGAGCGGGTGCGCGGCACCCGGGCGGTCGGGAGGGCGGGGGCGCTCCGGCGGGAGCGGGTGGTGCGGGGTACCGGCGAGGGGGACACGGGGGACAGGGGATGGTCGGTACTCACGTCGTCTTCCTTTTCTCACGCAGCGGGAATCCACGGGGCGCCGTGGACGCCACGGCTCCGTTTTCCCGTCGGTATACGCGGGAGGAACGGACGGGATTTACACCCGTTTCCGTGGGCGTGCGTTCACTATGAAGACGAAGGTGTGAACACGCATCCGTTGAACCACCAGTGCTCGCGGCGCCCCAGTTCACGCGTTCGAAAAAGGATGGCTACCGTTTCACCGGCCCAGACCGCGCCACCAGCTGAACAGTTTCCCCAGCAGGTCCTCGGGCGGCTGCTCCTCCTCCGCCACCGCCGGGACCTGCTCCATCTCCTGGGTCAGGAGGGCGGGCGGCTCGCTCAGGCGCCCGGGCGTGAACGTGACCGGCAGCTCCCGCACCCCGTGCAGGAACGGGGAGCGCAGCAGGCGCAGCTCCTCCGGGGGCACCGAGAGCCGTAGCCCGCCCAGCCGTTCCTGGAGCACGGTCACCCCGGTCGAGGCCACCAGGCGGCCCAGCGCGCGGGCGGGGCAGCTGTGCGGACCGGCGCCGAAGGTCAGGTGGGCGCGGCTGCCGCTGGAGAGCCCGGTGTCCGGGTCCGACCTGCCGCGCCGCACGGCCGGGTCGCGGTGGGCCGCGTCGACTCCGAGGTACAGGGCGTCGCCCTTGCGGACCCGCGCGTTGCCGATCCGCACGTCCTGGAGCGCGACCCGTCCCGCCAGCAGCTGGAGGGGGCTGTCGTTCCACATGACGTGGTCCAGGAGGTCGTGCGTGGACAGGCGCGCGTCCGTGTTGGCGGAGCGGATGCGGTCGTCGGTGAGCAGGGTGCGCATCGTGTTGCCGATGAGGTGGACGGTCATCATGTGGCTGGCGCTGACCACCAGGGACGCCGCGTAGGCGACCTCCTCCTGGGTGAGGTCCGTGGAGCGTTCGAGGATCCAGCTGGTCAGGTCCTGCCCGGGCTTGCTCGCCTTGCGGGCGACCAGCCCGGCGAAGTACTGCTGGAGGCCGGTGATGGACCCCTCCGAGCGCTGGGAGTCCTCACTGAAGATGGCCGCGGTGAGGTCGTTGAGCATGTGGCCGTAGCTGTCGGGCAGGCCGAAGAGCCGGTTGGCGACCAGCGCGGGGAGCATCTGGGAGTACTCCCCGATGAGGTCGGCCTCGCCGTCCTTGACGAACCGGTCCACCAACCCGTCGGCGATCCGGTGCACGGTGCGGGCCATGGCGGTCATGTCGATCCTGGCCAGACCGTCCATGATCGGAGCGCGCAGCCGGACGTGCTCGGACCCGTCCGCGTAGAAGGCGTTGGGCAGCCAGGTCATCATCGCGACGGTGTTGTCGAGGTCGACGCGGCCCTCGGTCGCCTCGCGCCAGTTGCGGGTGTCCCGGGAGAACAGGTGCGGTTGCTGGAGGACGGCGAGGCTCTCCTGGTAGCCGAGCAGCAGCCAGGCGCGCACCCCGGGTTCCAGCTGGACCGGGACGATCGGACCCTGCCGCTCCCGCAGGTGCTGCCAGAGTTCGGCGCGCCCCTCGGGCGGGGTGGGGTCGTAGAGCCGGACGTGGTCGACCGGGCACCCCTGGGTGGGGGGACCGGAGTTCTGGGCGCCCTGGTCCGCCCCGGACCCCGTTTCCTGGGATTCACCGTGCTGAGTCGTGGTCATTTCGGGTGCGGACACCCGGAAAAAGGTTCGCGGGGCCGCTTCCCTCCCTTCGAGGAGACGTGGCACTGGCGTGGTGACGGGAAGGGGGAAGCGGGAGATCCCGAAATCGCTTCGGGGCGGCGGCCGGGGATCGAGCCAACCTGGTCGTGGCATTCTAGGATCGTCGACACCGGATTTTCAACAGGAACGGATTATCTGGGTCGCCCCCTTTGTTATCGACGATTGTTTTATCTTGTTTGTCCCGTCCTGGGTGACTGTCCAGAGGGTCCCGGATTGTCAGTGGTGCTCCCTAGAGTTACCTGTGTGAGCGATCGATGGAGTACCGACGAAGTCTGGGCTCTGGCTCCGGACCCCTCTTCACACAAGGCCGCTCTCAAGGTGGCCAAGGCGGGATCGTGGCCCCAGAGCGGAGTGGTCGCCGCCGACGGCGGCGGCACCTCGGCCGTCTGGGGTGAGTGCAAGGGGAGCGGGAGCAAGCCCTATCTGGCGGCAGCACACCTGGACGGGGACAAGGGCCCCGCCTACAAGTGCAGCTGCCCCAGCCGCAAGATCCCCTGCAAGCACGTCCTGGCCCTGCTCTCCCTGTGGAGCCAGGGCACGGTGGCCGAGCGCGAGGACCGGCCCGAATGGGTCACCGCGTGGCTCTCCGGCCGGGTGGCCCGCCAGGAGCGCGCGAGCGCCGCCGCCTCGGCGCCGGTCGACCCGGAGAAGGCCGCCGCCACCCTGCGCGCCAGGGAGCGTTCGGTCACCGCCGGGCTGGAGGAGCTCCGTCTGTGGCTGCACGACCAGGTGGACGGCGGCCTCGCGGAGGTTTCCCAACTCGGCTACGGGCACTGGGACCGTATGGCCAAACGCCTGGTGGACGCCAAGGCGGGCGGTGCCGCCACCCTGGTCACCCAGCTGCCCCAGAACGTCGGGGCCGACGGCTGGACGAACCGCCTCCTGGAACGCCTGGGCATGCTGCACCTGCTGGTCGACGGCTACCTCGCCGGTGAGGGCGGTGACGACCCCCGGACCCGCGCGGTGCTCCGCTCCCGCGTGGGGATCGCCACCCGCGCCGAGGAGGTCCTGTCCAGCGGGGAGCGGGTCCGGGACACCTGGCGGGTGCTCGGCCACCGCGACGCCCTCACCCCGGACCGCATGCGCGGCCGCCGCCAGTGGCTGCACGGCGCGACGACCGGCCGCCACGCCCTCTCCCTCACCTTCGCCCGGCCCACCGAGACCCCGGACTCCGCCTTCCGCCCCGGTACCGAGTTCGAGGGCGAACTCGCCTTCCACCCGGACGGCCGCCGCGCGGTCCGGGTCGGCAAGGCAGACGAGGCCCCGGCCACGCCCCCGCCCGGGGGCACCGTCGAGCAGGCCCTGGACTCCTTCGCCGCGGCCCTGGCCGGGGACCCGTGGCTGGAGGCCTGGCCGGTGGTGCTGGAGAACGCGGTCCCCGCCCGTGCCGAGGGCTGGCACCTGGCCGACCCCACCGGGGCCTCCCTCCCCCTGGCCGGAGGCGAGCTGTGGCGGTTCCTCGCCGCCACCGGCGGACGCCCCGCCACCATCGCCGCCGAGTGGTCGCCGGACACCGGCCTGAGCCCCATGACCCTGTGGGACGCCGACGGAAAGGCAGTCGCCCTGTGAACCCGACCCCTCCCGACCCCGCCGGGTCGGCCTCCCCCGAGACCCCCTCCTGGGACCGGCTGGTCTCCACCGCGCTGGTCGGCACCGCCCGACGCGCCGTCCCGGACCTGCCCGACCTGCCCCGGGGCACCCGTGACGGCGCCGCCGGGCTGCTGGACCTGGTCGCCCTGGACGCCGTGCGCACCCGCGCCGGGTACACGGCGCACACGGCGGAACCCGTCACCCCCGACGCCCCCGACACCCGTCCCGAGGTCGGACCGGCCGCCGACCACCGGCTGGCCGTCCTCCTCGCCAGCCGCTCCGAGCTCCTCCCCGAGTGGCTGGAGCACGCCGCCCGGGGCGGGCGCCGGGTCAGCCACGTCCACATCCCCGAGCTGCTGGAACGCGCCTCCCGGGACAGCTCGCTGCGCCCTCTGGTCGCCTCCGTCGTCGGTGACCGGGGCGCCTGGCTGGCCACCCACAACGGCGCGTGGTCGTTCATCGCCCGGGAACCCCTGCCCACCGACGTCCACACCGACGCCGCCTGGCACGAGGGCACCCCCGCCCAGCGCCGCCGGTCCCTGTTCGCCCTGCGCGCCACCGACCCGGCAGCCGCCCGCGACCTGCTCTCCGAGGCCCTGCCCAAGGAGAGCAGGGGAGAGGAGCGGCGCGGCCTCCTGGAGACCCTGGCCGTCAACCTCGGACCGGACGACGAGGCGGTGCTGGACCGGGCCCTGGACGACCGCGGCGCCAACGTGCGCGGCCTCGCCCTGGCCCTGCTCACCCGGCTGCCGGACAGCGCCCACGCGCACCGGCTCCGCGCGCACCTCCGCGCCCACCTGGGACGCGACCAGGGGCCGCCGCGCGCCGTGGACGTCGTCGACATGGCCGTCCCGACCGCCGAACGGCTCCGCGACCTCGCCCTGGTGGCGCCGAAGGAGCGGCCGGAGACCCGTCGCGCCCGCTGGGAACTCGGCCGCGTCCTGATCACCCACGCGCCGCTGGACACCTGGACCACGTTCCTGGACACCGACCCGGCGGGGGTCCTCGACCTGGCCGAGGACGAGCAGGACCTGCGCGAGGCACTGGCCGACGCGGTCTGCCTCCAGGCCGACCCCGTGTGGGCCCGCGCCCTCCTCGACCACCCCCGGAGCGGTCTGGCCCAGCTGCTCGGCGCCCAGGGCCGGAACCGGCACTGGCCGCGCACCCGGGAGCTGCTGGCCGCGCTGCCGGTCGAGGAGCGGTGCGACCGGGTCGTGGCCGCACTCGGCTCCGACGGGAGCGGCCCGGCCCTCGGCGGGAGCGACGTCCTCGGCCAGGTCCTGCACGCGGTCGACGCCCCGTGGACCCGCCCGCTCTCCGACGCGGTCGTGCGCCGCCTCACCGGCCCGATCACCACCCGTGACTCACGCGGCTACCGCTTCCTCTGCGAGGCCGCCGCCGAGCACATGCCGCCCGAACACCTCGACCTCCTGCCCAGGGAACCACCCCACGAGGAGGAGGGACCCTCCTACCTCCGCCTCCGCGACACCCTCCGATTCCGGCTCGACATGCACAGGGAGCTCTAAGTTGACCACCTCCGCCACCGGCTCTGGCCTCAGCACCGACACTGCCAGCGCACTGCGCCCGCACGCCGAGCAGACGTACGCCGCCGAGCTCGAGGCCCTGGCCAAGGCCGACGACCGCCAGCGTCCCCCCGGCTGGCGGCTCTCCCCGTGGGCGGTCACCCGGTACCTGCTGGGCACCACCCTCGACGACGGCACCGAGATCACGCCCAAGTACATCGGCTCGCGCCGCGTGGTCGAGGTGGCCGTGGCCACCCTGGCCACCGACCGCGCACTGCTGCTCATCGGTGTCCCCGGCACCGCCAAGACCTGGCTCTCCGAACACCTCGCGGCGGCGGTCTCCGGCGACTCCACCCTGCTGGTCCAGGGCACCGCCGGGACCTCCGAGGAAGCGGTCCGGTACGGCTGGAACTACGCGCGCCTGCTCGCCGAGGGTCCCTCGGAGGCCGCGCTCGTCCCCAGCCCGGTGATGACCGCCATGGCGCGCGGCACGATCGGCCGCATCGAGGAACTCACCCGCATGCCCTCGGACGTGCAGGACGGCCTCATCACCGTGCTGTCGGAGAAGGCCCTGCCCGTCGCGGAACTCGGGGTGGAGGTGCAGGCCCAGCGCGGGTTCAACATCATCGCCACCGCCAACGACCGCGACCGGGGGGTCAACGACCTCTCCAGCGCGCTGCGCCGCCGCTTCAACACCGTGGTGCTGCCCGTGCCGGACAGCGCCGAGGACGAGGTCCGCATCGTCACCCAGCGGGTGGAGCAGCTGGGCCGCTCCCTGGAGCTGCCCGAGGTGCCCACCAGCCTCACCGAGATCCAGCGCGTGGTCACCGTCTTCCGCGAGCTGCGCTCCGGGGTCACCGAGGACAACACCACGAAGGTCAAGTCGCCCAGCGGCACCCTGAGCACCGCCGAGGCGATCTCCGTGATCACCAACGGCATCGCGCTCGCCGCGCACTTCGGTGACGGTCAGCTGCGCCCCGCCGACGTCGCCGCGGGAATCCAGGGCGCCGTCGTCCAGGACCGCGTCTCCGACGGCGTGGTCTGGCGCGAGTACCTGGAGACCGTCGCCCGCGAACGCGACGGCTGGGGCGACTTCTACCGCGCCTGCCGCGAGGTGGGCGCCTGATGGGACGACCCCGACAGGGCACCGACAAGGTCAGTGTCCTCGGTGTCCGCCACCACGGTCCGGGTTCGGCCCGGGCCGTGGCGGCCGCCCTGGACGAGATCAAGCCCGACATCGTACTGATCGAGGGGCCGCCCGAGGCCGACGCGATCACCTCCCTGGTGGGCGGCCTGGAACCACCGGTGGCGCTGCTCGTCCACCTGGCCGACACCCCCAAGGCGGGGACGGCACGGTCCCGGGAGGGCTGGGGGTTCTGGCCGTTCGCGTCCTTCTCCCCGGAGTGGGCCGCCCTGGTCCACGCCCACGGACGCGGTGTTCCGGTGCGCTTCTGCGACCTGCCCGCCTCCCACACGCTCGCGGAGCGGATCGAACGGGCGGAGGCCGCCGAGCAGGAGAGCGGACCGGAGGAGCCCTCCCCGAGCGAACCCGCCAGGGTCCGGACCGACCCCCTCGGGGTGCTCGCGGAGGCCGCCGGGTACGACGACGCCGAACGCTGGTGGGACGACGTCGTGGAGCAGCGCGGCGACGGCGAGCCCTCGCCCTTCCCCGCGATCACCGACGCGATGGCGGCCGTCCGCGCCGAGGCCGGCCCCGAGACCGGCCGCGACGCGCGCCGCGAGGCGTACATGCGCCAGACCCTGCGCGCCGTGCTCAAGGAGGGGTACGAGCGGGTGGCCGTGGTGTGCGGAGCCTGGCACGCACCGGCCCTGCGCGACCTCTACGACCACCCCGTCAAGGACGACGCCGCCCTGCTCCGGGGGCTGCCCAAGGTGAAGACCACCGCCACCTGGGTGCCGTGGACGCACGGGCGGCTCGCCACCGCCAGCGGCTACGGCGCCGGGGTGACCTCACCCGGCTGGTACCACCACCTGTTCACCTCGCCCGACCTGCCGATCCACCGGTGGCTCACGGAGGCCGCCCGGCTCCTGCGCGACGAGGGCCAGCCGGTCTCCTCCTCGCACGTGATCGAGGGGGTCCGGCTCGCCGAGAGCCTCGCCGTGCTGCGGGGGCGGCCGCTGGCCGGGATCGACGAGGTCTCCGAGGCGGTCACCGCCGTCCTCTGCGAGGGCGAACAGACCCGGGCCGCCCTGGTCCACGGGCGGATGGCGATCGGTGAACGCCTCGGCTCGGTGCCCGCCGACACCCCCATGGTGCCGTTGCAGCGCGACCTCATGGCCGCGCAGAAGCGGCTCCGCCTCAAGCCCGAGGCCTTCGACCGCGACCTCGACCTCGACCTGCGCAAGGAGAGCCAGCGCGAACGCAGCGTCCTGCTGCACCGGCTGCGCGTGCTCGGGATCGAATGGGGTGTGCCGCGCGCCTCCGAACACCACGCGAAGGGGACCTTCCGGGAGTCTTGGCGGCTGCGCTGGGACCCCGACATGGACGTGGCGCTGATCGAGGCCGCGCCCTGGGGGACCACCGTGGCCTCGGCGGCCACCGCCCGCGTGGTGGAGGTCGCCGCCGACGCGGAACTGCCCACCCTGACGGCGCTCACCGAACAGTGCCTGCTCGCGGAGCTGGGTGACGCGCTGCCGGACGTGCTCGCCCTGCTCACCGACCGCGCGGCCACTGACAGCGACATCACCCACCTGATGGCCGCGCTGCCGCCACTGGCTCGCGCGGCCCGGTACGGGGACGTGCGCGGGACCGACGGCGCGCACCTGCGCGCCGTCGCCCTGCAGATCCTGGCCCGGGTGTGCGTGGGCCTGGCCCCGGCCGTACGCGGGCTGGACGACGACGCGGCGGCCCGGTTCGTCACGTCGATCGACCAGACGCACGCCGCCGCCTCCCTCCTGGACGAGGAGGCACGGGGCTGGACCGAGGCGCTGGAGGCACTGGCCGGGCGCGACCAGGTCCCGGGGCGGATCGCCGGAAGGGTCAACCGCATCCTCGCGGACGCGGGCCGCATCCCCACCGAGGAGCTGCACCGCAGGCTCGGACTGACGATGTCACCCGGCACCGAACCCACCCGCGCCGCAGCCTGGCTGGAGGGCTTCCTCCAGGGGAGCGGGCTGATCCTGGTCCACGACGAGCGGTTGCTCGGCCTCATCGACACGTGGCTGCTCAGCCTGTCCGAGGAACGGTTCGTCGCGGTCCTGCCGCTGCTGCGCCGCACCTTCGGGGCCTTCGGCTCGGCCGAACGCCAGGAGATCGGCACCGCCGTCACCCGGGCGGACGGCGGCCGCACCACCACGGCGCGCGTACGCCGCCCCGTCGACACCCGCCGTGCCGCCCCGGCGGTGGCCGCCGTGGCGGCACTACTCGAAAGGAGCCGCGCGTGAGCACGGAGACCACCGAACGCGCCCGCCGCTGGCGCCTGGTCCTGGGCGCGCCGTCCCAGTGCGCGACCCTGGCCGGGACCGACCAGACCATGGACGCCGCGCTGGCCGCCCTGTACAACAAGCGCGACCGCTCCACGACCTCGGGAGACGAGCGCGGCGCGGACCTGAGCGGTTCGGCGCCGCGCGTCGCCCGCTGGCTGGGCGACATCCGGGAGTACTTCCCGTCCACGGTGGTGCAGGTGATGCAGTCCGACGCCATGGACCGCCTGGGCCTGCACCAGCTCCTCCTGGAGCCGGAGATGATGGAGGCCGTCGAGCCCGACGTGCACCTGGTCGGGACCCTGCTCTCCCTCAACCGGGTGATGCCCGCCGAGGCGAGGGAGAGCGCCCGGGCCATCGTGCGCCGGGTGGTCGACGACCTGGAGCGAAGGGTCGCGCAGAAGACCCGGTCGGTGATCCGGGGGGCGATCGACCGCTCCGCGCGCACGCACCGCCCCCGCCGCGTCGCGGACATCGACTGGAACGCCACCATCCGGCGCAACCTGGCGCACTACCTGCCCGAGCACAACACGGTCATCCCGCAGACTCTCGTGGGGTACGGCCGCCGCAGCCAGGGTGTGCAGAAGGACGTGGTCCTGGCCATCGACCAGAGCGGATCGATGGCCTCCTCGGTGGTCTACGCGAGCGTGTTCGGCGCCGTCCTGGCGTCCATGAGCACCCTCAGGACGTCCCTGGTCGTCTTCGACACCGCCGTCGTCGACCTCACCGACCAGCTCACCGACCCGGTGGAGGTCCTCTTCGGCACCCAGCTCGGCGGCGGTACCAACATCAACAAGGCCATCGCCTACAGCCAGACGCTCATCGACCGCCCGCAGGACTCGATCTTCGTCCTGATCAGCGACCTCTACGAGGGCGGCGTCCGCGCCGAGATGCTGCGACGGGTGGCCGCCATGAAGTCCGCGGGCGTGCAGGTGGTGGTCCTGCTGGCCCTCTCCGACGAGGGGGCGCCCTTCTACGACCGCCAGAACGCGTCGGCCCTCGCGGACCTCGGCGTCCCGGCGTTCGCCTGCACCCCCGACGCCTTCCCTGAGCTCATGGCCGCGGCCATCCAGGGCCAGCCCCTGGACGCCTGGGTCGACAGGCACCTCGACGAGTGATCCGACCCCGGGCGGGGCCGAACCCCCTGCGGACCCGCCCGGCACTCAGTCCAGGCAGAACTCGTTGCCCTCGATGTCCCGCATCACGATGCAGGACTCGTTGAACCCGTCGGCGCGCATGACGCGGACGCACTCGGCGCCGAGCGCCTCCAGCCGCTCGCGCTCGGCCTGGAGCGTGGAGAGGCGTTCGTCCCCGACGAGACCGGTACCGGCACGCACGTCGAGGTGCACCCGGTTCTTGACGGTCTTGCCCTCGGGGACGCGCTGGAAGAACAGGCGGGGACCCTTGCCCGAGGGATCGACGCAGGCGAACGCGGAATCCTGCTGCTCGGGCGGGAGCGCGCGGTTGAACTCGTCCCAGTCGGCGAACCCCTCCGGGGGCGGTGGCACGACGTACCCCAGCACCTCGCACCAGAACCGGGCCACGCGCTCGGGATTCGCGCAGTCGAAGGTGACTTGGAACTCTCTGATGGTGGTCATCGACCCACCCTAGACCGCGGACCCCCGCGCTCCCAGGGAATATCACTGGCCTCGGGGGAGCGGGTCGGGTTAGCCTGCGACCATGCCGCTCGCGAAAGAGCTGGCCGCCCTCTAGCGGCGGCCTGATCCCTCACAGTTCCGACCGCCGCATCAGCTTCCATGCCGGTGCGGTCCTTCGGGCTGCCCGGTGTCCATCTCTCCACACCGGACGTACCCGTGAACACTTCCCTGTCCACAGGCAGAGGCGGCGGCACCATCGTGCTCGTCACCGTCCTGCTCTCCACCCTCCTCCTCCCGCTGGCCCTGACCGGGGCCTCGGTCGCACTGCCCGACATCCAAAGCGACCTGGGCGTGGGGCTCACCTCCGCGCAGTGGGTGGTCAACTCCTACAACGCCTGTTTCGCCGCCTTCCTCGTCAGCGCCGGGTCGATCGCGGACGCGGTCGGACGCCGCCGGGTCTACGCCTTCGGCGTGGTCCTGTTCTTCGCGAGCGGTCTGCTGAGCCTGCTCGTCCAGGACATCGGGGCGCTGGTGGCCCTGCGCGCTCTGGGCGGCGTGGGCGCGGCCGCCGCCGTGGCCGGAGGCGGCTCCATGCTCGCCCTGGCCTTCGAGGGACCGGCGCGTGCGAGGGCCTTCGGGCTGCTCGGGACCGTACTGGGCGCCGGAACCGCCTTCGGCCCCGCCGTGGCCGGACTGCTGGTCGAGAACCTGGGCTGGCGGTTCGCCTTCGCCGGGCCCGCCCTGGTGGCCGGTGCGGTCCTGCTGCTGGTGACGCGGGTCCCCGCGATGCGCGGCGACGGGCGACCCGTGGACTGGCTCGGCGGAGCCCTGTTCACCGCCGCCCTGCTGACCCTGATCGGCGGCCTGGTCGAGGGCCCCGGCCGAGGTGTGCCGGTGCTGGCCGGGTTCCTCGCCGTGTCGGCGGCCCTGTTCGGCCTCTTCACCGTGGTGGAGCGCCGCCGGGAGGAACCCCTGGTCGACCTCGGCCTGCTCGCCAACCGCCGGTTCGTGGCCTACGCGCTGGCCGCCGCGACCTTCATGTCGGTGCTGGTGCCGTTGCTGGTGTACCTGCCGTCCTACCTGATCAACGTGGTCGGCCTCGGTGCGGGCACGGCGGGGTTGTGGCTGCTGCTCCTCACCGTCCCCACCCTGGTGCTGCCCACCGTGGGCGCCGAACTGGCCAACCGGTTCCCGCCCACGGCGGTGGTCGTCGGCGCTCTCCTCCTGCTGGGGGCGGGTGTCCTCGGCTTCACCACGCTGGGCCCCGACTCCACCCCGTGGACGGTTCTGCTGCCGTTCCTACTGGTCGGAACGGGTGTGGGCCTCACCGGAGGGATGATCGACGGTCTGGGGCTGGGCGCCGTCCCGCCGGAGCGGGTGGGCACCGCGGCCGGGGTGTTCAACGCGACCCGGCTCAGCCTGGAGACCGTCTCCATCGCGATCGTCGGCGCGGCCCTGGCGGTCCTCACCGGCGGTGAGCTGGTCGGTGCCGCCTTCACCGGGGCCCTGCACGGCGTCGCGCTGGCGCTGGGCGGGTTCGTGCTGCTGGTGGTGGTCGCGGTCCTCGCCCTGACCCGGGCACCGCGCCCACGGGTCACCGTCGGGTCCTAGGTGGTCCCGGGGCCCGGCGCCGTGGCGCGCCGGGCCCCGGCCCGCGGCGGCCCGAACTCGGGCACGGCCGGAAAACAAGATCCTCCGATTTCGTGCTTCTCCGGCGGAACTGGGTACCACCTGGGCATCGTTGTGGGGATGATCGGAGGACGACGCATGACCGACTGGCCGCCGGGCAGCTTCATGTCCAGGCTCGGTCCCCGGACCGTGGACCGTCTCCTGACGCTCGCGCCGCCACGGCACATCCCCGCCAACCGGGTCCTCATCGCCCAGGGCGACGCCGAGGAACAGGTCATGCTCCTGAGCCCGCCGGAGAACGGCACCCCGGCGGACCCCGCGTGCGTCAAGATCACGTCGGTGCTGCGCAACGGCACCGAGGCGATGTTCGGCATCCGCAGGTGGGGCGACCTCGTGGGCGAGCTGGGCATGTTCCGGGACGCACGGCCCAGCGCCACGGTCACCTCGTGCGCACCGCACACGATCCGGATCTACCCGCACCAGGTCTTCGAGGTCTTCCTGGAGGAGCACCCCGACGCGTGGCGGGCGATGCTCGCCGTGATGGGGGAGCGTCAGGAGTGCGCGGACCGCCAGCGGGCCGAGTTCGCGGGCTACGAGGTGGAGGCCCGGGTGGCGCGCATCCTGGTCGACATGGCGCGGCGCCACGGGGTGCCCACGGACGAGGGCGTCCATCTGGGGGTGCGGCTCTCCCACACGGACCTGGGCAAACTCGTCGGAGCGCGCACGGACGCGGTGGGCAACGCGATCCGGCGCTTCCGCTCCGAGGGCATCCTGATCACCAGCTACCGGCGCGTGGTGATCGTCGACATGGAGCGCCTGAACGGTGTCTTCGAATCCGCTTTGTGACCCTTTTTGTCCTGAATTACCGATTGATCGGTGGTCCGACGGTCACCGTAGGCGACAGACTTCTCCTGGGCATCACGCCCAACCTCTCGCTCCGCACATCAGCGCCCTCTCCTCCGGTGCCCTCCCCCTGTGCGGAGAGGAGTGGTCGGGCTGCCGGAGTGGTGAGGACGGCACCATTCCGGCAGCTACCCCCCGTCTCCACACCGCCCCGGTGGCCGTCCCCCTGCCACCGGGGATCTTCCTGTCCCCCGGGCCGACGATCCGCTCCTCCGACGCGAACCGATAACCGACGCTCCCAAGGGGAACGACGGTTACGGTATGTGCTCACAGGAGAACGGAGACGAGGATGTTCCAGGGGCTGCGCGACAGGGTCAGGCGTGCCCGACAACGGCGCGGGTTCGAGCGTGAGACCGCCGTCGTCATCCTCAAGTGCACCATCGCGGCCACCCTCGCCTGGGTCGTCGGCACCCAGCTCGGAGCCTCCAGCCAGGTCGGGTTCGCCCCTTTCACCGCCCTCCTCGTGGTCCGTCCGAGCGTGTACGGGTCCGTCCTCCAGTCGGGCCGCTACATGGCGGCGGTCTTCGCGGGGGCCCTGCTCGCCGGGCTGGCCGGACTGACGGTCGGCGCCCAGCTGTGGTCGTTCACCCTGCTGCTCCTGATCGCCCTGGTCGCGGGGCAGGCCGGATTCTTCGGCAGTCAGGGCGTGCAGCTGCCGGTGGTCGCCGCCTTCGCGCTCGCGGGCGGGACCGCCGAGAGCGCCATGGACCTCGGGTACCTCCTGCTGATGGTCCTGGTCGGCGCCGCCTCGGCCCTGGTCACCAACACGGTGCTCGCCCCGGCCATCCGGTTCCGGGACGCGGAGAACGCGGTACGGGACCTCGCGGACGGCCTCCGCTCCCTGACCGGGGAGATGGCCGAGGGGCTGCGCGAGGGCTGCGCGGGCCTGGACCTGGACCACTGGGTGCGAGCCTCGGACGGGCTCGACGGGTCCGTCCGCAACGCCCAGGAGGCGGTCCGACGCCAGGAGGACCGGACCCGGCTCAACCCCCGGCGGCTGGTCTCCGGGGCCCGCACCGACCCCCGCGACCTGGACACCTACGGGGAGTGGATCTCCGCGCTGAGCCGGGCCTCCCGGCACGTGCAGTCCCTCGTCCGCACCCTGCGCACCACCACGCGACGCGCCAGCCGCTTCCCGGAACCCGACGACGCCTTCCTGAGGGAGTTCGCGCCGCTGGTGTCCCGGGCCTCGGACGTCTTCCAGGCGGTGCACGACTCCGAGGAGACCGGGAACATGGCCGCCTCCGACGGCCTCCGGGAGAGGGTCGAGGACGCGCTGCGCCTGGTGGACGAGGAACGCGACGCTCTGCGCGAGCGCTGGGACGACCGGAACTGGCCGGTCTACAGCGCCCTGATCACCGACGTCGAGCGGATCTTCGAGGAGATCCACCAGGGGCAGGAGAACTCCGAACGCCGCGACGGCCGCTGATCCCGGCCCGGAGGGCGTACGCGCGCGCCGAACGGGCAGGGTTCCGACATGGAACGGACACACACGGGGACCCGTCGGCCCCTCCCGCTCACCCGAACCCTGTCCCTCCTGGGGGCCGTCCTCCTCGTGGGTTCCTGTTCCACGACCGAGGCCGGCGGGTCGGGGACGGACGGGCGGCCCGAGGGGTCGGCCGGGGGCGCCGACCTCGGCCAGCCCGAGGACCTGGCCACCGACCTCGACGTGCCGTGGGGGATCGACTTCCTGCCCGACGGCTCCGCCCTGGTGGCCCAGCGGGACTCCGCCGCCGTCGCGCACGTGACCCCGGACGGGCGCGTCACGGACGCGGGGACCGTCGAGGGCGTCCGCCACGGGGGCGAGGGCGGCCTGCTCGGCCTGGCCGTCGACCCCGACTTCCCCGAGCAGCCCCACGTGTACGTCCACCACACGACCGACACGGACAACAGGGTGGTCCGGCTGGAGTACGACGGCGGCTCCCTCGGGGACTCCGAGGTGATCCTGGACGGGATCCCCGCCGCGAACACCCACAACGGCGGCCGGATCGCCTTCGGGCCCGACGGCCACCTGTACGTGGCCACCGGTGACGCCCAGGAGGGGGACGCCTCGCAGGACACCGACTCCCTGGCCGGGAAGATCCTGCGGATCACCACCCTCGGTGAACCCGCCCCGGACAACCCCTTCGACAACCACGTGTACAGCTACGGCCACCGCAACGTACAGGGCCTGGCCTGGGACGACGAGGACAACCTGTACGCGACCGAGTTCGGCCAGGACACCCTGGACGAGGTCAACCTGATCGAACCCGGGAACAACTACGGCTGGCCCGAGGTGGAGGGGCCCGGCGGCGGTGACGGGTTCACGGACCCGCTGGTCACCTGGGAGCCCGCCGAGGCCTCACCGAGCGGCGCGGCGATCGTCGGGGACTCCCTGTACGTGGCGGCGCTGCGCGGAGCCCGGCTCTGGGAGATCCCCCTGAACGGCGACGGCACCGTGGGTGAGCCGGAACCGCACTTCGTCGACGAGTTCGGCCGCCTGCGCACGGTGGTCGCCGCCCCTGACGGGGACGCCCTGTGGCTGAGCACCAGCAACCTCGACACCTGGGGTTCCCCCGCCGATGACGACGACCGGATCATGACCGTCCCGCTGGAGTGACCGGGCGCTCCGGGCCTAGGTCGTGTTTTTTGGTTCGTGGTTGAGCCAGAACAGGGCGCTGATCAGTACGGCTCCGGCGCGGTAGTGCGTGGCGAGTTTGTCGAAGCGCGTAGCGACCGCCCGGTAGTGCTTGAGCCATCCGATGCAGCGTTCGACCAGGTTGCGGCGCTTGTAGGCGCCGCGGTCGAAAGCGGGCGGGCGCCCGCCATAGGAGCCGCGCCGCTGTCTCCAGGCCTTCTGATCGCTGCGCTCGGGGATGGTGCACCCGATCCGGCGGCTGCGCAGCAGCCGCCGGATCGCCTTGGAGGAGTAGGCCTTGTCCGCGATGACGCGTTCGGGTCGGCTACGGGGACGTCCGCGGCCCGGCCGGGGAACCCGGATGGTGTTCATGAGCTGGGCGAAGACCGTGGAGTCGTTGGTGTTTCCCGTGGTGATGACCAGGGCCAGCGGTAGTCCGCGCCCGTCGGTGGCCAGGTGAACCTTGGTGCTCAGCCCACCTCGGGAGCGTCCGAGTGCTTGGTCCTGCTTTGTTCTGTGCTCGGTCCCTTTTTTGGTGCGCCGGCGGCGTGCTGGTGGGCGCGCACCACGGTCGAATCGATACTGACCTCCCATTCGATACGGCCGACGGCGTCATGACGGACCTGGACGTGTTCGAGGATTCGGTCGATGGTGCCGTCGTGGGCCCAGCGCCGGTAGCGGCCGTAGACGCTTTGCCAGGGTCCGTAGCGTTCGGGCAGGTCACGCCAGGGGCATCCGGTGGCGAGTTTGTAGATCATGCCGTTGAGCATGGTTCTGTGGTCGTGCCAGCGGCCGCCTCGGCCCTGGTTGGTGGGCAGGAGCGGGGCAATCGTTTCCCAGGCCTGGTCAGTGATCTCGTGTCGTCGAACCACGCTTCCATCACTAACAGCACGGCATCCGCCCCCGCAGCCGAACCACAAAACACAACCTAGGCCGTGTTTTTTGGATCATTCCGCGCTCGCGACCACCAGGCTGCCTCTCGCCGCGCCGATGAAGCTCGGACAGCCAAACCCGGGCTGACCTTCACTCATCGTCTTGCGAGAGATTGCCTGGACGGCCGCTCGCATCGATGGCGGCTCCGCCGCCACCGGCGAAAGCATCCAAAAAAACACGGCCTAGCCGAGCAGGCCGCGCGTGATGACCTCCTCAGTCAGGACACGGCGGATCTCGTCGTCCTCACCGACATGGCCGGGGTGCTCGGCGCTCTCCCGCAACCGTTCGCGCACCGCCGCCACCACCTCGTCGGTGATCAGGGCACCGGACAGCGGTGCGGCCTCAGCCGTCTCACGCCAGCGGCGCATCGCCTCCAACCGGCCGTGTTCGACGGACTCACGGGTGAGGAGGAACAGACCGTCGACGTTGCGGTCGTGGGCGTCCTGGTCCAGCAGGTCCACGTCCACGACGGCCACCGGCTGCGGGGCGCCGCCCTCGGAGTCGGGGCGCAGGTGGTAGACCCGCCAGACCCGGCCGTTGGTGAGGAACACCCAGTCCACGCCGCGCTCGACGGCCAGGCGCCGCGCCATCTGGATGTTGCGCAGGTCCAGGTCCTGGCCGATCCGGCGCACCTCGACCGGGGCGAAGAGCTCACCGTCGAGGACGATCGCGTAGTCGATCGAGTCCCCGCTGGTGCGGTACTCCGTGGTCAGGTCCTGGTACTTGCTGAAGTTCAGGCCGACGCTGAAGAAGTCGGCGACCAGCAGACGGGTGTCGCCGTCGTTGGCGTCGCGCTCCGCGAGGTCGGCCAGGGGACCGGCGAACCGGTCGACGGCGGCGGCCACCCGACCCCTGACGGCGGTCTCCCAGCTCACCGTGGTGGTGAACTGGCCCGTCCTGGTCATGACCTGGGTCTCTTCCGTGTCCATGCCGTCCGTTTCCGTGTCTGGGGCAGCCCCGCCACACGGCTTTCTCCGGGGGCCGGGGAACACGCGGACGAGGGGGAGAATCCGCCTCAGATGCTACATCTCCGGGATGTGACCGCCGTCCCTGAGGGGCGGCGGGAGCGGGGCGGGCAGGGCGCTTTCGGCGTCCCTGGCGGCGGCCAGGAGGAGCGCGTCCTCGTGGTGCCGCGCCACGAGGTGCAGACCCACGGGCAGACCGTCCCCGGTGAGCCCGGCGGGCAGGCTCAGGGCCGGGTGCCCGGTGAGGTTGAACAGCCAGGTGAACCCCACACTCATCACCTCGCCCGGCCCCGCGTGCGGATGGGCCCGGTTCGGGGTGGTGGGCGTGGCGATCAGGTCCGCGGAGGACAGGACCGCGTCCAGCGCGGACAGGTCCCTCCGCCGGAGGGAGGCGTCACCGGGGGGAGTACCCCGTTCCCGGCGGGCGAGCCAGGCCTCAGCGGGGTCGGTGAGCGCGAACCGGGGCACCGACACCGTCACAGCGGGGGACCGGGCCCAGCACCGCAGCGCCCGTTCCGCGAGCTCCACCACCTCCGGATCCGGGTCGTTGAACCCCAGCGTCGGGGACCACGCGACGCGCAGGCGTCGGGGAGTGGCCACGGGAAGGCCACCGAGCACGGCGCTCCGGTACAACTCGACGTCCGCGACCGTGCGCGCGATCGGCCCGCCGACCGTCAGCCCGGCCCGGTCCCGGGCCGGAAGCAGCCCGGTGGTCGGTTTGTAGCCGACCACACCGCACCAGGCGGCGGGGATCCGCGTGGACCCGGCGCCGTCGCTCGCGGTCGCCAACGGGACCGCCCCGGTGGCCACCGCGACGGCGGACCCGGCGGAGGAGCCGCCCGGAACCCGGTCCGGTCGCCAGGGGTTGAGCGTGGGGCCCGCGGCCGTGTTCCCCCAGGTCTTCCACGGGGTTCCGGGGCCGGGTACGGACGTGGACCCGACCGGGACCGCGCCAGCCGCGACCAACCGCCGGGCCTGGTGGGAGCCGGTTCCCTCCGAGGCCTTGACGGCCAGGGGCACCCCGGCCAAGGGCAGCCGGACACCGTCGGCCACGGCCGCGTCCACCCGGGCCGCGCACTCCAGCGCGGACTCCGGCCAGACCTCGACGAAGGCGCGCAGGTGTCTGATCCGGTCGACGCCCTCCAGCGACTCCCGGACGGTCTCGACCGCGCTGATCACACCCCGGGTCACCCGGTCCGCCGTCTCACCCGCCGTCGGCGGTGTCTCGTTCCTCACCGGACCGAGGTTAGTGCGGTCGCGTCGTGACACCGAGAGAGGCTTGGCCACGGCCCTTCCGGTACTCCGGGGACCCCGACGGTCTCGGCGGCTCCAGCGCGTGGACGGTGTCGCAGGCGTCCCGGACGGCCTCGTCATGGGTGGCGATGACCACCGCGCAGCCCTCCCGGCTCATGCCGCGCAGGACGTCCACCACCATCGCGCCGTTGTCACCGTCCAGGGCCCCGGTCGGTTCGTCCGCGAGCACCAGGGAGGGCCGTTTGACCAGGAGCCGGGCCAGGGCCACGCGCTGCTGTTCGCCGCCGGACAGGTGGTGCACGCGCTCTCCCTCCCGTCCGGCGAGGCCCACCCGGGCCAGCGCGGCCGCGGGGTCCGGTCGGACTCCGCACGGGCGGGCGACGTCGAGGTTGGCCCGGACGGTCGCGTTCTCCATCAGGGCGTAGTTCTGGAAGAGGTATCCGAGGTGGTCGCGGCGGAAGCGGCGCCGCCCGCGCGCGCCCAGCCGGGTGAGGTCCGTCCCCCGGAACTCGATGCGTCCACGGCTGGGCCGGTCCAACAGTCCCATGCAGTTGAGCAGGGTGGTCTTGCCCGAGCCGCTGGCACCGACCAACGCGAGGAGGCGGCCGGGTTCGACGGTCAGGTCGAGGTCCCGCCACAGGACGCGTCGGCCGAAGGTCCGGGTCAGACCGGTCAGGGTGATCATGCGTCTCCTCGTGGGCGGGGGATCAGGCCCGGGTGGCGCCCTCACGGACGATACGGCGGTGGAGCAGGGCGAGCACGCCCAGGGTGAGCGCGAGCGAGGTCAGGGCGATCCCCGCCGCGTGGAGCGGTTCGGCCCCGGTGACGGGCACACCTGGCCGGGTGGGGTCGTCCGGCGCGGACAGCCGGACGGCGGTGTTCCCCACGGCCCAGCCCACGAAGCCGACCGCGAGGACGGCCTCCGTGGCCAACAGGCGTCGGTGCGTGGCCAGGAAGCCCCACCCGCTGATGTGCCGGACGAAGATCTCCTGTGCCCGGGTGCGCACGTGGACCACGCAGGCGGCCATGGCGGTCAGCAGGAGCACGGCGCCCGCGCCGACCAGGTTGAACGCCTCGGTGTGCAGGGCGTGCACGGCGAGGGCGTGGGCTCTGCGCGCGCTGGCCCCCAGGGTCTCGACCATCGAGACGTAGCGGGAGGCCTCCGGGCTCCCCGCACGGAACGCCTCCACCACCCCGGGATCGGGGAAGACCGTCTGTCTCGCGGACATGTGGTTCACGTAGGCGTTGTCGGACAGGACTGCCCCGTTGGGCAGGACGACGACGAGGGGCTCGTACAGCAGGGGCAGGGCTCCGCCGAGGCGTTCCTGCGCACCGTAGGTGAACAGGGTCTGACCGTCGGCGGCGGGCAGGACCCGCACGTCGAACCGGCCGCCCGGGTCCCCGTTCACCGCCAGCCAACCCGTCACCCCTTCGACCAGCGGCCCGGTGTCTCGGGAGGCGGACTCGGGCAGGAGGACCCGCACGGTCCCGGCGGCCCCGTACCGCTTGCCGGTCGGGGCGAGGACCTCCTCCTCGGCCAGGTAGGTGTCGTTGACCAGGAGTACCGGGCGGTCCGGCGTGGTGCCTCCGTCCGGGACGATCTCGGAAAGGCGCATCTGGACCGCCAGGACCAGGTCGCCCGCCGCGTCGGCCCTCCGCAGCCACGGGCCGAGCGTGTCGTCCACCGCCCGTTCGTCCGTCCAGCCGTAGTTGGCGCTCAGCGCGGGCCGGGACGTCTGCCCGTACCGGTCGTGGACCTCCAGAGCCAGCCGGTGGTCCCGGACCTCCCGCGCGGTGGCGACCACCGAGCCGATCAGCACGAGGGTCAGCGCGAACGCCGGGACGCGCACCAGGTAGACGGTGGCCATGGTGCCGCGTACGGGCAGCCGTCCCCGGAGCGCGGGCAGGATGCCGGTGGTGCCGACCAGGGCCAGCGCCGCCGCGTGGGTGACGAGGCAGGGGAGGGTGAGCGAGAAGCCGATCTGGTTCCCGCCGTTGTAGAGGCCGAGGAGCCCCAGCACGGCCACGGCCGCCACGGGCAGGACGACCGCCCACAGCCGCAGGACCCGGCCCAGCTCCCCGGCGAGCAGCCGCCCGTAGGAGTGCCCCTGGAGCCGCCGGACGGCGTGGTCCCGGGAGGCGAGCAGGACCCCGGCCCCGGTGGCGGTGACCGTGGTGAGCACGGCGACCGCCACCAGGTGCCACAGATGACCGCCGGTGAGGAAGTGCCACAGCCGGGTCCTCTGCACACCGGGCGCCTCGGACAGGCCGTGCCCGGCCAGTGCCTCGCGCAGCGCGGGAGCGGCCTCCGGAGCGCCGAACACCAGGTAGTAGCCGTGCGGTCCCACCTCGCCGAACTCCTCGATGGGATGGGTTCTGACCGTGAAGGAGCGGCCGAAGGACGGATACCCCTCCTCCAGCCAGCGGCCGTACCGGGATCCGGGATCGGAGACCGCCAGATAGAGGTGAGCCAGCGAGGACGGCGTGCGGACGTCCAGGACGCTGTAGCCGATGGCGGCGTCATGGGCGTCCGCGACCTCCCGCACCGTTCGCGCCACCTCGCCGGTGTCGTGGGTGCCGTCGCTCTCGGTGATCCACACCAGGTCCGGGTCGTCGAGCACGTGCACGGTCCGCTCGGCGGCGGCGGCCAGGAGGAAGGCGAGCAGCGAGGCGAAGGCGACGCACGCGGTGTAGGCGAAGGAGAGGGTCCGGTTGGGCACCTGGCGGTCCTGTCGGGGAGGGGGAACCCGTGGCTCCCGGGGCGGTCAGCAGCCGTTGCGCCAGTACTGCTGGTTGTTGGCCATGGCCCGCGAGGCCTCGGCTCTGGCCCAGATACCGGCCGAGGCGTTGACCCGCTCGGTGTGGGTGCCCACGGCGGTGGCTCCGTGGCAGTTCTTCGGGTGGTGGTAGTGGGACCGGACGAACCCCTGCCCGGGAACCCCGGTGAGGCTGCGCTCCCACACCCCGCCGCCGACGTGGGAGGTCTGGGCGAGGGCGGTTCCGGTGGCGATGACGACGACGGCGACCACGGTGACGGACAGTCGGAGGAGGAGGGCTTGCATCGAGGGCTCCCTGCCGGGGTCTAGCAGTTGTTGCGCCAGTAGCTCTGGTTGTTTCCGTTGGCACGCGGTGCGTTGGCCCGGGCCCATTGCCCGGCGTTCCTGTTCACCCGGACGGTGCGCGTTCCGACCGCGGTGGCCCCATGGCAGGCGGAGCCGTGGAGGTAATGCGAGTAGACCTCGCCCGAACCGGGAATTCCGGTGATTCCCCAGAGCCATTCACCGCCGCCCACGTAGGAATGCGCGGCCAGGGCGGCGGTGCCGCCGCCCAGGGCGATCACGGCTGCGGTGAGAGCGGTGGCGAGTACACGAACAGCGGTGTTCACGGCGACTCCCCTAACAGCCGCTGCGGTAGTACGACTGGTTGTTGGTCCAGGCCTTGGGGGCGCTGGCGTAGGAGGTGTGGCCGGGGGCGGCGTTCCTGGAACGGTCGGTGTAGGTGCCCACGGCGGTGGAGCCGTGGCAGTTGCTGGAGTGGTGGTAGTTCGAGTACACGGAGGAGGTCGTGACTCCGTGGTACCAGGTGCCCCCGCCGATCCGGGTTCCCGCCAGGGCCGCGCTCGCGGCCCCGGCGGTGACCCCCGCGACGACGAGCGCGGCGACGATTCCCCGGTTGACTGTTTTCCGCATTCGAGAACCCCGGTCCTGTCGTTCTCCGTCGCATCGCAACGGAGAATGGGAGAATTCACAGAAGAGGGAGACGCATTGCCCCTCTGAAATCCATTACTACCGCGCCCTTCAGGGTGTTTCCCTTTTGTGGCCGGATGCGGACACGATCCAGACGCCTGCTCCGACCTGGGGTAACGGGGTTCGCGAATCGGGTTTCTGTGGACTTGTCCGGTGGTCTGTCCACAGGCTGTGGACAGACCACCGCCGTCAGGGCTGCTCCTCGACCTCCGCGACCCAGGCGGTCTCCGAGATCACCACGTACTGGTTCACCATGGGGAGCTCCACACCTTCGATCTCCTCCTCCGACTCCACCGTGACCACCTCGAAGTACAGGGGCGCCCCGGTCTCGGAGTCGAACAGGATCCGGTGCTCCAGCCGTCCGCCCTCCTGGGTCTCCGAGTCCTCGATCACGAACAGCTCGCCCTCACGGCCCTGCCGGTCCCTGTGCTCGCCCGCGTAGAGGACCCCGTCGTGCTCGGCCAGGGCCCGCAGGGCCGCGGCCTGGACCTGCGGGCTCACGGGGGCCTCGGTGTACAGGCTCTGGAGCCCGAGGAACAGGGTCGTCACCCGCGCACCCGTCTCGTGGCTCGCCCCCTGAACCAGCTGTTCCTCCAGCTCCTCGGGATCGGTGGACAGCGCGTGCGGCTCCCACGTGAAGAACATGCCGTCGCCCCCCTCACCGTCGCCCCAGGTGAACTTCTCGGAGCCGCCGCCGGACAGGAAGTCCAGCGGCCCGCGGTCACCGCCCCGGTACTCGGCCTCCCCGGTCACGATGACCTCCACCCCCGACTCGTCGGGGGCCCGCCACACACGGCGCTCCTCCGGCAGGATGCCCCAGCCCGTCTGCCCGTTGTCGGCGTTCTGGGCGTAGGTGAAGATCCATTCCGAGGTGCGCACGTAGGCGACGTCGCCGTTCCGCTCGGGGGCCTCCGCGGCCTCGGCGGCATCGGCCAGGTCGCGCAGGTGCTCCTCGGCATCGGTCAGTTCGGTCATGGGCACGTTCAGGGGGGCTGGCGGCGGGGTGGCGTGGGCGGGAGCGGAGTCCCGGAGCACGAACGGGGCCAACAGGGCGGCGGCCGCGACAGCGGCGGCGGTTCCCATCACCGCGGGCCGGGTGAGGGTCCCCCATGACAACAGGGGCGGGGTCCGTCTCGGCTGGCTCGCGGAGGCGATGACCTCGATCCTCGCCCGCTCCATGGCCTCGTGGTCACCGGGGTGGTCTGCGGCGGGGTCGTGCGCGGACAGAAGGTTCCGGACGGCGCGCACGTCCTCGTGGGTGTTCCTCACGACTTCTCCTTCAGGACGGGACGGACGGCGTGGGGGGTCGGGGCGGGGCGCGGTGGCGGGTTTTCGAGGAGGCGCTCGATCCTCTTGCGTGCCCGGTACAGGCGGACCCGGGCCGTGGGTGTGCTGCACCCGAGGGCCCGAGCGGCCTCCTGGATCTCCAGGCCCTCCCAAGCCAGCAGCATGACGAGTTCGCGGTCGGTGTCGCTCAGCCGCCCGATCACCAGGAGCGCGCTCTCCCGGTCCACCACCGTGCCGGTCGGGTCCGGGGTCCCGGGATCCGTGTCCAGCGCGGTGAGTCGTCCTTCCCGTCGCATCTCCCGCATCCGTGCGCGGGTGATGTTGCGGGCCACCCCGTACAGCCAGGGGAGCGGTTCCTCCCGGGGCATGCGGTCGAACCGCCGCCAGGTCACGGAGAAGGTCTCCGCCGCGACGTCGTCAGCCGAGTCCGGACCGAGCCGGCGCAGCGCGTACCTCCTGACATCGTGGTAGTGCTCTCTGAAGAGGCGGGTGAACACACCCCCCTCGACGCCGCCGGTGTCATCGCCGCTCATCGCTCTCCTTCCGGTTGGCCGTCACCCTCCTTCTGTCTGTGGTGCGCCGTTTGTTACAGCCGAATCTTCTGTCCACAGGCTGTGGATGAACACCGCGAGGCCCCGACCCTCCTGGGGTCGGGGCCTCGCGGATCCGGGTGTCAGCCCCGAACGGAGCCGACGGTGGCGGTGATCCAGTCCGCGTGCGCCACGGGGTCGGTGAAGACCATCGGGCCCACACAGAGCGGGCTCTCGTCGAAGTCGCCGTCCCGGCTGACGACACCGACGAGTTCCCAGGCCCCCTCCTCCTCGCGGACCAGGGGGCCGCCGGAGTCGGAGATGCACATCTGCGCCTCGTCGGTCGGGTGCTCCGAACAGAGGTCGCCCTCCGGGTCCATCTCCGCGCAGCGGTCCGGGGCGACGACCTCGGTGTCCAGCTGCTGGAGGGTGTCCGGCTTCCCCTCCTCGCCGAACTCGTCGAGCATCCCCCAACCCAGACCGCGCGCCTCGGAGCCCGGAGCGGCCGACTCCTCCCCGATGCCGACGGGGGTCTGCTCGACCGGAGCGTCCAGCCTGAGCAGCGCGAGGTCGTTGCGCAACAGGTACTGCGAGAGCGGATAGTCGGGATCGTCGCTGACGTCCTCCACCTCGTACTCGGGGTGGAAGACGACCTCGACGACGGTGCGCTCGCTGCCGCCCGCGTTCACGTCGGTGCTGCCCACCCGCGCGGTGAGCTCTTCCGGGCTGGTGCAGTGGCCCGCGGTGAGCACCCACTCCTCGTCGACCAGCGCGCCCCCGCACAGGTGCTGGCCGTTGTCGTCGTACAGGGCCGTCATGAACCCGTACTCCTCGGTGGCGTCGACACCACCGATGACCGCCACCGCCGGAGTGGCCAGAGCGGTCGCCCCCAGGAACGCCCCCACTCCCAGTGCTCCGGCGATCGTCGTGCTCCTGCGGCTGTCCGCCATGCCAGACCCTTCCCGCTCGTGTTCCGTCACATCCCAAGCTAGGAAGCGGAATCCTCCGGGACATCGGCCCCGAGGACCACCTGGGCCTCCGACGAAAGTACGCACACGGCAGCCGAAGGGGCTACGGAAGGTCAACCGGCCGGGAGGCGGGACCCGAGGGTCAGCCCGATCCCCTCGGTGTCAGGCTCGACGGCGCTGATCACCCACACACGTTCGTCGAGGCGGGTCCCCTTCTCCGTGGAGTAGCCCTCCACCACCAGGACCCCGGAGTCCCCGTCTCGCAGGACACGAGCGGTCGACCGGGAACCGTCGGAGAACCCCAGGGGAAACGACTCCGGCAGCTGGGCAAGGTCCTCGGCCGGGGTCTCGACGAACACCCGGGCCCCGGGGAACAGGTGGCTGTACCCGGCGTGGGCTGTCGTTGGGCTCATACGCTCTCCCCGAAGAAGGCCGAAGACCACACTCCCAGAACACCGCCCCCCGGCCGCGCCCCGAACCCCGCGTGTCCCGTTGCGACTCCTGGCACCTGGGCTACCACGAGAGGGGCTCACGATTTCAACCTCGGCCGTGTTTCCGTCGATCGCCGGAGGTCATTCGAGGTTCTGGGAATCCCAACGAATTGACGAACTCGATGGCCAGTTCCTTATCTCGATTCCGGGCCGGACCTCGAGAGTCACGGATGGCATAATCGACCCATACCGCCCATCCGGATCGATGTATGGTGAGGACCGGTTTCCCGATGCCCGTAGTCCGTGTGGATGACGCTGATTTCCGCGTGTGCCAGGTTAGTTTCCCTGAGCTGGTCGAAGTCCAGCTGGAGGCCGAGGAACGAGGTTGGGCCACTCGGTGGTCCTCCGTGGACGCGCTCCGCGAACAGGTCAAGCCGAAAGAAATCCTCCTTCAGCCGCTGACGCGCGAGGAGCGAGGAGGGGCCGTGCGGGCTTACCGGTGTCTTCTTCTGTTCTCGGGCACAGGCGGCGGACCGGCTGGCGGTGTCGCCACGATCGATATCGACCCGGCGAGGTTCGCTTCTTTGGAGCGACTGGATCGGGATCCGGACGTACGGCAAGCGTTCTCGCGGATGTTCTCGCTTGCTGTTGGTGGGATCTCGATGGAGTCGAAGAAGTAGTCGACCAACCCTGAATCGCGAAGGAAGCGGCCCCGCTTTTCGACAGATGAGAACGTCGAGAAGCGGGGCAAGCCGGGTTGTTGGTTGGGCCAACCGTGAGTCCCCCTCCGTCTGGGCATCTGGGGGTAGCTGGCGCTCTGAGGTACCTTCCGAAACGAGCCGGACCGGATCCGCCCGGCCACGCCCTTGCCCCTCCTTGCGCTTGCTCAAGGTCCCCTCCCCGACTGACCTCTGACCAAGGACGGTGTCGGCTTCGGGCTGTCGACCCCTCAGCGGCCATACCACTACAGCTCCAGGTCGGGGCCCTCCTGCGATCGCCTGTTCTGTCGGCCCCTGTCCGGCGCGGTCGTGTGCGTACCCTGCGCGCCTGAGCCAGACAGGCTCTGCTGGGAGCGGACCGTCTTGGCGGCTTTCATCGCCTCCACATAGCGCGCACGTTCGTTCTGGGTGGCGGAGAGGTACTCCTCCGGGCTCGATGGCAGGTCACCGTTGTCCACACCACGCTGACCCGCCATGAACACCGCCTTCTGCACCTTCTGGTGCAGGACGTGCTCGGCGAGCCGCTTGTCTTGGCCCTCATAGGCCACCGCGGCCACAAGGTCGGCTTCGGCGTGCAGAGCCAGCATCGCGGGAGCGGTCTGAGCGGTGAGCTCCCCGTGTTTGATGAGATCCCGCGCACGCTTCCAGTACTCCGCCAACCAGTTCAGGGCCTGGGGCCGTGTGCGTCCGGGGATACGTGATTCCGAAGGCTGATGGGGGTTGTGGGTGATCCAGTCAGTACTACGGAAGTGCTCTGAGAGGGACCGTCCGAACTGGGTCGCCCGGACCTGTGTGTCCAGGAGGCTCATCGGCTCCTGTGAGGCAGCCTTGTCGCCTCCCCAAGCGGGAACCTGGTGGCCAGGAGCCCTGGGCAGCAATCGATCACCTCCGGTCGCGTGCTCCGCCACCTGATCGAACCTCTCCATGCGCGTCTGGAACAGGTCGGGTCGACCGAGCTGTTCGAAGAGGGGGCGCAGACCCTCGAGTCGCTGCCTCATGGATTCGATGTCGCCGGGTGAGAGCGGGTTGTCGACCCAGGAGAACTCGTGTGGCTCGCCCTCCCCGAAGAACGTTCGGACGAACGGGTTCGTCGCGTCCGGGAACGAAGTGTGCGAGGCGGCGTCGGCCTCAGCCGCGATCAGACTCTGCCGTCCCCCGAAGACGAGCTGGTCGGTGGTCACGCCGTGAGCTGCCGTCAGCGAGAGGTGCAGGCCGAGGAAGACACCATCGCGAGTCGAGGACATCCCCCGCTCCGCCAGCTCCGTCAGGTCCCGATGATGAGTGGAAGCCGGTTCACCAGGCATGTGGTCGGTGTAGACCTCGCGGAGCCCCACCAACTGCGACAGCGGGATGCGGGCGCCCACCGCTCGGCCGACGTGTGAGTCGAGCACCTTGGTTCTGGCGTCCTCGGTCTGGACGTACTTCTCGTAGACGGCCCGGGTCCCGTCCTCGAACGTGGCCAGTTCCTTGTTCCGGATACCGTCACCGTGCTCGAGCGTCTGTCTGGCGACCACACGCGCGTTGGTGACCGGGTGTGAGGGCAGCGGGAGCGCGCTGGTGCGGGGCATGGTGTCGGCCGGGACACTGACGGTGGGCTGCTCGCCGTTCAGTACCGCCGCGAGCTCGGACTGGAGCCTCGGCCAACTGTCGGCGAAACCGGGGTGAAGGTCCAGGTTCTGGACTTCGGAAACCGGGACCCACTGCAGGGCCGAGGTCTCGCTGCTGGTCGGCTCGACCTGTACCGGCCGGTCTGCTGTGGCGATCACGGTGTCATAGGTCCAGCCGCCGTGATCGTCCCGAACAACCCGATTGATGTGGACGTCGGTGTGGCGGAGGGTGCTCTCCTCCGTGGCCTCGCGGATGGCGGCTTCGGTCGGGGACTCGTCATTGTCGCGTGCGCCGCCAAGAAGCGCCCAGGTACCTCCCTGGTCGGTGTCCGTGCCTCGGTGCTGCATGAGCACCAGCGTCTCGCCGTTCGCGGCACGGTGGACGGGGAGCAGCCCAGCGGCACCGAACTGGCCCCAGTGCGGGTGTCCTTCGGCGCAGTTCACCCAACCGTCGCCCGCCATCGAGGGCAACTCGGGTGTCTGTGGGCGCGGCGCGCCGCGCCCCGGTATCGCCTGAACGCCGGCCACCAGGGATTGAGCGGCGCTCACCCACGTCGTGTCGGCCTCGCGCAGGAGACTTTGCAGAGAAAGCGCATTCTTCCTGGCCGAGGGAATGTCGACCAGGATCTCCCGCAGGTTCTCGGTCCAGCGCTCGACTTCCACGTCGTCCTCGAAGCCCTGCTCGACCAACATGAGGCGGGTGATCTCAGGAGGGAAGCGACCCGGGTCACCGAAGAAGCTCCCGACTCCGCTCGTGGTGGGCAACACGACGGGCAGCCCTGCGCCTGCGGCCTCCAGCCCGACCAGCCCGAAGCCCTCCGCCCGTGAGGGCATGACCATCACATCGGCCTGCCGCATGTCGGACAGAAGCTCTCCCCGATCGATCGAGAACGGCTTGACCACGACCTCCCGGCCGGCGATGGCGGACAGCCGTTCCTTCACCTCCTCCATCGTCTCCGGGGCGGCACCGCGAACGGTCAGCTGGACGTCAAGACCCTCGTCCAGCAACCGGCGGACCATCAGGGCGGCGTGATGGGCGCCCTTCTGCGGGGCGTCACCGCGGCCGACCAGCAACACGTGGCGTGTTCGTTCCCCGTCCCAGGGCGGGAGCCGCTGCTCCTCGAACGGAACGCCGGGGATGATCTGGTGGACGGCGGGAACATGATCGCCGGGGTTGGTGACGGCGAGCCGGTGGGCTTCCTCCGCCAGCGCCGGGCCGACCCCGGCGACCATGTCGGCAGAGGCGACCATGCGGCGCTCGATGCCCTCGAACTCGACCTCCAGGTCCGGCCGCTTCGCCACTCGGGCCAGCGCACCGGTCACCATGTGGACCACCTGGACGAACGGAGTGTCCGGGTACCTCTCGTCGCGCACCCGCAACGCTTCGGGGCCGGAGTAGCGGCTGTGCCCGATGATGGCGTCCACGTCCGACGGAAGTTCCTCGCCGTCGTAGACGAGCTGTTCCTGCTCACTTCGACCGGGGTCGTACTGCCTGGGCCCAATGAGGTGGATGCGGTCGCCGGGAAGGTCAGGTGGCACCTCATGCCCGACGCGCACGAAGACTTCGTGCCCGGCGGCCGCGAGCCCTTCGACGAGGTTGCGGTTGACGGCCACGATGCCGCCCTTGTGGGGATCCCACTCCGTGCAGTAGGCGAGGACTCGCAGTCCGGTTGTGCCGCCGTCCTGACGATTCAACCGCGCCCATTCCTCGGAGAACTCCTGCCAGACCGCTTCGCCGTCGGCAGGGTGAGTCTCGGCCAGACGCTGCTGGTAGTCCTGGAGCAGGTGCTGGCGCTTCTGGACGAGTGCGGCCTGTGGCTCCTGGTCCGTGGTGCCCACGCGCTTCACGTCTGCTGGCTCACGGGTACTGTCCACCGACATGGTCTGACCGGCGACCTCGACACCGTGTCGTGCGGCCAACGCGGCGATCTCCAGGAGTTCCGGCCGGAACTCGTCCGTGAGGTTGGCGTCGAGGTAGGCGTAGGTCTCCCTGAACCAGCGGGCCTCCTCCTCGGTGAACGGCCGGAGTCGTTCCTTCTCCAGGGTGTCCGCGGCTCCCGCCGGACCCTTCCAGTTGCCCTCGGAGTCCAGGGAATTCGAGTACGCGACGCCGCCGCCCCACCGGCGAAGGGTGCACGCGTCAAGGAAAGACAGATCGTCGACGGCCCGCATGGTCTGCGGGAGACCGGAGAACGCTTCGTCGTGGATGCGCTTGGCGACCAGGCGACCGTACCCGAGCTCATCCCGCATCCGCTGGTAGCGGTTGAGGTTCGCGAGCCTGCTGAGCGCTTCGGGAACCGCCATCACGTCGGCTTCCACCCGGTAACCGAGAGCGCGGAACCTCCTGGCGTCGCGGACCGCACCCTCCGCGCCGCCCATCGCGCTCTCACGCACCAGGTTCAGTCTGTTCTCCCGGGCGGTGTCGATGATCCTGTTCATCCACACCCAAGCGTCACCGCCGACCTGCCTGGCGGCACTGCGGTCGTCCTCCGCCATCAGCGTCCGGTACATCGGGGAGAACTCGAGCAGGGAGTCGAAGTCTGCGGTGAGAGCGCCTTCCGTCCCCATACGCTCCATGGCCGCGCGCTGGGCAGTGGTCTTGCCGGAGGCCGCCTGCCCACCGATGTAGGCGATCAGGGGGTCCGCTGGCCTGCTCACGCCTGCCATCGCTTGCGGGAGGATCTCCCATTGGAAGGTGAGCTCGTTGTCGGCGTCGGACAGTTTCCACCCGTCAGACCCGGACGAGGAGTACTGGAAGGTCCACCTGCTGCGCCACGAGTCGCTGCCCGGAGGGCCGTCCGCCCAAGGTGGCAGGGGTGGGGTCTGCCCCTGGGTCACGATCTCCCTCGCGGTGTCCATCAGGACTGTTTCCAGCAAGGATCGCGCGCCCTCGCTGCGCGCTGCCTTCCACTCGCGCGACAACCGCGCGTACTCGTCCATCACTGGTTGCTCCTCAGGGGCGTTCTCCGGAGACCGATCCGGGATTGGATGCTCGCGCACAGTTGAGAGTTCCCGCCTGGGGCTGAGGCCGATGGTGAACGGCAGCTCTGCGGCACCCGGCGTGCGGACCCACTGGTGAGACCACGCCGAGCACGAATGACGGTGCGACAAGCTCTGCCACGGGCGCCCGGAATCAGGGCCTCTGCCGCGGGTTCGTGGTGACAGAGCAGGACGACGGATCGCATGCGTCGCGAGCGCACGGGGGTCGACGTGGATTCTGGTCCTTGGCTTCGCGCGGCCGCGAAGGCACACGCCCCTGCCGAACCGCCAGGGTGGGCGGAGGGGTACCACGATAGATAACGGGTATCACGACGAACTGTGTGATACGCCATTATACATAGAGGGAGCGTCTGAAATTGTGCAGTGGCCGGCGTTCCAGCCGTGCCGCTGTCACTCGGGGGACAGGATGACGGAGTGCGTCCGGGCCTCGGAGATGTGCCGAACGCGAGCTGGGAGCAAGGATGACTGACGACAGGGTTCGAGCCGACTACGTGTGTCTACGGGACGCCGCGATCGGCGTACTCGACGCGATGCCGGAGGCGGACGGCTCGCCGCAACGCGTCGACGCGGCGCTGCGGAATCTGCGTGCGGTCTTGGCGGGCGACACGTCGACGTCGGTCGACACTGAGCGTGAAACGCCCGATCCGTTCGAGTACTCGCTCACCGCGAAGCGGTACGTGAGTGATCGAGCGGAGTCGATCTCTCTGGCGCAGCGGGCGGATGATCTGCGACGGCGGCTCGATGGAGACCGTAGTCCGCAGGCGCGGCCTTCTGACGGGGCGCCCGGTGACGTGGTTATCACGGAGCTACGCGCCATGGTCGTCGCCGGCCTGTTGGAAGAGCTCGCGGCGCGCATCTCCCCGGGCGCCGCATTCGGTCCTGGCCGTCATGGCGAAGCACTGGCGCAGCTCTCCACGGAACTGGCGAAGGAACTGCTGGCCCAGACGTTCGTCGGGGAGTAACGACGTCCGGGCGCTCCCGAAACGAGAACGGCCCCTGGTGGGCGAGGTGTCCTCGCGACCAGGGGCCGTTCTCGTGCTGGAGCGGATGACGGGAATCGAACCCGCGTTATCAGCTTGGGAAGCTGAAGTTCTACCATTGAACTACATCCGCGTCGGGTCGCCTCGGGGGCTGTCCAACGCTGGCTATCCTAGCCCAACTCTGGGCCCGGTAGGCAAGTCGGTGGGGTGTCGAGTGCTGCCCTCGGCCCGTTCTCGCAGGCGGTAGGTTCGGAGCGTGCTGCTCTCCGATCGCGATATCAGGTCAGAAATCGACTCCGGGCGGGTCCGGATCGATCCCTTCGACCCCTCTCTTGTCCAGCCGTCGAGTATCGACGTCCGCCTCGACCGGTTCTTCCGGGTCTTCGAGAACCACAAGTACCCCCACATCGACCCCTCCGTGGAGCAGCCGGACCTGACCCGGCTCGTCGAGACCGACGGGGAGGAGGCCTTCATCCTCCATCCCGGCGAGTTCGTGCTGGCGTCCACCTACGAGGTGGTGTCCCTCCCGGACGACATCGCGAGCCGGTTGGAGGGCAAGAGCTCCCTCGGGCGGCTGGGTCTGCTGACCCACTCCACGGCCGGGTTCATCGACCCCGGTTTCTCCGGGCACGTCACCCTCGAGCTCTCCAACGTGGCCACGCTCCCGATCAAGCTCTACCCGGGCATGAAGATCGGCCAGCTGTGCATGTTCAGGCTGACCTCTCCGTCTGAGCGTCCGTACGGTTCGGCGGCCTACGGCTCCCGTTACCAGGGGCAGCGCGGGCCCACACCGTCGCGTTCGCACCAGAACTTCGCGCGGACCCGGATCGTCGAGGGCTAGCTGGACGGTCTCCTCTGGTCCCGCGGAAACGCTTACGGTACGGTTATGTACTGACACGTTCTGTCGCATTGAGTGCATGTCGCGGAATTGTGATCCAAGTCACCATAAAATGGTCAGTGGCATAGATCACATACGCGTGTTTTTCGAGGTCGCCATCCCTTGCCGCAGGTCGGCAGACGGGTTTTATGGCGGTTAAACACGTTATCTGGTAGTGACATGCCGCCTGAACTGTGCGTTCATATCTCGGTAAGGTGGCGCCCCGACGTGAACCAGGTAGTGGTTTCGCCCGATTCGGGCGCGCACGGAGGGGGCTCTGCGCGGACCGGCTACCTGAGGTAACCGCAGGTCGAGCGCTGGGTGCACACACCCGGCCCGGCCTCGCGACAGGGACAGCCCCTTAGAGGAGACCGTGCCAGTAGTACGCGCAGACCACCTGTACAAGGTGTTCGGTAAGCAGTCGAAGGCGGCCGTGGAACGGCTCGCGGACGGCAGTCACCGTGACACCATCGCCGACCTCGACGTGACCGCAGCCGTCATCGACGTGTCCTTCGAGGTCCAACCCGGCGAGATCTTCGTCGTCATGGGCCTGTCGGGTTCGGGGAAGTCCACCCTGATCCGCATGCTCAACGGACTGCTCGACTCCACGTCCGGCTCCGTCGAGATCGACGGCGTGGACATCACCACGCTCAGCCGCAAGAACCTGCTGAAGCTCAGGGGCGAGAAGATCAGCATGGTCTTCCAGCACTTCGCCCTGCTTCCCCACCGGTCGGTGCTGGAGAACGCCGCCTACGGGCTGGAGCTGCGCGGGTTCTCCCGCGCCGAGCGCTACGCCAAGGCCAAGGAGACCCTCGCCCTCGTGGGGCTGGAGGGTTGGGAGGACAAGCTCCCGCAGCAGCTTTCCGGCGGCATGCAGCAGCGCGTCGGCCTGGCCCGCGCCTTGGCCGCCGACACCGACATCATCCTGATGGACGAGGCCTTCAGCGCGCTCGACCCGCTGATCCGGCGGGACATGCAGACGCAGCTCCTGGAGCTCCAGGAGACGCTGGGCAAGACCATCATCTTCATCACCCACGACCTGAACGAGGCCATGCGCCTCGGTGACCGGATCTGCGTGCTCCGGGACGGTCGCGTGGCCCAGATCGGTGAGGCGTCGGAGATCCTGAACTCGCCCGCGAACGAGTACGTCGAGCGGTTCGTGGAGGACGTGGACCGCAGTCGCGTGCTGACCGCCGCCGAGGCGCTCGCGGACGTCGCCGTCGACGACGGCGCCCCGCAGGTTGCCGCGGACACTCTGGTCGCTGACCTGTTCACCAGCGTCGCCACCGAGAACCGCCTCCGTGTGGTCTCGGCCGACGACGAGGTGCTGGGCATGGTCACCCGTGAGTCGGTGCTCGCCGCACTGGTCCAGGAGGTGGCCAAGTGACCCCCGTCAACTTCCCTCCGTCGTTGCCCATCGGTGACGGCTTCGAGGCGTTCAACTCCTGGCTGAAGAGCAACTTCGGGCTGTTCTTCGACCTCACCGGCGACTTCATCCGCTGGGCCGTCTCGGTCCTGTCGTCCTTCTTCGTCGAACCGGCGGCCGGACAGCTCGCCTTCATCGCGGCCGTGATCATCGCGGTCCCGCTGGTGCGCTCGCGCCGGGTGCCGCTGCTCGCCATCGTCGTGGTGATCTCCCTCCTGTACATCGCGGAGGCGCAGTTCTCCCTGGTGACCGGCTTCATCAACAGCGTTCCGGGGCTCTTCGTCTGGGCCATGAACCTGTTCGACACCAACGTCGAGCCCACCTTCGTCGTCTCGCTGGTCTTCCTGATCGCGACGGCGGCCCTGGGCCTGGTGGACCGCGCCAACCGGGTGCGCACGGGGATCGTCGCGGGCGGCTGGCTCGCGCTGGTGCTGCTGGGCTGGCTGGTCCTGCCCATGCTGGTCACCAACCCGATGTCCCTGCTGATGATCCTGCTGCTGAGCCTGCTCGCGCTCTCGGTGGCCGGGTGGCGCCTGGGCGTCTTCGCGCTGGTCGCCCTGACCGTCGTTGCCTCGGTGGGCCAGTGGACCAACGCCATGGACACCCTGGGCCTGGTCCTGGTGGCCAGCCTCATCGCCGTGGTCATCGCGATCCCGATCGGCATCCTGGCCGCCTACAACGACTACGTCAGCAAGGTCGCCAAGCCGGTCCTGGACCTGATGCAGACGCTCCCGGCGTTCGTCTACCTGATCCCGGCGATCTTCTTCTTCTCCATCGGCGCGGTGCCCGGTGTGGTCGCGACCATCGTGTTCGCGATGCCGCCCGGTGTGCGCCTGACGGAGCTCGGCATCCGGCAGATCGACAAGGAGCTCGTCGAGGCGGGTGAGGCCTTCGGCGCGCCCAAGCGCAAGATCCTCACCGGCATCCAGCTCCCGCTCGCCCTGCCGACGATCATGGCCGGCGTCAACCAGGTCATCATGCTGGGCCTGTCGATGGTCGTCATCGCGGGCATGGTCGGCGCGGGCGGCCTCGGCAGCCAGGTCTACCAGGGCATCACCCGCAACGACGGCGCGCTGGGCTTCGAGGCCGGAATCGCCGTGGTCATCCTGGCGATCTTCCTGGACCGACTGACCGCCGCCGTCACCCGCAAGAGTCCTCAGGCCAGGGTCAGCAGTTCCTGACACCGGTCTTTTTCGAGCAGTCCTGATGGAAGGAATCCAGATGTACAGCCGTAAGCGCATGATGGGCCTGGCCGCGGCCGGTATGAGCGGGGTGCTCCTCCTGACCGCCTGTGGCGGCAACGGCGAGGACCTGACCGGCGGCTCCGGCGAGGGCCAGGGCGGTTCGGGCACGGGTGACGACCTCCAGGACGTCAACATCGCGCTGATCGCCTGGGAGGAGGCGATCGCGGTCACCCACATGTGGGAGGCCATCCTGGGCGAGAAGGGCTACAACGTCGAGGTCACCGACGTCGACGTCGCCCCGATGTACCAGGGCGCCGCCAACGGCGACGTGGACCTGTTCCTCGACACCTGGCTGCCCGCCACCCACCAGCAGTACTGGGACGACTACGGGGACCAGCTGGAGGACCTCGGCTCCTGGTACGACAACGCGATCCTCACGCTGACCGTCCCCACCTACATGGAGGACGTCAACTCGATCCCCGACCTGCTCGACCACGCGGACGAGCTGGACAACCGGATCGTCGGCATCGACCCGGGCGCCGGTCTCACCGAGACCACCCAGAACTCCGCGATGCCGGGCTACGAGCTGGACGACGACTTCGAGCTGGTCACCTCCTCCGGTGCGGCGATGCTCGCCGAGCTGGACTCCGCGATCGCCGACGAGGAGCCCATCGTCGTGACGCTGTGGCGTCCGCACCCGGCCTACGCCAAGCACGACCTGAAGGACCTCGAGGACCCCGAGGGCCTCATGGGCGACGCCGAGACGATCCACGCGGTGGGCCGTGACGGCTTCGCCAACGACTACCCGCAGCTCGCCTCCTGGCTCGAGGGCTGGGACATGAGCGACGACGAGCTGGCCAGCCTGGAGGCGCTGACCGTCGGTGACGACGTCGACGACCCCGACGCCGGCGCCCGCCAGTGGCTCGCCGACAACCCCGAGTTCCTGGAGCGCACCCTGGGCGACGACGCCGAGGGCCTGAACTTCTAGGACTCAGAGTGTGTCCCCCGTCACGGGGTGTACCACTCGCCCCTTTTGATGGGGTAGACATACGATGACGGCCGCCTTCACCGAGTGTGGGGGCGGCCTTCGTCTGGGCGAAGTTCCGGAGCCGTACCGATGGCCCCCTCGGGCTCCCCTCTCTTCGGTCGGCTCCGCACGTGTGCGTAGCGAGGGAAACGATTACATGAAGGTCGGTCGTAGCCGAGGAACGGGACTGGCCGCCGCCGGTCTGAGCGGTGCGCTCCTGCTGTCCGCCTGCTCGGGGGACTCCGACGGGGCGGACGCCGGTGAGGACCTCCGGGAGGTCGACATCGCGTTGATCCCCTGGGAGGAGGCCGTCGCGGTCACCCACATGTGGGAGGCGATCCTGGAGGAGAAGGGCTACGACGTCACCGTGACCGAGGTCGACGTCGCCCCGGCCTTCCAGGGGGTGGCCGACGGGGATCTCGACCTGTACCTCGACATGTGGCTCCCGGTCACCCACCACGAGTACATGGAGAAGCACCGGGACAGCATCGAGAGCCTGGGCTCCTGGTACGACAACGCCGTCCTCACGCTCGCGGTCCCGGAGTACATGGAGGGCGTGCGGGAGATCGACGACCTCCCGGCGCACGCCGACGAACTCGGGGGCACCATCGTCGGCATCGAGCCGGGCGCGGGCCTGACCCAGGTCACGCGGGACCAGGCCATGCCGTTGTACGGGCTGGACGAGGGCTTCGAGCTGGAGACGTCGTCGGGCGCGGGGATGATGGAGCGGCTGGACGCGGCGATCGCTGAGGAGCAGCCGATCGTCGTGACGCTGTGGCGTCCGCACCCGGCCTACGCCCAGTACGAGCTACGGGACCTCGAGGACCCGCAGGGCGGGATGGGCGGCACCGAGGGGCTGCACTCGATCGGCCGCGCGGGGTTCGCCGAGGACTACCCCGAGCTGGCCGGGTGGATGCGCGACTGGACCATGGACGACGAGGAGCTGGCCTCCCTGGAGGCCCTCACGGTCGGCCCCGGGGTCACCGACCCCGCCGCCGGCGCGCGTCAGTGGCTCGCCCAGAACCCGCTGTTCCTGGAGCGCACGCTGATGGAGGCCGCCGAGGGCCTGGAGTTCTGACCGGTCCGGACACGACGACGGGGCCGTCTCCCGGAGGGGAGGCGGCCCCGTCGTGTGCGGTGCGTGTGGGATCAGGGGGCGTAGTAGCCGCCCTGGGCGCCACCGATGCTCCCCTGGTTGGCCTGGCCCGGCTTGTCGCGCCTGGGCAGCACGTAGGCGGACAGGAGCCCGCCCAGGAAGCCGAACAGGTGCGCCTGCCAGGAGACTCCGGGGTGCTGGGGCAGGACCCCCCAGATCATCGTTCCGTAGAAGATGACCACGCAGATCATGATGACGATGTCGACGGTCCGGCGTTCGATGATGCCGCGCAGCACCGTGTAGCCGAAGTAGCCGAAGACCAGCCCGCTGGCTCCCACCGTCACGACGTGTGAGGGGGTGAAGAGCCACACGCCGACGCCGCTGACGACGGCGACGATCAGCGTGGTGAGCAGGAACCGGCCCAGGCCGCTGAAGGCGACGAGGGCTCCGAGCACCAGGAACGGCAGTGAGTTGCCGATCAGGTGGGCGAAGTTGCCGTGCATGAAGGGCGCGGTCAGCACGGTCCAGGGTGCGTCGGCGTTGCGGGCCTGGATACCGAACTGCCGGTCGAGGTGTCCCCCGAGCGGGGTGTCGAGGATCTCGAGGACCCACATGGCCGCGAGCATCCCCGCGACGGTCAGGATGGCGGTGATTCTGGACTGCTTCACCCCATCGAGACTAGATGAAGCTGCCTTGCGTCGGTATGTTCCTGAGGCGCGTGTGGGCGAAATGATCTGTTGTGTTCACAGATGACTGCTCTGTCGTGACCGCTCGGGGTGGGGTTTCGGACGTCAGGAGGAGAGCGAGCGCTTGCGCGGGGGGATGCCCGCCACGGCCATGAAGGCCTCCACCCTCGCCGGGTTGGTCATCCCGGTCAGCGGCAGGTAGGTGCGTGAGGTCCGGCGGCTCTTGAGCGAGGGGAAGCGCTTGGGGCGCCCGGTGTGGTCGCACAGGCCCAGGGAGCGGATGCGGCCGGGGAGTACGTAGTAGGAGCCGATGTCGACGAAGGGCACCCGGACGACGTAGGCGCCGCGCCGGTAGCGGAACTCGTCCTCGGTGACCTCCAGTACCGGGGCCTTGATCCGGTGTCCGTCGACGGCCGAGGCGGCGCCGAGGAGCACGAGGATGACGCCGAGCACGATGTTGGCCCAGTGCGTGGGGTCGACGGCCACGACCACGACGCCCAGGGCCACCAGAGCGTAACCACCCCACAGCTCCACGTACTTGCGGCCTACGGGGCAGACCAGGCGGACCGGTTCGGACACGGCGGATGCCTCTCTCGCTGGGCGGGGCGCTGAGGATGACGGAGGTCGTCACTGGGAACCCTATCCGCTTCGCGGGTGCAAGCATCGCGGTTTCGGTCGGTTCGCGCGTGGGGTTCAGGACAGGCGCAAGGAGGTTTCCTCCCCCGTGTCCCCTTTGGTGAAGTGATGATCGGGTTGTCCCATGAATATCTCGCCAGGAAAGGCGAGGGTGGGGCAGGGGGCATTAGATGCCTCCGGGTGTATGTATTGAGTCGCATGTGAAGTTTGAGTTGTTTGTCCTGTTCTCTCTCGGTAGTTGCGTGCGCCGAGGCCGTAGTTAAACGGCGTTTACGTTTGTGCTTTTGCTGTGGAAGTCCTTGATTGATCCCCAATGCTTTTCCGGTGTGTCCGAATCCCGCTCACCTGGGCCCCTGTTCCAGTTGTCCGCTTGACCTGGCATGATGTGGGGATGTCCTGGTTGTTGCCGGTGTATTGAGAGTTCGTGACCCGTTCTGGCGTGCGGGAGCGCGGGCCGGTTGCGGATGGGTCACGAAACCGGCATTGGGGCTATACAGACATTTCCCTTAATGGTCTTCTAATCGACTAATCGCCTAGTTTTGGTGGGTTGTGCCCCGTGGGCACCAACCCGTGGCCTGTTCGCATGAGTGATCAAGGGTGTGACTATGTTCAAGCGCCGAAAGACGTTGGCACTCGCCGCCGCGGCGACGTCAGCGGTCATGGTGGCCAGCGGCTGCGGAGGCGGAGGGGGTGACGGTGGCGACGGCGGAGCCAAGGAGGTCACCTGGGTCATCAACAGCCTCCCCGGCGCCTGGCAGGCCACCAGCCTCGCGGGCGGCAGCGTCTACGTCATCCAGATGCTCTCCGGTGTGCTCCCCTACACCGGGCAGTGGCAGCCGGACGCGACCTACGAGTACGACATGAACGTCCTCGCGGAGGAGCCCGAGCTCATCAACGACGACCCCGACGAGGGTCCGTTCGAGTGGTCCATCACCCTCGCCGAGGACGCCGTGTGGAGCGACGGCGAGCCGATGACCGGTGAGGACCTGCGCGTCTCCTGGATGCTCGGCACCTCGCCCGACGAGGGCTACTGCGGCGGCTGCGACCCCCGCGCCGCGGCCAGCAACGACAAGGTCGAGTCGGTCGAGGTCGACGGCAAGACCGCCACCTTCAAGCTGAAGGAGGGGCTGGCCGACCCGGAGTGGATGGGGCTGTTCGACGCCCACAGCCAGTCCGGCGGCTTCCTGCCCGCCCACCTGGCCGACGAGAACGGCTGGGACGTCGACGATCCCGACCAGCTGGGCGAGTACTACGACTGGCTGCACGCGGAGCGCCCCGAGTGGTCCGGCGGCCCGTACCAGATCACCGCGGGCGACCTGGAGAACGAGGTCGTCAAGGAGCCGAACCCGAACTACTTCGGTGACGCGCCCCCGCTCGACAAGATCACCATGCCGTACAACACCGACGAGGGCACCTTCGTGAACGCCTTCGTCAACAACGAGATCGACGGGGCCAACCCGGCCGACTACAGCGAGGACGTGATCCTCCAGCTCCAGGACATCGCCAACGCCGAGCTGACCGTCGCCGAGGGCGCCACCTGGGAGCACGTCGACCTCAACCTGAAGAACGAGGCGCTCCAGGACGTCGAACTGCGTCGCGCCATCTTCACCGCGATCGACCGGGACGACATCGCTAACCGCAACTTCGGCGCCGGCTACCCGGAGTACGAGCTGAAGAACAACCACGTCTTCGGCAACGACAGCCCCTACTTCGTCGACCACTTCGCGGACGAGCCCCAGGGCACCGGTGACCTCGACGAGGCCAAGGGCATCCTCGAGGAGGCTGGCTACGAGCTCGACGGCGGGACCCTCACCCTCGACGGTGAGGAGATCGGCCCGTTCCGCCTGCGCAGCACCGACTCCACCGTGCGCAACACCTCGGTCCAGCTCATCCAGGCCCAGCTCTCCGAGCTCGGTATCACCACCAACATCGAGATGACCGACGACCTGGGCGGGATGCTCGCCGCGGCGGAGTACGACATCGTCCAGTACGGCTGGTCCGGCTCCCCGTACTTCGTCTCCGTCCCGGAGCAGTACTGGAGCTCCGAGAGCGGCAGCAACTTCGGCGGCTACGCCAACGACGAGGTCGACGAACTGGTCGGCCAGGTGGCCAACGCCCCCGACCTCGACACCGCCGCCGAGCACGCCAACGCGGCCATGGAGATCCTGGTCCCGGAGGCCTACGTCCTCCCGATCATGGCGGAGCCGAACTACTTCTTCGCCAACTCCGACCGCCTCGTGAACGTGCACGACAACCTTCAGTCCAGCTACCGAGCCACGTACAACATCGGTGAGTGGGACGTCGCCAGCTAGTCCGGCGAACCACCCAGGTCCGGCCCCGGGACACCCTCCCGGGGCCGGACCGGTCCTCGTCCACCCCTGAAGGATCACTCCCATGCTCGTTTACACGATGCGGCGCATCCTGGGCGCGCTCCCCGTCCTGGTCCTCGCATCCATCCTCACCTTCGTGATGATCGACATCTCCGGTGACCCGCTCGCCGACGTCCGGATGGCCCAGCCACCGCCCACAGAGGAAGTACTGCAACAGGCGGAGGAGCGGCTCTACCTCGACCGCTCCATGCCGGAGCGGTACTGGCTGTGGGTGACCGGAATCGGCGGAAACGGCGACATCGGACTGCTCCAGGGAGAGTTCGGGCCCTCCACCCAGGGCCCCCACTACGACATCGGTGCGGCCATCGCGGAACGCCTGTGGACCACCCTGCGCCTGGTGGGCGCGTCCATGGTCTTCGCGCTCGGCCTGGCGATCATCACCGGTGTGATCAGCGCGCTGCGCCAGTACTCGAAACTGGACTACACCCTCACGTTCGTCGGCTTCCTCGCCCTGGCACTGCCGACCTTCTGGTTCGCGGGCATCATGCAGGCGGCGGGGGTCAAGTTCAACCAGCTGGTGGGCGACCAGGTGTTCGCCACCATCGGTGACGGGCGGTTCCGAGCCGAGGGCGCGCCGCTGTGGGACCAGTTCCTCAACGCCTTCGCGCACATGGCGCTGCCCACCATCGTGCTCATGCTGATCAGCTTCGCCTCGTGGAGCCGCTACCAGCGCACCTCGATGCTGGAGGTGATGAACAGCGACTACGTGCGCCTGGCCCGGGCCAAGGGGCTGCGCAACCACACGGTCATCAGGCGTCACGCGCTGCGCACCGCGCTCATCCCGCTGACCACCGTGGTGGCGATCGGCGTCGCGGGCGTCATCGACGGGGCCATCCTCACCGAGGTGGTCTTCCAGTGGCGCGGTCTGGGTGACTTCTTCATCACCGCGGTGGACAACAACGACTCCTTCGCGCTGATGGGATGGCTGCTGCTCAGCGGCACCATCGTCATCCTGGCCAACCTGGTGGCCGACCTGTTGTACGCCGTGCTGGACCCGAGGATTCGCTATGAGTGAGAACGGCATGTCGAAGAGCGCGCGCCGTGACCCGGCGAAGAAGCGGAAGAAGAGCAGCGCCGACCAGACCCAGCTCCAGACCATCCTGATCCGGTTCACCCGACACCGGCCCGCGATGATCAGCCTGGTGCTCCTGGCGATCATCGCCCTGTTCGCGTTCGTCGGACCCTTCCTCTGGACCTGGGACCACACGGTCTACAAGGAGATCCCCAGCAACCAGCCGCCGTCCGGGGTCCACCCGCTGGGCACCTCGGCCGCCGGACACGACGTCCTCGGCCAGCTCATGCGCGGCGCCCAGCAGACCCTGAAGGTCGCCTTCACCGTCTCGCTGCTGTCCACCGCGGTCGGCTCCGTGTGGGGTGCCACGGCCGGTTACTACGGCGGCCGGGTGGACGCGTTCATGATGCGCGTCGTGGACATCTTCCTGATCGTCCCGCTGCTCGTGGCCGCCGCGGCGATCGCGGGCAACAGCGGGGCCGGGACCTCGTGGTCCGCCATCGCGCTGATCATCTCGATCTTCTCGTGGGCCACCATCGCCCGCGTGGTGCGCGGCGTGGTCCTGTCCCTGAGGGAGCAGGAGTTCGTGGAGGCGGCCCGCGCGTCGGGGGCCTCGGCGCCGTGGATCATCCTCCGGCACCTGCTGCCCAACGCGGCGGGGCCGATCATCGTCGCCGCCACCCTGCTGGTGGCGGTGGCCATCCTCGCGGAGGCGGGCATGTCCTTCCTCGGGCTGGGCATCCAGCTGCCGGACATCTCGCTCGGCCAGATGATCGGCAGCGCGCGCACGGCGGTGTCCACGCGCCCGTGGCTGTTCTATCCGCCGGGTGTGCTGCTGGTGCTGATCTGTCTGACGATCAACTTCATCGGTGACGGCCTCCGAGATGCCCTCGACCCACGACAGACCAGGGTGCGGCGATGACGACTGAGTACGAGAACAAGGGACACACCGCCGTGGCGGACACCGACGACGTGGTGCTGGAGGTCAGCGACCTCAGCGTCACCTTCCCCTCCGACGACGGCCCGCTGCCCGCGGTCCGGCAGGTCTCCTACAAGGTGCGCCGGGGCGAGGCCCTGGGCATCGTGGGGGAGTCGGGGTCGGGCAAGTCCGTGACGTCCATGGCGATCATGGGCCTGCTGCCCAGGAACGCGCGGGTGGAGGGTTCGGCCCGGCTGCTGGGCCAGGAGATCATCGGGCTCGACGACAAGCGGATCAGCGAGGTCCGGGGACAGCGGATCGCGATGATCTTCCAGGACCCGCTGACCTCGCTCAACCCCGTCTACACGATCGGCTACCAGATCGCGGAGGCGGTGCTCGCCCACCGCAAGGTGGGCAAGAAGGTCGCCATGGCGCGGGCGCTGGAGCTGCTGGAGATCGTGGGCATCCCCTCCCCCGAGCAGCGGCTCAGGCAGTACCCGCACGAGCTGTCCGGCGGTATGCGCCAGCGCGTGGTGATCGCGATCGCGATGGCCAACGACCCGGACGTGATCATCGCGGACGAGCCCACGACGGCGCTCGACGTGACGGTCCAGGCGCAGGTGCTGGACGCCCTCCAGCGGGCCCGCCAGGAGACCGGGGCCGCCCTGGTGCTCATCACCCACGACCTCGGCGTGGTGGCCGGGCAGGTCGACCGGGTGGGCGTGATGTACGCGGGCCGGATCGTGGAGATGGGGTCGGTGGAGGAGGTCTTCTACCGGCCGCGCATGCCCTACGCGCTGGGGCTGCTCGGGTCGCTGCCGCGTCTGGACGGCGACCGGGGCGACCGGCTCACCCCCATCCTCGGAACCCCGCCCTCGCTGCGGGACCTGCCGGGGGGCTGCGGGTTCGCGCCGCGCTGTCCCATGGCCAGGGAGCGCTGCCACGAGGAGGAGCCCCGACTGCTGGTCATCGAGAACGGGGCACCGGAGAGGGGGACGGGCGACGGGCTCTCCGGGCACACCGCCGCCTGCCACTTCAGCGAGGAACTGGTCGGCGCGGAGGCGGGCGACCTGTTCCGGGCGACCTCCGTGGACACCGAGGGCGTGGGGTCCGTGGCCGAGGTGGAGGCCGCCGAGTCCCAGGTGGCCGAGGCCCGCGAGGAGTACCTGGGGGAGCTGGACGCGGAGAGCGACCGAGAGGCTTCCGGCGCGGCCGGACCCGAGGTCCTGCTCACCGCCACCGACCTGGTCAAGCACTTCCCGATCCGCTCCAAGGGGCTGCTGAGGCGCAGGGTCGGCGCGGTGCAGGCGGTCTCCGGGATCTCCCTGGACCTGCGCGAGCGGGAGACCCTCGCGCTGGTGGGCGAGTCGGGCTGCGGAAAGTCCACGACGGCGCGACTGCTGCTGAACCTGATCAAGCTCACCTCGGGCGAGGTCACCTACCTGGGTCAGCCGCTGCACGGGCTGTCCGACCGCAGGATGCGGCCGCTGCGCAAGGACCTCCAGCTGGTGTTCCAGGACCCTTTCGCCTCCCTGGACCCGCGCATGACGGTCGCGGACATCATCGCGGAGCCCATGCGCATCCACGGGACCGGGCACCGGGACGCCCGGAAGCGGGTGTCCGAACTCCTCGAACTGGTGGGGCTCAACCCCGAGCACGGGTCGCGGTACCCGCACGAGTTCTCCGGCGGGCAGCGGCAGCGCATCGGCGTGGCCCGGGCGCTGTCGCTCAACCCCCGGGTGCTGGTGCTGGACGAGCCGGTCTCGGCGCTGGACGTGTCCATCCAGGCGGGCGTGATCAACCTGCTGGAGGACCTCCAGGACGAGCTGGGGCTGTCCTACCTGTTCGTCTCGCACGACCTGTCGGTGGTCAAGCACATCGCGGACCGTGTGGCCGTGATGTACCTCGGCAAGATGGTGGAGACGGCCACGACGGACCAGCTGTTCAGCTCGCCGGCGCACCCGTACACCCAGGCGCTGATCTCGGCGATCCCGCTGCCGGACCCGGTCAAGGAGCGGACCCGGGAGCGGATCACCGTCACCGGTGACATCCCGAGCCCGGCCGATCCGCCCTCGGGCTGCCGGTTCCGGACGCGCTGCCCGAAGTTCGCCAACGAGCTCTCGGACGCGGAGCGCACCAAGTGCGTGGAGGAGCCGCCGGAGCTGAGGGACCGGGGCACCGGGCACCGGGACGCGTGCCACTACTCGAAGGCGATCGAGCTCATCTAGGCACGGGGCGGGTCGGGGTCTCCCGGCCCGCCTCGTGCGTGTGTGCCCCGCTTCGGGGCGTCACGGCCGAATCGCCGGTCGTGTTGTGGCGGTGCGGACGACCGTCGGCTAGGTTCTCCTGATCGGTACTCCCAGAGGAGAGAGATGACCCCCACTACCCCCCGACGATGGCTGACCGCCTTCGCCGCCGCTCCGTTGGTGGCCCTCGCCCCGGTCGTACCCGCGTGGGCCGACACCGCCGACCAGAGTGAACGCGCCGCCGACCTGCGCGCCGACCTCGACGCCATCCTGGCGGACCCGGCCCTGGAGGGCGCGACCTCCGGTGTGGTGGTCACCGACGCCGACTCCGGCGAGGTGCTGTACTCGCGTGAAGCGGACACCCAGCTGTTGCCCGCCTCGAACACGAAGATCTTCACGGCCGCCGCCGCCCTGGAGGTGCTGGGAGCCGAGCACACCTTCGGGACCGAGGCCGTCGTGGCGGAGCCGGGCCGGGGCGACGTGCCGGAGCTGTACCTGGTCGGCGGCGGCGACCCGACCCTGAACGCGGAGGACCTCGACGCCATCGCCGCGGACGTGGCCGCATCGGGCATCACCTCGGTCGGTGAGCTGTACGCCGACGACTCGTGGTTCGACGACCAGCGTCTCGTGGACGACTGGTGGCCCGAGGACGAGCCGTACGCCTACTCCGCGCAGATCTCCGCGCTCACGGTGGCGCACGGCGAGCGCCACGACACCGGCGTGACGGAGGTGACCGTCACGGGCGCCGCCGAGGGCGACCCCGTCAACGTGGACCTGGGTGCCGCCGACGGCTACGTCGAGCTGGACAACCAGGCCGTCACGGCCCCCGCCGACGGCGGCGAGGGCATCACGATCGACCGCCCGGTGGGCACCAACACCATCAAGGTGACCGGGTCGCTGTCGGAGAACGCCGACCCGGTGGTGGCGCTGCGCACCGTGGACGAGCCCGCCGGACTCGCCGGGCACCTGTTCGCACGGGCCCTGGAGGAGAACGGGGTCACCGTGAACGGCGAGGTCGCCCAGGGCGACGTGCCCGCCGAGTGGCAGGACCCCGAGGTCGTGGGCGAGCACACCTCCATGCCGCTGGGCGAGGTCCTGGTCCCCCTCATGAAGTTCAGCAACAACGGGCACGCGGAGATGCTCACCAAGACCCTGGGCCGCGAGGTCACGGGCGAGGGCTCGTGGGCCGCGGGGCTGGCCGCCGAGGACACCGCGCTCCAGCAGCTGGGCCTGGACACCTCGGACCTGGTCCTCACCGACGGCTCGGGCCTGTCCCGGGGCAACCTGGTCACCGCCAACACCGTTGTCGACCTGCTCGACAGCGCGCAGGACGCCCCCTGGTACGACGTGTGGCACCACTCGCTGCCGGTGGCGGGCGACAGCGACCCGTTCGTCGGGGGCACGCTGGCCAACCGGATGCACGGCACCGCCGCCGAGAACGCGGCCCAGGCCAAGACCGGCACGATGTCCGGGGTGAGCGCCCTGTCGGGCTACGTGCAGGGCCCGGACGGCGGTGAGCTGTACTTCAGCGTCGTGAACAACGACTACACCGGTGGCGCCCCGCTCGGCGTGCAGGACGCCGTGGTGGTCCGGCTTGCCGAGCACCTGGGCAACGAGGCCCGCACGGGCACGCTCGCGCAGCGCGCCGAGGTCACGGGCGGCGGCGAGATCGAGTGCTCGTGGGAGCTGACCTGCTGATCCGCTGACCGAGCAGAGGGGCCCACGGGAGAGGAAACCCGTGGGCCCCTCGCGTGTGCGGAGTGCGGCGCGGGGTTGTCCACAGGCCGGGGATCGGGGCTGTCGGCGGTGTCCCCGGGGTGGCAGTGTTGAAGGTCCCCCCTCTCCTCCGGCTGAAGGACGTTGATGGAATCACTGACCGTGACCTCGGTGTTCGGCATGGTCGTCAGCCAGGTCGTGTCGCTGGTCGTGCTGGTCCTGGTCCTGTTGGGCCTGGGCAAGCTGGCGAGTCGGCTCATGGACGTGCCGTTCAACCTGCCGAGGCTGGCCCTGGCCGCGATGGTCGGGGCTCCGCTGGGTTCGGTGGGCGCGATCCTGGCCTACTACGGCAGCTTCGAGGCGCTGAACTCCCTCGAACCGGCCGACATGGAGGATCCCGGGTACATGTCGCTGATGCTCTTCGCCATGGCGGTGGGCGCCATGCTCGCCTTCGTCGGCCTGGAGCTCCTGCTGCCCCGGGGCACCCGGTTCCGGCCGCTGGCCATGGTCCGGGAGGCCCGCGACTGGTTCGGGCGGCTCGGCAGGTACCGGCGCATCCTGTGGATCCTGGCCCGGCACGGGCTGGGCGGCTACGTGCTGGGCGGGCGGAAGGGGATCGAGGACACCTCGGTCCAGCGGCGACTGGCGCGTTCCCTGGCCCGGTCCATGGAGGAGGCCGGGGTGGTGTTCGTGAAGCTGGGGCAGGTGCTGGCCACCCGGCGGGACCTGCTGCCCCCGGTCTTCGTGGAGGAGCTGGGCCGTCTGCACAGCGAGGTGGCGAGGGTGCCCTTCGAGCGGATCCGCGAGTGCGTGGAAGGCGAGCTCGGGCGCCCCCTGGAGGAGGTCTTCGCCGAGTTCGACCCCGAGCCCCTGGCCGCGGCCTCGATCGCGCAGGCCCACCCGGCGCGGCTCCACGGGGGCGAGGAGGTCGTGGTGAAGGTGCAGCGGCCCGGGATCGTGCCGGTGGTCCGGCGGGACCTGGACATCATCCGCAGACTGGCCCGCCGCTTCGACGAGCACACCGACTGGGGGCCCGCGATCGGTGTGCTCGATCTGGCCGACGGGTTCGCCGAGGCGTTGCTGGAGGAACTCGACTTCGAGGTGGAGGCCGCCAACATCGCGGCGGTCGCGGACGCCACGGGTGGTGCGGCGGTGCGCATCCCGCAGGTCTACGAGGCCTACACCAGCCGCCGTGTGCTGGTGATGGAGCGCCTGCACGGGACCCAGGTGGGTATCGGGGACCTCTCGGCGGAGGAGGGGGAGCGGATCGCCAGGGTCCTGCTGAACTGCCTGCTGGAGCAGGTGTTGATGAGCGGGATCTTCCACGCCGACCCGCACCCGGGCAACATCCTGGTGCTCGACGGGGGCGGCGTGGGGTTGTTGGACTACGGGTCCGTGGGGCGTCTGGACGCCAGGACCCGGGAGGCCCTCCAGATGATGCTGCTGGCGATCGACCGGGGTGACGCGGTCCTGCTGACCGACACCCTGCTGGACGTGGTGGACGACCCGGGGGAGATCGACGCGGAGCGGCTGCGGAGGTCACTCGGCCAGTTCATGGCGCGCTACCTGCACGGGGGCGCCACCGCGAGCATGCGGATGTTCACCGAGCTGCTGATGCTGGTCACCCGGTTCGGGCTGGTGCTGCCCGGGGAACTGGCCGGGGTCTTCCGCGCGCTGGCCACGCTGGAGGGGACGCTGGTGCACCTCTCGCCCGGGTTCGACACCGTGGCGGAGGCCAAGCGGTACGCCGGGGCCCGGATGTCCGAGCAGCTGGGGACGGGGAACCTGCGGGAGATGGCGTCGGCGGAGCTGATCGCCCTGCTGCCCACGCTGAGACGGCTGCCGCGCCGACTGGACCGGATCACCGACCAGCTGCACAAGGGCCGGTTCACGGTGCAGGCGCGGTTGTTCGCCCACCCCGAGGACCGAAGACTCCTGCGCTCGGTGGTGTGGCGCGCGGTGATGACGCTGCTGGCCGTGGTCACGGGGTTCATGTCGGTGGGGCTGTTCAACGTCACCGAGACGCAGGGGGTGTCCTGGCCGGATCTGGCCACGCACACCAAGGCGCTGAACCTGTTGGCGTGGGTGCTGCTGGCCGCCACGGCGATGTTCGTGCTGCGGCTGCTGGTGGACATGGTCCGGGACGGCGGTGACCGGGGCAGGCGGTGACCGGGTCAGCCGGTGATGAGGCGGCGCAGGACCCGGTGGACCTCGTCGGCGTCGGGTGGGGGGCTGGTGGTGCAACAGCAGAGGAAGTAGCCGTTGGCCGCCGCGGCCACCCCGGCCCTGACCTCGGGATCGGGGAGGTAGGGCACAAGGAAGGCGTCCACCGCCGCCGTCCAGCGGTCGGTCTGCTCACGTAGGGCGGGGCGGCGTGCGGCGAGGAGGAACAGCTCCATCTCGGCCAGGGCGTGGGTCCGGTCGGTTCCGGTGCCCTCCGCGATGAGGACGGCGAAGCCGCGCAGGGCCTCGGCGGGGTCGTCGGGGAGGGTGTCCATGTGCTCGACGTAGGAGTCGTTCACCCTGGTGAGTGCGGCGACCAGGAGGTCGTCGACGCAGGAGTAGTAGTAGGTGACGGTGCTGGGCGGGACCCCCGCCTCGGCCGCCACCCGGCGCTGACTGACGGCGGCGACGCCGTCCCGCGTGATGACGTTCATGGTGGCGTCCAGGAGCAGCCGACGCCGCAGCTCGCCCTTGCGTCGGCGGCCGTCGCTGATGTTCTCCGGGTCCTCCGGCTTGGTACTCACGTCACCATTTTGCCGGTCAGTGCTGTCCTCCCATCTCCAGGGCCATGACCCCGGCGATGACCATGGCGATGCCGCCCACCTGGATCCAGGTCAGGGACTCACCGAGGAAGAGGACCCCGATCACGGCGAGGAGTGCCACCCCCAGCGCGGCCCACACCCCGTAGGCGACCCCGAGCGGCATGCCCCGGTTGAGGGTCTGGGAGAGCATGTAGAACGCGCCGACGTAGCCGACGACCACGAAGATCGAGGGCAGGAGTCGGGTGAATCCCTCGGAGAGTTTCAGGGAGGTGGTGGCGAAGACTTCCAGGACGATCGCTCCGGCGAGCCAGAACCAGGGCATGCGTTTCCCCTTGTCACGGGTGGGGTCGGAGTGACCCCGAAGAAGTTGTCCGATCGAACAGGTTTCCTGGGAGAAACAACCTGAGCGAACGAACAAGATTCTATGTCGGGCATGATGGCAGGGGCAAGCGGAGACGCTTCCGGACGGTCACAAACCCCGCCCCCCGGTGGACCGACCCTGTACCCCCTGGGTGTATTCTCAGCCGTTCCGGGAGCGGTAGGTGGACCGTCCCGGATAACCGCTCTATACCGATGCGCACGAGTTCAGAACCTTTTCCGTGCCGGAGCGTCTTACTCAGAGCAGTAGGTCGGGTTCGAGTTTCAGCTATGGAGGTCCAGACGTGACGGGGAAGTCCCACCCGGCGGTGACGCGTCGGTTCGGCATCGGTCTGGTGGCGCTCGCTCTCGCAGCGACCGCCTGTACGTCCGGTGACGCCGAGACGCAGAGCAACGCCGATCCCGACGCCGAACCGGCCGAGCTGAGCATCACTCCGGAGACCGGCAGCGAGGAGATCGCGCCCAACACCCCCATCCGGGTGAACGCCGAGAGCGGTGTCATCACCGACGTCAAGGTCGAGCAGGTCGTGGTCGGTGAGGCGGCGGCCGAGGGCGAAGGCGACGGGGAGGGCGACCTCTACGACATGACCGGCACCCTCAACGAGGACGAGACGGAGTGGGTCAGCGACTGGAACCTGCGCCCCGGCTCGGAGATCGTGGTGACCGCCACGGCGGCGAACGAGGCCGGTGAGGAGAGCGAGTTCACCACCGAGTTCACCACCCACGAGGCCGCCCCCGGGCAGCGCCTCGAACTCGTCTCCAACTTCCCGAGTTCCGGCGACACCGTCGGTGTCGGTATGCCCGTGGTGATCAACTTCGACCTGCCCGTCACCAACAAGGCGCAGGTCGAGAACTCCATGAACGTGGTGGCCGAGCAGGAGACCGTCGGCGCCTGGAACTGGGTCACCGACCAGATGGCGGTCTTCCGGCCGGAGGAGTACTGGGAGCCGTACCAGAACGTCACCGTGGACCTGAACCTCGCGGGCGTCGAGGCGTCCGAGGGCGTCTTCGGGGTGCGCAACTACCAGATCGACTTCGAGATCGGCCGTGAGCTGATCGCGACCATGCACGTGCCGGACCACGAGATGGTCATCGAGATCGACGGCGAAGAGGAACGCGTCATCGAGGTGAGCAACGGGGCGGCCAACCGTCGCTTCGACACCACGACGACCGGCACCCACGTGATGATGGAGCGCTACGAGCAGCTCACCATGGACTCCGCGACCGTCGGCATCCCCGAGGACGCCCCCGGCTCCTACCGGGTGGACGTGCAGTACGCGGTCCGCACCTCCAACAGCGGCGAGTTCGTGCACGAGGCGTCCTACAACGGTGCCATCGGCTCGGCCAACACCTCCAACGGTTGCACCAACCTGCGGATGGACGACGCCCAGTGGTTCTTCAACAACACCCTGATGGGCGACATCCTCGACACGACCGGCACCGACCGCGAGTTCGAGTGGGACAACGGCTGGGGCTACTGGCAGAAGTCCTGGGACGAGTGGCTCGACGGCAGCGAGACCGCCGAACCGCAGTCGACCACCTACGGGACCCCCGGCCCCGTGCACGGCGAGGACCTGTAGTCCGGTAGGCAGGGCTCGGAGCCCAGGGGCGTCACGGTGCGAACGGCACCGGGGCGCCCCTCGCGTCGTCCTGGGTACTCAGTGCTCGGCGGCCTCGCGGGTGAGCCGCGCGACGACGGCGTCCACCACCAGCTCGGTGACGGCGGCCATGTCCACCGCCTCAGGGTCCAGCAGCCACTGCACCTGGAGCCCGTCCATGGCGGCGAGTACCGCAGTGGCCGCCGACCGTGCGGGGGAGTGGCCGTGCGGGCCCGGCGTGCTCGCGGCCTCCCGGTGCTCGGGGCCGATCCGGTCCAGGACCGCCGCCTCCGCCTCCTCGCGCAGCACGGAGTAGCGCTCCCGGAACCACTCCTGGGCGGGGTGTTCGGCGGTGGCGCTCTCGGCGGAGAGCACCGCGTACAGCTGGGTGGTGCCCGGGCGTTCGGCGTTGCGGCGTGCGGTGGCGACCAGGTGGTCGAGCATGGCTCTGCCCTCGGGCGCCGGGTCGTTGCTGTCGCGCAGCTCCAGCACGGCGGTGAGCAGGTCGGTCTTGGAACCGAAGTGGTGCAGCACCCCGGCGGGGGTGATGTCGAGCAGCGCCGCGATGTCCGCCAGTGAGGTGTTGTGGAAGCCCTGCGTGGCGAAGACCTCGGCGGCGGCGCGCAGGATGCGTTCGCGCCGGTTCACCCGTCGGCGCGGTGCGCCTCCGGGCGTCGGTCCCTCCTCCGAACGCGTCCGCGCGGGGGTCGTCTCGCTCATGCCTGCTCTCCACTTCCTCGTACCGCTCGGGTACTCCGGGCCACCGGAGGCGCCCGCCAACTCCCCACGCTATCCAGGCTCCTCGGGGGTTCCGCCTCTCCCGGGGCCGCTCGGACTCACCCCGGAAGGCCGCACAAAGGGTCGGCGCAGGCTGGCGTACGCGCCGAGCAGCTGACCGGGGATCAGGGGGAGTGCGGTGACCGCCAACAGGACGAACGGGTGGCGGGCGTAGTGGGCGAGGGGGAACCACAGGACGGAGCCGAAGGTGCGCGGAAGCCGGGGGTGCGACACGAGGCCTAAGGGGGGAAGGGGGGATCGGGGCGGGGACAGACTACCGGTGGCCCCTGATCTCGCTGAGGCGGGCGTTCGTGGCGTGTGCCAAGGAGCTGGCCGGGGGCGGTGACGGAGCTGTTCCACCGCCGCCCCCGGCGTGTGCACGGCCGTTTGGGGCCGGTGCCGGGCTCACGTCGCACTGGTGACGCGGCGGCGGAAGAGGGTGTAGTCGGCGCCGCCCTCGAAGGTGGTGCTGCTCAGCCGCTCGAAGCTGGCGGGGTCGAAGGCTGCGCCCTCGAAGAGGGGGCGTCCGTGCCCGGCGACGACGGGGTAGCGCTTGATCATGAGTTCGTCGATCTCCGGGAGCAGGTAGCCGGCCATGGCCGGGCCGCCGACGATGACGATCCCCAGGGGGCCCTCCTCCTTCTTGAGCTCGCGGACGGTTTCCAGGGGGTCCGTGGCCACGACGGTGACGTTGGGGTCGGTGTCGGCGGGCAGGGTGCGCGAGAACACGATCTGGCGCATGTGGTCGTAGGGGCTGGTCACGCCCTCGTTCAGGGCGACCTGGTAGGAGCCGCGGCCTTGGAGCATGGTGTCGAAGTGCTTGTTGGGTACGTCCAGCCCCAGCGGGGTGCGCGCCACGGTGGGGAGGAGTTCGGGGTACTCGTCGACGTGGAACCGGCCGTTGTCGCCGAGTTCGCCGCCCGGGTCGGGGGCCTCGTAGAAGTCGTGCGAGTTGTCGGGGCCACAGGCGTAGCCGTCGATCGATACCGCGACGAAGTAGGTGAGGGTTCGCATGTGTCTCCTTGGAAGGGGTACTCCTGCGGCCGATTGACCACTAAGATTGAAGTACTTCGATTAAAGTACTCCACGCATAGTGGTTTGCCAAGCGGTCGCACGGGATTTCTTCGCACGAAGGGAAGAACACATGGTCAGGAACCCTGAGCGGCGTGCCGCGCTGCTCGACGCCGCCATCGACGCGCTCGCTGAGGAGGGCGCGCGCGGACTCACCTACCGGGCCGTGGACACCCGCGCGGGCGTGCCCGTGGGAACGGCCTCCAACTACTTCTCCAGCCGTGAGGACCTGCTCGCCCAGACCAGCGTCCGCACCTACGAACGGTTCATGCCCGAGCAGGAGGAGTGGGCCAACGTGCTGGAGGGCCCACGGGACCGGGCCAAGCTCGCGGAGGTCATGCGCGCCACGGTCACGCGCATGGCGGCGAACCCCAACGTCCACCTGGCCACGCTCGAACTCCAACTGGAGGCCACCCGCCGTCCGGAGCTGCGCGCCGACCTCACCGCCCGGGTCCGCGCCGACCTGGACGCCAACATCGCCTTCCACGAGCAGAGCGGCATCCCCGGCGGCCGACACACGGTGGTGGTGCTGTACCTGGCCCTGAACTGGCTGGTCACCGAGCACCTGACACTGCCCGGGGTGCTGGCCGCGGAGGGGGACCTGGAGGGGCTGGTGGACCTGGTGGTCGGCCAGCTCACCCTTGAGGGCTGAGGCCCGTGGCCGGGTGGCGCGGGGCCGTCACGCCCCGCGCCGGAGCCGGGGTCACCAGGCGCGGACGCCGACCGGGGCGGGCAGCCGCTCCGGCAGCCAGGTCCACGTGCCGTCGTTCTCGGTGAACCGGCGCTGGACGCGGCTCACCTCCCCGATCGGGTTGCTGAACACCTGCCGCCAGTCACCGGCCGCGCGCTCCTCCAGGTAGAGGCTGCTCGCGTCGGTGCGCATGCGCACCGCCTGGAGGGTGTGGGAGGAACCGTCGTTCAGCTGGATGCGGTAGTAGGCCATGGGAGTCCCCTGAGTGTCGTCCTGGAAAGTGAGGACGGTGGAGTCCGGTACACGCGCGTTCGAGGCTGGAGGATCTGTCTCCCGGGTGCGGCGTGGCCTCGGGGCGGTCCACGAGGCCGGGCCGAGGTTGTGTTGGCGCGGTGCCAAGGCGGGAAACAGGTGCGGGTGCCGGGGCACCGTGCTGTCCGCGTGTGGGGACTCTACTCCGGCGGGTTCGACGACACAGCGTGAACAGGCGAATCCGAAGTGAAATCGGGGAGAACGGTGTCTCCGCTCAGTCGGCCTCCCCGGAGAGCCGGGCCCTGGCCTCCATGAGGGCGAAGCCCAGCAGGTTGCGGCCGCGCCAGAAGCGGGGGCGCTCGGCGTTCTCGTGGGTCCGGCCCAGGCCGATGCCCCAGATCCGGTCGCGGGGGCTGGCCTCGACCAGCACGCGCTGACCAGTGCCGAGCAGGAACGCGCGCAGGTCCTCGTTCTGGCCGAACTTGGCGACACTCCCCCGCACGACGATCTCGAAGCGCTCCCGCTCCCAGACCTCCTGGTCGAAACCGCCGACCTGGCGGCCGATCACCTTCGCGTCGCGCGGGTGATCGGCCGCCACGATCCGGTCGGCGGCCTGGGGGTCTCCGAAGAGCCGCGCCTTCCCGGCCATCATGAAGTGCTCGGCGGTGCGGTAGGTGGTTCCGTCCACGGTGAAGTCGGCGGGCCACCACTGGGAGAGGCAGCTCGACGACACCCCGCTGGGCGGCGGCTGGTGTCCCCAGAAGTGCAGGTACCTGATGCGACCCTCGACCCGGAGCAGGTCCGCCACTGACCTCGCGTCGGCGGGGTGGTGTCCGTCGTTCATGGCAGGAGTCTGCCAGCGCCCTGTGACGTTCTGGCGGGTCAGTCGAACTGGAACGACCGCTTGGCCAGCCCGTGCCAGAAGCCGTCCACCGTGGACGTGGCGGTCCGGCGGTCGTCCAGCCCCGCGCCGAGCGCGACGAACAGGGGTGCGAAGTGGTCGCTGCGCGGGTGGGCGAGGGCTGCGGCCGGGGCCTTGTGCCGGAAGTCCAGGAGCGCGTCGACGTCGTGGTCCAGGACGGCCCGGTGGGTCCAGTCGTCGAACTCGACCGACCACGAGGGCGCGTCGCCGTGGGTCTGCCGGGACATCTCCCGGAGGTTGTGGGTGGTGAACCCGCTGCCCATGATCAGTACGCCCTCGTCGCGCAGGGGTGCGAGGCGGCGGCCGAGTTCGAGGAGGCGTGCCGGGTCGAGTGTGGGCATGGAAACCTGGAGGACCGGGATGTCGGCTTCCGGGTACATCTCCTTCAGCGGGACGTAGGCGCCGTGGTCGAGGCCGCGGGCGGGGTCCTGGTGGAGGGTCTCACCTGGACCAGTGGTGAGTTCGCGGACGCGTCCGGCGAGTGTCGGAGCACCCGGGGCGGCGTAGGTCACGTCGTAGTAGCGTTGCGGGAAACCCCAGAAGTCGTAGGTCAGAGGGGTGCCGTCCGTGGTCGCGCCGACGGTGAGCGGCGCGTCCTCCCAGTGCGCGGAGACGACGAGGATCGCCTTCGGGCGGACGAGGTCACCAGACCAGTCGGCCAGCTGGCGGGTCCACTCGGTGTCGTCGGCCAGGGGTGGTGCGCCGTGGCTCAGGTACAGCGTGGGCATGCGTGTCGCCATGGCGGCGCCTCCGGGTTCGGGGTGGTGGTCCGTGTCCGGTAGAAACACAATTGAACGCTCAAGTATTTCAGGGGGCACAGGTCCGATGGCCGAGACACGCTGGCTCGACGACGGCGAGCAGAACACGTGGCGTGCCTTCCTGATGGCCGTCAACCTGCTCGACGGCGCACTGGACCGCCAGCTCAGGCACGACGCGGGGTTGCCGCACGCGTACTACCAGATCCTGGCCATGCTGTCCGAGGCGCCGGGGCGCGAGCTGACGATGACCCGGCTGGCCCGCCTGCTGCGCTCCTCGCCGAGTCGCCTCTCGCACGCGGCCGCGCGGCTGGAGGGCGACGGGATGATCCACCGCCACAAGCGGCCGGAGGACCGGCGCACCGTGATCGTGGAGATCACGCCTGTGGGGATGAAGGCGCTGGAGGATGCGGCGCCGGGGCACGTGCACGAGGTGCGGCGGGTCCTGTTCGACACGCTCAGCTCCGAGCAGGTGGGTCAGCTGCGGGAGATCTCCGAGTCCATGCTGTCCGCGCTCGACCCCCAGGGTGAGGAGCCCAGGTACCCGGACCCCGACGGGACCGGCACCCGGGACTGAGCGGAGTTCTGTTACCAGCCCTGACCTGGGCGGATGGTGGTCCCGTCGAACCCGTTCCCCCGGACTCTATGTGTTCGGCCGGATACGTACTACCATGCTGCTTCCCGGGAAAAGGTTGTGACCTCAAGTGTTGCAGTCTCTGCAACGAGGTGGCCGCTGACACCGGGATACCCGCTCACAGAACAGGAACACCATGAACGAATCACTCAAAAGCAGGGCTGGCGATGTCGTCGCCCTGCTCTCAAGGGCCGTGATCGGGGGGCTGTTCATCCTCCACGGGCTCCAGAAGGCCGTTGACCTGGGTGGCGCCACCGAGGGCTTCGCGGCTCTGGGTGTGCCCTTCCCGACCCTGTCCGTCCTCGTCGCCGTGGTCGTCGAAGTGGGTGCCGGTGTGGCGCTCGTCGTCGGCTTCGCGCTTCCTCTCGCGGGCCTGTCCCTCGCCCTCATGATGGTTGGGGCGTACGTCTTCGCCCACGTCGGTACCCCGCTGGTCGGCGGGTACGAGCTGGTGCTGGTGCTCGGCGTCGCAGCCCTGGCCCTCGGGTTCTCGGGGGGTCGCCACGCGGTGGACCGGCTGCTGCCCTGGGGCCGCGTCCGCCACGCGCGCGGAACCGAGGAGTCCGTGTCGGCATGAACCGCACGGACTGATTCGGCGTCCGTCCTGACCAGGGGCCCGTGATTCCACCCCCCGTCCGGACTCGCACCGCTGACGCGGCCGTCCACACCGGTGCTGGGCGGCCGTTCGTGCTGTCCGGGGTCCCCGCGCGGGAGACTCCCGGCCCGGCACGTCAGTGGTAGGAGATCGACACCAGCCCCGCCGCCGCGAAGTTCCCCGCCGCGAGCTCGTCGCGCTGGATGATCCAGAACACGCACGCGGTGAAGCCCGGGTCGTCGGGCATGTCCAACTGGGCCTGGGCCAGCAGTACCCAGCCCCCCTTCTCGTCCTCGGGGGAGGAGCCCATGATGGGCGGGTCCTGCGGCGAGTAGGCGTATCCGCCCAGGTACAGGCTGACTTCCCATTGACGGGATCTCTGGTCGAGGTACTCCAGCTCGTGCTCGAAGTAGAGGTCGCTGATCTCCGGGTGGAGGAGGACGGCGTCGTCGGCGTGCGACGGGAGGCTCGGGAAGGTCCGGGCGTAGAGGGGGTGCTGGTCGAGGGCGGGGAAGTACTCCCCATCGTCGGGGACCGGCCGCTCGGTGGTGGGCGTTCCCGCCGGAACGTGGATCACGGAGCGGGAGTTCTCCATCAGGGCGAACCCGGCGGGGTCGGTCCGGTCAGCGAAGAACAGCAGGTGGCCGTCGCGCGGCAGGGCGAGGTTGCAGGCGTCCGGGGGGAGCGCGGCGCAGTCGACGGACGCGATGAAGTCCAGACCGCTGTCCCACTCGACGCCCTCGGGGAGCGAGGGGAGCCCGCCGTACTGTCCGACCAGAACGCCGCCGTCCTTGTTCGACGGAGTGAGTTCGGCCTGGGGAAGGGCGAGGTTCAGGGCCAGCTCGATGGCGTGTTCGGGGACGCCCTTGGCGCGGGCCTTCTCGCGGTACGTCTGGGTGCTGTGCATACCGGACATGCTGCCGTAGCGGAGCGACAGTTCCGGAAGCGCTGAGGAAAGCGCTGGTCCCGCCGGGCACTGCCCGTGGAGATGGTTTCAGTGTCCGTCTCTGAACCCGGTTCTCTTCTAGCCTGTTCTCAGGAGAGTGAAGGGAAACACGGTGGGAGAGAGCTTGTCGAGCAATACGGCAGGGAACGTCGGACCGGGCGCGTCTCTGTTCCAGGCACGGAGCATTGGCCAGGTCAACCAGTATTTCCAAGGGGAGAATCCGCCGACGTCGGAATGCGCCGACCGTGATCCCTGGGTGGAGAAGGCTGGGGAATCCCCGTTGTGGAGGCTCGTTCCGGCCGACCGTGACATCGAACCGTTCCGCCGGGCCACCGTGGAGTTCGTCGGGAAGCTGGTCCCTCTGCGAGATGAGGCGGAGTCCCAGCTGTCCCACGATCCCTGGCTCGACCCCGGTGTGCCTCTGCGCTTTCACGAGCGGCTGACCCAACTGCTCGATTCCCCTGGACGGGTCGAGGACACGGACCTGTATCCGGCCGAGGCGGCCCTCCTGGTACTCACTCCCTTCCTCTTCCGCGTGTACGAACTCCGCAGGACAGCGGAACGGGCCACACTGGCTCCGGGCACTCTCGAAGCCGCCGCTTCGCCCTCTCCGGCGCGCGCCTCCTTCGAGGCGTTCGCCGCCGAATACCGGGGCCTCAGGGAACGGGTGCTTCGCCGGGGCCAGGATGAGGAGGCCGTGGGCTGGTGGCTGTTCCACCGCTGGATGGCGAAGGCGGAGAACAGCCTTGGGGTCGATGACCTCTGGGGAATGGCGCCGGATCTTTTCCACAGGCTGTGGAAACCCGATCGGATTCGGCACGTCCTCCACGGACTCCGCCTCGGCCGCGGGGTCTGCAACGGCGAATACCTGGCAGACCTTCGGGAGGATGAGTACGTGCCCGCTGAGGGTGCACAGCACCTCCGCGAGCGCCGACTGGCCCTGATCCTGGCTCTGGGTAAGGGGATGGCTCCGGAACCGACCTCACTGCCGGACACCGTGGTCGAACACCTCGCTATCCCGTTCCCGGTGGACCCCGCGCGGGTGCGGGAGACGGTGTCCGAGGCCTGGTGGGGCGGGGACCCGCACCTGCTCAGCCTGAACGCGGAGTGCGGCCACGAAGCGGTGATCGAGGGCCTGCACCAGTACGTGCAGCGGGTGGACGAGATGTTGCACGGCATCCACCTGGCCCTGCGCGGGCGCTTCGCCCAGCTGCCTGCCCGGCTCTCCTCCGACCGGGTCGAACCAGCCAAGGGGTCCTTCGAGAGCTGGGCGAGGTTCCGCATCGACGAGCGACGCGCCCGTGAGCTGCTTACCGGCGAGCAGTTGTACAAGAACAAGGATCTGGCGATCCGGGAGTTGTACCAGAACGCCCTGGACGCCTGCCGCTACCGCAGGGCACGGACCGAGTACCTGGACCGGATCTCCCTGGCCAGTTACACGTACGAGGGATCGATCGAGTTCACCCAGGGCGTGGACGAGGCGGGACGTCCCTACGTCGACTGTTCCGACAACGGGGTCGGTATGGGGGAGGAGGAGCTTCGGGGGGTCTTCTCCCACGCGGGCTCGCGGTTCGCGGAGGAGTCGGGCTTCCTGATGGAACAGGAGCGCTGGGCACGGGAGGACCCGCCGATCCGGCTGTACCCGAACAGCAGGTTCGGGATCGGGGTGCTGAGCTACTTCATGCTCGCCGACGAGATCCGGGTGACCACCTGCCGCATGAGCGCGGACGGAGCTCTGGGACCGGAGCTTGAGGCGGCCATCCACGGTCCTGGGCACCTCTTCCGCGTGGTCCGGACCGGGAGGGATTGCAGAACTCCCGGTACGACGGTACGCCTCTACTTGAAAGAGGATGAACTCGGAAGCCGTTGGTCGTCTGTTCGGGCACTCAGGGAAGTACTTGCCCTAGCCGAATTTACGACAAAAGCCAGTTCGATTGAAGATTCCGAGTGCTGGATGGCGGGGAGGCTCAACCATGCCGGCTTGGCAGGACGAAAAGCAGATTCTGGTCGCTTGAGGGGAAGTCCTATCGTTTGGGAGCGGTCTCCTGAGGGTGTGGACTTCTTCTGGTGTGAAGGTCAAGGTCAGATTCTCGTGGACGGCTTGAAAGTAAAAATCAGTGATTTCTATCCTAGTGTTCCTGTCATGGACTCTGATTTCCATGGGTTTGTGGTGAATCTTTCAGGCCCGCGCGCCCCGAAGGCGCTCTCTGTGGACCGATCACAGGTGTTGAGTGATGTATATAGTGGCATCCTTAAGCTGCTTCATGACTCTGTTCAAGCTTTCGGGGTGGGGATCGAGTGTCCTTGGGATGACGAATGGTTCATGAAAACCGTTGGGGGGCGACATCGGGTCGGTGATATTCTGGCGGGTCTATCGATTCGGGAGGGGTTTTCTGCAGGAATAAGCCGCGAGCTTTGTCTGGGGGATGGCGGCTACCTTCCTGTCGACTCGTGGCTTTTGGGGGTTAATATCAAAGCCTCCGGTGGGCTGCTTCCAGTTCAGGTTTTGAAGCCCAATGTCACCTATCCAGTGGAAACTGGATTACTCCTTTGGCGGCTTCTCTATTTGGGCAAAGGAGGAGTTGCTGAAGAGCTTTTGGGAATGTGTAAAGATTTGCCTGATGTTAGTGAACTTCGTTTGGGCATTCCGACTGACCAGGTCCTTGCGATAGGCGATGGTGGGATCTGTGAAAATGATTTGATATCTGCGATCCAGCGGGGTTCGATCCTGGGTATGGGTGTGGGCGATGTTGTGCAGAGGTGGTTGGATCTGGGATTCACCCAGGGTGACCTCACTGTACCCGTTCATTCTTTGCCGCGTATGTTGGATACTGTAGAAACTCACGAACTTGTCCAGACTGGGGTCATTCGCGTCGTAGGGAGAGCCCGGCCAACTGATCTCGCTCAGGTTGCGAATCGCATGAAAGTGGGTCTGGAACAAGCCCGGGGGCTTATGCAGGAACTAGGTGCGACGGTATTTGATGACGTTGTCTCGGAGGCAAAACTGGCCCACGTGAACACCTTGCGGGAGATCGTTTACTCGGGAGAATGGACTACTCCTTCGCTGGAAGATATCGCTAGTTCGCTCAGATTGCCGCTGGTGGCGGTATGTGAACTACTGGATCGGATGGACCTTGGGGGATTGCTCGATATTCTGCTCAAGAGGTTCTTGGTGGATATTTGTTTCGATGGAAGCACTAGTTCAGGAGAGGTGCTTCGTGTCGCCCGTGGTGTGTTGAAATTCTTGGAAGATTCGGAAGTTCAGTATGGGGATCTTCTGAGGAAGGAAGGCCCTGGAAATCTGGATCTGGATAGCGCCGTGCGGCGTCTCGTTGCATGCGGCGTGGAGGTTCCTCTGGGGCTGGTGGACTCTAAGGACGGTGCGAATGGTTGGGATTGGATAAGAAAGTTTTCATCTCTTCCTATTGGTGCTCCTGTTCCCTTGGGAGTGGTTCTGGCTTTGACTCGCAGTGATGTTGACCGAGTATCTGTAGTAGGCGAAATATCGGAAATGGGTATATCTGTAATGGAACCAGACCTGCCGCCCGGGTTGTCGTATAGTCAATCGGTTGAACTGATGCAGAGGAACGCGGAAAACAAATATTCAACCCGGATTGATATCAGTAAGCCACTGTCCGTGTCTCATCTGATCGTTCGGTCTCAGCGAATGGGGGAGTCGCTGGCGAACGTGATGCAGTGGTACGACCACCTCGGATACAGGGTCCCCAACCTGGAGAAGCTGCTGCCGCACGCTATCCCGCGCATACCGCGCAGGTGACCTGCAGGGTCATCGAGCAGGAGCGGACGCGTGCCGGTGGGGCGAGTGCCCTGGTCTCTGCCTACTATGGCTAGCCATGCGTATTCTCGTGGTCGAGGACGATGACCGGGTGGCGCGCGGGCTGGTCACCGCGCTCCGGGCAGCCTCCTTCGACGTACAGCGGGTGGCCACGGCCGAACGGGCCCTCTCGGCGCCCTCGGCGGACGTGGTCCTGCTCGACCTCGGCCTGCCCGACGCCGACGGGATCGACCTCCTGCGCAAGCTCCGCGAACGCCCGCAGACCGCGATCATCGCCGTCACGGCCCGGGGCGAGGAACGCGACCGGGTCCGGGGCCTGCGCGCGGGCGCCGACGACTACGTGGTCAAGCCCTTCGGGGTCGCCGAACTCCTCGCGCGCATCGACGCCGTGCTGCGCCGCACCCGGACGGCGCGCGCCGAACCCGAGCAGGTCGACCCCCCGTTGCGGGTCGGGAAACTGACCCTGGACGTCCACTCCCGGGAGGCCCGAATGGGGGCCGAGCCCCTGCCACTGACCCGCAAGGAGTTCGACCTCCTGCGTCTGTTGGTGGAACGCTCCCCCCGGGTGGTCGCACGGGACCAGATCCTCGACCAGGTGTGGGGCGCCGCCTGGGAGGCCTCCTCCCGCACCCTCGACACCCACATCGCCTCCCTGCGCGCCAAGATCGGCCCCGGTCCGCGTATCCGCACGGTGCGCGGGGTCGGCTACATGCTCGACGAGGCCTGAGTGCTCCGCCGCCTCCTGACCATCCTGCTCCCGATCGCCTTCGTGCTGGTCGGCGCGGTGCTGGTGCCCATCGCGACGGTGATCGCCCAACAGCAGACCCAGGCCGTGTACGTCGACCGGCTGGGCGACGCGGGCCGGTTCGCCTCGTTGGCGGGGACGGCCCTCCAGGCCGAGCGGAGCAACGCCCTCACCCAGGAGATGTCCCGGTACGAACAGCTCTACGGCATCCCCGTGGTGCTGGTCGCCCCCGACGGAGAGGTGATCGCGGGCTCCGGCGAGTCCGACCGGATGCGCACCCTGGTCGCGGACGTGGGCATGGGTTCCGTGATCACGGTGGCGCTGGCGGGCGAACGCCCGGAACCCCCGACCACGGTGTGGCCCTGGCGGTCGGACCCGCTGGTCATCGCCGAACCCATCGGCCGGGACAGCGAGGTCGCCGGGGCGGTGGTGCTGGTCGCGCCCACCGACGTGCTGGGCGCGGAGATCCTCACGACCTGGGGCTGGATGGTGCTGTTCAGCGTGCTGCCCCTCGGGCTGCTGGTGGCGGCGTCGCTGCCGCTCTCGCGCTGGGTCCTCCAGCCCATCCACCGACTGGACGCCGCGACCACGGCGGTGACCTCGGGCGACCTGGACGTCCACGTGGACGCGGAGAGCGGCCCGCCGGAGCTGCGCCGCCTCACGGACTCCTTCAACACGATGGTGGGCGTGGTGCGCCGCGCCCTGGAACGCCAGCGCTCCTTCGTCTCCGAGGCCTCCCACCAGCTCCGCAACCCCCTGGCCAGCCTGCGGCTCTCGGTGGAGAACCTGGCCCCCTACCTGAAGGGGGCGGACGCCCGCGAGGCGCACGAGATCGCCATCGACGAGGCCACCGCCATGAACCGCATGCTCAACTCGCTGCTGGCCGCGACCCGGCTGGAGAGCGTGACCGGATCCGAGGTGGTGGAGGTCGCCGGACTCGTCGACACCCGGGTGGCGCGCTGGAACGCGCTGGGGGAGTCGCGCGGGATCGAGGTGACCACGGACCTGCCCGACCTGCTGTGGGCGCACGCCCCGGCGGGCGGCCTGGGCAGCATCCTGGACGAGCTGGTCAGCAACGCGCTGCGGCTGTCCGGCGGCACCCGGATCGAGGTGCGCGCGGAGGACGGGGAACAGGTGCGCGTGGGTGTGCTGGACAACGGTGTGGGCCTGCCGAAGGAGGAGCGGGAGGCCGCCCTGGACCGGTTCTGGCGGTCCCCGACCCAGCAGAACACCGAGGGCACCGGCCTGGGCCTGCCGATCGTCGCCGAGCTGGTCCGTGAGTCGGGCGGTCAGCTCAGGCTGGGCGACGGACTCGCTGACGGGGACCGGCCCGGCTTCGGTGTGGTGATCACACTGCCCTCGGCCCCGCCGCCGTCGGTGGAGGACCGACCGGGCTGACCCAGGCCGCCTCGGACGCGGGTTTGTTGTGCCGGTACCACCGTTCGGCCCCGGCGTGCAGCGGAACGACCCCCGTCGAGATGCCGGTCCGCACGTTGATCTGCGCGGCCTCGGGGCGCTGCTCGGCCAGGCGTGACGCCCCGGTGTAGACCGTGTCCGTCACCGCGTACACGAGCTGTTCGGGCAGGTCCTCCCGGCACAGGAGCAGGTTCGGGATGGACATGGTGGGACAGGCCGGGATCCCGGTGTAGGTGGTGGCGGGGATGGTCGCCGGGAAGTAGGACTCCGGGTACACGGTGACCATCTCGTTGGCGGGTCCGGTCAGGTCGACCAGGCGCAGCGGCAGCTGGTCCGCGAGGTCCGCGATGGCCGGGGTGGGCAGCCCGGTCAGGGAGAACATGGCGTCGATCTCCCCGGCGGCGAGCGCCTCGGCGGAGCTGGCCTGGTTGATCCGGACCGCCTCGGGGCGCACGCCCGTCACCTCCGCGATCTGCCGGGCGGTGAACTCGGTCCCGGAGTTGACCGCGCCCACGGAGACCCGCAGGCCCTCGATGTCGGAGAGGGAGCGGACGGGGGAGTCGGCGGGCACGAGCAGGTGCACGAAGCTGTCGTAGAGCCGCCCCACCGCCTGGATGGTGGAGCCCTGCGTGACGACGTCCGTCGCGAGGATCGAGTCCAGGTTGGCCAGCCCGAGGTCGGCGTCGTCCGAACCCAGGAGGGTGAGGTTGTCGTGTGAGGCCCCGGTCTCGACGGTCTCGACCCTCTGGTCGGGCAGCCGTTGGTCGAGGAGCCGGGCCAGGGCCCCGCCGATCTCCCGGTAGACGGCGCCGGCAGGGCCGGTGGCGACCACGATCCGGTCGATCCCCGGCGCGGGGTCGTTTGTGCAACCGCTCACGGCCGTGGTGGTGAGCGCCCCGAGGGTCCCCAGGAGCACTGCCCGTCTGGTCGGTCCGGTCGATCGCATACCCGCAGCTTAGGCGGGGTCGTGTAGGGGGAGGGAGGCCGAGGGCACCTCACCGCGTGTTCCAGGACACATACCCAACGTCGTCCTATGTCAGAGGAATCCCAAGAAATGGAGAGTTACTTTGCACACATGACGGTGTGAGCTCACCATCTGGGGAGTTGAGAGGTAACTCGGAGGTCATCCTGCGGCAATCCGCAGATCACACCTCCGAATACGGGCACTCCGCAGCGTCGGCGCCCAATGGAGGAGGTACCCATGACTGTCCAGAAGGACGTCGAAGCTCCCGACGGTCCGTCGGTCCAGAACGAGGAGGACTCCTCGTCGGGCATGACCCGAGGCCGTCTGATCGGGCTCATCGCCGGTCCGCTGGTCGGCCTGGCGATCTTCCTCGCCATGCCGGAGATGCCGCTTCCGCTGGGTGAGGGCGAGACCGAGGCGGTCCTGTCCGTCAACGGAGCCGTCGTCGCCGCGATCACCGCGTGGATCGCGATCTGGTGGGCCACCGAGGCCCTGCCGATCCCGGTGACCTCGCTGCTCCCGCTGGTGCTCTTCCCGCTGATGGTCGAGGGCGCCGCGATCGGGGACGTCGCCTCCTCCTACGGTTCCGACACGATCTTCCTGTTCATGGGCGGCTTCATGCTGGCCCTGGCCATGCAGAAGTGGAACCTCCACAAGCGCATCGCGCTGACGATCGTCTCGAAGGTCGGCTCCAACACGGTCGGTCTCATCGCGGGCTTCATGATCGCCACCGGGTTCATCACCATGTGGGTGTCGAACACCGCCACCGCCGTGATGATGCTGCCGGTCGGCCTCTCCGTGATCGCGCTGATCACCCAGTTCCGCGGCGGCCGCACGGACGCGAACTTCGCCACCGCCCTGATGCTGGGCATCGCCTACTCGTCGTCGATCGGTTCGGTCGCGACCCTCATCGGCACCCCGCCCAACGTCCTGATGGTCGGTTACCTCAAGGACAACCACGACATCAGCATCGGCTTCGGCCAGTGGATGATGGCCGGTGTGCCGCTGGCCGCCGTGTTCATGCTGATCGCCTGGTTCGTGCTGACCCGCCTCTTCAAGCCCGCCGTCAAGAAGGTCGAGGGCGCGCAGGAGCTCATCTCCGAAGAGCTGGCCAAGATGGGCCCGATGTCCAAGGGCGAGAAGCTGGTCCTGGCCGTCTTCGCCTTCGCCGCGCTCTCCTGGATCTTCATCCCGATGATCGCGGACCTGGGCCCGGTCGCCTCCGTCGCCCCGTGGCTCGGCGGCGTCACCGACGCCGGTATCGCGATGACCGTCGCGGTCCTGCTCTTCCTGATCCCCGTGAACCGCAAGACGCAGCTGATGGACTGGGAGACCGCGGTCAAGCTGCCCTGGGGCATCCTGCTGCTGTTCGGTGGCGGTCTGGCCATCTCCGCGCAGTTCACCGCGACCGGCCTGAGCGCCTGGGTCGGCAGCCAGGTCTCCTTCCTGTCGGGTGTCCCGGTCTGGGTGCTGATCCTGGCCGTCACGGCGCTGGTCCTCTTCCTCACCGAGCTCACCAGCAACACGGCCACCGCGGCCACGTTCCTGCCGATCATGGGCGGTGTCGCGATGGGCATGGACATGGACGTCCTCGCCCTCGTGGTCCCGGTCGCGCTCGCCGCCACCATGGCGTTCATGCTGCCGGTCGCCACCCCGCCCAACGCGATCGCGTTCGGCTCGGGCTACGTCAAGATCGGGGAGATGATCAAGGGCGGCCTCTGGCTCAACCTGACGGCCCTGTTCCTGGTCCTGGGCACCATGTACGGCCTGATGACCTGGGCCCTGGGGATCTCCCTGTAGCCGTCACAGCCACGGGCCGCCCGGAGCTGAGACCGGGCGGCCCCTTCCCCGGGACGGTGGCTCCGCCTCCCCGGAACCGTCCCGGAACTCCCGAGAGCGCCCCTTCCGACCCCGTCACCGTTCACCGGGGTCAGGGAGGGGCGCTCCCTTCGTCGCTCAGATCCTCCGGTCCCGGCCCGCGCCGAGCGCGACCCCCGTCTGGACCAGCGCCAGGGCGCCCACCAGGACCAGCACGAGGTCCGTGGCGCCGGTGAGCTGGATGAGGACACCCGCCGCGATCGGCCCGCACGCGGCGAGCAGGTAGCCCATGGACTGCGCCATCCCGGACAGCCGGGTGGTCTCCGCCTGGGTGCGGCCGCGCAGGCCGATCAGGGACAGCGCCACCACGATGGAGCTCCCCGTGCCCGCGCCCGCCACCATGATCCACAGCGGCCCCCAATCCGGGAACCACAGCAGACCGGCCATGGCCACCACGATGAGCAGGCTCACCGCCAGGCAGGCGGGGCGCTGCTCCGCGCGTCGGCCCATCAGGGTCGTGATGGCCAGCCCGGCCACCACCCCGGTGATCTGGAACGCAAACAGGTGCCACCCGGCGGTCTGCGCGCTCACCCCGCGCGCCGCCTCCACGCTCGGCAGCCAGTTGATCAGGGTGAAGTAGGCGGTGGACTGGAGCCCCATGAACGCGGTGACCAGCCACGCGGTCGGTGAGCGCCACACCGACCCGGCCGGTTCGGCGGGGGAGTCGGCCGAGGCGGCGACGGGCACGGGGGAGGGGACCCAGCGGACCCGGGCCGCCCAGACCAGCAGGGCGAGCACCACCGGAACCGCCCACAGGGCCAGCGACGCCCGCCATCCGCCCGCGAGCGCCGCGAGGGGTACGGAGAGCCCGGCGCCCAGGGCGGCGAACCCGGTCATCACCGAGGAGGACACCCCGGTGAACAGGGCGATCCGCCTCGGGTGGTCGCGCCGCAGGATCACCGGGACGAGCACGTTCCCGAACGCCACGGCCGCGCCGATCATCGCAGTGCCCAGCCACAGGGTGGCCAGGGTCGGGAGGGAGCGGACCACGATCCCGGCGGCCAGGAGGGCCAGGGCGGCCAGGACGACGCGGTCCACCCCCCACCGGGCCGTGGGGCCGTGGACGACCGACGAGAAGAGGGCGAAGCCCAGCAGCGGAAGCGCGGTGAGCATCCCCAGGGCGCCGTCGGAGAGCCCGGTGGTGGTGCCGACGGCCTCCAGGACGGGACCGACCGAGGTCAGGGCCGGGCGCAGGCAGGAGGCGATCACCAGCACCGAGCCCAGGGCCAGGGCGGCGCGCGCCCAGGAACGGGTGGGGGACTGGGTGGCGGGGGCGCTCACGCGGTCCCGCCCGGCCGGGTCTCGTCCTCGATGACGGCGCTGATGAACCCGAGCTCGTCGGCGAGCTCGACGGCGATGGCGCGGGCGTGCTCGGGGGAACCGTCCTCGACCGCGGCGAGCAGGCCCTCGTGCAGGTCGTTGAGGCCCTGCACCTCGGGCAGGGAGGTGGTGCGCCGGATGGACTCCACCACGTTCTCCCGGAGCGCGTCGTAGAGCCGGGTGAGCAGCGGGTTGTGGGCGGCCTCCACGACGGCGCGGTGGAAGCGGGAGTCGGCGGCCACGTAGGCGTCCACGTCGTCGGCGCGCTCGGCCTCGGCTCGGGCGGCGACGGCCTCGCGCATGGCGTCCAGGTGGGCGTCGGTGCGGTGGCGCGCGGCGCGTTCGGCGGCGGCGACCTCCAGTACGGCGCGGACGTCCAGGACGTGTTCGAGGTCGGTGCCGCCGCTCTGGGCGAGCAGACCGGTGAGCTCGTCGCTGGCCCGGACGTAGGTGCCGTCGCCCACGCGGGGCTCCAGCAGCCCGGCGGCGGTGAGGGCGCGCAGGGCCTCGCGGACGGTGCCCCGGCTGACCCCGAGCTCCTCCGCGAGGTGCTTCTCACCGGGGATACGGCTGTGGACGGCCCAGGCCCCGGTCGTGACGCGCTCCCTGAACTGCCTGCTGACCTGCACGACCAGGGGTTCGGCCCGGGTGGGCTGGGTCATGGACGTCACGGTGGCCTCCTGGTTGTCCGACATTTGCACGGGGAGTCTAGGGATCCGGGGTCCGCGCCCACAAGGGTGCCCCGGGGCGTTCGTCCCGGGACGGGGGTGTGCGACAATCGCCCCGGCCGCACACCACTCTCCACCTTGGAGGTCTGTGTGCTGCCCGCACTCGGAACCGACGCCGTGCCGCCCGCTCGCCGGGCCCCGACCGAGTGCCCGGACCGCCCGCCGCGCCGAGGGCTCTGACCCCGGACCGGCCGCGCCCGTCTCCCCTTCGCCGCCCGACGGCCCTTCCGCACGAGAGCCCTCCGGGGCGGTCGCCGCCGTGCCCGGACCCGTATTCATCCGATGATCCGAAGGAGTGTCCACCAACGTGACCAGTACCGAGCCCGAAGAACGGACGACCGCCCCCCGAGGGGCCGTGTGGTGGGGGCCGCTCCTGGCGGCGGCCGCCACCCTCATCTGGTCCGGGAACTTCGTCATCGCCCGGGTCGTCTCCGGGGAGATCCCACCCGTCCAGACCGCCTTCTGGAGGTGGGCGATCGCCCTGGTCGTCCTGCTGCCGTTCGCGGCCAGGGGGCTCTGGGAACACCGGCGGACCATCCGGGAGCGCGCCCCCTACATCGCCCTGGTCAGCCTGCTCGGCGTCACGCTCTTCAACACCCTGATCTACGTCGCGGGGCACACCACGTCGGCCACCAACCTCGCGCTCATCGCGGCGGCCTCCCCGGTGGCGATCGCGGTCTTCGCCGTGATCGGCGGGGAACGCCTGTCCCCGCTGCGCGTCACGGGCATGGCCGTCGCCCTGGCGGCCGTGGTCGGCCTGATCACCAAGGGCGACGTCGGGGTGCTCCTCACCATGGACCTCGCCACCGGCGACCTCTGGATGCTCGCGGCCATGTTCACCTTCGCCGGGTACTCCGCGCTGCTCAGGCGCAAACCCCAGGGGCTGCCCGCCGTGGTCTTCCTCGCCGCCACGGTTCTCTTCGGGCTGGTCATGCTGCTCCCCGCGCAGATCGTCTCCGTGACGACGCAGGGCGGCTTCACCCCGACACCGGGGAACCTCGCGGCCCTGCTCTACATCGGGGCCGCCTCCTCGGCGCTGGCGTTCTTCCTGTGGAACAGGTCCGTGGAGATGATCGGCGCCACCCGCGCCGGGGTCCTCTACTACCTCCAGCCGGTCTGCGTGGCGGCCCTCGCGTACCTGACCATCGGGGAACCCGTCACGGGAGCCCAGGCGGTCTGCGCGGTGCTCATCGTGGCCGGGGTGGCGCTGTCGTCAGCGCGCAGGTGACACGACGGAGCCCCGCCACGGGTGTGACGGGGCTCGTGAGGTCGGTGCCTAGTCCTGCGGGGCGCGACGCGGACGGCGCGGGCGGGAGGACCCACCCGAGCGCGGGCCGCCGTAGCCGCCACGAGGACCGCCCTGGCCGCCGCGCGGACCGCGCTGACGGTTCTCCCGGCGCGGCTCGGGGGGCAGGCTCACCGGCACACCGGACGGGGTGCGGGCGCCGGTCACGCGGGCCAGCTCCGGGTCCTCGGCGTGCACCTGGGCGATCTGCGGCTCGATCCGCGCGCGGTACATCAGGCGGGTCATGTCGCGGCGCTGGTTGGGCGTCACGAGCGTGACCACGTTGCCGGACTCGCCCGCGCGGGCGGTACGGCCGCCGCGGTGCAGGTAGTCCTTGTGGTCGGTGGGCGGGTCGATGTTCACGACCAGGTCCAGGCCGTCCACGTGGATGCCGCGCGCGGCGACGTTCGTGGCGATCAGCGCGGTGACCGTGCCCTCCTTGAACTGCTTGAGGGTGCGGGTGCGCTGCGGCTGGGAGCGGCCGCCGTGCAGCGGTGCCGCCCGGACGCCGCTGGCCAGCAGGTGCTGCGCCATCCGGTCCACGGCGTGCTTGGTGTCCAGGAACATGATGACCTGGCCGTCGCGGGCCGCGATGTGGGTGGCGGTGGCCTGCTTGTCCGCGTGGGACACGTGCAGGACGTGGTGCTCCATGGTCGAGACCGCGCCCTCGGACGGGTCGACCGAGTGCACCACCGGGTCGTTGAGGAAGCGGCGGACCAGCTGGTCCACGTTCCGGTCCAGGGTGGCCGAGAACAGCATGCGCTGACCGTCGGACGGGACCTGCTCCAGGATCGCGGTGACCTGCGGCATGAAGCCCATGTCGGTCATCTGGTCGGCCTCGTCGAGCACCACGGCCTCGACCTGGTCCAGGACGCAGTCGCCGCGCTCCATGAGGTCGCGCAGACGGCCGGGCGTGGCCACGACCAGCTCGACGCCCTGGCGCAGGGAACGGGCCTGGCGGTGGATGGGCATGCCGCCCACCACGGTCGCCATGCGCACCCGCACCGAACGGGCGTAGGGCGTGAGGGAGTCGGTGACCTGCTGGGCGAGCTCGCGGGTCGGCGCCAGCACCACGGCCAGCGGGTGCCGCTCCTCGGCCTTGCGGCCCTCCAGCCGGGCCAGCAGAGCCAGGCCGAAGGCGAGGGTCTTGCCCGAGCCCGTCTGGCTGCGGCCGAGGACGTCCCGCCTGGCCAGCGAGTTCGGCAGCGTGGCCGCCTGGATCGTGGAGGGCGTGGTCAGCCCCTGGCGGGCCAGCGTCTCCTTGAGCGGAGCGGGCATGTCCAGGGCCTGGAAGTCGTCCACCGGGTCGAGCCCGGGGTTGACGGTGGTCGGCAGCGCGAACTCGCCGCCGGAGAAGCGCGAGCCGCCGCCGGGGCGGCCCTGGTTGCCGCCGCCGCGACGGGGACCGTCGAAGGAACGACGGGGACGCGGGCGGCCGTAGGAGCCGGAGCCGCCGCGGGAACCGTTGGAAGTGCGGTCGCGACGTGCGTTGGTACGGGGATGGTTCACAGATGACCTTTCGCCGACGACATAGGCCGGGTCGGAAGTCCACAGCAGTGCTTCGGCGAGTGACACCGAGACTGCGTGGGGGAAAATACTTCGATATCCACGGCCCACACGTAGCGCTGGGGGTCGTGGCGGACGAACCGGTGCCTGTCGGAGAACGACTGCCAGATGACCGGCTCTGGAACGGCAACGCGGAGAACGCCCGAGAACACGGGCACCGCGATGGCAACCTCACGAACCTAGCACACGGCCTCCGAGCCGACGGGTACCGCGCCCTGTGGGACTGCGCACCATACGACGGAGGGCCCCGCCGTCCGCTCGCGCGGAGGACGGGGCCCTCGGCCGTCGACTAGGAGTCCTTCTCCGTGGCGGCCAGGTCGTCGAACCTCGTGTTCTCGGTGGGTCGCACCCCGGTCAGGTAGCCGGCCCGGGCGATGGCGTTGCCGCCGACCGCCGCCGTGGCCAGCTGGATGAGCAGGGCCAGGCCGATCTTGACCGCGTTCTCCACGGACGGGTAGTGCAGGAGCAGACCGAGCAGCACCAGCGCCGTCCCGAGTCCGCCCGCGATCCCCACCCCGCTGAGCCGGGCGTAGAAGTCCTGGAGGCGGAGCAGACCGACCGCCCCGACCAGGAACACCAGGCCGCCGGCGACCATGCAGGCCACCCCGGCGACGTCCAGCGGGTTCATCGCTTACCTCCGGTGATCAGGCGGGCCAGGGACAGGGCGGCGAGGAAGCCGGTCAGCGCGCACACCAGGACGATGTCCACGACCAGCTCGGTGTCCAGCCGGAAGCCGAGCATGGCGACCAGCCCGACGAAGCCGAAGAAGATGATGTCCGAGGCGGCGCCCCGGTCGGCGGCCGAGGGGCCGGTCAGGATGCGGTAGGCGGCGATGGCCATGGCCAGCACGATTGCGGCCAGGCCGATGTCGATGAGCTGCATCAGTTCCGTTCCCCCTCAACAGGGACGCTCTCCGGCGGGCCCGCCGGGCGGGTGACTCCCAGGACGCGGTCCTCCATGGCGTGGATCTCCTGCTGGAAGGACGCGCGGTCCTCCACGTACAGCCCGTGCACCCACAGGGTGGCGGGTGAGCGGCGCACGGCCACCGTGACCGTCCCCGGTGTCAGGGAGATCAGGTTGGCCAGCAGGGTGAACTCCAGGTCGGTCCGGCAGCGGACCGGGACCTCCACGAAGGCCGGGGTCGCGGAACTGCCCGGGGTGACGATGTCCCACATCACCTGGAGGGAGGTCTTCACGATCTCGGCGCCCGCGTAGAAGGGGAACCAGAGCACTCGCGGTGCCCACATCGGGTGGATCATCGTCCCAGCACCGCCTCGACGTATCCGGAAGTGTCCATGAGCCCGTTCGCGGCCTGTGCGCTGAGGTCGAGCAGGACCTGGGCGCCCAGACCGATGCCCAGGGTCGTGGCTGTCAGGATCAGGCCCGGCACGATCAGCGCCGTCCGGATCCTCGGTGTGGTGCGGGTCGCGGTGGCGACCGCACCGTTGGGGTCGGCCGAGACGGGGGAGACGTCCTCGTCCGGGGCCTTGCCCCAGAACACGCCGCCCCAGATCTTCAGCATCGACATGAGGGTGATCAGGCTGACCGCGATCATCACCGCCATGGCGGTCCACTGGGCGTCGTCCACGGCCGCCACGACCAGGGTGAGCTTGGCGACGAACCCGGAGAACGGCGGCAGTCCGGCCAGGGACAGGGCCGCGCCCATGAACACCAGGGCCAGCAGCGGCTCCCGCTTGGCGATGCCGCCGAGCCGGTCCAGCGCGCCGGTTCCGTAGGTGTGCTCGATCGCGCCCGTCGACAGGAAGAGCGACGCCTTCACGATCATGTGGTGGATCAGGTAGAAGATGCCCGCCATGAGCCCGAGCTCGGTGAACAGGGCGACCCCGAGCAGGATGTACCCGATCTGGCTGATCATGTGGAACACCAGGATCGAGCGGGTGGTGCCCTCACCGACCGCGCCCATCACGCCGATGAGCATGGTGAGGGTGAAGGCCACGACGCCGATCCACAGGAACTTGGCGTCCCCGTCGAAGACCAGCGCGTACAGGCGGTAGATCGCGTAGATCGCCACCTTGGTGTGCAGGCCGGAGAACAGGGCGGTGATCGCCGGGGAGGCGGCCGGGTAGGTGCGGGCCAGCCAGCCGTGCACCGGGACGACCGCGGCCTTGATCGACAGGGCGAGGATGACCACGCCCATGCCGACCGCGACCATCGGGTCGTCCTTCGCGGCCCCGGCCAGCTCGCCCATGTGCACGGTTCCGGCGGCGGCGTAGACCAGCGCCACACCCGCGAGGAAGATCGTGGACGTGAGCAGGTTGACCGTGACGTAGATCCGTCCGGCGCGCAGCCTGCCCATGGCACCGAGCATCGCCAGCAGACCGTACGACGGCAGCAGCATGACCTCGATGAACACGAACATGTTGAAGATGTCGCCGGTGAGCAGCGCACCGGACACACCGGCCGCCAGCACCAGGACCAGCGGGGAGAAGAACGACCGCCGGTCGTCCCCGGTGGCCATCGCGAACGCCGAGCACACCAGTGCCAGGAGCGAGGTGGTCCACAGCATGAGTGCGCTGAAGACGTCGGCCACGAACGGGATGGCGACCCCGTTCTGCCACAGGCCCACGTTGTGGGCGAACACGGCGCCGTCGCGGGTGAGCCAGACGAGACCCGAGGCGCCGAGCAGCGACACCGCGGTGGGCAGGAGCAGCAGGGTCCGGCGCAGCCACAGGGGTCCGCGCAGGACGATCAGCAGTCCGGCGCCGACCAGCGGCACCGCGACGAAGAGAGGCAGCAGCGCCGCGTTCATGAGGCGTCCTCGGTGTCGTCGTCGCTGCCGGAGGCGGCGAGGGTGAGCATGTAGATCGCGATGGAGAAGGCGATCACGATCGCGGTGAGCACGAACGCCTGGGGCAGCGGGTCGGCGGCCGTCGGCGCGGTGCCGAACTGGAGCAGGGGCAGGTCACGGCGGAAAATGCCGCCCGCCGACATGATCAGCAGGTTCACGGCGTGGCCCACCAGGATGAGGCCCAGGACGATACGCACCATGCCGCGCTGGAGCATCAGGTAGACGCCTCCGGCGACCATGACGCCGATGGTGATGGCGAGGGTCATCGCTTGCCTCCCGTGGTGGAGCCGTCCAGGTCGTGTGCGTCGGTGTCCGGGGACACCCCCGTGTCGGACCCGGGCGGGGCCGAACCGTCGGAGCCCGGGCTGCCGCGTTCGAGCCCCAGCTCGTTGAGCGCGGTGAGCAGGACGCCCACGACCGCCAGGTAGACGCCGATGTCGAAGACGAACGCCGTCGTGAAGTGGAAGTAGTCGCCCCAGGCCAGCGGGATCTCCGCGTGCAGCGGCTTGAGGAACGAGCCCTCCAGGTAGCCCAGGAACCCGGAGAACGCGGCCACCAGCACACCGGTGCCGATGATCGCGGGATAGGCCAGGCGGATACGCGCCGCCTTGTCGCTGGCCGCCGAGAGGTAGGTCAGCGCGAAGCCCGCACCGCCGACGAGACCGGCGATGAACCCGCCGCCGGGTTCGTTGTGGCCGCGGAACAGCAGGTACAGCGACCAGATGACCAGGAGCGGCATCAGGAAGCGGCCGACCGTGCGCATCAGCACCGTGTTGTCGGCGGGGTCGTGCGCGGCGTTGGTCGGGCCCACGACCACCTGGCGCGAGGAGTGCACCGGGAGCAGGTCGCTGGACCGGATCACCGCGATGATGATCAGGCCCGCCACACCGAGGACGGTGAGCTCGCCAAGGGTGTCCAGGGCTCGGTAGTCGACCAGGATCGTGTTGACCACGTTGGTGCCGCCGGTGTCCTCCGGGGCGTTGGCCAGGAGGTAGTCGGCCACGGGCGAGAGCTCGCGCCGACCGGTGAGGGCGTAGGCGCCCAGACCGGCGGCCAGACCGGCGCCGATCGCGATCGCGGCGGTCAGGACGGTGCGGCGGCGCCGGACGCTGTGGAAGCGGCGCGGCAGGCGGCGCAGCACCAGCACCGCGACGACCACGGTCAGGATCTCCACCAGCAGCTGGGTGAGGGCCACGTCGAAGGCGCCCAGGAAGAACAGCCACAGGGCGACGGTGAACCCGGCCACGCCGACCAGGGCCAGACCCGCCATCCGGGAGCGGGTGACCACGGCGGCTCCGACGGCCACCACCATCAGGCCCACGAGGAGCCAGTCCAGGCCCAGCGAGGTCTGCCCGGCCGGTGGCGGCAGGTCCAGGCGGAACACCACGGCGACCAGGGCCAGCGCGATGATCAGCACCATCGGCACACCCAGGTGGAAGGCGGGGGAGTCGGTGCGGGTGAGGTCGCCGGTGCGCCTGCCCACCCGGATGACGCCGTCGTACAGGGCCTCGAAGACCCGCACACCGGTCACCGGTACGAGGTCGCGTCCGGCCAGCGCCTCACCGGAACGGCTCCGCCAGGACAGCAGGGCGCCCAGGCCGATCGCCAGCGCGGACATGCCGAGGGCGGCGTTGAACCCGTGCCACAGCAGCAGGTGCGCGTCGGCCGCCTGGTGGGTGGCGTTCAGGGCCACCTCGTTGACCAGCGGGTCCAGGGCCGGGACGGTCAGACCGAGCAGCACACCGCCCAGGGACGCGAGGATCGCCGGGAACCAGAAGCTGGAGCGCGCCTCGGTCGCGGCGCGCTCCTGGGAGTCGCCCCTCGGCTCACCCCCGAACGCCCCGTACACGAACCGGAACGAGTACGCGAAGGTGAACGCTGCCGCGGCGACCGCGACGGCTCCGGCCACCGGGCCGAACCAGGCCGGGCCGGGTGCGTGCAGCAGCGACTCGAAGAGGTTCTCCTTGCTGATGAACCCGAGCAGCGGCGGGATGCCCGCCATGGAGAGCGCGGACAGGGCGGCGACGGTCGCGGTGACCGGCATCCGCCGACGCAGGCCGCCCAGCTGGCGCAGGTCACGGGTGCCGGTCTGGATGTCGACCAGGCCGACCACCATGAACAGCGCCGACTTGAACAGGGCGTGCGCCACGGTGTGGACCGCGGCCGCGACCAGGGCGGCGGGGGTGCCCACACCGATCACCGCCACCAGGAAGCCGAGCTGGCTGACGGTGGAGAAGGCGGCGAGCCTCTTGAGGTCGTGCTGTTGCAGGGCGAAGACCGCGCCGATGACGGCGGTGGTCAGACCCAGGGTGATCAGCAGCGTGTTCCACACCATCAGGTCACCGAAGGCGGGCGTGAAGCGCATGGCCAGGTAGATCCCGGCCTTCACCATCGCCGCCGCGTGCAGGTAGGCGCTGACGGGTGTGCTCGCCGCCATGGCGTCCGGCAGCCAGTAGTGGAACGGGAACTGCGCCGACTTCGTGAACACGGCGACGGCGACCAGGACGGCCACCAGCGACGCGAACCCGGTGTCCTGGGTCCAGGAGGTGTCCGCCAGGATCGCGCTCAGCTGGGTGGTGCCGGTGCGCACGATGAGCAGCACGACCGCCGCGAGCAGCGCGAGGCCGCCCATGGCGGTGAGCAGGAACGTGCGGATCGCCGGGCGGCTGGCCGACACCCCGGACAGGCCGATCAGGTAGAAGGACGCGATCGTGGTGAGCTCCCAGAACACGAAGAGCAGCACCACGTCGTCGGCCAGGACCAGGCCCGTCATCGCCAGGGCGAAGAGGGACATCAGGAAGTAGAAGCCGAGGCGGCGGCCGGGCGGGAAGTACCGGGTCGAGTACGCCATGATCAGCGCGCCGATGCCGGTCACCAGCATGGTGAACAGCCAGCCGAGGCCGTCCATGCGCAGGTGGAGGGAGACCCCGATCTGGGGCATCCAGGGCCGGGAGAACTCCAGCGGGACCCCGGCGCCCAGCACCTGCGGGGCCTGGGCGGCCACGAGCACGGTGAGGCCGAGGAACACGGCGGCGACGGGCCAGCCCGCGTTACGTCCCAGCAGTCTGTCCAGTAAGGGTGTGCTCGCCACGGTCAGTGCGAGCACGATCATCAGAAGCAGCAGCACCACGCCACTGTCCTTTCACGGCGTTGTGCCGCGCGACGGAGGCATGGCGGGCCCAGGGGGCGACCGGTGCGGTACGCGCGGCGACACGGATGGGGAGCGGTTCGGAACGCGTCGGAGGGACGCGGTCAGCCGGGTCCCGGCGGGCAGGAACTGAGTTCGCCGTGCGCGTTGGTGCCCCACGAGGTGGTGTAACCGTTGGTGCCGTGCGGGCGGGGGTTCCCGACCGGGAGCTTGTGGCGCTCACCGAAGCGGCTTCTGCGCAGCGCGCGCGAAGGAATCGCGCTGGTCCTCGTCATTACGGTGTGCTCCGGACATGGGTCGTAGGGACGCCGACCAGTCTTCCCGGCACACCATTGGCGCGTGTGGCGCCGCGCCCATGTTCGTCGATGGTGCCGCATATGTCCAGTTCCGGCCATGTTTCACCAGGGACAGACGGTACCGACGAGCTCGGAGCGCTCCGGTCAATATAGCCCCTGAACAGGTACTATGCCCAGGGCTGTCGAATCGGAGGTCGAAGCCCCGCCCACGGTTGGCCGGACCGGGGGAACGCGCGTAGAGTGCCGGTCAGGTGTGCCGGGAAGACTGGTCGGCGAAGCGCTCATCCCTACCCGAAACCAGGTGCGCCCATGCCGGAGACCACTCCCCACGGAGCTCGTGTCTACCGTTCCGAACTCGCGGAGCGGACCGTCCGAGGATGGTGCAGGGAGCGGCTCGACGAGTACCCCGACCTGGTCTTCCTGCCGGAGATCGCCACGTCGATCGGCCCCACCCGAGCCTTCCGGATGCCCGGTGGGCCCGGAACCCCCGTGGTCGTGCTCAGCGGCACCAACTTCAACAGCGCGCTCAGCGCCTCACCCGCCTCCGACATGACGGAGGAGCGGGACGTCTACCTCGTGGACCTGCCCGGGCAGCCCGGGCTCAGCTGCGGCGTGCGCCCCCGGGGACACCGCGCCGAGGCGTACGGCAGATGGTTCGACGAGGTGCTGCCCGAACTGGTGGACCGCCCGGCGGTGGTGCTCGGCCACTCCCTGGGCGCGGCGGTCGCCCTGGCCTCGAAGCCCCGTGACCTGGTCAAGGGGATGGTCCTGGTGAACCCGGCCGGGCTCACCAACGCGGCGACCCCGCCCGAGCTGATGCGGGTGACCCTGCCCTGGATGATCGGTCCGCGCGACGACAAGAGCACGAGGCTGCTCAACTTCATGAGCGGGCCCGACTTCCGCCGCCCCCTCCACCCGTTCGCGGCGTGGATGACGATGGTCGGCAGGTACTGCCGCACCAGCCTGGCGCCGGGGCCGCTCCCCACCGAGTCCCTGCTGGCCTGGCAGCAGCGGAACGTCACCGTGGCCACCGGTTCGGACGACGTGTTCTTCTCCCCGGCCCGCCTGCACGGCCCGGCCCGCCGGTTCCTGGACACCGATCTGCACGTGCTGGAGAAGGCCGGTCACCTGGCCCCCTACGAGTTCCCCGAGCAGGTCCGCGAACTGGTCCGCCGGGCCGCCTGACCCGGGTGGAACCGTCCCGGTTCGGGGAAGACTCACCGCATGGGATTACGGAACCACATCGTCGGACTGGACGAGATCCGCCGTGACATGGGGACACTCGTGGGAGGCAAGGCGGCCAACCTCGGTGAGATGGCCGCCGCCGGGGAGCGGGTCCCCGCCGGGTTCTGCGTGACCACCGCCGCGTACGCGTCCGGCACGGTCCCCGCCGAGCAGGTCACCCGCGCCTACGAGGCACTGGGCGGGGGCAGGGTCGCGGTGCGCTCCAGCGCGACCGCCGAGGACCTGCCCGACGCCAGCTTCGCCGGACAGCAGGACACCTACCTCGACGTCGAGGGCGCGGACGCCGTCGTGGACGCGGTCCGCCGCTGCTGGGCCTCCCTCGACAACGAACGGGCCGTCGCCTACCGCCGGGCCAACGGGATCGACCGGGCCGACGTGGGCATGGCGGTGGTCGTGCAGCGCATGGTGGACTCCGCCACCGCCGGGGTCATGTTCACCGCCGACCCGCTCACCGGCACCCGTACCCGCACCGTGGTGGACGCGGTGCGCGGTTCGGGCACCGCGGTCGTGGACGGCTCGGTCGAACCCGACCACTACACGGTCGACGACGGGCACGGCCCGAACGAGGACGGGGGCTGCCTCACCCGGGCCCAGGTCGTCGAGCTGGCCGCGACCGGGCGGCGCCTCCAGACGCTCTTCGGCTCCCCGCAGGACGTCGAGTGGTCCCACGACCGCGACGGCACCCTGTGGCTGCTCCAGTCCCGCCCCGTCACCACCCTCTTCCCGCTGCCCCCGCAGGGCCTTCCCGACCTGCCCCGCTTCTACATGGAGACCGGGCACATGCAGGGCATGCTCCGCCCCTTCACCCCGCTCGGCCTCTCCCTGCTCCAGCAGGTGTGGACCCGCTGGTGGTCGGGGGCCGGGGGCGCCGCCGGGACCGCCGACCCCGACCCCGACCCCCTGATGGTCGGCGTCGGTGGTCGGCTGTACGCCGACCTGTCCCCCCTCCTGAGGAGCGCTCCGCTCCGGCGGAGGGTGGCCCGGGGTATGGACGTGTACGGACCCCGGGTGCGCGCGGCGGTGGAGCACGTGCTCGACGACCCGCGCTTCGCCCCCCGCCCCGGGCTGCCGTTCTCCGCGTCCACGGGGCTCAGGGTCGCCGCCACCCTTCTGCCCGCCGCCGTGCTCGGCGTCGGGTACGCCCTGGCCCGGCCCCGCGCGGCCCGGGACCGCGCCCACGCCGCCGTGGCCCGTCTGCGCACCCTGCGCGGCCCGGGAGCCGGGACGAGCCCGGCACGACGGTGGGACTGGATCCACGGACCGGCCTTCGACGCGATGCTCGGCCGGGACCTCATGGCGGTGATCGGCCCGGTCTTCGCCGGGATCGTCACCGGCACGGCCCCGGCGGCCCTGCTCGGCGGCGTCGCCACGAAGGCGGAGACCGACACCGTCCTGGGCGGTCTGGCGCACAACGTCACCACAGAGATGGACCTGGCCCTGTGGCGGGTCGCCGAACGGGCCCGCACCCATGGAGACCTGTTCACCGGCACGCCCCCGGAGGAGCTCTCCGCCCGGTACCTGCGCGGAGAGTTGCCCGACATCGGCTTGGACGCGTTCCTGGACGCCTACGGGCACCGGGCCGCCGCCGAGGTGGACATCGGTGTCCCGCGATGGCGCGAGGACCCCGCGCCCGTGTTCGGGACGGTCGCCAACTACCTCCGGCTCAAGGACCCCGACCAGGCGCCGGACCGCAGGTTCGAGCGGGCCCGGGCCGTCGCCGAGACCAAGCTCGCGGAGCTCGGTTCCCGGGCCGTGCGGAGCCGCCCGGTGCGCGGGACGATCGCCGTCTTCCTCATGCGCCGCTCCCGTGAACTCGCGGGCATGCGCGAGTACGCCAAGTTCGCCTGGCTGGTGCCGTTCGCGGAGATACGCCGCCAACTGCTCCTGGTCGGGGAGGACCTGGCGGACGAGGGACTGCTGGCCGGGGCCGACGACGTCTTCTTCCTGCGTGTGGACGAGGTCCGAGCGGCCGTGGAGGGCGCAGACCAGCGGGAGCTCGTGGCCGGGCGCCGCCGCGTCCACGGACGGGAGCTGCGCCGCCGCACGGTGCCGGGGACCCTCCTGACCGACGGTACCGACGGGGAGGCCACGCTTCCCGCTCCGGCCTCGGAGCGGGGCGGGCTGCCGGGGATGCCGGCCGCGCCGGGCCGGGCCGAGGGGCGTGCCCGCGTGGTCCTCGACCCGGTCGGCGCCCGGATCGAACCCGGCGAGATCCTCGTGGCCCCCACCACCGACCCGGGCTGGACCCCGCTGTTCATGACCGCCGCAGGGCTGGTCTCCGAGACCGGTTCACCGATCGCGCACGGCCCCACGGTCGCCCGCGAGTACGGGATACCGGCGGTGATCTGCGTCCGGAACGCCACCACCGTGATCCGCACCGGGGACCTGCTGCGGGTCGACGGCGCCACGGGGACGGTCGTCGTGGTCGACGGGACGGCGGACCCCGGCGCGGGGTGAGGGACCCGACCGCGTCGGTACTGGAAGATGACGTGGAGTTGGCGCGGCGCCGGGGGTCCGTTAGGGGACCGGTGCCGACCATGGAGGTCGGGCCGGTCGGCCCGACGCACGAGCGCTCAGACGGAGGGACGGCCATGACAGAGCCCGGCTACGAGGACGGGACGGACTTCGAGGACGCCGACCGGGGGTTCGTCGGCGCGCTGGTCCCCGGGGTGGTGCGCGACGACCGGGGCCGGGTGGTGTGGGACGGTGACGCCTTCGGGTTCCTGGAGGGCGAACGCCCCGACTCCGTCCATCCGAGCCTGTGGCGCCAGGCCCGGCTGTGCGCCCGGCAGGGCCTGTACGAGGTCACCGAGGGCGTCTACCAGGTCCGGGGCCTGGACCTGTCGAACATGACGCTGATCGAGGGCGAACGCGGTGTGGTGGTCGTCGACCCGCTCGTCTCGGCGGAGACCGCCGCGGCCGCCCTGGCCCTGTACCGGGAGCACCGGGGCGAGCGGCCCGTGACGGGACTGCTCTACACGCACTCGCACCTCGACCACTTCGGCGGCGCCCTCGGGGTGATCGACCCGGAGCGGGACGACGTGCCCATCCTTGCGCCCGAGGGCTTCCTGGAGCACTCCGTGGTGGAGAACGTGTACGCGGGCCCCGCCATGCTGCGGCGCGGCATGTACTACTCGGGCGCCAACCTGGGGGTCGGGCCCGACGGGGCCGTCGGCATGGGGTTGGGGGCGGCGGTCTCCACGGGCACGCCCAGCCTGGTGCCGCCCACTGTGGACGTCACCCGCACCGGCCAGGAGGAGGTGGTGGACGGGGTCCGGTTCGTCTTCCAGATGACGCCCGGGACCGAGGCGCCCTCGGAGATGAACTTCCTGCTGCCCGACCACAGGGCCCTGTGCATGGCGGAGAACGCCACCCACACCATGCACAACATCCTCACCCTGCGCGGCGCGGTGGTGCGCGACGCCCGTGTGTGGTCCCGCTACCTCAACGAGGCCGTCCAGCTGTACGCGGACCGGGCGGACGTGCTGTTCGCCTCCCACCACTGGCCGACCTGGGGCCACGACCGGATCGTGGGATACCTGTCCGAGCAGCGCGACCTGTACGCGTTCATGCACGACCAGACCCTGCGCCTGCTCAACCGGGGACTCACCGGCCCGGAGATCGCGGAGGAACTGCGGTTGCCGGAGGGGCTGGAACGGGCCTGGAGCACCCGTGGCTACTACGGTTCGCTCTCCCACAACGTGAAGGCGATCTACCAGCGCTACCTGGGCTGGTACGACGGCAACCCCGCCTCGCTCTGGGAGCACCCGCCGGTGGAGAGCGCCCGCCGGTACGTGGACACCATCGGGGGCACGGACACCGTGGTGGCCAGGGCCCGCGCGTACGCGGACGACGGGGACCCGCGGTTCGCCGCCCAGCTGCTGCGGCACGCGGTGTTCGCGGACCCGTCGCACACCGGGGCGAGGGAGCTCCTGGCCTCGGTGTTCCAGCGGCTCGGGGAGGGCGCCGAGAACGCGACCTGGCGCAACTGCTACCTGACCGGCGCGAGCGAGCTGCGCGAGGGCGTGGTGCACACCGGCCTCGGGTCGTCGAGCATGGCCGCCATGCTCACCGTCACCCAGCTCTTCGACACGGTCTCCATCCGGGTGGACGGCCACCGTGCCGCCGCGCTGTCCGTGGTCATCGACTGGACCCTGACCGACCTGGGGGAGTCGTACCGGACCCGGGTGTCCAACGGGGTCTTCGTCCACTGGCCCACCGAGGGGGAGGGCGACGGGGACGCGGACCTGACCCTGCGCCTGACCAAACCCCGGCTCCTGGCCCTGCTCGCGCACGGGGACACGGAGGGGATCGACCACGACGGGGACCTGGACGCGGTCCGGCGGGTCATGGAGGTGCTGGACCGGCCCGACCCCGACTTCGCGATCGTCACCCCCTGACCTCGTCGGGCCACGCGAGGACACCCGGACACGACGTTCCGGGGGAGGGCGGCGCCGGTCCGGGCCGCCCTCCCCCGTGTGCGGTCAGACCCCGGAGTCGGTCGTACGGGCCAGGTGGCGGTCCTCCACGTCCGAGATCCGGTGGGCGAAGGACACCGCGACGATCGAGACCACGGCGGTGAGGCTCAGGTACACGGCGATCGGCACCCACGAGTCGTCGAACCGGGACAGCAGCCAGGTCGCGATCAGCGGCGCGGTGCCGCCCGCGAGCGCCGCGCCGATCTGGTAGCCGAGGGTCACCCCCGTGTAGCGCACGCGCGTGGAGAAGATCTCCGAGCTCAGGGTGCCGATGGTGGCGGTCACGGGCGCCCACAGGACACCCAGGCCGATCACGGTGGCCAGGATCAGCATGAGGTTGCTGCCGGTCCCCAGCATCAGGAAGTACGGGGCGGTGAACAGGCCCAGGGCGGCGGCGCCGACCAGGTAGACGCGCTGGCGGCCGAACGTGTCGGAGAGCCGTCCCGCGAGCGGGATGCACACGGTCGCCACGACCGCGCCGATGGTCACCGCGTTGAGCGCGGTCGTGTTGTCGAAGCTCAGGGTCCCGGTCGCGTAGCTGACCACGAAGGTGCCGAAGACGTAGAAGGGCGCGGTCTCCACGATCTTCGCGCCCACGGCGACGAGCACCGCCCGCCAGTGGTGGCGGAAGGTCTCCGCGACGGGCAGCTTGGCGACGTTCCCCTCCTCCTTGGCCTGGCGGAAGGTGGGGGTCTCGTCGATCCCGGAACGGATCCACAGACCCAGCAGCACCAGGAGGACGCTGGCCACGAACGGGACCCGCCAGCCCCAGGTCTCGAACTGGTCGTCCGGCATCAGCGACATGAGGGTCAGCGCGAGGCTGGCCAGCAGCATCCCGGAGGTGATGCCCATCTGCGGCACGGATCCGAAGAAGCCGCGACGGTTCTCCGGGGCGTACTCGTAGGCGAGCAGCAGCGCCCCGCCCCACTCCCCGCCGATGCCCAGGCCCTGCACGATCCGCAGGAACACCAGGAGGACCGGCGCGAGGATCCCGATGCTGTCGTAGGTGGGCAGCAGCCCGATGAGCATCGTCGCGCCGCCCATGAGCGACAGCGTGATGATCAGCGTCTTCTTCCGGCCGATCCGGTCACCGATGTGCGAGAACAGGACGCCGCCGAGCGGTCGGATGAAGAACGTCAGCGAGAAGGTCAGGTACGACAGCATCAACGAGACGAGCGGGTCGTCCGAGGGGAAGAAGAGCTTGTTGAAGACGAGGGCGGCGGCCGTGCCGTAGAGGAAGAAGTCGAACCACTCGATCGTGCTTCCGGTCAGACTGGCCACCAGGACCTTGGCCCTGGGTGGGCGGGCCTGCGCGTCGGACGCGCTCGTGCTCTCGGGACTCATGGACGGGGCTCCAGACGGGGACGGGTTCCACGGGCGGAAGGCAGAGCCCGTGAGTACGGCCTGGAGCCTAGGAGCGGGTGGCGCCCGTCACCGTTGTCCGAACCGACGACAAGCCGGGCGGGGCGGTGTCGGCCGCGACAACGCGGCCTCGCACGGGGATCACCGCAGGTCGGCCGTGATCTCGGGGAGACCTGAGGGCGGCCGGACCGCGACCCGTCGCCCCGGTCACACCCGCAGGCTGACCGACGCCAGGAGCCGCTGGTCGGCGTCGTCCAGGTCGAGCCCGGTGAGCGCGCAGATCCGCCGGATGCGGTGGCGGAGGGTGTTGGGGTGGACGTGCAGTCCGGTCGCCGCACTGGTCACGTCACCGAAGGCGTCCAGGTAGGCCGCGAGGGACCTGCGCTGCTCGTCGTCGAGGGAGTCCAGCCGCTCGTCGCGCAGGTGGGGGCGTTCCGCGAGGTACTCGACCACCTCACGCAGCACCACCGAGGAACGCGTCTCCTCGTAGTCGGCGACCAGCCGGCCGGGGTCGTCCGCGATGACCTCCAGGACCCGGCTCGCGTGCTTCTTCAGCGCGGGCACCCCGCGCATCCGGGGCGCCACCCCCGCCACGGAGCCCTGCACCGGGGTGCCGTGGTGCTGGCGCAGCATCCCCACCAGCTCCCGGACCCACGCGAGGGGCGCCTGCCCGGAGGGCGTGGGCAGCAGGACGTAGAGGAGGCCGCAGGCCGGGATGACCAGCGCGTTCCTGCGGTAGGCCGCCGCGTACACCGAGACCACCTCGGCGGCCTGGTGCAGCCGCCACGGCTGGTCCACCTCCTCCTCCCGCAGGGCCAGGGCGATCACCGAGACAGGAGTGGCGGGGTCCACGCCCAGGTGCCGGGCGAGCGCGTCGGTGTCGAAGGCGCCGGTCAGCAGCCCCATGGACAGTTCTCCGGTGTCGTGGCCGGTGGCGCGGGCCCCGCTGTTCACGCGTGACACGTGGACGGCGGCCAGGCGAGCCGCGCCCCGGAGCACCTGGTCGCTGGTGGGAGACAGGGGACGGTCGGCCTGCTGCACCCAGATGCTGCCGAGGGGCCGCTCCCCGGCCCGGATGCCCACCACCCTCCTGCGGGAGGCGCCGAGGTCGGGGCGTTCCGCGACCTCGACGACCTCACCGGCGCGGATGCGCTCGTCCACGCCCCACGCGCGCAGGTGCGCGATGAAGGACGCCGGGCAGTCGCGGCCGAGGATGGTCTGCTGGCGCAGCTCGTCGGCGCCCTCGTGGGAGGCCGAGTAGGCCAGCACCCGGTTCGCGCCGTCCTCGATGCTGACGATCCCGCCGGTCAGCGTCGCGACGGTCTGGGCGAGGGAGAACAGGTCCCGGTGCCGGTCCTCGGGGTCGAAGGAGTCCAGCGCGGTCCGGGCGAGGGCCGCGAACTCCGCGGCGGCCAGGGCGGGGTCCACGGAGAGCACGGCGAGGTCGAGGTCGCGCAGCCCGTCGTCGGGCGTCCCGGGTACGGCGACGGCGCTCGCCCCGCCCCGCACGGCCCGCCGGGCGAGGGCGACGGCCTCGGCGCCACCGGCCGGGGCGACGACCAGGGACCCCGGGGGCACCGGGTCGTCGGGGTGGGCCACCACCACGGAGTGCACCAGGGCGTCCAGCCCCCGGGGCGCCGAGACCAGTCCGTGGACCGGGCCCTCCAACGCCTCCATCAGGGACTTCACGGTCGGTCCTGGTCTGCTCACGATCATCACCTGTCGGGTCCGGGTGGGTTTCGGACCATTGTGCGCCTCCGCCGGACCTGGTCTGACCAGGCCCCCGCCCGGATCGGGCCCGGTCGGCCTACGCGTCCAGCAGCTGGGTGACCGTGTGCTCCCCGATGGCACCCAGCAGCGGGTGCTCCGGGGCGCTGGCGCACAGCAGGGTGGAGTACAGGAGCGCCCAGGCGCGGGCGCGGTCCCAGGTGGGGGAGTCGATCCCCCGGCGGCGGTCCAGGCGGGCGCGCAGACGGGCGCGGTCCTCGGGGCCGAAGGCCAGCCAGGCGGCGGCGAGGTCCGAGGCGGGGTCGCCGGAGGTGAGGTCACCGAAGTCCAGGACCGCGACGAGGTCGAGGCGGCCCCGCTCACGGGTGCGGTCGACCGAGCCGACCAGGAGGTTGGCGGGGTGCGGGTCCCCGTGCAGCCAGAGCGCCGGACCGGCCCACTCGGGGGTCGGGAGCAGCTCCTCCCACAGGGCGAGCAGTTCCGGGGCGCGCAGGTCGGGGCTGGCGGCCAGGCGTTCGCGCACCCGGGCGTCGCGCTCGCGCAGGGGCACCCCCCGGACCGGGTTGCGGGGAGCGTCGACCGGAGCGGGCACGTGCAGCCGGGACAGGAACAGAGCGAGGGGTTCGACCAGGTCGGAGCGTTCGTCCACCGGGACCTCGGCGGCGGTGCGGCCCTCGAACCACGGGACGACCGACCAGTGCCAGGGGTAGCCGTGCCCGGGTCGGCCCACCCGCACGGGCACCGGGACGGGGACGCCCACGCGCCCCGCGATCCCGGGCAGCCAGCGCTGTTCGTTCAGGACCAGCGCGGCGGCCGCCTCCCGCCGAGGCATGCGCACGCACAGGTGCTCCCCCAGGCTGAGGAGGGTGTTGTCCCAACCGTGGGAGACGGGGGCGACCGGCAGATCCGCGAGGTCGGGGTGCTGCTCCCGCAGGAGCCGGCGGACGAGGTCGGGGGTGACGGTCACTTCGGCCGGAGGGGTGCTCACCACCCCAGTATCCCGGGATCAGTAGTAGACGGCGAGCGGTCCGTTCGGGCCGTCGACGACGGTCACCGGGGTGTCGAACACCCGGGTGAGGACGTCGTCGGTCATGATCTCCGCCGGGGTGCCGAACTCGACGACCGCCCCGTCCTTGACCGCGCAGATGTGGTCCGCGTAGTGGCCCGCGAAGTTGATGTCGTGCAGCACGATCACGATCGTCCGGTCGAGCTCGGCCGCGGCCCGGCTCAGGTGCTTCATCATCTGCACCGAGTGGCGCATGTCGAGGTTGTTCAGCGGCTCGTCGAGCAGCACGTACTCGGTGTCCTGGCACAGCACCATCGCCACGTACGCGCGCTGGCGCTGGCCGCCCGACAGCTGGTCGAGGTAGCGGCCCTCCAGCTCGGTGAGGTCCAGGAAGTCGATCGCGCGGCTGACCACCTCCTCGTCGGCCACCGTCAGCCGCCCCCTGGAGTGGGGGAAGCGGCCGAAGGCGACGAGCTGGCGCACCGTCAGCCGGGTGATGAAGTGGTTCTCCTGGCGCAGTACCGAGACGACCTTGGCCAGGTCCTTGGAGGGCGTCCTCGCGACGTCGTACCCGGCGATCTCGATGGTGCCGGCGTCGAGGCCGAGCAGCCGCCCCACCATGGTGAGGAGGGTGGACTTCCCGGCGCCGTTCGGGCCGACCAGGGCGGTCACACCGCCCCGGGGGATCTCCAGGTCCACGGGGCCGATCGTGACCTCGCCGCCGTAGTCCTTGCGCACGCCTTCGAGGGTGATCACAGCCGGCCCTTTCTGAGGATGACGAACAGGAACACCAGGCCGCCGACGAACTCGATGATGATCGAGACCACCCCGTTGGCGTAGAAGACGTTCCGCATGACGAAGTAGGCGCCGCTGAGCACGACGAAGCAGGTCAGCGCGGCGACCGGGAACACGTACCGGTGGTCGTGCGTGTCGGCGAACTGGTAGGCCAGGGTCGCGACGAGGAAGCCGAGGAAGGTCATCGGGCCCACGAGGGCGGTGGAGACCGCCATGAGCACCGACACCAGGAAGAGCACCCGCATGGTCTCGCGCCGGTGGTTCAGGCCCAGCCCGGTGCAGGCGTCCCGGCCCAGCGCCACGATGTTCAGGCGCCGCGAACCCAGCACCAGCAGGGTCGCGGCCACCAGGCACAGCGGGATCGCCACGGGCAGGTACGAGGCGTCGGCGTTGGAGACGTTGCCGAACAGCCGCGCGGCCAGCACGTCGAACTCGCTGGGGGTGAGCAGGCGCTGCATGAACGTGGAGACCGACGCGAGGCCGCCGCCGATGATGATGCCGATGAGCAGCATCACCTGGAGGTTGCCGTAGCGGCCGGACAGCAGCCAGCCGTACAGCAGCATGGCGAACCCGACCATCAGCGCGATCTGGAGCAGGAACTGCGGGAGGCCCGCGACGGCGAGGACGCCCGCGACGCCCAGGAAGTACACCGCCGAGGTCTGGACGGCGACGTAGAGCGCCTCGAACCCCATGATCGACGGGGTGATGATGCGGTTGTTGGTCACGGTCTGGAAGCTCACCGTGGCGATGGCCTGGCAGATCGCCACCACGGCCATGACCACCACGTTGGTGGCCCGCAGCTCCGCGATGCGCCAGAACCCGTCCGAGCCCACCGGCATCGGGTTGTCCCAGGCCAGCAGTCCGAAGGCGAAGCCGACCGCGAGGACCACGAGGACCGAGACGACGATCCGGTAGCGGAGGCGGGCGCGCGGTGTGGGCAGGGTCCGGGAGGTCCGCGCCCGGGGAACGGTCGACTCAGCCACGGCGGCGCTGCCTCAACAGGAGAAGGATGAACACCACGGCGCCGACGACGCCGAGGATGAGGGACACGGGAACCTCGAAGGGCATGACGATGGTCCGGCCGACCAGGTCGCACACCGTGACGATGCCGACTCCGAGCAGGCACACCCACGGCAGGTTCCCGCGCAGGTCGTCGCCGCGGAACATCGAGACGATGTTGGGGACGATGAGCCCGAGGAACGGCAGGTTGCCCACCACCACGGTCACCACGCCGGTCGCCACCGCGATGAGGGTGGTGCCGAGCAGGATGACCCGGTTGTAGTTCAGGCCGACGTTGGTGGAGACCTCCTCGCCCAGACCGGCGACGGTGAACCGGTCCGCGACGACGAACACCGCGACGGCCACGACGGCCACGATCCACAGCGGTTCGTACTGTCCGCGCAGGACCGAGGTGAAACTGCCCGCGAACCACACGCCGAGGTTCTGGAGCATGTCGGTCTGGAGCGCGACGAAGGTCGACACCGAACTGACGACGGCACCGAGCATGATGCCCACGATCGGGACGATCAGGGAGGAGCGCAGGGTGACGCGGCGCAGGAAGAGGAAGAACACCATCGTGCCGACGAACGCCGCGAGGATCGCCCCGGCCATGCGGGTGCCGATGCTCGCGCCCGGCATCAGGATCATCACCGTGAGCAGGCCGAGGCCCGCCCACTCGGTGGTCCCGGTGGTGGTCGGCTCGACGAAGCGGTTCTGGGTCAGCAGCTGCATGACCAGTCCGGACATGGCCATGGCGGCGCCCGCGAGGACGAGGGCGACGGTGCGCGGGATCCGGGTGATCGCGAACATCTCGCCGCCGTCGTCGGCGCCTCGGATGTCGTACACACCGGTGGCCAGGGACAGCGCGAGGAGGGCGCCCACGACGGCGACGCCGATGAGCAGCTTCCAGTCGAACAGCCGCCCCTTGTGCCGGGTGCGCGACGGGGACGGGGTCGCGGGTGTCACGTCCGGGCACCCCCGGTGCGGGGGCACGCGCCGACGTACCCGGTGGCGTCGGCGCGTGCTCCGGGGTCGAGCGTGATCAAGCCCGGGCCTCCAGGGCGTCCGCGAACGCGTTGAAGAACTCGGTGTAGGTCTGGATGCCCTCGTTGGTGTAGGTGTCCACGGGCATGTGGACGATCTGCTCGTCCTTCACGGCGGACACGCCGGAGAGCGCCTCGGAGCTCGACAGGATGTTCTCGGCGGTCTCGTACCCGGCCTCGTCGGCGGCGACGGCGGCGTCGCGGTCCATCACGAGGATCCAGTCGGGGTTGGAGTCGGCGATGGCCTCGACGGAGATGTCGTCGCCCTGGTGGTCGTCGCTGGCGCCGTCGACCTCCAGTGCGGGGGTGAGTCCGAGGATGTCGAAGGCCGGGCCGAGGGTGCGGCCGACGCTGGGAGCCAGGTAGCCGATCTCGCCGCCGGAGGTGGTGACGGCCATGACGGTCAGGTCCTCGTCGTAGGCCGCCTGGACGCGCTCGACGGCGGCGTCGAAGTCGTCCGTGAGCTGGGCGGCCTCGTCCTGCTTGTCGAAGACCTCGCCGAGCACGGTGACCTGGCGCTTGAGCTCGGCGTCGAAGGGCTCGCCCTCGCGCGGGTCGAGGTCCAGGACGGCGGCGTCGGGGACCAGGGAGGTGATGTCGTCCTGGTACTGGGTGAAGCGCTGGCCGTTGACGACGAGGTCCGGCTCGGCGGCGACGATCGCTTCGAGGTCGGGCTCGTTGTGCGTGCCGATGTCGATGATCGAGTCGTCCTGCGTGTAGCCGATGGTGTCGGGCATGAGCGACACGGCGGCGGCGGACAGCTCGACGTCCCAGTCGGAGAGGGTCTCGAAGGTCCGGTTGTCGAGGGCGACCACGGACGCGGCGGGGGAGTTCACCGTCTGCGTGCCGTTGTTGTCCTCGATCTCGACCGTGGCGCCCCCGGCGGAGGAGTCGTCGGTGTCCGGGGTCTCGGTGGAGCAGCCCGCGATGACCAGGGACGACGCGAGAATGAGTGAGAGCGCCGTGACGGGACGGCCGGGGGACTTCATGGTGGTTCTCCTCCAGGTCTAGGGATGAAGGAGAGCCTAACCTAACCTTTATTTTGGAATGTACTCGGGTGTCCCTTTTGAGAGGTTGACCTCAGTCTTACGCGCCCGTGACCTGCGTTTTCCCGGAGGGGCGGGGTCTAGCGCTGGCCGCGCTCCCGGGACCGCGCGGACTCGGTGTGTGAGTCCGGTTCGCGCTCGGGCAGCGGTACGGCGGCCAGGATCTCCTTGGCCTCGTTGTACTCGGCGTTCGGCATGGCCCGCAGGGCGCTCACCATCTCCTCGTCGGCGCCCGCGTCCAGGGCCGCCGCGACCGCCTCGTCCCGGGTCAGGGGAAACCCGAGCCCGTCCAGGACGTTCCGGAGTCCGTCGAGACCGCGTTCGACACCCATTGTTCGTCCCCCCGAGACCGCCGTGCCCCCTCGGGGTGCGCGGCTACCCTGACCTGCTCGGACACAGGTGGGACTACCCGGCGGCGCGGGGCCTCAACCGTGGGCGGCGGCGAGCGGGGTTGAGCTGAACAATGGTTGAGGTTCTAGGGTCGGCCACACGGCACCGAACCTGGAGGACACCGTGACCACCGAAGCCCCCCGACGCGCGACCTGGCGGGACTGGACGGCGCTCGCCGTGATGACGCTCCCCCTGCTGATGGCCGCCACGGACATGTCCGTGCTGTTCATGGCGCTGCCCTCGATCGCCGCCGACCTCGCCCCGGGCAGCACCCAGATGCTGTGGGTCCTGCACGCGGGGGAGTTCGTCGGGGTGAGCCTGGCCCTCACCATGGGCTGGCTGGGCCGCCGGGTCGGGCGCCGTCGCCTGCTCATGGCCGGTGTGGCCGTCTACGGGCTCGCCTCCCTGGTCGCGGCCTTCGCGCCCACCCCCGAGGTCCTCATCGCGATGCGCGCCCTCATGGGGACGGCGGCGGCCACGATGTCACCGAGTATCTTCGGACTGCTCCGGGTGGTCTTCACCGACGCCCGACAGTTCTCCGTGGCCGTCGCGGTGGTCATGAGCTCGTTCTCCGGCGGGATGGCCCTGGGGCCGCCGCTGGGCGGAGCGCTCCTCGAACACTTCTCCTGGGGCGCCGTCTTCCTGATCAACGTGCCGGTCGCCGCGCTCCTGCTGCTGGCCACGCCCCTGCTTCCCGGGGGCCGTGAGCGGGTGGAGGGGAGCGTGGACCTGCCCAGCGTCGCGCTGTCCATGGGCGCGATCATCGGCGTGGTCTTCGGACTCCAGGAGATCGCGGACCGGAGCGCCTCCGGATCCGACACCGCCGTGTGGCCCCACCTGCTCCCGGTCGCGGCCGGACTGGTGCTCGGCGCGCTGTTCGTCCGCAGGCAGCTGCGCCTGCCCGAACCCCTCATGGACGTGCGCCTGTTCGCGACCCCCGCCTTCACGGTCTCCCTCGGCGCCCTGCTGCTGATGCTCCTGGGCTACGGAGCGGCGGACATGCTGCTGGTCCAGTACCTCCAGACCGCCCTCGGCCTGTCACCCGCCGAGACCGGCGCGCTGATGGTCGTGCCCGCGCTGGCCTCCATCGCGGGCGGTCTGGGCGCGCCCGTGCTGACCCGCTGGATGCGGCCCTCCGTCGCCATGGGAGGCGGCCTGCTGGTGGCCTCCGTCGCGGGTGCGGCCCTCGCGCTCATGGTGGGCCGGGTCGGCGTCGCCGCCCTGGTGGCGGCGGCCACCGTCATGGCCCTGGCGCTCGGACCGCTCTTCACCCTCGGCGTGAACCTCATCGTGGTGAGCGCCCCGGTCAGCAGGGCCGGGTCGGCGGCGGCGATGTCCGACGTGTCGGGCGGTCTCGGCGGAGCGCTCAGCATGGCCCTCCTGGGCAGCATGGCGGCTGTCGTCTACCGGCGCGGTCTCGACGGCGCCGGTCTGGACGGGGTTCCCGGACCCGTGCTGGAGGCGGCCGGTGAGAGCGTCGGCGGTGCCGTGGGGGTGGCCGAGGGCCTTCCCGCGGACCAGGCGCAGCAGCTCCTGGAGGCGGCCTTCGGGGCCTTCACCACGGCGGTGCAGACCGGCTACGGCTTCGGCGCGGCCCTGCTCGCCCCGACCGGGCTGGCCGTGCTGTGGCTGCTGCGCCGCACCCGGCTCGACGCCTCCGAGGACGTCCCGGAGAAGAGGGAGAAGGCCCCGGACCCGGTCTAGGCCGTGTTTTTTGGATCATTCCGCGCTCGCGACCACCAGGCTGCCTCTCGCCGCGCCGATGAAGCTCGGACAGCCAAACCCGGGCTGACCTTCACTCATCGTCTTGCGAGAGATTGCCTGGACGGCCGCTCGCATCGATGGCGGCTCCGCCGCCACCGGCGAAAGCATCCAAAAAACACGGCCTAGGGCCGCGAGGCGGCGCGGATCAGGCGGAGCTGACCCACCTCGGAGACGTTCTTCATCAGCTCGCTGTTGACCCACGCGGCGGTGTGCGCGTTGGTCTTGCCCTCCGCGCCCTGCCAGGGGAACGAGGCGGGCCGGTCCAGGTCCATCTCGGACAGGGCGTCGATCCAGTCCAGCCCCATCCCGCGCAGCCAGTCCGCGGCGCCCTCCTCGCCCGGCCACCGGATCTCGGCGCGGTCCTGCGGGGTGCGTCCCAGGGTGTGGTCGAGGGTGACCGTCCACCACCAGCCGATGTGCCAGGTCAGCCAGGCGATGGTGGGTACCGGTACGGGGTCCGGCTCGCTGTCGGCCCAGTCCGGGGTCCACATGCCGCCGGGCCCGCGGCGCAGCGTCCAGCAGAGTTCGGCGGGTTCCCAGAGGTAGTCCTCCGGCTCCAGGCGCTCCAGGTGGTACTCGAAGAGCGCCCAGGTCAGGTCGTACTGGTCGCGTAGAAGGTCACGGCGGTAGTCAGGCATGCGCCCAACCTGTCACACCCGTCACCGGGCGCACACTCCTTTTCCCGCCGTCCGTCAACCCGGGAGTCGTTCCGGGTACGGGGGCGGTCGGGGACCGGTCCGCCGGGGTCCCCGACCCCGGGTCATCCCTCGGCGGCGGCGGTCTCGACCCCGGCCAGCAGGCTCGCGCGCTCCTCGGGGCCGATGTGGCGCCCCCGGATCACCACGGCGTGGATCCGCGTGGTGTTGCGGATGTCCGCCAGCGGGTCGGCGTCCAGGACCAGCAGGTCCGCGACCCTCCCCGGCTCGACCGTGCCCGACCACGACTCGCGCCCGAGGAACCGCGCCGGTTCGACGGTGGCCGTCTGGAGGGCGCGCAGGGGGGAGAGCCCGGCCCCCACCATCAGCTCCAGCTCCTCGTGCAGTCCGAACCCCGGGAGGACGCCCGGGGTCTGCGGGTCGGTCCCGGCGAGCAGGCGGACCCCGGCGTCGTCCATCGCGGCGACGGCGGCCCGGCGCAGCTCGAACAGCACACGGCGCCGCGCCGACTCCTCCGTGCCGCGGCCCTTCAGGTACATCGACTCCAGCACGTACTCCCACATGGTGGTGGTGTCCGGCGGCATGTACCGCAGGCGGGGATCGGTCAGCCGCACCCGCTCGGGCAGGTCCAGGGCCTGGTGCATGGCGAGGGTGGGGCAGTAGGCGACCTCGTTGGCGGCCATCCGCGCGAACACGGAGGCCGACTCGGCCGGGCCCTGGGTGTGGGCCGCCTCCCACTCGACCTCGGTGACCTGGTGGAACCAGCTGGAGTAGTAGGTGTCGGGTTCGAGGCGGATCCGGGCCATCGCGGCCTCCATCGCCTCCGGGTTCCGCGAGAGCGAGGGCCAGAGACCGTGGACGTGCTCGAAGGAGCGCTGCCCCGACTCGATCTGCTCCACGAGGGGCACGTGGTCGGAGCGGTGCCCGGCCACGGGGAGGTCGAGTCTTCGGGCCTCGTCGATGATCGCGTGGTAGCACTCGGCGTCGAGCCGGGAGTACACCTTGACGAAGTCGGCCCCCGCGTCCCGGGACTCGTGGACCGCGCGCCTCGCCTCCCGGGCGTTGGCGACGACGGTCGGCGGCTCCGGGTTGGGGGCGTCGTCCCAGAGCGAGGGCGCGCCGTCGATCAGGTTCCCGGCCATGGTCCAGCGCGGCCCGAGCAGGTCGCCCGCCTCCACACGGTCGCGGAGCCGCCGCAGCTCGTCGGAGCCCCACATCTCCCGCACGGCGGTGACGCCGTTGAGGACGTACAGGGCGGGGATGACCCGGTCGGCGCCGTTGCTGTGGGTGTGCGCGTCGGTGAGGCCGGGGAGCAGGTACCGGCCGGTGAGGTCCACGACCTCGGCCCCCTCGGGGACCGGGGTCACGGACGTGGGGGCGACGGTCGTGATCACGCCGTCCCGGACCAGCACGGTGTGGTCGCGGAGCGGCGGGGCCCCGGTCGCGTCGATGACGGTGGCGTGGGTGTAGGCCCTCATGGGCGCTCCTGTGGGGTCGCGGGTCAGCGGGGCGTGCGCAGCATCGGGAACATCGGCGGGCCGTCCGGGAAGTGGACCGGGTCGCCGAAGGGCGTGAAGCCGTGGCGGAGGTAGAGGTCCCGGCTGCGGGGTGAGCTCGCCTCCAGGTAGACGGGCAGGTCGGCGTCGTCGAGGCGCTGGCGGAGCATGGCGCTCCCGACACCGCGCCCGCGAGCCCGGTCGAGGACGCCGATCATCGGCAGGTACAGGTGCGGTTCGGTCGGGTGCCGCGCGGACACGAGCTCGCCCATGACGGTGAGCCGGTCCGCGTAGGGGGCGAACTCCTCCGGCGGATCCTCGTCCCAGGGGGCGCCGTGGCCGGTCCCGTCCTCGCGGATCCAGGCGGACACGCCGTCGCCGGAGGAGTCCACCAGCACCCGGTCGGTGGCCATGGCCTGGTCGACGAAGGCCCGCGTGACCAGCGGGAGCGCGCGGGCCCGGCCCTCGGGGTCCGGGAAGAGCCAGACGCTCACCGGGTCGAGGTCCATGGCGCGGGCGAGGAGGGAGGCGGCGTCGCCCTCCCGCCCCTGGTCCAGTTTCGTGATCTCCATGGCGTGATCATACGTATGTATATGACGTTTGTACAAGACGCTTGTATGAAAAATGGCTAGTATCCAGCTATGGGACACAAGGAACAGCTGCTCGAAGGGGCCAAGCGGTGCCTCTACGACAAGGGGTACGCCCGCACCACCGCCCGGGACGTCGTGGCCGCCTCCGGTGCCAACCTGGCGTCGATCGGCTACCACTACGGCTCCAAGGAGGCCCTGCTCACCGCCGCGATGATCGAGGCCGTCGGTGAGTGGACGGAGCGGGTCCTGGGGTCCCTGCGTCCCGAACGGACCACCCCGCTGGGCCGCTTCGAGGAGACGATGAACCAGCTCGCCCGCGCCTACCCCGAGGTGCGGACCATGGTGGCCGCCAACTTCGAGGCCCTCGCGCAGCTGGAGCGCCAGCCCGAACTGCGGGAGCGCCTGGTCCGGGGGCACGCGCTGGCGCGGCGGGCCCTCGTCGCCCTGGTGCTCGACGTCCCGGAGGCGGAGGTCACGGCGGAGCAGGAGAACGGGCTGGGTTCGCTGCTGCTCACGATGATGCCGGGCACGATGGCCCTGTTCCTGGTCGACCCGGACGGGGTGCCCGACGGCACCGGCCTCGTCGAGGGCATGCGCACCCTCGTCGGATCGGAGGCGGGGGCGGCTTCTTGACCCCATGTGTAAGTCTCTGCTTACATGTTCGCCGTGGATGTCATGGAGGCGATCGGAGAACCGAACCGTCGGCGCGTGGTCGAGGTCCTGTCGGCGGGCGAGCGCTCGGCCGGTGAGATCGCGGCCGGGTTCGACATCAGCCGACCGGCCGTCTCGCAGCACCTCGGGGTGCTGGTCGAGGCCGGGGTGCTGCGCGTGCGCAGCCAGGGGCGGCGCCGGCTCTACTCGGTCAACGCGTCCGCGCTGGACGAGGTGGGTGACTGGCTCGAAGCCCAGCGCGGCCGGTGGAACACCGCACTGGACGCCCTGGAACGGGCGATGGACGAAGGAGAGTCATGACGGCCCAGGTCCCGAACCCGCTGCGCGGCACGCTGGGAGTCGGTCCGGAGGGTGTGTTCCGGATCCGCTTCGAACGGGTCCTCGCCCACTCCCCGGAGCGCGTCTGGGCGTGGATCACCGACCCCGAGCGGCTGGAGCGCTGGCTTCCCGGCTGCGCGGTCGACGCCCGTGTCGGGGGTGCGGTCCGCTTCGACTTCGGTGACGAGGGCGCCGCCACCGGAGTGGTCAGCGAGGCCGTTCCGCCGGGAGACCCCGGGGTGCTCGCGCACAGCTGGTGCTGGGAGGGGGTCCCCGACTCCGTGGTCCGCTGGACCCTGGAGGCCGCCCCCGAGGGAACGCTGCTCACGCTCGTGCACGGCGAGCTCTCCCCGGAGCCCGCCGCCGACTTCGCCACCGGCTGGCACGTCGTGCTCGACGCCCTGGCGCTGGCCGCCGGTGGCGAGCCCACCGACGCCGCCTGGGGTGCGGCGGGCGAGGTCGCGGCGCTCTACGCGGATCCCTCCGCGTCCCCCGGTCCGACCGGCTGAGTGGTCGTCCGCTCGCCCCTCCTTCGGTGTGCGATTGACGATAGTGTGTGAGGCACACTATCGTGTGACGCATGAAGGACGATGAGCTCCTGGCCGGACACCTCCAGGAACTGCGGAGGGGCACGGTCGTGCTGGCCTGCCTCTCCACGCTGGAGCGTCCCCACTACGGATACGCCCTGCTGGAGACCCTGGAGAGGAACGGGTTCCCGGTGGACGGCAACACCCTCTACCCGCTGCTGCGGCGGTTGGAGAAACAGGGGCTGCTGACCAGCGAGTGGAACACCGAGGAAGCCCGGCCGCGCAAGTTCTACGAGGTCAGCGCGGACGGCCTCGCGGTGCTGGAGCGGATGACACACGAGTGGCGGGTGCTGGACGACGCGATCCGCGCCCTCGGACAAGGGGAACACCATGAGTGAAAGCGGTACCGCACCCACCCTCACGGACCGCTACGTCTGGTCCGTGACCCGCCACCTGGGTCCCGACACCGGACCGGACGTGGCCCGTGAACTGCGCGGCTCCATCCAGGACTCGGTCGAGGCCAGGATCGGAGCCGGGGAGGACCCCGAGCACGCCGAACGGGAGGCGCTCACCGAACTGGGCGACCCGGACCTGCTCGCCCGTGAGTACGGGGACCGGCCCCGCCACCTCATCGGCCCGGGCGTGTACCCGGAGTACGTGCGCCTGCTCCGGGGACTCCTGGCGGTCCTGCTGCCGCTCACCCTCGGCCTGGCGCTCGCGGAACGGTTCGTGTCCGACTCCGGTGACCCCGGTGACGCCCTGCTGGGCCCCCTGGTGGCGCTGATCGCCGTCACGGTGCACGTCTGCTTCTGGGTGACCCTCGTCTACGCGGTCGTCGAGTGGGCGCGCCCGGCCGAGGCGCGGGACCGGCCCCTGCTCCCCTGGGACACCGGGCAGCTGCCCGAGGAGACGCCCGGGCGCCGGGTCGGAGCGGCGGCGACGCTGTTCCACGTGGCCGTCACGGCCCTGATGATCGCCCTGCTGAACTGGCAGTTCCTCGGCGTCTCGAACCCCGCGCAGCAGGTACAGGTCCTCAACCCGGAGCTGGGCCTGCCCTGGGTGGTGCTCCTGGTGGGCCCGCTGGTGGCCGAGATCGTCGTGGCCCTCGCGGTGTGGCGGACCGGCCGCTGGACCCCGGCGCTCGCGGTGGGCCACGTGCTCGCCAGCGCCACCTGGGCGGTCGTCGCCGTGTGGCTGCTGCTCCAGGAACAGCTGATCGTCCCCGACCTCCCCGAGCGGTTCGGCGCGGTCTTCGGCGTGCCGGCCGACTGGTCGGTGGCGCCCCTCCCGCTCGCCGTCGCGGTGATCGCCCTCAGCGTGTGGGACATCGTCTCCTGCCTGCGCGGGATCCGCCGCTGATCCGGCCCCGCACACACGGAGGGGCCCGGGTGGACGGCGAACGTCCACCCGGGCCCCTCTCGGTCTGACCGCCTGCACCCGGCCAGCTCCGCCGAGGCGGTCTACAGCAGGAACAGGCCGATCACCCAGATGGTGACGAAGGCGGCGACACCCTCGATGGCGGTGGCCAGCGTGAGCGTCCGGTACGCGGTCGCGACCGGGATGCGGCTCAGCTGCGAGGCGACCCAGAAGAAGGAGTCGTTGGCGTGCGAGACGACCATCGCGCCGGCGCCGATCGCCAGCACCGAGAGGACCATGCCCTCGGTCGAGTCCAGACCCAGCGAACCGAGCATGGGGGCGAGCATCGCGGACGTGCTCACGATCGCCACCGTCGAGGAGCCCTGGGCGGTCTTGAGTGCGGCCGCGATCAGGAACGGCACCGCGAGGCCGAGGCCCAGGGTGCTCAGGTTGTCCGACAGGAACTCGGTCAGCGGGGAGGCGGCCAGCACGCCACCGAAGGCGGCACCGGCACCCGTGATGAGCAGGATCGGACCGGCCAGACGGACCGCGTCGTAGATCTGCTCGTTGAAGCGGGCGAGCTTGCCGTGGCCGCGCAGCAGCGTCACCGAGGCGAGCAGGCCGAGCGCGAGCGCGATCACCGGCGTGCCGAGGAACGCGACGACGTCGAACAGGGTGCCGTCACCGATGGGCTGGGACGGCAGCTTCACGACCGAGCCGACGCAGATGAGCACCAGCGGGAGCAGGATCGGGAAGAAGGCCAGGAACCCGTTGGGCAGGCGGCCGTAGCTCGCGCGCAGCTCCTCGTAGGACTGCCCGGAGATGTCGGTCTCGGTCTCGGCGGGCAGCGGCGTGAACTCCTTGCGGGAGTGCATGCTCGCGAAGATCAGACCGGCGATGGCGGCCACCGCGGCGACCGGCAGACCGATGGCGATGATCATGCCGAGGTTTTCGGTGACCCCGATGTTCTCGGCGGCGGCCAGCGGACCCGGGGTCGGCGGGACCAGGGTGTGCGTGGCGTACAGACCGGTCATCAGCGCGATCGAGGTGGCCAGCGCGGACACCCCGGTGCGCACGGTGATGGCCTTGCGCAGCGAGTTCAGGATGACGTAGCCGGAGTCACAGAACACCGGGATGGAGACGATGTAGCCGATGAGGGACATCGTCAGGTTCGGGAACCGGGTGCCCAGGACCTTGATCAGGCCCTCGGCCATCGCGATCGCGGCGCCGGAGCGCTCCAGGATCACGCCGATCATCGTGCCGAACAGGATCACCAGACCGATGTTGCCGAGAGTGCCACCGAACGACTCGGTGATGGTCGGAACGATCTCGGCCAGCGGCATCCGGTACATGAAGGCGCCCAGGATGGCGGCGCCCATCAGTGCCAGGAAGGGGCTGATCTTCCACCTGGCGGTGGCGAGCACGATGCCCGCCACGAGCAGGAGGAGGATGGCGAGGTTAATCACGGAAGTTGTTCCTTAGGGGTGGCCGAGTCAGGTCGGCCTGGATGGTGAGGGAGGACTCGACAGCAGTTGAACGCTGTCCAGGTGATGGCGGAGACGGCCTCGTCCCGCATCTCGGCCAGGGTCCGGGGCCCCTGGGCGATCGAGAACGCCGCCGTGATCCCGGAGCGGCGGAGCTCGTCGGGGCCGACGGAAACACTTCCGGCGATCACCACGACGGGCACGTTTTCTGGGGTGAGGCGGCGGACCGCGTCGACGACCTTCCCGCCCAGGGACTGACTGTCGAAGCGGCCCTCGCCGGTGAGCACGAGGTCGGCGCGGGAGAGCAGCTCCTCGGCGCCCAGGACCTCCGCGACCATCCGGGATCCGGGCAGGACCTCGGCCCCGAGCAGGGCCGTGAGGGTGACGGGCATGCCGCCCGCCGCGCCCATGCCGGGCACGTGCCGGAGGTCGTCGCCGGTGCTTTCGGCCAGGACGTCGGCCAGCCGGTCCAGGCCCGCGTCGAGGACGCGCACGTCCTCGGGGTCGGCGCCCTTCTGCGGACCGAAGACGGCGGCGGCGCCCCGGGGGCCGACCAGCGGGTTGGTGACGTCGCACGCCACCCGCCAGCGGACGGAGCGGGCGCGCGGGTCCAGCCGGTCCAGGTCGAGGGAGGCGAGGTCGTCGAGGCGGCCGCCGCCGTCGGGCAGCTCGGAGCCGTCCTCCGCGAGGAAGCGCGCGCCGAGCGCGCTGAGCATGCCGGTGCCGCCGTCGGTGGAGGCCGAGCCCCCGATGCACAGGAGGATCTCCGCCACGCCCCGGTCCAGGAGCTCGGTGACGAGGCGGCCGACCCCTCGGCTGCTGGCGGTGCGCGCCTGGAGGGGGACGTCGGCGACGCCGGGCAGGCCGTTGGCCTCGGCGGCCTCGATGACACCGGTGGTGCCGTCCGGGGAGACACCGAAGCGGGCCACGGTGGGGCGGCCGAGGGCGTCGGTGGTGTCCACCGTGAGGGGTTCCGTGCCCCAGGCGCCGAGCAGGGCGTCGAGGGTGCCCTCGCCGCCGTCAGCGAAGGGGAGGGTGTCTACGGACACGGGCAGGCCGCGGTCCGCGTACGCGTCGCGGACCCCGTGGGCCATGGCCTCTGCGACCTCGACGGCGGAGGCGCTCCCCTTGAACGAATCGGGGATCACCACGACCCGGACGGCCGGGGGCTCGTCAACGGTCTCGTCATGCTCATGCAACTCGGTGGACATGAGCGAGATCATAGAATCGGATTCGGTGCATTTCGACGGTGTAGCGCCCAGACTTCCTGCGGCTTTATCCGGGAATTATAGGCGAAATGCCCAGTGCTGCCTCGGCGTACAGGCAGATGTGCACTGTGGTCAGGTCATCGGGCCGCCGGATGTCCAGGCCCGTTGCCTCCCGGATGCGGTCCACACGCTGGAGGAGTGTGTTGCGATGCACAAAGACGGCGTCGGCCGCCTCGCGCATGGACACCGCCGAGGCCATCGCGGAGACGGTCCGGCGCTGCGCCGCGCTGAGGGGCGCGGTCCGGGCCGACATGCGGGAGAGGGTCCGCCGGGACAGGTGCGCCACGGCCACGGCCACCTCCCGCGACCAGGGCTCGGAGCGTTCGATGCTGGGGATCAGCCCCGCGTACCGGCACAGCGCGCGCGACTCCTCGGCGTGGGCCATCAGCGTGTCCACGTCGTCGGTGGCCGGGGTGCGCGTGTGGCGGCTGTCCCGGGGCAGTTCCAGGGAGTCGGCGGCGGGGAGGCGGCCGGTACCGATGATCCAGAGCGCCCCGTGCAGGACGGCCGCCCGCCGTCCGCTGACGCCGTTCACCCTGGCGGCGGCGGTCTCGGCCAGCTGCGGGGGAGCGACCCCGCCGCCCGGCCTCGGGGTGGCGGACGCCCACAGGGCCAGCGACCACGGCGCCGGGAGCCCGGAGGCGGCCAGCCGCGCCCTGGCGTCGTCCGAGCGGGTCGTGCCGGAGCTCAGCGCCGCCACGAGATCGCGGCCCTCGGTGTGCCTCCTGCTCACCGCGTCCTGTTCGTACTCCTGGGAGATGAGCAGCTGCACGGTGAGCGCGACCACCCGGGCCAGGTCCTCGACCTCCCTCGGGTTGCCGGTGACCCCGACGACCCCGCGCAGCTCTCCGTCGATCATCAGCGGCTCGTTGGCGCCGGGACGGTCGGAGGTCCCCGGCTCGGGGACCGTCACCAGCACGCTGCGCCGTTCGGCGATCACCCGCTGGGCGCCGTGGTGCAGGCTGCCGACCCGTGAGGGGTCCATGCACGCGATGATCGTGCCGTGCTCGTCCATCACGTTGATGTTGTGGCTGATGGTCGGCGCGATGAGGTCGACCACCCGTTGCGCGAGGTCGCTGCTCAGCGGAGCCCGCCGACGGTCTTCGGTCATGTCCGCAAGACTATCCCCGCGAGCCCCGAACGCCCCGGTACGCGCCACCTTCGACCCGTTGGGGACGCTCTCGCCACGATGGTGCGCGAAGCCCCGCCCTCAGGGGGCTTCCGAGCTGAGCGAACGGGTCCACCGGAGCCACCGGGTCCACAGCAGGGCCTGGCCCACGGGCACGGCCAGGGAGGCGCAGAGCAGGGCCAGCGAGAACAGCCACTCGCGGGAGCCGTCCGGGCCGTAGACGCGGTGGGCGGCGCCCGCGTCCGTCGCCGCGACCGGCTCGCCCACCAGGCAGGTCCCCGGCCCGGCGGCGTGCAGGTCGACGCTCCGGGGCGCACCGCCGGAGTCCGGGGCGAAGCTCCCGCGGCAGACGCACGACGTGTGCCCGGGGTGCTGGACGCAGGTGAGGTCGGCGGCGGTGAACACCCCCGGCGTCCCCTCTCCGCGCGCGGCCCTCAGCCCCTGGTCGAGCCCGGACACCCCCACGTGGGCCAGGGCCGCCGCCAGGAGCAGCAGGACCAGGGCGAACGGGACGGAGGGGCGCCGGGGCGCACCCGTGACGCCGCTCGGCACGGTCATCCCTCCTCCCCGCGCGCGATCCGGAGGGCGAGCGGCACGGCCGTCGCGCACAGCGCCGCCGCGACCAGCCACACCGCGCCGTAGCCGCCGGTCAGGTCCCGGGTGAGGCCGCCGAAGACCGCCATGGCGCCCGCCCCCGCCTGGTGGGCGGCGCCCACCCACCCGAAGACGACGGCTCCGTCCACCCCGAAGATCCGGCGGCACAGCAGGATGGTCGGCGGCACGGTCGCCACGTCCAGGAGGCCGAAGACCACCACGAAGGCGACGAGCGCGGCCCCGGCCTCCGGGCCGAACAGCACGGGCAGCGCCACCAGCAGCAGGGCACGGCCGCCGTAGTAGAGGGCCAACAGGCGGCGGGGATCGACCCGGTCGGTGAGCCAGCCGGACAGCACGGTGCCGACCAGGGAGAACACACCGACCAGCGAGACCAGCGCGGCGGCCGTCGTCACCGCCATGCCGTGGTCCCGCGCGGCGGGGACGAAGTGGGTCCACAGGAGCCCGTTGGTGCTGGCCCCGCACACCGCGAACGTCGCCGCGACCACCCAGAACCGGCGGTCCCGCACCGACGCGAACAGGACCCGGACCGTCCGCCGCGCGGCCCCGTGCTCCGGATCGGGCCTGGGCACGTCCGCCGTGGCGCCGTAGGGGCGCAGCCCCACGTCGGCGGGGTGGTCACGCAGGACCAGGGCCACGAGGAGCGCCGTCGCGGCGGCGGCCAGGGCCAGCGTCACCACGGCCGGACGCCACCCCTGGTGGTCCACGACCCACGCCAGCGCGGGCAGGAAGACCAGCTGGCCGAAGGCGCTCGCCCCGGTCAGCGCGCCGACCACCAGGCCGCGCCGCTCCGAGAACCAGCGGTGCGTGACGGTCGCGGCGAAGGTCATCGCCAGCGAGCCGGTGCCCGCGCCGACGAGCACCCCCCAGAGGAGGGTCAGCTGCCAGGGCGCGGTCATCACCGTGGTCAGCCCGGCCCCGACCACGACCACGCCCAGCGCGGCCACGGCGACCCGGCGGAGGCCGAAGCGGTCCATCAGCGCCGCCGCGAACGGCGCCACCAGGCCGTAGAGGAGCATGTTGGCCGAGGCGGCCAGTCCGATCGCGCCGCGCGACCACCGGTACTCGGCGTGCAGGGGATCCACGAGGAGCCCCGGCATGGCGGCGAAGGACGCGGCGGCCACGATGGTCAGCCCCGCCACGAGGGCGATCACCCAGGCGCGGTGGACGGGGGCGTGTCGGCGTCGGTTCCGGGCGGCGTGCGGGCGGTGGGGAGCGTCGGTCCTGGAAGGCATGACACCAGGCTCGTGCCCCAGGTCAGAGACGGACAGTGACCCGAAGGACAACAACCGAAAGAATCGGGCCATAGGATCGCGGTATGAGCGTCTTCGTCCGCCCCGGCCGCCACCGCGTGGCCGTGTTCGTCCGGCACGGGGTGCTGCCCATGGAGGCCGGGATCGTCCACCGCCTGTTCGGCCGGGCCCGGGGCGCGGACGGCCAACCGCTCTACGAGGTGGTCACCTGCGCCCTGGAGCCCGGGGTGGTCACCACCGACACCGACCTCACCCTCAACGTCCGCCACGGCCCCGAGGCCCTCGACAACGCGGACACCGTCGTCCTGCCCGCCGCCGAGGAGGACTACGCCGAGCGCCCGCACGACCCGCTCCGCCCCGAACTGGCCGCCGCCCTCGCCCGCGTCGGAGCGCGCACGAGGGTGGCCTCCGTCTGCTCGGCGGCGTTCGTACTCGCCGCCGCGGGCCTCCTGGACGGCTGCCGGGTCACCACGCACTGGATGTCCGCCGCGTACTTCCGCGCGATGTACCCGCACGTCGAACTCGACCCTGACGTGCTCTACACCGACAACGGGCGGGTGCTGACCTCCGCGGGGGTCGCCTCCGGCACCGACCTGTGCCTGCACATGATCCGCACCGACCACGGCGCCTCCGTCGCCAACGAGGTGGCCCGCAACACCGTGGTGCCGCCGCACCGGGACGGCGGCCAGGCCCAGTACGTCCGCCTGCCCGTGCCCGACCCGGAGCGGTCCGCCACCGCCCGCGCCCGCGCCTGGGCCCAGGAGCACCTGCACCTCCAGCCGAGCCTGGCCGACCTCGCGGAGCGGGAGTCGATGAGCGTGCGCACGTTCACGCGCCGGTTCCGGGAGGAGACCGGCCTGTCCCCGGGCCGGTGGATCGCCCTGCGCAGGCTGGACCTGGCACGCGAGCTCCTGGAGGGGACGGACCTGCCGGTGGAGCGGGTCGCCGTCCGCGCCGGGTTCGGCACCGCCGTCTCGCTGCGCCAGCACACGCACGCCGAACTCGGGGTCTCGCCCAGCGCCTACCGCCGTACCTTCCGGGGCCCCGGCACCGCCCCCGCGCGCCCCTGAACCCCGGGCTCCGCGAACCCGGAACCGCCGTCTTCGGTTCTGATCCGCGAAGACGTGCGGGGTTGCCGACGAGAGTGGGCATGATCCCGACATGGATCGACTCCTGCCCCCGACATGGCGTCCCGCCAGCGAAGCCGAACTAGAGGCCGCCCTGAACGAGGGCGCGTTCACCGAGACCCCCAAACGCGAGGCCAAGCAGCAGCTCCGCGGCTCCAAGGACCAGGCCAAGGACATGGCGTCCTTCGCGATCGACGGCGGGCTGATCGTGGTCGGCGTGCGGGAGGTCAAGGCCGAGGGGCGCTTCGAGCTGGCACCGGTCGAGTGGGTCGACCAGATCCTGGAGACCCCGGCCCGGATCGCCGCCTCCTCCTGCGACCCGCCGCTCCAGGTGTCCGTGGAGTGGCTGGAGAGCGAGCTGCCCGGCCACGGGTACCTGCTCATCGAGGTGCCCGCCTCCCCGCTCGCCCCGCACATGGCGGGCGGCGCGTACTACGGGCGCGGCGACCGGGAGAAGCGGCGCCTGCCCGACACCGAGGTGGAACGGCTCATCCGGGCCAGGGACACCTCGCTGGACGTGGTGCGCACCGCGCTGCGCGAACAGGTGGAGAAGGACCCGTTCCCGGAGGGGGCGCTGGCGCACCTGCACGTGGTCGCGCTGCCCTCGCGGCGCATCCCGGGGATGTTCAAGGCCTGGACCGCCGCCGAGGACGCGCGGCCGCTGCTGTTCGACCTGGTCCGTGACGGGGTCTCGCGGCGGACCCGGGAACGGGCCGGTGCGGCCGCCCGGGTGTCACCGGTCTTCGGGGAGCTCGTCTCCGGCTTCCGCACCGCGGGCGGCGTGGGGATCGCCACCCAGCTGTCCACGTCGTCGATGGTGGTGCGGGAGGAGCGGGACCTGCGCTTCGTCGTCCGTGAGCGCGGCGAGGTGTCCCTGTACTGCGGGCGGGCCGCCGACCGGCACGACGGCCGGTACCTGTTCTTCGACGGCGCCCTGGCCTTCCGGGTCCGGGCCTTCCTGGACCTGGTCGCGAGCCTGTCCGAGGACGCCGGGTACGGGGGCAGCTGGGACGTGGGAGTGGCCGTCACCAACACCCACGGGGTGTCCTCGTGGGACGGGGAGCGCGCCTCCTCACCGGGCACGGAGTACGACGCCGAGCGCTACGAGCAGGTCACCCGGGTGCCGCAGCTGGAACTGGAGAAGCCCGGCAGCGCCACCGACCGCCTCGTCGGGGAGCTGCTGCGGTCCCTGGGCAACGCCTCGGCCCACACGGACCTCCTCGCTGATCCGGAGTGACATTCGTGGGGTGAAGTCATGACACTCCGTCACTGTTGGTCGTCCGGAACACGGTGGATCCTGGAGGCGGACGACCAGGCAGGGTCCGGCCCCCCGGCACCCGGCCTCCGGAGAGCAACGAGAGGAACGACATGGCCCCGCTCGCCACGGACCCCATCGAGACCACGTCCCGCACCGCCGAGGCGGAGACCCCCGCCGAACCGTCCGTCGACCTCAGGCAGGAGGTGATGAAGGGGGTCGGAGGCCCGGTCGGGATGCTGTGCTCCGTCCTGCCGGTCGTGGTCTTCGCGCTGATCGTCCCCTTCTTCTCCCTGCTGGCCGCGATCGGGGGCGCGTTGGCGGCCGCCCTGGCGCTGACCGTGTTCCGGATCCGGCGCGGCGAGAAGCTCATGTCCGCGCTGGGCGGGGTCTTCGGCGTCGCCGCGGCCGGGGGTGTGGCCGCCGCGACCGGGTCGGCCAACGACTTCTTCCTGATCGGGATCTGGGCGTCCCTGGTCGGCGCGGTCGTCCTGTTCGTCTCGCTCGTCGTCCGCCGACCGCTGACCGGGGTCGTCTGGAACGCCGTGCACGGGGGCGGCCACGCCTGGCGCGAGGACCGGTCCGCGCTGCTCGTGCACGACCTCGCCACCGTCGCGGTGACGGTCATGTTCGCGGGCCGCTTCGCCGTACGGCAGTGGCTCTACGTCGCCGACTCCACGACCTGGCTCGCGGTCGCGGACACCGTGACGGGCCTCCCGCTGACGGCGCTGGCCGTCGTCGTGGTCGTCTGGGCGTTCCGCCGCTCCAGCCGTCGGCTCCTGGACTCCGGGGCGCGGGGCTGACCGGACGCCGCTCAGAGCTCCGACAGGGGCAGGGCACGGGTGGCGGTGATGGTGGGCAGCGCCCCCGGGGCGGACCGCCGGACCCGCCCGTGCACGGCGAGCAGTTCCGAACCGAACACCGCGCCGGCGGAGCGCCGCTGGGCCTCGGAGAACAGGACCACCTCGATGACCCCGCTGCGGTCCTCGACGCTGGTGAAGACCACACGCCTGCCGGAACGGGTGGGCGGGGTCTGGGTGCAGACCCGCACCCCGGCCACCAGGACCCGGGCGCCGTCCGGGAAGCGGTGCAGGTCCCGGGCCAGGACCAGGTTCCGGGTGGAGGCCAGCCTGGCGAAGTCCTCCGCATGGGCGTCCAGCCGGTGCCCGGAGAGCTCGTAGCCGAGGGCACGCAGCTCCTCGGTGACGCGGTCGGCGTGGGTCATCGGGGCGGCCGCCCCGGCGGGCACGGTCTCGGGGGTCTCGTCCAGGGAGAGCTGCCCGGGGGCGTCCCCGCGCCGGTGCTGGGCCTGGGCCAGGGAGTGCGCGTGCACGAGGACGTCGCGCCGGTCCGGGGCCCCCGGGGCGCCGGTGACCCCGGCCAGGGCGTCCAGCCCCCCGGCCAGGACGAGGTTGTCCAACGCCTCACGGGACAGCGACCCCCGCGCGAGGAGGTCCCGCAGACCGGTGAAGGGGCGCCGCGCCAGCAGGAGGTCGAGTTCGGCCCCGGTGACGGCGCCGAGGTCGGCCAGGGCCGGGCGCAGCCCCCAGCGCTCCCCGACCGGTTCCACGCCCCAGTGCCGCTGGGAGGCGTTCAGGTCCAGGCCGAGCACCCGCACCCCCATGCGGCGGGCGTCGTTGAGGAGCACCCGGCGCGGGTACATGCCGGGGTCGTGGGTCATCACCCCGGCGAAGAACGCGGCGGGGAAGTGCCGCTTGAGCCACGCGCTCTGGTACGTGGGCAGGGCGAACGCGGCCGCGTGGGCCTTGCAGAAACCGAAGTTGCCGAACGCGGCCACCAGCCGCCAGGTGTCGTCGACGGTACGGGCGTCGTGCCCCCGCTCGGACATCAGGGAGCGCACCTGTGTCTCCACCTCACGGCGGCCCTCCTCGGTGCCCAGCGCGCGCCGCATGGCCTCGGCGCGGTCCAACCCGCATCCGGTCATGGTGTCCACGGCGTGCAGGAGCTGTTCGTGGAAGAGCAGGGCCCCGCCGGTCTCGGCCAGCACCGGCGCGAGGTCGGGGTGGGGCAGCCGGGGCGGCTCGGAGCCCTCCCTGGCCCCGAGGTAGGCCGAGACCATGTCGGTGCCCATGGGTCCGGGGCGGAACAGGGAGATGTCCGCGATCAGGTCGGGCACCCCGTCCGGGCGCAGCCGGGACACCAGCTCCCTCTGCCCGGGGGACTCGATCTGGAAGCAGCCGAGGGTGTTCGAGGCCGCGACCATGTGCGCGGTGGCGGGGTCCCCGTCCGGCAGGGCCTCCAGGTCCGGGCGCCGCCCCGAGGTGCGGTCGATCTCGTCCAGGGTGTGCGCCAGGGCCGACTGCATGCGCACCCCGAGGACGTCCAGCTTGAGCAGCCCGAGGTGTTCCACGTCCTCCTTGTCCGCCTGGACCATCGGGTACCCGGCGCCGGAGGGCTGGGTGGGGACCCGGTCGCCCATGGCGTGGTCCGAGAGCACCAGCCCGCACGGGTGCATGGCCACGTGCCGGGGCAGGCCCGACAACCGCTCCGCGAGGGAGAAGAGCCTGCGCACGTGCTCGCTGTCCAGACCGTCCAGGCTCCGCAGCTCCGGGAGCTCGCGCGCGGTCTCGCTGATGCGGGAGGCCCGCACCCGGGGGAAGACCGAGGCGATGCGGTCCACCTCCACCGAGGGCAGCGACAGTGCCGCCCCGGCGTCCCGCAGGGCGCTGCGGGCGCGGTAGGTCTCCATCATGGCCACCGTCGCGCTGGCCCCCGGGTGGGAGGCGATGACCGCGTCGTAGGCCTCCAGCCGCCGGTCGGACTCCACGTCCAGGTCGATGTCGGGCAGGCCGGGGCGGCTCGGGGTGCAGAACCGTTCGAACAGCAGGCCGTGCTCCAGGGGGTTGATCGCGGAGATGCCCAACAGGTGCACGACGAGGCTGCCCACCGCGGAGCCCCGGGCGAAGCAGCGGATCTGCTTGTCCCGGATGGCCTGGGCGGCGTCGGCCACGGTCAGGAAGTAGCTCTCCAGCCCCAGACGGGAGATGACCTCCAGCTCGTGCCGGACCCGTTCGTCCGCGCGGCGGTCCCCCTCCAACCCGAGCAGGGCGGCGCCCCCGGTGACCCGGCCGCGCAGGTCGGCGGCGGCCTGGGGGCGTTCCGGCAGGTGCAGGCGGCCCCAGCCCAGGTCGGCGACGGGATCCAGGGCACAGGAGCTGCCCAGGGCGAGGGTGTGCGCGACCAGACGCCGGGCGCGCGTGCGGTCCCCGCCGCACACACCGACCGCGATCCGGAACATCTCCTCACCGGTGGCCAGGTGGGCGCTCTCGGTGCGCGGCGCGGGGCGGTAGCCGCCGGGGGCGTGCTGGCGGATGCGGTCCAGGGCGAGGGCCACCCCCGCCGACTCGGAGGTGGGGTAGCGCACGGCGTTGGTCAGCACGGCCAGGAGGTGCTCCTCGTCGGCCAGGCGCACCATGTCCCGGGCGGTGCGGCGCTGCCCGGAGGCGCCGTGGTCGTGCGGGGCCAGGGCGAGTTCCACACCCACCCTCCGCCAGGCGGTCACCAGGGCACGGGCGTGCAGGGGGCGGTCCTGGGCCACGGCGCGGCCCACGTCGGAGTCGGGCCCCAACAGGACCACCAGGCCCTCGTGGTGCTCGGCCAGCTGCTCCGGGAGCACGGCCACGGGCCCGGGAGCGCGGTGCACGGCGGTGACCAGGCGGCACAGGCTCGTCCAGCCCGGTGCGCCCCGGGCCAGCACCACGATCCGTCCGCCCTCGGGGGAGGCGAGCGCGAGGTCCACCCCCAGAGCGGGGCGCACCCCGGTCCGCTCACAGGTCCGGATGTGCTCGGCGACACCGAAGAGCCCGTCCCGGTCGGTGAGGGCCAGCACGGGCTGGCCGTCGAGCGCGGCGCGCTCGACCAACGCGGCGGGAGGGGCGGTGCCGTGCCGGAAGGAGAACGACGAGGCGGCGCGCAGGTGCGTGAACACCGGTCCTCCCCTCTCTGCGTGTGTTCACAGTCAGAGGGGAAGGCACTGCGATCGAATGCGTGTTCGATAACTGTAGCCTGAACTGGGCCAACGACAAGTCAAGAGGTTCCTGGGGGTGGGCCTGGCAGGATGGCCGCGAGGGCGGAACCGCCCCGTGAGACCGGAGGTCCCCGTATGGCTGGCAAGTTCACCGAGCTCGCGTTCGACTGCGCCGACCCGCACGCGCTCGCCCGGTTCTGGTGCGCGGTCCTCGACTACGAGGTGAAGGACGACGACGAGGAGGAGGGCTTCGTCTCCATCGGCGCCCCCGGCGAGGCCGGGGCGGGCCCGGTGGCCCCGATGCTGACCTTCGCGCGCGTGCCCGAGGGCAAGACCGTGAAGAACAGGCTGCACGTCGACGTCAACCCCACCGACAGGGAGCAGGACGAGGAGGTCCGGCGGCTGCTCGACCTGGGCGCCCGGCGCGCCGACGTGCCCCAGGACGACTTCAGCTGGGTCGTGCTCCTCGACCCGGAGGGCAACGAGTTCTGCGTCCTCTCCACCCGCCGCCCCTGAGAGGCACGTCGGCCCCTCCCGGCCCGGGGCACGTCGCCCCGGGCCGACCGCCCGCACTAGGCGGTCGAGGACCGTCCACCCAGGTGGCGGGCCAGGAAGCGTTCGAGCGTGCCGTACAGCTCGACGTTGCTGTCCGTGTTGACGAACCAGTGGCCCTCGGTCTCGTTCAGCAGGTACTCGACCTCGGCGCCCCGGGAGCGGAGCGCGTCGGCCACGCGGTCCGAGTGGCGGCGGTCGACCCGGACGTCGTTGGCTCCGTGGACCAACAGCACCGGAGCGGTGATGTCGTCGACCCGGCTGATGGGCGAGCGGGCGAGCATCTCGGCCTCCTGGCGGGGATCGTCCGGATCACCGATGTAGCGCAGGTAGCTGTTCTCGACGCCGCGGCGGGCGAACGGGACGACCGACCGGACCAGGTCGACCAGATCCGACATCCCGGTGTAGCTGACCGCGGCGGCGAACCGGTCGGGTGTGAACGCGGCCCCGACGAGCGCCGCGTAGCCCCCATAGGAGCAGCCGTAGACGGCGACCCGGTCCGGGTCGGTGTGGTCCTGCCCGACCGCCCAGTCGAGCGCGTCGATCAGGTCGTCGTGCATGCGTCCGGCGAACTGACCGATCGCGGCCTGCGTGTGGGCCTTGCCGTAACCGGTGGAGCCGCGGAAGTCGACCTGTAGGACCGCGTAACCGCGATTGGCCAGGAACTGGACCTCCGGGTCGTAGCCCCAGCTGTCCCGGTACCACGGTCCGCCGTGTACCAACAGCACGGTGGGTAGAGCACGCGGTTCGACCCCGGTCGGCAGGGTGAGGTGGCAGGGCAGGGGCAGGCCGTCGCGGGCCGTCAGCGTGATCGGGGCGACCGGGGTGAGTCGGTCCGGGTCCAGGTGCGGGAACGGCCGGAACAGGCGGCGCGCCCGCCCCGTCCCGTGGTCGTAGGACCAGGTGACCCCGGGATCGCGGTCGTGGGTGAAGTCGACGACCCAGCGCTGGGCCGTGGTGTCGCAGGACACGTGGGCCGGGTCGCCGTCGGACAGCTCCTCAAGTCGGGGCAGCACCGCGGCGAAGTGCGGGTCGAGCGCGTGGATCTCCTGACGTGCGCCGAGGTAGCGGGCGCCGAGGAGGTCCCCGGTGCCCGGGTGCAGGATGAGCGAGGACGGGAAACGCGGGTCGGCCTCGGGGCGGGGGGTGTCCAGGTCGAACTCGGGGTGGCCGTCCACCTCCGTCTCCTCGCCGGTCTCCAGGTCGATCCGGACCAGGCGGGTGCGGTCCGATCCGCGCGCGGATCCGGTCCACAGTCCCTCGCCGTCGGGGGTGAGGGCCACGGGCAGGAGCCCGAAGGGGGCGTCGGTGCCGGAGAACCGCGCGATCGGGCGCCGGTCACCTCCGAGCCATTCCGAGAGCACGTGGTCGCCCCCCTCCTCCATGGTGAAGGCCAGCAGCCGGTGCGGGGTGCGCAGCCAGCCCAGGACGTCGCCGGGGTTCTCCGCCACGCCGGTCAGTTCTCCGGTGTCCAGGTCGAGTTCGAAGAGGTCGATCAGGTCGGGACGGCGCAGGTTGAGCTGGACATGGGCCGTGCCGGGCCGACCCGGCGAGAGTTGCGTGCCGAGCAGCCGTACGCCCTCGTAGGGGGTCAGGTCGACCGGGGGCTCCTCGGGCCGGGTCGTGTCGACACGGTGCAGGTGCCAGTTCTCGTCGCCGTCGGCGTCCTGCTGGAACAACAGGTAGCGGCCGTCGGTACTCCAGTGGAAGGTCCCGACGTCGCGCCGGGTGTCCGAGGTGACGCGTCGGGCCCCCGGGGCGTCGGGGTCGGCCCAGTCCGAGTCCAGGTCACGGACGAACACGTTGAGCCGGTCCCGCCACGGGGCGAGGTAGGCGACCTTCGTGCCTCCCGGCGACAGCACGGCACGACTCCGGGTCGGCGGGCCGAAGAACTCCTCGACGGCCAACAGGGTGGGAGCGGTCATGGTGGATCCCTACGGTCGGGTGGGTACGGGCACCACCCAGTCCAGACCCCGACGTCGCGTCCGACTCAAGCCCCTTCGTCGTGGCGTGGGTCACGTTGGGGCCCGTTGGGCTGGTTCAGTCGCTGCTGGAGCTGGCGCAGCGCCCGCAGCTGCACGGGCCCGAGGTTCCGCTCGTTCAGCTGCTCCAACAGCTCCGGGGCCTGCGGGTCGAACGGGGGCAGCCCGTCCAGCCCGGCCATGACGGGCCTGACGTGCACGAGGAGCGCTTCGATCAGCGAGGAGACCTCGTCGTCCGAGGTGTCGGCGTCGAGCGCGTAGAAGCGCGCGGTGAGTGGCGCGGGCACGGCCAGACCGCCGAACAGGGCGCCGAACGCCTCCGGGCCGAGGAGGTGCGCGGCCAGGACCACCTGCTCGTGTTCGTGCCGGGCCATGTCCGTGGGGGTCCCCGTCTCGGGGGCGTGCCGCCATTCCGAGAGCTCCGGAGGCAGGTCCAACGGGGCGCCGCTGCGCCGCAGCGAGGCGATGTCGGCCCGTCGCCGGGTGAGCAGTTCGATCTCCGCCTCGGCCTGGCGGTCGAGCTCGTCGAGGAGCTCCTCCGCGGCCTCCGGATCGTTCAGCACCGAGGGCAGCGCGGACAGCTGGACACCCAGCGAGGCCATCCTGGTGATGCGCAGGAGGCGGACGAGATGGCCCACGTCGTAGCGCCGGTAGCCTCCGCTCGACCGGGGCGGCTCGGGCAGCAGCCCGATCTGGTGGTAGTGGCGCAGCGTGCGGACGGTGACGCCGGCCAGCGCGGCGAGTTCGCTGCTCAGCAACGGGCGGCTCCTTCGCTGAGGGTGGGTCCCCGGACACTGTCGCGCGGCCCTTCCCGGAAGCCGTCGAGCCCCGCTGGGAAGATCGCACACGATCCCGAGCGGGGTCCTCCCTGTCTCCCGACGAGGTTTGACTCTCGATCACGCTGTGGGAACGAACAGAGGACCGATGCGGCGATGGTACGGACACCGGGGGGCTGACTTTCCGTCGGCTCGGGTGTTCACCAGGCCTACGCGCACCGCCTTCACCTTCCCGACCTGGCACTCATCGGAGCCGAGTGGCGGTCGCGGCGGGTGGCGTGACCGGACGCCGCGATCGCCCGCCGCTGCGGTAGAGTTGTCCCGGCGACGGCCGGGAGTCAGGCTCCAGGCCGCAGCGCGGGCCTCTAGCTCAATTGGCAGAGCAACGGACTTTTAATCCGTGGGTTCAGGGTTCGAGCCCCTGGGGGCCTACCGAGAAACCTCAGGCCGAGCGTATTCGTCCCGCTCTAACCTCGAGTTTTCGATTATCCAGGGCCTGGCAGTGGTGAATTCGCACCTTGCCGTGGCCAGAACTCTCGTCCCGCGCGGAGGACTACTCGTCGCCCTGCGGCGTGTAGAGCATGATCCAATGGTCACGCTCGGGATCATGGAGCATCTCGATCTCGAATCGGGCCCACCCGTGGGTCGGGTGGCGCATCTGTTTGATCTCGGATCTCGAAACGCTGACTTCCCCGTTCTCCCAATGGTCGCGAAAGCTCTGGCTGGTCGCGGTGAGCTCGGCGAACAACGAGCGAAGGTAGCCGTCCTCGGGGTACCGTCCGAGCGCCGTGCGGAGTTCGGAGGCCGTGACCCGAAGGAACCGCTCCCCACCGTCGCCTCCGAGCACGTGCGACAGCACGGTGGTCGTGAAGGCCTGGTAGGCGATGTTGCGCTCGAACCGACCGACGCCGGTCAAGGGTCCGAGCAGCTCTTCTGCGGCCTTGTTGCGTGCCAGAAGATCGAGTCGTCCGTCATGCACGGTGACCGGCATCGTTGCGTCGAGGCCACGCAGCAGACGCAGCAACCCGGGTCGAATGACGGAGGCGGGAGAGGACGGTTCCGGCGGGGGCTCACCACCCAGCCGGAAGAGGTGATCGCGTTCGGCGTCCGAGAGCGCGAACGCCTGTGCCAACGAGGTGAGTGTCTCGCGCGACGGACGGGGCACCCTCCCCTGTTCGAGGCGCGTGTAGTACTCCACCGAGATACCCGCGATATCGGAGACCTCCTGGCGGCGAAGCCCCGGAACCCGCCGACGGGACGCCCGCACACCGCCTCGCGGCTCCGGCGGACCCATCGCGGCCCTGCGCCGCCTCAGGTACTCCCCGAACTCGGTCCGATCGCTGCTTGACATACCACCCATTGTCCCCGTCGTCCCGCCCTGTGCGGTGGTACAGCATGGCCCTGCCGGTACCAGCCTCAACGTGGCCTTCCTCCCCGGTTCGATGTTCCGCATCATCGAGAGCGCACCCGGTTCGTACGGAACCCGCTCCCGCGTGGAACACCATGATCGGAAATCCTCATGAATGACGAGACACGAGCACCCGCCACCCACACCGGGCTCGACACCGCCCGGGAGTTCATCCGCGCCGTCGAGGCCAAGGACATCGAAGCCGTGGCCCGAACCCTGGCCGACGACGCACGGCAGTTGTTCATGCACACCCGAAGTGCCACGGCCCCCGACGGCGTCGCGGACGTCATCGCTGGTCGCAGACGGGGCTTCTGCGTCGCGGACGTGAAGGGCAGGAGTGAGGTCCTCGCTTACACGCGCGCCATCTTCGACAAGTTCACCCCGCTCCTGTGGCGCGACCACACATGGCGCGTCTCACCCGATGGCGGCGAGCTGTTCTTCCACGGCATCGGTGACATGGTCGTCGCACGCACGGGCCAGCCCTACCGCAACACCTACGTGATCCGGTTCGACATCGAGAACGACCGGATCGTTCTCATGGCCGAGTACGGAAACGCCTTCATGTACGCCGGTCTGGGTGTCCGCCCCAACGGGGCCGAGTTCCGGGGCCTGCTGCGCGCGATGGGACGTATGGTCTCGCCACGGTTCTCCGCCCGGTCAGGCCGATGATCCTCCCGTCCTGACCAGCTCGGTGTCCCCCGCCCTACAGCCCACACCCCTGACCAGCAAAGGTGCCGCGGCCCAGAGAAACTTCCTCCAAGAAAAAAGCCGTGTTATCCCAGATCAGGTCCGGATTCCGCGCTCCAGGGAGATGAATTGCGCGGAACGGGGGCTTTCAAGGCTGGAGAGTGGGCACAGGAGTGTCGGTGCCGATCGCTTCTACGAGAACTGACGACTTCCTGTAGATTTGGCTCGAGTACCAGGATCACCGTGGGCCAGAGAGGAACGGCTGCCCCCTCACGGCGTCCGTCGGCGACGACGCATCTCCATCCCCGACCAGCACCGCTGGAATGGCGAGTTCCACTCGAAGGACGAGGAAGAACGATCATGGCACGTATCAGCAGAGACAACTTCCACGGCGGGTACCGGGTCACCGGGCTGGAGCACGACATCGCCAAGGCACGAGCGAACGCCCAGTACGAGCAGGATATGAGCCACATCGCTGGACGGGTGGTCAACGCCCCAGGCGACGCTTTTGTAGGCGCTGTACGAACGACCGGAGGCATTGCTGCCGGTGGTGTCGGTTTCGGGGTCAGAATGGTACGCGATCTGCGCTTCCGCTACATCATGCAGGCGGTGCTCCACTTCCCCATGGCGTTCATCGTGGCGTTCTTCCTCGCCTCCACCAGGATGTCCCAGACGTTCGGGCAGGGTGCCCTGGTCGGGTTGATCGTGGCCGTGGTGTGGACCGCTGCGTACATCCTCCTGCGCACGCGCCCGAAGCTGCGCCGACTGAACCAGTACTGAGGTCCGGGGGATCTCACCGGACCGGCGCGACAATACCGCGGCCGACGTAGGACATCCCAGTTCTTGGGCTGGGCTGTGGACCGCTCTCCGGGAGGGCGGAGTTTTGGCGTGGGCGGCGTTGTCGTCTCTTTCTTGCGCAAAATCATCATACATTGGCGAGAAGGGCCATTTGGGGCACGATAAAAGCCATGGAATATCGCTTGAAATAGAGCGAGTGGACTCACAGGGGATCGAACACCGAACCCGCGGACTGAAAGTCCGTTGCTCTGCCGGTTGAGCCCGGGCCCTGTGGCGTGCCCCGCTGGTCGGGGGAACGTCACGCAAGACGGGAGCCGTGCATCAGAGGATTCGCCTGTCACCACACGCATATGGGCGCCCCGGTGGTCCCGCCTCGAAGGTCGTAGGGGAGTGAGATGATCACCGGGCGTCGGCGGGGTGTGTCCCTGGGCGAACCCGGAGGGGCCGACCCTGAGGGGTCCCTGGGGTGCGCAAAAATACACATGGAGAAATATTGCGCGGACTGCAACCGTTGTTCGTGTAAGGGGAGGACCTATGGGGCTGCGAGAACGCAAGAAGCTGGCCACGCGCCGGGCTCTGCGGGAGGCCGCCGTGCGCCTCACCCTGGAGCGCGGTCTGGAGAACGTCACCGTGGAGGCGATCTCGGCCGAGGCCGACGTCTCGCCCCGGACCTTCTTCAACTACTTCGCCACCAAGGAGGACGCGCTCCTCGACGACGTCCCCGTCTCCCTCGACGAGGAGGCGCGTGCGGCGTTCGTGTCCGGAGGCCCCACCGGCGTGTTCACCGAGGACCTCGGTTCCCTGCTGATGGCCTCCCTCCTCGTCTCGGGCGACCTCGGCAAGCAGCGCGCCGACATCGCTCTGCGCAGACAGCTCGTGGACCGCGAACCCCATCTCCTGCCCGGTCTGCTCAGCCGTTTCCACGACGTCGAGCGGAGTGTGGCCGCGGCGATGGCCGAGCGCGAGGGGGTCGCAGCCGAAGACGCGCGCTCCCAGGTGGCGGCGGCCGCCGCCATGTCCGCCATGCGGCACGCCATGAGGATGGTTCCGGAGCAGGCGGAGGACGGGATCGACGCGTTGCGCGTCCACCTCGAAGAGGCCTTCCGGACGCTCGGTGAGGTCTTCGCCCCCGAGCGCTGATGTGCCCCACGTCTCAGGAACGCCCCGGCGGCCGGTGCCGTCGGACCCTTCGGGGGCGGAAGTCAGGGACCGCCCAGGGCTGTCCCCGATGGGAATCGTCGGCACCGGCGGGCAAGGTGGAGGTATGAACGAGAACTTCGCCACCAAGCGACTCCAGCGCAGCGAGACCGATCGCTTCCTGACCGGCGTTTGCGGGGGCATCGCCGCCTACACCGGTGTGGACTCCACGATCATCCGGATCGTCTTCGTGGTCCTGGCCCTGCTGGGCATGGCCGGTATCCCGATCTACGTCCTCGCCTGGCTGCTCATGCCGGCCGAGAGCGAGCGGCGTTCGCTGCTGGAGCAGATCATCCGTAACTTCCAGGGAAAGTCGAGTGAGAACTGATGTGGACCCTGCGCGCACACCCGGGTTGGCAGCGGCGTGAGCTGTGTGCCCCACGGGACGAACGAGAGACCGACCAGGCCCGCGAACAGCCCGCGGAGCACCGCGGCGAGCGCTAGGCGCTCTCCGACTCGGTGGCCTCCATCCGCTCCGCGACCTCCCGGGACATCCGTGCCCACGGGACGGAGAGGCAGATCGCGGAGAGCAGGGCGAGCAGCCCCGCGGCGGCGATCACCGTGCTGGTGCTGGTGAGCTCCACGAAGTAGCTGGACAGCAGGATGCCGATGCCCTGCGCGGCCTGGAGCCCCGAGGCGACCAGGCCGAAGGCCAGCCCGCGGCCCTCCTTGGGCACACAGAGGACGAAGGCCGCGTTGGCCACGAACTGGTAGGAACCGGCCGCCCCGCAGAGGGTCAGGGCGGCGATCATCATCCACAGCGGCATCTGGAACACCCAGAGCAACAGCGGCACGCAGGTGAGGATCGCCAGCGGGCCGAGGAGACGCGTGCGGGTCGGCGGGGGGATCAGCCGGGTGAGGACGAAGCCGCCCACGAGCGCCCCGATCGACTGGCCCGCCATGATGAACCCGGCCGCGGCGGGCCCGGCGCCCGCCTCGGTGGCCATGGGGTTGGCCAGCCCGTAGGGGATCGAGTACAGACCCGCGAGCCAGGCGAGCAGCGCCAGGACGCGCAGCTTGGGGTCGCTGAAGACGAGCTTGGCGCCGTCCCTGGTCATCGCCAGGAGGCCGGGGCCCTTCTCGCCGCCCTCCTCGCGCACCGGAGCCGGACGGGCCTTCACACCGAACCTCAGGATCAGCGCGGACAGGACGAAGAGCACGCCCGTGGACATCAGGGTGACGTTGGGGCTGACGAACGTGACGATCACACCGCCCGCGATCAGCCCGAGGAGCATCCCGATCTGCGCGGTCAGCTGGATGATCGCGGTGCTGGCCACGTAGCGCTCGCCCTGGACGATCTGGCTGAGCAGGGCCGCCCGAGCGGCCGAGAACGGGATCGACGGCAGGATCGAGACGAAGAGCAGCGCCCAGACGGCCCAGACCGGCATACCCGGTATGCCGACGATGACGATGACCACGGCCCTGATCACGTCGCAGGCCACCATCACCTGGCGGCGCGGCAGGATGTCCGCGAGCCCGGAGAACAGCGGGCCGGCGAGGATCGGCGGCAGGAACATCACGGCCAGCGTGATCCCGGCCGCGAAGGCCGAGTCCGTCAGTTGGTAGACCAGGACGCTGGAAGTGATGTTCAGCAGGTTGGTGCCGATCATCGACAGGGCGTGGGCCAACCACATGGAGCGGAACTCGGCTATCGCCATGACGTCGCGGTAACTGCTACGCCATTTGTTGTCCTGCTCCTTCGGAGATTCGTGGTCTCCTCCGTCAGCGGCCTTGTCGAGGCTCGGATTGCCCACCAGGCACTCCCTTACTGTCACAGGGGTGAATCACGCTGTGTCGTGCCCCCATGACCAACGGTTCCGGAAGAGCGTCGGACTGGCAAGCGGGTTGGGGGAATTCGTGTCTGATTCGTTGCTCCGAGTAATGTCTCCCGATGTGATTCGGTATCGCCCCCGAAGCTCGCTGTCCGGATCGTTTTCCCAGGTGGGTGCCGATGAGGGGGAGTGTCGTGTGCTCCCCGGGGGCGCCGGGTGGGAGGGGGCTTCCGTTACTCGCCGGAATGGTGACACGAATGTCTCGAATGCCGGAATTTATGGGATCGTCGGATCTCTATTTCTCCGAAATGTCGCTCTGGGTGAGCGTCAGCCCCATCCGAGTTGGGTGAGGCGGGCGTCGTCGATGCCGAAGTGGTGCGCGATCTCGTGGATGACGGTGATGAGCACCTCGTCCACCACCTGGTCGGGGGTCTCGCACATCGCGCAGATGTTGCGTCGGTAGATGAAGATCTGGTCCGGGAGCACCCCGAAGTAGGAGTCCCCGCGCTCGGTCAGCGGAATCCCCTCGTACAGGCCGAGCAGGCCCTCCGGAGACTCCTCCGCGACCGTGATGACCACGTTGTCCATGAGCCGGGCCAGCTCCGGCGGGATCTGGTCCAGGGCGTCGGCCACCAGTTCCTCGAAGTCCCTGCGTGTCAGTTCAACCACGCCTGCCATTGTGCTGCCTTGACGGGGTGTCGAGGAAGAGACATAACACTCTGGACGGGAGGAAACATTGGGAACGGCTCCAGTCAACGGCATGATGGTGGTGTGTTGTCTTGGGGAGAGATCCGCGCATACGACTACCGGGGGGCCCTCGAACGGTCCCGTGTGACCCTTCGCCGGTGGCGCGCCGGACGTGCGTGGCGGTGGAGCTGCGTCGTCGTCGCGGGACTGGTCGGGGGCTGGCTCGGGCTGGCCCTCGGCGGCCAGGTGGTCACACCGATCGGACCGGCCGACGTCACCTTCTCCCTCAGCCCCCAGTGGCACGGTGAGACCGTCGTCAACGTCGCTCCGCTGGGCCAGCTGGCCTTCGACACCCACACGGCGCCCCTGAGACTCGAGGCGACCATCACCGATATCCGCCTCTCGGCGGCCGAGGAGATGTTCGCGGACCCCGACGCCATCAACCGCATGGCCGCGGGGATCGGCGCCGACCTCACCAGCGGTGTGACCGCCCTGCTGCTGCGCTCGCTGCTCGTGGCGACCCTCGGCGCGGCCCTGATGGGCCTGCTGCTGTTCCGCAGCGGCTGGCGCGCCCTGGCGAGCGGGGCGACCTCCCTGCTCGTCCTCGTGGGCTTCGGCGGCCTCGCGGGGCTCACCTTCAACCCGAGCGCCATCGCCGAGCCGCGCTACACCGGGCTCATCGCGGGCGCCCCGCAGGTGGTGGGCAGCGCCGACGACGTGGTCAGCAGGTTCAGTGAGTACCAGGAGCAGCTGGCCGGGCTGGTCGGCAACGTGTCGATGATCTACGAGGCCACGTCCTCGCTGCCGGTGTACGACGACGACGAGTCGGTCATCCGGGTGCTCCACGTGTCCGACATCCAGCTCAACCCGGCGTCCTGGAGCATCATCAGCACGCTCCGGGAGCAGTACGGGGTGGACGTGGTCGTGGACTCGGGCGACCTCACCGACCGAGGCAGCGCGGCGGAGGACGTCTTCGCGGAGGAGATCGGGAAGCTGGACGTGCCCTACGTGTGGGTGCGCGGCCAGCACGACTCCATGGGCACCCAGCGCGCGGTGGCGGCCCAGTCCAACGCGGTGGTGCTGGACGGGGACGTCGCGGAGGTCGGCGGCCTCACCTTCTACGGGGCGGGCGACCCCCGGTTCACCCCGGACGCCACCCGGCTCAACCCCGACGCGGCGGGGGTCGCCGCGCTGGGTGAGGAGCAGGCGGCGTCGGTCAGGGGCGGCGGGGACGACGTGGACGTCGCGATCCTGCACACACGCACCCAGGCTCGGCCGTTCGACGGAGTGGTGCCGCTGGTCCTGGCGGGCAACGAGCACCTGCGCTCCACCGAGCTCACGGACCTGGGCACCAGGTTCCTCGTCCAGGGTTCCACCGGCGGCGCCGGACTGCGCGGCCTGGATCACGGATCCGGTCGGCCGACCCCGTACCAGGCCTCGGTCCTGTACTTCGACGCCGAGACCGGCCGCCTCCAGGCCCGTGACGACATCGACCTCGGGGGGATCGGGCTCACGTCGGCGCAGGTCGAGCGGCACATCGAGGCGGACCCCGACCGGCGGATCGGTGAACCGGAGGAGGAGGACGAGGACGCGACACCCACGGTGGAGGCCTCATAGGCCCGCGTCGTCGCAGGTCACGAAGGGTTTCGGTCGGCGGTGGCATTCGCTTTGGCGTTGGTGGGAATCTCCCCTATGCTTAGGCTGTCTACACGGGCCCCCATCGTCTAGCGGCCCAGGACGCCGCCCTTTCAAGGCGGTAGCGCGGGTTCGAATCCCGTTGGGGGTACGAAGCGGTTCAGAGCACTGCCGGGCGTCTGGCAGAATGAGAACCGCAGCGACACACACGGCCGCGAGGCCGGGTGTGACAACTGAACAAGGTCCTGTGGAGCAGTTAGGAGTGCTCGCCACCCTGTCAAGGTGGAGGCCGCGGGTTCAAATCCCGTCAGGACCGCGTGCGTCGCCGAGGGAATCGGCGCCGCGGCTAGGTAGCTCAGTTGGTACGAGCGTCCGCCTGAAAAGCGGAAGGTCGGCGGTTCGACCCCGCCCCTAGCCACAATCTCAAGACATGCAAAAAGGCCCCGCCACCTGCGAAAACAGGTGGCGGGGCCTTTTCGTGCGTCGGTGGCCGGTCGTGGGTCTCGGTGGGTGCCTACGGCCAAGGCGCGTCCACGTCCACCCCGCCCCTGTCCCTAGGTCCTGTCGGTGGACGCCGATAGCGTGCACGGCGAACACGCCCCCGGAGCCAGGAAGCGGGAACATGCAGCGGATCGAGCGCCACAGCGTCGATGAGGACAGGATCGTCCGAGCTCTCGACGACTTCCACGAGCGGGTCCGCGATCACTACATCGGCCTGAGGGACGGTTCGGGGCTGAAGGCGATGCGGACCATGGCTCTCGACCTCCACGGCCACGTGGCCGCCCGCTCCGTGGCGGACCCCGCACTCGGATCCGACCGGTCCTTCACCCAGGAGGTACTGACCACCGCGGCCGAGGCCTATTTCGGTGTGCTCAGCCTGGGCATCTGCCCCGAAGGCGATTTCGACGTCCCCTTCCCGCTCGTCGCCGGCAGGCTCACCAACCTGGCCGACAACTCCGAGGACAACGTCGACTACGAGTGCGGGATCGACCTGGCCCCCGGCCCCGACGCCTGGGTCGAGGCGTTCACCATGCTCGTGGTCAGCGGACACATCTGGGAATCGTCCCGGGTGTTCGGGCCCATGTTGCGCGGGGACCACGCACCGGAGATCCGCGACGGAGTCCCCGGCTCCTGGTTGGAGCCCGACCTCGACCCGGCGGACCTGGCGCAGATGGACGCGCTGTGCGTGTACCTGAACGACACCTTCCCACGGCACCCCTGTCCCGTGCTGTGCAAACCCGGCGCCGAAGAGCGCGGTCAGGCGGCCCGGGGGTTGGACGCCGTGGGCGAGCTGGGACCCGAGCAGCGCCTGCTGCGCGTTCTGTTGGAGGACGACCAGTCGGCGTTCGAGCGGGCACTGGCCGAACACCTGGAGAGCCACCGCGAACTGATGGAGGCCGACGCTGACGCCGTACCCGGCACCCTGCTGCCGGTCGGGGTGATCGCACTGGCCGCACTGGCGGTGCAGGTACACGGCTGGAAGCTGGCAATCACCTCGGACTACCTTCCCTCGGCTCTGCTGCACGCTCCCGAGGTTGCGGCCCTCTGAGGTGACGGCGCTGCCCGCCGGTCACCAGGTGACGCCGTGCCAGCTCACGTGGTGGTCGGTGTGGTCGGAGTCCTTCGTGCACCAGTAGGTGGTGCCGTCACGCAGCAGGAAGCGGTCGCAGGCGATCCCGGCGGCGCGGTCCTCGGCCAGCACGTCCAGGAGGTGCTCCGGGCTCTCGGGGAGGCGCCCCGGCTCTCCGAAGCTCTCCAGGCCGTCCAGGAGGAGCTCCTGGCGGGTCCGGTGCGGGGCCGGGTCCCGGTCCGTCAGGATCACCAGGGCGGTGGCGTTGTCGGTGCTCTCCGCCTCGCGGGCGGCGTCCACCAGGACCCGCACCAGGGTGTCGGGGTCGTGCGCGTGGTCGGCCACGAGTTCGGCCATCAGCCGTTCGTCCACGTAGTCGTGGACGCCGTCGCACGTGAACAGCGTGAGGTCGGCGGCGGGCGCGGTGGTGGTGCCGACGTCGTCGACGCCGGCGGTCGCCACGGAGGTGGTGACCGCGTGGTCGCAGGTCCGGGCGAGGTCGTCCGAGGCCCACCGGTCACGCAGCTCCTGGCCGCGCGTGTGGTCCCGCGTGTGCTGGCGCAGGCCCTGGCCGGGGCTCCAGGTCCAGACCCGGCAGTCACCGACCCACGCGATGTCTATGGGGTCGTCGGGGGCGTCCTGGCGGGCGTGCGCCATCACGCAGTCGGTCCCGGGGTGGACGCGGGTGATCGCCCGGGCGGCGGCCAGGACGGCGTCCACGGCCTCTCCGGGAGCGGAGGTGGCGGTGTCGGCGGCGAGCTGCGCGGCCAGCGCGGTGTCGGGGTGGTCACCGAACCCGTCGGCCACCGTGGCCCGCCAGCCGTCGGAGGCGGACTCGACCTGGTGGGCGCAGGCGTCCTGTTGGCACGCACGAGGGCCCTGGTCGGTGTCGGTGGCGATGACGGGGGAACTCATGCGCGCTCCTTCAACCGGTTCGGGTGGCCCTCACCCAAGGACGATGGGACCTGGGAAGATGCTCGCAGACGGGGGTTTGGTTCGCGGAGGAAGGTCACGAACGGATGAGGGCCGGTCCTCCGCCGGGATTGTCGGGTAGTGTCCGTTGACGTGAACCACGCGACCGCCGCAGACGGAACCCGAATCTGGTACGACGTCCACGGTGCGGGGGAGCCCCTGGTACTGATCCACGGGCAGTCCCTCGACCACGAGATGTGGGACGGGGTGTACGAGGACCTCGCCGAACGCCACCGGGTGGTGCGCGTGGACCTCAGGGGCACCGGGGGGAGCGACGCCCCGCTGGACCGCGCGTACAGCATGGAGCTGCTGGCCAGGGACGTCCTCGCGGTCCTGGACGACCTCGGGGTCGGGCGCGCGCACGTCTACGGTTTCTCCATGGGCGGGAAGGTCGCCCAGACCCTCGCCGCGATCGCCCCCGAACGGGTCGGCGCACTGGTGCTCGGCTCCACGGCTCCCGGCGGGGAGCACGAGGTGGAGCGTCCCGAGCACGCGTCCCTGGCGCTGCGCAAGGCCAGCGGTGACGAGGGGCGCGGACTCATCGGTCCGCTGTTCTACACGCCCGAGTGGGCGATGGCGCACCCGGAGACGGTCACCCGTGTGCTGCCCCGCAACCCGCTGCGCGCGCAGCGCCGCCACTACGAGGCCAGCCTCAGGCACGACGGCTGGGACCTGCTGCCCCTGGTCCAGGCGCCGACCCTGGTGGTGCACGGCGAGGACGACGAGCTCACCCCGGTGGGCAACGCCGAACTGCTCGCCGAGCGCGTCCCCGACGCGGAACTGCTGGTCCTGCCGGGCGTCCGCCACGGCTACCTGCACGAGGCCGCGCCCAAGGCCACCGAGGCCGTCCTGGCCTTCCTCGCCGCGCACCCCCTGGCCCCCGCGGTCGGGTGAGGGTCAGTTCTCCGGATTCCTGTTCCGCTGTGCCTGCATGATGGCGCTGACGGACTCCTGGGTGGGTTCCAGACCGAGGATGCGCAGCGCCGCCATCATGCGGAGGTTGTCACCCTGTGTCGGGTCGTTGAGCGACGAGGTGATGTCCATGACCCGGTCGATCGCCTCCTCCAGCCTCAGCTCGTCGTGCACCTTCTGTGCCTGTTCCGCGAGGTGCTTTCGGGACCTGTGGGCGTGGAGTGCCAGAGCGGTGCCCAGGGAGAGTATGGTGCCGCCCGTGACGCTGGAGGCGAGGACAGCGGTCGCGGAACCCGCTCCGGTTGAGGAGAGAAGGGTGAGGACGAGGCTCAGGACCACGCCGAGAGCGATGACCAACGCGCCCGTGCCCATGACCACCATGCTCATGCGGAACGAGTCGTCCGCGTGACGCAGCGCCTGTTCGTTGACGCTGACCAGGAAGTCCTGGGCGCGTCGTCGCCGGTCCGGGCGTTCGGCGGGCGATTCCTTCTGCGGGAGGGGGTGGCCCATCGCGGGGGCGTAGTGGTTGACCTGGTAGAAGTTCCCATGAACGGCACCGCTCACCTGGTTGTGGACGGTGTGGTCGGATCCCGCGGAGGACGGCCCCTGGGGTCGTTGGACGGGGGAGTTCTCCGGTGTGTCTTCGGGAGGGTTCTCGCTCTCCACAGTCCTGTCTCCGCGCGGGATCCAAAGGGGGTCCCCACCATCCTCGCCCAGGGAGACGGTGGACGCCAGGGGCCCTGGGGAGTGGGTTTTCAGGCCTGGGGTGGGAACTCCGTGCGGAGCCGGTCCAGTTGGCGGCGGTCCCGCTTGGTGGGGCGGCCCGCGCCGCGGTCCCGGCGGATCACCGGGGCGGTGGCCTGCGGCGGCTGCGCCGGGGTGCGGTCCACGTAGCAGCGGGCCGCGACCGGGGCGCCGACCCTCTTCACGATGACGTGGCTCACGTCGACGATCCGTGTGGTGCCGTGCAGGCGCACCCTGATCTGGTCGCCGACCTTCACCGCCATGGCGGGTTTGGCGGGGCGGTCGTTGACGCGCACGTGCCCTCCGCGGCAGGCCTGAGCGGCGTCGGCGCGGGTCTTGGTGAGGCGTACCGCCCACAGCCAACGGTCGACCCGCGTGGAGTCGGGGCCGGAGGGAAGGGGGGCGGACGAGTCGCTCACGCGGGGTCCTCTCACGGGTTCGGGTGCGTCGTGAGCCACTCTAGGTCGACCTCGGTACGAAGTGCTCCAAAGTCGCGCTAGAGTTGTTCTTGCAACGAGGTCCTGTGGAGCAGTTAGGAGTGCTCGCCACCCTGTCAAGGTGGAGGCCGCGGGTTCAAATCCCGTCAGGACCGCATCATCGAAGGCCCGGTGTCCCAGACACCGGGCCTTCGTCGTTGTCTGGGTGACAGGGGGGACAGTTGTGAGCTACCGGTACGCCACCGAGCGTGCGGACCACTCGGCCTTGGCGAGCGGGCAGGTGTTGCGGTCCGCGCCCGGATACCCGGGGTTCCCCGTGAGACTGGCGAGTGAGCTCCTCCAGCGGGCGATGGTGCACGTGGAGGGCGACCGGGTGCGGCTGTGGGACCCCTGCTGCGGCAGCGGCTATCTGGTGGCCGTGCTGGGGCTGCTCCACCGCGACCGGCTCACACACGTGCGCGCCACGGACGTGGACGGTGACGCGGTGGGGATCGCCGCGCGCAACCTGGAGCTGCTGACCGCCGAGGGCCTGGCCGAGCGGGAGCGGGAGCTGCGCCGCTCGGCCCGGGACTTCGGCCGGGTGGCGTTCGTGGAGCGGGCCGAGGCCGCCCGCGACCTGGCCGCCGGGTTGGCCGCCATGGGCGGCGACCTCCCGCACGAGTCCGGGGTGGCCGACGTCTTCACGGCCGCCGACCCCGTGGACGCGGACCTCGTGATCACGGACGTCCCCTACGGGGAGATGACCCACTGGGAGGGGAGCGTCCCCGACGACCCGATCCGGGCGCTGCTCGCCTCGATGGGGAGGGTCCTGCCCCGGAGCGCGGTGGTGGTCGTGACGGCGCGGACCCGCCGGGTGCCGCTGCCGGAGGGCGTACGGGCGCTGGAACGGGTGAAGGTCGGCAACCGGTCGGCGGTCCTGGTCCGCGCCCGGGACCTCGCGGCGCTGTGAACCTCAGGTGACGTCGCGGAAGGCCCGCGTCGTGTACAGCGCCACGACCAGCGCGACCACGGCGAGCAGCACGAAGCCCAGCGTGTACGCGCCCGTGGCCTGGTACACCACGCCCATGAGCAGCGGCGGGAAGTAGCCGCCGAGGCCTCCGGCGGCGCCCACCAGGCCGGTGACCGTACCCACGCGGGACGGGTCCACGAGCTTGGCGACCAGGGCGAACACCGCGCCGGTGCCCAGGCCCAGGGTCAGCGCGATCAGCACGAACGACAGCCCCGCCGGGAACTCCGCCGGCGGGTGCAGCGCGAGGACGACGGCGAAGGCGCACGTGCCGAAGAAGGAGATCAGACAGACCCTCACCGGTCCGATCCGGTCCGAGAGGACGCCGCCGACCGGACGGGCGACGACCGCCGCCACGGCGAACCCGGCGGTGCGCATGCCCGCGTCGGTCTGCGCGAAGTCGTAGGCGGTGGTCAGCAGGGTCGGCAGGTAGGTGGAGAAGGCCACGAAGCCGCCGAACACCAGCGCGTAGAGCGCCGAGGCCTGCCAGGTGGCCCTGAGGCCCAGCGCCTCGCGCAGGCGGGGCAGGGCGGGTTCGGTCCGCGGACTCCACTCGGGTGAGTTCCGGGCGAACAACCACATGACGGCGGCCATCGCGGCGAGGGCCACGCACATGAGCAGGTGGGTGGTGAACACGCCCAACGCCTCCACCAGGCGCGGGGTCAGGAAGGCCGACAGCGCGGTGCCGCCCATGCCCGCGCCGAACACGCCCGTGGCGAACCCGCGCCGGTCGGCCTGGTACCAGGCGTTGACGAACGGGATGCCGATGGCGAAGGAGGTGCCCGCGATCCCGAGGAAGAAGCCCCAGACCAGCAGCATGGGGTACGAGTTCGCGGACAGCCCGACCAGGAGGGTCGGGACGATGCTGAGCAGGCAGACGGCCGTGAACATCACCCGGCCGCCGTAGCGGTCGGTCAGGGTGCCCACCGGGATACGCCCCAGAGAGCCCACCAGCACGGGGAAGGCCACCAGGATCGACGTCTGCGTGGGCGTCAGGCCCAGGTCCTCGCTGTAGCTCCGTGACAGCGGGCCGATCAGGTTCCAGGCCCAGAAGGTCAGCGCGAACGCCGCCGTGGCCAGGGCGAGGTTGCCGCCCGCGGTTCCGGAACGGGTCGTCCGCTCCCCAGCTTCCGCACGCATTACGGCTCCTTCGTCAGTCGGTCTGCGGCGATTGTCGCCCCCTGCGGTGTGGGAAACGTGACATCCGTGCCGGAACAGGCATATTCATTAACGGAATGTGGTCGGAGCTGGGCTTTGACTCCGTGCTCCGGGCAACGGTCGGGCAAACGAGGTGTTTTCCTTATGGCGGCACGGAGTAAACGCACGGGAGCGGGCGACAGCCTTCTCCGGTTGGGAAACTACCTGACCCGTTCGGAGTCCCTGGACGGGGACCGTGCCCAGGTCAGACACGGTGGGCGTGAAGGTGACGTGTTCTACCGGGACCGCTGGAGCCACGACCGGGTGGTGCGTTCCACGCACGGCGTGAACTGCACCGGATCCTGTTCCTGGGATGTTTATGTCAAAGACGGAATCATCACCTGGGAAACCCAGGCGACGGATTATCCGTCGGTCGGTCCGGACCGCCCCGAGTACGAACCCCGGGGTTGTCCGCGCGGCGCCGCCTTTTCCTGGTACACGTATTCTCCGACCCGGGTGCGCTACCCCTACGCGCGCGGCGTGCTCGTGGAGATGTACCGGGAGGCGCGCGAGCGGCTGGGCGACCCGGTCCTGGCGTGGGAGGAGATCACCACCGACCCCGAGCGGCGCCGCCGCTACCAGCGGGCGCGGGGCAAGGGCGGCCTGGTCCGCACCACCTGGGAGGAGGCCCTGGAGATCGCGGCGGCCGCACACGTCCTGACGATCAGGGAGTACGGCCCCGACCGGATCGCCGGGTTCTCGCCCATCCCCGCGATGTCGATGGTCTCCCACGGCGTGGGCGCCCGGTTCGTCAACCTGCTCGGCGGCTCGATGCTGTCGTTCTACGACTGGTACGCGGACCTGCCGGTGGCCTCCCCGCAGGTGTTCGGTGACCAGACCGACGTCCCCGAGTCCGGGGACTGGTGGGACGCCGCCTACCTGGTGCTCTGGGGTTCCAACGTCCCGGTGACCCGCACCCCGGACGCCCACTGGATGGCCGAGGCCCGCTACCGGGGCCAGAAGGTCGTGGTGGTCGCCCCGGACTTCAACGACGCCGCCAAGTTCGCGGACGAGTGGCTGGCACCGCACCCGGGCACGGACGGCGCCCTGGCGATGGCCATGGGGCACGTGATCCTCAGGGAGCGTTTCGTCGAGCGACCCACCCCGCGGTTCACCGAGTACGCGCGCACCTACACGGACCTGCCCTTCCTCGTGGCCCTGGACCGCAGGGACGGCCGGTTCGTGCCCGGCAAGTTCCTCACCGCCTCGGACCTGCCCGACAACACGGACGGGGCCAACCCCGACTGGAAGCCCGTGTTCTGGCCGGAGGGGGAGGACAGGCCGGTCGCCCCCAACGGCACCGTCGGCCACCGCTGGGGCGAGGACGGTGCGGGGAAGTGGAACCTCGACCTGGAGGGCCGCGTCCCCGAACTCACCTTCTACGCGGAGGGGGCCGAGGCGGCGGAGGTCGCCCTTCCCCGCTTCGACACCCCCGACGGCACGGCCGAGGTCGACACCCGGGGCGTCCCCGTCCGCAGGGTGGGCGGCCGCCTGGTCACCACCGTGTTCGACCTGGTCCTGGCCCAGTACGGGGTGTCCCGCCCCGGCCTGCCCGGGGTCTGGCCCTCCGGGTACGACGACCCGGACGCCGCCTGCACCCCGGCCTGGCAGGAGGCCCTGACCTCCGTCCCCGCCGACCGGGCGGTGCGCATCGCCCGCGAGTTCGCGGACACCGCCGAGGCCAGCGGCGGCCGGGCCATGATCGTCCTGGGCGCCGGGACCAACCAGTGGTTCCACGGTGAGAACGCCTACCGCGCCTTCCTGTCCCTGCTGCTGCTCACCGGCTGCCAGGGGGTCAACGGCGGCGGCTGGGCGCACTACGTGGGCCAGGAGAAGTGCCGCACGGCCACCGGCTGGGCCGCCTACGCCTCGGGCATGGACTGGTCGCGCCCGCCGCGCTTCATGGCCGGGACCGCCTACTGGTACTCCCACACCGACCAGTGGCGCTACGACACCTACCGGGCCGACGCCCTCATGTCGCCGCTCGGGCCCGGGCGGGTCCGGGGGCAGCACACCGCCGACCTCGTGGCGGCCTCCGCCCGCATGGGCTGGATGCCGTCCTACCCGACCTTCAACCGCAACCCGATCCGGCTCGGCAAGGAGGCCGCCGAACGGAACAGGGACCCCGCCGAGTACGTGGCCGACCAGCTCCAGGACGGCACGCTCCGGTTCGCGGCCGAGGACCCGGACGACCCGAAGAACTGGCCCCGCACCCTCACGCTGTGGCGGTCCAACCTGTTCGGGTCCTCCGCCAAGGGCAACGAGTACTTCCTGAAGCACCTGCTGGGCACGCACTCCAATCTCCGGTCGGAGCCCGCCGGACCGGACGACCGGCCCGAGGACGTGACCTGGCGGGAGGAGGTCCCCGAGGGCAAGCTCGACCTGCTGCTCACCCTGGACTTCCGGATGACCAGCTCCACGCTGCTGTCCGACATCGTGCTGCCCGCCGCCACCTGGTACGAGAAGCACGACCTCTCCACCACGGACATGCACCCCTTCGTGCACGCCTTCAACCCGGCGATCGACCCGCCCTGGGAGACCCGCACCGACTTCGACGCCTTCCACGCGCTGGCGAAGGTGTTCAGCGAACTGGCCGCGGACCACCTGGGCGAGGTCACCGACCTCGTCGCGGTGCCCCACCAGCACGACACCGAGGGGGAGCTGGCGCAGCCGCACGGGGTGCCGACGGACTGGAAGGCGGCGGGGGAGCGGCCGGTTCCCGGGAGGACCATGCCGAACATCGTCCCGGTCCGCCGGAACTACTCGGCGGTGGCCCAGAAGCTCGCGGCGCTCGGCCCCCTGGCCGAGGGGAAGGGGCTGCCCGTCAAGGGCGTGTCCTTCACCCCCGACGAGGAGGTCGAGTGGCTGCGCCAGCGCAACGGGACCGTGCGCGGCGGGGTCGCGGACGGCCGCCCCTCCCTGGACACCGACGTCAAGGCCTGCGAGATGATCCTCGCGCTGTCCGGCACCAGCAACGGACGCCTGGCCGCGCAGGGGTTCGAGCGGCTGGCCGCGCGCACCGGCACCGACATGGACGAGCTGATCCACCACGCGGAGGGGCGCCGGGTGGTCTTCGACGACGCCCGGCACGGTCCGACCCCCGTGGGCACCAGCCCGGAGTGGTCCGGCAAGGAGGCCGCCGACCGCCGGTACTCGCCCTTCACCATCAACGTCGAGCACGACAAGCCCTGGCACACGCTCACCGGACGCCAGCACTTCTACTTGGACCACGACTGGATGCACGAGTTCGGTGAGGCCCTGCCGGTCTACCGGCCCCCGCTGGACATGGGCCGCCTCTTCGGGGAGCCCCGGATCGGCCCGACCGGGCAGCGCGAGGTGGTCGTGCGCTACCTGACCCCGCACTCCAAGTGGTCCATCCACTCGGAGTACCAGGACAACCTGCTCATGCAGACCCTGTCCCGGGGCGGCCCCACGATCTGGATGAGCGTGGCCGACGCCGAGGCGATCGGGGCGGCCGACAACGACTGGGTCGAGGCGGTCAACCGCAACGGGGTCGTCGCCGCGCGCCTGGTGGTCTCGCACCGTATGCCGACCGGGACGGTGTACATGCACCACGCCCAGGAGCGCACCATCGACGTGCCGAAGACGGAGACCACCGGCCGTCGGGGCGGCATCCACAACTCGCTCACCCGCCTGCTGGTCAAGCCGACGCACCTGATCGGCGGCTACGCCCAGTTCACGTACGCCTTCAACTACCTGGGACCGACCGGGAACCAGCGCGACGAGGTCACGGTCGTGCGCAAACGGACGACGGAGGTGCGTTACTGATGGCGGGGCGGAGCAGGGAGCGGACGGGCGGAGCCACCCGGGACTCGGCGGGGCGGCCGATCGGCCGGGTCATGGCACAGGTCGCCATGGTCATGAACCTCGACAAGTGCATCGGGTGCCACACCTGCTCGGTCACCTGCAAGCAGGCGTGGACCAACCGGAGCGGCGTCGAGTACGCGTGGTTCAACAACGTCGAGACCCGGCCCGGACAGGGGTACCCGCGCACCTACCAGGACCAGGAGCGGTGGAAGGGCGGCTGGGTCCGGCGCCCCGACGGTCGGCTCGTGCCGCGCGCGGGCGGCCGGATCAGGCGGCTCGCGACCATCTTCGCCAACCCGGTGATGCCCTCCATCCAGGACTACTACGAACCCTGGACCTACGACTACGAGACCCTGACCAACGCGCCCCTGGGCGACGACTTCCCGGTGGCCAGCCCGCGCTCGGCGCTCACCGGCAAGCCCATGCGGGTGAGCTGGAGCGCCAACTGGGACGACGACCTGGGCGGCGGCCCCGAACTCGCCTCCCAGGACCCGATCGTGCGCAGGCTCGGGGACAGGGTGAAGCTCTCCTTCGAGGAGACCTTCATGTTCTACCTGCCGCGCATCTGCGAGCACTGCCTCAACCCGACCTGCGTGGCCGCCTGCCCGAGCGGGGCGCTGTACAAGCGGGTCGAGGACGGCATCGTGCTCGTGGACCAGGACCGCTGCCGGGGCTGGCGCATGTGCGTCACCGCCTGCCCGTACAAGAAGATCTACTTCAACCACAGGACGGGCAAGGCCGAGAAGTGCACCTTCTGCTACCCGCGCGTGGAGGTGGGTATGCCCACCATCTGCTCGGAGACGTGCGTGGGGCGCCTGCGGTACCTGGGGGTCGTGCTCTACGACGCCGACCGGGTGGGCGAGGCCGCCGCCGTCGAGGACGAACGCGACCTGTACGAGGCGCAGCTGGACGTGTTCCTCGACCCCGCCGATCCGGCCGTGCGCGCGGCCGCCCGGCGCGACGGCGTCCCCGACCGCTGGGTGGAGTCCGCCGGCCGGTCCCCGATCCTCGCCCTGGCCAAGCGCTTCCGGGTGGCACTGCCGCTGCACCCGGAGTTCCGCACGATGCCGATGGTCTGGTACGTCCCGCCGCTGTCGCCCGTGGTGGACGCGCTCACCAGGACCGGTCACGACGGCGAGGAGGCCGACCACCTGTTCGGGGCCATCGACGCCCTGCGCATCCCGATCGAGTACCTGGCCGAACTGTTCACGGCGGGGGACACCGGACCCGTGGACCTCGTGCTGCGGCGGCTGGCGGCCATGCGGTCGTACATGCGCCGGATCAACCTCGGCCAGGAGCGCGACGAGTCGATCGCCGAGGCGGTCGGGATGACCGGGTCGGAGATCGAGGACATGTACCGGCTGCTGGCGCTGGCCAGGTACGACGAGCGTTACGTGGTGCCGACGGCCTTCGGGGTGGACGAGGCCGACAAGGGGGTCATCGAGGAGGTCGGGTGCAGCCTCGACTTCGACGGCGGCCCCGGGATGGGCGGGATGGGCGACGTCCCCTTCGGTGAGGCCTCAGGGCGCCCGGACGCGGCCACGGTGGAGACCTTCCACGCCCTGCGCGACCGCCAGACCGGCGAGGGCGGGCCCGAGGGGCCCGCGACGGGCGGCCGCGTCAACCTGCTGAACTGGGACGGCAACGGTCGTCCGAGAGGACTCTTCCCACCCCGACCGGGTGGCGGTACCGACGACGGCGGCGGGCGGGGCGGGGACCCCGGGCCGCTCGAAGGGGGTCGACCATGAGCACCAACACCAACACCGACGGCACGGACGGCGTGTCCGGCGAGGGTCGGGTCGGGGACGCGTTCGGCGCCCGTCCGGTGATCCCGAGCCAGGACGGCCGCGACCCGGACGGGCCGGGGCGGACGGGCTGGCTCGGCGCGGGCCGGGCCACACGCAGGGCGCACGCCCGGGCGGTCACCCACCAGGCGGCGTCGGTCCTGCTCGGCTACCCGGACGCCCTCTTCTTCGAACGGCTCCCGCTGGCCGCGCGCGCCGCCGCCGAGCTCCCGAAGAGCCAGTCCCGGACACTGCTGCTGGAGTTCTGCGAACACGCCTCCAGCACTCCCGAGCTGGAACTGGCCGAGCACTACGTGGACGTGTTCGACCTGCGCCGCCGACGCGCGCTCCACATGACCTACTACACGGACGGCGACACCCGGCGCCGTGGCCACGCGCTCGCCGAGATCAAGCGGGTCTACAGCGAGGCGGGGTGGCGGGTGCACGCCCGCGAGCTGCCGGACCACCTGGCGGTCATGCTGGAGTTCGCGGCCCGGGGGGACGCCGAGGCCGGGCAGGAGCTGCTGGTGGACTTCCGCTCGGGCCTGGACCTGCTCTCCCGGTCCCTGGAGGAGCACGGAACGCCCTACGCGCGGGTGGTCGACGCGGTCCGGTACACCCTGCCGGCGCCCCGGCGGGCGGACGAGGAGCGCGTGCGCCTGCTCGCCCAGGAGGGTCCGCCCGCCGAGGACGTGGGCATGGAGCCCTACGGCGCGCGCCCCCGGGTCCCGCTGCCCCTGACCGACGTGACCAGGCGACCGCGGTGAACCCCGGGACGACCGGGCCGGTGGACCTCGTCCTGTGGGGCGTGCTGCCCTACGTGGTGCTGGTGCTCGTGGTGGGCGGGCTGGTCTGGCGCCACCGCTACGACCGGTTCGGCTGGACCACCCGCTCGTCGGAGCTGTACGAGTCCCGGCTGCTGCGGATCGGCAGCCCGCTCTTCCACTTCGGCCTGCTCGTGGTGATCGTCGGGCACGTGGTGGGCCTGCTGGTCCCGGACACGTGGACCAGGGCGCTGGGGGTCTCCGACACCGCGTACCACGTGACCGCGCTGTCGATGGGGATCGTGGCGGGCGTGTGCACGCTCGCCGGGATCACCCTGCTCATCTGGCGCAGGCGCACCACCGGACCGGTCTTCAGCGCCACCACCCGCAACGACAAGCTCATGTACGTGGTCCTGGTGCTGGCGATCGTGACCGGTCTGGGCATGACCGTCCACTTCGCCGGGGTGGCGCTCGCGGGCGGGCACTCCGGCGACTACCGGGAGACGGTGTCGCCGTGGTTCCGGTCGATCTGGATCCTGCGTCCGGACGTCGCCGCGATGGCGGCCGCCGAGGCGCCCTACAAGCTGCACGCGCTGATGGGCCTGGCCCTGTTCGCGCTCCTGCCGTTCACCCGGCTCGTGCACGCCTTCAGCGCGCCCGTCGGCTACCTGTTCCGTCCCTACGTCCTCTACCGCACGCGCGACCCGCACTCGCCCGCCTCCGGGCAGGCCGTGCGGACCGCCCGTCGGGGCTGGTGAACCGGCCGTTCCACGCCGCGCCGCCCATGTGAACCGACCAGGAGAACCGTCATCATGGAGCTGTTCCCCGCGTTCCCGCTCGACGAGTGGTACGACACCAAGCAGACCCTGCACCGCTTCGAGCAGATCGTCGGCAAGGTCCGGCTGGCCCACAGCCCGCGCCGCAACCACTGGTGGAACGTGCCCTTCCACCTGACCGGCAGCGGTGTGACGTCCCGTCCGATGGGGCTGGTGGACGGTAACCCGGTCTTCACCGTGGACTTCGACTTCGTCCGACACGAACTGGTGGCGTCGAACCTGGAGGGGCACACCGCGACCTTCCCGCTCCAGGGACACAGCGTGGCCTCGTTCTACCTCCAGTTCCAGTCGGCCCTGGACAGCCTGGGGGTGGACGGCAGCATCCCCCGGGCCACCCCCTTCGACCTCCCGGACTCCGGCCGCCCCTTCGTGACGGACCATCAGCACGCCACGTACGTGCCCGAGCACGCCAACCGGTACTGGCGGATCCTGAGTCAGGTGAACCTGGTGCTGGAGGAGTTCGCGTCGTCCTTCTCCGGCAAGACCAGCCCGGTGCACCACTTCTGGCACACGTTCGACATCGCGGTCACCCGGTTCTCGCCGCACCGGATCCGGCAGCCGGAGAGTGCGGGCGGCCTGGTGCGCGAGGCCTACTCGCGTGAGGTGGTCAGCTTCGGGTTCTGGTTCGGCGACGACGCCGTGCCCGAACCCTGCTTCTACGCCTACGCGGCGCCCGAGCCGGAAGGGCTCACCGAGGAGCCGCTCAGCCCCGTCGAGGCGGAGTGGCGGACGAGCGGGCAGGGGCACCTGGCGCTGCTGCGCTACGCCGACGTCCGCGAGCAGCCCGACCGCCGGGCGGCGGTCCTCGGGTTCCTGGAGAGCGCCTACCGTGCCGGGGCGGGGCGGCTGGGGTGGGACGTGGACGCCATGGCCTGTCCGGGCGGGGTCACCGACCCCCACCTGGCGGGGCACTGACCTCCTCGGGAGGGTGTACGCGGGTGGGTCCGGCAGGGAACATGACATCCTGTGGGGCCCACGACGCGCGCACCACGCGCGTGTGACACGCACGAGGCAGGGGAAGTGGCCATGGAGTTGTCCGTCGTCGACGTGCCGGAACGATCCCGCTACGAGGTGAGCGCCGACGGCAGGGTGGTCGGCTTCTCCGCCTACCACCTCATATCCGAGGGGGTCCTGGCCCTTCCGCACGTGGAGGTCGAGTCCGCCTTCGAGGGCAGGGGCGTGGCCAGTGAGCTCATGCGCCGGTCCCTGGACGAGATCCGGGAGCGGGGGCTGAGGATCGTGCCCGTCTGCCCCTTCGCGCGGGCCTTCCTCAAGCGCAACCCGGAGTACGCGGACCTCGTTCACGAGGGCTGATACGACCGGGACAACCGAATAACGGAAGTATCACCATCCGGGTACAGTGCGGCCCGGATGGTGTTTCGTGCCCTTTCCGGGGCATGGGTCGGCGGTTGTCCTCGTTTGGAGCGAAGGAGCCCCACCCCCGTGCTACTGGCAGACGCAGTACCCACCCTCGATGCCCGCGTCACGGACGCGATCGGCACGTTCAACGACGACTTCTTCTGGGCCTGGGTCCTGATCCCGCTCCTGATCGTGGTGAGTGTCTACATCACCCTCCGGAGCGGCCTCGTGCAGTTCCGGATGTTCCCGGAGATGTTCCGGGTGCTGAAGAGCAAGCCCGAGGTCGCGCCCGACGGCAAGAAGGCCGTCTCCTCGCTTCAGGCCTTCTTCATCTCGGCCGCCGCGCGGATCGGCACGGGCAACATCATCGGCGTCTCGATCGCCATCTCCCTGGGAGGCCCCGGAGCGGTCTTCTGGATGTGGGTGATGGCCCTGGTGGTGTGCGCCGCGAGCTTCGTGGAGTCCACGCTCGCGCAGCTGTACAAGGTCCGCCACTCGGCCGGGTACCGGGGTGGGCCCGCCTACTACATCGAGCGCGGGCTGGGGCAGCGCTGGCTCGCCGTGGTCTTCGCGGTCATCCTCATCATCACCTTCCCGATGGTGTTCAACGCGGTGCAGAGCAACACCATCACCAACACGATCGCCAACTCGGCGGGTGAGCTGGGCGCGGAGACCAACCTGGTGTTCTCCGTGGTCGTCGGCGCCCTGCTGGTGGTCCTCACCGCCCTGGTGATCTTCGGCGGCGTCCGCCGGATCGCCAACACCGCGCAGGCGCTGATCCCCTTCTTCGCCGGGCTCTACATCGTCATCGGCCTGATCGTCATGGCGCTGAACTGGCAGCTCGTGCCGGGCATGTTCGCCTCGATCATCCAGAACGCGTTCGGCCTGGGCGAGTTCGCCGCCGCCGCTCTGGGCGTGGTGATCATCCAGGGCGTCCGACGGGGCATGTTCTCCAACGAGGCCGGTCTCGGTTCCGCGCCGAACGCGGCGGCCAGCGCCTCGGTCACGCACCCGGTCAAGCAGGGCCTGGTGCAGACCCTCGGCGTCTACGTGGACACCCTGGTGGTCTGCTCGGTGACCGCCTTCATCGTCCTGCTCGGCTACCAGGGGACCCTCGACGGCACCATGGAGGGCGACCTCACCCAGATGGCCCTGATGGCCATGCTCGGGCCCTGGGCGATGCACCTGATGACGCTCATCATCTTCCTGGTGGCGTTCACCTCGGTGCTCGGCAACTACTACTACGGCGAGTCCAACGTCGAGTACCTGACCGGCAACGGGAACGTGCTGTTCGGCTACAAGGTGGTCTTCCTCGTCGCCACCTTCCTGGGTTCGCTGGGGTCGATCGACCTGATCTGGACGCTGGCCGACACCACGATGGGCCTGATGGCACTGGTCAACCTGATCGCCATCGCCCCGCTGACGGTGATCGCCTGCCGTCTGCTCAAGGACTACACGGACCAGCGCAAGCAGGGGCTGGACCCGGTCTTCACCAGGGACCGGATGCCGGACGTGCGCGGGGTGGAGTGCTGGGAGCCGGCCGAGGACGCCGAGGCCCGGGAGAAGGAGGGCCTCTCCTCCTGACCGGGGGCTGACGGGGGGCTGACGGGGGGCGCGTCCGAGCGGTTCGGGCGCGCCCCCGCGTTGTTTCCCAGGGGCCCCAGACGGCTCAGACGGCACTTGGTTCACTCCCGAAAGCACACAAATCCCTAACGGTAGGAGCTTTCAGGCATCCGTGTTCTTTCGGTCACCGCGGATCATCGCTAGTGTGCTGGATCACAGTTGTGGCGGTCAGAGTTGTGCCTCGCGAGGGAGTCCGATGTCCATCGTCTCAATCGAGCCCGCCACCGCCGAGCGGTGGGATGACCTGGAGAACCTGTTCGGACCGACCGGAGCGTACGGGCACTGCTGGTGCACGTTCTTCCGAAGACGCGCCAAGGACCACACGGCGAGCGTGTCCTGCGACCGGTCCACGCGGGGTCTGGACAACAAGGAGGAGTTGCGTCGACTGACCCTGGACGGACGGGTTCCGGGGCTGATCGCCTATGACGGGGACGGCCCCTGCGGCTGGGTCTCGGTCGCTCCGCGGGAGGACTTCATCCGCCTGTCCCGCTCGCGGACGCTGCGTCCCGCCGATCCCGACGAACCCGGGGTGTGGTCCCTGGTGTGCTTCTGGCTGCCGCCGCGCAGGCGCAAGCGCGGGATGGGCAGCCGTCTGCTGGACGGCGCGATCGAGTACGCCCGCGCGGGCGGGGGGAGGGTCCTGGAGGCCTACCCCGTGGACACGGCGGGCGGGCGCGCCCCCAGTGCCGAGGTCTACACCGGCACGGTCGAGATGTTCCGCAGGGCCGGTTTCACGCTGGAGGGGCACCACCTGAGTGAGCGGGTGGTGGCCCGGCTGGAGCTCAAGGCCGAGTAGCCCACCCACGTTCCCCCGTCCCCCACGTTCCCCCGTCCCCCCCCTGGGTCCCCCGTCCCCCACGTTCCCCCGTCCCCCTGAGTCCCCCGTCCCCCACGTCCCCCCTTCCGTCCCTTTCCTCCTCCGGCCGCCCCAGGCGGTGGCCGACAAACGGGGGGAGGGTATCCGGAACACGACTTCTCCCGGTCAGCGCGGGTGTGTCGCCGTCGTGGCGGCCCCGGGGTGTCCGATGATCCAAGGGGTCCCCGCGTGCGTCGCGGGGGCCCCTTCGCGTGCGCCTGCCCGCTCGTGGCAGGGGTTTGATCGGCGCTTGGTACCCCCCTGGGGTAAGCTGGGCTGCGCGTTCCGAGTCGAGGCGTCGCCGGTGTTTGACAGATGCATACCCCAGGGGGGTATATTGGGCCTCGTTGGAACGCGAGTCCGCGCACCGGCGCGGCAGAACCCACCAGGAGGCAGGAATGGCCAGCACCGCCGTCTACACCGTCGAGGGCATGAGCTGCGGACACTGCGTCAACTCGGTCACCGAGGAGGTCAGCGGGGTCTCCGGAGTCACCGACGTGCAGGTCGACCTGGAGAGCAAGAAGGTCACCGTCACCGGCGAGAGCCAGATCGACGACGCGGCCGTGCGCGCCGCGATCGACGAGGCCGGGTACGAGGTGGCGAGCTGACATGGGTGTGACCACGAAGCTCGCGCTGTACGCGGTGGGTCTCGTGGTCGTGTTCGTCGCGGCGTTCGGGGCCGGCACGCTGGTCGGCCCCGTCCTGCCGGACCAGACCGGAGGGCACGCGGAGAGCGTGGAGTTCCCGGTCCCCGCCGAACAGGACCACGACGGCACCGAGCGGGACCGCGTCGACGACGGCGTCGACCACTAACCATCCTGGAGCGGCATATGAGTAGCAGCAAGACGGCGTCCGCCGCGGTGGAGCCGGTGGAACTGGCGATCGGCGGGATGACCTGCGCGGCCTGTGCCAACCGGGTGGAGAAGCGCCTCAACAAGTTGGAGGGTGTCACCGCCACCGTCAACTTCGCGACCGAGAAGGCCCGCGTCACCTTCGAGGGCGCGGCGATCCCGGTCGAGGAACTGGTCACCCAGGTCGAGAAGGCGGGCTACACCGCCGCCGTGCCCCGGACCGACCCCGAGGCCGCCGCCGGGGCGTCCGAACCGGCCGACCCCACCCAGGCCCTGTGGAACCGCGCCCTGGTCTCCATCGTGCTGTCCGTCCCCGTCATCGCGATGGCGATGGTCCCCGCGCTCCAGTTCACCTACTGGCAGTGGGCCTCGCTCGCGCTGGCCGCGCCGGTCGTGGTCTGGGGCGCGCTGCCCTTCCACGTCGCCGCGTGGAAGAACCTCAGGCTGGGCACCGCCACCATGGACACCCTGGTGTCCCTGGGCGTCACCTCGGCCTTCCTGTGGTCCCTCTACGCCCTGTTCCTGGGCACGGCGGGAACCCCGGGCATGACCCACCCCTTCGAGTTCACCATCGCCCGCACCGACGGGTCGGGCAACGTCTACCTGGAGGTCGCGGCGGGCGTCACCTCCTTCATCCTCCTCGGCAAGTTCTTCGAGGCGCGCTCCAAGCGGCGCGCGGGGGCCGCGCTGCGCGCGCTGCTGGAGATGGGCGCCAAGGAGGTCGCCGTGCTGCGCGGCACGGGCGCCGCCGCCCGTGAGGAACTGGTCCCCGTGGACCAGCTCGCGGTCGGTGACCGGTTCGTGGTCCGCCCCGGCGAGAAGATCGCCACGGACGGCGCCGTGGAGGAGGGCACCTCAGCCGTCGACATGAGCATGCTCACCGGCGAGTCCGTCCCGGTCGAGGTGGCGCCCGGCTCCGCCGTGGTCGGCGCCACCGTCAACGCCGGCGGCCGCCTGGTCGTGCGGGCCTCGCGGGTCGGCTCCGACACCCAGCTCGCGCAGATGGCGCGCCTGGTCGAGGACGCCCAGAACGGCAAGGCCGCCGTGCAGCGGCTCGCCGACCGGGTGTCCGGGGTGTTCGTCCCCGTCGCCATCATGATCGCCGTCGCCGCCCTCGGTTTCTGGCTCGGCACCGGCGACCCGGCCGGGGCTGCCTTCACCGCCGCCGTGGCCGTGCTGATCATCGCCTGCCCCTGCGCCCTCGGCCTGGCCACCCCGATGGCCCTCATGGTGGGCACCGGGCGCGGTGCCCAGCTGGGCATCCTGATCAAGGGCCCCGAGGTGTTGGAGAGCACCCGGCGGGTGGACACCGTGGTGCTGGACAAGACCGGCACCGTCACCACCGGCAAGATGGCCCTGGCCGGGGTCACCGTCGCCGAGGGGGAGGACGAGGCCGAGGTCCTGCGCCTGGCGGGCGCCCTGGAGAACGCCTCCGAACACCCGATCGCCCGCGCCGTCGCCACGGGGGCCGTGGCGCGGGTCGGGGACCTGCCCGTCCCGGAGGACTTCGCCAACGTCGAGGGCCTGGGCGTGCAGGGCGTCGTGGAGGGCCACGCCGTCCTCGTGGGCCGGGCGGCCCTCCTGGAGGAGTGGTCCCAGCCCCTGACCGACGACCTGACCCGGGCCATGCGGGCCGCCGAGGCCGAGGGCCGCACCGCCGTCGCGGTCGGCTGGGACGGACGGGCCCGGGGCGTGCTGGTGGTGTCCGACACCGTCAAGCCGACCAGCGCCGAGGCGGTGCGCCAGTTCCGCGACCTCGGGCTCACCCCGATCCTGCTGACCGGCGACAACGAGGCCGTGGCCCGCTCGGTCGCCGCCGAGGTGGGCATCGACGAGGTCATCGCGGAGGTCCTGCCCAAGGACAAGGTGGACGTGGTCACCCGGCTCCAGTCCGAGGGCCGCACGGTGGCGATGGTCGGTGACGGGGTCAACGACGCCGCCGCGCTCGCCCAGGCCGACCTGGGGCTGTCCATGGGCACCGGCACCGACGTCGCCATCGAGGCCAGCGACCTCACCCTGGTCCGGGGGGACCTGCGGGCGGCCGCCGACGCGGTCCGGCTGTCCCGGCGCACGCTCGGCACCATCAAGGGCAACCTGTTCTGGGCCTTCGCCTACAACACCGCGGCGCTGCCCCTGGCCGCGATGGGCCTGCTCAACCCGATGCTCGCCGGGGCGGCGATGGCGCTGTCGAGCGTGTTCGTGGTGACGAACAGTCAGCGGTTGCGCCGGTTCCGTCCACTGACCGGAACCGGTCAGATCGACACTTAGTAGTGGCAATGTGACGCAGGTCTCGCATCCATCGCGGGCGGGCCGCTAGGGTTGCGCCGAGTCCCACCCCCTGTGGGGCTCCGCGTCGATCCGGGCGGCCCGCCCGCGCGTTGTCGTCCCCCAACCGAACACGAGAGAGGACGTCCGCTCCGCAGCCGCCCCCGCACAGCCGAGGTCCCTCCCGTGACATCTGGATGCCCCCGCGCGAAGCTGTACCACCACGAAGCGCGACCCGACCCCTACGCCGTGTACGAACGCATGCGCGCCGAGCACGGACCGGTGGTCCCGGTGGAGCTCGAACCCGGTGTGCACGGGTGGCTCGTCACCGACTACACCACCCTCATCGCGTGGTCGCGGGACACCACCACGTTCGGGCACGACGCCCGCCTGTGGAAGGACTTCCACGAGGGCCGCGTCAGCGCCGACGCGGCGGTCCTGCCCATGATGGCCCCCCGCCCCAACGCGCTCTTCGTGGACGGGACCGAGCACCAGCGCTACCGCAGGGCGATCACGGACAGCCTCGGCGCGATCAGCTCCGACCGCTGGGTCGAGGTCACCGCCCGCTACGCCAACGGGCTCATCGACCAGTTCTGCGAGCGCGGCCGGGCCGACGTCCTCAACGAGTACGCCCGGATGCTCCCGCTCCTCGTCATCAACGAGCTGTTCGGGTTCGACCGCGACCAGGGCGTGCGCTTCGTCGAGGCCATGCGCAACCTGTGGCTGGGGGTCGACACCGAGCGGTCCAACTCCCAGGCCGAACTGGCGCTCTCCGAGGTGGTCACCGCCAAACACCGCGAACCCGGCGACGACGTCACCACCCGCCTGATCCGGCACCGCGCCGCGCTCACCGACGAGGAGGTGATCATGCAGCTCCTGCTGGTGGTCGCCGCCGCCAACGAGCCGACCGCCAACCTCATCAACGCGGGCGTGCGCGAGGTCCTGGCCGACCCCAACGCTCCGACCGACCGCGCGCCCTCCCCGACGATGCTGGCCGACATCGTCGACCGGGTGCTGTGGCGCGACCCGCCCATCACCAACTACCCCGTCATCTACCCGCGCGTGGACGTGCCGCTCGGCGGCGGCCGCACCATCGAGGCGGGTGCCCCGATCCTGCTGGGCTTCGCCGCGGCCAACCGCTTCTACGTGGAGGAGAACGCCGAGCGGATGGAGGAGTCCCGCAACCGGGCCCACGTGGCCTGGGGCGCCGGGCCGCACCGCTGTCCGGCGCGCGAGGAGGCCACCACGATCACGATGGTCGCGCTGCGCACCCTCCTCGACCGCCTGCCGGGGCTCAGGGTGGAGGTGCCGCCGGAGGACCTGCGCTGGCAGCTGTCCGCCCTGTCCTGGATCCCCGTCACCCTTCCCGTGCAGTTCACCCCCCAGATCCCCCCGCCCCCCACCCCCGTCGAAGGAACTCCATGGACCGCGTCAGACTCGCGCCCGGAAACCTCCGCGCGCAGAGCACCCACCTCCGGAAGATCGCCCCTGTCGTCCCTGTCCGCCTTCCTGGTGAGGTTGACGCGTGGGTCGTGACCACCCACGAGGCCGTCAGCGCGGCCCTGGCCGACCCGCGCGTGCAGAAGGACAAGAAGTACTGGACCGCCTTCAACGCCGGGGAGATCCCGGCGGACTGGCCGCTGATCTCGTGGATCATCAACGAGAACATGCTGTCCAAGGACGGTGAGGACCACACCCGTCTGCGTCGGCTGGTCTCCAAGGCCTTCACCCCGCGCCGGGTCGAACTGCTCCGCGAGGGGGTCGTCGCCATCGTCGAGTCGCTCCTGGACGACCTGGAGAGGGCGGCCGAGGAGAGCCCGGACGGGGTCGTGGACCTGCGCGCCGTCGTCTCCCAGCCGCTGCCGCTCACCGTGATCAGCGAGCTGTTCGGGGTGGACGAGGCGACGCGGCCCCGGCTGCACGGGCCGGTCGGCGTCTTCTTCGACCAGAGCGTCACCCCCGAGGAGGCGATGGCCACCTTCTTCGAGCTGTGGGGCGTGCTCACCGAACTGGTGGAGACCAAGCGCGCCGCGCCCGGCGACGACCTGACCACCGCCCTCATCGCCGCCCGCGACGAGGAGGACCGGCTCACCGAGGACGAGCTCATCTGGAACCTGGTGCTGTTCATCAGCGCCGGATACGAGACCACGATGAACCTGATCTCCAACGCGGTGCGGGCGCTCACGAACCACCGCGACCAGCTCGACCTGGTCGTGGCGGGAAAGGTGGAGTGGTCCAGGGCCGTCGAGGAGGTGCTCCGCTGGGACCCGCCCGGCCAGTACGTGCCGATGCGCTACACGACGGAGGACCTGGAACTGGCGGGGGTGCCGGTCCCCAAGGGCGAACCGCTCCTGCTCGGCTACGGCTCGGCCAGCCGGGACGACGCGCGCCACGGGCCCACCTCCGAGGAGTTCGACGTCACCCGTGAGGACAGCTCGCACCTGTCCTTCTCCCACGGCCGCCACTACTGCCTGGGGGCGAGCCTGGCCCGGATGGAGGTGAACGAGGTGCTGCCGCGCCTGTTCGCGCGCTTCCCGGACCTGGACGTGGCGGTGGACGACGCCGACCTGGTCCCGGCCCCGTCGATCATCGCCTCCGGGGTCGAGGCCCTCCCGGTCCGGCTGCGCTGACCCTGCCCCTCGATCCCGTCGGAGGTCACCCCGGTGGCCCCGGCGGGATTCGCGCATGTCAGGGATGATTCCGGGGGATGTGTGACCGACGGCAACGGGGTTGGCACCTCCGGGAGAGCACCGAGGAGCGGGTCCCGCCTCCTAGACTCGGCAGGGTCCCCCCGACCTCCTCCCGACGACCCCCTGCCCTGTCCCGCCCTCCTCCCACGGAAGGCCCCCTCCCCCGAAGAGGATCGCGCGCACATGAACAGTTCGGAATCCGACCCCGGCCGTGTCCTGGTCAACCGGTACCGCCTGGACGAGGTCATCGGCGCGGGCGGCATGGGCCGGGTCTGGCGCGGCACGGACACCCTGTTGGACCGCCCGGTCGCGGTCAAGGAGCTGACCACGCCGCCGAGCCTGCCCCCGCACGAGGTCGACGTCCTGCGCACCCGCATGATCCGCGAGGCCCGCAGCGCCGCCCAGCTCAGCCACCCCTCCATCATCACCGTGTTCGACGTGGCCGAGGAGGACGGCCGCCCGTGGATCGTGATGGAGCTCGTCCGGGGGCCCTCCCTCGGGGACCTCATCAAGGACGAGGGCGCGCTGGAGGTCCCCCGCGCCGCCAACGTCGGTGAGCAGATGGCCGCCGGTCTGGCCGAGGCGCACGACCGCGGCATCGTGCACCGCGACATCAAGCCCGGCAACGTCCTCATCGCCGGGAACGACCGTGCCGTCCTCACCGACTTCGGCATCGCCCACCTGGACGGTTCCACCCACCTGACCAGCACCGGACTGCTGATCGGGTCACCGAGCTACCTCGCCCCGGAGATCGCGCACGGCCGCGCGGCCACCCCCGCCTCCGACATGTGGGCGCTGGGCATCACCCTCTACCAGGCGGTGGAGGGCGCGCTGCCGTTCGACCGCCCCACCCCGATGGCCACCCTGACCGCCATCGTCACCCAGGACCTCCCGGAGACCCCCAACGCGGGCGCGCTCCGTCCGGTCCTGGAGGCCCTCACGGAGAAGCGGCCCGAGGACCGGCCGTCGGTCAACGAGGTCCGTGCCCTCCTGCGGGAGATCCGGGACTCCGGTTCGACGAGCACCACCATGCTGGTTCCCTCCCTGGGACCGGCTCCGGAGGACCCCTCGGAAGGGAACCGGGTCACCGACCAGGGCACCGCGCACCGCGCGGTCGGCGCCGCCGAGGCCGCTCCCGCACCCGCGCCGCCGCTCGCCGACATCCCCCGGCGCCCCCGGGAGCACACGGCCGGATCACGGGGCCGGACGCTGCTGGTCGCGGCGGCCGCCGTCGTCCTGCTGCTGGCGGTCGGCGCGACCACGCTGTTCGTCAGCATGAACCGTTCGGACGACGCCGACGCCGGGCTGGCCGGTTCCAGTGAGGAACAGGCCGCCGGAGGCGCCCCGGAGGAGGATCCCGCCGAGGAGGGCTCCGAGACCCCCGCCGAGGGCGGGGACGGCGCGGACGAGGAGGCGGCGGAGGAAGAGGAGGAGCAGGAGGACGACCAGTGGGACTTCCTCGACCGCCACGAGGACTCCAGCGGCTTCTCCGTGGACGTCCCCGGGAACTGGGAGGTCGACCGCCAGGGCCACATGGTCTACTTCCGCAACCCGGACGGCGGTTACCTGCTGGTCGACCAGACGGCCAACCCCAACGACGACGCCGGTGACGACTGGCGTGACTTCGAGCCGACCGGCCGTCAGAACTTCTCCGGCTACTCGCTGATCGGTATCGAGGACGTGGACACGGCCTGGGCCGACGACTACGTCAGCGCCGCCGATTGGGAGTTCACCTTCAGCGGCCGCGACGGCGAGATGCACGCCATCAACCGAGGCTTCCACACCGAGGACGTCGGATACGCCCTGTTCCTGGTGAGCGCCGACGAGCAGGACTACAACCACGAACTCCTCGACCGCATCTCCGAGTCCTTCGAGCCCGCCTCCTAGGAGCCCGGGGGCAGGACGGCCGAACCGGCGCCGTGGTTGAAGCCGCCCGCCTCGTCCCGCGTGAGCGAGGGCGTGGGCGGGTGGCCGCGCAGGTGTTCGATCGCGCGCTCCAGGTCGGCCAGGAACAGGTCGGCCATGTCGTGGCTGAAACCGTGCCGCACCAGTACGCGCTGGATGACCTCGTCCTGGCGGTCGGCGGGCAGCGGGTAGGCCGGGACCAGCCAGCCCCGGGTGCGCAGGCGGTCCGCCAGGTCGTACAGGGTGAAGGGCTCGTCGCCGACCATCCGCCACGCCACGGCGCTGATGCCCCGGTCCGGGTCGCCGCCGTGGATGATCTCGAACGGGCCCATCGCGGCCACCCGCTCGGCCAGGTGCCGCGCGGTCTCCAGCTGGGCCCCGTGCACGAGCCGGTAGCCCTCGTGGCCCAGACGGACGAAGTCGTAGTACTGCGAGATCACCTGCCCGCCGGGGCGCGAGAAGTTCAGGCTGAAGGTGGCCTCGGTCCCGCCCAGGTAGTTGACCTGGAACACGAGGTCCTCCGGCAGGTCCTCGGCGGTGCGCCAGACCGCCCAGCCCGCGCCGAGCGGGGCCAGGCCGGTCTTGTGCCCGGAGGCGTTGACGGAGCGGACCCGGGGCAGCCGGAAGTCCCACACCAGGTCGGGGTTGGAGAACGGGGCCACGAACGCGCCGTTGGCGCCGTCCACGTGGATGCGGATGTCGTGGCCGGTGCGCTCCTCGAACCGGTCGAGGGCGGCGGCGATGCCCCGGACGTCCTCGAACAGCCCGGTGAAGGTCTGACCGAAGTTGCAGACCACCATGATGGTGTTCTCATCGCAGTGGCGGTCGACGTCGTCCGGTTCCATCAGGTACCGGTCGCCGCGCAGGGGGACCTGGCGGAGCTCGACGTCGAAGTAGCGGGCGAACTTCTCCCAGCACACCTGGACCGGACCGCAGACGAGGTTGGGCCGGTCGGCGGGTTTGCCCTCCGCCGCGCGGCGCCGGCGCCAGGCGAACTTGGCCGCCAGGCCGCCGAGCATGGCGGCCTCGCTGGAGCCGGTGGTGGAGGTGCCCGGGGCCCCGGCCGGGTCGGGGGAGTGCCACAGGTCGGCCAGCATGCGCACGCAGCGCTTCTCCAGCTCCGCCGTCTGCGGGTACTCGTCCTTGTCGATCATGTTCTTGTCGAGCGACTCGTCCATGAGCCGGTGCACCTCGGGCTCCACCCAGGTGGTGCAGAAGGTGGCGAGGTTCATCCGGGAGACGCCGTCGAGCATGAGCTCGTCGTGGACCAGCTGGTAGGCCACCCGCGCCTCGGTGCCCCGCCGGGGGAAGCCCTCCTTGGGTGCGCCGTGGCGCATCAGCCGCTCCGCGTAGACGTCCGCGTCGCCCTCGTGATCGCCCATCGATCCCCCCTGTCACCGTGACCGGTCACCAGTATGCGATCCGGAACCCCGATGAGCGGGGAGGACCCGCGCGGGGTCAGCCCTCGTCGATGAGTCTGGCGTCGTGCACGAGGAGGGCGATCTGCACGCGGTTGTTCAGGTCCAGCTTGGTCAGGACACTCGACACGTGGGTCTTGACCGTCGGCACGCTCAGGAACAGCCGCGCGGCGATGTCCGCGTTGGACCGCCCCTCGCCCACCGCCACCGCAACCTCGGTCTCCCGCGCGTTCAGCAGTGACAGGCGGGCCCGGGCCCGGTCCGCGCGCCCTCCCTGGTCGCTCTGGGCGACCCGGTCCATCAGCCGCCGCGTGACGTTCGGGGACAGCACGGGGAACCCCCGGGCCACCCGCCGGACCGACTCCACGATCTCCTCCGGCGGGGTGTCCTTGAGCAGGAACCCGGCCGCCCCCGCCCGGAGGGCGCGCAGCACGTGTTCGTCGGCGTCGAAGGTGGTGAGCACCAGCACCTCCGGCGGGTCGGGCAGCGCCCGCAGCCTCTCGGTGGCGGTCAGCCCGTCCACCGTGGGCATGCGGATGTCCATCAGGACCACGTCCGGGGCGTGCCGCTCGACGAGCTCCTGGACCGCCGCCCCGTCCTCGGCCTCCGCGAGCACGCGCACGTCCGGGGCGCCGCCCATCATCATCACCAGGCCGACCCGCACCAGGGCGTCGTCGTCGACGATCACCACACCGATCCGACGGTCCACGTCCCGCTCCGTTTCGCTCATGAGGGCCACGGTAGCCAGGCGGACAGGCGCCAGCCACCACCGGCGGTCGGGCCGTACTCCAGGCGGCCGGAGGCGAGGGAGACCCGCTCGGTCAGGCCGACCATGCCCTGACCGCCCCCGGGCGCCTCCGGGGCGCGGACGGCGGGTCCGTTGCCCACCTCCACGTTCAGCCCCCGGCCCGGGGACCCGGAGATCCGCACGGACGTGCGGGCGCCGGGCGCGTGCTTGCGGGCGTTGGTCAGCCCCTCCTGGACGATCCGGTACGCCGCGCGCCCGGTGCGCTCGGGGACCTCGCCCGAGTACTCCTCCACGAAGTCCACCCCGGCTCCGGTGTCCCCGGCCTCGGCCACCAGCTGGGCCAGGTCGGCCATGGTGGGCTGGGGGAGCTCGCCCACCGGGGCGCGCAGCACGCCGATCACCTCGCGCAGGTCCTGGAGGGCCTGGTGCGCGCTCTCCCGGATCACCCCGGCGGACCGGGCGACCTCCTCGGCGGGGGCGTCCGGCCGGTACTCCAGGGCGCCAGCGTGCACGCTGAGCAGCGACAGCCGGTGCCCCAGGACGTCGTGGATCTCCCGGGCGATGGACTCGCGGACCCGGTGCTGGGCCTGCTCGGCGCGCAGCTGCGCCTCGGCCTCGGCGTGCGCGGCCCGCTCCCGCAGTGAGTCGAACAGCTGGCGCCGGTGCTGCACCGACAGGCCCCACCCGGCGGCCGCTCCCTGGAACACCGCGCCCAGCAGGAACGTGGTCACCACGGGGGTCCCGTACGGGTCGGGGTGGACCAGGGCGCCCACGTAGGAGGAGAGGAAGCTCAGACCGAGCACCGTGAGCCCCACCCTGGGAGGGCGGTGGACGCACAGGGAGAACAGGGCGACGAGCATCGCCCCTCCGGCCAGCGGGAACACCCCGGAGACCACGACCAGGCCCACCGCGATCCCCACCGGCCAGCGGCGCCGCCACCACAGGGACGCGCAGCAGGCCAGGGCGACCAGCTGCTCGGTGACGCGCAGGGGGTCGGGCGGGGTCGGGGGCGGGGGTTCACCGGGCAGGGTCACCGCGCCCAGGAGCCCGAAGCCCAGGGCGGTCAGGAACATCAGGGTGTCCACGACCCAGTCCCGCGCGCCGCGCCGGTACCGCTGCCGGGAGGAGGTCGTCTCGTTCATCGTCTCGGAGTCTAGGGAGTGGAGGCCGCGCAGGTGGGGGGACGGGGCGGACTCGATACCGAAGGCCGCGCGGGACGCTACTTTGGTCGTGCGGGGACCACCCCCGCGGCCGATCCGCCGGAGGGGAGCCGCTGCCTAGGGTCGTGCCATGCGCACCGCACTCCAGGGCCTGGGCGCCCTCCTCACCCTCATGGGGGTCAGTGGGGCCGTCGACCACCTCTGGACCCAGCCGATCCTCGGGATCGTGCTCAACTCCTTCAACCGCCTGGTGGTCCGGAACGTCGCGGCGCTCCAGGAGAACGCCCTGCTCGCCAACCTGGGGCTGGCCGCCTGCGGGATCGTCCTCGTCGTCGCCGTGGAGTCGCTGACCGCCTCCCGGAGGCGCGGCTGAGGGGCCGGTGTCCGGGTGGTTCCACCGTTTCGCGCTCGTTCCGCCCCCGGGAGTGGGTACCGTCAGCAGGCGGAGCACCCGCGCGTGAACCTGGGGGATCACCCGATGAGCACACTGGTCACCGGCGCCACCGGACAGGTGGGTCGACGTGTCCTGACCGAACTGCGCAGACGCGGCCTGCCCGCCGCCGGTGCCTCCAGGGACGGTGAGGTGCGGCTGGACTGGACCGACACCACCAGCTGGGAACCGGCGCTGAAGGGGGTGGAGAGCCTCTTCGTGACGGTTCCCATGGCCAGCGGGCTGGCCGACCGGGCCGGGGCCTTCCTGGAGAGGGCGGCCGGGGCGGGGGTCCGGACGGCGGTGCTGACCACCGCGATGGGGACCGAGGACGGGCCGCCCGACTCCGAACAGCGCGTGTTGGAGCGCCGGGTCCGCGAGCTGTTCGACCACTGGACGGTGGTCCGCCCCAACTGGCTGGACCAGGACTTCACCGAGGGCCTCTTCGCCCGGCTGGCGCGCTCGCGCAACGGGCGGCTGGAGCTTCCGCTGCGCAAGCGCGCGGAGGTCAGCTTCGTGGACGCGCGCGACGTCGCCCACACCGTCGTCGCGGCCCTCACCGACGACTCCCTGCACGGGCGCGAGTACACGCTCACCGGCCCCGCCCCCGTCTCCTTCCGCGACTTCGTGCGGATGACCAAGGGGACGGAGAGCCCCGTGTGGCGGTACAAGAAGGTCGACGAGGCCGGGTTCTACTTCCGGGCCACCAACATGGGCTGGTCGGACCGGTACGTGGACACCCTCAACGAGCGGTTCCGGGCCGTCGCCAACGGCCGGGCCGCCGTGGTCACCGAGGACGTCCGCCGCGCCCTGGGCCGCGACCCCGTCCCCGTGGCCAAGTTCGTACGCGAGTCCGTGCACTGACGCGCCGGACGCCCGCCTCCCCGGTGCGGGAGACGGGCGTCCGGGCGGGGCGGCGGCCTACTTGAGGAGCTGGCGGGCCATCACCATGCGCTGGATCTGGTTGGTGCCCTCGTAGATCTGGGTGATCTTGGCGTCGCGCATCATCCGCTCCAGCGGGAAGTCCTTCACGTAGCCGGCGCCGCCCAGCAGCTGCACGGCGTCGGTGGTGATCTCCATGGCGGCGTCGGAGGCGAAGCACTTGGCGGCGGCGCCGTAGAAGGCGAGGTCGTCGTCCCCGCGCTCGGACTTGGCGGCGGCCACGTAGACCATCTGCCGGGCGGTCTCCAGCTTCATGGCCATGTCCGCGAGCATGAACTGGATGCCCTGGAAGTCGGCGATCGACTTCCCGAACTGCTTGCGCTCCTTCACGTAGGCCACGGCGTGGTCCAGGGCGCCCTGGGCGATGCCGACGGCCTGCGCGCCGATGGTGACGCGGGTGTGGTCCAGGGTGCGCAGGGCGATCTTCAGGCCCTCGCCCGGCGCGCCGACCATGCGGTCACCGGGGAGGTGGACGTCGTCGAAGAACAGCTCGCGGGTGGGGGAGCCCTTGATGCCGAGCTTGCGCTCGGGCTCGCCCAGGGTGAACCCGGCGTCGTCGGCGTGGACCACGAACGCGGAGATGTTGCGGCCGCGCCTGCCCTCGGGGTCGGTGACGGCCAGGACGGTGTAGTACTCGCTGACACCGGCGTTGGTGATCCAGGACTTCTGGCCGTTCAGGACCCAGTCGTCGCCCTTGGGGGTGGCCAGGCTGCGCATGGAGGCCGTGTCGGAACCGGCCTCGCGCTCGGACAGGCCGTAGGAGAACATCGCCTCGCCGCGCGCGACCGGCGGCAGGTAGCGCTGCTTGACCTCCTCGGAGGCGCCGAGGATCAGCGGCATGGTGCCGAGCTTGTTCACCGCCGGGATGAGGGAGGAGGAGGCGCACACGCGGGCGACCTCCTCGATGATGACGCAGGTGGCGAGCGCGTCGGCGCCCACGCCCTCGTAGTCCTCGGAGATGTGCGCGGCGTGGAAGTCGGTGGCGACCAGGGCGTCCAGGGCGTCCTGCGGGAAGGCGGACCGCTCGTCCACCTCGGCGGCGTGCGGGGCGATCTTGTCCTCGGCCACGGAGCGGACCGCCGCCCGCAGTTCCTCGTGCTCCTCGTTGGTCTTGAACAGGTCGAAGTCGCCCATCACGCTCTCCTCGGTCTGGCACCGCGTGCCTGAATATGGCATTCGGTGCCAGGGTAGGAGATGATCGGGACGAAGTACACAGACGGGGTCGGATACCTTGGCGCCGGGAAGGGGAGGTGGGCGTGGCGACGACACGTGTGTCGACCCGCGAGGCCGTGCTGGCGGCCGTGCGACTGTTCACCGACGAGGGCTTCGACGGCACCACCATGGACGGCATCGCCGCCGCCACGGGCGTGAGCCGACGCAGCCTCTTCCGCAGGTTCGGCTCCAAGGAGGACCTCCTCTTCGCCGAGCACGACGAGCTCTTCGAGACGGTCGTGCGCTACATGGACGCCTCCCCCGAGCCCCCCGCGGACACGGTGGCCGCCGCCGCGCGCCTGGTCTTCCAGGGCTACGTCCGCGACCCCGAGATCACCGTCCCCCGGTACCGGCTGGTCCGCGCCCACCCCCGGCTGCGGGACCGGGAGGTGGCGATGACCGCGCGCTACCAGGCCGCGTTCAGCCGCTACCTGGCCCACAGCGCCGGGGAGGACCGCCCGTCCCTGGAGGTCGAGATGGTCGCCGCCGCCGTCATCGCCGCCCACAACCACGTGCTGCGCGGCTGGCTGCGCGAGCCGGACGACGGACGGGTGTGGGACCGCTTCGACGCGGCGATGACCAGGGTCACCGACCTCGCCGCGCCCCTGCTCGGCGGCCCCGGCGGCGCGCGTGGCCGGGCTGCCGACGCCCGAGGGGAACGGGTCCTCGTGGCGGTCTACCCGCGCGGAGCGGACACCTCCGACCTGCTGCGACGGGTCTCCGAGGCGGTCGAGCGGGACCGCTAGCCCGATCGGGTCCCAGCCACGTCCGCGCGCGCGTAGGCTGGACGGGGCCGAAAGCAGGGCAGCGAACGAGGCGGGGCGGACAGCGCAGATGAGCGTGGACACGGCGGGAGCGACCAAGCAGGAGTCCGAGGTCGCCCATGAGGCGGAGCGGCGGCGGACCTTCGCGGTCATCTCGCACCCCGACGCCGGTAAGTCGACGCTCACCGAGGCGCTGGCGCTGCACGCCGCGGCCATCTCCTCCGCCGGCGCGGTGCACGGCAAGGGCGACCGCAAGGGCGTCACCTCGGACTGGATGGACATGGAGCAGGACCGGGGGATCTCCATCACCTCGGCCGCGCTGCGCATCGACTACGACGACCGCGTCCTCAACCTGCTGGACACCCCCGGCCACGCCGACTTCTCCGAGGACACCTACCGGGTGCTCTCGGCGGTCGACTGCGCGATCATGCTGCTGGACTCGGCCAAGGGCCTGGAGCCGCAGACCCTCAAGCTCTTCGACGTGTGCCGCGCCCGCAGGATGCCGGTCATCACGTTCGTCAACAAGTGGGACCGCCCGGGCCGCGAGCCGCTGGAGCTCCTCGACGAGATCGAGCAGCGCATCGGCCTGCGCCCGACCCCGCTGAACTGGCCGGTCGGCATCGCGGGCGACTTCCGCGGCCTGGTCGACCGCACCAGCGGCACGTACACCAAGATGACCCGGACCCCCGGCGGCGCCCAGAAGGCGATCGAGGAGGTCCTGGACGCCGACCGCGCCGCCGAGGTCGAGCTGGACGCCTGGGAGCAGGCCCAGGAGGAGATCGAGCTCCTGGAGGCGCTGGGCGCCGACTTCGACCACGAGTCCTTCATGGCGGGCGAGTCCTCCCCGGTGCTGTTCGGCGCCGCGCTGTCCAACTTCGGGGTGGGCCAGCTGCTGGACACGGTCGTGGGCCTGGCCCCCGCGCCGTCGGCCAAGGTCGACGACAAGGACCGGCCGCGCAGGGTGGAGCAGCCCTTCTCCGGCCAGGTCTTCAAGATGCAGGCCAACATGGACAAGAACCACCGGGACCGGATGGCGTTCGTGCGGGTCAGCTCGGGCCGGTTCGACCGGGGGATGGTGCTCACGCACGCGCCCACCGGCCGCCCCTTCGCCACCAAGTACACCCAGGCCGTCTTCGGCTCGGACCGCTCCACCATCGACACGGCCTACCCGGGTGACGTGATCGCCCTGGTCAACGCGCACGCGCTGGCGGTGGGGGACACCCTCTTCGACGGCCCGAAGGTCGCCTTCCCGCCGATCCCCAGCTTCGCTCCCGAGCACTTCGTGGTGGCGCGCGCGGTGGACGCGGGCAAGTACAAGCAGTTCCAGCGCGGTATCGCCCAGCTCGACGCCGAGGGCGTGGTGCAGGTGCTCACCTCCGACGTGCGAGGCGAGCAGGCCCCGGTGCTGGCGGCGGTCGGCCCGCTCCAGTTCGACGTCGTCAGGCACCGGATGGAGCAGGAGTTCCGCAGCCCGATCGAGGCCTCCCCGCTGGAGTACTCGGTGGCGCGGCGCACCGACGAGGAGTCCGCGCCGACCCTGCACTCCCTGTCCGGGGCCGAGGTCCTGCGCCGCCGCTCGGACGGTGAACTGCTGGTGCTGGTCCACAACAAGTGGCGGCTGCGCGTGATCGAGCGGGACCACCCGTCGCTGTTCATGCAGGCGTTGCTCGCCGGTGGTGTCGACGAGGGCGAGTAACGCCCCGTCACCCGCTGTCAACGCGGGGGTCGGATTCTCCGGCATTGCGCGAAGTCATTGTTTACCGGCGGTGAATGCCGGTCACCCGTTGTCGACTTCGGTCACGTTCGGTGCGCCATTCGCGGTGCCCCGTTCGGGCCCCTCGGCCCGGACGTGACGAGAGGGACGAATACCACGTCGGGGAAGAGTGTGAACTCTCGTGCGCGGGGCACATACCGAGGTCCCCGGAGCGCCGGGGGACGGCGCCCGCCGAGTCGCCGCCGCACCCGGACCGGGGCGGCAGAGGCCAAGATCACCGAGTCGGGGGTGCCCCGCCTCAGCCCTTGTGATCAGGGCGAAGGTACTCTGATAGCAGGCCGCTAGGGCGTGTTCGAACACCTGGCCGCACCGAGTTCTGTTCAGGTCTGTCCGCATCTGTGAAGTGCGGGCCGAAGGACGGGCCCACGTGCGTCCCGCGTGGGGTTCGGTGCGCCCAGGGGACCGGTTCAGGAGACCAGGGACGGGTGGCGGGAGAACCCCGCCGGCGTCCGTGAAGTCTCAGGGCGATCACGGCGTTATCGACGTTCGGCAAAGTCTGTAAATCTTCACTCCGTGGTAATTCTGATCACGTCTGGGTATGTGTTGCATGTCACCTGTTCGTGAATCGGTGAAACTTATATGATTTTGCTTAACCGTCGTTTAACAAAACAGAACAATAACGAGTGAACAAGTCGCGGCGGCGGATCGCCTCGCGTCTGACGCACCTCACGTATCCCCCGCCTGGAAAGGTTGACCTCGGGCATGAGCGATGACAAAGAGCGCACGGTGGAGCTCCACTACGAGGGCGGCGTGCTGAAGCTGCCGGTTTTCACCGGTACCGAGGGTGAGAGCACCATCGAGCTGAAGACCCTGCTGGGGTCGACCGGTATGACGACCCTGGACCCGGGGTTCGGCAACACCGCTTCGTGTAGCTCGAAGATCACCTACATCGATGGGGCCGCGGGCATCCTGCGTTATCGCGGGTACCCGATCGAGGACCTCGCGGTGCACAGCACCTTCCTTGAGACCGCCTACCTGGTGATCTACGGCGAGCTGCCGGAGCCCGGCCAGCTCAAGGAGTTCTCCGAGAAGCTGCGCGACAACGCCGACATCCCGGCCGAGATGGGCGCCTTCATCGACGCGATGCCCCGCAACGGGCACCCCATGTCGCTGATCGCGAGCGCCGTGAACACCCTCGCCGCGTACTACGACGACAGCGTGGACCCGGACGACGAGGACCAGGTCGAGCTCGCCACGATCCGGCTGATGGCCAAGCTGCCGACGATCGCGGCCCGCATCTACCGCAACTCCATCGGTGAGACGCCGATCGAGCCGGACTCCTCGCTCGACTACGTCGACAACTTCATCCGGATGACCTTCGGCGACAAGGCTCCCACCGGTGAGCTCGGCGAGCTGTTCAACAAGGCCGTCGGCATGCTGCTGGTGCTGCACGCCGACCACGAGCTGAACTGCTCCACCGCCACCGTGCGCGTGGTCGGTTCCTCCAAGGCCGACATCTACGCCAGCGTCGCCTCGGGCGTCAACGCCCTGTCCGGCCCCTCCCACGGCGGCGCCAACCAGGCCGTCCTGGAGATGCTGGAGGAGATCCGCGACTCGGGCATCTCGATCGAGGACTTCCTGGAGAAGGTCAAGGCCCGCGAGATGCGTCTCATGGGCTTCGGCCACCGGGTCTACAAGAACTTCGACCCGCGCAGCAAGGAGATCAAGGTTCTGGCCAGCCAGATCCTCGACCGCCACGACAACCCCGACGAGCTCTTCGCGCTGGCCCTCAAGCTCGAGGCCGCCGCGCTCCAGGACTCGTACTTCACGGAGCGCAAGCTCTACCCGAACGTCGACTTCTACACCGGCGTCATCTACCGCACCATGGGCTTCCCGAGCAACATGTTCACCGTGCTGTTCGCCATCGGCCGCCTGCCCGGCTGGGTCGCCCACTACCGCGAGCAGCTGACCGACCCGGCCTTCCGGATCGCCCGCCCGCGTCAGCACTACGTCGGCTCCGCCGAGCGCCGCTACCCCGGCCAGGGGTAGCCCCCGCCGCAGTGCCCCGACCGCCCGCCCACGTCACCGACGAGGGCGGGCGTTCGTGCGTCCGGGCTGACTCGGCGCGTACTCCGCACCACCTCGTGCCAGGTGAAGAACTTCCCTTTCCGTGTATTTTGCGTACTTTCTGTCATCCGTATGCGACGTTGAGGGAAGTTGCAGAGGGTGACCCCGCATCGCGCGGGACCCACACGAGGAAGGGGGCCTGGTCATGGTCCGGTACGCGTTGACAGGCGACATACTCGGAGAGCTGAGCCGGCACTGGTGGGTCCTGGTCGTACGCGGTGTGCTCGCGGTGGTCTTCGGTCTGGTGGCCCTCGTCTGGCCGGGCGCGAGCCTGCTCGCCCTGGCGATCATTTTCGGTGTCTTCGCTCTGGTGGACGGGGTCGCGCTCGCGTTCACCGCCTACCGCGCCGCCCCGGGGAGCCGGATGCCGCTGGGCGTCCAGGCCGGTCTGAGCATCGTCCTGGGTCTGCTCGCCCTCACCTGGCCGATGGCCGCGGTCATCGCCATCGTCTTCCTGATCGGTGCGTGGGCGATCGTCACCGGTGTCGCGGAGATCGTCACCGCCGTGCGGCTGCGCGCCCGCATCAGCTCCGAGTGGCTGCTGATCTTCGTCGGCGCCCTCTCGGTGATCTTCGGCCTGCTGATGTGGTTCTGGCCGCTGGCGGGCGCCGAGGCGATCATGCTGGTCGTCGGTGTCTACGCCATCGTGTTCGGTGTGGTCATGGCGGTCGCGGGCTTCCAGCTGCGCGGTGCCTCGGACGGCGCGGTGACCACCGGTGAGCAGGACACCGTCGCGGACGCCGGCCTCGACGACGCCGACGACGCCGAGGACGGGACGGAGGCCGCCGAGCGGCCCGGAGCGGAGGCCACCGGTGACGCCGACCGCCCGGTGAGCGCGTTCGACGAGGGGTACGCGGGCGGCTACACCGACGGCTACCGGGGCGAGGGACGTGACACCGGGCAGGAGCCCGGGGACGACGAGACGGCCGCGCCCCGCACGGGACGCCACCGGGCCCCGAAGGACGGCCGGAACGACCCCGGGACCCCGTAGGAGGGACAGGAGCGGCTCAGCCGCCGCTGACGAGGAGGGGGCCGCGCCGGTCGACCTGGCTACCAGGGACGACCAGCGCGGCCTTCTCCTTCTGCCATGCCAGGAAGTGCGGGCTCCGCCGGTGCTCCGCCAGCGCCGCCTCGTCCGCGAACACCTCGTACACCCAGAAGGCGTCCGGGTCGTCGGGGGAGCCGACCACGTCGAAACGCAGGCATCCGGGCTCGTCCCGCAGGGCGTGCGCGGCGTTGCGGGAGATTCCGGCGAGGAAGTCCTCGCGGCGGCCGGGCAGGGCCCGGACCGAGATGACCAGTGCGACGGGGGACGGGGACACGTGGGGCCCTTCCTGCTGGGGGCGCCTCGAAAAGGCGCTGGACGCCCGGGGGAGGGCTGCCCTAGCCTAGGCCGCATGTACTTCCAGCAGATCTACGGCTAGGACCGGGCGTCCCCGACGCTCCGCGCCGCCCCCCGAGGGGACCGGCGCCCCTCAGGCCTACCCGTAGACGACCCCTGGAGAAGTACCTTGACCCGCCGCCTTCACATCGCCATGGTCGGCGTCCCCGCCGTGAGCCACGTCCTGCCCAGCCTGGAGATCATCCGGGAGCTGGTCGCCCGGGGCCACCGCGTCACCTACGCCAACGACCCCGTGGACCGCGTCGGCGAGCTGATCGCCTCGACCGGCGCCGAACTCGTCCGCTTCACCACCACGCTGCCCACCGGGGACGAGGAGTGGTCCGAGGATCCCGTCGAGGGGATGGACACCTTCCTCGACGACGCGATCAACGCGCTGCCGGTCCTGCGGGACGCCTACGACCACGACCGGCCGGACCTGTTCCTGTACGACATCGGCGGGTACGCCGCACGGGTCCTGGGCCTCGAATGGGGTGTTCCCTCCGTCCAGCTCTCCCCGACCTACGTGGCCTGGGCCGACCACGGGGACACCGTCATGGCGTGGCTGCGCGGCCTGCCCGGAGCGGCCGAGCACTTCGCGAAGTTCGACGCCTGGCTGGCCGAGAACGGCGTCACGGGGCTGGACCACGCGACCTTCGCCGGGGCCCCGGACCGGGCCCTGGCCCTGATCCCGCGCGAGATGCAGCCCTTCGCCGACACCGTCCCGGACACGGTCACCTTCGTGGGACCGTGCCTGGGGGCGCGTGAGGACCAGGGCACCTGGCGGCGGCCGGAGGGGGCCGAGCGGGTGCTGCTGGTGTCCATGGGATCGGCTCTGACCCGGCTGCCCGCCTTCTACCGTGAATGCCTCCGGGCCTTCGGTGATCTGCCCGGGTGGCACGTGGTGCTCCAGGTCGGCCGGTTCGTGGAGGCCGAGGAGCTGGGGGAGGTCCCCGCCAACGTCGAGGTGCACCCCTGGGTGCCGCAGCTGGACGTCCTCCGCCAGGCGGACGCCTTCGTCACCCACGCGGGGATGGGCGGCTCCAGCGAGGGCCTGTACACGGCCACGCCGATGATCGCGGTGCCCCAGGCGACCGACGGCTTCGACAACGCCGACCGCCTCCAGGCGGCCGGTGTGGCCCGCCGGATCGACGCCGCCGACGCCACCGCCGAGGCGCTGCGCACCGCCCTGCTGGAGCTGACCTCGGACCCGGAGGTGGCCGCGCGTCTGGCCGCGATCAGCGCCCGCCTCCGGGAGGGTGGTACCTCGTACGCGGCCGACCTCGTGGAGGCCGAGGCCGGGGTCACGGCGTAGCCCCGGCCCCACCCCCTCCGTCACGGCGGTGCGCCGCGCCCCCTCGGGCCCGGCGCACCGCCGTGTCGTTCCACTCCGTCCGCCTCGCGGCCGCTCCTCACCGGCCGCGCTCACCAGGAGGAACCACCATGGACCACCTCGTCGTCGTCACCGGCGGCCCGGGTTCGGGCAAGACGACGCTGATCGACCACCTGGCCGGGCTCGGCCACCGGCGCACGGTCGAGGCGGGCCGCGCGATCATCCGCGACCAACGGGAGATCGACGGCCCCGGCCTGGCCTGGCGGGACGACGCCCTCTTCGCCGAGCTCATGCTGGCCTGGGAGATGCGTTCGCACCGCGAGGCCGTCGGACTCGACGGGCTGGTCCTGTGCGACCGGGGCGTGCCCGACCTGGTCGGCTACCACCGTCTGCGCGGGCTGCCGGTCCCCGACCACCTGTGGGAGGCCGCCCGCAGGTTCCGCTACCGGCGCACGGTGTTCGTCGCGCCGCCCTGGCCGGAGATCTTCACCGGCGACGCCGAGCGCCACCAGTCCCACGAGGAGGCCGAACGGACCTTCGAGGCGATGTGCGCCGCCTACCCGGACTGCGGGTACGAACTGGTCACCCTGCCCCGCGTCCCCGTCGTCGACCGGGCCCGCTTCCTCCTGGACCACCTGGCCGCGCCGGACCACTAGGGCTCCAGGGACATGCCCCGGGCGTTCAGGAGATCGCTCAGGATGTCGGTCCCGGTGGGGCCCATGCCGTGCAGTCGCAGCAGGTCGGTCTCGCTCACGCCGTCCAGCTGTTCGAGACGCGTGTACCCGGCCCGGTTCAGGGCCCTGCGGGCCGGGGCGCCGATACCGGGGAACTCTTCCTCTGTTCTGTCCATGCCGTTGTCGTACCCATCGCATGGGATGCCTGAGATGACATGTGTGTTGCGTTTGTGGCCGCTCGTGGCCGTAAAACCCTGAGTCCCTTGTGGTTCCGGAAGGGCGCGGCCACACTCTTGTCTAGACCAAAGGAGATGACGGAGCGGCTCACGGTCCGCTGGAGGTGATTCGTCGGGTGGGGTGGGACGCGGAGCCGGGTGCGACGCCGATGAGCTGGGAGGTGCTCGACCACGCTCTCAACGGCGTGCGGGGCGAGGCGGACCGCATCAGGCTCCGCCTCGCGGACCTGGAGCAGCACGTGGGATACCGGCTGCTCAGGGACGCCGACCTGGTGGGCGGGACCCGCGAGCGGTGGGAGCGCGCCGACGTCCGCCTCCACCGGCTGTGGACGGTCCACGACGCCTTCGCGCTCGTGCTGGACCGCGCGAACCACGTCCGTGAGCTCGGCGGCGAGGACCCCCAGAACGAGCTCGCCTTCCTGCTCAGGGGCGAATCCGTCACCCTGTCGCTGGAGCCGCGGTCCCTGGCCGAACGCGGCCTGCTCGACCCCGACACCGAACGCATCACCACGGCCGACGCCGTCGCGCGGATGTCGGCCGACTACGAGGCCGCCACGGAGGTCATCTCCGCGGTGGAGACCGCCTGGGACGTCCTGCACCCCCGTCTCGCGGAGCTGGAGAACATGTGGCAGGAGGTCTGCACCCTCTCCGACCAGGTGGAGCTGGACGAGGACGAGCACGAGGAGCTGCGCGAACAGCTCTTCCGGGTGGGGGAGACCGTCCGCCGCGACCCGCTCTCCCTCGTCGTCGGCACCCGCGTGGACACCTCGTCGCTGGGCCACCTGAGGGGACTCCTGGTCCGTACCCGGGGCGAGCTCCGCGACGCGCTGAGGATGCGCGACTCCTACACCCAGAGCGTCGCCCACCTGGTCTCGGCCATCGACGACGTCGAACAGGTCCTGCGGCACGCCCGTGAACTGCGCGCGAGGGTCGTCGCGAAGATCTCCGAGCCCGTGGCCGCCGACGTCCCCGACCCGGTCCCGGGGCTGCGCGCCGCCCTCATGGAGATGGACGTCCTGCGCTCCCGGAGCGACTGGCGGGAACTCGGCGCCCGCCTGGGCCGGGTCCAGCACGCCGTGCACGAGGCCAGCGACGCCGCCCACGGGTGCGAGGCGAACCTGTCGGAGCTCTTCGCGCGCCGGGCCGAGCTCCGGGGCCGCCTGGACTCCTACCGGGCCCGCGCGGTCCGCCTCGGCCTGGCCGAGCACGAACGGCTCACCGGACTCCACGGACGCGCGCACGGGGAACTGTGGAAGGCCCCCTGTGACCTGAGGGAGGCCACCAGGGCACTCAACGCCTACCAGAGGTCGCTCGGCGAACTCTCGGGAGACGAGACCCCGGAGGACAGAACCACACCCGGCGTCGGAGCGTCTGACGCCGAGACTGATGGTGGTGTGACCTAGATGACCATGTGCACTTCCCCCGACTGCGAGGGCCGGATCGAGGACGGCTTCTGCGTGGTGTGCGGCCTGGCTCCCGTGGACGTACGTGCGTCCTCCTCGCCCGACCCGTCGGCGCCCCGCCAGCCGGTGGGCGTCGCGCGGGGCCCCGCCGTCCGGACCCCGGACCCCCGGGACGAGCGGACCCAACCTTCCTTCGGGGCGCCCCACCGCGCGCCCGGCCCGCGGCGGCGCTCGGGTGGCTCCCGCGCGTCGTCCGGTCCCACCTCCGGACCCACGTCCGGGGCCTCCTCCTCGGGAGGTTCCTCACGGGGCTCCGGCAGCGACACCGTGCACTCCCACCCGATCGGCTCGGGTGACATCCGCCTGTCCGGCCGGTCCGGCCCGTCCGGCTCGGGAACCCTCGGAACGTCCGCCGCCGAGGGCGACGGCTCCGGCCGTGGTGCCCGGCGCGGCATGCTCGGCGCCGGTCTGATCCGGGTCCCCCTGGTCCCGGCGCACGACCCCTCCGAAGCGATCATGACCAACCCGGTCGTGTCGGAGAAGAACCGGTTCTGCGGCAACTGCTCCGAGAGGGTCGGCCGGTCGCGCGGCGAGCAGCCGGGCCGCACCGAGGGGTTCTGCCGCCAGTGCGGCACCCACTTCTCCTTCACTCCCAAGCTGGTCGCGGGTGACGTGGTGGGCGGCCAGTACCGGGTGGTCGGCTGTCTGGCCCACGGCGGCCTCGGCTGGATCTACCTGGCCCGGGACCTCAACGTCAACAACCGCTGGGTGGTCCTCAAGGGCCTGCTCAACGCCGGTGACGCCGAGGCACACAAGGCGGCCGCGGCGGAGCGCGCGTTCCTCTCCGAGGTCGAGCACCCCAACATCGTCAAGATCATCAACTTCTCGCAGCATCCGGACCCGCGCACCGGCATCCCCGGCGGCCACATCGTCATGGAGTACGTGGGCGGCAAGTCCCTGCGGCAGCTGCTCGTCGAACGCCGGGAGAACGGATCCGCCGACGAGGTCCTCCCCCTGGGGCAGGTGATCGCCTACGGCCTGGAGTGTCTGCGGGCCCTCGGCTACCTGCACTCCAGGGGCCTGCTCTACTGCGACTTCAAGCCGGACAACGTCATCCAGAGCGAGGAGCTGATCAAGCTCATCGACCTCGGCGGCGTCCGGCGCATGGACGACACGCTCAGCCCCGTCTACACGACCCCCGGCTACCGGGTGCCCGAGGACGAGCTGCGCGGACCGGGCCCCACGGTGAGCGCCGACCTCTACTCGGTCGGCCGGGCCCTGGCGGTGCTCAGCTTCCACTTCAGCTTCATGCGCCAGTACCCGCACAGCATCCCGGCCCGGCACGAGGTGCCCCTGCTCCAGCGGTACGAGTCCTACGACCGCTTCCTGCGCCGGGCCACCGGCATCGACCCGGAGGCACGCTTCCACGACGCCGGGGACATGGCCGAACAGCTCACCGGTGTGCTCCGCGAGGTCCTGTCCGACGTCGAGGGCGCCCCGCACCCGGCGGCCTCGGTGCTCTTCGGCGGCGAGAGCTTCACCCTCGTCTCGGGCGTGGGGAGGCACGACGCCGACCGCATGCTGAGCCCGCCGCCGCCCGGCGAGTCCGCCAGGCTGCTGCCCGCCCCGCTCATCGACCAGGCCGACCCGGCCGCCCAGCTCCTGGGCAGCCTCGAGGGCATGTCCCCGGCCGAACTCATCCCGACCCTGCGGGCCGCCCGAGCCCCGAGCCCCGAGACACTGCTGAGGCTGGTCCGGGCCCTGATCACGGTCGGCTGGCACAACGAGGCCCTGGACACGCTCCAGCAGTTCAGCACGGCGGCCCCCGGCGACTGGCGGACCATGTGGTACCTCGCCGTCACCGAGCTGAGCATGGGCGGTTTCGAGGGAGCCAGGGGCCACTTCGACGAGCTCTACGACCACCTCCCCGGGGAGGTGGCGCCCAAGCTCGGCCTGGCGCTGGCATGCGAGCGGACCGGGGACCTGGAGACCGCCGCCCGCCAGTACTCCACGGTGTGGTCCACCGACCACTCGTACGTGAGCGCCGCCTTCGGCCTGGCCAGGGTCAGGCTGGCCCAGGGCGACCGGGCCGCCGCCATCCGGGTCCTGGACGCCGTGCCCGAACTGTCCAGCCTGTACGTGCACGCGCAGACCGCGCTCATCGCCACGCTCGCCACGGGGGCCACCGACGGCACCGACCACGTGCGCGCGGGGGAACGGCTCGACCGGATCGGGTTGGACAGCGAGTCCGCCGACCGGCTCGCCGCCCGCGTCCTGGAGGCGGCCCTGGGCTGGATCCGCGCGGGCGGCGCGGGCCCGGGGGACCAACCGCTCCTCGGCGGTGACTTCACCGAGGAGGGCGTCCGCGCCAACCTGGAGCGGCGGTACCGGGCCCTGGCCCAACGCTCCAGCCACCAGGCGGAACGCCACGAGCTGATCGACAGGGCGAACTCCCTCCGCCCCGTGACACTGCTGTGAGAAGTGAAGGAACGGCGATGACCAAGGTACGGACCTGCCCTGCCTGCGCCGACACGGTCTCGGAGGGCGACCTCTACTGTGAGGGCTGCGGGCGTACCCTCCCGGCCGACGTGCGCTCCGGAGCGGGGGAGGGGCGTACGCCCGACCGCGTCCCCACCGCGCCCCAGGCCAGCATGTCCGGGACGTTCCGCAGGGAGGTCTCCCCGGAGGACGAGACGGTGACGATCGAACGACCCGGCCTGGTCCCGTCGGAGGGAGCGCCGACCGCGCCGCAGGTGAGCCTGCACGGCGCGGTCCCCGAGAGGCCCGACTCCCTGACCACCCAGCCGGTGGTCCGGGCCTCCGTGTCCGCCGTACCGCCGCCCCCGCCGGGTACCGCCCGTGCCCGGCCGACGCCCGCGAAGGGCGGCGACCCGGTCGCCGCGGACGGCCCCGACCCGTGCGTGTGGTGCCCCGGTCGGGTGGTGGACGGGTACTGCGAGAAGTGCGGCTTCCTCCAGCCCACCGGTCGGGACCACGTCGAGGTGCGCACCCGGCGCGCCTTCGGGGTCAGTGACAGGGGACTGCGGCACAGACGCAACGAGGACGCGATGGCGATCCGGGTCGTCGAGGACGACGCCCCGCACGCCGCCGGGACCGTCGTGGCCGTGGTCTGCGACGGGGTCTCCAGCTCCCCCCGCTCCGACGAGGCGTCCCGGGTCACCGCGGAGACGGGCGCGACCGTGCTCGTCGAACGCGTGCGCCAGGGTGCCGACCCGCGTGAGGCCACCGCCACGGCGATGACCCGCGCGGCCGAGGCGGTGGCCGGGATCGCCGACTCTCCCAGCTCCGCACCGGCCTGCACCTTCGTGTCCGCCGTGGTCGACCCGCGCACCGGAGCGGTCACGGTCGGCTGGGTCGGTGACAGCCGCGCCTACTGGATCTCCGGCGGGCCCGCCTCCAGCGCCTCCGCCCTGCTCACCCGGGACGACTCCTGGAGCGAGGCGATGGTGCAGATGGGTGCCCTCTCCCGCGAGGAGGCCATGCGCTCGGCCAACGCCCACGCCCTCATCGCCTGGATGGGAGCGGACTCGGGGGAGATCGACGCGCACATCTCGACGGTCACCCCGACCGGCCCCGGCGCGATCCTGCTGTGCAGCGACGGCCTCTGGAACTACTACCCGGAGGCCCGGGACCTGGCCGAGGCGGTGCCGGGGGCGTCGGGCGCGCCGTGGGAGGCCTCCCGCTCCTACGTCAGCCTCGCGCTGAAGGCCGGAGGCAAGGACAACATCACCGTCGTCGTCATCCCCGTGCCCACCGACCAAGGGGGTCCCCGTGCCGAACGGGTCTGAACGCACCGCCGGGCCCGGGTTCCGCGTCGAGGTCGACCAGAACCCGTACCTCCCCCTGGGCGGCACCGAGGTGCACGCCGTGGTGAGCGTGGCCTCGAACAGCCCGGTGCGCGTGGGGGCGTCCGTGCGGGCCTCGGAGGTGATCATCGTCGACACCTCCGGCTCGATGTACGGCGAGAAGATCAACGCCGCCAAGCGGGCGGCGCGCGCGGCCGTCGAGACCCTGCGCGACGGGGTCCGCTTCGCCGTGGTCGCCGGGCACCGCGAGGCGGAGATGATCTACCCCGAGAGCGCCCGCCTGGCGGAGGCGGACGCCACGACCAGGGCGGAGGCCCTGGCGGCCGTGGGACGCCTGCGCGCGGACGGCGGAACGCGGATCGGCGCGTGGCTGCTCAGGGCGGCCGAGCTCTTCGACACCGCGGGCGACGGCATCAGGCACGCCATCCTGCTCACCGACGGCCAGAACAACGAGGTGCCCGACGTCTTCGAGCGGGTCCTCCGGCGGGTCGCGGGCAGCTTCGTGTGCGACTGCCGGGGCGTCGGCACCGACTGGAAGGTGGAGGAACTGCGCCGCGTCGACGCCGCGCTCCTCGGCGGCGGCCCCGGCATCGTGGCCGACCCCGCCGACCTGGAAGCCGACTTCCGGGCGATGGCCCAGGCCTCCATGGGCAAGGCGGTGGCCGACGTGGCGCTGCGCCTGTGGACCCCGCCGAACGCCGTGGTGCGCTACGTCAAGCAGGTCGCGCCCACCGTCCAGGACCTCACCCACCGCTCCGTGGAGCGGGTCGCGCGGTCCGGGGACTACCCCACCGGCTCCTGGGGGACGGAGAGCCGCGACTACCACGTGTGCGTGGAGGTGCCGCCGGGCGACCCCGGCCGCCAGCTGCGCGCGGGCTGGGTCCGGGTGGTGCTGCCCGGCGAGGGCGGCGCGCAGGACCAGGTCCTCGCCTCCGGGAACATCCTCGCCGAATGGACGTCGGACGAGGACCGGGCCACCGAGATCAACCCCCGGGTGGCCCACTACACGGGCCAGGTCGAACTGGCCCAGGCGATCCAGGACGGGCTCGACGCCCGTCGCGAGGGGGACGACGCGACCGCCACCACCAGGCTGGGCCGCGCCGTCGCACTCGCACACGAGTCGGGCAACGAGGAGACCGCGAGGCTCCTCGGCCGCGTGGTCGACGTCGTCGACGCGGCCACCGGAACGGTCCGGCTCAGGCCCAGTGTCGACAAGGTCGACGAGATGACCCTCGACACCAACTCGACCCGGACCGTACGGACCCGACCCCACCCGGGCGAACCGGGACCCGGCGGCGACCCCGGACCCGGGTAGGAGGGACCATGCCGCGTTGCCCATCAGGGCACCACTCCACGGCCGACGACTTCTGTGACACCTGCGGACTGCGCCTCCAGGCACCGTTCGCGCCGCCCCCCGCCAACCCCCCGACCGCGACCCCGCCCGTACCCCTCCGAACGCCCCCCAGGCCCCGGCCGACGACCCGGGGAGGCCCCTGCCCCGAGTGCGGCACCTCCCGGGCGGGCCGCTTCTGCGAGGAGTGCGGCTACGACTTCGCATCCCAGTCCGGGAGCCACCACCGGCCGGGCTCCGCGCCCGACGGCGCGGCCCCGGGCGCGCGCTGGCGTGCCGTCGTCGCGGCCGATCCCGCCTACTACCAGTACATGGTCAACCAGGGCGTGCTCGACCCGAGCCGGATCACCTTCCCCGCAGGGGGAAGGCCGCGCAGGGTGAGCCTCCAGGGCGACCGCGTGCACGTCGGACGGCGCAGTCAGTCCAGGGGGTTCACCCCCGAGATCGACCTGGGCGGGCCCGCGGGCGACCCCGCGATCTCCCACATCCACGCGATCCTGCTGGCTCGCCCCGGTGGCACCTGGTCGCTCCTCGACCCCGGGTCGACCAACGGGACCACCATCAACGGGACGGCCAACCCCATCCCCCACCACGTGGAGGTTCCCCTGAATGACAGCGACCGGATCTACGTCGGCGCATGGACCGTCATCATCATCCAGAAGGGGTGAACCCCGTTGATGCCCCCCGACCCCGAGCACGACCCCACGCCCGCACCGGCCCCCGGACGGCGGACCCGCGCCTGGTGGCCGCGCGTGCGCGCGTCGGCGCGGACCACCCCCGCCCGGGTGTGGGCCCTGACGCTGCTGTGCGTGGTCACCGTCGCGGGACTCTTCGGCTCCGCGACGGTGACCCTCAACCAGGCCCGTGACGGCCTGGCCGTCCTGGGCGAGGGCGCCGGACAACAGGCCCTGAACACCACGGGCCTCTACCTGAACCTGGCCGCCATGGACGCCAGCGTGGCGGACATGCTGCTCATGGGCACCGACCGCGACCTCGGTTCCGGGCGCGACGCCGCACAGCTTCGTTACGACCTCAACCGGGAGAGGGCCGACGAGGTCCTCCTGGAGGTGGTCTCCCTGACGAGGGGCGAGGACCCGCGTGAGGGGGCCGTCGAGGGGGAGGCGGGCGACGACGCGGGTGAGGGGGCCGCTGACAACGGCCAGAGGAACGTCCACGCGCTCCTCAGCAACCTCGGCGCCTACCACCAGGAGGTCGAGCGGGCGCTCCAGGCCAACGATGCTGCGGGGGCCCCGCCGGGCGAGGTGGATCCCGAAGCGCTCGCGGCGTACCGGGACGCCACCCGACTGATGCACACCGAACTGTTGCCCAAGGCCTTCAACCTGGGGCTGGAGTCGTCGGCGATCGTGCGCGAGAGCCACGAGGAGGGTCGGTTGGCGGTGACGTCCGGGCGCGCGTGGGTCGGCGCGGCCGGTGCGGTGACGGTGGGGTCGCTCCTGGCCCTCCAGCTCTACCTGCGGGTGCGCTTCCGTCGCCGGTTCAACGTCGCCCTGCTGGTGGCGACGGCCGGTGCGGTGATGCTGACCACCGGGGTCGTCCTGGCACTGGGTGGCAGCGAGAGGTATGAGGTGGCCGCCAAGGAGGACGGGTTGGACCCGGCCATGGCACTCTCCCGGGCCGGGGCGATCGCCACCGACATGCAGGCCGACCAGAGCCGGTACCTGATCGACGACGAGAGGGCCGACACCTACCAACAGGTGTACCTGGAACGGGCCCAGCAGGTGCTGTTCCGCAACGTCCGCACGTTGCCGAACTACTACGAGGCGGTCGGGGAGATCCCGGGCGCCTATCCGGCGTTGCCCGGGCCTCGCGGGCCGGACAAGGACGACCCGGAGGGAGACCCCGGCACCCTCGGCTACCTGGGGAGGAACGCCCAGGAGGCGCTGCTGGAGGGCGAGGAGGACTCCCTCGGGAGAGTGCTCACCACCTTCGTCGCGGTCCAGGAGGCGGACGAGCGCATGCGTGCGGCCGCCGCCGATGGTGACTCGGCGGGGGCCATCGGTATCCGCATGGAGGTGGCGGACACCGAGGACGGGCTGTTCCGCCAGCACGAGGACGCGTTGGACACCCTGGCCGAGACGCACAGGAACGAGTACGAGGAGGGCATCCGCAAGGGCCAGGCGCTCCTGTCCCCGTGGGTCTGGGGGCTGCCCCTCGGCGCCCTGGCGCTGTTCGCCCTGGTCGTGGCGGGGGTCCGACCCCGGTTGGCGGAGTACCGGTGAGCCCGGCGGGCGCGGAACCGTCCGTGCGCGAGGAAGCCCCCCGAGAGAGGAACGGGACCATGTGGTTGCGAGGAGGCCGGGGCAGGGCCGTGGCGGCTCTGTCCGGCGTGGCGATCCTGGCGCTGACCGCCTGCTCGGCGGCGGGGGGAGGGGAGACGACCGTGGACACCCTGCTCGACAAGGAGTCGATCACGATCGGGGTCAAGGCCGACCAGCCCGGGGTGGGGTTGGAGGACGGCGGTGAGTTCCGGGGGTTCGACGTGGACGTGGCGAACCACATCGCCGAGGAGCTGGAGATCAGCGACGTCGACTTCGTGCCCATCACCTCCGACGTGCGTGAGGAGAAACTGAGGAATGGGGAGGTGGACATGGTCGTGGCGACCTACTCCATCACCCCCGCGCGCAGTACCCAGGTGACCTTCGCGGGCCCCTACTACGTGGCCAAACAGGACATCCTGGTGCGCAAGGGGGACCGGCGTGTGCGGGGGGTGGCGGATCTGGAGGGGAAGGTGATCTGTCAGGGAGACGGCTCCAACTCCGCGATCCGGGTCCAGGAGGAGTTCGACGTCGCTGTCGAGGAGGTCAAGAAACCGAGGACCTACAGCGACTGCGTCGACCAGCTCAGGGACGGGGACATCGACGCGGTGTCCACGGACGACCTCATCCTCGCCGGGTTCCTGGACGAGGACCCCGACGCGTTCCAGTTCGTGAACAGCCCGTTCACCGAGGAGAGGTACGGGGTGGGCCTGCCCAAGGGCGACGTGGCGGGCTGCGAGGCCGTGAACAGGGCGATCGACGGGATGTTCCAGAGCGGCAAGGCCGAGGACAGCCTGGAGGCGTGGTTCGGTGACACCGACCTGGATCTGGTCATGTCCGTGCCCCAGTTCGAGGGCTGTGACAAGGAGGGCCCACGCCCGGAGGAGTGACGGGTGGGAGGGTTGCGCCGAGTGGCCCGAAGGGGGAGGTTTGCCGGATACTGAACCCCGTACGGGACTTTGGGGGCAGAGAAGAGGAGTTGTCCGTTGACCATCGTCGAGTTCCTGAACGCGCGCCTGGACGAGGACGAACGCGCGTCCAGGGCCGTTCCCGTGGGCTCACGCGGGCGGGAGCGGGCTCTGGCCGAGGTCGCGGCCAAACGCGGGATCGTCCGCGGCTACACCGAGGCGCACGACGCGAGCATGCGCATCGTCGACCCCTCCGCCCCGGCTCCGGTCGTCGGCGGCGACCCCTGGTCCGAGCTGCTGGCCTGGCGGCTCGCGGTGAAGTACCTGGCCTCCGTGTACCGGGGCCACCCCGCGTACGACCGGAGCTGGGAGGAGTAACCGCCTAGGCCGGACCGGGGAGGTCGAGGAGGCGTTCCACGGTCTGGACCAGGTCCCGGCCCTCGACGTCGGGGCGGGGGAAGACCGACGGGAAGCGCCCCTCCAGGTGCGCCGACCACCCCGTCACCAGTCCGGCCCGGCGGCCCCCGGCCGCGTCCCAGCCGTGCGCCGTGACCAGGCCCAGCCGGTCCGGGGGCACCCCGAGTTCACGGGCGGCCGCGAGGTAGGGCTCGCGGGCCGGTTTCCACGCCGACGGGCCCCCGACCCCGATGAGGGGTTCCAGCGGAAGCCCGGAGCGTTCCAGCAGCAGGCGGAGCCGTCCGCCGTCGCCGTGGCCGAGCACCGCCGTCCGGACACCCGCCCGGTGGGCGGCCTCCAGCGCCGACGCGGCCTCCGGGCGGGGTTCGAGGCGGGTGAGCCCGTCGATGATCACGTCCTCGGCGGCCGGGGCGATCTGGTGTCCGGTGATATCCCTCAGGGAGCCCCGGGCCACGTCCTCGAAGGTGCGTTCACCTCCCAGCAGGGACAGCGCGAACGCGTCCCGCAGCAGGTGGTCGCACCAGCGGGTCATGAGCACCCGGGGGATGCCCGCCTCACGGAAGCGCCACTCCAGCGGTCCGAGGGGGAAGAGGGTGTCGAGGGCGTCGAGGACCAGGGCGGCGGGACGGACGGGGACGTGCGCGTGAGGGGGCATACGGTGCGCTCCATCTCGGAGGGGGCGGGCGATCCGTATCTACCCCGTCGCCCGGTCCCAGAAGACGGCGTAGCCCGGGAACGCGTCCCGCAGCGGCCCCGCCGAGGACTCAGGGGGCCGCGTCGAGCCGCGGGATCTGCTCCGCCGCCCACGGGCTGATCGCCCAGGGCGTGCGTGCGGCCAGCGTGACCACGTCCGGCCAGGAGGCCCAGGTGAACTCCGCGACCTCGGCCGGGTCCGGCGACGGGGTGTCCTCGGTCCGGGCCCAGAAGACCGGGCAGAACTCGTTCTCCACGATCCCCTCGGCCGACACCGCGCGGTACCGGAAGTCCGGGAGTGCCTCGGTGACCTCGGTCAGCTCGATCCCCAGTTCCTGGCGGACCCTGCGGCGCACCGCCTCCTCCAGGGACTCCCCGGGGGCGGGGTGGCCGCAGCAGGCGTTGGTCCACACACCGGGCCAGGTGGTCTTGCCGAGGGCGCGGCGGGTGAGCAGCACCCGACCCTCCGGGTCCAGCACATAGCAGGAGAAGGCCAGGTGGAGCGGGGTGTCCTCAGTGTGGACGAGGGCCTTGTCGGCCACCCCCACCGGCTCGTGCGCCTCGTCCAGCAGGACCACGAACTCGCGCCCCGCGTCGTCCCCGGCGGACGTCTGCTGGCTCACGGATCTCCCCCTGCCCGCAGCGCCACCGGCGCCACGCGTCGATTCCCAGTGCTGGCTCACCTCCCATGGTCGCCGGTCCGGGGACCGGTTCGCACCGACCGTCCGGTCCCGGAGTGCGCATAGGGTTCCTGATGGCCCGGCAGGAGGCCACCAGGAACAGCGGCGGGATGCAGTGGTGACGGAAACGGTGACGCGGACCACGGTCGACGGGATCGACCCGGACAGGCTTCGGGTGTGCCTGGAGGTGTTGGCCGAGGCGGAGGGGCTGCCCGCCGACCACGACGACTCCATGGCCCTCCAACGGGGCACCGCCCGACTGTTCAAGGCGCTCAAGGAGCGGCGGCGCAAGGAGCGCAACGCCGCCCGCAGGGCCCACGACGAGGCCGTGTTCGCCGCCACCGCCACGGCCGCCCCGGACCGGATCGACGACGAGACCAACGGGCGCGCGCTCACCAGCCGCGCCCTGGCCTCCGGCGAGGACGGCGAGGCGGACGAGGGTCCGGCGGAGGTCGGCGGTGACGACGGGGGCCGACCCCTCGCCGGTGTGCTGCGCAAGGCCCGTCCCTGCTACGTCTGCAAGCAGAAGTACCAGGAGGTCGACGCCTTCTACCACCAGCTCTGCCCGGAGTGCGCCGTCTTCAACAGGCAGCGCCGCGAGGCCCGCACCGACCTGACCGGGCGGCGGGCCCTGCTCACCGGGGGCCGCGCCAAGATCGGCATGTACATCGCGCTGCGGCTGCTGCGCGACGGCGCCCACACCACCGTCACCACGCGCTTCCCCAACGACGCCGTGCGCCGCTTCGCCGCGATGCCCGACAGCGACCAGTGGCTGCACCGGCTGCGGGTGGTCGGCATCGACCTGCGCGACCCCGGCCAGGTGGTGCGGCTGGCCGACTCGGTGGCCGCACAGGGGCCGCTGGACATCCTGATCAACAACGCCGCGCAGACCGTGCGCCGCTCACCGGGCTCCTACGCCCCGCTGATCGCCGCCGAGGCCCAGCCGCTGACCGGGGAGGGCCTGCCCGAACCCCTGGTGCTCGGCGGGGTCCGCCCCCGTGAGCTGGAGGGCGCCACCGAGTCCGAGGTGGCCGAGGTCGCGCCGCACACGCTGACCCCCGAGATGCTCACGTCCCTGGCGCTGACCACCGGGGCGGCGCACCCGGACCGGGCGCACCAGGCCGGGGCGATCGACGCGGGCGGTCTCGTGCCGGACCTGGCTCCGGTCAACAGCTGGACCCAGCGGATCGGCGGGGTCGACCCCGTGGAGATGCTGGAGGTGCAGCTGTGCAACGTGAGCGCGCCCTTCCTGCTGGTGGACCGGCTGCGCCCGGCGATGGCCGCCTCCTCCGCGCGGCGCACGTACATCGTCAACGTGTCCGCGATGGAGGGCGTGTTCGGCCGCGGGTACAAGGGCCCCGGCCACCCGCACACCAACATGGCCAAGGCCTCGCTGAACATGCTCACCCGGACCAGTGCCCAGGAGATGCTGGAGACCGACGGCATCCTCATGACCAGCGTGGACACCGGGTGGATCACCGACGAGCGGCCGCACCCGGACCGGGTGCGGATCGCCGCCGAAGGGTTCCACGCGCCCCTCGACCTGGAGGACGGCGCGGCCCGCGTGTACGACCCCATCGTGCGGGGTGAGCTCGGGGAGGACCTGCACGGCTGCTTCCTCAAGGACTACCGGCCCTCGAACTGGTAGCCGCCCGCCGGGTCCGGCGCCTCAGGGCGTCAGGACCAGGCGGACCGGCGCGCCGATCCGCCTCTCCAGCCGGTCCACCGCCTGGGGCGCCTCCTCCAGGGTGAACGTCCCGCTGACGGAGCGGCTGAACTCCAGGCGGCCCGCCCGGACCAGGTCCACCAGCTGCACCACGTGCTCCGGTTCCGACCCGTAGTGGCCGAGGACCTGCTGGCGCAGGTAGCTGAACCGGGTGCCGTCCCGGACCTCCAGCGGCTTGTCGGTCAGCCCGACCAGGACCAGGCGCCCGTGCTCACCGAGGACCTGGACGGCCTGTTCGCGCACGATCGGGACCCCCGCGAAGTCGAAGGCGACGTCCAGTCCGCGCCCGTGGGTGAGCTGACCGATCCGGGTGAGGAAGTCCGGCGCCGTGGAGTCCAGCGCCACGTCCGCCCCGTAGTCCAGGGCACGGGCACGCGCGTGTTCGTCCGGGTCGGCGGCGATGATCGGCGCCGCGCCCACCATGCGCAGGAGCTGGACGGCGTGCGCGCCCAGCCCGCCCACGCCCCACACGGCCACGGCCTCGGCCGGACGCACGTCACCGGTGGCGGTGACGGCGGCCCAGGGCGTGGAGACGGCGTCTGGGATGATCGCGGCCTGCTCGAAGGGCAGCCCGTCCGGTAGGGGCACCAGGGTGGACTCGCCGGCCACCGCGTACTCGGCCCACCCGCCGTCGTAGTCCACGCCCCGGGTGAGCAGTCGGCCGTGCCGGTCGTACTCCCCGGCCTGGAGCGCCACCCGGTCCCCGACACCGACGTCGAACACCTCCGGGCCCAGTTCCTCGACCACCCCGGCCACCTCGTGGCCCAGGGTGACGGTGTCGCCCTTGAGGTGGAGGGGGGTCAGGGAGCCCTCGATGAGGTGGACGTCGGACAGGCACACGCCCGCCGCGCGGACCCGGACGAGGACCTGGCCGGGGCCCGGCGCGGGGCGGGGGACGTCGGTGACCGTGAGGGTCCGGTCGGTGATGTTTAGCCGGGCCGCGCGCATGGTGGCCATAGGTCGTTCCTCGCAGTCGTGTCGCAGGTGCCCATTTCCTCACCGATCATCACGGTTGGTGTGGGTGTGCCCTCGGGGGCGACACGGACCTCACGGGTCAGAACCCGCTCACTTTTTCGTCAAGCGGGCGGGGATCAGTCCATGAGCCCGCTCCGGTACGCCCAGGCGGCGACCTCCACCCGGTTGCGGGCACCGAGCTTCTCCTGGACGCGGGCCAGGTGCGTCTTGACCGTGCTCACCGTGACGTGCAGCTCCGCCGCCACCTCGGTGTTGGTGAGACCCCGCGCGACGGTCCGCACGATGTCCAGCTCACGCGCGGTCAGCCCGCCCCCGGTGTGGTCCCGCCGGGGTGCCCGGGCCGTCGCGAAGTGCTGGAGCAGGCGCACCGTGATCTGCGGAGAGACCATCGCGTCGCCCCGCGCGGCGGCCCGTACGGCCTCGATCAGCAGCACCGGGCCCGCGTCCTTGAGCAGGAACCCGACCGCGCCGCCGGTCAACGCGGCGTGTACGTACTCGTCGAGGTCGAAGGTGGTCACCACGACCACCCGGAGCGGGTCGGCCACCCCCGGCCCCGCCAGTCGACGGGTGGCCTCCAGCCCGTCGATCCCCGGCATCCGGATGTCCATGAGCACCACGTCCGGGCGCAGCTCCTCGGCGAGCCGGACCGCCGTGAGGCCGTCACCGGCCTCCCCGACCACCGTGATCCCGTCCTCGGCGTCGAGCATGTAGCGGAAACCCGTCCGGACCATCTGCTGGTCGTCGGCGAGCAGCACCCGAATCGTCGACCCCGTCGTCGCCCCTGTCGTCAACCCCGACCTTCCCCTCCGCGCTGGGCGGGGATGGTTCCCCGCACGGTCCAACCCTGCCCCACGCCGTCGGGTCCTGCGGACAATTCGCCACCGAGGAGGCGGGCGCGCTCGGCCATGCCCACCAGCCCGTGGCCGCCGCCCACCGGGATCCCGGCGCCCCGGCCGTCGTCCTGGACGCGCAGCTCCACCTCGCGGTCCTGGGCCGTCACCACCACGCTCACCCGGGTGGCGCCCCGGGCGTACCGCAGCGCGTTGGTCACCGACTCCTGGGCGATCCGCAGCACCGCCGTGCCGACCTCCGGAGGCAGGTCCGCGACCGGTCCGGACACGTGCACGGCCACCTCGGGCCGTCCGGGCGCGGCCGGGGCGGCGAGCGCGTCCAGCCCCTCGGCCGGTCCGGGGGCCAGCGGGGCCTCGCCCGGGTCCCGCAGGCGGGTGACCATTCCCCGCATGGACTCCAGGGCACGGGTGCCCGCCGCCTCGATCTCCGGCAGGGCCGCCCGCACCGCTCCCGGGTCGCGCTCCGCGATGTGCCGCAGGGCCTGTGTCTGCACCACGATCCCGGTGACCTCGTGGGCCACCACGTCGTGCAGGTCGCGGGCGATGGCCAGCCGCTCCGCCGCCCGGACCCGCTCCACGTCGGCCGTGCGCTCGGCCCGGCGCCAGCGCAGGTACAGGCCGGGGGCCAGCCCGGCCACCATCGCGAGCAGCGCGGTGGACGGGTCGAGGTTGAAGGGGTCCCTCAGGTAGTCGGAGTAGACGGCGACGAAGGTCAGGATCATGACCACGACGACCTGCCAGCCGCGACAGCGGTACGCGGCCAGGGCCAGGAGCACGAGCATGCCCACGGCCTCGGACATGATGATCGGGTAGCCGAACATCCCCTTGGGCAGCGGCCACAGCAGCACCGACACGACCGTCACGGCCACCGGCGCGACGACCCCGGCGGCCAGGGTGGCGCGCGGACCGGCCGAGGGGCGCGCGACCAGGGCGACGAGCAGCACGCAGAGTGCACCGGAGACGCAGCCCGCGAGGTCCATCGCGGAGGTCGGCGGCCCCATCCAGTCCGGGAGCGTCGGGATGCGCAGCGCCGACCGCAGGTCCATGAGCCACAGCACGAGCACCCCCGCCGGCAGGGCGAGCGCCACCAGGGAGCGAAGTGCCCGCGCACGACCGTCAGCGGTGGCCAAGGGCCTGGTCAGAGCGGAGAAGTGGTGCATGCTGACCAGGCTAGGGCGCGGCCCGGCGGCCGTACATCAGTCAAAGGGACGAAGCGGGGGCGGGGCCGGGGCGGGGATGGGCCAAAAGGCTGACCCCGGGCCCGTGGGGGTTCGGCCGTTCGGTCGATGCGCGGTGAGGGGCCGCCGGGGGACGCTGGTTCCGTGACCATGAGGGAGGAACCAGTGACCATCGCATCGACCCCGGCCGGGTCCCCGGCCACCGCACCGTCAGGGGGTGTGCCCGACGGCGGCCCCGCACGACGGGTCGCCTTCCTGGACGTCGCCCGCGCACTCGCGATGATCGGCGTGGTGGCCATGAACGTCACCGTCGTCGTCTTCCCCGCCGAGCGCTCCGGGGACGTCCAGCAGAGCACGCTCGCCTCGGTCGTCGACGGGGCGATGGGCCTGTTGATGTCCGGCAAGGCCCGCGCGCTGCTCATGGTGCTGCTGGGCGTCGGCGCCGTCCTGGCCTGGCGGGCCGCCACCCGTCGCGGGGGACGCCCGATGGCCCTCATGGCGCGGCGCTACGTGTTCCTGGGGCTGCTCTTCGGGGTGCCGCACGTGCTGGTGTTCTCCGGCGACATCCTCGTCCACTACTCGCTCGCCGCGCTGCTGCTCGCTCCGTTGATGCCGTTCCTGCTGGCCGGTTCGGGGAACCGGCCGCTGTGGTTCGCGGGGGCGCTGTTCGTCACGGCCCCGGTCATCGAGTACGGGCTGCGCTCGGTGTTGCCAGGCCACGAACTGGACATCCTGGTGACTCTCGTACCGCAGACCCTCGGGTTCTTCTGCGTGGGCGTCTGGCTGGCCCGCAGACCCGAACTCGACCCGGCGCACGCCGACGACCCCACCCGTCTCCCCACACGCATGATCTGGACGGGGCTGCTGGGACAGGCGCTCGGCCTGCTGGCCCTGTTCGGCTCCGACCTGTTCTTCCCCATGGAGTTCGACGCCGAGGGCATCCCCGTGATGAACGCGGACGGCATGCCGGTGATCCACCCCGGCTCCGACATGATGACCTCGTTCGGGGCGGCCCTCGGCGGACTGGGCGGGGCCCTGTTCTACCTGGGCCTGGTGTGGTGGTTGGTGCGGCGCGGCCGCACCGGCGCGCGCGCCCTGGGCGCCCTGGCCCCGCTGGGACGGATGACGCTCACCGTCTACCTGGGCAGCACCGCCGTGTTCCTGCTGACCATGAAGCCGTTCGAGGGCGGGATCCCGATCCTGGCGCAGTACGGGATCGCCGCCGCCTACTTCGCGGTGATGGTCCTGTTCGCCCGCTGGTGGCTGGGCCGCTTCAGGCTGGGGCCGCTGGAGTGGATCTGGCGCAGCCTGACCTACCTGCGCCCCATGCCGATGCGCCGCGCCCCGGAGACGGTCGCGTCCGCGCCCTCGCCGGTGACCGGCCCGCGGTACGCGCACCAGGGCGGAACCGCGCCCGTGCCGACCGGTCCCGTGGAGACGGTTCCGCGCACCACAGGGGCCACGTCCTCCGGTGGTTCCGGCACCCACGACGACACCGCCGACCCGGCCGGGGGCTCCACCCCCTGACCGGGAGCCGGGAGGCGACCCGCGGCGGACGTCCGTCCGCGGGGCCTCTCTCCGTCGGCCCGTGCCGGAGCACGTCCTCCGGTGCGGGCCCCCGGTCGTTCAGCCCCCGGTCGTTCAGCCCCCGGCCACCGAGGGCAGCAGGCGGACGTCCGATCCGTCGAGGACCACGGCGTCCAGGCCGCCCACGGAGCGGCACTCGTCCTGGTCCACGAACACGTTCACGTACCGGCGCAGGGCGCCCTGCTCGTCCCTGATCCGGCGATCCAGACCGGGGTGGATCGCGGCCAGCGCGTCCAGCACGCCGCGCAGCGCGGTTCCGTCCTCGACCTCCACGGGAACGTGGGTGGCGCCCTCGGCGTCGGCCCGCAGCACGCTGGTCAGGTGCACGGTCACCCGCATCTCACACCTCCGTGGCCCGCACGCACAGGACGTCGGGCAGGTGGGCGGTGACGAGGTGCCAGCGGTCGTCGTCATCGGTGGTCGCGTAGACGTCCCCGGAGCGGGTGCCGAAGTAGAAACCGGGCACCCGGGCCCCGTCCGTGCAGGCGGCGTCGCGCAGGACGATGCCGAAGTACGGCTCCTGGGGGAGGCCCTCGTTGATCGCCCGCCACGTCCGGCCGCCGTCGTCGGTGCGGTAGACGCCCAGCCGGTGCTCCGCCGGGAGGTGGACCTCCTGGCTGATCACCGGGAAGTTCAGCGCGGTGTCCGGGGTGTGCGGGTGGGCGACGATCGCGAAGCCGAAGTCGGTGGGCAGACCCTCCTCGATCCGGCTCCACCCGTCTGCCGCGGGGTCGGCGCTGCGGTAGACGCCGTGGTGGTTCTGCGCGTAGAACGAGCCGTCCGGGGCGGCGGCGACCTTGTGCACGCACTGGCCGTACTCGGGCTCCTCGTCCGGGAGGAACCCGGCGGAGATACCCCGGTTGGTCGGCGTCCAACTCGCCCCGTCGTCCTCGGTCTGGTAGACACCCCCCGTGGACATGGCCACGGTGATCGCCTCGGGCGACTGTCGGCCCACACCGAGAGTGCCGGGCAGGACCGTGTGGATGGCGGCCCCGCCGGCGCCGGGCATCCAGTTGACCCGGTGCGGGTGGTCCCACAGCGCGCGGACCAGCTCGAAGCTGTCACCTCCGTCCGAGGACCTGAACAGGGCGTGCGGCTCGACCCCGGCGAACACGGTGTCGGGGTCGGCGCCGAAGGCGAACTGCCAGGCACGGGTCAGTGAACCGTCCGTGTCCTCGGGGAACGCGATGGGCGGGGCCGGGGGCTCGGTCCAGGTGGCGCCGAGGTCGTCGCTGTGCCAGACGCTCGGACCGAAGTGCCAGCTCTCCGTACCGGCGAGCAGGCGTCCGGTGTGCGGGTTGATCCCGACCGTGTAGACGGGACTCATCCCGGCGTCGTTGGCCTCGTCGAGCCGGTGCGGTCCGGTCACGTCCCATGCGCGCCGATCCTCGCTCCGGGCCGTGAACAGTCCTTTGCGCGTGCCGATGACCAGGAGATATGCCATGACGAACTCCAAGATGTGAGCCAGGTCTCCACTCTGGCACAGGGGTGCGGCGAACGCCGGGAGCCACGGGGGCGAGGGTGCGGGGAGTGTCAAGGAGGCGTCAGGAGAGGGTTCCGGACGTCTCGGGAAGTGAATAGTTAGGAACCCGAACGATTTACCGTGGGTGGAGAATTCGACCCTCGGGGAAATGGTGGCCCTGTTGGAGGGATAACTTCCGTGAGGAGGGAACCCTTTCCGGGCAAGGGTTCTGCGGCGAGTGGAAGGCGGTTGTCGGTACCAGATCACTTTGCAATAAACTCCCGGGCTACCGGTGTTCGCTCCGAGGCTTCCCCCCCAGGCCCCGGAACGCCGGTCACATCCCGTCATCCAGCCCGGAAGACATCCCGCTCCTTCGGTCTCTCGGTCCGTTTCGGGACCACCGTCCCAATGGCCGGTCCCGCGTACCATCGAGAACCGGGTTCCCACTCGATAGGGTCGCCTCATGCACCACCCCCCGGACACGCTCCACGCTCGCAAACGCCGTAAGGCGAGGGCCACGATCGTGTCAGCAGCCTTCCAACTCTTCGCCGAACACGGATTCGACAACGTGACGGTCGCGGCCATCGCGGAACGCGCCGAGGTCGGCCGCACGACCTTCTTCCGGTACTTCGGCGACAAACAGCAGGTGCTGTTCGCGGATGACGGAGCCGAGGTGGACCGCATGTGCTCCTACGTGCGGGAACGCGCGGACCTGAAGCCGGGGACCGGCCTCGCGGACGCGCTCGCCCTGCTCCGTGAGGCCGCGGACGCCAGTGGACCCACCTCCTTGTCTCCCGCGCACTCCGCCGTGCTCGTGCGGCTCCTCAGGGAGAGCATCGATCTCAGATCCCGCTACCTGCTCACTCGGCAGCAGCGGGCGCTCCGCCTGGCCGCCGCACTGACCGAGGCGGGCGCGGCGGAGAACGTGGCCGTTCTGGCCGCCCACACCGCCATGGCCTGCGACCTCACGGCGATGCGGCTCGCGGAGAGTCCCGAGGCCTACCCCGCCCACGTGGACGAGGCCCACGGGATGCTCCGCACCCTCGGGGTGTCCGGGGACTGACCGGATCGGGGCGCGACCCTCCTGCCCCGATCCCGCGCTCACCGGTCGTGCTCGCGCACCAGACCGACGAGCCCGCGGCCGAAGAGCACCACCACCGTCAGACTGACCGCGCCCACCAGTGCGTAGGGGACACGGAGCGCGTCAGCCTGGCCCAGGGTGGGTGCCAGGGCGGCCACCAGGACACCGCCCGCCGCCATGCCCACGGCGCTCATGCCCCAGCTGACCGTGCGCATGGCGGCGTTCACGCGTCCGAGCAGGTGGTCCGGGGTGAGGCGCTGGCGGAGGGAGGTCATCGCGACCCCGTAACCCAGGACCAGGCCCCCACTGAGGAAGTACACCCCGGCGACCACGGGGGTGAGCGGGAACAGGGCCACCACGAGGTACAGGAGCCCGCTCCCGGCCAGGCAGAGCGTCGGCAGGGTTCCGTGCGGCAGGACCGGGCGCAGTCGGGAGACCACCTGTCCGCCGACCACCCCGCCGGTCGCGGCGAAGGCCATGAGCAGGCCGAACCCGGCCGCGCCCAGTTCCAGGACGTCCCGGACGAACAGCACCTGGGTGGAGAGCAGCGTGGCGTAGGCGGTGTTCACGAACACCGCGATGATCGCCACCGCGCGCAGCAGCGGCTGGTTCCACAGCGCCTTGACACCCTCGACCACGTCGCCCCACACGCCGCGCTGCGCCCGCCTGACGGGGGTCGCGGGGGTGGTCGCGCGGACCCGGAGGAGCGCCGCCACCGACACCAGCAGCGCGGCGGCGTTGAACAGGAACGGGGCGAACAGGCCGAGGGACAGCACGAACCCGCCCAGCGGGCGCCCCGCGAACTCCTGCGCCACGATCGCCCCGGACCTGACGTGCCCGTTGGCGCGCTCCAGGCTCTCCTTGGGGACCAGCGCGGTCACCGTGGTCTCGGCGGCGGTGTCGTGACAGACCTCCAGGGCGCCGAAGCAGAACGCGAAGGCCGCGAGCAGGGGGATCGAGGCCCACCCGGAGGACACCACCAGGGCCAGCAGCGCCCAGAGCAGCAGCCGCAGCGCGTTGGCGGAGACCATCAGCGTGAACCGGGGCAGGCGGTCCACGAGCACCCCGGCGGGCAGCGCGAGGAGGAGCCAGGGGAGTCGGCCCGCGGTGGCGACGGCGGCCACCAGCGCGGCGTTGTCGGGGGCCAGGGAGGAGGCCAGCCACGGTACGGCGATCATCGCCACGCCGTCGCTCAGGTTCGAGGCCAGGGACGCGGACCAGAAGGCCCGGAAGCGTCCGCCGAGCGGCGCGTTCGACGCCCGGGCCGTGGAGTCGGACACGGGGGGACCACCGACTTTCCCGAGCCGGTGTCTCGGGCGATTCCCGAGCGGGGCACCGGCACACGGCTTCACGCTAACGGCCGCCGGGCCCCGAGACGTGTCGCGTGGGGGGCTGGATTTAGTAGGACGTCCAACTATATGGTGAGGGTGCCGAGAGCGGGGAAGCTGGTGCGAATCCAGCGCGGTCCCGCCACTGTGACCGGGGCGAACACCCGGAAGTCAGGCCACCGCTCGCGGCCCGAGATTCGTGTGGTCCACGAGGATGGAGCGAACACGCATGGTCAGCGAGCTGACGCATTTCGTGCATGGCAGGAACGTCCCGGGCCGGAGCGGCCGCTTCGGTGACGTCCACGACCCCAGCAGCGGCCGGATCCAGGCGAGGGTCCCCCTGGCGGACCGGGCGGAGACCGAGGCGGTCATCGCGGACGCCGAGGAGGCACAGGTCGCATGGGGCTCCTGGAGCCCCCAGCGCAGGGCACGGGTCCTGCTCAGGTTCCTCCAGCTGGTCGAGCCCGAGCGCGAGTCGATCGCCCGCGCCCTGTCCGCCGAACACGGCAAGACCGTGGCCGACGCCCACGGCGACCTCCAGCGCGGCCTGGAGGTGGTGGAGTTCGCGGCGGGGATCCCGCACCTGCTCAAGGGCGAGTTCTCCGACAACGCCGGGGCCGGGATCGACGTCCACTCCCTGCGCCAGCCGCTGGGCGTGGTCGCGGGGATCACCCCGTTCAACTTCCCCGCGATGATCCCGCTCTGGAAGGCCGCGCCCGCGCTGGCCTGCGGGAACGCCTTCATTCTCAAGCCCTCGGAACGCGACCCCTCGGTCCCGCTCCGGCTGGCCGAGCTCTTCCTGGAGGCCGGGCTGCCCCCGGGCGTGCTCAACGTGGTCAACGGCGGCAAGGAGACGGTGGACACCCTGCTCACCGACCCCCGCGTGGCCGCCGTGGGCTTCGTCGGCTCCACCCCGATCGCGGAGTACGTCTACTCGACCGCCACCGCGCACGGCAAGCGCGCCCAGTGCTTCGGCGGGGCCAAGAACCACATGGTCGTCATGCCCGACGCCGACCTGGACCAGGTGGCCGACGCCCTGATCGGCGCCGGGTACGGATCCGCGGGCGAGCGCTGCATGGCCATCTCCGTCGCGGTCCCCGTGGGCGAGGAGACCGCCGACGCCCTCGTCGCCAAGCTGACCGAACGCATCGCCGGGCTGACCGTGGGCGCCTCGGACGACCCCGACGCCGACTTCGGACCGCTGGTGTCCAGGGACGCCCTGGACCGCGTCGACGCCTACGTGGCCCTGGGCGTGGAGGAGGGCGCCGAACTGGTGGTCGACGGCCGTGGTCTCAAGGTCAGGGGCCACGAGGACGGCTTCTTCACCGGGGCCTCCCTGTTCGACCGCGTCACCCCGGACATGCGCGTCTACCAGGAGGAGATCTTCGGCCCCGTGCTGTGCGTGGTGCGCGCGGCCGACTACGAGGAGGCCCTGCGCCTGCCCAGCGAGCACGAGTACGGCAACGGCGTCTCCGTCTTCACCCGGGACGGCGACACCGCCCGCGACTTCTCGCAGCGCGTCAACACCGGCATGGTCGGCGTCAACGTGCCCATCCCGGTGCCCGTCGCCTACCACACGTTCGGCGGCTGGAAGAGGTCCGGCTTCGGTGACCTCAACCAGCACGGACCCGACTCGATCCGCTTCTACACCCGCACCAAGACCGTCACCTCGCGCTGGCCCTCCGGGGTCAAGGAGGGCGCGGAGTTCACGATCCCGGTCGTCCGGTGACCGCCGCGATCACCGACGAACAGCGCGCGCTGGCCGAGACCGCGCGCGGGTTCGCGGACGAACACCTCGCACCGTTCGCCGTCGGCTGGGACCAGACCAAGCACTTCCCGGTCGACGTGCTCCGCAAGGCCGCCGAACTCGGCATGGGCGGCCTCTACGTCTCCGAGGACACCGGCGGCACCGGCCTGACCAGGCTCGACGGCGCCCTGGTCTTCGAGGCCCTGGCCACCGGCTGCCCGTCCGTGGCCGGGTACCTGTCCATCCACAACATGGTCGCCTGGATGGTCGACCGCTACGGCGACACCGACCAGCGCGCCCGCTGGCTGCCCGGCCTGTGCTCCATGGAGTCCCTGGGCAGCTACTGCCTCACCGAACCCGGCGCCGGTTCGGACGCCGCCGCGCTCAGCACCCGGGCGGTCCGCGACGGGGACTCCTACGTCCTCACCGGGTCCAAGCAGTTCATCTCCGGCGCGGGCGTCTCCGAGGTGTACGTGGTGATGGCGCGGACCGGAGGCGACGGCGCGGCCGGGATCTCCGCGTTCGTCGTGCACCGCGACGACCCGGGGGTGTCGTTCGGCGCCGACGAGGCCAAGATGGGCTGGAACGCCCAGCCCACCCGCCAGGTGCTCATGGACGGGGTCCGGCTGCCCGCCGACCGCCTCCTGGGAGCCGAGGGCGACGGCTTCCGCATCGCGATGAACGGGCTCAACGGCGGCCGCCTCGGTATCGCCGCCTGCTCGCTCGGCGGCGCCCTGGCCGCACTGGAGCGCAGCACCGCCTACCTGGGGAGCCGTGAGGCCTTCGGCGCCCCGCTGATCAACGCGCAGGCGCTCCGGTTCCGGCTCGCGGAGATGGCCACCGACCTGGAGGCCGCCCGCTCCCTGCTGTGGCGGGCTGCGGGCGCCCTGGACGAGGGGGACCCCGAGGCCGCGCACCTGTGCGCGATGGCCAAGCGGTTCGCCACCGAGGCCGGGTACACCGTCGCGGACCAGGCCCTCCAGCTCCACGGGGGGTACGGCTACCTCACGGAGTACGGCATTGAGAAGATCGTGCGCGACCTGCGGGTGCACCGAATCCTGGAAGGGACCAACGAGATCATGAGCCTCATCATCGCTCGACGACTCACCGGGGCCGCCTGATGACCGGCGAAGACGACGCCACGGTGCTGCTGCGGGTGGAGGGCGCGCTCGCCCGCGCCACGCTCAACCGGCCGCGCGCCATCAACGCCCTGGACCACGCGATGGTCCGCACGTTCGCGGACGCCCTCACCTCCTGGGAGAAGGACGAGGGCGTGGCGGTGGTGCTGCTCGACGGCGCCGGGGAGCGCGGTCTGTGCGCGGGCGGCGACATCCGCGCCATCCGGGCCAGCGCGGTGAACGGCGACAGCCAGGCCGCCGACTTCTGGCGGGACGAGTACCACCTCAACGCGCAGATCGCCCGCTACCCCAAGCCCTACGTGGCCCTCATGGACGGCGTGGTCATGGGCGGCGGCGTGGGGGTCTCCGCGCACGGCGGGGTCCGCGTGGTCACCGAACGCTCCAAGGTGGGCATGCCGGAGACCACCATCGGGTTCGTGCCCGACGTCGGCGGCACCTTCCTGCTGTCGCGGGCGCCCGGCGAGACCGGCACCCACCTCGCGCTCACCGGGACGCCGATCGGCGCGGCGGACGCGGTGTACACCGGGATGGCCGACCACTACGTGCCCTCCGAGCGCCTGCCCGACCTCGTGGCCGCGCTCTCGGAGGCGGGAACGGAGGCCGACGTCACCGAGGCCGTGGGCCGCTTCGCGGAGATCGTCCCGGCCGCGCCCCTGGAGGCCCTGCGCGGGTGGATCGACGCCTGCTACTCCGCCGACACCGCCGAGGAGATCGTGGCGCGGTTGCGCGCGCACGGCGACCCGGAGGCGGCGAGGGCGGCCGACACCATCGGGGCCAAGTCCCCGACCGCCGTGAAGACCACCCTGGCCGCGCTGCGCCGGGCCCGCGGCCTCGCCACCCTGGAGGAGGTCCTGGAACAGGAGTACCGGGTGTCCACGGCCGCGCTGACCTGGCCCGACCTCGCGGAGGGCATCCGCGCCCAGGTGATCGACAAGGACCGTGACCCGCGCTGGTCCCCGGCCACGCTGGCGGAGGTCACCGACGCCGACGTCGACCGCGCCTTCGCGCCCGCCCCGGACGGACCGGTCGGCCTCGCCGAACCGGCCGCCACGACCGACGGGGGTGCGCGGTGACCGCGATCGCCTTCGTCGGACTCGGCAACATGGGCGGGCCGATGGCCGCCAACCTCGTCGCCGCCGGGCACGACGTCACCGGGTACGACCTGGTGCCCGAAGCACTGGAGCGGGCCGCCGGGGCCGGGGTCCGGGTGGCCGCGTCCGCCGCCGAGGCCGTGGCCGGGGCCGACGTCGTCATCACCATGCTGCCGAGCGGCCGCCACCTGCTCGCCGCCTACCGGGGCGGCGATCCGGAGGACGGCCTGCTGGCCGCCGCCCGCCCCGGAACGCTCTTCCTGGACTGCTCCACGGTGGACGTGGCCGACGCGCGCACGGCCAACGCCGCGGCCGTCGAGGCCGGGCACCGGGCCATGGACGCCCCCGTCTCCGGGGGCGTGGCGGGGGCCGAGGGCGGGACGCTCACCTTCATGGTCGGCGCGGAGGAGGCCGACCTCGCCACGGCGCGGCCGCTGCTGGACGTGATGGGCGGCCGTGCCGTGCACTGCGGCGGCCCGGGCGGCGGCCAGGCGGCGAAGATCTGCAACAACATGGTGCTGGGCGCGTCGATGCTCGCCGTGAGCGAGGCGTTCGTGCTGGGCGAGCGGCTGGGCCTGACCCACCAGGCGCTGTACGACGTGATGTCCACGGCCTCCGGGCAGTGCTGGTCGCTCACCTCGTACTGCCCGGTCCCGGGTCCGGTGCCGACCAGTCCGGCCAACAACGACTACCGGCCGGGGTTCGCGGCCGCGCTGATGGCGAAGGATCTCGGGCTGGCGGCCAACGCGCTGGAGGAGACCGGGGTGGAGGCGCTGATCGGCGGCCGGGCCGCCGAGGTCTACCGGGCCTTCGTGGACGGCCTGGACGGGGAGCCCCGGGACTTCTCCGCGATCGTGGAGTCGGTGCGCGAGCGCTCCGGCCGGGCGGAGCCCGTCACCGAGTGAGTCCGACGCGGCCCGGGTGACCCGAAGGGGGCGCCCGGGCCGCCCGCGTCCGCCCGCCGCCCGAGTGCGCCCGCGTCCGCCCGCGCACCGGTCTAAGGGAGGAACCACCGCGCTCCGGGAGGCGTCTGACGGAGAGTCGGACTTCCGGGACGCAAGGGTTCCGGAAGGTCACCACAGCACGGAGCCGAATCCCCCATGAACCCCAAACCCGGCGCGCTCACGGCCGTCCAGGTCATCCTCTTCATCATGTCCGCCATCGCGGGCCTCGCCCTCCTGCTGGCCATGGTGGGGGTGAGCGCCGTGAGCTCGGGGGAACTGGAGCGGGCCACCGGGGTGAGCCCCGGGGCCTTCTGGCTCCTGATGCTCGTCGCCCTCGCGACGACCGTCTTCTACGTCTACGTGGCCTCCACCATCGGCCGGGGCGGGTACCGCACCCGGACCCTGGTGCGCGTGGTGGTGGGGGTCGGCGTCACCTCCGCACTGGTCAACATGCTGACCGGGGAGAGCGGGCTCGTCGGCCTCGTGCTCATGGTCGTCGTCCTCATCCTCAACGAGGGCGAGTCCGCCAAGCGCTGGTACGAGGAGACCGAGAACCCGCAGCCGTACCGGAGCAGCTGAGCGGGACGCCCCTCCCGGCGGCGTCCCCTGGCGGTCGATCCCGTGTGAGTGACGTCCGAGCCGGTCGTTAGGCTCCTGAGCTGGCGAGGACGGGCCCGCTCCGGGGCCCGCCGCCCTCTCACCAGGAAGTCCCCCATGAGTACGAGCCGTATGCCCCTGGCACTCAGAGCCCTGCGCAACATCCTGTGGATCATGGTCGTCCTCGGAGGACTGGGGATCGTCCTCGGTCTGGTCGGGTTCTCGGTCATGACGGAGGAGGAGATCCACCGGGAGGCGGGGGTGGGCCGGTCCGCCGCGATCGCGCTCATGCTGCCGAGTGCCGTCATCCTCCTCATCGAGGCGTACGTGGCGGCGTCCCTGAGCCGGGGAGGCCGGGCCCAGCGGTGGTGTGTGCGCGTGCTGGCGGTGCTGACCCTGCTCCCCGGGCTCCTGGGCCTGCTCTTCCTCGATGTCACCGGACTGTTCGAGATCGCGGTCGGCCTCCTGTACCTGGCGCTCAACGAGAGCCGGTCGGCCCGGAGCTGGTACCGGTCCAGGGCGACGGCCGCGGCACCGGAGGCGGTTCCTCCGGGGACGGCCGCGGACGCGGCCTCCCCCGCGGGAGGCCCTCCGGTCCCCGACGCCTCCGGCCCGACCCCCTGACAGGAGTGCGCGCCCCGGCCACCCGGCCTCCCATCAGACCGGGTGTCCGGGGCGCGCGCCTGTGGGGCCGCCTCGGCGGCTTCCTAGAACGGCGTCAGGGTGATCTCCAGCCCCGAGGGGCCGTGGTCCTGGATGTAGGACGCGAAGTCCTCGACGTCGTCGAAGGCGAACCCGTACGCCTTGCCGTCCTCCGTGTGCTCGTGGAAGGTCCCGGCGTAGCGGTTGGCGATGTCGGCCAGGTAGAACTCGGCCGGGTCGTTGGTGGGCTGGGCGGCGTGGTCGAGCAGGGTGGCGCGGTTGAGCGCCGCCCCCACGATCGCCGCCACGGGGCCGGTGATCCCGTCGTTGGGCGCGGCCAGGGCGCCGTCGCAGAAGAACACGTCCCGGGTACTGGGCCGGGCGATGGGGGAGACCCCGCCGTCGAACAGCAGCTCGTCGCCCTGCACCCGACCGGTGAAGGTCCCGGCGTTGGTGGTGACGCTCAGGTCGGTGCCCGCGTAGTGCGACCACACCTGGTCCACGTACGGGTCGAAGTAGTCGCCGGGGAAGATCCCCGCGTCGAGCCCGTGCCCGGGGGCGATGATCCGGTGGCCGTCGTAGACCAGCGGCGAGAAGTCCGGATCGGCGGCGAGGGTCTCGAAGATCGCGTCGCGTCCGCCGGGCAGCAGGAAGCCGGTGCTCTGGTCCTCGTTCCCGGTGAGGCGGATACCGATCGGCACGCTGAACTGGTCCACCATCGAGGTGTTGCAGAACATGCCGTCCTCGTTGTGGGTGAACTCCACCGAGTCGTGCAGGACGTCGAAGCCGTGGTCGTCCTCGACCCAGCCGGCGGGGAGCTGGAGGGCCGGGTTGCCGTTCCCGTCCTCGACGATCCGGATGCCGAGCTTGCCGCCCATGGCGAAGTAGATCCGGCCGGACATGTACGGGAGCGTCATGTCCGAGAGGGCGCCCAGGGGGATCGAGTAGTCCGTGTAGCCGTCGTCGGTGTTGTCGTCCACGCTGACGGGGTGGGGCGTGCCGTTGGCGTCCACCCGGCAGTGGACGTCGTCGACGAGGTCGGTGCCGACGACGTACACGAGGACCTCGTCGTCCCCGAAGCGGCCGCTGTTGTTGGTCACGCTCACCGGGAGCGCTCCCAGGTTGGCCGTGTTCGAGACGGGGGTGATGCTCTGGGGCCTGGTGGCGCAACCGGTAGCGCCGAGCAGGGGAGCCCCGGCGGCGATCGAGGCGCCGCCCAGGAAGAGCCTGCGGTTGATCATGTGCGAACTCCTCAGTAGCGGGTGTGAAGAGGTGCGCACCATGGAGCCAGCCCGGGGGTACCCGCGTCAACGGGGTCAGCGACGGGGATTCGCGTGGCGACCGCGTTACCCGTGGTGACGAAGGTGCGTGTGGCATAGATCACATGGGTCGGCCCGGGGTCAGCTCCATCAGGGCGACCCCCCTGTGCCGGTGGCTCCCCGCCACGCACAGCCCCGCCCTCTCGGCCAGGGCCGCCAGTTCGTCGGTGCCCCGTTCCCGGCCCTGGAAGAAGGCCAGCATCCGCAGGTCCAGCTCGCTCACCACGTCCTCGGCGGCGTGCTCGGCCACCAGCACCGTTCCCGTCGGACCGGCCGCCTCCGCGCACCGCCGCAGGATGGTCTCGGCCGACGCGTCGTCCCAGTCGTGCAGGATCCAGCCCAGTACGAAGGCGTCGCCGGTCACCGGCAGCGGATCGAAGAAACTGCCCGCGACGGCGTCGGCGCGGTCGGCCAGACCGGCCTCCCGGAAGTTCGCGCGCGCCGCCGCCACCGGACCGGGCAGGTCCACCACGGTCCCGCGCGGCCGGGGAAAGCGCTCCAACAGGGTGAGCAGCAGTGAGCCGTTGCCGCCGCCCACGTCCACGACGTGGTCCAGCGCCTGCCACTCGTACATCTCCGCGATGGTCTCGGAGTGGTTGACCATCCGGCCGCTCATGAGCTCGTCGAAGGAGCGGGAGAGCTCCGGGTCGGCGGACAGGTCCTCCCAGAAACCGGCGCCGCCGAAGCGCAGGGAGTAGGCGCTCCGGCCGGTGCGCAGCGCCTCGGCCAGTTCGGACAGACAGAGGTCGGCGCGCCCGTGCGCCCCGTCCCCGGCGAACCAGGGGAGCCGGGAGTACGGGTGGTCCGTCCGCAGGCACGCACCCACGGCGGTGAGCGCGAACCGGTCGCCCTCCAGGGTGAACAGGCCCTCCCCGGCCAGGTACCGGAGCACCCTCGCCAGGCCGTCCGGGTCCGCCCCGACCGCCGTGCCGAGCTCGGCCGCCGTGCGCGGCCCCTCGGCCAGGTGGTCCGCGACCCTCAGGGTGGCCACGGCCCGGATCGCCATCGGTGTGACCGGGCTGGCCAGCGACCAGAGCCGCGCGGACGCCTCCCTGGCCCCGTCGGTGTGTTCCCCACGCTCTGCGCTCATCCGGCACGCTCCAGTCCTCGGGCCGCGGTCTCCCTCGGACACTACCCAGGAAGGGGCTCCCCCATGGGCGGAATCCTCCCCATAACGGTGATCCTGAGGCGCTGGCTGAGGTTTGCCGCAGGCGGACCGGAGGGCTGGCCGCATACCGGTCGGCGGCGCGGATTCCTAGCGTCGGAGCATGAACTCCCCACGCGCGCACACCGAGCGGCCCCTTCGGGAGGCCGTGGTCTTCGTCCTGCTCGCCCTCGGGCTGGCCTGGCTCGTCTTCACCCCGCTCCTCCTGGACGGCACCCCGCCGAGCGACCCCGCCTTCGGTGTCGCCTCGCAGATCCTCATGTTCACCCCGGCGGTCGCGGCGCTGCTGCTGACCTTCCTCCTCCGGCGTCCGGAGCGCCCCTGGCGGTCGCTGGGCCTGACCCCCCTGCGCCCGGTCCGCCGGGTCGGCGGGTACACGCTGCTGGCCTTCGCCGTGTTCGCGTTCCTGCCCGCGGTGAGCCTGCTGACGGCCGCGGCGTTCGGGGTGGTCCGGCTCGACCTGGAGAACTTCTCCGGGCTCCGCGAGGAGCTGGCCGTGCTGGTGCCCGGGACCGTCCTCCCCGACACCGGCTTCCCCCTGGACGCCTACCTGGTGGCCCTGGGCTCCGTCGTGATCGCGTCCCCGCTGGTCCTGCTGATGTGCTTCGGTGAGGAACTCGGCTGGAGGGGGTACCTCCTGCCGCGCCTGACGCCGCTGGGGGTGTGGCCCGCGCTCCTGGTCAGCGGGCTGGTCCACGCCCTCTGGCACGGCCCGCAGCTGTTCCTCCACGGTGTGACGGGCGGCTTCGGGCTCGCGGAGATCCTGTCGTTCCTCGCCGCCGTCGTCCTGCTTGGGATCATCCTCGGCTGGCTCCGGCTGGCGTCCGCGTCGGTGTGGCCCGCCGTGGTCGGGCACTGGGCCAACAACGCCTTCCTGATGGTCGTCCCCCTCACCCTGACGCACGCCGACGGCTCCGCCGACCCCGCCCTCTACCCCGGGGGCAACGGCGGTCTGATCGGTCTGGCCGTCACGGCGGCGGCCGCCCTCGGCGTCACCCTGCTGTTGCGCGGACGCGTCACGGGGCGGTGACACCACCGGCCCGGCCCCGAGGGAGACCGGGCCGGGCCGACGGTGTCGCGGCGGGTGGTCAGCCCGCCAGGCGCTGGGCGGGCAGCGGCACCGGGCGGCGCTCACGACCCGTGTAGCTGCTCAACGGACGGATGAGCGCGTTGGCCTCCTGCTGCTCCAGGATGTGCGCGGTCCACCCGGTGATCCGGGCCATCACGAACAGCGGCGTGAACGTCGGGACCTCGAACCCCATCAGGTGGTAGGCGGGGCCCGCCGGGTAGTCCAGGTTCGGGTGGATGCCCTTGCGGTCCGCCATCGCCGCCTCCAGGGACGCGTACAGCTCCATGAGTCCGTCGGCGCCCTTGAGCGCGGCCATCCGGTCCAGCGCCGCGCGCATGGTCGGCACCCGGGAGTCCCCGTGCTTGTACACGCGGTGCCCGAAGCCCATGATCTTCCGCTTCTCGGCCAGGGCGGTGTCCAGCCAGTCGGAGGCGCGGTCGGCCGAACCGATCTCCTGGAGCATGTGCATGACGGCCTCGTTCGCGCCCCCGTGCAGGGAACCCTTCAGGGCGCCGATCGCGGCCGTCACGGAGCTGTAGATGTCCGACAGCGTCGAGGTCACCACCCGGGCGGTGAACGTGGAGGCGTTGAAGCTGTGCTCGGCGTAGAGGATCATCGACACCTCGAAGCAGCGCACCACCTCGGTCTCCGGCACCTCCCCGAAGCACATGTGGAAGAAGTTCTCGGCGTAGTCCAGGCCCGGGTCCGGCTGGATCGGGTCCAGGCCCTGACGGCGCCGGTGGTCGGCGGCGACCACCGTGGGCAGTCTGGCCAGCATGGCCTCGGCCTTGACCCGGTTGGCCTCGACCGAGTTGTCGTCCTCGGTGGGGTCGTCGGCGCCCAGGTAGCTGATGGCGGTGCGCAGCACGTCCATGGGGTGCGCGGTCTCGGGGAGGCGGCGCAGCAGGTCCAGGGTGTGCCGGTCCAGGGCGCGGTTGGCCCGCTCCCGGGCGGTGAACTCGCGCAGCTGGCCCGACGTGGGCAGCTCCCCGTGCCAGAGCAGGTACGCGACCTCCTCGAACGTGCACGAGGCGGCCAGGTCCTGCACCGGGTAGCCCCGGTAGGTCAGCGAGTTGGAGGCCTCGTCGACCATGGAGATCTCGGTGGTGTCGACCACCACCCCGGCCAGTCCCTTGCGGATCGCCGTGTCGGTCATGCTCACCACATCCGTTCAGATCGTGAAGTTGTAGACGTCTTCGTCGAAGGCGTTGTACGAGGCGTAGTCGATGAGTTCGTAGAGTCGGCGGCGGGTCTGCATGCGGTCCACGACCCCTGCCTGCGTGCCCTCGTCACGGAGGACGCGCAGCCCGTCCTCCACGGCGCCCATGGCCAGGCGCAGGCTGGTGACCGGGTAGATCACCATGTCCATGCCGAGGGACTCCAGCTGCTCCACGGTGAGCAGCTCGCTCTTGCCGAACTCGGTCATGTTGGCCAGCAGCGGCACGTCCACCGCCCTGCGGAAGGCCTCGAAGTCCGCCGGGCCCCGCATCGCCTCGGGGAAGACCATGTCGGCCCCGGCGTCCACGTACGCCTTCGCCCGCTCGATCGCGGCGTCCAGACCCTCCACGGCGGCCGCGTCGGTGCGCGCGCAGATCACGAAGTCCTCGTCGCGGCGGGCGCTCACCGCGGCGCGCACCCGGCGCACCATCGTGCCGGTGTCGGTCACCGACTTGCCGTCCAGGTGCCCGCAGCGCTTGGGGTTGACCTGGTCCTCCAGGTGGCACCCGGCCAGCCCGGCGTCCTCCAGGGACCGCACGGTGCGGGCGGCGTTCATCGGTTCCCCGAAGCCCGTGTCGGCGTCGATGATCGTCGGCAGGTCCGTCACCCGCGCGATCTGGCCTCCGCGTCCGGCCACCTCCGTCAGGGTGGTCAGGCCGATGTCCGGCAGGGCGAGGTCGGCGGCGATCACCGCCCCGGAGACGTACACGCCGTCGAAGCCGAGCTCCCGGACGAGGACGGCGGTGAGCGGGTTCATCGCGCCGGGCACCCGCAGGAGCCGGTCGGACGCGAGCCCCTCCCGAAGGAGCCGCCGCTTGGCGCCGGGTGACGCGGTGGAGTGCGACATCAGAAGATCCCCTTGGAGGTCGGCAGGTCGCCGGGCGCGGTGGCGGGGTCCTCCACGAAGGACAGCTGGCGCACCTCGTCGGCGGTGAGCTCGGGCAGGCGCTCGACCAGCCCCAGGAAGCGGTCCTGCTCGGCGCCGGAGACGACCCCCTCGGCGAGGGCGCGGAACTTGGCGACGTAGTCCGGGCGGGTGAAGGGGCGGGCACCGAGCGGGTGGGCGTCGGCCATCGCGATCTCGTCCTCGATCACGGATCCGTCCGCCATCTCCACCACCACACGGCCGCCGAACGCCTTCTCCTTCGGGTCCGTCGCGTGGTAGCGGCGGGTCCACTCCGGGTCCTCGACCGTGCTGATCCTGTGCCACAGCTCCACCGTGTCCGGACGCTGTGCGCGCTCGGGGGCGTAGGAGCGCTCGTGGTGCCACTCGCCGTCCTGGAGGGCGACGGCGAAGATGTAGGGGATGGAGTGGTCCAGGGTCTCCCGGCTGGCCCGGGGGTCCATCTTCTGCGGGTCGCCGGATCCGGTGCCGATCACGTGGTGCGTGTGGTGGCTGGTGTGGATCGTGATCGAGCGGACCCGCGAGGTGTCCCCAACCTTCGGGCCCAGCCGCCGGGCCAGGTCGATCAGGGCCTGGCTCTGGTACTCGGCCGAGTGCTCCTTGGTGTAGGTGTCCAGGATGCCGCGCTTCGCCTCGCCCGGGCCCGGCAGCTCCACGACGTACTCGACGCCCGGACCGCCCAACAGGTAGGCGACGAACCCGTCCTCGCCCTCGTAGGCGGGGGAGGGGGCGCCCTCGCCCCGCATGGCGCGGTCCACGGACTCCACGGCCATCTTCCCGGCGAACGCGGGCGCGTACGCCTTCCAGCTGGAGATCTCGCCCTTGCGCGACTGCCGCGTGGTGGTGGTGACGTGCAGGGCCTGCTGGACCGCCTGGTAGACCGTCTCGGTGTCGAGATCCAGGAGGGTGCCGATCCCGGCCGCCGCCGACGGGCCCAGGTGGGCGATGTGGTCGATCCTGTGCTCGTGCAGGCAGATGCCCTTCACGAGCGCGACCTGGATCTCGTACCCGGTGGCGATGCCCCGCACCAGGTCACGGCCGTCCCGGCCCAGGTGCTGGGCGACGGCGAGGACCGGCGGGATGTTGTCGCCGGGGTGCGAGTAGTCGGCGGCCAGGAAGGTGTCGTGGAAGTCGAGCTCCCGGACGGCCACGCCGTTGGCCCAGGCGGCCCACTCGGGGGAGACCCGCGTGGACTGCGGGGTGCCCATGATCGCCGCGCCGGGGTTCAGCGGGTGCCGGGTGGCCTGCGCCCGGGCGCTGCGGACGGGGCGGCGGCGCAGTGAGGCGGCGGCCACGGCGGCGTTGTCGATGATCCGGTTGCCGATCATCTCCACCACGGCGGGCTCGACCCTGACCGGGTCGGTCGCCACGGACGCGATCCGGTGGGCCAGCTGCTCCTCCTTGGCGGGCCCTTCGGAGCTCCGGTGGACCCGGACGCGGTGCTGCACCATGTTCATCCCCTCGACGCGGTATCTGTGCAGCCGAGGTTCGCACGGAGGAAAAGCCTGGTGGAAGGCCCGAAACCTGCTGAGTCGTGCCAACCCGAAAGCGTGATTCCGCTAAGGGTGCGAAGGTCGTCGGGAAGCGGATCGCCAGTTTGCTAGTTTGCCCTCAGACTTCCCTCAGATTCCCTCTCCGTTGGGTACCGTTGCGTGCATGCACCGCACACTGCACTTGGCCGTCACCGTGACGCCCGACCACGAGGCCGGTGGCTACGTGGCCCGCGCGGTGGACGTCGAGGTCGCCTCCCAAGGTGAGACGGAGCAGGAGGCCTTGGACGCTCTCACCGAGGCTCTGGAGCTGTACTTCGAGGACGACGAGGACGCCGTTCGGCAATTGGCGGAAACCCCCACCAGGGTCACGGAGATCGACGTACGCTTGCCCGCGTGAGCCCTTCCCACATCCCGATCTCCTCCGGCGCCAAGGTGGTGGCCGCGCTCCGGAGAATCGGTTTCGAGCACGTCCGGACCAAGGGCGACCACGCGAAGCTCAGGAAGGGCTCCAGAGTGGTGATCGTCCCGCTGCACAAGGAACTCAAGCGCGGGACCACGGTGTCCGTCCTCAAACAGGCGGGTCTCACCCCGGACGAACTCCGTGACCTCCTCTGAGCGGTCCGCTCGCCAACGACGGCCCCGGGCGGGCGCGAAGCCTGGATGCGCACAGATATCGAGCCGGTGACCCCTGTCGGGCTCCTCGCACACAAGTGGCCCGCGTGCTGAGGCCCGCTAAGGCCTCCCGACGTTCCCGCTAAGTCTGCTAACGCCTGGTGAGACGCCTTCGGGTTAGCCTGGCGGGGACGGAAGGGGCCATCGTGCGCAAGGTCTTCGCGGGTCCGCGGCTGCGCAGGCTGCGGCAGGAGCACTCGCTCAAGCAGTCCGAGCTCGCCCGTGAGCTGGGCATCTCCGCCGGTTACCTGAACCAGATGGAACACAACCAGCGCCCGCTGAGCGTTCCCGTCCTACTGAGGATCACCGAGGCGTTCGGGGTCGATCCCAGCTTCTTCGCGACCAGTGACACCTCGCGGCTGATCGCCGAGCTCCGGGAGGCCCTGACCGACGTCCCCACCGGGGACCAGGTGAGCCCGGACGAACTCGACGAGCTGGCCTCGGGCATGCCCTCCGTCGCCCGGGTCCTGGTGGACCTGCACCGCAGGTACCGGGACGTCTCCGGGCAGGCCGCCGCCCTGGCGGAGGGCCGGGACGACGGGGGGGCCTCCGTGGCTCCCATGGCCTACGAGCAGGTCCGCGACTTCTTCTACGAGCGCCAGAACTACGTGGGGGAGCTCGACGAACGCGCCGAGGAGCTCGCCGGGCGGCAGGGCGTCGAACCGGGACGCGCCCACGTCGTCCTCGCGCGTCTGCTGGAGGAGCGCCACGGCGTCAGGGTGGAGAGCGAGGCCCCCGGCAACGAGGGCGCTCGCAACCGGGTCTTCGACACCGAGCGGCGGGTCCTCACCCTGGCCGCACACCTGCGCCCCGGCCAGCGCGCCTTCCAGCTCGCGACCCAGCTGGCCTTCCTCGAACACGGGCCCCTCCTGGACGAGCTCGCCCGGGGAGAGGAGCTCACCACCGAGCAGGCGGTCCGGCTGGCGAGGATCGGCCTGGCCAACTACTTCGCGGGCGCGTTCATCCTCCCCTACCGCGAGTTCCAGGCGGCGGCGGAGGCCGAACGCCACGACATCGAACTCCTCGCGGACCGCTTCGGTGTGGGCTTCGAGACCGTCTGCCACCGCCTCTCGACACTTCAGCGCCCCCGGCGGCGGGGCGTGCCCTTCTCGTTCGTGCGCGTGGACCGGGCGGGCAACATGTCCAAGCGCCAGTCCGCCACCGGCTTCCACTTCTCCCGCTCGGGCGGCACCTGCCCGCTGTGGAACGTCTACGCCGCCTTCTCCGCCCCGGGCGTCATCCAACGGCAGATCGCGCAGATGCCCGACGGCCGCTCCTACTTCTGGGTCGCGCGCACGGTGACCAGGGGATACGGCGGTTACGGGGCCGCCCGCAAGACCTTCGCGGTCGGGCTGGGCTGCGAACTCCGGCACGCGAACCGGCTCGTGTACTCGACCGGACTGGACCTGGCCGACCCGGGCTCGGCCACCCCGATCGGCCTGGGCTGCAAGGTCTGCGAACGCCCCGCCTGCCCGCAGCGCGCGTTCCCCCCGGCCGGTCGCTCCCTGTTGGTCAACGAGAACTCCAGCACGGTCTCGCCCTACCCGGTCGCGGACCATTCGGACAGGGCCGGGCTCGACCCTCGCTGACGCTCAGGGGCAGGTCTCGTACTCCACGGAGGTCGTTCCGGCCGGGGCGTCGTAGCACTGGCTGACCGGCGGCATTCCGGAGACCCCGGGCACGTGGTCGGGGTCTCCGAAGGTGAGTGGGCCGCGCTCGGGGGCGCCGGGGAAGGTGAGGACCAGCTCGTCATCAATGGAGAGCCCCCCGGGGTTCTCCTCCGGGTGAATCGGGCCATCGGGGGTGGGGATCGTGAACAGCTCGGGGATGGGCGGCGTGTGGCCCTCGATGAGGTTCGCGACGAGCAGGGTGAAGCGCACCCCCTCGGGGACCTCCTCGACGGAGACCACGGAGAGGTGGAAGAGCGTTTGGTGGGAGTCGGGGGTGGCCTGGAAGGTCGGCATGCCGTTCGACGAGTTGATCACCTCGGCCAGCCACTCGGCGTTGGTGTCGAAGGGCGTCGGTTCCGGCATGACCCACTCCGGGGCGGGTTCTTCGGCGACCCCACCACCCGAGCCCTCCTCGCCCGTGCCTTTTCCTGATCTCTGACCCGTCCCCTCCGCCGCGGTCCCCTCGGAGCTGTCCTCGTCATGGGAGAGGACGCGGGCAGCCAGGACCCCGCCGCCCACCGCGCCGAGAAGAAGAACCGCAGCGCTGCCGATCACCAGGGACTTGGGCATCCGGCGCGGTGGAGCGGGCGGCCGTACGGCCGGTACTCCTCGCCACTCCTGGTCCAGCAGGGAGTCCACGGCGTCGGCCAGGTCGGCCTCATCCGGGGGAGAAACCCGCCCGCTCCCGGGTGCCCCGCTCTGGGCCGCGGTGCCGCCGGTTGGCAGCGATTGCCCCAGGACGACCACGGCGTGGGCGGCCTGGGCCGCTGTGGGGCGCTGTTGGGGATCAGGGTTGAGGGCGGCCGTCACCAGCGGCAGCAGGGCTTCGGGCACGCCGGTCAGGTCCGGGGGCCGGTTGAGGACCCGGTGGGCGAGGGAGTCCGTGGAACCCGAGCCGAAGGGCGCGCGGCCGGTGGCGGCGTAGGCGACCAGGGCACCCCAGGCGAAGAGATCGGCGGGCGGGGCCGCAGACGCTCCACGCAGCACCTCCGGGGCGATCCAACCCGGGGTGCCGATCAGGCCGCCAGTACGGGTCAGGGCGGTCTCGTCGACGGCGCGGGCGATGCCGAAGTCCAGCACCCTGGGACCGTCCGGGGCGAGCATGACGTTTCCGGGCTTGAGGTCGCGGTGCACGATCCCCGCTGTGTGAACGGCGTGCAGGGCCTCGGCGACCCCGGCGCCCAGCCCGAGGAGCAGGTTCGGTGGGAGCGGTCCGTGCTGCTTGACGTACACGGACAGGGACAGCCCGGGCACGAACTCGGTGGCCAGCCAGGGGCCGTCCCCGTCGCGGCCGGAGCCGAGGAACTCCGGTACGGATCGGCTGCGGACCCGGCGCAGGAGTCGGATCTCGCGGATGAAGCGGGCGTGGAAGTCCGGGTCCTCGGTGAGCTCCTCACGGATGACCTTGATCGCCGTGTAGCTGCGGGTGCGACTCCCGGGACGTAGACCCGCGTACACGGTGCCCATGCCGCCGGTGCCGACCCGGCCGACGATCCGGAAGCCGCCGAGCGTCTCGGGATCGTCCGGCCGCAGGGGGGCGAACCCGGTGCGTGGGTCGTGGCCGCTGTGTTCACTCACTCGGGGGCTCCTCCCAGCAGGGCACGAACTCGTCGTCGGTCATGTCGACCGGTGGGTAGGGGTGCCAGTTCATGTAGCAGGCATAGGCACCTCGGACGGTGTCCTCCTCGCCGCCATGGGCGGTGGGGGAGGGCAGGTAGGCGAGCAGTCCGCTGTCGGGGGCCTCCGGGAAGCGCACCTCGAACTCGGCGCTGGGCGCGGCCGGGCTGACGGTGATCTGGACGTCGTCGGGGTCGGCGCGGTGGGCGGGGCGGCCGTCGGCGGTGGGGTCGTCGGGGAGCGGGTCCAGTCCTTCGCCGACCTCCAGGAGAGTGAAGTCGCCCGAGCCCAGGGTGAACTCCCCGCTGTCCGCCACGTACTCGACCTCACCGAACACCATGACTCCGCTCTGCGCGGCGGTGTCCGAGTAGACCGTCTGGACCCGGACAGAAGCTATGGCGTACTCGGTGCGCTCGACCCCCTCGGGCAGAACCGGGCCGACCCCGTCGAAGCCCGGAGCGACGCCGAGATCACCGGAGCCGTCCGCGTGCACGGTGAACACCCCGTTCCCGGCCATCTCCACCGCTATCCCAGCGCCAGGGTCCGTGGTGGTGGTCTCGGTGCCCTCGCCGGAACCCGTATCGGTGCCCGAATCCGAGGCTTCCCCAGCGTCGCCACCGTCCGCGCCGAAGCGCTCGCCCAGGAACCAGCCGCCACCGGCCACCAGCAGCACGGCAAGGACGGCCGCCGTGGGCATCAGCCAGCGCCGTCCGCCGGATTTCCGTTTGCGCTCACCCGTTCGCGTCGGAGTCCGACTGGAATCCGGCGGCGGGGTGACCAGGGTGGGCGGCGGCGGGGCCTCCCAGCCGTCCCTGAGTATCTGGGTGACCAGGGCGGTGGCCTCCTCGGCCACAGCCGCACCGCCGACCCGGGTCAGTTCCGTCCCGATCAGCTCCGACAGCGCCTGTTCCACGGTCGGCCGCCGGGTGTGATCGCTCCCGGTCGCGGCGCTGACCAGCGGCATCAGGTCCTCGGACACCCCGTCGAGGTCCGGCCGGGCCTCCAGGACCCGTACCGCCACGGACTCGGCGGAACCGGTCCCGAACGGATTCCTGCCCGTGGCGGCGAAGGCCACCAGGGCACCCCAGGCGAAGACGTCGGCGGCCGGGCCGGGCCGGCCGCCCCGCAGCAGCTCCGGGGCCACCCACCCGGGCGTGCCGAACAGCCCTCCGGTGCGGGTGATGGCGGTCTCGTCCAGCGCCCGGGCGATGCCGAAGTCCAGGACCTTGGGTCCGTCCGCCGCGAGGACGACGTTGCCGGGCTTGAGGTCGCGGTGCACGATCCCGGCCGCGTGGATGGCCCGCAACGCCTCGGCCACCCCGGTGGCGAAGGCCCGCAAGTGGCCTCCGACCAGCGGACCGTGATCACGCACGTGCTGGCGCAGGGTGGGTCCGGCGACGTACTCGGTGACCAGCCAGGGCTGCCCGGAGCCGGTGTCGCTGGCCAGGAAGCGCGGCACGCAGGGACTGGAGACCCGTCGCACGAGGTCGGCCTCGCGGCGGAACCGGGCCCGGAAGTCGGGGTCGGCGGCCAGGTCGCCGTGGACGAGCTTGATCGCCACGAGGGCACCGGAGGGGTCGCGACCGGCGTAGACGGCGCCCATGCCGCCCGCACCGAGGCGACCCACGGTCCGGTAGTCGCCCACGGAGTGGGGGTCGCGTGGGCGGAGGGGTTGAAAGGGCGGTTCGGAAGGGGGCACATGCGCTCCCGAGGAGCTGGTGGCTGGGATTCGGGGCGGCGGGCGCGCACCGAGCTTGGCCACTATGACCCCGCCCGCCCCGTTCCGGTTCCGACGGTTCGCTCGCCGGGACTGGACGGGCCGGGTGCACCGAGCGCGCCGACTGGCTCAGGGACCGATGATCCTCGCGGTCAGACCCCGGGTGGGCGGTGACCCTGGACCCAGGCCTGGTGGGCCCGGACCTGGTGCTCGCGGACCAGCCGGTTCCGGTGCTCGCCGCGCCGCACCGCGACCGTGATCACGGCGACCAGCGACACGACGAAGCCGAGGAACCCGGACAGCATCAGGATCCCGAACCCGGCCAGCATCCGGTCGTCGTAGGCGACGGCGACGTCGGTGTCCGCGACCACGTACTCCAGGTTCGGCGGCCCCTGGCAGGTCAGGACGTACTCGCCCGGAGCGTTGAACGAGATGGACCGGACCAGCCGCCAGTCCCCGTGGCTGTACCCGACGACCTTCTCGGTGAACCTCGGGGCTCCGGCGCCCTCCAGGCCACAGAAGATCGTGTCGCCGTCCTCGTAGGGGGCGGTCGAGTACAGACCCAGGGACCCGGTCTGCTCCTCCGTGACCTCGAACGTGACCGTGTCGGAGCCCCGGACCACCTCGCTGGCGTGCTCCGGGGGCAGATCGTGGGAGAACCCCGTCACGATGGCGGTCACCCCCACGACGATCCCGAGCGGCAGGGCGAGGGCGCCGATCACCAGCCAGCGGCGGCGCGGACGGATGTCCTTCGCGGGGATCTCGATCCGGGGCGGGGGCGGGGCGTACCGGGGGTGGAACACGGGCGCCCCCAGGGGCGCGCCCGTGGCCGCCGCGTGCTCGCGCTGGGCCCGTTCCCCGCGCTGACGGGCGATCCGGCTGGACCGGATGACGAGCACGGTCACGCAGGTGACCAACGAGACCAGGAAGGCCAGCATCGGCGTGAGGACACCGCCGACGACCAGCCCCGGTGAGGCGTCGGGGTTGTCGCTCAGCAGAAGGATGCTGACCAGCAGGCTCACCGGGAAGAGCGCACCCGTCCAGTACCAGTGCCGGGAGGGACTCACGCCCGGCGCCGGTTCCCCGTCCCTCGGCGGTCCGGGGGCGGCCGCGGGTGGCCGGGGCGGCAGGTGGTGCGGGGGCGGCGGGGGCGCTGCGCCCTGCGGGGACCCGGGCAGCCGCAGGTCGGGGGCGACGGGCGGCGGCGTCTCGGGGGTCGCACCGGCCTCCGGGGTGGGGCCGGTCTCGGGGGTGGGGCCGGTCTCCGGGGTGGGGCCGGTCTCGGGGGTGGGGCCGGTCTCGGGGGTGGGGCCGGTCTCCGGGGTGGGGCCGGTCTCCGGGGTGGGGCCGGTCTCCGGGGTGGGGCCGGTCTCGGGGGTGGGGCCGGTCTCGGGGGTCGACATGTGGGGGCCTCGTGCTCTCGCGGTCAGTTCCGGTGTGGGGGCTGCTCGGAGGCCACGGCCGACCCGTGGAGCAGCACCGGGGCGAGGGCCGGGGCACCGGACCGCCGGTGGCCGCGTCCGCCGGGGGTCCGGTGCGCGGGTGGAACGGGGAACGGGTGCGGATGCTGAGGGGGATGGGTCATACACGCAGTGTCCCAGAAACCCGTGACAGAGGATGATTCGTGGGGATCGCGGCCCCCGGGAAGGGGCGCGTTCGGGCACGGACGTGGCGTGAGCGGGACAACTCGCCAGCAGTTCCGCCCGCAACCCTTGTCAGGACCCGTCCGCGCGGATTGACTCAGGGCCCGGGCCGGACACCCGCCGGGTCCAGCCGTCGCGACGAAGGGACACGCCGATGTCCGGGGCATGGAACGCGTGGTCATGGGAGACCGACCCCGACGCCCTGCGCCGGGACGTGGCCGTCGCGCACGAACGCTTCACCTGTTCCGGTCGGCTCAGCGGACGGGTCCGGCCGGTGGTGGGGGAGTCCTGGCGGCGCAGCGCCCTGCACGGGGTGGACCCCGACCGCAGCCTGCCTCGCCTCGAACTCACCGGCCCCGCCCTGCACGCCCACCGTGGCGCCCACCCGCTCGCCGCGGCCATGCCCCTGCTCCGGCGACTCCTCCTGGACACCGCGCCCGGGCCGCAGATCGTGGCGGTCGGTGACGCCTCCGGCCGCCTGCTGTGGGTGGAGGGCGACCACCACCTGCGCGGCAGGGCCGAGGCCATGCACTTCGTCGAGGGCGCCGACTGGCGTGAGAGCTCGGTCGGCACCAACGCGCCCGGCGTGGCCCTCACCCTCGACCACGAGGTGCAGGTCTTCGCCAGCGAACACTTCAGCCGGGGCGTCCAGCGCTGGAGCTGTTCGGCGGCGCCGCTGCACGACCCCGACACGGGAGCGCTGATCGGCGTCCTCGACCTCACCGGAGCGGACCCCCTCGCCTCCCCGCAGGCCCTGGCCCTGGTCAGGGCGGCCGCCACGGCCGCCGAGATGGAGATCCGCGCGCAGCGGGCCAGCGGGTTGCTCCCGGCGCCCCGTGCGTCCGGAGACCCCGGTCAGGCCCGCCTGCGCGTCCTCGGCCGCGACCACGGACTGTTCGAGGCGGACGGCCAGACCGTCGAGCTCAGCACCCGCCACTCCGAGATCCTGCTGCTCCTCGCCCGCCACCCGCGCGGCCTGACCGGCGACGCCCTCGGTGCCCTGCTGCACGAACGGGACGCCGCCCCGGTCACCGTCCGGGCGGAGATGTCCCGGCTGCGCCGCCTGCTGGGATCGGGGCTGCTGGCCTCACGTCCCTACCGGCTGTGCCGCCCGCTCACCACCGACCTCGACGAGGTCCGCCGCCACCTGGCCGAGGGCGCCTGCCGCCGGGCCGTCCACCTCTACGAGGGGCCGGTGCTGCCCCGGTCCGAGGCGCCCGGGGTGGCGGAGGCCCGGGAGGAGCTCCAGGCCGAGGTGTGCGAGGTGCTTGCCACCGGGGCCGACCCCCAGGCGCTCCTGACCTGGTCGGAGCGGCCCGAGGGGCGTGAGGACCCCCGTGTCCTGACGGCGGCCCTGCGTGCCGTGGACCCCCACTCGCCCCGCCACGCGGCGCTGCGGGGGCGGCTCCGCAGGCTCGGCGCCTGACCGCGCAACGTGGTCGCAACCTGCCGGTCACTAGCGTCACTGCTCCCGGGCGCCCGGCGCCCGCGCAGCGACACGAGGAGGCAGAGCGCCATGGTGATCTACGCACCCCCCGGCGAGTCCGGCGGCGTCGTCGAGTACGCGCCCCGCTACGAGAACTGGATCGGCGGTGAGTGGGTCCGGCCGGTCCGGGGCCGCTACTTCGAGAACCCCAGCCCGGTCACCGGCCGCACCTTCACCGAGGTCGCCCGTAGCGGGGCCGAGGACGTCGAACTCGCCCTCGACGCCGCCCACGGGGCCGCGCCCGCCTGGGGTCGCACCCCGGCGGGCGAACGGGCGTTGGTCCTCAACCGGATCGCGGACCGGATGGAGGAGAACCTGGAGCGGCTCGCGGTGGCCGAGAGCTGGGAGAACGGCAAACCGGTCCGCGAGTGCCTGGCCGCCGACATCCCCCTCGCCATCGACCACTTCCGGTACTTCGCCGGGGCCATCCGCGCGCAGGAGGGCCACAGCTCCCAGATCGACGCGGACACCGTCGCCTACCACTTCCAGGAGCCGCTGGGCGTGGTCGCCCAGATCATCCCGTGGAACTTCCCGATCCTCATGGCGGTCTGGAAGCTCGCACCGGCCCTGGCTGCGGGTAACGCCGTGGTCCTCAAGCCCGCCGAGCAGACCCCGGCGTCCGTCCTCGTGCTCGTCGACCTGATCGCGGACCTCCTCCCGCCCGGGGTGGTCAACATCGTCAACGGGTTCGGGGTCGAGGCGGGCAAGCCGCTGGCCGCCAACCACCGGGTCCGCAAGGTCGCCTTCACCGGTGAGACCACCACAGGCCGCCTGATCATGCAGTACGCCTCCGAGAACCTCATCCCGGTCACCCTGGAGCTGGGCGGCAAGAGCCCGAACGTCTTCTTCGCCGACGTGGCCGCCGAACGCGACGCCTTCTACGACAAGGCGCTGGAGGGCTTCACCATGTTCGCCCTCAACCAGGGGGAGGTGTGCACCTGCCCGTCGCGTGCCCTGGTGCAGGGTTCCGTCTACGACGGCTTCATGGCCGACGCCCTGGAGCGGGTCGGCCGGATCCGGCAGGGCAACCCCCTGGACACCGAGACCATGCTCGGAGCCCAGGCCAGCAACGACCAGCTGGAGAAGATCCTGTCCTACGTCGACATCGGTCGGCGGGAGGGCGCGCGCGTGCTCGCCGGAGGCGGCCGGGCCGAGATGGAGGGCGACCTCGCGGGCGGCTACTACGTCAGCCCGACGGTGTTCGAGGGCCAGAACAGCATGCGGATCTTCCAGGAGGAGATCTTCGGCCCCGTGGTGGCGGTGACGCGCTTCGACGACTACGCCGACGCCGTCAAGACGGCCAACGACACCCTGTACGGGCTCGGCGCGGGCGTGTGGTCCCGGGACGGCAACACCGCCTACCGGGCCGGCCGGGACATCCAGGCCGGGCGCGTGTGGGTGAACAACTACCACGCCTACCCCGCGCACGCCGCGTTCGGCGGGTACAAGCAGTCCGGGATCGGCCGCGAGAACCACAAGATGATGCTCGACCACTACCAGCAGACCAAGAACCTGCTGGTCAGCTACTCGGAGCAGGCTCAGGGGTTCTTCTGATGGGCGACTGTCCGGAGGCGGCGGGTGTCGAGCGGGTCGCCGTCACCGAGGACGCGGCCGCCCTGCTCCGGGAGCTCGCCGCCGACCACGGGCCGCTGATGTTCCACCAGTCCGGCGGCTGCTGCGACGGCAGCTCCCCGATGTGCTATCCGGTGGGGGAGTTCCGGACCGGCGCCTCCGACGTGCGCCTGGGCGACCTCGACGCCGGACTGCCGGACCCCGTGCCGGTGTGGATGTCGCGGTCCCAGTTCGAGCTGTGGAGCCACACGCACCTGACCATCGACGTCGTCCCCGGGCGCGGCTCCGGCTTCTCCCTGGAGGCGCCGACCGGCCACCGGTTCCTGATCAGGTCGCGTCTGATGACCGACGGTGAGGCGGAGCCCCCGGAGTGAGGCCGGGCCCCCGCCACGGGAACGGCCGGGGCCGGAGGAACACCGTTCCCCCGGCCCCGGCCGCGCTCTCGTCTCCCCGCTACGAGGTGCTTCCGCCGCTCATCCGCGCCTCCTCGGCCCGGCGCTTGGCGTCCAGGCGGTCGGCCAGTTCGTCGGTGACCACGAGGTCCTCGCGGATGCGGCCGGTGCGGTACCCCACGCGGGCGGCGATGTGACCGGCGACCGGGACGGTGACCACCTGGAAGAGGCCCACCAGGATGAGCGTGCCGACGCTGAAGGTACCGGTCTCCTCCTGCGGGACCAGGCGCAGGGCGATCCCCACCAGCACCAGCAGCAGGCCCAGGACCTGCGGCTTGGCGGCGGCGTGCATGCGGGAGAGCAGGTCGGGGAACCGGATCAGACCCACGGCCGCGACCAGGGACAGCATGGCCCCGGCCAGGATGCACAGGATCGCGATCCAGTCCAGGACGTTGACGAGCTGGTCACTCACCGTTCTCCCCTTCCCCCTTGGTGCCCGGGTGGATGGTGTCCTCCGGGCGGACGTGCTCCTCGGGGCGCCGGGCCACGAACTTGGAGATGCTGATCGACCCGACGAAGCCCAGCAGCGACAGCACCAGCAGGATCGGCAGGATCGTGGGGTCCCGGAAGAACGCCGCGTAGGCGCCCAGCCCGGTCAGGGCCGAGGCCAGCAGGACGTCCACGGACAGCGCCCGGTCGAGGATGCTCGGCCCCAGCAGGAGCCGGGCGGTGCACAGCAGCGCGGCCACCCCGAGCAGGACGGCGACGATGACCCACAGCGCGCTCACGTGTTCCCCTTCCCGGCGGCCAGGGCGGCCTCCAGATCGGCGATGTTCTCCCGGGTGCCGAGCGCCCGCACGATGCGCTCCTCCAGGTCGAGGATGTCCGCCTTGGCCTTCTCCGCCTCGGCCTCGCTCTCCGCGCCCAGCACGTGCACGTACAGGACGTGCTCCGGCTGCGCGACCTCGACGATCACACTGCCGGGGATCACCGACACGGTGATGGAGGTGCACACCAGCATCAGGTCGGAGTCGGTGCGCAGGCGCACGGACACCACCGAGCTCCGCACCGGCGGGCCCGGGCGGAACACCTGGGTCGTCACCTGGAAGCTGGCGACGACCATCTTCCCCAGGACGTAGAAGAACATCCGCACGCCCTGCACCGGCCAGAACCGGAACCCCGGCACGATCGGCGGCAGCGGGAAGACGAGCATGACCGCCACGGACACCACGAAGCCGAGGAGCGCGATCCCCAACGACTCCGTGCGGAGCTGGAAGCCGTCGAAGAGCAGCATCCAGACCACGGTCATCCCGAGGGCGACCGGGACCTGCACCTTTCCCAGGCGGTGCCGGATCGCCCGGGCGCCCTGCTTCTTCCTGGTCTTCAGATCGTTCACTGTGAACCTCCGGCTCCGAGGACCGCCTCGATGTAGGGCGTCTGCGCGATCAGCTCGACCGCGGCCTCGGAGGAGTAGGCGATGAGCGGACCGGCGAACACGGTCATGGCCAGCCCGAACGCGACCAGCGCGATGGTGGCGCCGACCATGCTCTTGGGCAGGACCACCGAGGTCACCACGGGGGCGGTCGCGGTGGTGGTGTCACCGAGCCGGGACGACGGGCCGACCGCCTCGCCGGACGGGCCGAGCGCCGCCGTCGAGGTGTCGTCGGCCTCGGAGTCGTCCAGCACGGTGCCGGGCTCGGCCACCATGCCCTCGGCCGGGGTCCGCCAGAACGCGTAGTTCCAGACCCGGGCGATGACGTACAGGGTGAGCAGGCTCGTCAGGACCGACGCGCCGACCAGCGTGTAGGCCAGCGGGGTGCCCGACTCCACACCGGCCTGGATGAGGCCGATCTTGCCGAGGAAACCGGACAGCGGCGGGATGCCGCCCAGGTTCATCGCCGGGATGAAGAAGAGGATGGCGAGCATCGGCGCGATCTTGGCCAGGCCGCCGAGGTGGTCCAGGGAGGTGGACCCGCCCCTGCGCTCGATCAGCCCCGTCACCAGGAACAGCGTGGTCTGCACGGTGATGTGGTGCGCGATGTAGAACACCGCGCCCGCCATACCGAGCTCGCTGCCCAACGCCACACCGAACACCATGTACCCGATGTGGCTGATCAGGGTGAACGAGAGCAGACGCTTGATGTCCGTCTGCGCCACGGCGCCCAGGATGCCCATGATCATCGTGGCCAGCGCCACCCACATGAGCATCTCGTTGAGCTGTGTGCCGTGGAACATCAGGGTCTCCGCCCGGATGATCGCGTACACGCCGACCTTGGTCAGCAGGCCCGCGAACACGGCCGTGACCGGTGCTGGCGCGGTCGGGTAGGAGTCGGGCAGCCAGGCCGCCAGCGGGAACACCGCCGCCTTGATGCCGAAGGCCATCACGAGGATGACCTCCAGGACCAGGGCCAGTTCCGTGGAGATCTCCGGGATGCGCTCGCCCAGCTGGGCCATGTTCACCGTGCCGGTCGCGCCGAAGATCAGCGCGATGGCGATGAGGAACAGCACCGAGGAGACCAGCGAGACCACCACGTAGATGGCGCCCGCCCGCATCCGCGACTGCGTGCCGCCGAGGGTCAGGAGCACGTAGCTGGCGGTCAGCAGGATCTCGAAGCCGACGTACAGGTTGAAGAGGTCACCGGCGAGGAAGGCGTTGGAGACACCGGCCACCAGGATCAGGTAGGTCGGCTGGTACACCGACAGCGGTGCCACCTCGGCCTTGCCCGCCATCCCCTGGCCGATGGAGTAGACGAGGACGGCGAGCGTGATCGCCGCCGACACCGTCACCATCAGCGCGGACAGCCGGTCGGCCACCAGCGTGATGCCGATCGGCGTCTCCCAGCCGCCCACCTGGACGGCCTGCGGGCCGAACATGTCGGCGCCCACCATCAGCGCGGCGCCGATCGCCAGCACCAGCGCCAGGGTGATGACGCTCAGCCACTGCTGGACCCGGGGCCAGCGGATACCGAGGGCCAGCTTGACCCCGGCCGCGAAGAGCGGCAGTACCACCGGCAGGGGAATGAGGTAGTGGAGGATTCCGGCGAAGTAGTCCCATCCCATGGTCAGTCGTTCCCTTGCAGATCGCTGTCCTCCGCGCGAGCCAGGCGTTCCCGCTCGGCGCGCATGGTCTGGCTGGCCTGGCGCCGCTGCGAACGGATGCGGCGGCGCAGTTCACGCCACAGCTCGCGTTCGGCGGCGCGGTCGGCGCGCCGGTGCTCACGCAGGCGCTTGCGGCCCAGCCGGATACGACCGCGCAGCTCCGTGACCTGGTTGACCATGCTCTGCTGACGGTCGGTCAGGCGGCGCACGGTCTCCTCGGAGCGTTCGTCGCCCTGGCCGTCCTCGGCCTCGACCTCGAACCGGGCCAGCTCGGCCTGGGCCGCCGCGATCTCTGCCTTGATGCGGGCCTGTTCGGCCAGCTCCTGGGCGTCGGCCGCGGCGATGGTCGCCTGGAGTTCGGCGCGCTGGCGGCGGATGTCCGCCCGCAGCCGTCGGCGCTCCTGGAGGAAGCGCTGCCGCACGGCGCGGCGGCCCTCGCCCTGCACGATCCGGAGGTCCTCGGCGTCGTCCTGGACCTCGTCGTTGCCCTCCAGCTGCCAGCTCCGGTAGGCCAGCGCCAGCAGGAACGCCGTGATGCCGAGGGTGATGACGATCGCGGTCAGGATCATCGCCTGGGGCAGCGGATCGGTCATCTCGTCGTTGGTCGGCGTGAACCACAGGACCGGCGGGCCGCCGGCCTGCCCGGCCATGGCCAGGATCATCAGGTTGACGCCGTTGCTCATCACGATGAAGCCCAGCAGCACACGGGTGAGGCTGCGCTCCAGCAGGAGCACGACACCGACCGCGACGAGGACGCCGATGACGATGACGAGGGTCAGACTGGGTGACTCGCTCACGAGGTGACCTCCTCTGCACGGGCGGCGGCTCCGGGCGCGGAACCCTCCTCGGCGTGTGCGGCGTCCCGTTCGATCTGTTCGTCGATACGGGCTCCGAGGCTGCGCAGGATGTCCAGGATCAGGCCGATCACCAGCAGGTACACGCCGATGTCGAAGAACAGCGAGACCGTGATGTGCGGGCTGCCCAGGATGCCGAGGTTGACGTACCAGTCGTTCCCGGCGAGCACGTCGCCGCCGAAGATCGCGCCGCCGATCGCCACACCGGTGGCGAGGGCCAGCCCGGCGCCGATCAGGGCGCCCGGCTGCACCCACGCGGTGGCGTACAGCTCGAACCTTCCGCCCGCGAGGTAGCGGACGATGAACGCCAGGCCCGCCACGATGCCGCCGGCGAAACCGCCGCCGATGTCGGTGTGGCCGGTGAGCATCAGGTACAGCGAGATGATCATGATCACCGGGAAGAGGAAGCGCGAGACCACCTCGAAGATCAGTGACCGGCGTTCGGTCGGCAGGCTGTCGGCGCCCGGCAGCCAGGTGCGGTTCCACTGCGGCTTCACGTGCATGTTCTGCGGTGCGACCCGGAGGTCGCCCAGGTCCACGCGCCCGTGCCCGTTGGTGGGCTCGGGGGGCTGGGTGACGGACAGGGCCATCACGCCGCCCGGGGCCTTGCGGGGCTGGGCCCGGCGCCGGACGAACATCAGGCTGGCGACACCGGCGGCCGCGGCGGCGAGCACCGAGATCTCACCCATGGTGTCCCAGGCACGGACGTCCACCAGCAGCACCGAGATGATGTTGTAGCCGCCCGCCTCCTTCGCCGCGGCGGGGTAGCCCTCGGAGATCGAGGGCTCCAGCCGTCCGGCCAGCGCGAACCAGGTCATGGTGGCCACCATGAGGCCCGTCGCCAGACCGATGATCATGTTCCAGATCCGGCGGCCCTTGAGGGCCGGTGCCGAGAAGTGGGACGGGAAGCGGCGCAGCACCAGGACGAAGACCACCAGGCTGACGGTCTCGACCAGGAACTGGGTGAGCGCGATGTCCGGCGCGCCCTGGAGGAAGTACAGCGCGGCCACGCCGTACCCGCCGATCCCCACAAGGATCACCGCGAACAGGCGGCGCCGCACGAACAGGATGAGCAGGCAGGTGATGACGATGATCAGGGCCGGGATGATCTGGACCGGGGTGTCCCAGAGCCGGAGCTCCGGCTGGGGGCCGTCCCAGATCCTGCCGGTGATCATCGGGATCCCGGCCGCCACGACCAGGACGATCAGGATGGTGCCGAGGTAGACCGGGAGCGAACCGCGCTGGGTGCTGCCGGTGACCTGGAGGGCCAGGTTCTCCAGCCCGGCGAGCATCCGCCGGTAGTTGCGCTCGGGGTTGACGAAGGCCAGACGGGTGCCCAGCCACACCACCCGGTTACGGAAGGAGAAGAGGACCAGACCGCCGACCACGCAGATGGCGGACATCAGGAGCGGAAGCTCCCAGCCGTGCCACAGGGCCAGGTAGGTCTGGTAGGTCTCGTGCTCCCCCTGCGGGACCGTGTCGGCGTAGACCGCGAAGAGGGGGTCGGTCCAGTAGGAGAGGAGGCCGCCGAACAGGCTCAGCGCAGCCAGGACCACGGCCGGGGCGAGGAAGAGCGCGCCAGGGGCGTGGACCGGGGTGGGCTGGACGCCCTCCTTGTCGAAGAAGGAGCCCCACAGGAAGCGGAGGCTGTAGGCGACCGTGAGGGTCGAGCCCAGGACGAGCCCGGTCAGGACCACGGTGTCCAGGGTGCCGCCGTGGGTGTAGGCGCCGAAGGCCAGTTCCTTGGCCACGAAGCCCGCGGTGGGAGGCAGACCGGCCATGGAGGCCAGGGCCACGACCGAGACCCAGTAGGTGGTGGGCATGGAGCGGCGCAGGCCGGACAGTTCGCGCAGGTCCCGTGTGCCGGTGCTGTGGTCGATGATGCCGACCACGAGGAACAGCGGGGCCTTGAACAGCGAGTGCGCGACCAGCATCGCGATACCGGCGAGGGCCGCGGCGCGGGTTCCCGTGCCCAGCAGGGCGATGAGGAAGCCGAGCTGGCTGATGGTGCCGTAGGCCAGGACGAGCTTGAGGTCGTACTGGCGCAGCGCCTTCCAGCCGCCGAAGACCATGGTGGCCACGCCGAAGAACAGGGCCATGCCCTGCCAGACGGCGACGTCGCCGAAGGCCGGGGTGAGGCGGGCGACCAGGTAGACGCCGGCCTTGACCATCGCCGCGGCGTGCAGGTAGCCGGAGACCGGCGTGGGCGCCTGCATGGCGGCGGGCAGCCACAGGCTGAAGGGGAACAGCGCCGACTTGGACATGGCGCCGATCATGATCAGCACCAGGGCCGAGGTGACCACGGTGTCCGCGGGGGGCGGGTCCGCGACGATCTCGGAGATCACGTAGGTCCCGGCCGTCTCGCCGAGCATGATCATGCCGACGAGCATCGCCAGACCGCCGAAGGTGGTGACGGTCAGGGCCGTCATCGCCGCCCGGCGGCTCTCCTTCATCTCGGCGTTGTGGCCGACGAGGAGGTAGGAGAAGACCGTGGTCAGCTCCCAGTAGATGAAGAGCTGGATGAGGTCGTCGGCCAGCACGAGGCCGAGCATGGCCCCGGCGAAGGCGACGAACACACCGGCGAAGCGCCCGAGACCGGGCTCGGAGTCGTTGAAGTAACGCGCGCAGTAGATCAGGATCAGCGTGCCCACGCCCGCGGCGATGAGCGTCATGACCAGGCCGAGGGCGTCCATGTGGAGGCCGAGCCGGAGCGAGAACTGGGGTGCCCACGCGACGGACTCGGAGAGGCTCTCGCCGTTGAGCACGGCGGGGAGCTGGAAGAGGGCCCACACGGTGGCCAGACCCGGGACGATCGCGAGCGCGTAGAAGCCGTTACGGCCCCAGAGGCGCACCAGTAACGGTGCGACCGCAGCTGTGATGAAATGCGCGACCAGCACTGTTGTCAATGCGCCCCTCCCGGACCGGTCCGGGCCCACCCGGGTGTTCGGGCGGACGTCCACACCCCCGCAGCAGACAACTCCGCCACAACCGGATCGGTGGACGGGGTGTCGTTACCGTTTTGAGGGGGCATGGATTAACTTGAACTTGCGTGCGCTAGCTATTTAATAGCTAGACTACACAAACGTCAAACCTCCGCGCGGGTCGAGGACCCGCGTCACTGCCCAGCCTGCGAGGACCGTTTCGTGCCCGACGAGACCCCCGAGCCCTGTTCTGATCAGCAGGAATCACTCGAGCCCAACGCCGCCGAACTCGAGGAGTTCCAGCGTGTGTGGACCGAACTGATCAACGCCGCGCTCCATGCCCGCTCGCGGGGCGGACACGGGCATCGGGGTGCCGAAGAACTCACCCTGACACAGTCGTTGCTGATGGAAGCGGTGCGCGGCATGGACAACCCGAGTGTCGGTGCTGTTGCTCACATCGTCGGCGTGTCGTCCCCGTCGGCCACCCGGATGATCCAACAGCTCGAACGCAAGGGAATGATGGTCCGGCGCCGTTCGGAGCGTGACGAACGCAGCACCGTGGTGGCCATCACCGAGGAGGGCGAACGGGTGCTGGCCGAACGGCGCAAGTACATGGAGCGCAAACAGCGCCAGGTCTTCGACGCGATAAGGCCCTCCCTGCGCCCGATGGTCCTCGACGTCCTGCGTGACCTGCGTGAGGCCATAGACGACACCTGAGTCGCCCCCGCTCTGCCCGTGGCAGATCTGCCCCGGGCCGAAAGTGTGGAGGTCAGAGCCCTCCCCGGCCCAGGCTGGGAGGACCGGCGGGAACGGACGAGTGTCCGTTCCCCGGACGCCGGACCGAGGAGGGCCCATGCCGATCCACCAACAACTCGTCGCGGAGCACGCGCCGACCGGGAGCTTCGACGACCAGCTCGCGGCGCGGCTGCTGGGCAACCGCGTCGTTCTCCTGGGAACGCAGGTCGACGAGGAGAGCGCCAACCGTGTCTGCGCCCAGCTGCTCCTGCTCGCGGACGAGGACCCGCACCGGGACATCACCCTGGCGATCAACAGCCCCGGGGGTGTGGTCTCCGCCGGGCTCGCCATCTACGACACGATGAACTTCGTCCCCAACGACGTGTCCACCCTCGTCATGGGGTTCGCCGCGAGCATGGGCCAGTTCCTCGCCTGCACCGGCGCCTCCGGCAAGCGGTACAGCCTGCCGCACGCGCGGATCATGATGCACCAGCCGTCCGGCGGTCTGGGCGGCACGGCGGCGGACATCGCCATCCAGGCGGAGAACCTCGCGCACACCAAGCGGACGATGATCGAGCTGATCGCGCGGCACAGCGGTCAGAGCGAGGAGACCATCACCGCCGACCAGCACCGGGACGCCTGGTTCACCGCCGAGGAGGCGCGCGACTACGGGTTCGTCGACCACGTGGTGGAGTCGATCGACCAGATGGAGGGCGTGATGCGCCTGGGTCGGGGCTCGACCGGCTTCGGAGCGCGGGGGGCCACCCGATGAGCGGGCGCTACACGGTACCGATGGTCGTCGAGCGGACCCCCAACGGAGAGCGTTCGTTCGACGTGTTCAGCAGGCTGCTGTCCGAGCGCATCGTCTTCCTGGGCACGCCGCTCGACGACGACGTGGCCAACGTGGTCATGGCGCAGATGCTCCACCTGGACTACGAGAGCCCTGACCTGGACATCCAGCTGTACATCAACTCACCGGGCGGCTCGAACACCGCGCTGACGGCCGTCTACGACACGATGAGCTTCGTCCGCGCGGACGTGGCCACGGTCTGCATGGGACAGGCCGCCTCCGCCGCGGCCGTGCTGCTCGCCGCCGGGGCCCCGGGCAAACGGGCGGCGCTGGAGCACGCCCGGGTCCTGCTGCACCAGCCGTCCACGGAGGGTCGGGGCGAGGCCGCCGACCTGGAGATCCAGGCCGCCGAGATCCTGCGGGTCCGGTCCCAGGTGGAGGAGATCCTGTCGCGGCACACCGGCCAGACCCAGGAGCGGCTGCGGGCCGACACCGACCGGGACAAGATCTTCACCGCGTGGCAGGCCCGGGAGTACGGCCTGGTGGACGAGGTCATCACCACCCGCGACCTGGCGCAGGTCGCTGCCTGAGTGAGCGCGGCCCCGGGTGCGCCCGGGGCCGTTCGCGGCTCGGACGCGGTGGTCAGGCCGCGAGCGACACCACGCCGGTCCGGCGGCCCGGCGCGGGCGTCTGGACGCGCATGCCCCCGAGCGTCGACCGGTTCCGGACGACCATGCCCGAACCCGTGCCGATGCTGTCGACGACGCGGGGCGACGCGGGCTGGGTGACGGCCCCGTACCGGGCGAGGAGGGTGCGCCGGTGGAGCTCACCGAGGACGTCGATGATGCTCAGGCCCAGTGAGCGGTAGATCGCGGCGAGGACCTCGGAGGAGGCCTCCTTGCGGCCGCGTTCGACCTCCGACAGGTAGGGCAGGGAGACCTGGGCGTCCTCGGCCACCTCGCGCAGGGTGCGGCCCTGCTCCACCCGGGTACGGCGCAGCAGGTCACCGATGAGGTCGCGCATCAGGGGCTCCGCGGGACGCGCCCGGGAGCGGTCGCCCTCGCGGGCCTCGTCCAGCGCGCGCAGGACGCCTTCGGACATCGGTGCCTCCCGTGTTGCCGTGTCCCGACCCTGCGAGCCTACGCCGCGCGAGCGCCGGAGCGGGAGGGGTCGCGGTGGCCTTCTGCGGACGGCAGAACCCCGGCGAAGCGGACTCCGCCCCGGGAGACGGGGGTCCCGGGCTCCGGTTCCCGGTGCGGCTCCTCCGGCCGAATTCCGAGGTGACCGGGTTCCCCGTGCCAGAGAGGGCCCTTGGTCCCGATGGGCTTGGGCAGGCCGTTCTGATGCACGTGCGAAGGAATGTGATTTCGCCTTTTCCTCTTTCCTGTGCAGTCTCTCCGAGAATGGTATCGCTCTGGCGAAGCGATGCCTACGCCACTGTTCCCACTCCTGGTCTCCTGTGTGTTTCTGCTGGTCAGGTGGCTCCTGTTGTAGATGTCCGAATCCATAATCCTGGAAATCCATAATTGCGGATGGCACTATGGTAGGGAGTTGGGTGGTGACAGGTTGGACATACAGCTTCTGGCCCAGAGTCCGCGGATACTGGTGGCGAACCGACCAGTGGAAACCGGAACCCCCAAGGAGAGCCTGATCCTCTCGATCCTGGCGGAATCCGCCGACCGGATCGTCTCCGCATCGACCCTGATCGAGTCCGTGTGGGGCCGGAACCCTCCCGAGACCGTGCGAGGAAGCCTGCATTCACACGTCAGCAGGGTGCGCCGCCGCCTGCGTGAGGCCGACGCGGACGCCACCATCGTCCAACGGGCCCACGGCTACCGGTTACGGACGGCCCGCGAGAACGTCGACTGGCACCGGGCGAGGGGATGGGCCGAGCAGGCGGGGCGGTTGACCCGTCAGGGCCGTCGCGCCGAGGCCGTCGAACTCCTGGACCGGGGCCTGGCGCTGTGGCGGGGCGAACCCCTCGCCGGGCTCGACGGCGCCTGGGCCGAGGGCGCGCGCCACCGCATGGCGGCCGACCGGGCACGGCTCCTCGCCCAGTGGTCCGAGTGCCAGCTCGAACTCGGAGCGTTCGACGAGGTCCTGGCGCGCTTGGAGGACCATCCCCCCGAGGAGAGGTTCGTCTACCTCCGCATGCGGGCACTGGCGGCCACGGGTCGTACCGCCGAGGCGATCAGCGAGTACAACGAGCTGCGCGACCGTCGCAGGCGTGAGGAGGGCGTGGAGCCCAACCGGGCGACCAGCGCCCTCTTCCAACAGTTGGTCGAGGGCGGGGAGGGCACCGCCTCCGCGCCCCCCGGAGACGGGCGACCGTTCCGGCGGAACGACCGGCCGGAGGTTCGGGACACCCTGCGTGCGGCCGCCCCGCTCTTCGTGGGCCGTGGCGAGGAGACGGACCTCCTGGTGGGGCGCGCCAGGGCGGCGGGGAGTTCGACGGTCGTGCAGGTGATCTCGGGCATGGGCGGGGTCGGGAAGACCTCCCTCGCCGCGCACGTGGCCCATCTGCTCAGGGACGAGTTCGACGTCCGGCTCCAGATCGAACTGCGCGGTGTCACCTCACAGCAGGCGCTGTTCAGCCTCTTGCTGATGACGGGGGTCCCGGGTGAGCGCATCCCCCGTGAGCCGGAGGCGCGCCTGGCCCTGTGGCACGAGCGGCTGATGGGCCGACGCGTCCTGTTGCTCCTGGACGACGCCAAGGGAGGGCAGGTGGGGCCCCTGATCCCCGGGACACCCCACAGCGTCGTGCTGGTGACGAGCAGGCAGATCCTGCTGGACGTGGAGGGGGCCCAGCGGATCAGGCTGGAATCGCTCGGCCAGGAGGAGGCGGTGCGGATGTTCTCGGCCTTCACCGGCCTCGCCCCGGAGACCGAGGGCATGGACCGGGCGGTGCGGCAGATGTGGAACCTTCCCCTCGCCCTGCGCGTGGGGTCGGGATACCTCCAGAGTCATCCCTCGTGGACTCCGGCGTACCTGGCGGACCAGATCGCGGACAGCGCTCGGGGCGTGACGAGGACCCTGATGCGCGGGGTGTCGACCGTGTTCGCCCTGTCCTACGACGAGCTCAGTCCTCGGGCCCAGCGCACCTTCCTGTGCCTCGGACTGCACCCCACGGCCCTGGTCTCCGACTACGCGGCGGCGGCCGCCGTCGGAGACTGGGACGAGATGGAGTCCGCCATCGAGGAACTGTTGGACCACCACCTCGTGGAGGAGGTCGCCCCCGGGCGCTTCCGGATGCACGACTCACTGCGGGACTTCGCCGCGCTGCGGTCCCGGATGGTGACGTCCGAAGGGGAGCGCCGGGCGATCGACGGCCGGATCCTCGACCACTACCTGGCCGCCCTGGACCACGCCGACCGGGTGGTCCAACCGGGTCGCTACCGGCTGTGGGACCTGCCGCCGTTCAGCTCGGCGCTGCCCCGGTTCCCGGGACCGAAGGAGGCCCACGCCTGGTTCACCGAGGTCTTTCCCACCATCGAGGCCGCTCTGGCCCACGCGCGACGCCACGGGTTCGTCGAGCACGCCGCCCGGATCCCTCTGGCGATGGCGGGGCTCCTGGGCAACGCGGGCCCCTGGGACCGTGCGGAGAGGTTCCTTGAGGACGCGGTGGGGGCGTGGCGTGAACTCGACTCGGCGACCGGTCTGGCGCACGCCCTCTACGAACTCGGGTGTGTGCGGGCCAACCTCGCGGATCCGGAGGCCGCGGACGGCCTGGAGACGGCCATCGCCTTCTGGACCCGGGAGGGGAACGACCTCGGGGTGGCCCATGCCCGGGTCCGGATGGGGACGTTGCGGGCCCGTGCGAGCGATGAGCCGGGGGCGATGGACCACTACCGCTTCGCCCTGTCCGAGTTCCGGCGCCTCGGTGACCGGTTCGGGCAGGTACGCGTCCTCACCCACATGGGCGGTCTCCACAACGAGACGGGGGACTTCGAGGCGGCCGAGGCCTCCTTCGAGGAGGCCCTGCCCCTCTGCCGATCGCTGGGCGACCGCCGGATGGAGGGCGCCGTCCTGATGGGCGTCGCCCGGACCGGTTTCGAACTGGGATACCACCGCAGGGCCCTGGAGTCCTGCCAACAGGCGCTGCGGATCTTCCAGGCACTGGGCGACCTCTACGGAGCCACGCAGGCGCGACTCAACCTGGGATCCATCGCCAACTACCTGTGTCGCTACCAGGAGGCGCTGGAGCACTTCCTGGCCGCCCGCGAGGGTTTCCGGGCGATGGGCGCCACGCCAGCCGAGCTCAACAACGAGAACGGCCTGGGCCTGGCCCTGCTGGAGCTGGGGCGGGTGGGCGAGGCGGAGGAGGTCCTGGCCAACGCGCTCCACCGGATCCGGACCTCGGGGATCGCGAGCCTCATCCCCCAGGTCCTGAACGTCCTGGGGGACGTTCACGTCGCCCAGGGACGCCTGTCGTCGGCGCGTATGAGGTACCAGGCGGCCCGGGAGGAGGCACGGGCGAACCTCTCGGTCCTGGACGAGGGACTGGCCTGGAACCGGCTGGGTGACCTGTGCCGTACGGAGGGGGACGAGGAGGCGGCCCTGACCAACTGGAGGCACGCGATACAGCTGCTCGAACCCCTGCGCACCCGCCATCTACCTCCCATAATGCTCAAGTTGGAAGCAAGCACCAGCTTCGGGATGCCGGGACACTGAAGCAAGATTTCTTCTTTACCCCTCAATTTCTCCACATCTTCTGCTTGGCGTCGGTAATCTACGGGCGTCCGTGACCGCAGTGTCCACTGCGGTCACTCTTGTTGCGGCCAGAACATCTGCTGTCGCCTTCGCGAAGATGGGATTTTCATCCGTGTCCGTTGTGGTTGTCCTGTTCGATTGCGCCGTTCGCCTCGATGCCGATGACGTCAAGTGGGGTGACGTCACCTCCCGGGTGGCGGTCGGCAAGGCGGAGGCACTCGACTCCGGGCTCCTCGACAGACGGCCATAGGAATCCCGCAAGGTTCCGCAAGGAAGTCGAAAGCGGTCCTCCAGGATTGGATCAGACATTTCGCCCAGAGTTGGTTCTGGTCAGACAGTGAAGATCAGAAGGAGCGAAATGAGCAGATCCTGGATGCGGGGTGACACCGGCCCGGTCTTCCCGCTGACGGTGCGCCCCGAGAGGACCGTCCTCGCGGTCGTCCACAGCCAACAGTCCGGCGACCGCCTCAGCGAGTTCATGGGGACTCTGCTGGAGAACGACCGTCGGGTCCAGGTGGTCTGGACCCTCGCACCCGGCTCACAGTTCGAGTCGAGCGGACGGGCGTTCCTGCACGGGTTGGACGCCGCGGTCCTGTCGTGGTCGGAGGCCACCTCCTTCGACTACGACCTGGCGGTCGCCGCCAACCACGGACTCCTGGAACAGGTCAGGGCGCCCGTGCTGGTGCTGCCGCACGGAACCGGCTTCTCCCGGCATCCGGCGCGCGGGAACGGCTACGGCCCGGCGGTCGCGCGGCCCGTGGGCGGTGCCGTCCCCGGTGCGCTCACCCGGTACGGGCGGCTGGTGCCCTCCGCCATCGGCGTGGCGCACGGTGCCCAGAGAGCGGCCCTCGTCTCCACCGTCCCGGAGACGGCGGAGATCATCCACGAGGTGGGTGACCCCTGCTACGACCGGGCCGTCGCCGCTCTCCCCGAACGGCGGTGGTTCCGGCGTGCGGCGGGGGTCGGGGAGGGCCAGAAGCTGGTGGTCGTCACCAGTACCTGGGGTCCCGCGGGCGTCTGGGGGCGCCATCCTGACCTCGTGGACCAGCTCGTGGACGAGATGCCGTGCGGGTACATGGCCGCCGTGATCCTGCACCCCGGGATCTGGTGGGGTCACGGCCCACGTCAGGTCCTGGGCTGGTTCTCCGAGGCCCGGCGTCGGGGGCTGCGCGTCCTCGCCCCGGGGTCGCCCTGGCTCGGGCTCCTGGTCGCCGCCGACGCGGTGGTCGGTGACCCCGGCTCCGTCACCGCCTACGCGGCGGGACTGGGGGCCGCCCCACTCCTGGCCGGGGGTGTCGCGGACATGGCCTCCGGCTCGACTCCGGAGCTCCTCCACCGGTTGGCCCACCACTACAGGGAGGGGGAGCCGATCTGGCCGCAGGTCGAGGACGCCGTCGGGCGGTGGGGGAGCGAGAACGCCTCGGCGGTGCACACCCGGCTGACCTCCGCTCCCGGGCGGTCCGCGGAGCTCCTTCGCCGCGTCATGTACCGGATCATGGACCTGCCCGAGCCCGCGGAGCCCGCCCGCCTCCAGCCGTTGCGTCGCCCGGTGTTCGTCTCCGAACGTCCCGGGTCGCGGGGAACCGGTGAGGGGAGGGTCGCGTGAGGAGCACACGAGAGCGGGTGATCCGCTGCCAGGTGGGCCTGGTGCGGGACGCCGGAGGTCCGAAGCCGTTCGACGATCACCTGACGGTCGTGCTGGCACCCGGTGTCCCCGCGCGTTGGCTGCACGTCGCCGACGTCGTCGACATCACGGACGCGGGCGGTGGGTGCGCCTTCGACGTCCTGGCCGCCCTGCCCGGCTCCCGGGCCGCCCTCGACCTTCGGCGGGGGGCGGCCGTGTACGTGCGCGGCTTCGCCGAACCGGTGCGACTCTCCGGACCCGTGATGGCGGGGGTGGTCGCCGCCCTCGCCTGCTCCTGGCCGGAGGCGTGGGGCGGGACCGGTGCGGTGGTCGCCGCGGCCAGGGACGGGGCGATCAGCGTGGTCGCGTGTACGGCGGCCGGTCCAACCTCGACCGCGTCCGTGCGGCTTCAGGGGAGGACAGCCCTGTATAGACGGGCAGCGCTTCTCTGAGCAGCTCGCCGGCCTCGTCGAACCGCCCCTCGGTCTCCGCGAGGTCAGCGAGCATGACCAGGGCACCGGCCCTCTCGGCCCGCGCCCCGACCTGATCGCTGAGCCGCAGGACCTCGACCAGGACCGCCCGGGCCCGATCCGGCTCGGCGGCGGCCATGTGTGTCCTGGCCAGCCCGGCCAGGACCCGGGTCCTGGCGTAGGGCTCCTCGGACTCGACGAAGAAGTCGAGGGCGCGCTCGAAGTAGTCGACGGCACCGACGTGGTCGTCGAGGTCCCGGCACACCTCACCGAGTCTTCGCAGCATCAGTGCGATCCCCCGGTTCCTGCCGAGCCTGGTGTGGATGGCGAGCGCGCTCTCGAAGTGGGGACGCGCCCTGGCGGGACGTCCCTGCGCGAGTTCGCACACTCCGCAGCCCTCCAACGACGACGCCGTTCCCAAGGCGTGATCGGCGGCCCTCCACAGTTCCAGGGCCTGGATCTGGAGTTCTCCGGCCTCCGCGGGTTCGTGGACGTTGAGACGCTGGATCGCCAGCATGGAGAGCATCCTGGCCTGGGCCCCGGGGTCGGAGAGCAGGCGCGCGGAGGCCAGGCCGTGCCGACCGACCTCCCGCCACACGAGCAGGTGTTTTCTCAGGATGAAGAAGCTGAGCAGCGCCTCACACAGCTGCCAGCACGTGGAGTGCCTGCCCGTCGACTCACAGAAACGCACGGTCGCGCGGAGGACCTCCAGCTCGGACTCCAGCCAGTCCAGAGCCTCGGACCTCGAACCGAACTCGCGTTCCGGTGGCCCGTCGAAGACGGGTGCGAGGTGCCAACGGCCGGGGTTCAGGGCGCGGTCGGCCGCGGCGGCGGTGGTGAGGTAGTACTCCAGGACCCGGTCCAGGGCCGCGTCGGACGAGGCCTGTGGCTCCTCCGCCTCAGCCAGGGCGCGGGCGTGCAACCGGACCAGGTCGTGCTGGCGGAACCTCCCTCCCGGGGCCTCCTCCAGGAGATTGGCCGCGACCAGGTCGGTGAGCAGGTCCTCGGCTTCGGTGGGTGCGCGGTCGAGCAGCGCGGAGGCGGCCTCGGGGGTGACGTCCCGTCCGGGGAGGAGACCGAGCAGGCGGTACAGGCGTCGCGCGGGCTCGGGTAACAGGTGGTAGGAGGTGGTGAAGACGGTGTCCACTGACAGCTCCCGGTCGCGGTTGAGCCCGGCGAGGCGGTCCTCCTCGCTGCTCAACCTGGACACCAGCCGACTCAGGGGTTGGTGCGGCCGCAGCGCCAGGCTGCTCACGGCGGCCTTCAGGGCGAGCGGGAGGCGGCCGCACAGGGACACCAGGCGGCGGGCGGACACGGGTTCGGAGCGGGCCCGGTCGTCGCCCAGCATGCGGGACACCAGATCCACGGCCTCCGCCTCACCGAGCGGCCGGACGTCCAGCACGGTCGATCCGTCCAGTCCGAGGCCGGACAGGCGCAACCTGGTGGTCACGATGAGCAGGTGGGCACCCTGGCCCGGAGTGAGGGCGCGGACCTGTGCCGCGGACACGGCGTTGTCGAGCAGGACCGCGATCCGCTGTCCGTGGGTGTGGCTGCGAAAGGCCGCCGCGCGGGCGGAGAACTCGTGTGGGATCGAGGCGGGATCCGCGCCCAGGGCCCGTAGGAACACGTCCAGGACGTCGGAGGGGTCGGCCGGTCCCTCCTGGGTGAAACCGAGCAGGTCGGCGTAGAGGGCTCCGTCCGGGAAGGACGTCCCGACGTCGCCCAGGAAACGCGTGGCCAGGGCGGTCTTGCCCACTCCACCGGTCCCGGTCAGCACGACGGTCCGGCCGCTGCCGTCACGGGTGACGTCGTGGAGCAGGTCCTCCAGGTGCTGGAACTCGGGCTCCCGGTTGGTGAACAGCCGTGGCGGGACCGGGAGCTGTCGGGGTACGGGTGAGCGGGGACCGCCGTGCAGGGTCACCGGACCCCGGACGGTGCCGACCTGGACCACCGTGCCGCTCACGTGACGGGCGGACGACACCGTCCCCGGGGGGTGTTCCGTCTCTGGGCGCTCATCGTCAGGAGGGGGCATGAGGGGACCTCTCTCGACGTCGACAGAGGGAGTTCTGCCCCCTGGCGGTCCGTGTACACACGGATGGCAGTACGTGGCCGCCCAGAGTTCAAAGTGCACAATGCGGGGCAAAAGCTTTGTCTGGTCCGGTGTCCACGGCTCGCGGAGCGGGAACGGGGAGAACGCGTCTACCTGGGGAGGGACTCGTGGAGATCACTGGAATCATCACCGCGATCATTGTTGGTCTGATCATCGGTGCGCTCGGACGTCTCATTGTTCCCGGAAAGCAGCACCTGCCCATCTGGCTGACCCTGCTCCTGGGCATCGTCGCCGCCTTCATCGGCGGCTGGATCGCGAGCCTCTTCACCGGGTTCTGGTTGTTCGTGCTGATCGTTCAGGTCCTGGTCGCCGCAGGCATCGTGTACCTCGCCGACGGCATGTACTCCAGGAACAACACCAGTACGGCCTGATCCGCCGCACGACGACTCAGCCCGGGGCCACCGGACGCGTTCCGGTGGCCCCGGGAACGCGCACCGTTCTTCCCGCGCTCGCGGACTCCTCCGCGGCGGCGAGGACGGCCACGACGTCCCGGCCGAACCGCACGTCACACGGGTCACCGGGGCAGTCGCGCAGCTGCGCCAACAGGCGGTCGACGGCCGAGCCGAAGGCCTCGACCGCGTTCCGGTCCCCGCCCGGGACCGCCCGCCACCCGTGCTCGCCGTAGAGGTCGACGGAGAAGGCCCCCGCCTCCGGTGCGGCGTCGAGGGTCACCGAGAGGGAGCCCACCGCCCCGCCCCGGTGCCGCGTGAGCACGTGCACGCTGTTCCGGGGACCCGTGACCGCCGTGACCTCCTCGACCGGTCCCAGGACGGGCAGCACCACCGAGAGCACGTGCGGCCCCACGTCCCACAGGCCTCCCCGTTCCCGGCGCCAGGGTGAGGCCCCGTACGGGTTGCCCGGCTGGAAGATCGACGCGAAGAGGGTCGCCCGCACCCCGTCCCAGCCGCCGTCGTCGGCGGCGCGGGCCAGGAAGTCGTTCACCGAATCGGAGAAGCGGCTGGTGAAGAAGACCACGGAGGCCAGGCCGCGCGCCCGTGTCTCGGCCACGATCGCGTCGGCCGCCCCGACGGACAGGGCGAGCGGCTTGTCCAGCAGCAGGTGTTTCCCGGCCCGGGCCGCGCGCAGGGCCAGGTCGCCCTGGACGTCCGGGGGGAGGGCGATCGCGACGGCGTCGACGTCGCCGAGGAGCGCGTCCACGTCCTCGTAGGGCCGTGCGCCCAGTCCCTCGGCCAGCTCCGCCGCCTTCGCCGGGTCACGCCCCCACACCCCGACCAGGGTCACCTCCGGGTGCGCGGCCAACGCCGCGCCGTGGGTCGCGGTGGCCCAGAAGCCCGTGCCCAACAGTCCGAACCGCACTCCCATGGGACCCTCCGGCGTCAGTGGTCTTGCCGTGCACCAGCAACCCTCGCCCACGGGAACGCCCTCGGCAAGACCCGGGGCGCGGGGCCCGGTCCTCCGCAGCACCTGGCGCCCCAGCGACGTGGCCAGGTCCGGACGCGCGGTCCGGAGTCCCGTTCTGCGTCCTCCCTGGTGGCCCGGGCTTTCCCTCGCGTCGGTCCACTGTTCGGGGCCCGGAGCGGCCCGTGAAACTCCTGGTGGATTCCTCCGGTCTCGACCATCATGGGCACCCGAGCACCGGGCGCGGTTCGGCCAGCGGAGACGTCGGCGGCGTGGTGACCGCCCGGTGTGCGTGTTCGCCACGAAGGGGGCCAACCCGTGGACACCGATCAGAAGAAGGACACTCCTCAGAACACCGTCCTGCTCGACGTCGAGGGGCCGGAGGAGGCCAACGCCTGGATGCGCACCAACATGGACTCCCTGCGGGCCTGCGCGCGATGGGCCGAGCACGAGTCCGGGACGGTCGACGGCCGTACCGACCTCCTCGAAGCGAGCCTGCGCGCGGCCCGGGCTCTCGGTGACACCGGGTTGGAGGCCTGGGTCCGCCACCTCCTGGGCCTGGTCCTGCTCGACGCGGGGGACCTGGTGGGCGCCGACCGTGAGTTCGTCGCCTCCCTCATGCTGGCCGAGGCCGAGGGAGACGACCGGGCGCGCGCCGCGTCCCTGGAGGGCCGGGGCGTCGTCGCCCAGCGGGACCGGCGCGACCAGGAGGCACTGGACCTGTTCGACCTGGTCGAACCGCTCCGGAACCCGGAGGGTCGACCGGGCGGGGCGGCGGTACTGGACCTGCTGCGCGGACGGTCGCTGGTGACCCTGGGCCGCTTCGACCACGCCCTGGAGCGGCTGGACGCGGCTCGGGGGGTCTTCGCCGCCCCTCCGGCGGACGAGGTCAACCTCGCCAGGGTGCGCCTGGAACGGGGGCGCGCGCTCAACGGCAAGCGCCGCGGCGGGGAGGCCCGGGGCGAACTGGAGCTCTCCCTGGCGGGTTTCGAGGCCGGGGGCCACACCGTGCAGATGGCCCGGGTGCGTGAGGCGCTGGCCGGTGTGACCCAGTTGGCCGGGGAGCGGAACTGGATGGACCACCTGGTGGAGGCCGAACGGCTCTACCGCGAGGTCGGCAGCGAGACCGAGGCGCGGCGTATCCGGACCTTCCTTCCCTAGATCGTGCTCTGTGGATCGTTCCTCCCGCCCGTCGCCGCCACCCCCAACGGACTCCTGCGGCGCCGCGTCCCCGCGTTGCCACCAGACTGCCTTCGGCCGCGCCGATGAGGCTCGGACAGCCAACCCCGGGCGGGCCCCGCTGTGCGAGGCTGCGGAGCTCGCGTGGCAGCGCACAGTAGGGGCGAGTCCGCTCGCACCGGTGACGGCTCCGCCGCCACCGGGGAAGCATCCGAAGCACACTCCCTAGCCCAGGCGGCGGGCTCCGGCGGAGGGCAGGGCGGTGAACACCACCGGTTCGGTGTGGCCGCGCTCGGCGAAGGCCGCCCGTACCGCCTTGCCGCAGTCCGCCTCGGCCCCGGACTCCACCAGGGCGATGACACAGCCGCCGAAACCGCCGCCGGTGATCCGGGCCCCCAGCGCACCGGAGGAGAGCGTGGCGGTGACCGCCGTGTCCACCTCGGGCACGCTCACCTCGAAGTCGTCCCGGAGGGAGGCGTGTGAGGCGGTGAACAGAGGGCCCGCCTCACGTGGCCGCCCGGCCCGGAAGAGCGCCGCCGTCTCCAGGACCCGCGCGTTCTCGGTGACCACGTGCCGCACCCGGCGGCGGACCACGGGGTCGGGCAGCGCGGCCAGCGCCGGCGCCAGACCCCCGAGGGAGACGTCGCGCAGCGCCCGCACCCCCAGGGTCCGGGCGGCCTCCTCACAGGCGCGCCGCCGCTCGCCGTAGGCGCCCTCGACCAGTCGACGCGGCGCCCGGGTGTCCACCACCAGCAGCGACAACCCGTGGGCGGCCGGGTCGAACGGCACCTGCTCGGTCTCCAGGGAACGGCAGTCCAGGAAGAGCGCCCGACCCTCGTCGGCCAGCATGACCGCGGACTGGTCCATGATCCCGCAGGGCATCCCGACGAAGTCGTTCTCCGCCCGCTGGGCCAGCCGCGCCACCTCCGCCGGAGCGGGCTCCGACCCGTGCAGACCGGTGGCGGCCAGGATCGTCGCGCAGCACACCGCCGCCGAGGTGGACAGCCCCGTCCCGGTGGGGATGCCGCTCTCCACCATCAGGTCCAGTCCGCCGATCGGGTGCCCCTCGTCGGCCAACGCCCACAGCGCGCCCGCCTGGTAGGCGGCCCAGCCGGGCACCGTACCGGGGGAGAGGTCGGCCAGCCGTGCCTCGAAGACGTCGGGGAACTCCCGTGAACGCAGCCGCACCCGGGCGTCCGGGCGGCGCGCGGCGGCCACGGTCAGTGCGTGGGGCAGGGCGATGGGGAGCGCGAAGCCGTCGTTGTAGTCGGTGTGCTCACCGATGAGGTTGATCCGTCCCGGTGCGGTCCACACTCCTTCGGGATCCGCGCCGAACGCCTCCCGGAACCCCGTCGCGGCGCTCACCGGGAGGACTCCCCGGCGCGGGCGGACTCCCACGCGTGCGCCACGATCTCGTCGAGCCCGCGGGTGGGTTCCCACCCCAGCTCCTGGCGGGCCCGGTCGACGGCAGCGACCAGTACCGCCGGGTCACCGTCCCTCCGGGGCCCCTCCACCACCGGAACCGGGTGTCCCGTGACCCGCCGCACGGCGGCCAGGACCTCGCGCACCGAGGAACCGCCGCCACCGCCCAGGTTGAACACCCGGTGGGAGCCGGGCGCCGCGTGCTCCAGTGCCGCAAGGTGGGCGTCGGCGAGGTCGGCCACGTGCAGGTAGTCGCGGACGGCGGTGCCGTCCGGGGTGGGGTAGTCGGTACCGAAGACCGAGGCGTGCGGGACCTTCCCGGAGGCCACCCGGAGCAGGTTCGGGATGAGGTGGGTCTCGGGCTCGTGCCGTTCACCGAACCCCAGGTGGGCCCCGGCGACGTTGAAGTAGCGCAGGCTCACCGCGCCCAGCCCGTGTGCCCGTGTCCACCCGGCCAGCATGTGGTCCACGGCGAGCTTGCTCGCGCCGTAGGGGTTGGTGGGCAGTGCCGGGTCGGTCTCGCGCAGCGGCGCGTCCGTGGGCGGGTCGCCGTAGGTGGCGGCGGTGGAGGAGAAGACCAGACGGCGCACCCCGTGGGTCCGCGCGGCCTCCAGCAGGGCCAGGGTGCCGCCCACGTTGGTGTCCCAGTACGGCCCCGGGTCCCGGACGGACTCGCTGACCAGGGACTTCGCGGCCAGGTGCACGACCCCGTCGAAGGACGGGTCGAGCACGTCGGCGGCGGTGCGCAGGTCCCCCTCGACCAGGGTCGCCTCCGGGGCGACCGCGTCCCGGTGCCCCGTGGAGAGGTCGTCGAGCACGGTGACCCCGTGCCCGGCCCCGGTCAGGAGGGCGGTGACGACGCTGCCCACGTATCCGGCTCCGCCGGTGACGAGGAGTTTCACGGATCAGACCTCTCGGAGTCGTCGGGCCGTGGTCTCGGGGGCCACGTCGTTGCTGAACACACCCGCGCCGGACTCGGTCCCGGCCAGGTACTTGAGTCTGCCCGGGGCGCGGCGCACGGAGAACAGTTCGAGGCGCAGCCGGGCCAGCCCGCGCGCCTCCGGGTCGTGGGCGGGCGCCTGGTGCCAGGCGGAGACGTAGGGCAGCGGGGTGTCGTACAGCCGGTCCGCGCGGCCGAGGAGGTCGGCGTAGAGCTCCGCGAGGGCGGTGCGCTCGCCGTCGTCCAGGGCGGGCAGGTCGGGCACGGCCCGATGGGGGTAGACGTGGACCTCCACGGGCCAGCGGGCCGCCTCGGGGACGAAGGCGGTCCAGTGTTCGTTGCGCAGCACCACGCGGGGACCCGCGCTCTCGGCGGCCAGGATGTCGGAGAACAGGTCCCCGCCGGTGGCGGCGCGGTGCCGACGGGCCGAGTCGAGGTCGCGTTCGGCCCGGGGCGTGACGAAGGGCAGCGCGTAGATCTGCCCGTGCGGGTGGTGCAGGGTCACCCCGATCTCCCGGCCCCGGTTCTCGAAGACGTACACGTGGGCCACCCCGGGCCGGGCGGACAGCTCCTCGGTGCGGTCGGCCCAGGCGTCGACGACGGTGCGCACGCGCCGGGGCCCGAGCGCGGCGAGCGAGGTGTCGTGGTCGGAGGAGAAGCAGACCACCTCACAGCGGCCCTCGGGCCCGCTCAGGGCGGGGAAGCGGTTCTCGAAGACCGCGACGTCGTAGGAGGCGGAGGGCACCTCGGAGCGGTGGTCACCCCGGGAGGGACAGAGCGGGCACTCGTCGCTGGGCGGCAGGTGGGTGCGGTCCTGGCGGTGCGCGGCGATGACCACCCACTCGCGCCGGAGCGGGTCCCAGCGCAGCTCGGAGCCGGAGGCGGTGGGCGGCAGGTCGCGCCGGTCCGGGACCTCCTCGCGGGCGCCGTCCTCCTCGTCGTAGTAGATGATCTCGCGGCCGTCGGCCAGTCGCGCGGCGGTCTTCCTCATCCGTCCTCCCCGGTGACGTCGGTGACCACGAGACGGCCCACGCGGTCCTGGAGGGTCTCACGTGCGGCGCCGGAGATCCGGTCGTCGGTGACGAGCACGTCGCAGCGGTCCAACGGGGCGATGGTGCTGAGTCCGACCGTGCCCCACTTGGTGTGGTCGGCGGCGACCACCAGGGTCCCGGCCGCCTCCACCAGGGCCCGGTTGGTCTCGGCCTCCATCAGGTTGGGCGTGGTGAACCCGGCCCGGTCGTGGATGCCGTGCACGCCCAGAACCAGGGTGTCCAGGTTGATCCCGCGCACGGAGGCCAGGGCGATCGGGCCCACGAGCGCGTCCGAGGGGGTGCGGAACCCGCCGGTGAGCGCCACGGTCTGGTCGGTGCGCGCGGAGCGGTAGAGGACCTCGGCCACGTGGACCGAGTTGGTGACGACGGTCAGCCCTGGGGTCTCCCGCAGGTGCTCCGCGACCAGGGCGGTGGTGGTCCCGGCGGACAGCCCCACGGCGCTGTGCGGCTCGACCAGCGCGGCGACGGCCCGGGCGATCGCGTGCTTCTCGTCGGACTGGAGCGTGGACTTCGCCTCGAACCCGGGTTCCGCGGTCCGGGCGCCCTCGGCGGCGACGGCCCCGCCGTGCACCTTGACCAGCGTCCCCCGGTGCTCCAGGGCGTCGAGGTCGCGTCGGATGGTCATGTCGGACACCTCGAAGGCCTCGACCAGCTCGGTCACGCGGACTCCGCCGTCCCGTCGGACCTGTTCGAGGATCAGCTCCCGCCGTTGCGCGGCCAGCATCGGCCCTCCGGTGATCGGAAATGTGTGAACGTGTTTGTTTACGGTGCCCTGTGATCGTGTTCACTGTCAACGGTGCGGGTCGAACTGAAGGATTCTATTGGTTTCTGTCTGGAGGGCGCGTTCGGTTCGGCTCGACCGCGCGGACCGAGGTCAGGTCCGGTCTCGGCCTCGCGGAGAGGCGCGGCCCGCATCCTCGGCCACCGGGCACGCGTGGGTGCACCTCCGGAACGCTCGGCTCACCGGCGGTGCCCGCATCCTCCACCTCCGGCTCACCCGAACCCGACCGGGCCGAGAGTGCCGGGGCGGTCTCAGTGAAGCCCGGCTCACCCGCGCCCGGACCCGACCCATGGATCGGGGATCCGTCAGGACACCGGTTCCTCGTGGGGCTCCTCCGGTCTGGCTCCGGACCGCCGGAGGGAGCCGCGCGCGGGCCCGGCGGGCCGGTACGAGGTGAGCTGGACCAGCAGCACCGCGCCGATCGCGGCGAGGGCGCCCAGGCCCTGGACGGGGGTGAGGGTCTCGTCGAGCACGAGGAACCCCAGGAGGGTCGCGGTGAGCGGGCTGGCGAAGGACAGGAAGGACGCGGCCAGGGCGGGCAGCCGCTCCAGCCCCCGGAACCAGATCACGTAGGAGAGCAGCGCCCCGACCAGCCCCAGGTACCCGTACCCGGCCAGGTTGGCGGCGCTGAGGCTCGCGGGCAGCCCCTCCAGGAGCAGGGTGGGGGGCAGCAGGACGAGCCCTCCCGCGGTGAGCTGCCAGCCGGTGGCCCCCAGCAGGCTCACCCCCTGGGGGCGCCCCCAGCGTTTGGTGAGCACGAGACCGGTACCCATGGAGACGGCGGCGGCCAGCCCGGCCAGGACCCCCACGGGGTTCAGGGCGGCCTCCGGCCCCACCACGAGCAGGCCCACGCCGGACGTGCCGAGCAGGCAGGCGAGGAGGTGCGTCAGCCGGAGACGGTCACCCAGCAGGAGGGCGGCCAGGAGCATGACGATCACCGGTTGGACCGCCATCACCAGGGCGGCGACCCCGCCGGGCAACAGGTAGGCGGCCACGTAGAGGAGATAGAGGAAGGCGCCGATGTTGAGGGATCCCAGGACCAGTGAACGCCACCACCACACCCCCGAGGGCAGCGCCCGGGCGAACAGCACCAGGAGGAGCCCGGCGGGCAGGGCGCGCAGGAGCGCGGCCAGCAGGGGGCGGTCGGGTGGGAGGAGTTCGGTGGTGACCAGGTAGGTGCTGCCCCACACCATGGGTGCCAGGGCGGTGACCAGTGAGTCGCCGAGCATGCGCCCGCGCCCGCCGGTCGCCGTGACGGGGGGTGCCATCGGCCGACCCTTCGATGTCGAAGTGTTCGATGCCGAAAGATTACGCGAAGGGTGCGGGGGAGGTCAAGACCGCGGCGCTATGATCGCCGGATGAACGACGCCGTCGACCTCTTCCTCGCCCAGTGGGCCCGCGAACGGCCCGACATCGACGCCTCCCCGATGGGGGTGATCGGTCGGATGAACCGCTTGCAGCAGCTGCTGGGGAGGAGGGTCTCCGACCTCCTGGCCGAGTACGACCTGGAGCGCTGGGAGTTCGACGTGCTGGCCACGCTGCGGCGGTCCGGGGAGCCGTACCAGCTGACGGCCAAGGACCTGGTCCGGATGATGATGGTGGGATCGGCCGCCATGACGAACCGGGTCGACCGCCTCGTGCGCAAGGAGCTGGTGCACCGCCAGGTCGACCCGGCGAGCAGGCGCCGTGTCCTGGTCACCCTCACCGACAAGGGCCGGGAGCTGGTGGACGGCGCGGTGGCCGGACACGTGGACAACGAGGCGCGCCTGCTCGACGGCCTGAGCGGGGAGGAGCAGGAACGTCTCGCCGCCCTGCTGCGCACGCTGCTGCTCTCCCTGGGCGACACCGCCCCCGAGGTGCCGTGAGCCCGCGGACGTGACAAGGGGGAGGTCCCGTGCGGGACCTCCCCCTGTGTCTGTGGTGCGACCCGGGCGAACCTAGTCGCGTTCGGGCTTGTGGTCCGGTGTCAGGGCGTCCTTGACCTTCTCGCCCGCCTGCTTGAGCTTGGACTTGGTCTGTTCGGCCTTGCCCTCGGCCTGCCACTGCTCGTTGCCGGTGGCCTTGCCGACGCCCTCCTTGGCCTTGCCCTTGAACTCGTCGAACTTGTTCTCGGCCTTGTCGCTCTCGGACATGCGAGCCTCCTTCGATCGGATTCACCCACAGCCCTGTCCGATTCAGCCGGAATCAATCATGATCGGGGCGACGCATGTGGCGGGAGTGACCGAGGACACCCTCTGGGACTCAGGACTGGGCGGGCGAGACCGGCACGACGGAGGCGAAGGGCGCGTGGGTGGTCAGCCGCTGGGAGATGCCCTCGCGCACCATGGCCTTGGCGGTGCGCACGGCGTCGCCGACCTCGGCGCCCTTGGCCAGCTCGGCGGTGATCGCGGCGGCGAAGGTGCAGCCCGCCCCGCTCACACGCTCCTCACCGATCTTCGGGGCGCTCAGGACGGTGACCTCCTCACCGTCGAAGTAGACGTCGACGGCGTCGGGGCCGGGCAGCTCCGTGCCGCCCTTGACGACCACGTGCCGGGGGCCGAGCTCGCGGATGCGGCGGGCCGCCTCGACGAGGTCCTCGACGGTCTCGATCGACTCCATCCCCGCGAGGGTGCGGGCCTCGAAGTGGTTCGGGGTGATGACGGTGGCCAGCGGCAGGATCTGCGCGGTCAGGGCCTTGTCGGTGTCCAGGGCCGCGCCGGGCTCCTGACCCTTGCAGATGAGGACCGGGTCGAGGACCACGTGCCGCCACGTCTGGCGCTGGAGGGCCTTGGAGACCACGTCGATGGTGTCGGGGGTGCCGAGCATGCCGATCTTGACGACGTCGAGGTCGTGGCAGGTGGTGGCGGCCTCGATCTGGTCGGAGATGACGCCCGGGTCGACCGGGACGAACCGGTGGCCCCAGCCGTTCTCGGGGTCGAAGGAGACGATGCAGGTGATCGTCCCCATGCCGTAGACGCCCAGTTCCTGGAAGGCCTTGAGGTCAGCCTGGATACCGGCTCCGCCGGTGGCCTCCGACCCTGCGATCACGTACGCGCGGTTGGTCATCGCCAACCTCCCTCTAACTTGCTGTGCAGATGCGCGGTGTCGGGGCCCTCGCGGGTCACGAACCCACTGGTTATTGCATCACAACTGCCCATTTCCGGCATAACGTTCACGGTGTGGTTCTCGGGACACCCGGCCCGGACGGGGGCGCGCGTGCCTCATCCGTGGGCGAGCAGGGCGTCCGTGGTGTCGTAGCCGCTCGCGTAGGCGCCGTCCACGGTGTTCTCACCGGTGGTCGGTTCTCCCGCGAAGTACAGCACGCCCTCCAGCGGCCGGGCGAGGGCGTCCGGTGCGTCGTGCGCGCCCGGAGGGACGAAGAGGTAGGCGCCCCGGCTGAACTCGTCGGCCGCCCAGTCGTGCGTGGTCCGCGCGACCGGTGCGGGCGGCCGCTCCCCGAGCGCTTCGGACAGCGCCGCCAGCCCCGCGTCGAACCGCTCGTCCAGCGGCAGTTCCAGGAGCTCCCGGGCGGGCTCTCCCGCGGCCCAGGCCACCACCACCTCGGGGGAGTTCCGGGACAGGCACCAGAACACGAAACCGGTGTCCTCGTCCCAGCCGAGGGCGTCCTCGTCGGCGGGGAAGACCGCGCGGTCGAACTCGTACACGAGCTTGAGGGCGTCGGTGCGGTCCAGTGCCTCGACCGCGTCCCGGTGGCCGGACGGCAGCGCCGGCTCGAAGACGACGTCGCCCGCCTTGAGGACCCCGATCGGCAGGGTCACCACGCACCGGTCCGCGCGTACCGCGAGGTCGCCCTCGGGCGCGGCCACGTGCAGTTCCACGCCGCGTCCCGACCACCGCACGCGGCGCACCGCGTGCTCCAGCCGTACGTCCAGGCCGTGGGAGAGCGGCGGCAGGAGGCCGTCGTAGCCGCCGACCACCCGGAAGTTGTCCCGGGGGACGGACCACCAGTCGAAGATCCCGTACTCGTGCATCCACACGGCGCTCCACCGCTCCAGCGACTCGTTGTCGATGGCCACCGGGGGCCACCGGTCCTCGGGTACGCCCATCCGGCGCAGGTACGCGGCGGCGTCCTCGTCGGCGCGGGGCGCCCCGGGGGTCGGGACGGGGGCGGAGACCCCCTCCCCGGCGCGCATCCGGACGGTCTCGGCCCCGGCCTCCGCCACGAGTTCCCAGGTGTGGGCCTCCCGGCCGTGGATCAGCCCGGCGCCCAGCTCGACGGGGACGGAGCTGAAGGAGTGGTCGGTGTACAGCTGGCCGCCGATCCGGTCACGGGCCTCCAGGACGACCACGGAGAGGCCGTGGTCAGCGAGGTTGCGTGCCGCGGACAGTCCGGTGACCCCGGCACCGATCACCGCGACGTCCCAGCGTTCCCTGGCCGCGTGGACCGAGGCGCCCAGCAGGGCGGTGCCGCCCAGGAGCGCACCCCCGCCGAACAGCAGGGACCTCCGGCTCACCGCTGGTCGCGGTGTGCCCTCCGCGCCCCGCCCGTCCGCTCCCACGTCGCCTCCCACTCGCCCGGCCTCGGCTCCCGGTCGCGGGACGCCGTCACCGCATTATCGGGCGGAACCGGACACGGCGCTCACGTGAGCCTCCGGAGCCGGGGGTGGCCGGATGCGGCCACCGCTTGCGAAAATAAAAATATGTTCCTAATATTTTTATATGCCACGTACCGCTGACCACGACGAGAGAAGGCGCCAGGTCACCGAGGCCCTGCTGCGCACCATCGCCCGGAAGGGCCTGGCCGCGACCACCTTCGCGGACGTCGCCGACGAGCTCGGGGGGTCCGTGGGGCTGGTCCAGCGCTACTTCCGCAGCAAGTCCGACCTCCTGCGCTTCGGTGTCGAGCACCTCTACGAGCGCGGCAAGGAGAGGATCGAGGCGGTGGAGCGGGTCGCGCCCGTCCGCGACCTCATGTTCCGGATCGCGCACACCCTCCTGCCCATGGACGAGGAACGGCGCATGGAGCTGACCGTCTGGCTGGAGTTCCTGCCCAACGCCGTCCGCGAACCCGAGATGGCCGAGCTGCACCGGACCACCACACGCCAGCTGGTCGACGGACTCGCGGAGGGCCTGGCCGCCGCGCAGCGCCTGGGCGAGCTCTCCGCCGACCTCGACCCCCACACCGAGGCCGCCGCCCTGGTGGCCCTGGCCGACGGGCTCAGCATGCACCAGCTCGCCACCCCGGACCTGTTCGACGACGCCACCGCCGAGCGCCTGCTCCGGCGGCACTTCGACCGCCTCTTCGCGGCGCCAACGGAGGACGCCTGACATGACCGGAGACGACACCGCGCTCCAAAGGACCCCACCCGGCGGACGCGCCGCCAGCGGTCGGCTGCCCCTGCTGGACGTCCTGCGGGGCGTCGCCATCCTCGGCACCCTCGCCACCAACGTGTGGCTGTTCGCGGGGCCCGGCGGCGACGCCGCGATCCTGTACGGCTCAGGCGAACTGAACCCGTTCACGCCGTTCCACACCGACCCCTCCGCCGCGACCCTGGCGGAGGGAGTCTTCCGTACCGTCGCCAACGGCAAGTTCCTCGCCCTGCTCACACTGCTGTTCGGCGCCGGCCTGGCCATCCAGTTCCAGTCGGCCGCCCGACGGGGCGCGCGCTGGCCGGGGCCCTACCGGTGGCGGGCCCTGTTCCTGTTCGTCGAGGGAACGGTGCACTTCACGCTGGTCTTCGCGGGTGACGTGCTCATGGGGTACGCGGCGGTCGCCCTCCTGGTCGCCTGGCTGCTCACCCGCTCGGAGCGTGCCCGGAACAGGGTCATGTGGGTGTCCGTCTCCCTGCACGTGGCCCTGATGGGCCTGGTCACGGCGGCGCTCGTGACGGAGCCCGGGGGGTCCTCGTCCGTGCCGCCCGAGGCGGTCGAGCTCTACGCCCACGGCTCCTACTGGGACCAGGTCGCCTTCCGCCTGGACAACTTCCTGGGGCTGCGCCTCGAACCCGTCTTCACCTTCGGCCTGATGGTGTTCATGTTCCTGCTGGGGGTGCGGCTCCTCCGGGCCGGTGCCTTCGCGGACGACGCCGTCGGGAGAAGCGTCCGCACCCGTCTGCTCGTCTGGGGGCTCGGCCTCGGCGTCCCGCTCACGGTGGTCACCGCCCTGGCCGGACCGGACTGGCTCCTCATGGACCGCTACGTGGTGGCGCCGCTGGTCGCCGTGGGCCTGATCGGACTGATCGGCCGCCTGCTGGACCGCACGAACGGTACCGGGCCCGTGGTCGCGGGGGTCTCCGCCCTCGGCCGGATGGCGATGACCGGCTACGTGGCCCAGAACGTCGTCCTCATGTTCGTCTGTTACGGCTTCGGCCTCGGGCTGGCCGAGCGGATGGCGGACACGGGCCGGTGGTGGGTGCTGGTCCTGTGGGCCGTGGTGTCGCTGGTACTGGTGGTGTCGTCCCTGCTGTGGCTGCGCGGCTTCCGTCAGGGGCCGCTGGAGGCCCTCCAGAAGAAGGTCCTGTCACGGGCCCGTTAGCTTCCGGGGCACCAGCCTCCGGGAGTCCGCCAGACCCACCGCCGTCCGAGGTGCCGAAGGGCCGCCAGCCTCATCTCGCGCACCGCCCCCGCTTCGGTCTCTCACCGGATGTCCGCCGCGCACGCTAGTGTCCGGCGCGTGCAGAACACACCTACCCTCCACGATCTCCTCAACGACGCCGCGATCCTCTCCCTGGAGCACCAGCTCCACATGGAGACGGTCGTCGGGAACTCCCACTGGAACGTGGACCTGGCCGAGCCCAGGTTCGAGTTCTCCGGTGAGTCGGAGCTGGTCTGCGACCGGTTCCACCTGCTGGGCAGCGCCGCCCCGGGCCCCGGGTCCTGGATGTGGGCCTGGGCCAACCCGTCCGGCTTCTCCCCCGAGGTCACCGAGCTCGCCGCGACCGTGCGCGACCTCGGCCGCAGGTACGGCATCGCCGAGCTGGCCGAGCCGGAGGTGCCCTTCGGCGCCCTGCCCGGCTCCCCGGAGATGCCGCACCAGGTCCTGTCGCTGCTCACCGACGCCGCCAAGGTCCTCACCGGACGCTGGTCCGCCTACAACGGCCCGGTCGGCGGTGGTACGCGCGCCGGCTTCCTCCTCGAACACCCGGGCTTCCTGCTCCCCGCGCCCACAGCGCTCCACGTCATCAGCGTCATCCAGCAGGCCGTGTCCGGAGTCCCCTCCATCACGGACCACCGCAGGGCCGCCCACAGCTACGCCCGACTGCGCGGGCTCGACCCCCGGTTCTCCGCCGACGGCCGGATCCTCGTCCTCGGGGCCTTCGGGATCGAGCTGGAGTTCGACGAGCGGAACCGGCTCGTCAGGGCCGAGGGCACCCTCACCCCGGGCTCGGTCTGACAGAACGGTCAACTCTGCTCCCTCGCGTCCTGAGGCCCCGGCCCTGTGTCAACGCCCAGGGCCGGGGCCTCAGCCCTGGGGGAACTGGCCGGGACGGCGTCCCTGGCCTGGGCCGCCCGCGTAGGTCTGGCCCACCTCCAGCCACTCCCGGGCGGCGGGACCCTCGGCGGTCAGCGACGTGTCGGCGGGGTGGCGACGGCGGGTCAGGACCAGGCAGAACTGTTCGGCGTCGCCGCGCACCACGTCCTCGGCCCCGTCCGGGCCCATCCTCCACAGGCCGCCGTCCGGGGCGGTGAGCTCCACGCGGACCTCCGTGTCCGGCGCGGGCAGCCCACGGGCCAGGTAGCTGTAGGACCGGGTGCGCAGGGCGAGGTGGACGACGTGGCGCAGGCGGTCGGTGGGCTGGCGGATCGTGCCCAGCGCGTCCACGACGTCCTGGCCGTGGGCCCAGGTCTCCATCAGCCGCGCGGTCGCCTTGGAGGGCACGCTCATCGGAGGCCCGAACCAGGGCACCCGCGTCCCGGCGGGGGCGTCGAGGAGGGCGGCCCGGAGCGCCGCCGAGGCCTCACACCAGCGGCTGAGCAGGACACCCGGGGGCAGGGCGGCCAGCGGGGCGGCGGCCGTGTCCACGTACCCCTCCGGGTCGGCCAGGGCCGCCTCGACCATCGCCGCGAACCCGTCCGGGTCGGTGACGGCGGTCAGCGCGGACTCGTCGAAGAAGGCCAGGTGGGCGACCTGGTCAGCGATGCTCCAGCCGGGGGAGGGGGTCGGCCGGGACCAGTCGGCGGGGTCGGTGCCCCGGAGGAGGGCGGCCAGTTCGTCCTGTTCGGATCGCAGGTCCTCGACGAGTGCGGCGGTGTCGACCACGGGGGCTCCTCACGGGGCCGCCGGTCCTCCGACTCCCCAGATGTTGACTGACTTGTCATGTTCCGCGCACCATAACAAAGTGTGAGCTGGATCTCCCAGGGGTCCGGCCGAACCCCTCCGCGACACGGATTGCGAGTGTGCGTACATGACCGCGACCGACACCCCCCGGGCCGACCGGTGGAACACCCCCGAACGCGCCGCGCTCCGGGAGACCGTGCGGACCTTCGCGGCCAAGGAGATCCTTCCCCACGTCGAACAGTGGGAGGACGAGGGCGAACTGCCCCGGGACCTGCACCGCGCGGCCGGTCGGCTCGGGCTGCTCGGCCTCGGCCAGCCCGCGTCCGTGGGCGGTGAGGGGGAGATGCTCGACCAGTTGGTCGTCTCCGAGGAGGCGGTCCTGTCCGGGGTGCCCACCGGGGTACTGGCCTCGCTGTTCACCCACACCATCGCCCTGCCCGCCCTGGTCGAGGACGGTCGTGAACACCTGGTGCGCGACTACGTCCGCCCCGCGCTGGCCGGAGAACTGGTCTGCTCGCTGGGCATCACCGAACCCGACGCCGGTTCGGACGTGGCCCACCTGCGCACGAGGGCGGTCCGTGACGGCGACGCGTGGGTGCTCAACGGCGCGAAGACCTTCATCACCTCCGGGTACCGGGCCGACTTCGTGACCGTGGCGGCCCGCACCTCCGGCACCGGGCACGACGGCATCTCGCTGTTCGTCGTGGACCGCGGTACCCCCGGGTTCACCGCCGCCCGCAAGCTGGACAAGATGGGCTGGCGCTCCTCGGACACCGCCGAGCTCTCCCTGACGGACGTCCGGGTCCCCGCCGACCACCTCGTCGGCGGCGTGGACCAGGGCTTCCTCCAGATCATGCGCCAGTTCGCCAGCGAGAGGATCGGCCTGTCCGTGCAGGCCTGCGCCACGGCGCGCCGCTGCGTGGACCTGTCCGTCGCGTGGGTGCGGGAGCGCGAGGCCTTCGGCGGCCCGCTGTCCCGCCGCCAGGTCCTGCGGCACCGGCTGGTGGAGATGCACCGCCGCACCGAGGTCGCCACCGCCTACGTGCGGGGGATAGCGGAGCGGCTCCAGGACGGCGAACCGCTGATCTCCGAGGTGGCGATGGCCAAGAACACCGCGACCGAGGCCATGGACTACGTGGTGGACAACGCCGTCCAGCTGCACGGCGGCATGGGATTCATGCGCGGCACCGAGGTGGAGCGCCACTACCGGGACGCCCGGGTGTTCAGCATCGGCGGCGGCACCTACGAGATCATGAACGAGGTCATCGCGAAGTTCCTCCCCCTGCGGTGACCGAGGGGGACGAGGGGTGCCAGTGGGAAAACAGACGCTGACCGGGCGACCGCCCACGGAACGCGGGCGGCGCAAGCGGGGCGCCCTCGTCCAGGCGGCCCGTGAGGAGTTCGAGGAACGCGGGTTCGAGGAGACCAGGATCGCCCAGATCACCGGCCGTGCCGGGATCGCCTACGGGAGCTTCTACACCTACTTCGACTCCAAGGACGAGGTCTTCCACGAGGTCGCCAAGGGGGTGGCCGGGGAGATGTTCGACGCCGCCCGCTCCGCCGCGCCCCCGGGGACCGACCCCGTGGACCGGATCCGGCACGCCACCGTCCGCTTCCTGGCCGCCTACCGGGACAACGCGCGGATCATGCAGGTCATCGAGCAGATCTCACCGCGCCACCCGGACTTTCGGACCCTCTTCCTGGAGATCCGGGGGCTCTTCGTGGAGCGCATCAGCTCGGGGACCCGCCGCCTCCAGGAGGAGGGGCTGGCCTCGGCCGACATCGACGTGGAGGCCACCGCGAGCATGCTCGGCGGCATGGTGGAGCACACCGCCCGGATGCTGTTCCTGTACGGCGAGGAGCACGACCCCGACGTGGTCGTGGAGACCGCCACCCGCCTCTGGGCGCGCGGCATCGGCCTGGAGTACGAGCCACCCGCCAAGGGGCCGCGGGAACCAGGGTTCGGGTGACCGATCGTGCGGGTCGGGACTGTCGGCGGCCACACACGCACGGGGATCGGAGGGGGCGCGGAGCGGGGACTGGGCGGTGTCGACGCGGGTGAGGAACGTACAAGACTCCGGTCGCCTCCGCTGGCGAGGATGTGACGCATGGAGACCACAGACGCCCCCGTGCGCTTCGACACCAAGATCGCCGTCCTGCTCCGTGACGACCTGGCCGTGTGGCAGCGACTCAACGTCACGTCATTCCTGGTCAGCGGGTTGGGAAGCCGAGTCCCGGAGCTCATCGGCCAACCCTACGCGGACGCCGACGGCACCGCCTACCTGCCGATGTTCCGCCAGCCCGTCATGGTGTTCGAGGCCGACAAGGAGGCGCTGACCAAGGCGCACGCCCGGGCGGTGTCGCGGGAGGCCGAGCTGGCGGTGTTCACCTCCGACCTGTTCGCCACCGGTAACGACCGGGACAACCGCGCCGCCGTCCGCGCGGTCGGCCGGGACTCCCTGGATCTGGTGGGCCTGGCCGTGCACGGACCCAGGAACGGCGTGGACCGGATCGTCAAGGGCGCGCGGATGCACCGCTGAGACCCGGTGGGGCGCCCTTCCGCCGCGCACGGGCGTACCGCCCGGGAGGCAGCCCGAGGACCCGGGTGAAGTGCCGGTTCAGGTGGGCCTGGTCGTAGAAGCCCGAGGCGGCCGCCGCGTGCGCGGGCGCCCGCCCTTCGAGGATCAGCCGCCGCGCCAGGTCCACGCGCCGCCCCACCAGGTACTGGTGCGGGGGCATCCCGAACCTCCTGGTGAACACGCGGGTCAGGTGGGCGGGGTGGGCGTGCAGGATCCGGGCGGCCTCGGTCAGCGGCACCCCCTCGACGGTGCGGGCGTCCAGGAGGTCGCGCAACCGCTCGGCCAGGCCGGGGTCGTCGGAGTCCGCGGAAGCCCCCACCGTGCCGCGCAGGTGCTGACGGAGCCGTTCGGAGACCAGTTCGAGCCGGCTCTCCGCCTCCAGGCGGTCTCCCTGCCGGAACAGGGCGCCGTGCAGCTGGTGGACGCGGTGGCGCAGGAGGGGGTCGTCGAACATCGGGTGGTCCACCGCCCGGCCGACCAGCCCCGGGTCGATCTGTTCCGGCTCCAGGTACAGCACCCGCTTGCGCAGCCCCTGCGCGGTGGTGGGGGTGCCGTTGTGCGGGACCCCCGGAGGCAACAGGGTGACCGTGCGGTCGAGCGCGCCGTGCTCGTGGCGGCCCAGGTCGTAGCGGACGGTTCCGGAGTCGATGATGAGCAGCGTCCACGACCGGTGCGTGTGCATCGGGTAGGCGTGTTGGCGCAGGTGCGTGTGGAACACCTCGGCGATGCCGTCGATCCCCGGTCTGAGGACCACCGTGTCCGCGTGGCCGTCCATGCCAGAACTCTACGCCGCGCCGCAGCCGGGTCGTCCTCCGCTACCCGGCCGGTCACGAAGGACGCCGTGACCGGGTTCCAGACCGACGTGGACTGTGACGAGGCCGGGCCGCGTCGGGGACGTCCCGGCCCGCTTCGAGCTTGGGGAAGCTCCGCTAGGGCGATCGAGGCGCAGGGATCATGTCACTGAGGTGGAACGCACAGGAATCCATCTCGTAGGGGGCTTTGGAGATGCGCTCCACCAAGGGCTTCGAATGACCGTAGTCAGGGTTGATCTGACGTGCCAGTACGAGCACGACCACCTTGTGGGCCCCAGCCTGTTTGAGGCAATAGGCTGCCGACTGTGCGCGGGCACCGGTCACCCATGTGTCGTCCAGCAGAAGGACGGCAGTCTGTGAACCCTGCTCCGGGATGACGCCGACCTCGAACCAGTCCTTGTGAAAGGAGCGGGATTCCGACGGGACCTGCTGATTGACCGAGAGCCGGATGTCGCGCAGACTCCGCACCTTGTCACCGAGGGTCTCCTCCAGGGGATGCACATCCTGCGATGGATTCTTCGTGCTTGGAACGAAACAGACATGCGTGAATCGGTCAACATCCGCCGCTGCCTTCACGCAATTGATGTGGTGAAGACAGAAATAAGCGAAAAGCGCGGTCAGGTTTCTTCTCGCAGTCCTGTTGTGCGGCTCCTGCTTGTACATACGAAGATTCTGACTGTGCTGTCCGCCGGAGCCCTTGCGGTAGGTGATAGGAACAACGAGGTCAGCCGCCATGTGCCCGGCCTGGTAGACGACTTCCCCACAGGGAACACAGCGGGCGGAGGAGGGGCGGCAGGCGCCGAAACACACCTGGCAGACCCCTGCCCCCGGGGTTGGGGGTCCGTGTAGGTAGGCGAGCTGAACCTCGACGTGGGTACGGACCGAATACCGGCGCGACTCACCAGACAAGTTCGGCTTCCCCTACCAGTTCCTCCGGCTTCACCTCGGCATCAGCCATGATCGATCGCACAGCGCACATCAGCTCCTCGATACCGCTGACCAGATGAACTCCAGGGCGCTTCTCATAATCACGCACCCACTGGTTCCGCAGCAACTCCCGAGGCAGGATGACAGGTCGACCGTGTTTGAGTGCCATCCGCGCTTGAATACGGGCTCCGCTGTGTTCTCCGGCCTCCACGACAATGGTCGCGGCGGCGTAGCCGCTCATGACCGCGTTGCGCATGGGGAAACTCTTCTTCGTGGGAGCGGCATCAGGAAGGAACTGGCTGATCAACAGGCCCTTGTCAGCGATCTCACCCTGGAGAGGACGATTCTCCGAGGGGTAGAACCGGTTAATCCCCGTGCCCAGCACGGCGACGGTTCGGCCACCGTGGTCCAGGGCCGTCCTGTGCGCCACGGTGTCGATTCCGGCCGCGAGTCCGCTCACCACGGTGATGTTCTCCCGGGTGAGTCGGCGGGCGATGCTGCCGGCGACCGCCAGACCGTGCTCGGAAGCCTTCCGTGAGCCGACTACGGCGATCGACCGCTGCTCCTCGGCCAGGACTGTTCCGCGGGTGAAGATCAGCGGCGGCATCTCGTGTACGTCGCGCAGCTGGGTCGGGTACGAGCCGTCCCAGAAAGCGTGTGTCCCGACCCCGTCAGAGGCGCAGCGTGAGAGCAGCTGGCGTGCCTCTGCCAGGGCCACTTCCATCGGTCCCTGGTCCACGTCGAAGAGTGTGTCCTGGCGCCCGAAGGCGTCACGCAGAACATGAGTGGCGCCAGTCGAGTTCAGGACTCTCTCAGCCACGTCACGCCATCGGACCTGCTTGCCCAGGAGAAGGGCGAGAAGGGCCGCCTGTTCCTCGCTCTGCCTCATACCCTCCAGGTTAAGACTTCCGTCACTACCGCATGTCCACGACACAGAACTCACCCCTTCCCCCATCACTCCAACGCCCGACTAGTACACATGTTCCAATACGGGTCTGACATTGTCCATGGTGCCCCGTGTGGGCGTGCGGCTCGGATGGCCGCGGCCAGGATCCCGTCCGACCGGAAGTGCGCCGCCGTCCACGAGCACCGGTGTCTTGAGACCTGATGTGCCGCGGTCGACACGGCTGCGGCCGGTGACACCCCAGGGGGTGGTTGATGTTCCGTTCGGGAAGCAGCGCTTGGAACTGCTCCCACAGAGGGTCAGCGGTGAAGGTGGGCAGGTCGGGCAGGTGGTCTTCCGGCCGTCGTCGGTGGAGCGAAGGGGAGGGGCTGCCACGCCGCGACCGTCCGGGCGCGGCGCGACAGCCTGCTCTGCTACCCGGCCTGCGGCTGCCCCACCGCGGTGGCCGGCGAGCGGGAGATGACCACGGCACCGACGATCAGCCCGATGACGGCGAGCACCGAAGCGATCACGAACGGGTCTCCGGCGTGCAGGGCCGGGGCGAACCCGAGACCTACGTAGACAGCCACACCGGCTGCTCCGCCGAGCTGGTCTGCTGCCCGCTGGACACCGGAGGCGATCCCGGCGTCCTCGTCAGTGGTCCCGCTGACCGCGATGTACTGCAGCCCCACGATCCCGAAGCCCATGCCCGCTGCGATCAGCAGCATCGCCGGGAGCAGCCATGCCGGCCCGCCGCCCTGGACGGCCACGAGAGCGACCACAGCCATGGCGCCCGCAGCAGCAGCGAGCCCGGCCAGCACGCACGCACGCGCGCCCCAGCGTCCCAGCAGCCGGGGCACGAGCACCGATGCCGCGATCAGAGCCACGGCCAGGGGCAGCATCGTGAGGCCTGCCCCCAGAGGCCCGATACCGAGCCTGTCCTGCAGGTAGAAGGTGAACAGCAGGAACGAGGTCGACAACGCACCGCTGAGCAGCATCGTCGTCAGGTTCGCACGCAGCCGGGCGCGGTCCGCGAAGAACGTCAGCGGGACCAGCGGGTTCGGCGACCTCGACTCGACCCGCACGAACCCGACAGCGGCCAGCACCGCGCCGACCAGCGCGGCCACGCTCACCCACGGATCGGTCGCAGGCTCGCCCGCCTCGACCGCGGCGTAGACGAACAGCAGCGGGCACGCGGTCAGCAGGAGCGAGCCCGGAAGGTCCAGTCGGGCCCGCTCACGGGACGCGGACCGGTCCGCCGGGACCAGGACGAGCGCGGCCACGATCACGACCAGGATGAACGGCACCGAGATCAGGAAGATCCAACGCCAGCCCAGCTGGGCGGTGATGATCCCCGACAGGGCGAACCCGAGAACCAGGCCGCAGCTGGCCACGGCGGCCCACACGCTCAGAGCGCGCGACCGGCGCGGGCCCTCAGGGAAGAGCAGCACGATGGTCGCCATCGCCGCGGGCAGCGCGACGGCCTCACCGGCTCCCTGGAGCAGGCGGGCGGCGACCAGAACCGGGAAGGAGGGGGCCAGGCCCGCCAGCAGGGAAGCCGCGCCGAAGAGAGTCGTGCCGACCAGAAGGGTGCGGCGGCGGCCGAGAAGGTCACCGAGCCGGCCGCCGAGCATCAGCAGCCCGCCGCCGGTGATGGTGTAACCGACCACGGCCCAGGTCAGGGAGTGGCCCTCGACGCCGAAGTCCGCGCCGATCGAGGGCAGCGCGATGTTGACCACGGTCACGTCGACCGCGATGAAGAACTGCAGCATGGACATCGCGCACAGCACGAGCCGTGCGCGCATGGGGGACGGGCTTTGCCCGCGGGAAGAGGAAGTGCCTGAAAGCATCGATTGCTCCGTCGATCTGAGGAGATACCGAGCAGCACGAAGGGCCGCTCCGGATGGATCACGAAGCGGCTGGACGTTCCAGGTGGATGTTGCTGTGAGTTGGACGTCCCGCCGCTAGCGGGACGTCCTGGTCACTGCCGCGCAAGCGGCCGAGCACGAAGCGGCTGACATGCCGCACATGCTAGCAGCGAGAGCCTGTGCCTCCGGTCCTGTGCCCCTTATTCGAGCGAGCGCTCAGATCGGGAATCCGGCTGACTGGAAGAGCGACTGGCCGATCTCCTCCGCGGTGGTCAGGGCGAGTAGGAGTGTGGTGCTCACGGCCAGTGCGGGCCAGTGCTTCCAGCGGCGCGGGGCGCGGTGGCGTCCCCGGGAGGTGTCCGGGGGGTTGGGCGGGGACTCCACGGTCCGGCGGGCTTGCCCGGCCTCTTCGGCCTTTTCCCGCTGCTGTCGGGCCACATGCATCCAGTGGGGGAGTTCGCCGTGTTCGAGCATGTAGGCGATGCGGGGGTTGCCCTCCATCTGGCGGAGCAGCCGTTCCCGCCGGGCCTGGGGCGTTTCCGGCATGGTGGGCCGGGTGTGCTGGTTGCGCTGAGAGGGCCGGGGTGTGGGGCGGTTCAGCGTGGCGCCGGGTCGGGAGAACCGGTGTCCTCGGGGTTCGGCGAGTACGGAGCGCACCCTGGTGTTCGTCGTCATCGCTGAGACCCATCGTTCAGGGTGAACTCGGCCCAGGTGACGGTGCCCAGCCCGGCGCAGAAGGGGAAGTCCAGCACCGAGCGGGTGCCCCACCGCTCGGCGAGGTGGTGGATGAGCAGCAGGCCCCGGCCGCGTTCGGCCTGCTCCCATTCCTCCACCGTGCGCTGGTGGGGGATCTGCGGCCCCGTGGGTTCGACGGCGTCGGTGCGGGTGCCGTCGTCCACGATCGCGACCTGAATGCTGCTCGCGGTGGGGGTATGTCCCTGGCGAACCTCGTCCGGCTCAACGTCTACACCACCGACGTGGACCGGCTCTTCGAGCACTACGGCGAGCTGGCGTCGAGGCTGGGCGCCGTCCGGGTCGCACCGACCTCCACGATGCTCGGGGTGACACGGCTGGCCGTCCCCGACCTGATGGTCGAGCTGGAGGGAACCGCCGTCGCGGGACGCCGCCCGGCCGGGCGGTCCTGGCCGACTCGGCCGGCTCCGGTGGTCCGGGTCGCCCCCGCTCGCCTGCTGACGCCCTGGATCACCGGCGGGCACGTGACGCGGAGACCGGACGTGCTCCGCGACAGCGATCGGCAACTGTGATCCACACCCAGGACCGGACGAAGGAACCAGAAGGCCGGGTGGGCACAATGAGGGCATGACGACCGATCCCAGCGGTACCCAGGACCCCCGCGGCACACCGGACGTGGCGACAACCCAGGCGTGGCAGGCGATCGGAGGGTCGGCGGACCTGGTGGAGCGGGTCTCCTACCGGGGTGCGGGGGAGGTGCTCCCCGCGAAGCTGCCGGTACGGGAACTGGCCAGGGCCACCGTCGGGGCGTGTTCGCTGGCCGCAGCCGAACTTCTGGCGGCACGCAACGGCGGCCCGGTGCCGCAGGCGCTGATCGACGAGGGCGCCGTGGCCACCGCCTTCATCAGCGAACGCCACCTGCTGGTGGACGGCCGGAAGCCGACCCCCTTCGCGTCGCTGTCGGGGTTCTGGCAGACCGCTGACGGCTGGGTGCGCACCCACGCGAACTACCCCCATCACCGGGCCCGGCTGCTGGCCGCGCTGGGGCTGAGCGAGCGGACCGGCCCGGAGGAGCTCGCGAAGGAGCTGGCCGCCCGGTCCGCGCACGAGGTCCAGGAGGCGGTCTACGCCGGGGGAGGGCTGGCGGTCGCCGTGGCACCCGAAGCCGGTCCTGACGGGGAGCCCGGCAGGCCGGGGGACTTCCAGGCGGAAGGGCTCCCGCTGGCAGAGTCCGAGGCTGTGGGTCCGGCGGGTGAGCGTCGGCTCCCCTCGGGGGAGCTGCCCGCTGGCGGGGTTCGGGTCCTGGACCTGACCCGGGTCATCGCCGGTCCGGTCGCCACCCGGACCCTCGCCCTGCTCGGCGCCGACGTGTTGCGCGTGGACTCCCCGGGGTTGGAGGAGGACCCCGACAGCCACACCGACACCGGGATGGGCAAGCGCTCCACCCTGCTGGACCTGGACACGGCGGAGGGCCGGAGCACCTTCGCGGAGCTGCTGGAGACCGCCGACGTGGTGGTGACCGGCTACCGTCCGGGCGGGCTCGACCGGCACGGGCTGGCCGCTGAGGAGCTGATCGCCCGCCGCCCCGGCCTGGTCGTCGCGCAGTTGTGCGCCTGGGGCTGGTCGGGTCCGTGGGCCGGGCGCAGGGGGTTCGACAGCCTGGTGCAGGCGGCGAGCGGAATCGCTTCGACTGAGTCGGTTCTCAAGGACCGCCCGGGCGTACTGCCCGCCCAGGCCCTGGACCACGGCACCGGATACCTGCTGGCCGCCGGGGTGCTGCGGGCGCTCACCGAGCGCCAGTCGGATGGCAGGGGCCGTCACCTGCGGTTCTCCCTGGCGGGAACGGCCGGATGGCTGATGAACGACATTCCCCCGGAACCGGCGGAGGGCGGCGGATACGAGCCCGCCGACTGGCTCACCGAGGGCCCGTCGGACTACGGCAGACTGCGTTACGCACTGCCGCCGGTCGCCTACGAGGGCGGGCCGGGGGGCTGGGACAGCACGTCCACCCGTTGGGGGAGTGACCGGGCCGCCTGGCTCTGATGCGGATCAGCGCGTGGGAGCCGCGAACTCCTCCACTGGTTCCAGGTCCTCGTCCAGGAACGCGAACCGGTCGGCCCCGCCCTCCACCGGGAAGGTGGAGACGAGCAGGCTGGCGTTGCCGGGGGAGGCGTTGAGGGTCGTGTACTCCAGATCGGAATCGCCTTCCGCCACGACCTCACCCTCCGAGTCCCAGACGACCATGAAGCTGTCTCTGCGCCTGGTGCCGATCCCTGAGGCGACCACCAAGTCTCCGTCGTCGCCCACGGTCACCTCCCGGATCCGGGCGTGTGAGACCCGGTGCTCCCGCGGCAGTTCGAAGGTTCTGGGGCCCTGGTCGGAGCGGATGTCCCACACCTCTACCCCCTTCTCGGAACCGAGGACGTCGGAGACGACGAACCCGCCGCTGATCTTCGCGGCCTGTGTGCGCTCGCCGAGTTCCTGACGCAGCTCCGGGACGCCGGGGTGCGGTTCCCCGGTCACGGCGTCCCATACGGCGACCCCGTTGTCCAGCGCGGCGACCAGGAGGTCTCCCTCGGGGGAGGTCCCCACGGCGGTGACCGATCCTTGGTAGGCCCGGTCGTAACTCTTCTCGGACCGGGGTGCCTCGGGTACCTCCACGCTGTAGAGCTCCTCGCCTTCGTCCACCCGGTAAGCCGTCACCGTGCTCTGGTCGCCGTTGAAGTAGAGGGTCGCGCCGTCCGGGGAGAGGGCGAAGGTCCCGCCGTCGTTGGCGTCGGGCAGTTCGACCACGGATCGGTCGTCTTCCTCCAGGTCCCACACGTGGATCGCCGCCACACCGTCGTTGACCGACTTCGCCGCCTTGCTGGCCAGGTGGGAACCGTCGGGGGTCGTCGCCAGGTGCGAGTTGGAGAAGGCGAAGCGCTCCGATTCGTCGGTGAGCCGTTCCCTTGGGCTGCGTTGGCCGGATTCGAAGACGTACACGCCCTCAGCGGAGAGCATGGCGAAACGGTCGCTCTCCCCCAACCGGACGACATGCCTGATGTCGCTCCGGGGCGTGGACGTCTCGGTGGGAGCGCGGGAGGGGGTGGGGGAGGGAGAAGGGGAGGGGAAGAGGGAGGTCTCGGTGCTGTTCCCGGAATCGGCGTAGGGCGTTCCGGCCCAGGGGTCGGGGTCCTCGGTGTTGTTGACGATCAAGGCCACCAGGGCGATCACGGCCACCACCGCGCCGCCGACCTTCCACGCGCCCCACGTGTCGGACTTCGCTGGTGAGGATGTCCGCCCGGAGCTCCCTGACAGGGCCCGCGCGGTTCCCGGCCCGGATTCCTTCGGTTCAGGAGCGGCGTCCGTGGCCTGTCGCTGATCCGACTCGCTGAGCGGGGCGGGGGCCTGATCCTCGCCGGAGGAGCTCTGTCCATCGCCGACGGGCGAGCCCTCCGGGTCTTCGGCGGGTGAGTCCTCCCTGTCCTCGGCGGGAGCCGCGGTGGCACCTTCGGGCCCCTCCTGCCCGCCCCCGGCGGAACCCTCCTCACGAGCCCCGGCGGGAGCGTCCTCCTCCCGCGGGACCGCTTCCACCCCGCCCCCCAGGGCCGTCGCCTCCAGGGTCGGGACGGCCCTGGTCCGGACGAGGGTGCGCTTCACCTGGGTGGCCACGGCCTCGGGCAGCCACTCGGTGGGGTCCTCGTCGCCCCGGGGCAGCGCGGTACCGGTCAGCTGGTCCAGCACCGAACCCAGCTCCGGACGGTCGTCCGGGTCCTTGGCCAGGCAGGCCGCGACCAGGGGGTGGAGGGCCTCGGGCACACCGCTCAGGTCGGGTTCCTCGTTGACCACCCGGTAGAGCAGTGCGTGCGCATTGCCGGTACCGAAGGGCTGGCGGCCCGTGGCGGTGAACAGCAGCACGCCGCCGAAGGAGAACAGGTCGCTGCGCGGGTCGACGACCGTCCCCACGGCCTGCTCCGGGGACATGTAGGCGGGGGTGCCCAGGGTCTGGCCGGTGCGGGTGAGCGCGGTGGCGTCGAGGGCGCGGGCGATGCCGAAGTCGATCACCTGGGGACCGCGCGGGGAGAGCAGGACATTGGAGGGCTTGAGGTCGCGGTGGACCAGCCCCACCCCGTGGATGGCCGACAGCGCCTCGGCCAGACCTGCGGCCAGGGACCGCAGCGAGGGTTCGGGGAAGGGCCCGTTGTCCCGTACCGCGTCGTGCAAGGAGGGCCCGGGGACGTACTCGGTGGCCAGCCAGGGGTGCGGCCCGTCGGTGTCGGCGGCCAGGACCCGGGCGGTGTAGGGACCCCGTACCCTGCGGGCGAGCTCCACCTCGCCGGCGAACCGCGCGCGGAACTCCCGGTCGCCGGAGTACTCGGACCGGATGGCCTTCACCGCGGCCAGGTCGTCCCCCGTGCCGTTCCCGGTGCCGTCGGCGGAGACCGCCAGGAACACCACGCCCATGCCGCCCTCGCCGACGCGTCTCAGCAGGCGGAAGGGCCCGAGCTCGCGGGGGTCGTCGGGGTGCAGTGGCTCCACGGGGGTTCTTTTCCAGGCTCGGGGGGATTCACGCCGAAGCGTAACGGATGTCCCTCTGGCGGTGGTCAGCGGCTGGAGCCCACCCCGGTCAGTGGCCGCGCCCGAGCTCCGGTCTGCGTTCGGGGCCGGGAGCGGTCAGTGGCCGCGCCCGAACCCCGGTCAGCTCTCGGCGTCCTCCGGGGGCGGCCAGGCGTCGCCCCACTCGGCCTTGCGGGCCGCGCGGTAGGTCTGTCCCTGGCGCTTGGAGACCACCCGCTCCTCGATCCCGGGGCCCGGGGTGCACAGGCTCAGCGAGACCAGGCCCTTGCGCTTCTGGGGGTGGCGCAGGACCCGGTTGGCGGGGCGGTCCACGGGATCGGCGGTGGCGGCGACGAAGGAGTACTTCTCGTCCTCGAAGCCCAGCGTGCCGAACTTGAGCCTGCGCTGGATGCCGGAGCGGTTGAGCCGCTCGGAGAAGTGGCACCAGTCCTCACCCGGGGCGATGGGGCAGGCCTCCCCGTGCGGGCAGGGCGCCGCCACGGTCATCCCCTCCGCCAGGAGGTGTCTCCGGGCGTTGATCACGCGTTCGTACCCCTCGGGGGTGCCGGGCTCGATCAGCACGACCGTCCGGGCCCGTCGGGCCAGGGAGCGCACGACCTCCTCCTGGACCTTCGGCGTGAGCTCGTTGAGCACGTACGACATGGTGGCCAGGTCCACGCGCGGGCCGTCCGGGACGGCTCCGGTGAGCCGGAAGCGTTCCCACTCGGACCCGCTGACCGCTGGCGCCGTGGACCTGCGGGCGATCCGCTTGCCCAGACTGATGGCGGGGGCGGACTGCTCCAGCACGGTGGTGGAGCGCAGGGACGGCCAGGCGGAGGAGGCCGCCCACACGGCGGCGCCCATGCCGCCGCCGACGTCCAGGTGGGTGGCGGGGGCGAACCCCGGGATCGAGGCCGCGGCGGTCTCGAAGGCGGCCTCGGCGGCGGTGAAGGTGGCGGGGAGCCGGTAGGCGGCGTAGGCGACGACGTCGGTGTCCGTGGCCAGGACCAGGTCCTGGGGGTCCACCCTGCCCCGGTACTTCTTCATGAGTTCCTGGACCGACGCGGCCAGCGCGTGTTCGTTGGCCCCGCTGGCGACGCTGTCGATCGCCGCGAAGAGTTCGCTGTTCAGATTCCCCATGCGTGTTTCTTCTCGATCGCCGTTACCAGCGCATCCTATCCGCCGCCCCCGCCCGGACCGGGGCGTCCGGGGGCAGGGGGCCACCGGGTTCAGGCGCGGCGCCGGGACTCGGCCCGGGAGACGGCGGAGCGGCAGGTGCGGGCGAGGGAGCGGTGGTTGGCGAGGCGTTCCAGCAGCCCGTAGGGGGACAGCGGGCCGGAGGGGGAACCGCCGGTGGGGCCGCCCTCGGCCTCGGTGACCAGGAGGGTGTCACCGGTGAGAGGGCCCCCACGGGACCAGCGCTCCCAGCGTTCGAAGTCCGGGCTGTACTGGTGCGCGAACACGAAGGCCGGTTCGCCCTCGCCTTCGATCGGGGCGCCGCCGCGCGACCACAGGGTGACGTCGCCCCGGTCCGGCCAGGTCTCCGCCGTGACCACCTCGACCTCCGGGCGACCCGAGCGGTCGCGCACCAGCAGGGCGTCCCGCGCGCGGGTCCGGGGGGGCAGGGCGTGCTCCTCCTCGACCGCGGTGAGGGAGACGAGCAGGCGCGGCACCCACCACCAGTTCTCCCGGCGGGCGATCAGGCTGTCCGCGCGCAGCCGTGTGGGCGGGTGCTTGATCGCCTCCTGCTCCACCAGGTGCTCCACGAACTCGGCGCCGTCGAGGTCCTCGACCACCTCGACCGGTCCGGTCCCGACCACCGCCGTACCGCCGCCCGCGTCCTCCGCGCTCACGCTGAGGGCCACGGTGCGCCCCCGGAGCTCCAGGGCGGTCCCGGCCATGGAGTAGGGCAGCGCGACGCACGGGGAGTCACGCCACATGAGGGGAACCACGGGAATACCCGAAGGGCCGGAAGGAGTGGTCCAGGAGAGTTCGGCGACGGTGGATCGCTGCCAAACCGTGATCAGGTCCGTCAAGGTCAGGCCTTATATGTGAGGAATGCCGCATGTTAATTTCTGGTGACTTTAACCCATACTCCGAATCGGCCGCGACCCCCCAGGTGACGAGCACGGACAGAGGGGACGCGGTGACGACTTGGACCCGGAGCGTGAAAGGTAGGCCTCGGCCATGCCCGCAGCCCTAGTCCTACTCGCGTCGGTGGCGGTGTTCGCCGTTGGCTACCGTTACTATTCGCGATATTTGGCAGAGAAGGTGTACGCGCTCGACCCCGGGTACATCACCCCGGCGCACACCTACAAGGACGGCGTCGATTTCGTTCCGACCAATCGGCACATCGTTTTCAGCCACCACTTCATCTCGGTGGCGGGTGCCGCGCCCATCGTCGGTCCGGCCGTCGCGGTCTTCTGGGGCTGGGGGCCCGCCCTCGCGTGGATCCTGCTCGGCACCGTCTTCGCGGCGGGCGTGCACGACTTCGGCGCCCTCGTGGTGTCGGTCCGGCACCGGGCCCGCAGCATCGGCACCCTCGCGGGCGAGGTCATCAGCAAGCGCTCGCGAGCGCTGTTCCTGGTGATCATCTTCTTCCTGCTGACCATGGTGAACGCGGTGTTCGCGGTGGTCATCTCGAACCTGTTCGTGGCCTACCCGGGGTCCGTCCTGCCGGTCCTGGTGACCATCCCGCTGGCCATCGCGGTCGGCCAGTTCGTCTACAGGCGCCGCACCGCGGCCCTGGTGCCCTCGCTCGTCGCGCTGGTCTTGGTCTACGTGTGCATCCCGCTCGGCGTGATGTTCCCGATCGACATCACCGGTGTCTCCGAGGCCATGGGGATGACCCCCAACACGGTGTGGATCGTCCTGCTGTTCGTGTACGCGTTCATCGCGTCCCGCATCCCGGTGTGGATGCTGCTCCAGCCGCGCGACTACGTCAACCTGCACCAGATGCTGCTGGCCTTCGCGGTCATCGGCGTGGGTGTGATCGTCGGCTGGGACACGATCGTCGCGCCGATGATCAACAGCGATATCCCCGCGGGTTCCCCGCCCTGGTTCCCCCTGCTGTTCGTCACCATCGCCTGCGGTGCCATCTCCGGCTTCCACAGCCTCGTCGCCTCGGGGACCACGGCCAAGCAGATCGACAAGGAGACCGACACCCGGATGGTCGGCTACCTGGGCGCGGCCGGTGAGGGCGCGCTCGCGGTCTGCTCGATCCTGGCCTGCACCGCCGGTGTGGTCGCGGCCTCCGCGTCGCCGCTCGCGGACTGGCGGGGCCTGTACGGCGACTTCGGATCCGCCTCGGCCGGGGCGACGGGAAACTTCGTCGAGGGTGTCGGCCAGTTCGCGAACAACATCGGCATCCCGCTGCAGATCGGTGTCATCTTCGCGGTGGTGGTCGTGGTCAGCTTCGCCGCCACCACCATGGACACCGGCGTGCGCCTCCAGCGCTACATCGTCCAGGAGATCGCCGAGATCGTCCGCTTCCGTCCGTTGGCGCGCAACCTCACGGTGGCCACCCTGATCGCCACGGTCGTTCCGCTGGGTCTGGCACTCATCCCGGGCGACTTCGCCTTCGGCACCCTGTGGCAGCTGTTCGGCACCACCAACCAGCTCACCGCCGGGCTCGCGCTCGCCGTGATCGCGGTGTGGGTGACCAAGCGCGGGCGCAACCCGCTGGCCATCCTCGTTCCGCTGGTCTTCCTGCTCGTGATGACCTCGTGGGCACTGATCGTCAACCTGGTCGCGTTCCTCAAGTCGGACTCCCTGATCGACCTCTTCCTGCTGGCCCCGCTGGACTTCGTCATCTTCGCGCTGGCGGTCTGGCTGGTCGTGGAGGCCGGTCTGGCGCTGCGCAAGGCCTTCGCCGCCCGCCGGGCGGGGGAGCTTCCGGAGGCCGAGGACGCCCCGTCCGAGGAGACCGTCGCCGACCCCACCGCCGCCGACCCGAAGGAGAAGTAACGCGATGGGTGCGCTCTCCCGCGTGCGTGACGCCTGGAAACGGGTGGAGGCCTTCCACGACGAGGTCTTCGCCTCGCGCTGGCGGCAGGAACTGCGCAGGGAGGCGCGCACCCAGGAGGACACCCTGCGGGCCCTGCTGCTCCTGGAGACCCTGGGAGTGGAGGGGCCCGTCTCCTATGAGACCCTCGACCTCGTTCCCCACATGGTGGCCGACCTGCACGAGTGGCACCAGCGCATGGGTCGGGACGATCTCGGTGGACCGGGGGTGTGCTGTTGAGGTTCGGCAGAGGGCGCCGCGCGCGGGCGGGGAGCCCCGCGCCCGTTCCGGCGGAGGCCCCCATCGTCTTCTTCGGCGGCAAGGGCGGCGTCGGCAAGACCACCATGGCCGCCGCGCACGCGCTGGGCCTGGCCGACGCGGGCCTGCGCACCCTCCTGGTGTCCACCGATCCCGCGCACTCGCTCGGTGACGCGCTGGACCTTCCACTGGGTGACCGCCCGGTGCTGGTCAGCGACAACCTGTGGGCGCGCGAGCCCGACGCGGACGCCGCCCTGCGCCGCAGGGTCCGGCAGATCGGTGACGACGCCAGCGCGGCCCTGCCCCGGGAGATCCTGCCCGCCGTCACCCGTCACCTGGACCACGCGGCGGCCGGTCCGGGCATGGCCGAGTCCGCCCTGGCCGACCTGCTCATGGACGCGATGGAGGAGGTCCCGGGCACGTGGGACCGGCTCGTGGTGGACAGCGCCCCGACCGGCCACCTGCTGCGCCTGCTCGACCTGCCCGAACTGCTCACCCCGTGGGTCCGGGGGCTGGTGCGCCAGCGTGAGCGCGCCGTGGACGCCGACCGCTTCGCCGTGGGCGTCGTCGGCGGCGCGGGCGACGGCGCCCCGGACGATCCGCTCCTGGAGAAGCTGCACGCCCGCCGCCGGAAGCTGGAGCGGGCCGCCGCGCGTCTGCGGGAGGACGCCGAGGTCAGGCTCGTGCTGGTGCCGCGCCGGATGGTGCTGGCCGAGACGGACCGCGCCGCCGCCCAGCTGGTGGCCACCGGCTTCCGTCTGGGCCGGGTGATCGTCAACCAGGTCCCGGAGGACGCGGACCCCGAGATCCTGGGTGCCGTCCGTACCCGCTTCGCCGACCCCGGCACGGTGGAGCTGCCGCTGAGCGCCGCGGAACCCATCGGCCCCGAGGCCCTGCGCGCGCTCGCCGCCCGGCTCGGCTGACCCGAGCCCCCCGTCCCGAACGCCCCCGGCCTCGCCGGGGGCGTTCTCCGTTGCCCCGGAAACCCTCCTTGGCCCCCTGGCCACGCTCTGTTCTTTTGCGCTAACAGAGATCGGATCATCACTGACTTTTGTCGATTGCCATCAAAAAGGTTATTGACGGTCGCCACAAGGATGCGTAGATTCGTGACTCAGCTCACAGGATGGAGGTCCCCCCGATGGGTTCGACGAGGCACCGGAACATGCTTGGGCGACGTTGGCGCGGGTCGCTGGCACTGGGCGCCGTAGCCGTGGCCGGGACACTGATGGCCACCGCGTGCAGCACACCCGAGGGCGGCGGCGGAGCCGGCGAGACCGAGGGCCCGTTCACGATCGGGGTCAGCAACGGCTTCATCGGCAGCGAGTGGCGCGAGCAGATGCTGTCCGAACTGGAGACGGCCTTCGGTGAGTATGAGGCCGAGGGGATCGTCGACCAGCTGGTCGTGGAGAGCGCCGACGTCGACATCAACGGCCAGATCCAGCAGATCCGCAACCTCATCCGCTCGGACGTGGACGCGATCATCGTCAACCCGAACTCGCCCACCGCCCTGGACCAGGTGTTCGCGGAGGCGGCCGAACAGGGCATCGAGATCGTCGCCATCGACCAGGCCGTGGCGTCCGAGGACGTCGTCAACGTGGTCATCGACCAGGCCGAGTGGGCCTCCCTCTCCGCCCAGTGGCTCGCCGACGAGGTCGGTGAGGGCGGCCGGATCATCGCGGTCAACGGCATCGACGGCCACCCCGCCAACGAGGACCGCTGGTCCGGGGCGAGCGAGGTCTTCGACGCCGCCGGGGTCGAGGTCGTCGCCAACGACTACGCCGAGTGGGACCAGAACCAGGGCCAGACCGTCACCCGCGACCTGCTGGCCAGCAACCCCGACGTCGACGGCGTGTTCGTCCAGGACGGCATGGCGCTCGGCGCCTTCCGCGCGTTGCAGGCCGAGGGACTCGTGGACGACGTCGTCATGACCGGCGAGGCGCGCGTGGGCTACATGCGCGAGTGGGACGCCCTGCGTTCGGAGGGCGACTTCACCAGCATCGGCGTCCCCAACCCGCCGTCGGTCTCCGTGTCCGCGCTGCACGTGGTGATCCGCATGCTCCAGGGCGAGGAGTTCACCGCCGACGGGCTCGACGGCAACAACGCCTGGCTGCCCATCCCCGAGACCATCACCGACGACACCTTCGACGAGCGCTTCGCGGAGGTCTCCGACGAGAACGACGCCTACGCCGTGGACCACGCGCTCAGCCCGGAGGAGGCCGACGCCTACTTCGAGTAGCCCGCGCGGGCGGAGCCGGGCGTACCCACCCGTGGCGGAGGCCGCGAACGGACAGGAGCAGGGAGAGAACTCGTGGACTCACCGCCGTTTCTGCGCATGAGCGGAGTGCGCAAACGCTACGGAGGGGTCACCGCGCTGGACGGTGCCGACTTCGAGGCCCGCGCCGGGACGGTGCACGCCGTCCTCGGCCCCAACGGCTCGGGCAAGTCGACCCTGTTGAAGGTGCTCACCGGGGTGGTCGGGCCGGACGCCGGGGAGGTGCGGCTGGACGGCGCACCGCTGCGGCCGCGCGGGCCCCGCGACACCCTGGCCGCCGGGATCAGCTCCGTGTACCAGGAGCTGTCGCTGGTCGAGGACTTCACAGTCCTGGACAACCTGGTGCTGGGCGTGGAGCCCTCCCGGTTCGGGCTCCGCGACCGCCGCGCCGCCCTGGCCCGGTCCCTGCCGTGGTTGGAGCGGTTCGCCCCGGCCTTCGGCGGCAGGGTGCCCGCCCGCGAACGGGTGGGCGACCTCGACCCGGGCGAACGCCAGGTGGTCGAGGTGTGCAAGGCGCTGGTCCGCGACCCCCGCCTGCTCGTGCTGGACGAGGCGACCGCCTCCCTGCGGCGCGGCCAGGTGGAGGTGCTCTTCGAGGTCGTCGACGAACTCCGCGCGCGCGGCGTGCTGGTCCTGTTCATCACCCACCGGCTGGCCGAGATCTACGCGGTGTGCGACCGGGCCACGGTCATGCGCAACGGGACCGACGTGGCCACGGTGACCGTGGCCGGGACCCCGGAGGCCGAACTGCTGGAACTGATGTCCGGCCGCCCGAGCGCCGGGCCGTCGGGCGCCCGGAGGACGGGCCCCGTGGCGGAGACCGGGACCCTCCCCACGGCCGCGGAGCCGGAGGAGGCGGACAGGGGCGCCGACCCCGCCACACCGCCGCGCCTGGAGGTGCGCGACCTGACCGGGGACCGGCTCCACGGGGTCTCCCTGCACGTCCGCGCGGGCGAGGTGCTGGGGCTCGGCGGCCTCCAGGGCCAGGGGCAGTCCGAGCTCATGGCGGCGCTCTTCGGCGCCGGTCGCCGGACCGGCGGCACCGTGCTGCTGGACGGTGCCCCGGTACGCCCCCGCTCGCCCAAACAGGCGGTCCGGGCCGGATTCTGTTACGTGCCCGGCAACCGGGGCGTCCAGGGACTGGCACTGGGCCGACCCATCCTAGAGAACCTCGCCCTGCCCTCGGTGGGCCGCCGCGCCTTCCTGGGCGTGGGCCTGTCGAGGCGCCGTGAGGTCGCGGCCGCCCGCGAGGTAGCCGAACGCGTCAACACCCGCTACGGCTCCCTGGACGACCCGGTCTCCACGCTCTCCGGAGGCAACCAGCAGAAGATCGTGGTCGGCAAGTGGTTCCCCACCGAACCCGCCGTGGTGCTGATGGACGACCCCGCCAAGGGCGTCGACGTCGGCGCCAAGGCCGAGATGTTCGACGTGGTGGCCGAGCTGGCCGCGTCCGGTGCCGCCGTGCTGGTCGGCTCCAGCGACGACCGCGAACTGGTCGAGGTCTGCGACCGCGTGCTCGTGATGTTCGAGGGCCGGGTGGTGGACGAGGTGTCCGGGGACCGCCTCACCGAGGACACCCTGATCGCCAGCGCCATGCACGTCACCGGAGCCGACGTCGCCGCCGCCCGCGAGGGCCACGCGAACGAACTCCCCGACCCCGAACCGCGCCACGCCGAGGAGGGCGGAGCATGAACCTCCTGAGGGGCACCGGAACGCGGGACCTGCCCGGTCCGGTGCGGTCCGTGTTGTCCGTACACATGCCGGCCCTGGCCGTGGGACTCCTCCTGCTGGTCACGGTGACGGCCTCCGCGATCCTCCAACCGGGGTTCTTCTCGCCCTACGGCCTCAGTGCCAGCTTCGCCACCTTCCTGCCCCTGGCCACCATCGCGGCCGCGCAGGCCATCATCGTGCTCGGCGGCGGTATCGACCTGTCCATCGGCACCATCGTCACGCTGTCCTCGGCGGTGTCCGTGGTGCTCATGCAGGGGGACGACGCCCGCCTGCCGCTGGCCCTGGCCGCCGGACTCGCCACCGGCGCCGCCTGCGGCCTCTTCAACGGCCTGGTGGTGGCGGTCCTGCGCCTGCAACCCATCGTCGCGACCTTCGCCACGAGCTCGGTGTTCGGCGGTCTGGCCCTGCTGGTGCTGCCCACCCCCGGCGGCGAGGTGTCGCCGGTCCTCACCGGGACCTACCGGATGGTCCTGGCGATGTACGTCCCGATCCCCGCCGTACTGCTCGTGGTCCTCTTCCTCGGCTGGCGGCTGCTGCGGGGGACCCGCTACGGCCAGCACCTGTACGCGGTGGGCGGCAACCCCGAGGCCGCCTACACCTCGTCCGTCCCGGTGTCGAGGGTGCGCGTGCTGTCCTACACCCTCGGCGGGGCGGTGGCCTCCCTCGCGGGGGTGGCGCTGCTGGCCGACGCCGGGGCGGGGGACCCCACCCTCGGCACCGAACTCACCCTGGGGTCGATCGCCGCGCTCGTGATCGGCGGCACTCGGCTGCGCGGCGGTTCCGGCGGGGTCGGCGGAGCCCTGGTGGGCGCGGTGGTGCTCTCCCTCATCCAGGGACTCGTCTTCTTCGCCGGCGTTCCCACCAACGCCCGCGAGTTCGTCTACGGCTGCGTCATCATCGCCGCGATCGCGCTCGCCGGGCTCCTCACCGCCCGCGACGGTACGGCGTCCGGAGCATCAGGAGGCACACGATGACCACCACCCTCACCGCGCGCCGCCTGACCACGGACCCGGTGGTCATCTCCGGCGCGGTCACCCTGCTGCTGTGGGTCGTGGCCAGCTTCTACTCGCCCGCCTTCGCCACGTGGGGCCACATCGTCACCACGCTGACCGTCGCCTCGTTCCTCGGTGTGATCGCCATCGGGCAGACCCTGGTGATCATCGCCGGGGGCGAGGGCATCGACCTGTCGGTGGGGTCGGCGGCGACCCTGTCCGCGATCGTCGCCTCGCGCTTCATGGACGGCAGTGACGACGGCTTCCTCTTCGCGGTGCTGGTGGCCCTGGGCTCGGCCTGCGTGATCGGGGTGGTCAACGGGATCGGCGTCCTGCTGTTCCGGGTGCCACCCCTGGTGATGACCCTCGGCATGATCGCGGTCGTGGCCGGGTTCATCCGCCTCTACACCGGCGGGCGCCCCGAGGGGTCGGCCGCGCCCCTGCTCAACCAGCTGGTCACCGGCGACACGGTGTTCGGCGTCCCCGGGGTCCTGTGGCTGTGGCTCGCGCTGTCGGTCGTGGTGATCTGGCTGCTCCGCCGCACGTCGTTCGGGTGGCGGCTCTACGCGGTCGGCGCCAACCGGACCACGGCCCACCTGTCCGGGGTCAACCCCTCGGCGGTCCGGTTCAGCGCGTACGTGCTGTCCTCGCTGTTCGCCGGGGTGGGCGGGCTGCTGCTCCTCGGCTACTCCCAGAACGTCTACACGAACCTGGGCGCCGACTACATGCTCAACAGCGTCGCCGCCGTCGTGATCGGCGGGACGGCGCTGATCGGAGGGGTCGGCGGCTACCTCGGCACCATCGTCGGCGCCGTCCTGCTCACCGTGCTGAGCGCGCTGCTGCGCACCATGCAGATCGGCGGCGGCGAGTGGGGAGACGCGCCGCGCCAGATCCTCTTCGGCCTGGTGCTGATCATCGTGCTCACCGCCTACGGCCGCCAGAGACACCTGCGCGCCTGACCCCCCACGGCCGTGACGCGGACACCCCCCGTGCCGTCACGGCCCCACCACCTCAGTACCGCCAATTCGATGGGGAGACTCCAACGTGACTTCACAGGTGAACGGTCGGCTCGGTGTCGGCGTCGTCGGCAGCGGGTTCATCGCCGACTTCCACACCCGTTCCTTCCGGGGCGTGCGCGACGCCGACGTCGTGGCCGTGTGCGGCCGGACGGCGGAGACGGTGCGCCAGGTGGCCGACCTCGCCAGGGAGCTGCGCGTGGGCGACCCCACCGCCTACGACGACGTGCGCGCGATGGTGCGCGACCCCGCCGTCCAGGCGGTGTGGGTGACCACGCCGAACCACGTGCGCCTGGAGACCGTCCGGGCGATCTGCGAGGAGGTCACCTCCGGCCGGGCCGACCTGCGGGGGATCGCGATCGAGAAGCCGCTGGGCCGGACGCTGGCCGAGGCGGAGGAGGTCCTGAGCCTGGTGGAGGGGGCCGGGCTGCTCCACGGCTACCTGGAGAACCAGGTCTTCGCGCCCGGGGTGACGCGCGCCCACGAACTGGTCTGGGCCCGTGGCGCCGCCGCCTCCGGCTCCCCCTACCTGGCACGGTGCGCGGAGGAGCACAGCGGCCCGCACCGGGCGTGGTTCTGGCAGGGGGAGCACCAGGGCGGCGGGGTCCTGAACGACATGATGTGCCACAGCGTGGAGGCCTCCCGGTACCTCCTCACCCCGCCCGGGACCCAGGCCAGGGACTGGCTGCGGCCGGTGAGCGTGGAGGCCACCATCGCCTGCCTGAAGTGGGCGCGCCCGCACTACGCGGACGAGCTGGTCAACCGGTACGGGCCCGAGGTGGACTACCGCAGGAGCCCCGCCGAGGACTACGCGAGGGCCACCGTGGTCTACGTCAACGGCGACGGCCACCAGGTGGTCGCGGAGGCCACGACGTCGTGGAGCTACGTGGGCGCGGGGCTGCGGCTCAGCTACGAACTCCTGGGTCCGGAGTACTCGATGTCCTCCAACACCCTGGACACGGAGTCGAGGGTGTTCCTCAGCCGTGAGATCGCCGGCGGGGTCGGTGAGGACCTGGTGGAGAAGCAGAACGCCGAGGGCGGGCTCATGCCGGTGGTGCCCGACGAGGCGGCGACCTACGGCTACACCGAGGAGAACCGCCACATGGTCGAGCGCTTCCTGGACGGGAAGCCGCCCCGGGAGGACCTGCGCGACGGCAGGGACGTGACCCGGCTGCTGATGGCCGCCTACCTGTCCGCGCAGGAGGGCCGCAGGGTCGACCTCACCGACCCCGCCACCCTGGAGCGGCTGACCGCCTTCGTGCCCGACGTCGCCCAGGGGACGTGGCGCGCCGGGGTCTGAACCCCGCCGGAAGCACGAGGGGCCCTCGACCCCGGCACGGTGTCACCGGCCGGGGTCGAGGGCCCCGTGTGAGGCCGCGGTCAGGAGACCACTTCCTCCGCCAGCGCCTGGGCCCGCGCCTCGATCCTCTCCCGGATCTTCGCCATCTCCAGCGGCACGCTCTCCTCGAAGTGCTGCTCCATCCGGTCCTCGGACCAGGGGCACTCCGGCTTCACCGCGAACTCGTAGTTCCAGGTCAGGCGCACCCCCTCGGGCTCCTGCTCGTAGTCCCAGACGATGCGCATGAACTCGAACGGGCCGGTCTCCACACGCTCCGCCCGGGTCCGGCCCGCCTCACGGTCCATCGTGCGGTCGGAGACCCAGGTCATCATCCGGCCCTCCTCGTCGGGGACCTTCGTGATCCGGAAGCGGATCGTGTCGCCGTCCTGGTGGATGACGTCGACCGACTCGTAGCTCGGGGCGAACAGGTCGGCCCACGAGGCCACGTCGTTGGTGACGTCCCAGACCAGGTCGTAGGGGGCGTCGATGAGGGTGTCGTACTCGACCTTGACTGTCATCGGGGTCACACACCTTCCACGAGGGTGGGGGCGTCGTCGTTGACGAACGCGATCAGGGCGTTGGGGGAGGGCGACAGCTCGGCCTCGCTGCCCAGCTTGCGGCCGACGCGGCGCTCGATCTCCGCGACGATGCCGAGCACGCCGAGCGAGTCGACACCCAGCTCCTCGAAGGTCTGGGCCGCGGCGGTCTCGGTGTCGGTCCGGACCCCGGCGCTGGCGGAGATCAGCTCCACCAACTCCTCCAGCGTGATGTGTTCCTGTGCCATGTTTCTCCTCGAATCTCGTGTTCAGACGTGGTGTGGGCTGGTGAGGACGACCGCCGAGGCCCCGCCGCCCATGCCCCGGGACAGGACCAGCGCGGTGCGCAGTGGTGCGGGCCGGGCCACCCGGACGACCAGGTCGAGCCCGGCGGGCGGGTCGGGGACGCGGGGTGTGGGCGGGATGACCTGGTGTTCCAGGCTGAGGACCGCGGCGGCCACGTCGAGTGCTCCGGACCCGGCGTGGGCACGGCCGAAGCCCGCCTTCGGAGCGGTGACGGCCACACCGTCGGGGAAGAGCTGGCGCAGGGCCGCGGCCTCGTCGGCGTCGGCCTTCGGCATGCCCAGGGCGTCCGCGAAGACCACGTCCACCTGGTCCGGGGTGACACCGGCGCGGTGCATCGCGCCCCGGGCCGCGTGCAGGAGGCCCTCGCCGCCCGGGTCGTAGCCCCCGACCGACCCGAAGGTGCTCGCGTGGCCCGCGACGACGGCCCGGACCCGGGCGCCGCGCGACCTGGCCAGGTCGTGGTCCTCCACGAACGCGACGGCCGCGCCCTCGGCGGGAACGTAGCCCACCGTCCGTTCCGTGAAGGGCAGGTACACCGAGTCCGGGTCGTCGCCCTCCGCGAGCGTGCCCGAGACCGCCTGGCAGGCCAGGGAGTAGGGCGCCCCGAGGGCCGACTCGCTGGCGCCGACCAGCATCGCGGAGCCCCCGCGGCGCAGGGCCTGGTCCGCCTGGCCCAGAGCGTCGAGCATCCCCGGTTCGTCGGTGACCAGGACCCCGCACATGCCCTTGAGGTCGTTCCGGATCGACACCTGACCGGTGCTGGCCGCGTAGAACCACGCGATGGACTGGTAGGGGCCCACGTGGCTGGGGCCCTTCCCGTACAGTTCGGTCAGCTCGCGCTGGCCGAACTCGGCCCCGCCCGCGCCGGAGCAGATCAGCACCCCGGTGGCGTACGGGTCGGCTGTGACGTCGAAGCCCGAGTCCTCCAGCGCCTCCTCGGCCGCGACCATCGCGAACCAGGTGAACGCGTCGGTCTGGACGACGTACCGGCCGTCCAGGTGTTCGCGGGGGTCGAACCCCCGGACCCGCCCGGCCAGGCGGACCGGGAACCCGCTGGTGTCGAAGTCGGAGAGCGGGGCGATGAGCGACCGGCCCTCCACGAGCGCCGCCCAGTAGTCGTGGGTCCCCGTCCCCGCGGGGGAGACCGTTCCCAGGCCCGTGATCACCAGGTTCATGACCGCACCTCGCTTCCTCGGTCCAGGACGACCGCCGACTGGAACCCCCCGAAGCCGCTGCCGACGGACAGGACCACGTCGATGTTCCGCTCGCGCGCCGTCACGGGCACGTAGTCCAGGTCGCACTCGGGGTCCGGGGTGGTGAGGTTCGCCGTCGGCGGCACCACCCCGGTGTCCATGGCCAGCACACAGGCGGCGAGCTCGATGGAGCCGATCGCGCCGAGCGAGTGCCCCACCATCGACTTGATCGACGTCATGGGGGTGCGGCGGGCGTGCTCGCCCAGGGCCCGCTTCACCGCGTCGGTCTCGTGCCGGTCGTTCTGCACGGTCCCCGAACCGTGCGCGTTGACGTAGTCCACGTCGGTCGCCGGGCGGCGCGCCTGGTCCAGCGCGGTCGTGATGGCCCGGGCCATCTCCGTCCCCTCGCGGCGCAGTCCGGTCATGTGGAAGGCGTTGCCGTGGTTGGCGAATCCCGCGACCCGGCAGCGCGTGCGCGCGCCCCGGCGGCGCGCCGCCGACGCCTCCTCCAGGATGAGCACGGCCGCCCCCTCGCCCATGACGAAGCCGTTCCTGTGCCGGTCGAAGGGCCGGGACGCGTGCTCGGGGTCGTCGTTGGTGTCCGACGTCGCCCTGATGGCGTCGAAGCAGGCCATGGCGATGGGGGAGATCGGGGACTCGGCCGCTCCCGCGACCACCACGTCCGCGAGGTCGTCCTCGATGGCCTGCGCCGCGTAGCCCACGGCGTCGAGGCCGGACGTGCAGCCCGTGGAGACGGTGCGCACCGGTCCGCGCGCGCCGACCCGCTGCGCGATCTCCCCGGACAGCGAGCTCGGGGACAGGGCCAGGTCCAGGTGGGGTCCGGCGGCGCCGGGGTCCACCACCCAGTCCGCGCCGCCCCGGCTCATCACCGCGTACTCGCGGTCCAGCTGGGAGGTGGCGCCGACCGCGGTCCCCATGCTCACTCCGACGCGCCAGGGGGACACGTCGGCCAGGGCCACGGCGCTGTCGGCCAGCGCCTCCGCGGTGGCGACGGCCGCGAACTGGGCGTATCTGTCCATGCGTTCGGCCTCGTCGGGGTCCAGGCCGAGCGCGACGGGGTCGAAGTCGACCTCGGCGGCGATCCGGGACCGGAAGCCCGACGGGTCGAACAGGGTGATGCCCCGGGTCGCGGTCCTTCCCGCGGTGAGCATGTCCCAGAAGGCGGTCGTGTTGGTCGCACCGGGAGCGACCACCCCGACTCCGGTGATGACGGCCTCACGCCTCATGGCGCCTCCCCGGGATCGGGGCGGCGGGGCGCGGTGCGGCGGCGAGGGAGCCGGTGGTCCCCGTGGGGACGTGCCGAGTGGGGTCGGGTGGAAGGGCTCGGCGCCCTGGGATCACGGAAGGACGGCGGGTCAGGGTCAAGGGTGTCTTCTCCACGGTTTCGGGCATGCAGAGGCCGACAGCCGAGTGGCTGAGCGTGCCGCGCGGCGCCTCGGGCGGGGTCGGGCGTCGGTCGGCGGTCGAGGTCGGACACGAGGGCGTCGGGGACGGCACGGTTCAGTACGGGAAGACCGACTGCGGTCCGCATGATTACTTTCGGTACATGTGATATCACGCTAAGGATCGACGTCCCTCATGCGACGCGGCGGCGTGCCACCTGGCTGGCCAGCTTTGTCGGCGGCGGATCCGCGGGGGCGGGTGTCCGTTCCGGTGTCGGGCGCGCCCGCTCCGCGGGGTGGCGGCCGCGACCCCCGAAAACGTCGGCCGAGTTCACGTTACGCAATGGTTAAATAGGCTGGCACGATCCATTAAACGGTGCCAAACATTGAAATTCGAAACATACTGCCCGGATCGGTCAGTTTGAAAACCGTGCCTTGGCCCCTTGTCCGTTCTCACTGTGCGTTATAGCTTGTATCCGTATCTGAATGAGCATCCTCGCGAAACGGGTTGTATGGACGCTCAGCAGGCGTTGGCATCTTTTGTCGTGTTCTCGCTCATTGTCACCGTCACCCCGGGCCCCGCCACCGTGATCGTTCTGAGGAACGGCATCGTGCACGGGGTCCGACCCGCTCTCTCGGCGGCCATGGGCGCGGCTCTGGGATCCCTCGCCTGGGGGTTCGCGGCCGCGGTCGGGGTCGCCGCGTTCGTGGCCCGTTCGGACGCCGCCTTCGAGGCCCTCCGCTACGCGGGCGCGGCCTACCTCGCCTACCTGGGGGTGCGCACGGCCGTCGAGCGCCCTCCCGCCTACACCCCCGAACCCGAACCGGCGGCCGCCACGGCCCCCTCGGGCCGTACCCGTGTGCGGCCCCTGGCCGGTCGGAGGTGGTTCCGGCAGGGACTCCTCGCCGACCTGCTCAGTCCCAAGGCCGGGCTCTTCTTCCTGGCGGTCCTCCCCCAGTTCGTGCCGCAGGGGTGGGCGCCCATGCCCGCCATGATGCTCCTCAGCCTCGTCGACTGCCTCCTGGTGGCGGCCTGGCTCGGATTCCTCTCGTACTTCTCCCACTACGCACTCCGACGCCTCCACCAACCCGTGTGGTACCGGACGGTCCAGATCGTCTGCGGGCTGACCCTCGTCCTGCTCGCACTGCACGTCGTCACGGCCGACCCGGGCCGATAGCCGCCCCGGGGCCCAGGGAAATCACGCGCAATTGTCGTGAAGGGATTCGCCATGCCTGAAACCATGAAATCCGGTCTGGAGATCAGGCTGGTGGAGGCCTTGCAGCCGGTCAGGTACTTCGTATTGGCGCAGGTGCTCCACCAGTTCATGGAAACCGGACTCCACGAAGAGCTCGACGCGGGTCCCCGCACCGTGGAGGAGTTGTCGGAAAGCCTTTCCCTCCAGCCCCGGCGCCTGGTGGGGGTGCTGCACTACCTCGCCAACGAGGGCTACCTCAGTGAGAACGACGGTGTCTTCTCCCTGGAGGAGAAGGCACGGGAGACCGCCGTGTTCTCCTCCTGGTACAAGCTCCTCGTCGGCGGCTACTCCCAGACCTTCGAACAGCTCGGCCGGACCCTCCAGGAGGGGGCGGGCTTCGCCTCCCGGTCCGGGCTGGACGTGGGCGTCGGCAGCTGCGGCATCAGCCAGTACGACGCCTACCCCGTCATCGTGGGCCTGCTCGAGGCCGTCCGCGACGACGTCGAGTCCGTGGTCGACCTCGGGTGCGGCGACGGCAGCTCCCTGGCCGACCTCATGGAGCTCCTGCCCGGGCTGTCGGCCATCGGGGTCGATCCGGAGCCCGCGAGCGTCCGCGCGGGGGAGGAGCTCATGCGGCGGCGCGGACTCGACCAGCGCGTCCGGCTGCGGGTGGCGGGGGCGGAGGACGCGCCCGAACTGGACCTCGGGCCCGGACCCGTCTGCTTCATCTCCGCCTTCGTGCTCCAGGAACTCCTGGAACAGCAGGGGAGGGACGCGGTGGTCGGCCTCGTACGCGAGGTGTTCACCCACCACCCGGACGCGCACTGGGTCGTGATCGAGGTCGACAACCGCATCGCCGACCGCGCCGCGATGGCCCACCGACTGGCCCTGTCGTACTACAACCCGTACTTCCTGGTGCACTACCTCACCGAGCAGCGCCTGGAACGCGACGCGTTCTGGCACGAGCTCTTCACCGAGGCGGGGGCCGAGGTCGCCCAACAGCTGACCGCCGACCCCCGCGTCGACTCCACGGGCTTCCTGCTCGGGTACCGCCTGCGGGTGGGCACCGGGGGGCGACGTTGATCGAGACGCGCGCGAAGTCCGAGAGGGAGCCGGAGCCCGGGAGGACGGCGGAACTGAGCTCCAACGAGTCCCCCGCGGGGCCGCCGCCGTCCGCCGTGGACCGGCTGCTCGCCCTCCAGCACTCCCTGCACCGCTACCCCCGTGGGGCCAGCGCCCTGCTGCGCAAGGAGATCGCCGCCCACTGGCGGGTGCGGCCGGACTCCCTGGTCCTGACCAACGGTGTCGACGAGGCCATCGACCTGCTCGCGTCGCTCACCGACCGGGTGTGGTGCACCGTCCCCGGGTTCGACGCCTTCTGGACGCGCCCGGAGACCCAGGGGCTGCCCACCACGCGGCTGCCGCTGAGGGAGGACGGACAGCCCACGGTCGGCCCGGAACGGGTCGGACCGCACGGGGTCGCCTTCGTGGCCCGGCCCAACAACCCCACGGGAACCGTCGTCTCCAGCGAGTGGCTGGACGCGCTGCCCGCCCGGGTCGACCTCGTCTGCGTGGACGAGACCTACGTCGACTTCTCCGAGGAGAGCGGATACGTCCCGAGACTGGGGGAGTGGGAGAACCTCTGCGTCTTCCGCAGCCTGTCCAAGGCCCTCGGCCTCGCGGGCCTGCGGCTCGGGGTCCTGGCCGCCCCTCCGCTGCTCGCCGCCCGCCTGCGGGAACGGCAGCGGTTCTACTCGGCGGACGCGGTCAGCCTCCACCTGGCCGCCGCCGCCATCACCGACGACGCCTACCTGGAGGGACACCGCGCCCAGGTGGTCCGGGGACGTGAGCGCCTGGTGGACCTCCTCGGCGCCTCGGGCCTGTTCGTCGAGGTCCTGCGCACCCAGACCAACTTCGTCATCGCGCGGTGCCCGGACCCGGCCGAGGCCGTGCACGTCGAACAGTGGCTGGCCGAACGCGGAGTCTACGTGCACGAGTGCTCGCTGCTCGGCTACCCGGGGCGGCTGCGGATCTCGGTCGGCACGGACGAGGAGACCGCGCTCCTGGGCGGCCTCCTGGCGGAGCTGGCCAGGCAGGGCGCCCCAGGGCCTCCCGCCCTGGAGTGAACCCCGGGACCCCGGCCGCGACGACAAGGGATCCCCAGGTCAGTGACCTGGGGATCCCCCGGGAGGCGGCGCGGGTCAGGCCACCGCGTTGATGCACCACACGATCCACGGCAGCGCCACGATGTCGATCAGCACCGCCCCGGCCAGCGGGACGATCAGGAAGGCCTTCTCCGAACGGATCCCGAAACGCCGGTTGAAGGCGTCCATGTTCGCCATCGCGTTGGGCGTGCCGCCGAGTCCGTGGCCGACCATGCCCGCCGCCATCGTCGCGGCGTCGTAGCCCTTCCCCAGCAGGCGGAACACGACCAGCGCGACGAACAGCAGCAGGACGATCACCTGGACCGCGAGGAGCAGCACCAGCGGCAGGGCCAGCGCGTACAGGTCCCAGATCCGCAGGCCCATCATGGCCATGGTGAGGAACAGGCCGAGCGACAGCGACGACACCAGCGACAGGGCGCCCTGGTGCATGCGCAGCCCGAACCGGTCACCGACGTTGCGCGCGACGGCCGCCACCACCATGGCACCCACGTACGCGGGCAGCACGAACCCGGTCGTCTCGCTGAACCACGTGCCCAGCGCGACCCCGGCCACCATCACCACGCCGATCAGCACGGCGGTGTTCAGCAGCGGGCCGTAGCCCACCGGCTGCTCCTTCTCCTCCGCCTCGACGGCGGCGGACGCAGCGGTGTCAGGGGCCGACGGCACCTCCACCTTGTGGCGTCGCATCAGCCAGGAGGCCATCGGACCGCCCAGCAGACCACCCGCGACCAGGCCGAACGTGGCCGCGGCGATCGCGATCGCGGTGGCGCCGTCGGTGCCCAGGGCCTCAGCGGTGGGCCCGAACGCCGCCGCGGCGCCGTGGCCGCCCTCCAGGGCGACGGCACCGGCCATCACGCCCAGCACGGGGTCGATGCCCAGGGCCTTGGCCATCCCGATGCCCACCACGTTCTGGAGGATCGCCAGGGTCCAGCAGGCCAGCAGGTAGACGATCAGCAGCTTGCCGCCCTTGCGGAGCAGGCTGACGCTGGCGCCCAGACCGATGGTCGTGAAGAACGCGATCATCGCGGGCTCCTGCAGCGTGGTGTCCAGCTCCAGCTGGGCCACGCCGGTCTCCCGCAGGGCCAGGACGGCCAGCGCGAACGCGAAACCGCCGATCACCGGGCCCGGGATGCTGAACCGCTGGAGGAAACCGACGTGGCGCCGGGCGAACTCGCCCAGGAGCAGCAGGACCACGGCCAGGGTGGTGGTCTGGATCAGGTCCAGGGAGATGTTCATGAGCTCCGTCCTCTGGCCGCGCGTACGCGGTCCACCATGCGCGCGGCGACGCGCGCGGTCCGGCCGTCCACGTCCAGGGACGGGTTGAGTTCGGCCACGTCGAACAGGGCCAGCCGTCCCGAGGCGGCGACCTCCTCGACCACGGCCTGCACCACCTCGGTCGGAACGCCGAGCGGCGAGGGGGCGCTCACCCCGGGCGCCACCCACGCGGGCAGGGCGTCCAGGTCGAGCGTGAGGTAGACGTCGTCCACCGTGTCCAGGAAGGAACGGACGAACTCCAGCACCCGCCCCAGGTGGGCGGCGGTGCACTGGTCGTCGGTGAGGTACTCGACGCCGAGCCGGCCGGCGCGGTCGAACAGCACGGGGGTGTTCCCGGCCTCGTTGATCCCGACGACGGCGTACCGGAAGTCGCGTCCCCGGGCCCGCTCGTCCTCGGAGATCTGGAGGAACGGTGTTCCGGAGGTGGGCTCCGGCTCCTCGCGCAGGTCGAAGTGGGCGTCGATGTTGAGCACGCCCAGGGTGCGGGTCCGGTCGGATCCCAGGCCCTCGTCCAGGCCCAGGTAGCTCGCGTAGGCGACCTCGTGGCCGCCGCCGAGCACGACGGGGAAGTGTCCGGCCCTCATGGCCCCGGCCACCACCGAACCCAGCGCGCGCTGGCCGGCCTCCAGGTCGCCGTCGTCCACGCGGACGTCCCCGGCGTCGTAGAGCGCCTCGTCCCGGTGCAGGGCGAGCGGGGCGAGCGCGCGGCGCAGGGCGGCGGGGCCCTCGGCGGCACCGGTGCGGCCCCTGTTCCTGCGCACGCCCTCGTCGGAGGCGAATCCGACGATCGCGGTTCCGGCCCGGCCGGCGTCGTCGAGCGGGCGCACGGTGCCGTGCCAGCGCCGGTGTTCGGCGCCGGGGCCGTCGTCGCGCCCGGTCCAGACGGGGGGATCCACCCTGTTCAAATCGTTCCTCCACTCAGGTCACGCGCCGCCTCTTTGACGAGGCGGACGTAGTAGGGGCGTCGGCGCTCGGTCAGCGCCGCCGGGGCCATCACGGTGACGACCCCGTTCAGGGAGCCCGAGTCACCGAGCACGGGGGCGCTCGCGCCCCACACGCCCTCGTCGAGGGCGCTCTCACTGACCGCCACACCCTGGTCCCGCACCAGGGAGTGCGCTGCCTCCAGGGCCCGCACCCGTTCGGCGGGGAGCCGGTAGGCGGCGTACACCTCCTGGCGCCGTGACTCGGGAAGGTGGGCCAGCAGCGCCTCGGCCGTGGCCCCGCGCAGCAGCGGCCGCACGGCTCCGCGGGTGTAGCAGCAGCGCAGCACCCGGGCCCCCTCGACCGCGTCCACGCACAGGGCCTCGGTGCCGACCGGCACCATGAAGGCCGCCAGTTCTCCGGACTCGTGCGAGAGCCGTTCCAGCCGCGGGCTGATGGCGGTGCGCTCCAGTGCGCCGTTGCGGTACTTCTCCGCGAACCGGACCGCCACGGGACCGGCTCCGTATGCGGTGCCGTCACGCTGCACGAACCCGGTCGCGGACAGCCGGTCCAGCATCCGGTAGACGGTGCTGACCGGGATGCCGGTGGCCTCGGAGACCTCCGAGGCGGTGGCGTGTTCCGTTTCGGCGAAGACCATCAGCACGCCGAGCAGGCGATCGGTGGTCCGCCCCGAGTTGCCGGACGTCGCGTCGGCTGACATGGCGCCCCCTCTCCCGGACCGGGCCAGCTCCGAGCGGCGCTCGGGACCGGCTCACTCTATGGATCGGACAAAAGGGATGAAAAGGGCAAATTCTCATCCAATGAGAAGGCTACGGTCCGATCCGCGCCCGGGTCGTCGGCCGGTTCTGTGAGGTTGCGCTCACGCCGCACCCTGAGGGCGGGCACGAAAAAAGGCCCTGCTGAGCAGGGCCTTCGTCGGTGTGTGAGGGGGACGCGAGCCGTCCCCCTCGTACGCCCGGTTCTAGAACTCGGTGATCGACTCCGCCATGCCGTCGGCGATCTCGACCTCGGCCATGACGGTGGTCCCGTTCGCGAGGGTCGCGTCGAACTCGTCGAAGTCGCACGCCACGTCGCCGGTGTCGGGGTCCTGGACGCCCCCGGCGCAGGCGTTGACGCCGCCGATGATCACGGTGTCCTCGGAGACGAAGAACGCCGTCCCGTCGATCATGTACTCGCCCGGGGCGATGTACTCCAGCTCGCCCACCACGTACTCTTCGGCCCCGCCCGCGGCGCCCTCGTCGGTTCCCCCGTCCGCCGGCTCCTCGGGCTCCTGGTGGCTGTCGTTGTCGTACTCCGTGATCGACTCGGCGTTCCCGGTCTCCAGCACCTCGGCCCGGGCGTAGACGTCCGTGCCGCTCTGGGTGGCGGCCTCCAGCGTCTCCAGGTCGCAGTCCACGACGCCGAAGCCGTTGTCGTCGAGGCCGTTCTCGGCGGGGCAGGCGTTGTGGCCGCCCAGGATCCGGGTCTCCTCGCTGACGAAGAAGGCCTCGCCGTCGATCATGAACTCACCCGGCGCGACGAACTCCAGCTTGCCGGACCGCGGCTCCGTGACCACCGCGGCCTCGTTCCCCTCGCTCTCCTGGGGGGAATCGCCCGACACCGCGCCGATCACGTCCCCGGTGGAGCAGGCCGCGGAGCCGAGGACCACCAGGCCGGAGGTCGCGAGGGCCAGGACGGTGGTACGGAAATTGCGCTTCATGCGATTCCTTTCTCCCCGAAGAAGGAGACTTCTCAATGCGGGTGAGTGGTTTCGGGTATAAGTCGGCAGGGGTTTCCGTGGGTGGGAGAACACGCGCTACGGGGGATGTGCGGTGTTTTCCAGAACCCGGAGGAAATGCGCCTCACGAGGCGCGCCGGTGCCGGTGGTCCGGGTGGAGAGGTGCTGTGACCTCTAGCTGCGCCTCATCGGCGTCGGGAGCTGTGGTGTCGGGCGAGTTCCGTCATCGACGCGTGTCCGAGTTCGTGTGTATCGGTCGCCTGGCAATGCGTTTCGCCCTTTCTCCCCTGCTCGGCGGCGGCCTCTTGTGCCGCGCCTCCTGTGTCCGTGGTTTCTTTCTGTGCGTTCTGATGGCGGCGGGGGTGGAGGAGTTCTCCCGAATGGCGAAGTTTTTTGGGTCCCGGGAGACCGCGCGGGACAGGCCGTACTCCCCGACACCCGGCTGGGCCCGTCGGGAACCGCCCGGTGGGAGAGGGACGGGACCCCGTGAAACACGAAGTGCGGGCCGAGATTCGCTCTCGACCCGCACGGAGTTCCTGCTGGTGTCCGAGGGGGGACTTGAATCATTCCCTCACACGGACCGAGTCCTCTGGTCTTGAGCACCGACCTGTCCCTGGACGGGCGGTGGCCTGCGATGGATTCTTCCCGTTGGTCCCGCTGGACCACCATCGCGCTGCCCTGGTGTGACGCGACCCGCGTTGACCGGCAGACCACAGCAGCCAGGAGCCGAGGTACTCCGGGACGATCGCACGCCGCCCGGAGCCCGAACCGCCGAGGCTTCGATCGCATGAGGAAACCTTGACCGACGCTTCGATCTGTAGCGTTTGAGCGGCAGAGCGCAGATATGCCTCCGAGGCGGCATCGTTGCCGGAGTCGAGCGTGTCAAAGGCTGCAGCGGGCGTCGGCGGGTGGGGATTCGAGGTCGAGGAGATAGGTGTTGACCACGTCGTCGACGCACTCGCTGCCGCCGAGGAGGTAGGCGCCGTGCTGCTTGCCATCGACGGTGAGCAGGCTTCCGTCGAGGGCTCGCGCCATCGCGACGCCACCCTGGTGCGGCGTCGCGGGGTCGCCGGTGACCGACACGACGAGCGTCTCAGGGAGGCCTTCGACATCGGCGAGCCAGGGCTCGTCGCTCGTGGGCGGTGCGGGCCACGCCTCGCATTCGCTGTGGTAGTTCCCCGCTGTGAACACGTCGAGGTCGAACATCGGCGCGGCCTCTCCGAGCTCGCGTGCGAGCGCGGTCTGTTCCTCCGGCGTCAGGCGGGGCCAGTCCATGCAGCGCACGGCGAGGTTCGTGTCGGTGTCCAGGCCGTAGGCGCCGTCCGGCGTGCGGGCGTAGAAGGCGTCGCGCAGGGCGAGCATCTCGTCGGGGTTCCCTGCCTCGAGCGCGGTCAGGGCGGAGATGACGTCGGGCCAGCTCGCCTCCGAGTACAGGCCGCCGGAGATGGCGAGGTAGACGTCCCAGACGTTGAGGGCTCGGCCATCGGCGGTCGCCGCTGGTGTCTCGATGATCGGCTGGACGATCTCGTGCAGGCGATCGTTCGCAGTCGCGGGATCGGCACCGAGTACGCAGCCGGGTGATTCGGCGCAGAGCGCGGCGAGGTCGTCGAACCGGGCCTGCATGCCGGTGAACTGGGAGATGCGGAACTCGCTCGCCGTCAGGTCGGGCGGGACGGCGCCGTCGAGCACGATCGCACGGACCTTCTCCGGGTAGGTCGCGGCGTACATGGCGCCGAGCTCGGAGCCGTAGCTGTAGCCGAGGTAGGTGAGCTTCTCGTCGCCGAGCACCTCGCGTATGAGGTCCATGTCGCGCACGACATTCGTCGACCCGGCGTTGACGAGGTTCTCGACGCCGCCGGAGCCGTCGGCGCAGCGCTGCGCGATCTCGGCCGCTTGCTCGGCGCTCGTGACCTCGTACACCGCGCCGAACCGCAGCGCGTCGCCCGCGTCGTACTCCTCGTCGGTGTAGCAGTCGAGGGCGGGGGTGGACGACCCGACCCCGCGCGGGTCGAAGCCGACGATGTCGAAACGCTCGGCGACGGGGCTGGCCTGCCACAGCGGCAGGGTGGACGCGACGAGGGTGGTGCCGGAACCTCCGGGGCCTCCCGGGTTGATCAGCAACGAGCCCTCGGCCTCGCCCGTGGCGGGCAGGCGCAGGAGCGCGACCCGCGCCCTCTCCCCGTCCGGCTCGTCGTGGTCGAGTGGAACCTCGACCGAGGCGCATTCGAGCTCCGGGTTCGCGAACAGCTCGGCGTCGGCCGCGCTCGTCGCGGTGTCCTCGCATCCGCCCCAGTCGAGCTCTTGTTCCAGGTAGGAGCCGAGGTCCGTGTCCGCTCCGGAGTCCGGTGGGGGAGAGGCGGACGCGCATCCGGCGAGCGGGAGGAGTACGGCCGTGGCGGCCGCCGCGAGCGCGGTCTCCAGGCGTCGGGATCGATGTGGGCGTGGAAGACGTGATCGCATGCGTATCTCCTTTGTCGAGCCGCAGTCATGTACGAGGGTGCGGCGACGGTTGGCCTGGTGTTCTTGGTCGGACGCACTGAGCTGCTCGATCAGGCAGCGACCCTGACCGGCTGGTGCGGGGATGTCAGCTCCCGATCCCGTCGGTCTCGGCGTCCAGGAGCCGGTGATGGCGGAAGGTGAGTGCTCGTTCGATCCCCGCGAGGCCCGCGGTGATGGTGAGCGCCGTGTTCGCCCATGTCGGCAGGTCGACGGGCGAGACGAACGGGGTGAAGCGATTCGCCCAGAGCGGCAGGTGGGTGACCAGTTCGAGTAGCTGCGGCGCGAGGAGGATCAGATTGACCGTCAGCACGATGACGGCGCCGGCGGCCAGGGCGCGCCCGACCCTGGGGTGCTGCCGGGAAAGTTGAGCGCGCCGGTGCTCGGGCGTCCCCGGTACGGGATCGAGGCGGCGCTGGCCGCCGTCCGCGCTGATCAGGTGGATCCGCTGCATGCCGTACCTGCTCGCGGCGACCTCGATGCTGTCCGATCCGAGCGGGAACCGGACCGGCATGTCGCAGGTCCGCACGTGCCGGGCGCCCCTGTAGAGCGAGGCGCGGCCCGACAGGTGATCGACATCGACCGTCGCCGTCGACGCATCGGGAAGGTCGATCGCGAATCGTGTGCGCTGCAGTGAGAGGGAGGGGCGGAACGGTGGCAACGGCGCTCCCGGATCCGGAGCGGGTGTCGACCATGCTCCCGCGTCGCCGTCGAGCCCGTCGAAGCCGTCGATCCGGCCGTCGCCGTGAGGCCTCTTCCGCGCCGCGCCGGTCCAGGGGTCGTGCCAGTCGCTCACGTCTGGTCCCGTCCCGGGTCGGGGCGGGAGGGAACACCACCACGAAGTCTTTTTGGCATGCTCATGCTAGATAAAGTAGCACAGGCATGCCAAAAAATGGCTAGGATGGTGTCATGCCTAAGAGAGTCGACCCGGAGGTCCGCCGGGAGCAGGTCGCCGATGCCGTGATCGACGAGATCGCCGAGCACGGGATCCGCTCGGTGACCCTCACCCGGATCTCCGCACGCACCGGCCTGGCCATCGGGAGCATCCGGCACTACTTCGGCGACAACGTCCGCGAGGTCATGCGCTTCACGCTGGGCGTCCTCATGCAGCGCGCCGCGCGCCGCGACGCGAGGATGTCAGACGACCCGGTGGCGCGAATCGCGGATGTGATCGTCTTCGCCACGCCGACCGACGAACAGGAGCACCGGGAGAACATCGCCCTGGTCGAATACCGTGTCATGGCGCGCACGGACCCGGAGCTCGCGGCCGACATCGCCGCGACGTCCCTCGCGGCCGAGGAGCTGATCCGCTCGCTGCTGCGCGAAGCGCTGGCCGACCGTGTTGTCGACGAGGAGGCGCTGCACCGCGAGGCGCTCCTGCTGTTCGCCCTGATCGAGGGTCTCTCGTTCAGTTCGGCGCTGTTCTCCGCCCCGTTGCAGGAGACGGACGTCCGCGCCGTCGTGACGGCGACCATGCAACGTCTACGCGACGCCTATCCGCCTTCCGAGAAAGCCGTCGGGGGAGCGGCTGGAGAATCCTGAGGCCGCCGAGGAGTCACGGAACTACGGCTGGCACGTCATGGACACAACGCTCATGTCCGAGCGGAACCGCGTGAGGATCGCCCGGAGGGGGGAGTGTCCTCGCGCAGGAGCAGGTGCTGCGGACGGCAGTTCCTAGCCTCGCTGTTCGAAGCCGATCTGGTCCGCAACCGCGGGCCCTGGAGGAACCTGGCCACTTGGAGATCGCGGTGGCCGAGTACGTGGGCTGGTTCAACCACCGCCGCCCGCACGGTGAGATCGGCCTGGTCCCGTTGGCGTACCCGGTGCTGTCCGCCCGGTGCTCAGCGGCTGCCCTGATCGTTCATCGCGTGACGCCCCGGCCTGCGTTGCGGGGATATCGGGAGCGTCCGAGGGGGCCGGGGGAGTCGAATCCCCGAGCCCGTGACCCGCGGACCCTCGTGGAGGCTCTTCCGCGGGCATGAGAAAACCCCTGCTCGTGGCAGGGGTTTCACTGGTGATCCGGTGTCCGAGGGGGGACTTGAACCCCCACAGCCTTAACGGCCACTAGCACCTCAAGCTAGCGCGTCTACCTATTCCGCCACCCGGACTGGGCTGTTCGGCGTGTGTCGCTCCGAACAGGTTTAACCATAGCAAAGGTCTGGGGCCGCCCGAACCAGTTTTCCGGCGGGGGGTCACCGTGACAGGCTCTAGGCCAAAAGGTGCGTCCTGAGATGGGAGAACCAGATGGTGGAACCAGGCAGGGAACCGAGCGCGGGCGAGGTCGAGGTCGTCGACCTGTGCCGGGAGCTCATCGAGATCGACACCTCCAACTACGGTGACCACTCCGGGCCGGGCGAGCGCAAGGCGGCGGAGTACGTGGCGGCCAGGCTCGACGAGGTCGGGGTGGAGTCGCGGATCTACGAGAAGCACCCCGGGCGCAGCAACGTCGTGGCGCGGATCTCGGGAGAGGACTCCTCTCGTCCGCCCCTCCTCATCCACGGCCACCTGGACGTCGTCCCCGCCGCCCCCGAGGACTGGACCCACCACCCCTTCGCCGGTGAGGTCACCGACGGCTGCGTGTGGGGGCGCGGCGCCGTCGACATGAAGAACATGAACGCGATGGTGCTGGCGATGCTGCGCCAGCGGCTGCGCGAGGGGCGCAGGCCCCCGCGCGACATCGTGCTGGCCTTCCTCGCGGACGAGGAGGCGGGCGGCACCTGGGGCGCCCAGTACCTGGTGGACGAGCACCCCGAGCTGTTCGCCGACTGCGACTCCGCGATCAGCGAGGTCGGCGGCTTCTCCTTCACGGTCAACGAGAACCGGCGCCTCTATCTCGTGGAGACGGCGGAGAAGGGCATCGCGTGGATGAAGCTGACCGCGCGCGGCACCGCCGGGCACGGTTCGATGACCAACAGGGACAACGCCGTCACCGAACTGGCGGCGGCCGTCGCCCGGCTGGGACAGCACGAGTTCCCCGTGCAGCTGACCCCGACCGTGCGGACCTTCCTGGAGGAGATCTGCGAGGAGTTCGGCATCCCCTTCGACGAGAGGGACGTGGACGCCACGGTGGCCCGGCTGGGTCCCATCGCCAAGATGATCGGCGCCACCCTGCGCAACACCCTCAACCCCACGGTGCTCGGCGGCGGCTACAAGGCCAACGTCATCCCCGGTGAGGCCACCGCGCAGGTGGACGGGCGCTTCCTGCCCGGGACCGAGGACGCGTACTTCGCGAAGATCGACGAACTGCTGGGCCCGAAGGTCAGCCGCGACTTCATCCACCACCTGCCCGCCGTGGAGACGCCCTTCGACGGCGGCCTGGTGAACGCCATGTCGGAGTCGCTGCTGGCCGAGGACCCGGGCGCCAAGGCCGTGCCCTACTGCCTCTCAGGCGGCACGGACGCCAAGAGCTTCTCCCGGCTGGGCGTGCGCAACTACGGTTTCGCGCCGCTCAAGCTCCCCCCGGAGCTGGACTTCGCGGGCATGTTCCACGGGGTGGACGAGCGCGTTCCCGTGGACGGCCTCCAGTTCGGCGTGCGGGTGCTGGACCGGTTCGTCGGCATGAGCTGACCTGCAAAACCGCCCATAGCGGGACGGGACGAAAGGCCGCGCCGAGAAGTTCTCGGCGCGGTTCTCTTTTTCGCCCATGGTCACTCACGGTGATGCTAGTGTTGCTTTCAGTTCAGCGGGGCCTCTGTTTACCGGGGCTTCGCGGTGCGACCGTCAGCGGCGTCGCCGCGCGGGACCGTCCAGCAGCAATGACACGAAGGGGCATCCATGGTGCTCGCGAGCCGAGGGTGGCTGGTTTCCTCCAGTCGCGCTGCTCGCAACGCCCGTGGTGCCTACGCTCGGTTGCTGCTCCTGTCCGGCATCGTCGCCGTCGCCTGGCTGGCCGGAGGAATGGGTGTCGCGCACAGCGAGACCGCCTCCGAGTCCGGCGGGCTCGGCGGAAGTGTCCTGGGCGTCGGTGAGCTCACTGACCGCACCGGTCAGGCCGCCGACGAGCTCCGGGACTCCAAGCTCTCCGACACCGCGAGCCGGGCGGCCTCCTCCACGGAGGCCCTCACCGGCGGCGTCGTCCCCCAGGCCTCCTCGCTTTCGAGGAACGCGCTGCGGGAGACCGGCGCGGCGCTGGAGGAGAGCTCGGTGGGCGCCGTCGTCCACGACACCGGTCAGGCCGTCGACGACACCGCTCGCGGGGCCACCGGCCTCGTCGCCGGGGTCGCTCGCACCGGTCAGGGGGTCGTCGACTCCACGGACCAGTCGTTGCGCGAGTCCGCGCTGGTCGACAGTGTGGCCACCAGCCTGAACGACACGGTCGGGCGCGGTGGGATCGACTCCGTGACCGAACCCGGCGGTCCCCTGGGACTGCCGATCCTGGGCTCCGAGGAGGAGCCCGCCGTCTCCGCGCCCACCGCCGAGCGTTCCGACGCCGAGAAGCGGGAGCGCGAGGAGCGGGTGGCGCGCGTCAAGGACGAGGTCGCCGCCCACGTCGCCCAGACCTCGTGGCGTGTGGCCAACGAGGTCGCGGGGAACGCCGGTGACACGGCCTCCGACGACGACTCCGCAGAGCGCATCCGCCTCATCGGCGGTGGCTCCCACCACCAGGTCGGGCCGGACACCACCGGTGCCTCCGCCCCGTCCTTCCCGGCACCCGGTGCCGCTGGTTTCCTCATGGCCCGCGCCGGTCACATGGCGCTTCGGGCCCAGCGGGTCGCCCTTCCCGGCGACCCCACCCTGGTCGTTCGCGATGCCGCGGACGACCCCTCGTACTCCCCCGACTAGCCGCGCTCCCAGACCGCGGCCGGTCCGTGCGCCCTGCGCACAGCCGCCCAGCCGATTCCCGGTGGGCGTGCTCCCTTCCCAAGGCTCCATAGCCGGGAACTCCGTCCGCGGTCACACGAGTAGCCAGCAGGACCTCCTCGTCGACCAAAGGACAGCCGATGACCCAGTCAACCCACCTCCGTTTCGCGGCCCTCGTGGCCACCGGATTCTTCGTCGCCGCCAGCGGCATCGCCCACGCCGACACCACGACCAGCGGTAACGGATCGCTCGGCGGCGGCAACCAGCTCGTCGTCGACGGTGACCTTCCGATCAACCTCTGCGGGAACGCCATCGCGGTCCTGGGCGTCGCCGGTGCCAACTGCACCGACGGCGGGGCCAGCGTCACCGAGACCGGCACCCCGAAGAACCCGCACCCCGGCTACGACGGCCACGAGCCCGGGGAGCCGGGCAAGCCCGGTGAGCCCGAGGAGCCGGGCAAGCCCGGAGAGCCCGGCCAGCCCGGTGAGCCGGAGGAGGACAAGCACGAGCAGCAGAACCCCGACGACGACCCCGTCGTGGGGGACCCCGAGGAGCCCGCGGGGGAGCAGGACAAGGGGCGGGGCGAGGACGGGCAGTCGCCGTCCGAGGAGCCCTCGCCCGCCGCCCCGGGGACCCCCGAGCGGCCCGCCGACGCCGCCTCGCCCTCCGCTCCGTCCGCCGACGAGCAGCGCCTCGCCGTGACCGGCACGGACCAGAGCGGCCTCGCCGCGCTGCTCGCGGGGGCGGTCCTCACGGTCGCCGCGGGCATCGGGCTCCTGCTCTTCGGCAAGCGCCGCAGGGCCCGGGCCTGATCAGCTCCCCGGGCCCCCGGGCCCGGGGGTTGACGCGAGTCCCGCAGCACCGGCCGAGGCCATGTGCTCGGGGTTCACGTCAGCCGCCGCTCAACCAGAGCGGAGCTGATCGACGGGGTGTGGACGTCCGCACGCAGCCAGCGCAGACGGACGCCGCCCACACCCACCAGACCGGCAGACCACGCACCGCCCAGGTGCGGAGCCGACCGGATGATCCCCGGCCTCAGCCAAAGGCCCGCATCCCACCCAGGGGTGTGGAACGGCCTGTGGGCCCGCACAGACACCTTCTCATCAACTCGTTATCTCGAAAGGACTTCCCACATGCGTAAGTGGGCTAGCACCTCCGCGAAGTCCGTGCTCCTCGCGGCCGGCTTCGTCGCTCTGGGCACCGGCGTGGCCTTCGCCGACAGCGACGTCGCCACCAGTGGCAACGGCTCGGTTCTCGGTGGCAACCAGGCCGTCCTGAACGCGGACGTCCCCGTCAACCTCACCGGTAACGCCGTCGGCGCCGTCGCCGGCATCGCGGGTGCCTCCAGCACCGGCAGTGACGCGAAGGTGATCGACCACCACCACAACGAGGTCCACACCTCGGGCAACGGCTCGATCCTGGGCGGCAACCAGCTGGTCGTCGACGGCGACGTGCCGATCAACGTCACCGGCAACGCGATCGGCGCCGTCGGCGGCGTCGCGGGTGCCTCCAGCACCGGCAGCGACTCCAAGGTCCTCCAGGGCGGGCACGGCCACAAGCACAAGCACGGCGAGCCCGACGTCGCCACTTCCGGCAACGGCTCCCTCATCGGCGGCAACCAGATCGTCGGTGACCTGGACGTCCCCGTGAACATCTCCGGCAACGCGATCGGCGCCGTCGGCGGCGTCGCGGGTGCGGCCGCCACGGACGCGGACGCGATCGTCCGCCAGAGCCACGAGGCCCCCGGCGTCGAGCACCAGTCCGCTCCGCTGACCACGGCCGACCTGCTCAGCGAGGCCGTCGGCAACGCGCAGATCCTGCCCGACACCTCCGGCATCGACGCCGGTGTCCTGCGTCAGTCCGCCCCGGTCCGTGAGCACCAGTCGATCGCCACCTCCGGCAACGGCTCCGTGCTCGGCGGCAACCAGGCCGTCGTGGACCTGGACGTCCCCGTGAACGTCGCGGGCAACGCGATCGGCGCCGTCGGCGGTGTCGCGGGTGCGGCCGCCACCGACAGCGACGCCGTCGTCAAGGAGGCCCACCGCGACATCGCGACCTCCGGCAACGGCTCCGTGCTCGGCGGCAACCAGCTGGTCGCCGACGCCGACGTCCCGGTGAACGTCGCGGGCAACTCCGTGGCCGCCGTCGCGGGTATCGCGGGCGCCAGCGCCACCGACGCCGACTCCAAGGTCGTGCACCAGAGCGCGGAGACCGAGCCGCAGGCCTCCGCCCTGGACAGCGTCCCGCTGGTGGACCAGCTGCCCGAGGTTCCCGTCTCCGAGATGCTGCCGGTCGGCTACGACCTGAGCGAGACCGCCGCGCAGTCGGTCGAGGAGCACGCCCCGGAGCGCGCCTCCGAGCTGCCCGACGCCTCCGAGATCCCGTCCGTCGACCCGATCGGTGACCTGCTGGGCGCCGCCGGCATCGGCCTGTAGCTGACAGAACAGGTTCCAGGGTCCGTACGGCGGACGCCTCCGGGCGTTCCTCCGGACACGGTCCGAAGGACCTGCGTGGGGGGTGAGCCCGTACACGGCCACCCGCCGGACCAGGGGGAGTGCGGCCTCCCGTTCCGTTATGGAACGCGGTGGACTGCGGGAAGCCGGACCTCCCTGGCACGGCGGAGGCGGTGCTGCGGGCGGTGTCCCCGCGACCGGCGCCGAAAGAGGTGCCGTGCACGTCCGAAGTGAAGTGGTGGTGAGTCGCCTCCGCGCTCCCATTCCGTTATGGAACGCGGTGGACTGCGGGAGGGTGGGGGTGACGACCGCCGAGCTCAGGACGTGAGCCGAGTCCTCCCGGGAATATCCGGGAGGACTCGCCGCATTCTGGGGGCGGGGACACCCTGAAGCCCCGAAGTGTGATGCAAGTCACTTTGGTGGGGTGTTCCAGGTGCTCGCCAGAGCAGGAGAAGACGTGAGGGAGAGCGGCGCCACGGCCGGTAGTGCAGGTTACGGGCCGGTACCGGCCCGTGTTGCGCTTATTCTGCGGGTGCCGGTGGGAGACGGCCCGACGTCCATGGAGGGCGAGCCCCGAACGAGGGACCAGGCCCGCTCACCGACGGGGGAGAGCCTGTAGTTCGGTTACTGTCGGTTCCCACGGGAACCGAAGGACCGCGGCCGACAGAACACGTAAGGCTAGACGTAGGGGAAACAGCGTGCCACCCACGAAGGGCAGCGCCGGCAAGAACGGCTCGAAGGACAAGGCAAGCCAGGGGGCGGGTACCGCTCTCGTCATCGTCGAGTCACCAGCCAAGGCGAAGACCATCGCCGGATACCTGGGGCGCGGCTACGTCGTGGAGTCCAGCATCGGTCACATCCGTGACCTGCCCACCAAGGCCGCGGAGATCCCCACCAAGTACCGGGGACAGCCCTGGGCACGGCTCGGTGTCGACGTGGACAGCGACTTCGAACCGCTCTATGTCGTCAACTCCGACAAGAAGGCGCACGTCAAGAAGCTCAAGGAGCTCATGGCGGACGCTGACGAACTCCTCCTGGCCACAGATGAGGACCGCGAGGGCGAGGCCATCGCCTGGCACCTGCGCGAGGAACTCAACCCCAGGATCCCCGTCCGCCGGATGGTCTTCAACGAGATCACCAAGGACGCCATCCAGCACGCCGCGAACAACACGCGGGACCTGAACACCCGCCTGGTCAGCGCGCAGGAGACCCGACGCATCCTGGACCGCCTCTACGGCTACGAGGTCTCACCCGTGCTGTGGAAGAAGGTCATGCCGAAGCTCTCGGCGGGCCGCGTACAGTCCGTGGCCACCCGTCTCGTGGTCGAGCGCGAGCGCGAGCGCATGGCGTTCACCTCCGCCGAGTACTGGGACCTCAAGGCGCTCTTCGACGCCACCGAGGCCGGTGTCCCCGACGGCCCCTCCACCTTCCCCGCCACGCTCTTCTCCGTGGACGGCAAGCGGATCGCCTCCGGGCGCGACTTCACCCCCCAGGGCACCATCCGCTCCGACCGCGACGTGCGCCAGCTGGACGAGGCCACCGCCCGCGGTCTGGCCGAGCGCCTGGCCGGTGCCGGGTTCGCCGTGCGGTCGGTGGAGCGCAAGCCCTACCGCCGTTCGCCGTACGCCCCCTTCCGCACCACCACCCTCCAGCAGGAGGCCTCCCGCAAGCTCAACCTGTCCGCGAAGCAGACCATGCAGGTCGCCCAGCGGCTGTACGAGAACGGGTACATCACCTACATGCGTACCGACAGCACCACGCTGTCGGACAGCGCGATCAAGGCCGCCCGCAACCAGGTGCGGCGCCTGTACGGCGGCGACTACCTGCCGGACAAGCCGCGTGTGTACGCCAAGAAGGTCAAGAACGCGCAGGAGGCCCACGAGGCCATCCGCCCCGCGGGCGACACCTTCCGCACACCCAACGAGACCCCGCTGTCCGGTCCCGAACTGCGCCTGTACGACCTCATCTGGAAGCGCACCGTCGCCTGCCAGATGAAGGACGCGGTGGGTGAGTCCGTGTCCGTGCGGATCGAGGGGACCTCCGCCGATGGCGAGGTCGCGGAGTTCGCCGCCAGCGGCAAGGTCATCACCTTCCACGGCTTCCTCAAGGCCTACGTGGAGGGCTCCGACGACCCGGCCGCCGACCTGGACGACCGCGAGCGCCGCCTGCCCGCGATGTCCGAGGAGGACCCGGTCAAGGCGCAGAACCTGGAGGCCGAGGGGCACAGCACCCGGCCGCCCGCGCGCTACACCGAGGCGACCCTGGTCAAGGAGCTGGAGGAGCGGGAGATCGGCCGCCCCTCCACCTACGCCTCGATCATCGGCACGATCCTGGACCGCGGCTACGTGTTCAAGAAGGGCACGGCGCTCGTGCCGTCCTTCCTGGCCTTCGCCGTCGTCCAGCTGCTGGAGCGCCACTTCGGCAACCTGGTGGACTACGAGTTCACCGCGCGCCTGGAGGAGAGCCTCGACGACATCGCCCGGGGCGAGGCCGAGAGCCTGCCGTGGCTGCGCCGGTTCTACTTCGGCGGCGAGGACGCCGAGGGCAACCAGGAGACGGGGCTCAAGGAGCTGGTGGGCGACCACCTCTCCGAGATCGACCCCAAGGAGGTCAGCTCCCTCCCGCTGCCCGGGACCGACATCATGCTGCGGGTGGGGCGCTACGGCCCCTACCTGGACCGCGAGGGCGTCCGGGTCAACGTGCCGGAGGACCTGGCCCCGGACGAGCTGACCGAGGAGAAGGCGGAGGAGCTCTTCGCCCAGCCCAGCGGGGACCGCGAGCTCGGACCCGACCCGGAGACCGGCCGCATGATCGTGGCCAAGACCGGGCGCTACGGCCCCTACGTCACCGAGGTCTTCCCGGAGCCGGAGGAGCCCGAGGGCGAGACCAAGCCCAAGGCGAAGAAGGCCGCCAAGGTCAAGCCGCGCACCAGCTCCCTGCTGAAGGACATGGACCTGGACACGGTCACCCTGGAGGACGCGCTGCGTCTGCTGTCCCTGCCCCGCGTGGTGGGTCAGCTCGACGGCGAGGACGTCACCGCCCAGAACGGCCGCTTCGGTCCCTACCTCAAGAAGGGCACCGACAGCCGCTCCCTGGAGACCGAGGAGCAGATGTTCACGGTCACCCTGGAGGAGGCGCAGGCGATCTTCGCCCAGCCCAAGCAGCGCGGTCGCCGGGCGGCGGCCCCGCCCCTGCGCGAGCTCGGGGAGGACCCGGCCTCGGGCGCCAAGATGGTGGTCAAGGACGGCCGGTTCGGCCCCTACGTCACCGACGGGGAGGTCAACGCCTCCCTGCGCAAGGGCGACGAGGTCGAGTCGATCACCGACGAGCGCGCCGCCGAGCTGCTGGCCGAGCGCCGGGCCAAGGCCCCCGCCAAGAAGAAGGCACCGGCCAAGAAGCCCGCCGCCAAGAAGGCACCGGCGAAGAAGCCCGCCGCGAAGAAGACCACGACCACCACGGTCAAGAAGGCGGCGGCGAAGAAGCCCGCGGCCAAGAAGACCGGTGAGCCGAGGACGACCACGAAGAAGGCCTCCGACGAGTAGTCCCGTCCGGACCCGACCGCGCACGCCCGGGTGCTCCCTCAGGGGGCGCCCGGGCGCGCGGCCTTCCGGCGGCGCCTCCGCCCGTCGCGGGGCCGCCGGAGAGACGTGACGGATACGCGACGCGGGATCCCTGTTCGGGGATGATCTTCCGTACTACGCTGTGCGTGACGGATGGGGACACGAAAACGTGTGTGAACCCTGAACGTTCCCCCCGAATCACCTGGACAGGCGAGCACGCCTGTCAGTTCCTATCCCCCTCGTAGATAATCTTGAGCGCTATGAGCAGATCTGCACCCCTGGGAGCGCCGGCCGAGGCGCAGAACGTCCTCGCGATCACACCCTTCAGAAGGCTGTGGATCTCGCTTTCCCTGTCCAGCCTGGGTGACTGGCTGAGCCTGCTGGCGTTGGTGTCCCTCGCGGCCATCTTCACCGCCGACGGCTCCCCCCTGGCCCAGTACCTCGCCGTCAGCGGCGTCGTCGCCATCAAGCTCGCCCCGGCACTCCTGCTCAGCCCCCTGGCCGGGGCCGTCGCGGACCGCCTGGACCGGCGGTGGACGATGGTCGGCGGCGACGTCCTGCGCGGCCTCCTGTACGTGTCGATCCCCGTGGTCGGCCTGCTGTCCTCCGGTTTCACGCTGCAGTGGCTGCTGATCGCGAGCCTCCTCGCGGAGATCGTCGCGCTCCTGTGGACCCCGGCCCGGGACGCCACCATTCCGACGCTCGTCCCCAAGCGGATGCTCGGCCAGGCCAACAAGCTGACCCTGCTGGCGACCTACGGAGCCGCCCCGGTCGCGGCCCTGCTGTTCGCGGTCCTGGCGTCGATCAGCAACCTGCTGGGCGCGCTCGTGCCGTCCATGGCCAACCCCGAGGCGGACGTCGCCCTCTACCTGAACGCCCTCACCTTCTTCGTCGCGGCGATCGTCGTCGCCGGTCTGCCGCTGCCCAGGCACGCGGTGTCCAAGGGGTCGCTGAGCCCCAACCGGGACGCGAACGTCCTCCACGCGGTCGTCTCCGGCCGCGCGGCGGTCGGCGGCGGTTCGCTCGTGCGCGGTGTGGTGGTCGGACTGGCCGTCACGGCCGCCGCCGGTGGTCTGGTCGTCGGTGTGGGCCGGGCGCACGTGGAGAACCTCGGCGCGGGCAACGCCGGGTTCGGTGTCCTGGTCGCCGCGCTCTTCCTGGGCCTCGGGCTGGGGCTCGTCTCCGGTCCGCGCGTCCTCAAGCAGTTCAGCCGACGCCGCCTGCTCGGGCTGGCCGTCGGCCTGGCCGCCCTGGCACTGCTCTTCACCGGCGCCATCGGTGACATGGTGCTCTCCGCCGTCCTGGCCCTGGTCCTGGGGACCGGCGCGGGGCTGGCGTGGGTGACCGGGACGTCCCTGGTCGGCGTGGAGGTCGAGGAGGAGCAGCGGGGCGCCGCGTTCGCCCTCCTGCACGGCACGGGCAGGCTGGCCCTGCTCGCTGGCGCCGTCCTGGCTCCGCTGGTCGCCGGGTTCGCCGGGGACCACGTGATCCCGCTCGGCGGCCCGCTCAGCTACGACCTGCACGGCAGCGGCCTGGTCCTGATGGCGGGCGGCCTGCTCGCGGTTATCGGCGCGGTTGTCGCGTACCAGCAGGTCAACCGGGACGACCCGGAGGCCGGGGCCGGCCTGGTCCCCGAACTCTTCGCGGCCCTGCGCGGGATCACGCCCACCGCCGACGAGGAGGAGGACGCCCGGATCACGGGAGCCTTCATCGTCCTGGAGGGCGGCGAGGGCGCGGGCAAGTCCACCCAGGTGCGCGAGCTGACGGTGTGGCTGCGCGACCAGGGCTTCGAGGTGGTGGGCACCCGCCAGCCGGGAGCCACCAAGCTCGGCATGCGGCTGCGCGGCATCCTGCTCGACCGCGAGAACTCGCACATCACCAACCGGGCCGAGGTGCTGCTCTACGCGGCGGACAAGGCGGACCACGTCGAGCAGGAGATCCTGCCCGCGCTGCGCCGGGGCGCCGTGGTGATCAGCGACCGCTACGTGGACTCCCTGCTCGCCTACCAGGGCGCCGGGCGCGACCTGGAGGTCGGGGACGTCGGCCGGATCAGTTCGTGGGCCACCCAGGACCTGGTCCCGGACCTGACGGTGCTGCTCGACGTGCGCCCGGAGGACGGGCTGTCGCGTCTGGGCGGACCGGCCGACCGCATCGAGTCGGAGTCGGTGGAGTTCCACGCGCGGGTTCGCAAGGGCTTCCGTGAGCTGGCCGAGCAGGACCCGGACCGCTACCTGGTGCTCGACGCCCGTGAGCCGCAGGAGAAGATCACCCGGGAGATCCAGCGCCGGATGCGTCCGCTGCTGCCCGACCCGGTCGACTCCAGCTCCGAGGCGGTCACCGGGATGATCCCGGTGATCCGTCCCGAGTAGGACCCGGCTCCCGGACGTGTGTGGGCCCCTCCCCGACGGGAGGGGCCCCTTCTCTGTCCGGGGCGGCTGGCGGTGGGCGACGCCAGCCGCCCCGGGAGCGGGTGCCGCCCCGGGCTCAGGGGAACGCGTAGCGGGTCTGGCTGAACACGGGCGCCTTGCCGAAGGCGAAGGCCTTCACCGGGGTGACCCGGACGGTCAGGATCACGGCCCCGCGCACCGCGTCGGGGAGCCCGAACCAGGTGCCGGTCTCGGAGGTGACGGCGGGGCCGTACTTGTCCTCGTAGGCGGTGGCGACCCGGTCCAGCTCGGCCGGGTCGTCCACCGGGGCGCCGGTGCCCTCGACGATCACGTCCGGGCCGCCCTCCAGCGCGTTGTCGCCCGTGCTCATGGCGCAGTGCGGGTTCGCGGCCAGGTTGAGGGCTTTCCGTTCCTCCCGTCCGGTGCAGAAGTACGGGGCGCCGTCCGCCCACACGCCCAGCAGGGGGGTCGCGTGGGGGCGGCCGTCGGGGCGCACGGTCGTCACCCAGTACAGGGGCGCCCCGGCCAGGACGGCGCGGGCCCGCTCCCAGGGAACCGGTGGCGCGTCGGGGCTGCCGAACTCCGGGCAGACCTCGGTCAGGGGTGTTCGTTCGTTCACGGAGACCACCTTCTTCCTCTCACCGGAACAGACTCTCCGAGGAGCGGGGACTCATCGGGGTGCCCCGCCGGTGCGCGGCGCCGGGGCCCGACCGCGGAGGAGGGCCTGTGGAAAACGGCCACGGCGTCGGTGGGGACTCCTATTCTGGAACCAGACATTCCATGTGCTCCGGGGGGCAAGCTTGACGGTCTTCGACGACCTCGTCGGCCAGGAGGCGGCGAGCGCACAGCTGGGCCGGGCGGTCGCGGGCGCGGCCGACCTCCTCGCCGGGGGACGCGGCGCCGGGATGACCCACGCCTGGCTGTTCACCGGCCCGCCGGGGTCCGGTCGGGAGGAGGCGGCCCGCGCCTTCGCCGCCGCCCTCCAGTGCCGGGACGGCGGGTGCGGGCACTGCGACTCCTGCCACCAGGTGCTGACCGGGACCCACCCGGACGTGCTGTACGTGCGGCCCAGCGGGTTGAGCTTCGGTGTGGCCGCCACCCGCGACCTCGTACTCCGCGCCGGGTCCAAGCCCTCCGGCGGGAACTTCCGGATCGTGCTCTTCGAGGACGCCGACCGCGCCACCGAGGCCGCCTCCAACGCCCTCCTCAAGGCGGTGGAGGAGCCCTCCCCGCGCACGGTGTGGCTGCTGTGCACGCCCACCCCGGACGACCTCCTCATCACCATCCGCTCCCGGTGCCGCCTGGTGACGCTGGCCACCCCCGGCACCCGCCAGATCGTTGACGCCCTCGTCCAGCGCGACGGGGTGGATCGGGCGGCCGCCGAATCGGCCGCCCGGGCGGCCGCGGGCCGGGTCGACCGGGCCCGGCAACTGGCCACCGACCCGGAGGCGCGGCGCAGACGGGCGGAGGTCCTGTCCATCCCCGCCGGGCTCGACGGGCTCGGGGCCTGTGTCACCGCCGCCGCGCGCCTGTTCGAGATCGCGGAGGAGGAGTCCAAGGCGCTCACCACGTCCCTCAACGAGAAGGAGAAGGACGAGCTCAAGGCGGCCTTCGGCGAGGGTTCCACCGGCAAGGGCGTGGCCAAGGCGGTCCGTGGCGCGGCGGGGGCCCTCAAGGACCTGGACGAGCGGCAGAAGCGCAGGGCCACCCGGATCAAGCGGGACTCCTACGACAGGGCCCTGCTCGACCTGGCCGCCTTCTACCGGGACGTGCTCACCCTCCAGTTGGGCGCGGCGGTGGAGCGGTCCACGGCCGAGCGCTCGGGGGACCTGGAACGGATCGCCCGCTCCGGCACCCCCGAGTCCACCCTGCGGAGGATCGACGCGATCATGGTCTGCCGTGAGCGGATCGCGGCCAACGTGCACCCGCAGATCGCCATGGAGGCCATGACCTCCGCGCTCCTGGCCGGATAGGGCCGGGGGCCGGGCCGCCGCGGCGACCGGGAGAATGGTTCGGTCACGTGTCGGCGCGACCGTGCACGGTGACGGCGCCGTCCAGGGGCGGGCGCGGGATTCGAGTGAAGGCGGTTACGGGTGGGCACGAGGTATCGGGGTCCGTTGGCGGCGCTGCTCGCCGGGACGGTGCTGGTCTCCGGTTGTACGAGCGACGGCGACGGTGACGCGTCCGGTGACGGCGACGCCACCCGGGTGGAGGTCACCGAGCAGGAACTGGCCTGGGGCGAGTGCGAGAGCGGCCTGCCCGACAGCGAGTGCGCCGTCTTCGAGGTGCCGCTGGACTACGACGAGCCCGACGGCGAACGGATCGAGATCGCCGTCAAGCGCCTGCCCGCCACCGGTGACGACGTCACCGGGTCGCTGCTGGTCAACCCCGGCGGCCCCGGCGGCTCCGGGCACGACTTCGTGGACCACGCCCCCTACACCGTCAGCGAGTCGGTGCGCGCGAGCTTCGACGTGGTCGGCTTCGACCCGCGCGGTGTGGGCCGCAGCACCCCGTTGACCTGCCTGGACGCCGAGGAGATCGACGTCTTCCTGGGCACGGACTACGGGGACGGCGAGGGGGCGGACGACCTCGCGGACCTCGGCCCCGAGGGGCTGGCCGAGATCGAGGCCAACAGCCGGGCGTTCGTCGAGGCCTGCGAGGAGAACGACCCGGAGCTGATGCGCAACATCGGCACCGCCGACGTGGCCCGCGACATGGACGTGCTGCGCGGCCTGCTCGGGGACGAGCGGCTCACCTACCTGGGCGCCTCCTACGGCACCCACATCGGCGCGCAGTACGCCGAGCAGTTCCCCGAGCGCGTGCGGGCCCTGGTGCTCGACGGCGCCGTCGACCCGAGCCAGGACCAGCTCAGCGTGAGCGTGGAGCAGGCCACCGGTTTCGAGACGGCGCTGCGCTCCTTCGTCGAGGACTGCCTCACCCTGCCCGACTGCCCGCTCGGTGCCCGGGGCAGCACCGTGGACGAGGGCATCGCCACGCTGGACTCCTTCCTGGCCGAGGCGGCCGAGGAACCCCTGTCCAACAGCACCGGCGACGGCCGGGAGGTCAACCGGGCCCGCGCCGAACTGGGCGTGCTCGCCGCCCTGTACACGGAGAACTGGTGGCCGCGCGTGCGCGAGGCGCTCACCGACGCGATGGAGGACGGCGACGGCACCGGCCTGCTGCTGCTCGGGGACGACCTGTACGGGCGCGGGGACCTGGCCGAGTACGAGAACTCCACGGCCGCGCTCACCGCGGTCAACTGTTCGGACTCGGTCGCGCCCCGCGAGGTGGAGGCCTACGCCGAGGCGGCGGCCGAAGCGGCCGAGGAGTCTCCGATGTTCGGGCCGATGCTCGCCTGGGGTGCTCTGACCTGCGCGTTCTGGCCAGAGGAGGCGGTGGCGCCGCTCGGGGAGCTCAACGCCGTCGGCGCCGACCCGATCATGGTGGTGGGCACCACGCGTGACTCCGCCACCCCCTACGCCTGGGCCGAGGCGCTCGCGGGCCAGCTGGACTCGGGCTTCCTGGTGACCCGTGACGGCGACGGACACACCGGCTACCGGATGGGCGACACCTGCGTGGACACGGTCGTCGACGAGTACCTGCTGGACCTGGCCGTGCCCGAGGACGGGATGGCCTGTGCCAGCCATCTGGCGGACGACGCCGGATAGCGGGGACCGGTTCGCGCCACTCGCCGGAGGCGCTAGACTGGTTTCTGCTTCGCCACGCGCACAGTCGTGGCGGTGTGCCGCCTTAGCTCAGTCGGCAGAGCGATTCACTCGTAATGAATAGGTCATCGGTTCGATTCCGATAGGCGGCTCCGGCCAGAACGCCACCCCGAACGGGGTGGCGTTTCTCGTTGGTGGGGTCTGACGGTGCGGGGCGTTACGGTACGTGTCAGCCACCCACCCCCCACACCGGGAGCCCTCGGATGTACACCGCCCGGATCTCACCGTCCGACCCGCACGCCTTCGCCTCGTTCGGGGCGGTGCTGCACGACCCGCGCCATGCGCACACGGACCTTTACCTGCACGCGGAGCCGGGCGTCTACACGGAGCCCCGCTGCCTGGAGATCACCACCAGGGTCACGGTCGTCCCCGTCGCCGGTCCCGGCAGCGTGGAGATCGTCGCCGAGGGGGGCGACAGCGTGTTCGCCGTGACCGGCGAGCGGGCGGCACTGGAGCTCTACGGCGTCCAGGTCCGCGGCGCGTCGGGGCATCCCGGGGTCCGCACAGGGCCGGGGACCCGGTTCAGGGCGATCGACACCGTGTTCTCGTCGGGCTCCCAGTTGAGGATCCACGGGGACGGCACGGAGATCGTCAACTGCCGGTTCGAGGGCGGAGGGCTCCACTGGTTGGGCGGGGCGGGCGGTGTCCTGAGGGACACCCACTTCCGGAACGCGTACCTCGCCTTCAAGGACGCCGACGGCCCGGCCGTCAGCTCGGTCGCGTTCTCCAACCTCGTGATCGGTGCCTTCGGCATCGTCGGGTCCACGGTCACGGTCACCGACTGCACCATGGTCAACGCCGAGGTGGACGCGGACTTCACCCTGGGGATCACGCGGGGGTCCGACGTCCGCGTCACCGGTCTCTCGATCAGCGGGGGCGGCAGTTCCGGGGTCATGGTCACGGGCGAGGGCACCCGAGCCGTCCTCACCGACTTCCGGGTGAGCGACTGGGGTGAGGACCGCTACGGGATCGCCGTCGGCACGGGGTCCGTGGCGCACCTCTCCTCCGGCCGGATCTCCGACTCGGCCTCCACCGGCATGGCGGTGAAGGGAACGGTCACCGCCGACCGCCTGGGCTTCGAGAACGTCCGGAGCACCAACGTCCTCGTCCAGGGCGGCCACCTCACGGGGCGGGGACTGCGCTTCGAGGGGATGGGGCAGGCCGCGATCCTGGCCTTCGAGAGCCGGGTCGAGCTGTCCGACGTCGAGTTCGCGGACGCCCACCCGGACTCCTACCTCCCCGCCTCCGAGTCCAGCCTGTACGGGCGCGGGGTGCACGTGCGGGGGAGCCGCCTGGAGGCCGACGGGCTCAGGGGTACCGACCTGGCCGGGCCGGTGGCCACCGTGACCGGCTCCGAGGCGGTCCTGGCCTCGGTGTCCTCCGAACGCACGAGGGGCACGGTCCTGGCCGAGGAGGGCAGCACGGTCACGGTGCGCGGCCTGGAGGCCGCCGGGGACCACGGCGCCGCGGTCCGGTCGCGGACGGGCTCGACCGTGGAGGTCGTCGACGCCCGTGTCTCCGACGTCTCCGGCGTGGCCCTGGCCGCGCACGAGGCGTCGCTCTCCCTGACCTCGGGCGAGGTGAGCGGGGCGAAGGGGGCCGGAGCGCTGGCCGACGACGGCGGCACGGTCACGCTGGAGGACGTGGTGATCAGGGACGGCCGCCACGCCGGGCTGGGCGCCGCCGACGCCACGAGCCGGGTGGCGGCGGCGCGGTGCCGGATCACGGGGAACGCGGGAGCGGGAGTGCGCGCCCATCCGGACGCCGTGGTCGAGACGCGGGACGTCACCTTCCAGGACAACGGCGGAGGGGACCGGGAGCACGTCTCCGGACCCAAGGGGTGACCCCGGATGGATTCGGTCGGGGAGGCCTCCGCTGACCTGCGGTCCGGGGGTTTCTGACCGACCCTGGCCACAGGTGTGTGCGTCGTCCCGGGTTCCCGGCGTCCCAGGTGGATACGGTACCTATCGCAGACCCTCCGGCGCGGCGCCGGGGCCGAAACCCCCATGGGAGTCGATGGATGATCACGGTCCGCGTCTCGAAGACAGATCCCGCCGCCACTTCCTCGCTCGGGAAGGCGGTCCGGGACCACCGTTACGCCGGGGAGGACCTGCACCTGCGCGTCGCACCGGGTGAGTACGTGGAACCCCTCGTCATAGGCGTGCGGGGGCGGGTGGTCGTGACGCCCGACGAGGGCGCCGGGACGGTGACGGTGGCCGCGACCGGTGAGACCAACGTGTTCAACGTGCACGAGGGCGGCAGCCTGGAGCTGCACGGGATCTCCGTACGGAGCGCCTCGGAGGAGTACCCGCCGCTGTACGTCCAGAAGGACGCCCGTCTCCGTGCGGTGGACTGCGTCTTCACCTCGCCCCGGCGGGTCAACGTGGTGGGCGCCCGCGCGGAGATCGTCGGCTGCCGGTTCGAGGAGAGCGGGCTGCTGTGGGACGGCAGCGAGGGCAGCGTGAGCGAGTGCTACTTCGCCGGGGCGGTGATCGCGGTCCAGGGCCGGTGCAGCCCGAAGATCAGCGGGACGGTCTTCACCGGCGCCCACGAGGACTGGCACACGCTGTACGTGGCCAACGCGTCCCCGGAGTTCACCGACTGCGCGCTGGTCGACGGCGGCGGGGTGTACGTGCGGGACCGGGCGCGGGCGGAGTTCACGGACCTGCGGGTCACCGGCTCCTACGACTGGCCCGTGCGGGTCTACGAGCGTTCCAAGGCCACCTTCACCCGCATGGTGGTGGAGGGCGCCCGCAAGGAGGACACCGACGCGTTCTTCGTCCACGGCGACTCCGAGGGAACGCTGAACGACTGCGAGATCACCGACGCCACCCGGACCGGGGTCGCGATCGAGGGCGGCAGACTCACCGTCCGGGGACTGACGGTGACCGGTACCGCCACGGACGCGGTGCTGGTGGACGGTGGCCAGGCCGACGTCACCGACCTGCGGTGCACGCGGATCGGCAAGGCCGCGCTGCTCATCGCGGACGGGGCCCGGGTCACCGTCGCGGGGATGTCCGTGGCCGAGAGCGGCGTGGAGGAGCGCGGCGCCATCGCCTCGGTGCGTTCCCGGTTCGAGGTGAGCGACCTCAGGGTGAGCCGCTGGCACGGCCCGATGGCGATCGTGGTGGGCGGTCGGGGGGACTTCGAGGACATCGTCGGGCACGACGTGGGCTCGGGTATCCACAGCCGCGAGGACGCCACGCTCAAGGTGCGCGGCATGGTGCTGCGCGACGCCCGCGAGGACGGGCTCAACATCCTCGACGGCACCGAGGTCCAGCTCCACCAGGCCGACCTGTCCGACTGCGGTGAGGACGCCGTCTACGTCCAGGGCGGGCACGTCACGGTGCGCTCCTCGACCCTGTCCGGCAGCGGAGAACGCGGGATCAGGGTGGGTGAGGGCGGTGTGGCCGCCCTGGAGGACACCTCGATCCGCGACGGGCGCGGGGACGGGGTCATGGTGGAGGAGGGCGGCCGGGTGCGGTTGGTGCGGTGCACCGTGACCGGCAACGACGAGGAGGGCCTGTGGGCCGCCGACAGCGCCTCGGTGTACCTGGAGGAGAGCACCTTCAGCGACAACGGGGGCGGCGACCTCGACCAGGGCGGCAACGGTGACCGGGCCGCGGCCCGGGTGGCGGGTACGGGGGCGACCCGGCCCGACGAGGGCGGGGCGGCCGCCCAGGAGTCCGGTGACGCGACCGTGCGGGACCGGGCCCGCCCGTTGGAGATCCTGCTCGCCGAACTGGAGGGGCTGGTGGGGTTGGAGCGGGTCAAGAAGGAGGTCCGCGCCCTCGTCAACATCCAGATGGTCAGCGCCAAACGGGTGGAGGCGGGGTTCCCGCCGCTCAACGTGAGCCGCCACCTGGTGCTCTCGGGGCCCTCCGGGGCGGGCAAGGCGACCGTGGCCCGGTTGTACGGGGAGATCCTGCGCTCGCTCGGGCTGCTCAGCCAGGGGCAGTTCGTGACGGCCGGACGGGAGGACCTGGTGGGCGACGGCGCCCAGGGGGCGGCGGACCTGGTGGAGCGGGCCCGGGGCGGTGTGCTGTTCGTGGCCGGGGCGCACGCTCTGGGCCGGGAGCAGGAGGCGGTCGACACCCTGTCCGATCTCATGAAGGAGCTCCGGGACGAGGTGGTGGTGGTCCTCTCCGGCCCCACCGGCGCGATGCGCGCCCTCCTCGACACGAACCCGGCGCTGCGCTCGCGGGTGGCGCGCACGGTGGAGTTCGAGGGCTACTCACCGGAGCAGCTGGGCGGGATCTTCGAGGGCATGGCGCAGGCGCGCGGCTACACCCTGGGGAAGGGGGCGCGCGACCTCCTGCTCCAGCACTTCCGGGGACGGCTCGCGGAGGGTTCCTTCGGCCACGGGCGGGAGGCGCGGGCCGTGTTCGAGGAGGCGCTCCGGGTCCAGGCCGCACGCGTCACGGCGGGCGGCTACCAGACCGTCGCGGACCTCACCCAGATCCGGACCGACGACCTGGAGAGCGTGGTGGCCGAGGGCCTCACGACAGTGGACGGGCCGGTCGACGGCGTCCGGGTGAACGCCCTGCTGGCCGGTCTGGACGGCATGGTGGGGCTCGGGGAGGCCAAACGCCAGGTGAGGGGGCTCACGGAGCTCCTGCGCCGGGCGCGTTCGGAGGGGGATCGGTCCCCGTCCGTGCGGCACCTGGTGTTCCTGGGGGATCCGGGAACCGGGAAGAGCACGGTGGCGCGGCTCTACGGGGAGCTGCTGGCAGCCCTGGGGGTCCTGTCGCGCGGGCACGTGGTGGAGGCCTCGCCGGGGAGCCTGGTGGGCCCGCCGGGACAGCGGGGTCCCGGAAGGGTGGCGCGGCGGACGCGTGCGCTGTTCGAGCGGGCGCGCGGCGGCCTGCTGTTCCTGTCCGACGCGGACGTGCTGAACAGGGACTTCTCCGGTGGGCGCGGGGTCGGTCAGGACGTGGTCGACACCCTGCTGCGGCTCATGGAGGAGCACCGGGACGAGGTCGTGGTGGTCGTGTCCGGCCGGGCGCGGGAGACGACCGGGTTCCTCGCGGACCACCCCGGACTGGCCGCACGGTTCTCCCGGACGGTGGAGTTCCCCTCCTACGACCGGGAGGAGCTGGCCGCCGTCTTCGTGGGGATGGCCGAGCGGGCCGACCTCCTGGTGCCGGAGGCGACCCGGCGGGCGCTCACGGAGGTGGTGGGGGGCGCCGAGGGCAACGGGCACGGGGTGCGCGCGCTGTTCGAGGCCAGCCTGACCAGACAGGCGGGGCGGATCGAGGCGGCGGCGCTGGCGGGGGGCAACCCCGACGTGTCCGAACTCCGGACCCTGCTGCCCGAGGACCTTCCGGACGGGGACCGCGGCTTGGCGGAATGATTACTCCGCGTGAAGGGGTGTTGTGCCTGCTGTGTCCGAAGTATGGGTAGGTGGGCGTTATGAGTCTGATGTTCATGCTGTTCGCCCTGATGGGCGCCGTGGTCGTCGTCGGCGGCGGCTCCTACGCCCTGCGCCGCGTCCTCGCCCACATGGACGCGCGCCTGGAGACCGCGGAACCGGAACCGCCCCCGAGCGTCGAGCCCGACCCGCAGCACGTGGGCGGGTACGTCCCGGTCCAGGGAGACCCGGGCGACCTGCCCGCCGAACTCCGCGCGCGGGTGCGCAACCTGATCGCGCTGGGCCGCACCGACGACGCGGTCCGCGTGGTGCGCACCCGCCTCGGCGGTGACGAGGCGGGTGCGCGCGGGGTCGTGCGGCGCCTGGGCGGCGAGGAACGACCCGCGCTGGAGCCCTGACCGGCTCAGATCCTCTGGCGGTTCTGGAACCAGCCCCACACGGCGGTCGCGACGAAGAGCAGGCCGCCGATCACGGCGAGCCAGAACAGCCCCTTGATCACGACACCGATGATGGCGAGGAGCAGCCAGACGGCGAGCAGGACGAGGACGAGGTAGACCATGTGGACCCCCAGGTGGTCGGCGTTTTCGGTGACCACCTACCCCGGCGCCCCGCCTCCGAAGCGGCCCCGCCCCCTCAGGGCCAGGTGCCGTCGACCACGGTCCCGTGGTCGGGTTTCTCCCGGTCCAGCCACTCCTGCCGCCCGCGGGCGTACTCCAGGGCCCACTCCACCTGGCGCCGGTGCAGTTCGGGCAGGAGCAGGGCGGCGGTCTCGGGGCGGCGGGCCCCGATCTCCACGGCCAGGGCCAGCGCGGCCCGGGCGTCTCCCTCGGCGGTGTGCGCGTCGGTCACCGGCACCCCGTAGTACTCGCACAGGATGCCGAGGGTGCGCCTGCCGCGACGGTAGGGCTCCACGGCGCGGTCGATCACCAGCGGGTCCACGATCGGCCCCGGCGGGCGCCCGAGGGCCGCGGCGAGCGGACTCAGGCCGTGCCGGCGGCGCTCCGCGTCGAGCAGGGTGAGGTCGAAGGGCGCGTTGAAGACGACCAGCCCGTGCCCCCGACCCAGGTGTTCGGCCAGTGCCCCGGTGATCTCCTCCAGGCACTCCGCCGCCGGTCGGCCCTCGGCGCGCGCCCGTTCGGTGGTGACGCCGTGGACGGCCACCGCCCCGGCGGGGATCTCCTTCTCGCCGGGATCGACCAGCCAGGTGCGTGCGCCGCCCCTCCCGTCGGTCAGCGCGGCCGACACCAGGAAGGCGGTGGTCGGGTCGGGGGAGGAGGTCTCGGTGTCGAACCCGAGCAGGTCGGAGGTGTGCCAGCCGGGGTGGTCGCCGCGCGGGGGCGGGACCGGGCGCGGCTCGTGCCCGGCACAGTAGGTGCGCCAGCGCGCGTCCTCCTTGACGACGTGCCCCTCTCCGGTCCCCACCCGGGCCGCGCAGGTGGAACAGGTGCCGGGGTAGCGGTTGCGCATGGATTCCTCTCCGACCGGGCGGTCTCCCGGTGCCTGCCTCGGCGTCCCCGCCGTGAACAGCGACGACACCGGGTTCATCGTAGGCGCGGCGGGTGACGTTCCCGGGCGGAGGAGTGACGGGGCCCATGGGGCGAGTGTGTGCGGACGTCCAATTCTGGGGAAGGGAAGGAGCATGAGTCTGGAAGAGGCATCACGTCAGCTGGAAGCCACCATCCACGACGCGCGGGTCGCGTTCGACTGCATCCTGCTGGAGGAACTGGACCGGGCGCACACCAACGCGATCACCGCCAGGGCCGCCGTGGACGCGGCGGAACAGGCCATCCGGGTGGAACTGGAGAAGCGCACGGCCGAGAAGGAAGAGGCCGACACCCCCGACTGATCGGAGGGCTCCGCGATCTCGGAGCCGTGGACATCGAACATACTTTCGAACAACGGGTATGCTGTGTGGTATGCCCGATCAGTCCCTGACATCGGACTGGCCCGCGAGTGTGCACCCACCCGGGTCGGACTCCTTCGAGCAGACGGCCCTGGAGTGGCTGTTCGACCACGTGCCCGCCGACTACCGGCTGCACGGGGTCCTGCGACGTCATCCCGTGGCCCTCTCCCGCCTGGCCCGCCAGTACGTCTCCGCGACGCTGGACGCGGCCCGGGAGGGGTACCGCACGGCCCGCGTGGACCTACGCGGCCAGCTCCCTCCGCACGCGCTGGACCAGGTGATGAACGCCTACCTCGCGGAGGGGCGGCGGACCGCCGAGGTCCTGCGCGCCGTCGAGGCCGTGGACGGTGCCCTGCGCGCCGCGGCCCCGGACCGGGGCCGCGATGAGTGAGCCCCCGAGTCAGTGCCCCGTACCGGTGTCGTCCGGACCGTTCCGGGGCGCTCCGCTGGCTCCGTGCCGGGCACGGACGCCCCGCCCCGTTCGGTCGGGGAGGGGGTGCTCAGACGCTCACACGGACCAGGACGGCGACCTCGTCGCCGGTGTTCACCAGGTGGTGGTGGCCCTGGTCGGAGCCGCCGACACCGCCCACCACGCGGGTCCGGCCGGGGGCCAGCTCCGCGGCCGAACGCATCTGGCCGTCGGCGCCGGAGGTGATCAGGTGGGCCCGCCCGCTGACCAGGTGCAGGACCTCCATGCCGTGCGGGCGGTCGGAGCGCCGGGCCGGGCCGGGCACGAAGCTGTTCGGTTCGAGGGCCACCGTGGTCACCCGCAGACGGCCCCCCGCATGGCGGCGGGCACTGCGCGGGGCGGGCTGCCAGTGCCCCCTGCGGGTCGGCCACAGGGTCGGCCGACGCAGCGAGGCGGCGGCGCCGCGGGCCGCGGTGACCAGCTGGCCCACGGTGGGCAGACGGCGTTCCGCCAGGTGGGCGTAGCCGGAGGTCCGTCCGGCGTCGACCACGTCACCGATCCCGTCGAGGGAGACCGACGCGGCGCGCGGGCGGGGAGTGTGCTCGGTCGTGGCCAGGACCTGCTGGGGCATCGTGGGAGGATCCTTCACGTGTACGCGGCCGGGTCCGGTGACCGGGGCCGCGAGGATGTCGTCAATGGGCCCCGGAAGACGCGGGGCGGCAGGGGCGCCCGCACCGAACGCACGTTCGGAGAGGACAATCACCCTGGTGGAGTTCGTTCGCGGACCGGTCACACCGGAAGGCGGAGGCCGCTCACGGACTGGTCGGGCGGGGTCGGTCGACTCAGACCCCTCGGCGACGACTCAGCGACGACAACACGGACACGCCGCACGGGCCAGGTGGCAGGAGACCCAGGGGGTCGTGCGAGCCGTGGCGTCGGTGCGGGTGCGCGGATACATGAAGGTAAGGAGACCAGCAAAGTCGGTGGCGCGTCAAGCGAACGCCGGGAATCGTGCGTGTCGGACCACTTACCGGTCTGCCCGGAACGTGTTGCGGGCGGCGTCCCGTGGTGGTGACATGTGGAGCCCGAGAACACGGCGCGTCCGTCGAACCGGAGTCCATCCCCCAGTACAGCCGTAGTGACAGGAGTGGCCGTGCAGCCGTCCGTCCCCAGAGGGCAGCCTTGACCCCCGAGGCTCAGGGACTGTGGGCGCGTGTCCTGGTGCGTGCCCTCGTGGTGGTCGCCGCCGGTGTGATGGCGCTCGGTTTCCTGGGCCCCGGGGCGGCACTGCTGGTCGCCTTCCTGACCGCGCTCACCCACGTGCTGCTGTGGGCCCGCTCCCGCTACGCGGGCTTCCTGTTCGTCGACTCGGGGGACGACCCCCGCGAGGACCGCGACGACCCGCGAGACGCTTCGGACTGAGGTCACACTCGCCCCCGCCGGAAACCCTCCCGGGCAGGTCGGAGCCGGTCCGGAGCCGAGAGAGGGCGGAGACCGCCCCGGCGAGCCGTGGGGCGGCGCGCCGCGCGCGGCGTAGATTCTAGGTCTATGACGGACCGGGACCTCCTGCACGCCCTGCGCTTCGACCGGGCCGACACCGCGGACGCCTACGCGAGGCTCCTCGACGCCTACGGGGACGAGCTGTACCGGCGCTGCATCCTGGTCCTGCGTGACCGGGACGCCGCGCACGTCGTCCTCCGGGACACCCTCATCGCCGCCCGCGCGCACATCGAACACCTGCCGGACGCCGAGCGCCTGGGCGAGTGGCTGCACGCCCTCACGGAGGCGGAGTGCTCCCGCTACCTGGAGAGCCACCGCGCGTGCCGGGCCTGGGACGCGCACCCCCTGGCCCTGCCCGCGCGGACGGACCTCGTCCCGGCGCGGGTCCTCAACGGCATCGGCAGACCGGAACTGGCCGGATACCGCACCCACGTCGCGGCCCGGGCCGACCGCTTCGGCCGCGACGGCTTCCCGCTGCCCCCGGGCGCCGGTCCCCTCGCGGACGGGCCGCTGCCCCGGCTGTCCTTCGTCATCGCCGTGCTGTGCGCGCTGCTGGTCCTCATCCTGGCCGGGTACGCGCTGACCCGTGACCCCGGCCGTGAACTGGGCACGGACGCGCCGCAGATCGCCAAGGCCACCTGACCCCGGGCACGACGAAGGCCCGGCGGGAAACCCCGGCCGGGCCTGACAGACACCGGAACTCCGGTTACTGGGCCTCGTTGGTGATGTGCGAGGAGTCGCCGTGCACACCGGCCTCCTCCGCGCGCTTCACCGACGCGATGATCTCCTGCTCGGCCTCGTGGCGGCCGACCCAGCTGGCGCCCTCGACGGACTTGCCGGGCTCCAGGTCCTTGTACACGGTGAAGAAGTGCTCGATCTCGAGGCGCTCGAACTCGTTCACGTGGTGAATGTCACGCAGGTGCTCCTGGCGCGGGTCCGTCGCCGGGACGCACAGCAGCTTGTCGTCACCGCCGGCCTCGTCGCGCATCCGGAACATGCCGATGGCGCGCGCCCGGATCAGGCAGCCCGGGAACGTCGGGGCCTTGAGCAGGACAAGGGCGTCCAGGGGGTCGCCGTCCTCGCCGAGAGTCCCCTCCACGAAGCCGTAGTCGGCGGGGTAGGTGGTGGAGGTGAACAGCATGCGGTCGAGACGGATACGACCGGTCTCGTGGTCCACCTCGTACTTGTTGCGCTCCCCCTTGGGGATCTCGATCGTAACGTCGAATTCCATGCTGATCTCGGCTCCCAATGCGACTAATGTCGCCGTATAACTACAACGTCAGGCCGCGACACCGACGGAAGGCAGGTCCCCGGGTGCGACGGGTACGAGGCGAGGCGTTCCTCGCGCTGGCCCTGCTCAACATATTCGTGCTGATCACCGGGTTCGTCGCCCTGGACGTGATCGAGGCACGACCGCTGTCGGCGGTGCCCAACCCCGTCACGCGCGCCGACGGCGTGGCGGCGGTTGCACCCACGACCCCGACCCCGGCGGACCCGGCTCGGATCGCGGACATTCTTGATGATCCCATGTCATCGTCCGGGCTCGATGAGGGCCTCTCCGGTTACGTCGTGGACGGTGTGACCGGAGAGACGCTCTTCGAACGCGACGCGGACACCCCCGTGACCCCGGCGTCGACGACGAAGATCGCCACGGCCGTCGCCGTCCTGGACACCGTCGGCCCCGACCACGTGCTGCGGACCGAGGCCTACCTCGACGCCGAGGAGAACCGCGTGGTGCTGCGTGGTGGGGGCGACGTGACACTGACCACGACCGCCGACTCCGCAGACTACCCGCAGGTAGCCACACTGGAGGATCTGGCGGAGGAGACCGCCGCCGCCCTCGACGACCTGGGCCTGGACACCGTGGCCGTCGGCTACGACGACTCGTTGTTCACCGGCCCGGACACCGCACCCGGGTGGAAGCCCAACTACGTCACCGAGGGCAGCACGGCCACCATCCACGCCCTGATGATCGACGGCGGCCGGGTGGACCCCGACATGTCCACCCGCTCCCCGAACCCCCCGCTGGCCGCCGCCGAGGCCTTCGCGGACCAGCTGGAGAAGGCCGGGCTGACCGTCGAGGGCCCGCCCGCCGAGGCCGGTGTCTCCGGTGACCCCGTCGCCTCCGTGGACTCCGTGCCGATGAGCGCCCTGGTCGAGTTCATGATGCTCGCGAGCGACAACAACATGGCCGAGTCCCTGGGCCGGATCACCGCCCTGGAGATGGGTGAGGAGCCCGACCACGCCGGGGCCGCCGCCGCCACCCACCGGGTCATGGACGGCCTGGGCATCGAGGGGGTCCGGCTCTCCGACAACAGCGGCCTGAGCACCAAGAACCGCATCACGCCGCGCGCCCTGGTCCAGCTGGTCAAGACCGCCGCCGACGACCCGCGCCTCAACGCCACCATCACCGGACTGCCCACGGCCCACTCCACCGGGACCCTCGCCGGGCGCTACTCGGAGCACAGCAGCTCCCACGCGGCGGCGGGCCTCGTCCGCGGCAAGACCGGCACCCTGGACGGCGTCAGCACCCTGGCCGGGACCATCCACGACCAGGAGGGCAACGTCTTCGTGTTCGCCCTGATGGCCAACAGCCCCGGCGCGACCGGCCCCCAGATGGACACGTTGGCCGCGGCGCTCAGCCAGTGCGGGTGCGGCTAGAGGACCGGGGACCGGGGAGAGTGATTCGGGCGGGCTCAGGGGTAACCCGGGGTCTGCCCTGAAATAGCTCCCTGATCCCCGTGCTCCCCCGCGTCGCGTGGGTAGGCTGGCGGTGTGACTGTGATCGACTGGGACGTAGCCGTCAACACCGGTGTCCGCCTCGTGCGCCCTGGGCCGCAGGTGGACCTGTCCGACGCACGGCAGGCCGTGGTGCAGTTGCGCGAGCTGTCCACCGTGGCGGCCGGGCACGTGCGTGACTTCACCGGAATGAACCCCCTCGAACCCTCAGGGCCCGCGGTCATCGTCGACCGTCCGGGATGGATTCGAGCCAACGTCGACGGGTTTCGGGTCGTACTCGAACCCGTACTCGAACAGATGGGCGCCGACCGGCTGAACAACAGCCCGGCCGGGAACCTGACCAGCGCGGTCGGTTCGCGGATCACCGGGGTGCAGCTGGGTGCGGTCCTGTCCTACCTGGCCGGGCGGGTCCTCGGCCAGTACGAACTCTTCCTGCCACCGGACCCCGACGGCCACTCGCCGACCGGGCGCCTGACCCTGGTGGCGCCCAACATCGTCAACACCGAGCGGGAGCTGGGCGTCGACCCGCGCGACTTCCGCCTGTGGGTCTGCCTGCACGAGGAGACCCACCGGATGCAGTTCACGGCCACACCGTGGCTGCGCGGGCACGTCCAGGACCTCATGCGGGAACTCCTGCTGTCCACGGAGATGGACGCCTCCGACCTCATCGACCGGCTGCGGCAGGCGGGCGAGGCCGTGGCGGACGCCGTGCGGGGCGGCGAGGGCAACCTCCTCACCGCGTTCCAGACCCCGGAGCAGAGCGCTCTGATGGACCGCGTCACCGCCGTCATGAGCCTGGCCGAGGGCCACGGCGACTACGTGATGGACGCCGTGGGGCCGGACGTCGTCCCCTCGGTGGAGACCATCCGCTCCCGCTTCCAGAAGCGGCGCGAGTCACCCAACCCCCTCGACCGGATCATGCGCCAGCTGCTGGGCATGGACCTCAAGATGAAGCAGTACGAGGAGGGGGCCGCCTTCGTCCGGCAGGTCGTCGCTCAGGTCGGGATGGCCGACTTCAACCGGGTGTGGACCTCGCCCGAGACGCTGCCCACCCTGGAGGAGATCCGCGCCCCGTCGCAGTGGATCGAACGGGTCGTGCGCCCCGCCGCCATCACCGAGTGAGCGGGCCGCCCCCCGCCGTGGCCGCCGTCCGATCGGCGGTCCGGCGGGCGCTGTCCGAGCTGCCCGAGGGGACGACCGCCCTGGTGGCGTGCAGCGGTGGTGCCGACTCCCTGGCCCTGGCCGGCGCACTCGCCTTCGAGGCCCCCCGGATGGGGGTGCGCGCGGGCGGCGTCACCGTCGACCACGGGCTCCAGGAGGGTTCGGACGAACGGGCCGGGGCCGTGGCCGAGGTCATGGCCGGGCTGGGGCTGGACCCCGTGCGGGCGGTCAGCGTACGGGTCGGAGGCTCGGGGGGTCCCGAGGCGGCGGCCCGGCGGGCCCGCTACGACGCTCTGGACGGGGTGGTCGACCAGCTGCGTCCGGCGGTGGTCCTGCTCGGCCACACCCTGGACGACCAGGCGGAGACGGTCCTGCTCGGGCTGGCCCGGGGTTCGGGGGCCCGGTCCCTGGCCGGGATGGCCCGGCGCACCGGCGCCTACCTGCGCCCCCTGCTGGACCTGGACCGCGCCACCGTCCGCGAGGCCTGCTCCCTGACGGGACTGAGCCCGTGGGAGGACCCGCACAACCACGACCCGCGCTTCGCCCGCTCACGGGTGCGGCACGAGGCCCTGCCCGCCCTGGAGGCGGCCCTGGGGCCGGGGATCGCGTCCGCGCTGGCCAGGACCGCCGCCCTGCTGCGTTCGGACGCCGACACCCTCGACGCGCTCGCGGAGGCCCTGCACGAACGGGCCCGGGAGGGCGCGGGGCTGGCCGTGGAACCCCTGGAGGGCGCCGAACCCTCGCTGCGCACCCGCGTGCTGCGCCGCGCCGCCCTCGAATCGGGGTGCCCGGCCAGCGCACTGAACGCACGTCACGTACGTGAGCTGGATCGCCTTGTCACCGAGTGGCGGGGACAGGCCCACATCGACCTCCCCGGCGGGGTTCGGGGGCGTCGGAGCGCTGGTCGGATCGTCTTCGGGAGCTGACCCGGACCCCGAACCCCGGGCCCGGGGCGGCCCTCCGGGCACCGTGGCCTCGTTCGGCACGTTTATCCTGGTTGCCGCAAACGGGGAACCCAGCAGCGAGGACGTGAGCGTGGACGCTAAGGACATGGGCGAGGACCTTGAGAAGGTCCTGGTCACCGAGGAAGAGATCAAGACGCGCCTGGCCGAGCTGGGGGCGCGGATCGACGCCGACTACGCGGGCCGCGACCTGCTGATCGTGGGCGTGCTCAAGGGCGCGGTCATGGTCATGGCCGACCTGGCGCGGGCGCTGCACAACCCCGTCTCCATGGACTGGATGGCGGTGTCCTCCTACGGGGCCGGGACCACCTCCTCGGGTGTCGTGCGCATCCTCAAGGACCTGGAGACCGACATCAAGGACCGCGACGTCCTGATCGTCGAGGACGTCATCGACTCCGGCCTGACCCTCTCCTGGCTGGTCGGCAACCTGAAGTCGCGCGGCCCCCGGTCCGTGGAGATCTGCACCATGGTCCGCAAGCCCCTGGCCTTCGACGTCGACCTCGACGTCAAGTACATCGGCTTCGACCTGCCCAACGAGTTCATCATCGGCTACGGGCTCGACTACGCCGAGAAGTACCGGAACCTGCCGTTCATCGGCACCCTCGCCCCGCACGTCTACGAGAAGTAGCGTTCGGCGCCGCCGCGCGGGGCCCGCGCGGCGGCGGTCGCGGGAACAACGGAGCGGGTCACCGTCGTTGCGTTCATGACGGACCCGTCACCGGCCAGAGCGGTGTGCCCGCTCCGCGCGGCGAGGTGTACCGTCGAATATCCCGGCGTCATCGCAGGGAGCACGTGTCCGATAGGTCCTGCTTCGGAAACTCCTCTGGGGCGGGCGGCCTGGTCAGGAGGGACGGACCCGACAGGGTTCCGCTCACATGAATCTGAAGCGTTTTTTCCGCGGCCCGTGGATCTGGATCCTGGCTGTCGCCCTCATGCTCGTCATCGGCTTCCGCGTGTTCGACGTGGGCGCCGGTCCCCAGCCTGAGGAAGCGGACATCTCGACGGTCTACCAGCTCATCGAGCAGGACAAGGTGGACAACGCCGAGATCGTCGACCGCGACCAGCGCATCCGACTGACCACGGTCGACAAGGACATCCTCGAGGCGTACTGGGTCGAGGGGCAGGGCCTCCAGCTGGCCGACATGCTCCAGGAGTCCAGCGAGAACCCCGACGGGAACCTGAAGGCCTACGAGGTCTCGGTGGCGACCACACCGATCTGGACCACGGCCCTGTTCAGCCTCCTGCCGCTGATCATCATCATCGTCATCTTCTGGTTCATCTTCAGCCAGATGCAGGGCGGCGGCTCCCGGGTCATGCAGTTCGGCAAGTCCAAGGCCAAGCTGATCACCAAGGACACCCCGAAGAACACCTTCGAGGACGTGGCCGGTGCGGACGAGGCCATCGAGGAACTGCACGAGATCAAGGAGTTCCTCCAGAGCCCGGAGAAGTTCCAGTCGATGGGGGCGAAGATCCCCAAGGGCGTCCTGCTCATGGGTCCGCCCGGAACCGGCAAGACCCTCCTGGCCCGCGCCGTCGCCGGTGAGGCCGGGGTCCCGTTCTACTCGATCTCCGGTTCGGACTTCGTCGAGATGTTCGTCGGTGTGGGCGCCTCGCGTGTGCGCGACCTCTTCGAGCAGGCCAAGGCCAACGCCCCCGCGATCATCTTCATCGACGAGATCGACGCCGTCGGCCGCCACCGCGGCGCCGGTATGGGCGGCGGGCACGACGAGCGCGAGCAGACCCTCAACCAGATGCTGGTCGAGATGGACGGCTTCGACGTCAAGGGCGGCGTCATCCTGATCGCCGCCACCAACCGCCCCGACATCCTCGACCCCGCGCTGCTGCGCCCGGGCCGCTTCGACCGCCAGGTCGTCGTGGACCGCCCGGACATGGACGGCCGCAAGGACATCCTCGCCGTGCACGCCAAGGGCAAGCCCATGGCCGAGGACGTCGACTTCACCGTCATCGCCCGCCAGACCTCCGGGATGACCGGCGCCGACCTCGCCAACGTCATCAACGAGGGCGCGCTGCTGTCGGCGCGCGCGGACAGCAAGGTCATCACCCACGCCGTCCTCGAGGAGGCCATCGAGCGCGTGATGGCCGGTCCCGAGCGCAAGACCCGCGTGATGTCGGACCGCGAGAAGAAGGTCATCGCCTACCACGAGGGCGGCCACGCCCTGGTGGGCCACGCGCTGCCCAACGCCGACCCGGTCCACAAGATCACCATCCTGCCGCGCGGCCGCGCCCTCGGCTACACGATGTCGGTGCCGACCGAGGACAAGTTCCTCACCTCCCGCTCGCAGATGATGGACCAGCTGGCCATGATGCTCGGCGGACGCGCCGCCGAGGAGCTCGTCTTCCACGAGCCCACCACGGGCGCCGGGAACGACATCGACAAGGCCACCCAGCTGGCCCGCAACATGGTCACCGAGTACGGCATGAGCGAGCGCCTGGGTGCCCGCAAGTTCGGCTCCGGCAACACCGAGCCCTTCCTGGGCCGGGAGATGTCCCACGCCCGCGAGTACTCCGAGGAGATCGCCTCCCTCATCGACGAGGAGGTGCGCCGCCTCATCGAGTCCGCGCACGACGAGGCCTACGAGGTCCTCGTCGAGTACCGCGACGTGCTCGACGATCTGGTCGTGCAGCTCCTGGAGAAGGAGACGCTCACCAAGAACCAGGTGCTGGAGATCTTCGAGCCGGTCACCAAGCGGCCCTCGCGCGGTTCCTACACCGGCTACGGCAAGCGCCAGCCCTCCAACCGGCCCCCGGTCCACTCCAAGAAGGAGCTGGCCGCGCTGAACGGCGCCGACGTCCAGGGCCCGTCCGACAACGGTCAGCACCCGGAGTCGACCACCACGACAGAAGGAGACCAGGCGTGAGCTCGGACCTGCCCGCCAGACCCGTGGACCGCGAGCGCATCGAGCACGCGGTTCGGGAGATCCTCATCGCGATCGGGGAGGACCCCGACCGCGACGGCCTGACCAAGACCCCCGAGCGGGTCGCACGGGCCTACGAGGAGCAGTTCTCCGGTCTGGGCCAGAAGCCCGGCGACGTCCTCACCACGGTCTTCGAGGCCGACCACGAGGAAATGGTCCTGGTCAAGGACATCGAGCTGTACTCCACCTGCGAGCACCACCTGGTGCCGTTCTTCGGGGTGGCGCACGTGGGCTACATCCCGGGCCCGCACGGACGGATCACCGGGCTGAGCAAGTTCGCCCGCCTCGTGGACGTCTACGCCCGCCGCCCGCAGGTGCAGGAGCGCCTCACCGGGCAGGTCGCGGACGCCATCATGGAGCACCTCGACCCGCGCGGGGTGATAGTGGTCGTCGAGGCCGAGCACCTGTGCATGACCATGCGGGGCGTGCGCAAGCCCGGCGCCAAGACGGTCACCTCCGCGGTGCGGGGCATCTTCCGCAGCAGCGACCGCACCCGCTCCGAGGTCATGAGCCTCATCCTCGACCAGCGCTGACCCGCTTCCGGGCGGCGCCGGGTCACGACTCCGCACCACCGGCCGAGGGGCCGGGGGCCGTGTGCCCCCGGCCCCTCGGCGTACGCGTAGGGTGATGCGCATGGCGCCGAAACACACACTTCCGGGGCTGCCCGACCACGGGCGGTGCCTGGTCATGGGGGTCGTGAACGTCACCCCCGACTCCTTCTCCGACGGCGGGTCCTGGTTCGACCCCGAGCGCGCGATCGACCACGGTCTGCGCCTCGTCGAGGAGGGCGCGGACATCATCGACGTGGGCGGTGAGTCCACCCGTCCGGGAGCCCAACGGGTCTCGTCCCAGGAGGAGCTGCGCCGGGTCGAACCGGTGGTGCGCGAACTCGCCGCGCGCGGGATCGCGGTCAGTGTGGACACGATGCGGGCCGAGGTCGCGGCGAGCGCGGTCGAGGCCGGTGCGGTGCTGGTCAACGACGTCAGCGGCGGTCTCGCGGACCCGGAGATGGCCCGACTCGTCGCTTCTTCCGGTGTCGCCTACGTGTTGATGCACTGGCGTGGGCATAGTCATGACATGCAGAGCCGTGCCGTGTACACGGATGTCGTCCAGGAGGTCCTCGATGAGCTCCGCGACCGTATGGAGGCCATGATCAGTGCAGGTGTCGACCCCGGCCAGATCGTTCTGGACCCGGGTCTGGGATTCTCCAAGCGTCCCGAACAGGCGCACAACTGGGCGCTGCTCCAGAGCCTCGACCGGTTCCACGAGCTGGGCCGGCCCGTCCTCGTGGCGGGATCACGCAAACGCTTCCTCAGCCGTCTCCTCGGAGACGCCAAGGGCGAGGACCGCCCGTTCGTCGAGTGCGACGCGGCCACCGCGGCCGTGACCACCCTGTCCGCCGACCGCGGCGCCTGGGCGGTCCGGGTGCACGACGTCCGTCCGAACGCCGACGCCGTGCGCGTGGCGGCGGCCTGGTCCGACGGCGGGGCCAGCCTCGCCGAGGGCCGGGACCGGACCGTGGACCGGGGGGACGCGTGAAGTCCCGCCAGGAGGTCATGGAGCGCGTGGGCGAGGCCAACGCGCAGTTCTACAGCGCCATCGAGAACGGCGACATCGACCTGATGCGCACCGTGTGGGCGGAGGAGCACGAGGCCCCCGACCTGGTGTGCGTCAACCCCGGGTGGCCGCTCCTGCGCGGCCGCACCGAGATCATGCGCGCTTGGTCGCTGATCATGGCCAACGTCACCTACATCCAGTACGTGCTCACCGAGACGCACATCGGGGTGGGCGGTGACATCGCCATGGTGACGTGCGAGGAGAACGTGCTGACGGCGGAGGACGGCAGCCCCGGGTTCGTCGCGGGCGGTCAGGTGGTCACCACCAACCTGTTCGTCGACACCGACCAGGGCTGGCGCCTGTGGTCGCACCACGCCTCACCGGTGCTGATGGAGGACGACGACGAGGCGGAGGCCGAGGACTGATGCGGGACCGCGTCGTGCTCCGCGGCCTGCGGGCCCGGGGCCACCACGGGGTGTTCGACTTCGAGCGCCGCGACGGCCAGGACTTCGTCGTGGACGCCGTGCTGTACCTGGACACGGCCCCCGCCGCGACCAGCGACGACGTCCGCGACACCGTGCACTACGGCGAGTTGGCCGACCGGCTGGTCGCGGTGGTCACCGGAGAGCCGGTGAACCTGATCGAGACCCTGGCCGAGCGCCTGGCCGGGGTGTGCCTGGCCGAGCCCCTGGTGGAGGGCGTGGAGCTGACGGTGCACAAGCCGTCGGCACCCATCGAGCACGAGTTCGCGGACGTGGCGGTCACCGTCACCCGGGGTCGGAGGGGCGAGTGGTGAGCCCGGCGGCGACGCGGGCCGTGCTCTCCCTGGGGTCTAACCTCGGGGACCGGATGGCCACCCTCCAGGGCGCGGTGGACCTGCTCTCGGCGGGGGAGGGCGTCACCCCGGTGACGGTCTCCCCGGTCTACGAGACGGCCCCGGTGGGCGGGCCCGACCAGGGCGCGTTCCTCAACGCGGTCCTGGTCGTGGACGCCCGTGTCGGGCCCAAGGACCTGTTGGAGCTGGCCCGTTCCGCCGAGCGCGCCTTCGAGCGGGTCCGCGAGGTCCGGTGGGGGCCGCGCACCCTGGACGTGGACGTGATCGCCTTCGGGGACGTGACCGACGACGACCCGGAGCTGACCCTGCCGCACCCGCGCGCGCACCTGCGCGCGTTCGTGCTGCGCCCGTGGCTGGACACGGACCCCGGCGCGGTCCTGCCCGGCCGGGCGCCGGTCGCCACCCTGCTGGCCGGGGTGGAGGCGGCCGACACCGAGGGGGAGCAGGAGCTGACCGTCCGGGAGGACCTGCGCCTCCGGCTGCCCGGGGAGGCCGGACGTGTCCGGTGAGGGCGGGGGCACGCTCGCCCCGACCGGGTGGCGCGTCCCGACCCTGCTGGCGCTCCTCGGAGCGCTGGCGGGGCTGCTGGTCGCCAACTCGGTGAGCGGTCTGCCCCTGATGCCGTGGTCGGCGATCCCGACCCTGCTGCTGCTCGCCCTCGCGGAGGGGTTCACCGCAGGGCGGACCGCGCGCCGGGTCCGCAGGGCGCCCGGGACCGAGCCGATGGAGCCGCTGAGCGCGGCCCGTCTGCTGGCCCTGGCCAAGGCGAGCGCGCTGTTCGCCTCGCTGGCCGTCGGGTACTTCGCCGGGACCGCGCTGTCCGTCACCGGGCGGTTGGAGCTGCCCAGCCACCGCGAGGTGTTCCTGATCGCGCTGGGCACGGCGATCGCCGCGGGTCTGCTGTTGGCCGCCGCGCTCTACCTGGAGCACGCCTGCCGGGTGCCCGAGGACGAGGACGAGGACCGGAACGACCCGCCGGGGCTCGCCTAGCACGGGGCGTGCCCCGGGGCCCGACCCGTCCGGGGCGGGGTCGGAACGCGGTCCACTCCGGGTTCCGGCCGAGCCGTTTCGGGCGGGTCCGGCCCGCTGATGATTGACTGAGCCCGTGGACACCAGTGAACCGACACCGCCGACACCGGAGGGGGCCGCGCCGCCCCCTCGCCCCGTGGACGCCGCCTTCGCCGCGCCCGGGGACACCGACTGGACCCGGGTTCCGGTCGCGCTGGCCTGGTACCGCCGCCTGGTGACGACCGCGGGCTGTCTGGCCACCGGCGCGGTCGGGGCCCTGCTCCTGTTTCTGTGGCGCGGGCCGTGGCCGGCCGTGGTCTGGGCGGCGCTGGTCCTGGTGGCCGCCGTCGCGCTGTGGCTCCTGGCCGGGTGCTTCCAGCGTTCCTGGGGCCACGTCGAGGGGGAAGCCGAGCTGTACCTGACCTACGGGGTGCTGGTGCGGCAGCTGGTGGTGGTCCCCTATGGCCGGATGCAGGTCGTGGACGTCACGACGGACCTGCTCGAACAGGCGCTGGGGATCGCGACGGTGCGCGTGCGCACCGCCGCGAGCACGGCGGACACACGGGTGGTGGGGCTTCCGCTGGCCGACGCAGTCCAGCTGCGCGACCGCCTCGCGGCGCGCAGCGAGACCTTCTCTACGGGGTTGTAAGTGCACGGACAGCCGCAGCCGGGCCCGTGGTCGCGGGGACCGCACCGACCCGGACCGCCGCCCCCGCCCGCCTGGGGCCCGGCGATGCTGCCGCCGCGCCCGGCCTGGGGCCCTCCGGCGCCGCCCCGTCGGCGCGACCCGGCGGACGACGTCACGACGGGGGTCTTCCGGTCGCACTGGCTGATCATCCCGCTCCAGGTCATCGGGGTCACCCTGGTCTTCGTCGCGCTGGTCGGACCGATCCTGAGCCAGTTCGGGCTCGCCTGGGTGTTCGTGCTGGCCGTGGCCGTGGTGTTCGGATCCCTCGCCTACGCGCTTCCCGCGTGGTGGTACGGCTCCTTCGGGCTGCGGGAGGACCATCTGGTGGTGCACAGCGGGCTGTTCCTGCGCAGCTCACGCGAGATCCCGCTGAGCCGCCTCCAGGCGGTGGACGTGGTGCGCCCGCTGCTGATGCAGGTGTTCGGGCTGGCGGAGCTGCGGGTCGAGCTGGCCGGCGGCGACGGGAGCGCCATCCGGCTGCGCTGCCTGCGGTGGAAGGTGGCCGAGCGGATGCGGGTGGCGGTGCTGGCGCACGCCGCCGGACTGTCGGGGCGGGCTCCCGAGGCGCCCGAGTGGCCCTTCTACCGGCTCCCCTTCCTGCTGCTCCTGGGCGCACTGACCTTCCGTGTGCCGGTGCTGCTCTCGTTCGTCCTGCTGCTCCTGCTCCTCACCGCGTTCGTGGTCTTCCTCGAACCCGGAGCGCTGGCGGGGGCCGTCCCGCTCGTCCTGGGGCTGCTGCGCTACTACTGGGGGCCGCTGGCGCGCTACACGGACTTCTACGCGTCGTCGTCCTCGGACGGGCTGAGGCTGCGCTACGGGATGTTCCAGCGGCGCATGCAGACGGTCCCGCCCGGCCGGGTGCAGGCCGTACGCGTGGTGGAACCGCTGCTGTGGCGGGCGCTCGGGGTGGCCCGGGTCGAGGCGACGGTGGCGGGCTACGCGGGCGCGCGCCAGGGCGACTCGACGGCGCTGCTTCCGGTGGCGCCGCGTCGGAGGGCCTTCGCCCTGGTGAACGAGGTGTTCCCGGAGAGCGAGGCGGCGCTGGTGCCGCTGGTGGACAACCGCCTCCTGTTGCCGCAGGCGGTGGGGGTGGACGAGCGGCTGTTCGTGAGCGTGCGCGGACTCCTGTGCCGGGTGACGGAGATCGTGCCGGTGGAGCGGATGCAGGCGCTGCGGCTCTCGGCCGGTCCGGTGGCGCAGCTGAGGGGCCGGGTGACCGTGGACGTGGACACGCCCCCGGGGCCGGTCACGGCGCGGGCGGCCGACCGGGAGGCGGGGGAGGGGCGCCGGTTCCTGGACGCTCTCGTGGAGCACGGAAGACGCGCAAGAGTGCCCTCTGCGGGAACGGAACGGTGGGCAACCCGGGCGACCATGCACGGAGAGTCGGTAACGAGCCGGGACGAGGGTGAGAAAACGGCGGGTTCGAGCGGTGACACCCCCGGGAGTGCAGAGTGACCTGTGTCACATTCAGGGGCCACAGGGGCTCCGGTTCGGGGTTGCATGTCCGACATGTCTTCTCACTCCTGGTGATACCTCCAGGTCAGGACCGGAAAAATCTTTCGCGTTCCGGTCACGTACGGCAACGGAGTATGGCTAAATAGTGGTGAACACGTTGAGTGTTCACTGTCATACACATCGTCAACGTTATCGACCGGTTGGCGCCCCCGCTGACCGGTCTGACGGGAGAAAACACATGCTGAAGAAGGCTCTCGCCGCCACGGCCATCGCCGCTGCCGCTGGCAGCGTCCTGTTCGCCGGCACTCCTGCCATGGCCAACAGCAACGTCTTCACCTCCGGCAACGGCGGCATCCTGAGCGGCAACCAGCTCGTGGCGGATGTCGACGCGCCGATCAACGTCTGCGGCAACGCGATCTCGATCCTGGGTGTCTCCGGCGCCAACTGCACCGGCTCCGGCGCCGTCGTCAAGAACTAAGTGCCGGACTGACTTCCCGGCCCGCCCGGGCGGGGGTGTCCGGTCGGAGACGTCCCGACCGATCCGACCCGGTCCAGGGCCAGCGAGCTTTCCGCGCAGGGGCGCCACTCCGTGACGACGGAGTGGCGCCCTTTCGCGTGCCCGGAGTCCGCTCCGGCCGTGGTGCACACCCGGAACCGGGGTTGGTGTCGGACTGCAACCCCGAACCCCCGTCACTCTGCGCGCACGCGGTGGGGGTCGAAGTCCCCGCCTTTGTCCCGATCGGCACCGGGACGTTCTGCCACCCAGTGTCAACATAGCCCGATTTTCTGTGATCAATGCAGCTCAGGGCATGTTCAGGAGGGCCGTGCGTCGATAGCTTCTTTCTCGACGCCCCAGGGCGCCACCGAAGGGTCACTGCGAGTCCGGCCGGCCCCCCGTCCGGACACTGAAGGAGACAAGAAGTGCTGAAGAAGACGCTCGCCACCGGTGCCGTGCTCCTCGCCTCCGCCGGAGTCCTCCTCTCCGCCGCCCCCGCCGCGGCGCACGGACCCTGGACCCCGCACCACTCCAACGCCAGCGGCAACATCTCCTACATCAAGGACCTGGAGGCCGAGAACGAGGGCTGCGGCAACTCCAACGCGGTCCTCGGCAAGTCCCTGGGCTCCTGCTTCAACTCCGGGGTCATCATCCAGAACTGATCCCGTGGGGCGGGCGCCCTCGCCCGCCCCTCACCCCGCCGCTCACCGCCCCGTCCCCTACCCAGGGGGCGGGGCGGCTGGTCAGGGGTCCGGGAGGGCTATCGTGTGCTCAGAGCACGGTGCGGAGTGAAGCGGACGCACCGGACCACGAGGGGACACGATTCATGGAGACGACCGAGGGGCGTCCCGCCCGCCTGCGCGTCGGCGTGATCGGGGCGGGCCGGGTCGGCTCCGTCCTGGGCGTCGCCCTGGCCCGTGCCGGACACAGGGTCGTGGCCGCATCGGCGGTCTCCGACGCCTCACGGATCCGAGTCGAGGAGCGGCTGCCCGGCGCGCGCGTCCTCGAACCGGCCCAGGTGGCCGAGGCCAGCGACCTCGTTCTGCTCACCGTCCCCGACGACGCGCTCCCCGACCTCGTCGAGGGCCTGGCCGCGACCGGGGCCGACCTGCGCGGCAAGATCCTCGTCCACGCCAGCGGCGCCCACGGCTACGGGATCCTGGCCCCCGCCACCGTCGTCGGCGCGCTCCCGCTGGCCCTGCACCCGGCCATGACCTTCACCGGCCGCGACGAGGACGTCGAACGGCTCGCCAACTGCGCCTTCGGCGTGACCGCGCCGGAACAGCTCCGGCCCATCGCGGAGGCCCTCGTGGTCGAGATGGGTGCCGAGCCCGTGTGGATCGCGGAGGACAAGCGCACCCTCTACCACGCGGCCCTCGCCGGAGGGGCGAACCACCTGGTCACACTGGTCGCCGACAGCGCCTCGCTGCTCTCCGCCGCCGGGGTGCCCGAACCGGGGCGCATGCTCGCCCCCATGCTCAGCGCGGCGCTGGACAACGCCCTGCGCCTGGGCATCCACGGTCTGAGCGGCCCGGTCCTGCGCGGCGACGCCGGGACCGTGGCCGGACACGTCGAGCAGCTGCGCGAGCACGCTCCCGAGAGCGTGGCCAGCTACGTCGAACTGGCCCGGCTCACCGCCGACCGCGCCATCAACGCCGGGATGCTCAAGCCCGAGGACGCCGCCCGACTGCTGGACGTCCTCCGGCGCTGACCGCCCCGGTGCCCCGCGGCCGGGTCACCCCCGGGCCCCGAGGCACCGCCCCGGACCCGACGCGGTCCCGGCCGCCCACCAAGGAGAACCATGTCCGATTCCGCACGGCCCGATCGCGCCACCGGTCCGCTCGTCGTCCGCACCCCGGAGGAACTGCGCCGCGCACTGGCCGACGCGGGCCGGGTGGGGCTGGTCCCCACCATGGGCGCCCTCCACGGCGGCCACCGCAGCCTCATGCGGCTGGCCCGCGAACGCGCCGACACCGTCGTGGTCAGCATCTTCGTCAACCCGCTCCAGTTCGGCCCGAACGAGGACCTGGACCAGTACCCGCGCGACCTGCCCGGGGACACCCGACTGTGCGGCGAGGAGGGCGTGGACGTGGTCTTCGCCCCCGAGACCGCCACCATGTACCCGCGTCCGCAGATGGTCACCGTCGACGCCGGGGCCATGGGGGAGCGCCTGGAGGGCGCCTCGCGCCCCGGCCACTTCACCGGTGTCCTCACCGTGGTCACCAAGCTGTTCCAGCTGGTCCGCCCGGACCTGGCGGTCTTCGGGGCCAAGGACGCCCAGCAGATCGCCCTGGTCCGCCGCATGGTCGCGGACCTCGACCTCCCCGTGGAGATCGTCGGCGCCCCCACCCTCCGCGAACCCGACGGTCTGGCCTCCTCCAGCCGCAACGTCTACCTCACCGAGCGGGACCGGGCCAGCGCCCTCTCCCTGTCCCGCGCCCTGCGCGCGGGCGCCGACGCCGCGCCCGGGGGAGCCGACGCCGTCCGCGCGGCCGCCCGCGCCGTCCTGGACGAGGCCGCCCGGGCCACCCCGCCGGTCGAGCTCGACTACCTCGCCCTGGTCGACCCGGCCACCTTCGCCGACGCCGCCGCCGACCACCGGGGCGACGCCGTCCTGGCCGTCGCCGCCCGGGTGGGCCGGACCCGGCTCATCGACAACGTGACGGTGGCCCTCCGGCCGTGACCGTCCCGCCTCCCTCCTCCACCGCCCCCAGAAGAGAACCCAGATGACACCTGCCAGACAGACCCGGATCGAGGCCCCCGAACCGGGGTGGACCGTCCACGCCGACGTCGCGGTGGTGGGCTCGGGCATCGCCGGGCTGAGCACCGCCCTGCGCTACGTGCGCCGCACGGAGACGGGCCGGGTCGTCCTGGTCACCAAGGACCGGCTCTCCACCGGATCCACGGCCTACGCCCAGGGCGGCATCGCGGCGGCGATGGCGCCCGAGGACGGTCCGGTCGCCCACATGGTCGACACCCTCCTGGCCGGTGCCGGGATGTGCGCCCCCCACGCGGTGCACGTCCTGGCCACCGAGGGGCCCGACGCGCTGCGCTGGCTGATCTCCCTCGGCGCGGAGTTCGACCGGGACGATGACGGGGCGCTGTCCCTGACCCGTGAGGGCGGGCACCGCGCCGACCGGGTGGCCCACGCGGGCGGCGACGCCACCGGAGCCGAGATCCAGCGGGCCCTGGTCCACGCGGTCCTGGCCGAGGAGCGGATCGAGGTCGTCGAACACGCCGTGGCCCTGGACGCCCTGCGCGACCCGGACGGCGGCGCGGTGCTCGGCGCCACCCTGCACGTCATGGGGGAGGGGGAGCGCGACGGCGTCGGCGCCGTCCTGGCGCCCGCCCTCGTCCTGGCCACCGGGGGGATGGGCCAGGTCTTCGCCGCCACCACCAACCCGACCGTGTCCACGGGCGACGGCCTCGCGCTGGCCGCCCGGGCCGGGGCCCGCCTGCGCGACCTGGAGTTCATCCAGTTCCACCCGACCGTGCTCTGGCTCGGACCGGACGCGCGCGGACGCCAGCCCCTGGTCTCCGAGGCCCTGCGCGGCGAGGGCGCCTACCTCGTCGACGCCGGGGGCCGCCGGATCATGGACGGGGTGCACGAGCTCGGAGACCTCGCCCCCCGCGACGTCGTGGCCCGCACCATCGCCCGGACCATGGCCGAACAGGACACCGACCACGTCTACCTGGAGACCCGCCACTTCGGCCGGGCCACCTGGGAGCGCCGCTTCCCGACCATCCTGGCCTCCTGCCGCTCCCACGGCATCGACCCGCTCACCCAGGTCATCCCGGTCGCCCCGGCCGCGCACTACGCCTCCGGCGGGGTGGAGACCGACATCGACGGCCGCACCGGGGTCCCCGGCCTCTGGGCGGTGGGCGAGGTCGCCCGCACCGGAGTGCACGGAGCCAACCGCCTGGCCTCCAACTCCCTCCTGGAGGGGCTGGTCTACGCCGACCGGATCGCCTCCCGGCTGGTCCGGGAGGAGACGCGCGGCACGGGGGCCGCCCGGACCACCGGAACCACCGCACCGTTGGCCGACCCCTCCACCGTCGCCACGGTCCGCGCCCTGATGTCCCGCGACGCCGGGGTCCTGCGCACCGGCGAGGGCCTCGCCGCACTGGTCGACCGGCTCGACGCCCTGGCCGCCCCCACCGCGCGCGTCGCCCCCGGCGTCGCCGCCTGGGAGGCCACCAACCTGCTCACCGTGGCGCGCCTCGTGGCCGCCGCCGCGCTGCACCGCACCGAGAGCCGGGGCGCGCACCAGCGCGCCGACACACCCGAACCCCGGCCCGAGCTGCGCGTGCGGCCCGTGGTCGTCCGACTGGAAGGGGACACGATCGTGACCACCGACGAGATCCGGGAGCCCGAGCTGCCGCCCGCCCTCGTGAGCGAGCTCGACGCCATCGCGTTCCCCCTGGCCCAGCCCGACCCGTCGCCGGAGGCGCGCGCGGAGTTCACCCTTCCGTGGACCGCCCCGCACCAGTCCCACGTGGACACCGTCCGCCGCGCCCTGGCGGAGGACCTCACAGCCGGGCCACGGATCGACGTCACCACCGTGGCGACGATCCCCGCCGACCAGGTCCGCACCGCCCACGTGGTGGCCCGCGCCCACGGCACCGTCAGCGGGCTCCCCCTCGCGGAACTCGTCTTCTGGATGGTGGCCGAGGGCGCCGTGGACGTCTCCCGGGTGGCCCGGGACGGCGACGCCGTCAAGCGCGGCGACGTGCTCATGACCGTCACCGCCCGTACCCGCGACCTGCTCACCGCCGAACGCACCGCGCTCAACCTGCTCACCCACATGTCCGGCATCGCCACCGCCACCCGCACCTGGGTGGACGCCGTGGCCGGTACCGGGGCGCGGATCCGGGACAGCCGGAAGACCACCCCGGGGCTGCGCGCGCTCGACAAGTACGCGGTCCGCTGCGGCGGCGGGGTCAACCACCGCTACTGCCTCAGCGACGCCGGGCTGGTCAAGGACAACCACGTGGTCGCCGCCGGGGGAGTGGCCGAGGCGGTCCGCGCCATCCGCGCGCGCTTCCCGGACCTGCCCCTGGAGGTCGAGGTGGACCGGATCGACCAGATCGAGGACGCGCTGGCCGCCGGGGCGGAGGAGATCCTGCTGGACAACTTCCCCGTGGAGCGGCTCACCGAGGCCGTCGCCCTGGTGGACGGCCGCGCCCGCCTGGAGTCCAGCGGCGGACTCACCCTGGACGTGGCCGCGGACGTCGCCCGCACCGGGGTCGACTACCTGGCGGTCGGGGCGCTCACCCACTCCAGCCCGGCCCTGGATATCGCGCTCGACCTGTTGTGAGGGGCCCACTTGGTGGAAGATTCCTTGGGTACACACCAATTCGACCAGTGAGGCCCCCAGAATGCTGCTCGCGATCGACGTCGGCAACTCCGAGACGGTCTTCGGTCTCTTCGACTCCGACGACCTTCTCGAACACTGGAGAGTGGGAACCGACACCAGACGCACCGCCGACGAGTGGGCGGTGGTCCTGCGCGGGCTCATCGACGGCAGCTCCCTGAACGACCCGAGCGAGGTCGACGGCATCGCGATGTGCTGCTCGGTCCCCTCCGTCCAGCACGAGATGCGGGACATGTTCCGCCGCCACTTCGGGGACCTGCCCGCGGTGATCGTCGAACCCGGTGTGAAGACGGGCGTGCCGATCCGGATGGACAACCCCAAGGAGGTGGGCAGCGACCGGATCATCAACGCGCTGGCCGCCAGCCACCTCTACGGGGGGCCCAGCGTGGTGGTGGACTTCGGGACCGCGACCACCTTCGACGCCGTCAGCGCCAAGGGCGAGTACGTGGGCGGCGCCATCGCCCCGGGGATCGACATCTCGGTGGACGCCCTGTCCCGGCGCGGGGCGCAGCTGCACATGGTCGAGATCGTGAAGCCGCGCTCGGCCATCGCCAAGAACACCACGGAGGCGCTGCGCTCGGGGATCGTCTTCGGGTTCGCCGGGCAGGTCGACGGCATCGTGGACCGCATGGTCGCGGAGCTGACCGACAACCCGGACGACGTCACGGTGGTCGCCACGGGGGGCCTGGCGGGCACGGTGGTCAGCGAGTGCGAGACCGTCGACGTCCACGAGCCCTGGCTCACCCTCACCGGGCTGCGCCTGGTCTTCGAACGCAACGCGGGCTGACCCCCGGGTGGGCGGACCCCCGCGCCCACCCGCCCCACCGCGCTCCGGCCACCACCGCGGACCGCCTCGCCCGGTGCTCCCGGGGGCGCCGACGCCGGTAGGATCGGGCCCGTGAATGACACGCACGACGACTATGACGACCTGCCCGAACAGATGCGGGTCCGGCGGCAGAAGCTGGACCGTCTCCGGGAGGAGGGCACCGACCCCTTCCCCGTGAACTACCCGCGGACGACGTCGATCGGTCCCGTGCGTGAGAAACACCAGGGCCTGGAGCCCGACACCCACACCGGGGCGAGGGTCGCCATCGCCGGTCGCGTCATGCTCTACCGCTCCGGCGGCAAGCTGTGCTTCGCGACCCTGCGCGACGAGACCGGGGACGTGCAGATCATGCTGTCCCTGGACCAGGTCGGCAAGGAGGGCCTGGACGCCTGGAAGGCCGACGTCGACCTCGGTGACCACGTGGGTGTGGAGGGCGAGGTCATCACCTCCCGCCGCGGCGAACTCTCCATCATGGTGAGCGACTGGACGCTGACGGCCAAGTGCCTGCGCCCGCTCCCGGAGAAGCACAAGGGTCTGACCGACCCCGAGGCCCGGGTGCGCCAGCGCTACGTGGACCTCATCGTCAACCCCGAGTCGCAGCAGATGGTGCGCAGCCGCTCGGCCGCCATCCGGGCGATCCGCGAGGGCCTGAGCTCCCGCGACTACATCGAGGTCGAGACCCCGATGCTCATGCGCGTGCACGGCGGCGCCACCGCGCGTCCGTTCGTCACGCACATCAACGCCTACGACATGGACCTGTACCTGCGCATCGCCCCCGAGCTGTCGCTGAAGCGGCTGGTCGTGGGCGGCCTGGAGAAGGTCTTCGAGGTCAACCGGAACTTCCGGAACGAGGGCGCGGACTCCACGCACAACCCCGAGTTCACGATGCTGGAGTTCTACCAGGCCTACGCCGACTACAACGACGTGGCGGAGGTGACCCGCGAGCTCATCCAGGAGGCGGCCCGCGCGGTCTTCGGCTGCACCACGATCGAGCGTGACGGCGAGACCTTCGACCTGGGCGGGGAGTGGCCGCGCGTCACGCTGTACGGCTCGGTCTCCGAGGCCCTGGGCGCCGAGGTCACGCCGAGGACGCCGGTGGAGGAGGTCCGTCGCCTGGCCGAGGCCAAGGGCGTCGAGTTCAGCCACGAGTGGGGTCCGGGCAAGCTGGTGGAGCACGTCTTCGAGGAGCTGGTGGAGCACACGCTCGTCCAGCCCACGTTCGTGTGCGACTTCCCGCTGGAGACGAGCCCGCTCACCCGCCAGCACCGCGAGGACCCGCTCCTCACGGAGAAGTGGGACCTGATCGGGTTCGGGATGGAGCTCGGCACGGGCTTCTCCGAGCTGGTCGACCCGGTCGAGCAGCGCCGCCGCCTGACGGAGCAGTCGCTGATGGCCGCCGACGGAGACCCCGAGGCGATGCAGCTCGACGAGGACTTCCTGCGCGCGCTGGAGTACGGCATGCCGCCCACCGGCGGCGTGGGGATCGGCATCGACCGCCTGCTCATGGCCTTCACCGGCAAGAACATCCGGGAGACGGTGCTCTTCCCGATCGTGAAGCCCTCCGGGGACTAGGGTCCGACCGAAGGACCCACGCGGGGCCGTCGCACCTCAGGTGCGGCGGCCCCGCGTCGTGGGCCCCGTGGGCGCGAGTGTGGCCGAGAACACGAGAGTCGCCTCACCCACGGGTCAGGGGGAGCGAACTCCCCGACAGGGCGGGATGTCCCGGGGGGAAGAACCCGGTTTTTCCCTTGAAAGTTGAGTAATCGGAGCTCCGACAATGGCGGAGTTGGTTTGCGCAGGTCAACACGGGAAGGACATTTCCCGACCCGCGATCATGTGACCCAGGGGCCCTGTGCCATCACTCATGGTGATTTATTGGGCCTTGACGGTATCATCCGCTCCGCTTAGCGTGCTGAGGGCGGACTTCGGTCCGCGTGTTTGCCGAAGTGATCGAGAACAACGGTGAGCCGGGCACGGATCGAGACGCGATCCGTGGAACCCGCCGCACACGTACCCACGATGTGGTCTGTCCGTCCCAGACCCCAGCGACCGGGGTCCGTGTGTCTCGTGCTCCCCTCCTACTCCCACCCCTGTGCCAGAGGGGCTCCGGGAGCGGTCGGGGTGGCTCGGGGCTCGCCCGCGCCGACAGCCAGTCGACGCGCTTGACTCCTCGGTGACGAGTTGATGTTCCGCACTCACATGGATGAGGGAGGACGGAGTGGAACAGGCCACACTCGTACGACGTACCGTTGAGGACCAGAACACCCTCGCGCCGCGGGAGCACAGGGAGAACGTGGTTCCCCTGCAGGCCCGCTCGCGGGAGAACACGCTCAGCGGCCCCTACGCGCCGGTCGAGCTGAGTCACGAGGAGCTCGAACTGCTCGCGGAGATCGCCACCGGTGTCACCACCGAGGTGGCGGCTCGGCACCTCGAACTCAGCGCCCGGACCCTGCGACGTCGCATTCGCAACATCTGCGACGTGCTGGGCGTGAACACACCCATCGAGGCGGTCGTGTGGGCCGCGAGGCGTCAGCTCATCTGATCTGACGCCACCCGGCGGCCGCCGGGAGACACCGCGGGCATACCGGTTCAGCAGACCGAGCCGCCCCCACCGGATGAGGAGCGTTCCGGCGGGAGGTCGCTTGGGCGTAGTCTGGTCCGGCTATGCCCGTTCGTCATGTCCGGGTCCGTCGCGCCAGGACGCGCGACGTCACCCACATCCGCCGCCTCGTCGACACCTACTCCGTCGACCGCCGCGTGCTCTCCAAGAGCACGGTCAACCTCTACGAGGACATCCAGGAGTTCTGGGTGGCCGAGGCGGAGAGCGCTCCCGACCCGGCTCCGGGCGAGGAGCCCGCGCCGGAGGGTGAACTCCGGGTGGTCGGCTGCGGCGCCCTCCACGTCCTCTGGGAGGACCTCGCGGAGGTGCGCACCGTCGCCGTGGACCCCTCCCTGCGCGGTTTCGGCGTCGGACACCGAATCGTGACCGAACTGCTGGACACGGCACGTGAGTTGGGCGTGCGCCGTGTGTTCTGTCTGACATTCGAGACCGGTTTCTTCGCCAAACACGGCTTTGCCCCGATCCAGGGCACCCCGGTCCCGTTCCGTGTCTACGAGGAACTCCTGCGTTCCTATGACGAGGGCGTGGCGGAATTCCTTGACCTGGAGCGGGTCAAACCCAACACCCTGGGGAACACCCGGATGCTTGTGCACCTCGACGGCAGTCCGGCAAGCGTGTCGGGCTAAAGGTTTTCGGTCCGGATAGGGCGAGCTTGGCCTTCGGAACGGTACGCCGCATCCCCCGATGGACGTAGGTCCTTAACCGCACCGGGTGGTATGGGTGTGGAACAAGGCAGGTAATGTGTACCTGCGTCCGTCAGGATCGCCGGTTCCCCGGTTGAAGTGACGACGGGACGTTCGGGATCCCGGATTTGTGGGACACCGTCCGCGATCGTCCGTCTCCGTGGCCGAGGTCTTCCGCGCGCCGGCTGGAACAGACGACCGGACATTGGCCACCATCAGGCTTTGAAGGGCCATCTTCGGTACGTCCGGTGTCAAGCCGGGGGCAAACGATGTCTATGATGTCTGGTATGCGTTTGCCCGGCGGTGCCGGAGCGCCATCCCCCAGCGCAGACCCGACACTGAGTCGGGTATTTGCTGCAATAAGTAACAACCAGGAAGGGTAGGCCGCTTCGATGGGTGACTTTTTGTCATCGGTGCTTCCCCCTGGACTGATCGACGTATTGTCCGCGCTCATCCCGCCCGTGGTTGTCGCGACCGTGTTCTGTGCCTTCGTCATCAAGCTGCTGCGCAAGGAGATGGCGCCGCGCAGGATGGACGGAAGCCTGGTCAGCGACGAGGCGAAGGGTGAGGAGGCCGCCGTCGACAACGGCGCGGCCGGGGTCGAGGAGACCAAGGCGACGAGCGAGACGCCGATTGCCCAGGATGGGGAACGTACCGAATCCGAGGCTCGTTAGATACGGTGCCTGGCTGAACCCGGTCCCCGGCGCCCAGCGCGTTGGGGGTCAGCGTGTGCGGGCCAACTCGTCGGCCCCGCGCTGCTCCGGCGACCCCGAATCCCGCCGATCCGGGTCCAGGTGATTTCTGGCACGCCGGGAATTGTCTTTCGCGTTCTCGCGAGATAGCTTTATATTCAGGTGTGGAGACACCGCTCTGCTGAAAGGTTTGATTCCATGGCACAGAAGGTCCAGGTTTTCCTGGTCGACGACCTCGACGGCGGCGAGGCCGAGGAGACGGTGACGTTCGGTCTCGATGGATCGACGTACGAAATCGACCTCAGCGCGGGTAATGCCGCCAAGCTCCGTGAGGCTCTTACTCCGTTCATTGAGGCCTCCCGCAAGGCCCCCGCGAAGCAGGCCCGCGGTACCGCTCGTCGCGGCACCCGGAATGCTCCCAGCCGTGAGCGCAGCGCCGAGATTCGCGCCTGGGCGAAGGCCGCCGGGAAGCCCGTCAATGAGCGCGGCCGTATCCCCGCTGCCATCGTCGCCGAATACGAGGCCGTCAAGGGTTAGGTTTGCCGCCGCCCAGCGCGGCGGAATAGGGGTGGTCTGGTCGATATTTCGCCCACGCCTCAGCGGGGCCGAGCCCCGGACCCGTTCGTCCCGAGGCCCGTCGGATCGGGCCTGTGACACCGGGACGAGGGGCCTGAGGTTCCTGTGGGTGCGGGCCCCGGCCCGAGCCCGGGCGGGTGTCGGACCGGCGACCGCGGTCCCCGTCGTCACCGACGGCGGAGGGCGCGGGTGGCGTGACACGCGCGGGACCCCCGCCCACGGGGCGGCGAGGTTCACCGGCGTGAGGGCGCGGCACGGTTCCGCGCAGTAGAGGAGAAGCCCGCGAGCGCGAGGAGATTCGGCCCCCGGCCCGCCGCCGGGGTGGCACGCACGCGGGTCGACCCGGGTCACCAGGGTCACTCCGGGAGATGGTTCGGACCATTTCCGCTTGAAGAACAACACGGCTTCCGCTTGTTCGCTTAGAGCCGATAATCCGGCTTACGCACGTGCGGCCCGGGCACTCTCGTGATGGATGGGAGTCCCGGGCCGTTCGCCTTCGGCGTACAGGGAAATCTGACGCGCCAATTGGTAGTTGGATGTTGGGTGAACGCCCTATCGTCGGGGAAAGTCTCTGGCACGGACGGCTGCGGTCGGCCGTACGGAGACGTCCACCCTGTCGGCAGCAGCCGGAAGGGTGGGCGGGTGCGACAGTGCTCCCCGGGGCGGTTAATCCCTGTGGGGCCTATATGCGGAAGAGTCGGGTCGGTCATCGCCGTCCCTGCCTGACCGCTCTGTAGAGGAGCGACGAGACATGTTCGAGAGGTTTACCGACCGCGCGCGGCGAGTGGTGGTTCTGGCTCAGGAAGAAGCCAGGATGCTCAACCACAACTACATCGGTACGGAGCACATCCTGCTCGGCCTCATCCACGAGGGTGAGGGCGTCGCCGCCAAGGCTCTGGAGAGCCTTGGTATCAGCCTCGAAGCGGTTCGGCAGCAGGTCGAGGAGATCATCGGTCAGGGCCAGCAGGCGCCGTCGGGACACATTCCCTTCACCCCGCGCGCCAAGAAGGTCCTTGAGCTGTCGCTGCGCGAGGCGCTTCAGCTCGGCCACAACTACATCGGTACCGAGCACATACTGCTGGGCCTGATCCGCGAGGGCGAGGGCGTCGCCGCCCAGGTCCTCGTGAAGCTCGGCGCGGACCTCAACCGTGTCCGCCAGCAGGTCATCCAGCTGCTGCACGGGTACCAGGGCAAGGAGCCGCAGGCCACCGGCGCCTCCTCCGAGTCCACCCCCTCCACCTCGCTGGTGCTGGACCAGTTCGGCCGCAACCTGACGCAGGCCGCGCGCGAGTCCAAGCTCGACCCGGTCATCGGTCGGGACAAGGAGATCGAGCGGGTCATGCAGGTGCTCTCACGGCGCACCAAGAACAACCCGGTGCTCATCGGTGAGCCCGGTGTCGGTAAGACCGCCGTGGTCGAGGGCCTGGCCCAGAAGATCGTCAAGGGTGAGATCCCCGAGACGCTCAAGGACAAGCAGCTGTACACGCTGGACCTGGGCGCCCTGGTCGCGGGCAGCCGCTACCGCGGTGACTTCGAGGAGCGCCTCAAGAAGGTGCTCAAGGAGATCCGCACCCGCGGTGACATCATCCTCTTCATCGACGAGCTGCACACGCTGGTCGGAGCGGGCGCGGCGGAGGGTGCCATAGACGCCGCCTCCATCCTGAAGCCCATGCTGGCCCGGGGTGAGCTCCAGACCATCGGCGCGACCACGCTCGACGAGTACCGCAAGTACCTGGAGAAGGACGCCGCGCTGGAGCGCCGCTTCCAGCCGATCCAGGTGGACGAGCCGACGATCACGCACGCCATCGAGATCCTCAAGGGCCTGCGTGACCGCTACGAGGCCCACCACCGGGTCTCCATCACGGACAGCGCCCTCGTGGCCGCCGCGCAGCTGGCCGACCGCTACATCAGCGACCGCTTCCTGCCGGACAAGGCGATCGACCTCATCGACGAGGCCGGTTCGCGGATGCGCATCCGCCGGATGACCGCTCCGCCGGACCTGCGCGAGTTCGACGAGAAGATCGCCGGGGTGCGCCGCGACAAGGAGTCGGCCATCGACGAGCAGGACTTCGAGAAGGCCGCGTCCCTGCGCGACGACGAGAAGCAGCTGCTGAACAAGAAGGCGCAGCGGGAGAAGGAGTGGAAGGCCGGCGACATGGACGTCGTGGCCGAGGTCGACGAGGAGCTCATCGCCGAGGTCCTGGCCGCGTCCACCGGCATCCCGGTCTTCAAGCTGACCGAGGAGGAGAGCTCGCGCCTGCTGCGCATGGAGGACGAGCTGCACCGCCGGGTCATCGGCCAGGAGGACGCCATCAAGGCGCTCTCCCAGGCGATCCGCCGTACCCGCGCCGGTCTGAAGGACCCCAAGCGCCCCGGTGGTTCGTTCATCTTCGCCGGTCCGTCCGGTGTGGGTAAGACCGAGCTGTCCAAGACCCTGGCCGAGTTCCTGTTCGGGGACGAGGACTCGCTGATCCAGCTGGACATGTCCGAGTTCATGGAGAAGCACACGGTCTCGCGGCTGTTCGGTTCGCCCCCCGGCTACGTCGGGTACGAGGAGGGCGGCCAGCTCACCGAGAAGGTGCGCCGCAAGCCGTTCTCCGTGGTCCTGTTCGACGAGATCGAGAAGGCCCACAACGACATCTTCAACTCTCTGCTCCAGGTGCTGGAGGAGGGTCGTCTCACCGACGCCCAGGGTCGCAACGTCGACTTCAAGAACACGGTCATCATCATGACGACCAACCTGGGTACGCGGGACATCTCCAAGGGCCAGGCCATGGGCTTCGCCAAGGAGGACGACGCCAACACCAACTACGAGCGGATGAAGGCGAAGGTCAGCGAGGAGCTCAAGACCAACTTCCGGCCGGAGTTCCTCAACCGTGTGGACGACGTCATCGTCTTCCACCAGCTGACCGAGAAGGAGATCTTCCAGATCGTCGACCTGATGATCACGAGCCTGGACAACAGGCTCAAGGAGAAGGACATGGGCATCGAGCTCCGCCCCAAGGCGAAGCAGATCCTGTCCGAGCGCGGGTTCGACCCGGTCCTGGGCGCGCGGCCGCTGCGTCGCACGATCCAGCGGGAGATCGAGGACCAGCTCTCCGAGAAGATCCTCTTCGGCGACATCAAGGCGGGTCAGATCGTCGTGATCGACGCCGAGGGCGAGGGCACGGACGCCAAGTTCACCTTCAAGGGTGTTCCGAAGCCCGCCGCGGTGCCGGACACCCCCGAGGTGGAGTCCGCCGCCAAGGGCGAGTAGTGACGCCCGCCGGTCGCGGACCGGCGGTGGTCTGAGGACGGGGGCATCCCTTCGGGGGGTGCCCCCGTCGTCGTTTTCGGGAGCGGGGGCGGGCACCCGGACGCTAGGGTGCCGTCCGTGGCCAATCCAAACGAACCCCGCCCGGACGGCTCCCTGCCGCCGCAGTCGGCGCCCCTCGGCTCCTCGTTCCCGCAAGGCCCCTCGGGGCCGCACGACGCCTCTCAGGGGCCTCCGGCGGGCCAGGGCCCGCCTCCCGGCCCCCTGCCGCAGGGTCCGCCGCCGCCGTATCCCCCTCAGGGCCAGTACCCGCAGGGTCCGCCCGGGCAGGGGTACCCGCCCCAGTACCCGGGTTCGCCGCCCGGCTTCGCTTCGGGACAGCCTCCGCAGGGCCCGCCTCCGCCCGGATATCCGCCGCACGGGTACCCGGGGGCGTCGGCGCCCCAGCCGGGCCGCCGGTCGGCGGTGCCGTGGCTCATCGTCGGCGGTGTCATCCTGGCGGTGGTCCTGGTGGGCGGCGCGGCGCTCGGCGGTGCCTGGCTGTACGGCGGCGCCGGGGCGTCGGACGAGGCGAGCGGCCCGGAGGGCTCCGGGTCGGAGGGCTCCGGGACGGGCGGCGGCGCGCGCCCCGACGGGGTCGAGACCTTCGAGGGACTGTCCAAGAACCACGTGGACACCGGCGAGACCGTCGACTACGCCCAGTTCCCGCCGGTGGGCGGGGAGCACTACAACTTCTGGCAGAACTGCGGGGTGTACGACGAGCCGGTCCTGACCGAGGCGGCCGTGCACTCCCTGGAGCACGGGGCGGTGTGGATCACCCACGACCCCGGTCTGTCCGACGACGAACTGGCGACGCTGACCGCGCACCACACACCGGGCTCCTACGTGCTGGTCAGCCCGATGGAGGACCTGCCCTCACCGGTGGTGGCCTCGGCCTGGGGCGCCCAGCTCACGCTGGACGACCCCGCCGACCCGCGTCTGACGGACTTCCTGCTGGAGTACGAGCAGAGCCCGGACGCCCCGGAGCCGGGGGCTCCCTGCAGCGGCGCCTTCGACGGCACGCAGGCGGAGTTCGACGCCGAGGGCGCCGGGGAGGTCGACGCCCGGATGGACTGACGGTGCCCACCGGTGGGCACCGGAACGGAGCGGGGCCCACCGGTCAGCCGGGCAGGGCGTAGCGGCCGTCGTCCAGGGGGTCGACCAGACCGTCGGAGACCAGGGCGTCCAGGGCCCTCTCACGCTGGACGCCGTCGTCCCAGACCGCGTCCAGGGCGTCCTTGACCACCGGTTCGCGGGAGGCGCGCAGCACGGCGAGGAGCTTGCCGCGGACCTGGCGGTCGGTGCCCGCGTAGGTCTGTCCGCGCCGGGGCGGGCCGTCGTACGCGGGCTTCCCGGCGAGCTTCCAGGCGCACTGCCCGGCGATGGGGCAGTCCGCGCAGCGCGGCGAGCGGGCCGTGCAGACGAGGGCGCCCAGCTCCATCACCGCCACGCCCCAGCGGGCCGCGACGGAGGGTGTCGGCGGCAGGAGCGTCTCGGCCAGAGAGGTCTCCGCCTTGGTCTGGGTTTTCGGCGGGTACTCGATCCCGGTTTCGGTCCTGGCCAGGACCCGGCGCACGTTGGTGTCCAGAATGGCGTGCCGTTGCCCGTAGGCGAAGCTCGCGACCGCCGCCGCCGTGTACGCGCCGATCCCCGGGAGCGACAGCAGGGTCGCGTGGTCGTCGGGGACCTCGCCGCCGTGCTCCTCCGTGATGGCCACGGCGCAGGCGTGCAGGCGCAGGGCCCGGCGCGGGTAGCCGAGCCGGTTCCACATGCGGACCGCCTCGCCGGACGGCTCCTTGGCCAGGTGGGCGGGGGTGGGCCAGCGCTCCATCCAGGCCTCCCAGGCGGGGAGCACCCGCACGACGGGGGTCTGCTGGAGCATGATCTCGCTGACCAGGATGGACCAGGCCGTGGCCTCGGGGCGGCGCCAGGGCAGGTCCCTCGCGTTGGTCTCGTACCACGCCAGAACGGCGGTGCTGTAAGGGTTATCGCTCATCTTTAACGGGAAATCGGCGGGTTGAGTAGGTGGGTGGCACGCAAAACCGCAATACTACGGCCCATGGCGTCAAGTACCGGACAACCAGCACCCGTCAGCCGTGAGACCTACTGGAAGCGACGCGCCTTCGTACTGGCCGGCGCGATGCTGGTGTTCGCCCTGGTCGCGCTCGCGTTCCGGAACACCTCCGACGAAGGCGAGCCAGCGGGCTCCCAGGCGGCGATCGAGGAGCCCGAGGCCTCCTCCAGTGTCCCAGCCGAGGAGCCCTCCGACGCCGAAACCGAGGAAGAGGACGCGGATCCGTCCGCCTCACCCTCCCCGTCGGCGTCCCCGTCCGCCTCGCCCTCCGAGGGCGAAGGGGGCAAGGAGGACTCCGAGGGCGGATCCGGTGACGGTTCGGCCGAGGCCGCGGCCCCGGAGCGCCCCGAGGACCACTGCCGCCCGCAGGACGTCGTGGTCACCTTCGACTTCGCGGAGAAGGAGCGGGAGGTGTTCGGCGGCGGCGCCAAGCCCGAGTTCAAGGTGACCGTGGTCAACGTGGCCGAGCAGACCTGCACCGTGGACGTGGGGCCGGAGGCGATCGAGCTCAGGCTGGACTCCGGCGAGGACCGGATCTACTCCTCCGCCGACTGCGTCGAGGGCAACGGCAAGGAGGAGCGCCAGCTCACCCAGGGCCGCCCGCACGAGTACACCCTCAGCTGGGACCTGGAGCGCTCCTTCACCGACTGCCGCGACGGCGGTGCCAAGGCGCAGCCGGGCTGGTACAAGGCCAACCTGCGCGGGGACCTCGTCGGCAGCGTCGACCAGCTCGTGTTCCAGCTCAAAGCCTGATTCAGCTCCCGGGTCGGGACGGGTTCACACAAAACACACAACTCATCGTCACCGTGTGGCTACTATTCGTGTCGAACCTTGTTGTCGTCCCGGGAGTTCCCAGTGAATCGCATCGCCACCGCCCTGACCTGTGCCGCCGCCGCTGTCGCCTTCGCCGTGACGGCGACCGCGCCCGCCGCCGCCGACGAAGAGCGCAGGAGCGTCTACACGCTCGAGGTCTTCGGCGCCGTCGAGAAGAGCGGTGACACCGCCACGAGCTGGGCCCGGCAGGCCAGCCTGGAGTGCGACCCGGCGGGCGGCGAGCACCCCCGGGCCGACGAGGCCTGCGACCTCATCTCCCGGCACGGCGACATCGCCAGTGTGCGGGCCACGCCCGAGGGCGCCTGCACCATGGAGTACCGTCCGGTCACCGTCCGGGTCAGCGGCGCCGAGGACTACGAGGAGACCTTCGGCAACGCGTGCGCGCTGGCCAACGCCAAGGGCGTGATCTTCGACTTCTAGGCCGTCACTCCTCGGAGGAGCCACGGGCGGCGCCCCGCCGCCGCCCCCGTCGCTCCACCCAGGAGAGGGCCTCGCTCAGCTCCTCCACCTCGTGCACGCGGATTCCCTGGACCGGGTCACCGAAGTGCTTGGGCACCACCGCCTGCGTGAAGCCCAGGCGCTGGGCCTCCGCGACCCGGCGGCGCACGCCGTTCACGCTGCGCACGTCACCGGCCAGCCCCACCTCACCGATCGCGATGAAGCCGCTCGGCAGGGCGACGTCGTTGTTGGAGCTGGCGGCGGCCAGGGCCAGGGCCAGGTCCACGGAGGGCTCGCCCAGCTTCACCCCGCCCACGGTCGAGGCGTACACGTCCATGTTGGCCAGCTTCATGCCGGTGCGCTTCTCCAGCACCGCGAGGATCATGTTCACCCGCGAGGTGTCCAGGCCCGAGGTCGCGCGGCGGGGAGCCGGGAGGGGGGTCGGCGCGACCAGCGCCTGCACCTCCGTGATCAGGGGTCGCCGTCCCTCCAGGGTGACGGTGACGCAGGTGCCCGGCACCGGGTCGGTCCGTTCGGTGAGGAAGAGCCCGCTGGGGTCGGGCAGACCGTAGATGCCCTTCTCGGTGAGCTCGAAGACGCCGATCTCGTCAGTGGGCCCGTAGCGGTTCTTGACCGCGCGGAGCAGGCGCAGCTGGGAGTGGCGCTCGCCCTCGAAGTGGAGGACGACGTCCACCAGGTGCTCCAGGAGGCGGGGACCGGCGATCGAGCCGTCCTTGGTGACGTGGCCGACCAGCACGGTGGCGATGCCGCGCTCCTTGGCGATCTGGATGAGCGCGCCGGTGACCTGCCGGATCTGGGTGACGCCGCCGGGGACGCCGGTGGCCTCGGGGGAGACCATGGTCTGCACCGAGTCGACGATCAGCAGCTGCGGCGCCACCGCGTCGACGTGGCTGGCCAGGGTGGCCACGGAGGTCTCGGCGGCGAGGAAGAGCTGGTCGGACAGGGCTCCGAGGCGTTCGGCGCGCAGCCGGACCTGCCCGGCCGACTCCTCACCGGTCACGTAGAGGACGGGGGCCTTGGCGGCGCGCATGGCCGCGACCTCCAGGAGGAGGGTCGACTTGCCCACCCCGGGCTCTCCCGCGAGGAGGGCGACGCCGCCGGGCACCGCGCCGCCGCCCAGGACGCGGTCGAGCTCGTCCACCCCGGTCGGCACCGCCTCGGCGCTCTCCACGCTGATCTCGGTGATGGGGCGGGCGCGGGAGGTCACCGGGGCGGCCGCGACCGCCATGGGAGCGGGGGCTCCGGCCTCCTCGACGGTGCCCCAGGCCTGGCACTCGCCGCAGCGTCCCACCCACTTGAGGGTGGTCCATCCGCACTCGGCGCACCGGAACGTCGTCTTCGCTGCTTTTGCCATGGTCGCCACGCTAACGGCTGTGGGGGACAGGCCCGGGGGGAACCGGGGCCCTCAGGGAACACAAGAAAGTTACCTACCGGTTAGGTCAAGGGTTTGGTAGGTCATGTTAGAGAATGTGTGGGGAGAGTCACCCTCGCCCCACGGCAGAACACTCCTGTGCCCCCGCTCCTTGGAGAGAGGAAACCCCTCGTGTTCCGTACGAACCGAACCCCCGCAATCCCCCGTTCCCCCGGAGGCGGTGGCCGCCCCGGCGGGCTGCGCCGCCTCGCGCGCCTCGCGGCCCCGCTGGCCATCGCGGCCATGGGGATCTCGCTGGCGACCGCGCCCGTCGCCGCGGAGGAGGCCGAGTCGGCCGCCTTCGAGCACTACGTGGCCATCGGTGACTCCTTCGTCGCCGGTCCGCTCGTCCAGGCCCAGGCCAACATGCCGCTCCTCGGCTGCATGCAGTCCTCGGTCAACTACCCCAAGCGCCTCGCTGAGGAGCTGGGGATCACCGACCTCACCGACGTCAGCTGTTCGGGCGCGGTCATGAGCCACCTCTACGAGGCCCAGTTCGACGACACCCCGCCCCAGCTGGACGCGCTGCGGCCCGAGACCGACCTGGTCACGGTGGGGATCGCGGGCAACGACTTCGGCTTCTCCCAGGTCCTCATGGAGTGCGCCAAGCGCAGTCTGACCAACCCGCTGGGCAGCCCCTGCGCCGACCACTACGGCGATGAGCTCGACCAGCGGATCGAGGGCCTGCGGGGCGAGGTCTCGGGGGTGTACGCGGACATCGCGGAGCGCAGCCCGAACGCCACGGTCCTCAGCGTCGGCTACCTCCAGATCCTCCCGGAGAGCGGGGGCTGCTGGCCGAGCACGCCCATCTCCCGGGGTGACGTCCCGTTCCTCGACGCCGCGCAGACCAAGCTCAACGCGATGCTCCAGGAGGAGGCCACGGCCCAGGGGGCGGTCTTCGTGGACACCTTCGAGCGCGGCCACGACGTCTGCCAGGGTTCGAGTACCCGCTGGGTGGAGGGGTTGATCCCGGAGGACGGTGCGCCGATCCACCCGAACAACCTCGGCATGGCGGCGACGACCGACTTCGTGCGGTCCGCCCTGAACGTCCCGCAGCCCTAAGGCCGTGGTCGGCGGACGGTAGCTGACCTCGGCGGGCAGGCGGTCGTTTGATGGTTCGATGACCGGTATGCCTGCCGAGGTCATGTGGTCTTTACCGTCTTTGGGGACGGATTGGACTACGGAGAGGGATTTTTCTTGGTGTCTGTGTGACGAATGGTGGTGTGTTGGCGGCAGAGAGACCCGCGTCACAGTGGTGCGGGCTGCCCCGACGGACCAGGAGCACCACGTCATGCGAAAACCTCGGCACCACGAGCCAGCGCGGGCCTGCCGTTCCACCACGAACACGGGGCGGCAGGCCGCATCCGCCCGGACGCGCCGCCGATCGCGGCGCGCACTCCTCGCCACCGCCCTCGCGGCCGCGACCCTCGCCGCCGGGGGAGCCCCCGCGCAGGCCGAGACCGACCGGCCGGGAGACGACGCCACGGCCGCCCCGTCACGGGGCCCCGCGCACTCCCAGGACCGCGAGCGCGTCCACCAGTCCCTGGCCTCCACCGACGTGGAGAAGGCCGTCACCGCCGCCGAGTCCCAGAAGGGCAAGCCCTACGCCTGGGGCGGGACCGGACCCCACTCCTTCGACTGCTCCGGACTGGTGCAGCACTCCTTCGAGCAGGCCGGTGTGAGCCTGCCCCGCGTGGCCCAGGACCAGGTCGGTTCCGGGACCCGGGTGAGCTACTCCAACGCGCGCCGCGGCGACGTCCTGTACTGGACCGACAGCGGGGGATACGCCTACCACGTCGCGATCTACCTCGGCGGGGACCGCATGATCGACGCCCCGAGCTCCGGCGGGAAGATCGCCGAGCGGGACGTGACCCGCCACGACCTCGCCGGTGCCGTGCGGCTCTGACCCGCCGCCCCCGGCGCCGCGTCGCGAGGCGCGCCGGTGTCGCTCCGACGGCCGTTCCCCGAGTGCCGGGGAACGGCCGTCCCTCCGGTCCCGCGCGTCCCGCCGGTTCCGTCCGGAGGGGCCCCGCCACGCCGTGTTCACACGCCCGCCCGCCCCGGATCGCCGTGGAGCGCATAGTCTGGGAGGCGTGAGCCCTATCCAGGTCCCAGACGCGCCCGTGGTCCTCTCGTCGGCGTCGGTCTACCCGGAGAAGACCCCGGCCGCGTTCGAGATCGCCGCGAAGCTGGGGTACGACGGCGTTGAGGTCCTCGTCTCCTCCGACCCGGCCAGCCAGGACATCGAACTCCTGCGGCGCCTCTCGGACTACCACCAGATGCCCGTGACCGCGGTCCACTCCCCGTGTCTCGTCCTCACCCAGCGCGTGTGGGGCCGTGAGCCCTGGGGCAAGCTCGTCCGGTCCAAGGAGATGGCCGAGGCACTGGGCGCCTCGACGATCGTGGTGCACCCGGCCTTCCGCTGGCAGCGCGAGTACGCCCGTGACTTCGAGAACGGCGTGGCCCGCATGCAGGAGGAGACCGACGTGGTCTTCGCCGTCGAGAACATGTACCCGGTCCGGGTGCGCGAGCGCGAGGTCGTCCCCTACGCGCCGAGCTGGAACCCGCTCGACCGGGACTACCCGGACGTCACCCTCGACCTCTCCCACACCGCCATGTCCGGGTCCGACGCGATGGACATGGCCAGGCGGCTGGGCGACCGGCTCTCCCACGTGCACGTGGCCGACGGCTTCGGCGGCCAGAACCTGGACGAGCACCTGATCCCCGGACGCGGCAGCCAGCCCGTGGCGGAGCTGCTCGAACACCTCGCGGGGACCGGCTACGAGGGGCAGCTGGTGCTGGAGGTGAGCACCCGCAAGGCGGTGGACCGGGAGGCGCGCCTGCGTGAGCTGGCCGAGGCGCTGGCCTTCACCCGGCTGCACTTCGCGCAGGGTCCGCCCGAGCCGGAGCCCACGCTGGGCCGACGCGAACGCATCGCGCTGCTGCGCGGGCGCCCCCAGTCCCCGCCCCGGCGCTTCTCGGTCGACCCCGGAGGAGCGGTGGACGACGAGGGCACGCCCGACCAGGGCTGACCGGCCGGGGCCGGGCCCCTCCCCGGGGTGTCCACTCCGTGGGACGCGAGGCGGCGCGGGAGCCTCCGGGCCGCTAGCGTGGAGGGAACGCGCAGAGAGGACCCCTAATGATCGCGATCATCGGCGCAGGAAAGATGGGCGAGGCGCTGCTCGCCGGGCTGCTGGCCCAGGGCCACGCCCCGGAGGACGTGCTCGTCACGGAGCCGCGCGAGGAGCACGCGGCGGAGCTGCGCGCCCGCCACGGGGTCGAGACGGTTCCGGCGGAGGACGCCGCCAAGCGGGCGGGCACCCTGCTGCTCGCCCTCAAACCCCAGGACATGCTGGCCCTGCTGGACGACCTCGCTCCGCACCTGTCCGGCGAGCACCTGGTCATCTCGGTGGCCGCCGGGCTGACCACCGCCGTGATGGAGAACCACCTGCCCTCGGGCGTGCCGGTGGTGCGCGCGATGCCGAACACCCCGGCGCTCATGGGCCGGGGCATGACGGCCGTCGCCGGAGGGGCCTACGCCGGGGGCGAGCACCTGGACCGCGCCGAGGAGCTGCTGGGCGCCGTCGGTGAGGTACTGCGCGTCGGTGAGCAGCACATGGACACGGTCACCGCCATCTCCGGCAGCGGACCGGCCTACTTCTACTTCATCGCGGAGACCATGATCGAGGCCGGTGTGGCCATGGGTATGCCCCGGGTCACAGCGGAGCGCCTCGTGGGGCAGACGATCACCGGCGCCGCGGCCATGCTCGACGGTTCGGGGGAGCACCCGGTGGTCCTGAGGGAGGCCGTCACGTCACCCGGAGGGACCACGGCGGCCGCTCTCCGTGAGCTGGAACGACACGGGGTGCGCACGGCCTTCACGGACGCGATCGAGGCGGCGCGGGACCGCAGCAGGGCGCTGTCGGAGAGCTAGACGCCTTGTTTGTGACGTAAATCACAGATGGATTTCCTGGCGGCTCTGGTCGCGGGGCGTCGGACATTGCGTCCTACCTGACGAATAAAGTCGGGATAAGAGGGCTCGTCCCCTCTTCCCTCCTCGACTCCGTACGTCTTCCCCTCACTGATTCCGGGGCCCCATGACAACTCCTCAACCCCCATCTGACCCGTCCAACTTCCCGGGCCAGCCCGGGTCCGCGACACCTCCCCCCGCTCCGAGCGGCCCGCAGAACCCGGTCGGCGGTCCCGCACCGGGAAGCGGTCCCGCCGCCCCGACCCCGTCCGGCGGCCAGCCGCCGCCCGTGGGCCGGCCTCCCGGAGGCCCGCCGCCCGGTGGGCCGCCCCCGATGGGGCAGGCCCCGAGCGGACCGCCCCCCGGCGGTCCCCACGGTCCCGGTGCTCCCGGCGGCCCCAATGGCCCCGGTGCTCCCGGTGCTCCCGGTGCTCCCGGCGGACCGAACGGTCCCGCCGGTCCGGGTGGGCCCCCTCCCGGACAGTTCGGCGGCCCGCCCCCGGTCGGCACCCCCTCCGGCGGCAACCCGCCCTTCGGCCCGCCCCCGGGAGGCCCGCCGCCCGGCGGCATGCCCCCCGGTGGGATGCCGCCCGGCGGTATGCCCCCCGGCCCGCCCGCCGGTCAGTTCGGCGGACCGCCGCCGCCCCTGCCCCCGCTCGGCCTCCTCAAGTCCAAGGCGGGGCTGCGCGCCGCGCTGCTCAACCTGTCCGGTGTCGGTGCGGGCTACTTCTACCTGCGCAGCTGGGTGTTCTTCGGGATCAACCTGGCCGTCACCGTCGGCCTGCTGGTCACGGCCGCCCTCATGGGCGCGGCCGACAACCTGCTCACCTGGGTTCCGGTCCTCCTGGGCTGGGTCCTGGTCACCGTCGTGCACGGCCTCCTCGCGGGCCGCAAGCACGACCGCCGCCTCATGGCGCGCGGAGAGGAGCCCCGGGCCACGGGCAAGCCGGTCGTCCTGGCCGCCTGCCTCGTCGTGGTCATGGCGCTCTCGCTGGTCGGCGTCTGGCAGACCGGCGAGTGGCGGCTCCGCGTCGCGGACGCCGCCCACGCCCAGGGCGACTGCGACAGCGCGATCGACACCTACGGACAGGTGGAGGGCGGCTTCCAGCTCTCCATGTCGCCGTCCCTGATGAGCCGGGCCCGCGCGGGCAGCGAGGCCTGCGAGATCCTCAGCCGGGCCCAGTCCGACGTCGCCAACGAGGCCTACGACCACGCGCTGGAGTCCTACACCGACTACTTCGCGCACGCCGGCGCCCGCTGGGAGGACACCGACGGCAGCATCGCGGAGATCCACTTCGACTACGCCGCCCAGCTCGCCGCCGACGCGGACGAGTCCTACAGCGGAACCGTGACCGACGAGGTCAGCGAGGCCTTCCGGAAGGCGCAGGAGACCTACGCCTTCGTCGCGGAGGACTTCTCCGACACCCCGTCCGCCGCCCAGGTGCCCGACGCCCTCGTCGAGCTGTACGACCTGGCCACCGGCGACTACCAGGCGGAGAACTGGTGTTCGGCCTTCGACCAGATCGGGATGTTCGACGACCTCACCTGGGACGCCGCGCCCGACATCGCGGAACGCATCGAGGAGGAGCGCCCCGACGCGGCCCTCAACTGCGGCTGGGCCCAGGTGGACTCCGGTGACCTCGACGACGCGGACGAGACCGTCGAGTTCCTGGAGGCCAACTACCCCGACCACGAGGCCGACGACGTCGAGAAGCTCACCAAGCACATCGGCGCCGGCCGCATCGAGCAGGAGATGGACCGCAGGACCATCTTCGGTGATTCCTCCATCGAGGACATGAGCCCGTACAGCACCGGCAACGGCGACAAGGTCGTCATCGAGTTCACCAACAACTCGCCGGAGGAGATGCACTTCATGTTCGTGGGCCCGGACGCGGTCCACGGCGAGGAGTTCACCGAGGCCTGTGAGGGCTGCGAGGTCTACTCCTCGCCGCCCACCGGCAACTCCTGCTTCGACGAGGGCGAGGTCATGAAGGTCGAGCTCGACCCGGGCGAGTACCGGCTGATGATCACCTCCACCGAGACCGGCCTCGGCAAGCCCCTCCACGGCACCAAGAAGCTCAAGGCGGGCGAGACCTACAAGTCCTGCTACTACAAGATGGAGAACAGCTAGGCACGCGCGGCGGCGGGACCGCCGCCATGGGCCCCGCGGCCCCGGAGGGACCCCCTCCGGGGCCGTTCCCGTCTCCTCGGGTGCGCGTCCCCGCCGGGAGCGCCCGGGAAACGAACCGGACCCGGGGTTCTGCCCGGGCCCGGCCTTGCGTACTGTGTGCTTCGGAGCACGCACACCTGAAACGGGGGTCACCACATGGGAGGGCGCACGTCCTGCTCGCTTCGGGTGGCATGGGACGACGGACTCACCGCCTACGACTTCGGGCCGCAGCACCCGATGGCGCCGATCCGGGTCGAGCTGACCATGGCGCTCAGCCGCGAGTTCGGCGTCTTCGACGGTGCCGGGGTCGACTTCCTGGACGTCGAACCGGCCTCCGACGAACTCCTCTCCCTGGTGCACGACCCCGCCTACGTCGAGGCGGTCAAGCGGGCCGGTCGGACCCTGGAGCCCGACGACACCCACATGCTCGGCACCACCGACAACCCCGTGTTCCCGCACATGCACGAGGCCTCCGCGCTGATCGCGGGCGCCTCGGTGGCCGCCGCGAGAGCCGTGTGGACCGGCGAGAGCGCGCACGCCGCCAACATCGCGGGCGGCCTCCACCACGCCATGCACGGCAACGCGTGGGGGTTCTGCGTCTACAACGACCCCGCGCTGGCCATCGCCTGGCTCCTGGAGCAGGGCGCCAAGCGCGTCGCCTACGTCGACGTGGACGTCCACCACGGGGACGGCGTCCAGAACGCCTTCTACGACGACCCCCGGGTCCTCACCATCAGCCTCCACGAGTCACCGGCGACCCTGTTCCCGGGCACCGGACACGCCTCGGAGGTCGGCGGCCCCAACGCCGAGGGCTACGCCGTCAACGTCCCCCTGCCCGCCGGGACCGGGGACACCGGCTGGCACCGCGCCTTCGACGCCGTGGTCCCGCCCCTGCTGCACGAGTTCCAGCCCGAGATCCTGGTGACCCAGCAGGGTTGCGACACCCACGCCCTCGACCCCCTCGCCAACCTCACGCTCAGCGTGGACGGCCAGCGCCGGGCCTACGAGGAGCTCCACAAGCTGGCGCGCAAGACGGCGGGCGGCCGCTGGCTGCTGTTCGGGGGCGGCGGCTACGGTCTCGTCCACGTCGTGCCCCGTGCCTGGACCCACCTCCTCGCGGAGGCGGCGGGATCGCCGATCGACCCGGACCGCGAGACCCCGCAGGGGTGGCGCGACTTCGTGCGCCAGCGCACCGGCGAGCTGGCCCCGCTCTACATGACCGACGGCCGGGGGGTCTCCTTCACCCCCTTCGAGCAGGGTTACGACCCGGGGGACCCCGTCGACCGGGCCATCCACGCGACCCGCACCGCCGTCTTCCCGAGTCACGGGATCGACCCCACCCTCTGACCGGTTTCCTCCGCCCCGCCTCCGGCGCCGCCGACGGGTCACGCCACGGTGAAATCTCCGGGATGGCGGCGTGGCGCGCGTTCAGCGGGTAGGAAGGTGATGAATACCGGGCGAACAGGAGCCGAAGCCGTGGTGGTCGCGCGGCGTGTCACCGGCTCGCCGCGCAGACGAGGAAGGGGAACGCAGGTGACGCCGCCGACACGCGCCGAACTCATCACCTATCTGGTTCGCACGGGGATCGCGGGGCACGTCGACACCCCACGGCAGAACAACCTGCGCCACTACCGGCGGCTCGTGCAGAAGGACCCGTACCACCAGTTCGGGCTGACCTTCTCGCACGACTGGACGTACGCCGAGGTCCTCGCCCTGATGAACAAGCGCTGCGGTGTGGTGGGGGACGCGGAGTACGTGTGGGGGATCGACACGATCGACCCCGACCTCACCATCGACGCGCTGGAGGCCCTCGCGGACCGGCTGGCGCTGGCGGCCACGCGTCAGGAGAGCGTCATGTTCGCCACCGGGCACCCGCGCAACCTGCGGGAGACCTACCAGGCGTGGAAGGACGCGCTCACCGCACACGGGTGCAAGGTCCTCACGGCGGCGGGCGGCTACTCCTACGAGGTGACCACCGAACGGCCTCCGAACCGGCGGATCGTGGTCTGGAGGGAGGACGTGGCCCTCGTGACGGACGGGAACCTGCCGCGGCACAGCCACCACCCCTTCGCGATGCGGGCGATCCTGGCCGAGCTGACGGACCGGGGCGAGCCATGGCCGCAGTTGGTCATCGCGGATCACGGTTTCGCGGGTGCGGCGGGGGAGGCGGGGGTGCCCACGATGGGCTTCGCGGACTGCAACGACCCCGCCCTGTTCCTCGCTGAGCACGAGGGAAAACTCCTGGTCACCGTGCCTCTGGACGACGGATACCTGCCCGAGGACTACGCTCCGCTGCGCGACTACGTGCTCGCCAGAGCGGGCCTTCTTTGAGCGTGGTCGGCCATTTATACCCACCGTTAAACCTCATCTGACCCGTGGTCACCGCACAACCACGAAGACCGCACGAACGACCTTCCGTAGAGGGGAACTCGGCTCTACTCTGAAAACGGACGTGTCAGTAGTGACAGCATGACACGCTGGCGTGTCGGTGGGGCGGGGACTGTTTCGCCGGAGTCCCCCGAGCACCGTGAGGCACGCCAGGGCTGAACGGTAGACAAATGCTCACGTCCGGGAATGAGGGCGTCGGAAGATGAACGGGAGCAAACCGCCTCTCGAAGAGGTCAGGTTCCTGACCGTGGCGGAGGTCGCCACGATCATGCGTGTGTCCAAGATGACCGTTTACCGAATGGTGCACTCGGGAGTTCTCCCCGCGATTCGTGTGGGGCGTTCCTACCGGGTCCCCGAACGAGCCGTGCACGACTACCTCCGCGAGGCTTTCGTCGAGGCTGGCTGACGAACCAGGCCGGACCCGGGGGCGGGGCCCTCTGACCCAGCACCCGATCCGCCGACCACTCAGGGGCGATGTTCCCCAGCATCGCCCCTGACGTGTGCCGTCCCCCGTCTCCGGCGCCGTCCCCACGGCGCCGGTACCGCTCCTCCCACCGGGCGCCGAACCCGCCGAAACCGGGCCGTACCTGGAGGAGGCTCCCTTGTGTCGGGTCGGCCGAGCGGGCCCCAGGGCATCTACTACACTTTGTCGTTGTTGTAGTCCGCCCTGATCACACCCGGTTCGCGAGGTCCCCTCGATGCCCAGTACCAGCACAGGTACGCGACGCCGTCGTGCCGTGCCGTTCCTTTCGGCCGCCGCGATGACGGCCGTCCTCGTCCTGTCCGGCTGCGCCGGTGGCACCGAGATCGAGACGGGGGGTGAGGAGGACCGGTTCATCTCGGGAGACGGCAGCGCGACGGAGTTCGAGGCCGGTGAGCGTGCCGCGGCCCCGGAGGTGACGGGGACGACGTTCGAGGGCGACGAGCTGTCGCTGTCGGAGTACGAGGGCCGGATCCTCGTCGTCAACGTGTGGGCGAGCTGGTGCGGGCCCTGCCGTGCCGAGCAGCCGGTCCTGGACGAGGTGCACGCCGAGTACGGGGATCTGGGTGTGGACTTCCTGGGTGTGAACATCAAGGACGACGAGACGGCGGCGGCGGCCTACACCGAGAACAAGGGCGTGGAGTACCCGAGCCTGTACGACCAGCCGGGGGAGATCCCGCAGGCCTTCCGGGAGACCGTGCCGCCCCGGGCGATCCCGAGCACGCTGGTGATCGACCCCGACGGGAACATCGCCGCGCGGGTGATCGGTCCGACCACGTACGGGCAGCTGACGGGTCTGCTGGATCCGTTGGTCGTGGAGTTCGACCTGGGTGACCCCGAGGAGCGGACCCGGATCTCCGAGCTGGAGGGCTACGGCGAGGGCGCCGACGACTCCGAATCCACAGACGAGGCGGAGCCCACAGGCGACGCCGAGGCCTCCGAGGAAGCGACCGACGAGGCCGCTCCGGCCGGGGACGGCGACTGATGGACGCGATCGGCACCACCGTCATGACCGGCTCCCTCCTCCTGGCCGCACCGCTGGCCCTGGCCGCCGGACTGGTCTCCTTCCTCTCCCCGTGCGTGCTGCCCCTGGTCCCCGGCTACCTGTCGTACGTGTCCGGGATGAGCGGCTCCCACGTGCGGGAACGCCAGGCGGGCGCCCCGGACGCCGCTGGCGGCGACGGCGGGACCGCCACCAGCACGATCGCCGACGTGGACGCCGAGCTGGCCCAGCGCCGTTGGACGATGGTCACCGGCAGCGTCCTGTTCATCGCCGGGTTCAGTCTCGTGTTCATCGCCGTGGGCGGGTTCATCGGCTGGCTCGGTGACCTCCTCATGGACTACACCGATCCGATCACCCGCGTGCTCGGCGCGCTCACGATCCTCCTCGGCCTGGCCTTCATGGGCGTGCTGCCCGGTCTGGGCCGCGAGTTCCGCTTCCACCGCCTGCCCCGCGCCGGACTCGCGGGGGCGCCGCTGCTCGGTGTCCTGTTCGGCCTGGGCTGGACCCCGTGCATCGGCCCGACCCTGGCGGCCGTCCAGACGCTGGCCTTCATCGAGGGCGGCGCCGGTCGCGGCATGCTCCTCTCCCTGGTCTACTGCGTCGGGCTGGGCCTGCCGTTCATCGTGGCGTCGCTGCTCTACCGCCGGGCGCTGAACGCGTTCGGCTGGCTGAAGCGCCACACCCGCACCGTCACCGTGGTCGGCGGTGTCATGCTCGTCCTGGTCGGCCTGGCCATGGTGACGGGTCTGTGGACCCAGATGACCATCGCCATGCAGGGCTGGGCCGCCAACTACCAGACGGTGATCTGACTTGAGTACGCGTACGTCCGAGAACTCCGGGAACGCCGACGCGGGCGCGTCCACGGCGGCCGAGCCGACCGGGACCGGCCCGAAGGGGCTCGGCCTGGCCGGGTGGGGCCGGTGGGTGTGGCGCACGCTCACCTCGATGCGCACGGCGCTGATCCTGCTGTTCATGCTGGCACTGGGCGCGATCCCGGGGTCGATCCTGCCGCAGAACGTGGTGAGCGTGGACGAGGTCGCCACCTACATGCGGGAGAACCCCGAGCTGTCGGTGTGGTTGGACCGCTTCTACCTGTTCGACGTGTTCTCCTCGCCCTGGTACGCGGCGATCTACCTGCTGCTGTTCGTCTCCCTGGCCGGGTGTGTGATCCCGCGCGCCCTGGTCCACGCCAAGGCGGTGCGGGCGCGGCCGGTGGCCACCCCGCGCAACCTGGGGCGGATGCCCTACGTGGCGCGGTTCGGCACCGGGGCCTCGCCCGAGACGGTGCTGGAACAGTCCCGCACTGTCCTGAAGGGGTACCGGGTCGAGCGGTACGGCGACTCGGTCTCCGCCGAGACGGGGTACCTGCGTGAGGCGGGCAACGTCCTGTTCCACTTCTCCCTGCTGGCGCTGCTGCTGGCTCTGGCGGCGGGGTCGTTCTTCGGTTACCGGGGCAACATGCTGCTGGTGGAGGGGGACGGGTTCGCGAACACGCTGCCCTCCTACGACGCCATCTACCCCGGGCACTGGACCGACACCGACGCCTTCGAGCCGTTCACGATCCACCTGGACAGCTTCGAGGCGTCCTTCATCGACGACGGGGACCTGCGGGGTCAGGCCGAGTCCTACGTGGCGGAGCTGAGCTACAAGGAGTCGCCCGAGTCGGAGGAGCAGCAGCACACCCTGGAGGTCAACCACCCGTTGAGCGTGGACGGGGTGCAGGTGTACCTGCTGGGCCACGGGTACGCGCCGCAGTTCGAGGTGCGCAACGCCGACGGCGACCTGGTCTTCGACCAGGCGGTGCCGTTCCTGCACCGCGAGACCATGACCTACACCTCGGACGGTGTCGTGAAGGTGCCCGACACCGGTGGAGAGGAGCTGGGTTTCGTCGGGGTGTTCCTGCCCACGGCGGCCGAGGACCCCGAAGGCGAGCTGGTCTCCACCTTCCCCGGGGCGGAGAACCCGATGGTGACCCTGGAGGCCTACCAGGGCGACATGGGGATGGTGGATCCGCAGTCGGTCTACCAGCTCCGGACCGAGGGGATGGAGTCCCTGGGCGAGTCACCCGTCATGGCGGTGGGCGACACCTGGGAGCTGCCCGACGAGGCCGGTTCGATCACCTTCACCGGATACAAGGAGTACGCCACGCTCCAGAGCAACCGGGACGGCGCCCGCCTTCCCGCTCTGGGTGCGGCCACGGCGGCCGTGGCGGGTCTGCTGCTGACCCTGTTCGTTCGCCCCCGCCGGGTGTGGGTGCGCGCGACCAGGGGCGAGGACGGCACCACCCGCGTGGAGCTGGCCGGGCTCGGCAAGACCGAGGTCGCCGGTGACAACGCCGAGTTCCACGAGATCACCAAACGACTTGCCGGACGGCTCAGGAGCGAGTCCGACGACAACCCCCACACGACATCCGACCCGCGAGAGTCGACGACAAGAGGGAGTGACCGGTGACGTACACACTCGCCGGACCGGTGGACGAGACGATGGCGTCGGCCAGTGACACGTTGATCATCGCGATGATCGTGACGTACGCTGCCGCGCTGTTCCTCTTCGCCATCGAGGCCGCCTACGGACGACGCACCAGGCTCAGGGCGGGACGCCTCATGCCCGTGGGCGCGGGCTCCGTCGAGGGCGCCGACGACGACATCGAGGTCAGCGTCCGCACGGACGAGGGTGAGGCCCAGGCCTCCCAGAGCGTGCTCGGCCGGATCGCGCTGGGCGTGACGGCGCTGGGCTTCGTGCTCGGCGCCGTCCAGATCGTGACCCGGGGGCTGGCGGCGGGACGCTGGCCCTGGGGCAACATGTTCGAGTTCGTGGTGGCGATGTGCCTGGTGGCCGTGGGCGCGCTGCTCTACGCCTCCTGGCGGTACCAGGCCCGCTTCCTCGGCGCGTTCGTGCTGGTCCCCGTCCTGCTCCTGCTGGGCATCGGGGTGCGGTGGCTGTACGTGGATCCGGGCCCGCTCATCCCGGCCCTCCAGTCCTACTGGGTGCCGATCCACGTCTCCGCGGTCATCATCGCGGGTGGGGCGTTCATGGTGTCCGGCGCGGCGGGCATCACCTACCTGGTGGCCCACCGGGCCGAGGCCAGGCGGGCACTCGGGGAGAAGGTGGTCGGGATCGCCGGGCGCCTGCCCAGTCCGGAGCTGCTCGACCGCATCTCGCACCGGTTCATCCTCTTCGCGTTCCCGCTGTGGACCTTCGGCGTCATCGCCGGTTCCGTGTGGGCCGACGAGGCCTGGGGCCGGTTCTGGGGGTGGGACCCCAAGGAGGTGTGGTCCTTCATCTCCTGGGTGATCTACGCGGCCTACCTGCACGCCCGTGCGACCGGCGGCTGGCGCGGACCCAAGGCGACCTGGATCAACGTGATCGGCTTCCTGACCGTCATGTTCAACTTCTTCGCCGTGAACTACATGTTCAGCGGGCTCCACTCCTACGCCTGACCCGGTCCGGGCGCGCCCCGGACGAAAGACGAAGGTGGGGCCGTACCCGTCCGGGTACGGCCCCACCTTCTCGTGTTCCGGGTGCCGCGGCTGCCGCGTGCGGTGGAGCGTGTGCCAGCGCCTGCGGAGACTCAGTCCTCCGGGTCGATTCGACGGTTGAGGTCCCTGAGGAACTCCGGATCGTCGTCCGGGCCGAGTGGGTGCGGGCTGTCCGAGGGCTTGGCGAAGTCTGACGGGTCAAGGTCGTCCACGGACCTGGCGGCCTCCTTGGGGGAGGACGCGTCGCCCAGGACGGTGACGGGCTTGGGCGGACGACCGAGGAAGAGCCACAGGATGGATCCCACGGGCATGAACAGCGCGATGACGACCAACCACAGGACCTTCGGGAGGTTGCGGACCTCCTGGGCAGGGGTGGTCAACGCGTCGAAGAACGCGTACACCCATAGAACGATCGACACGAGCGTGATCAGGCCACCGAGCCACACCATGGTTCCAGCCTACTCATGCTGTCGACCCCTCCCGGCCGGGGACACCGGCCCGGGTTGGGGGAAGACCGCTCGGGTCGTCGGGTCCGGGACCGTCGGGGGTGTGCCGGACGTCTTCAGGTGGTGCTCTCGCTCGGTTCCCCGAGCAGGAGGGCGCGTACCTCGGACTCCCGGAAACGGCGGTGGCCGCCGGGGGTCCGAATGCTGCTGATGCGCCCGGAGGCGGCCCAGCGAGTCACGGTCTTGGGATCAACCCGGAAGAGTGAGGCCACTTCCCCGGGGGTCAACAGGCGTTCGCTTGCTCGTTCCACCTTCACATTCCCCCAATCGTGCCCGCCTGGACTGAGGGGGCGGCGGGCGTTTGATCCCCTAGTGTGCACGAGTTGGTCCGTTTCCTCCCTAGTTTTCGGAGAAATTGCGGTGTTCGGGGGAGAAGCGGGGGATATGTGATCGGAACGTGATGTTCTGACCCGGCTGTCGGGATTGGAAACATCCCATGACTATCTGAATCCAGTGCTGACCGCCGTTCGGCCTGCGACGGGACACACCCCGCCCTGGTGCGCACCGGCGAAGGCACCCCCTTAACCTGGAGGTAAGGCTGCCTGATCCGGGACACCTCCCCTTCGACCGCGGTCGCCTGACCCGGCCGTCCGCGCACGTGATGCGCGTGGATGGGTGCGCTGCCCAATCTAGTGCAGGTAAACGTCTGTTGTGAGGCTTTTTGATGCGTAGCTGGCTGACCTATACCGCCGCCCGTCTGGCGCTGTTCGCGGGCGCCTTCGGCGTCGTCTACCTGTTCGGTGCGCGCTCCTGGATCGCGTTGGTTCTCGCGTGGGTGATCAGCGGTCTCGCCTCCTACGTTCTCCTTTCCAAGTGGCGCGACCAGATGTCGGCGTCGGTCGACGAGTGGTCGCGGAAGCGCCAGGAACAGGACAAGGCCGTGGGGGACCGCCTTCAGGGCGGCGCCGCCCGCGAGGACGAGATCCAGGACGAGCTCCTGCGCGCCCAGGAGGCGGAGGACACCCGGAAGTGACCGACGGGGCGGTGCTCCGAACGTTCGGACACCACCCCGCCGGGTGCTTCTCGTCAGGCGCTCACCCGCCGCCGGGCCTCACGCGGTCGGGAACATCCCCAACCGCGCGTGGTACTCGCCCGCCAGGCGGTCGGTGTCGCTGCCGACGTAGAGGCCGTCGGAGGTCGCGTGCAGCGCCTCCACGCCGTAACCGCGGGAACGGCCCGGGTTCCAGGACAGGGCCCGGCCCGTGGTGGGGTCCACCGCGGCGATGCCCTCGCGGGCGACCGCACCCGGCCCCGGGTTCTGGGAGCCCTTCTCGTTGTCCATCCAGCGCTGATGGCCGCCCACGTAGACGGCGGACGAGGTGACCTCGACCGAGTACAGGGTGTCCCCGCCGGTCATGTTGGACCAGGTGGCTTCGGAGCCCGCCGTGTCGGTGTTCTCGAACCGGGCCACGGCCTTGCACAGACCGGGCTTCACCTCGGGCCCGCCCCCCGTCGCCACGGCGAAGTAGGAGCCGTCCGGCGCGAAGTCCATCTGCCGCATGTAGGTGTGGATGCTCTCGTAGTCGCACTCCGCCTCGTAGGCCGAGGTCGACCAGTTGGTGGGCGCGCCCGTCGACGTGTCGATCATGGCGATCTGGTACCGGTCCAGGCCGTCGACCTTGGTGAACGTCCCGTTGATGGCGAGCCTGCGGCCGTCCGGGCTCAGGGCCAGCTCCTGCACGCGCAGGACGCCCCGGCGCTGCTCGGAGATGGTCGGGGTGAAGTCCGTGTCCACCGCGCCGGTCGCGGCGTCGAGCCGGGCCAGCCCGGTGCGCTTCTCCCCGCCCACACCGGTGAAGTTCCCGCCGACGTAGAGCCGGCCCCCGTGACCGGCGAGCCGGTACACGCTCCCGTCGTCCAGCGCCGTGCCGAACGCGGAGACGGCCCGGCCGGTCCTGGCGTCGACGCGGGCGAGCCCCCGGCTGGGCGAGCCGTCGACGCTCTGGAACTGGCCGCCGATGATCAGTGACCCGTTCGGGCCCTCGGCCACGGAGTTGACGGTGCCGTCCACCCGAGGGGTGAAGCCGGTCAGGAGCTCACCGCTGCCGTGCCGGAAGGCGAACAGGTTGCGCCGGTTGTGCGTCTTGCCCCCGTCGGCGTCGGACACGCGCTCGAACTGCCCGGCCACCACGACGGTGTCACCGATCCGGAGGATGTCCTTGACGGTTCCGTCCAGGACGTGCGGGGTCCACTGGACGGGCTGTTCGCTGACCACGCCCTCGTGGGGTGCCGCGAGGGCGGGCGCGGCGGTCGCGACCCCCAGGGGGAGCAGGAGCAGGGAGCTCATCGTCAGGGCGACGAACGATCGGGCCGGTTTCACGGGACTCCTCGGGCGCGCGAAGGGTGGTTTCGGTCCCCTCATCATTGCACGGAGTGGGGGTTTGATTACGTCAAGTAATCGCCCGCTCGCCTGGTCAGTACCGTCGCGGGCTCCCTTCCCACCCGGTCCGCTCCGCTGTCCGGCCACCCTTAGGCTGGTGCCATGACCCGCGCGAAGCTCGACAAGAAGCCCCAGGACGTCGCCGCGATGTTCGACGGCATCGCAGAGAACTACGACCTCGTCAACGACGTCATCTCGCTCGGCCAGGACCGCGTCTGGCGACGCGCCGTGGTCGACGCGGTCGACGCCCACAGCGGCGAACTGGTGCTGGACCTCGCCGCGGGTACCGGGACCTCCTCGGAGTCCTTCATCAAGAAGGGCGCCCGCGTGATCGCCTGCGACTTCTCGCTGGGCATGCTCCAGAACGGCGCCCGGCGCCGGGGCGGCGCCTCGCGCGGCGGGGTGACCTTCGTGGCCGGGGACGCGCTCTCGCTGCCCTTCGCCGACGAGACCTTCGACGCGGTGACGATCTCCTTCGGACTCCGCAACGTCGCGGACGTGGACCAGGCGCTGCGGGAGCTGCGCCGGGTGACCAGGGTCGGCGGGCGGCTGGTCATCTGCGAGTTCAGCCACATCCCGGTCGAGTTCGTGGACAGGCTGTACTCCACCTACCTGATGGCGGCGCTGCCGAAGATCGCCGGAGCCTTCTCCGGACGCAGCGAGGCCTACGACTACCTGTCGGAGTCGATCATGGCCTGGCCCGACCAGGCCGAGCTGTCGACGTACCTCCAGGGCGCCGGGTGGTCGCGGGTCGCGTGGCGCAACCTGACGCTGGGCACGGTGGCCCTGCACCGTGGTTTCCGAGAGAAGTAAAAACAGACATAGCGCCCATACGGCGAAAGTCTTCTCTTCTAACTAAAAAGCACGCAAACCCCAAGGAAAGATCTGTTCCTTGGGGTTTTTTCTGTTACCCATGGGTCACTTGTTGTGGATCAGGTATCGCTAGCTGCGTATTTGACTGTTTGTGGCTGCTTTGGTGGGTGTGTGGAGGCTTGTGGGTCCTATATCCGATTTTCCGAAGAATGCCCCCCGGGGGTCGCCTCCTGGCTCGCGAGGGTCTAGACTGCGGAAAAGTGGCTTGTGAAGTGCTTCACAAGGCCACGAGGCTTATGACACAAGACCCATGTCGGACATGTCGGAAGTCCCCCAACGTCCCATAGCACCCCCCGTGAGCGGGTCGAACCCGCACTGACCCGCCACGGTGTACCGCGCGAGTAGTCGAGGACACATCCGTGAGCGAGACAGCCACCTCCTCTCCCAGAGGCCGGGAACGGATCGAGTACGACGCCGACGTCATCGTCGTCGGCGCTGGCCCTTCTGGCTCCACCACCGCCTACTACCTGGCCCAGGCCGGGCTTGACGTCCTGCTCCTGGAGAAGACCGCCTTCCCCAGGGAGAAGGTCTGCGGCGACGGACTCACCCCGAGGGCGGTGAAACAGCTCACCGCCATGGGGATCACCTTCGAGGACGAGGGGTGGATCAGGAACCACGGCCTGCGCATCGTCGGCGCGGGCGTGCGCCTCGAACTGCCCTGGCCCGACCTCGCCGCGTACCCGGGTTTCGGCCTTGTGCGCACGCGCTTCGACTTTGACCAGATCCTGGTCAACCGGGCGGTCTCCGCCGGGGCCAAGCTCCTGGAGCGCACCAACGTCACCGGCCCCCTCATGGACGAGCGCAGCAACCGCATCGTCGGGGTCCACGCCAAGAACGCCGACCGCGAACCCGTGACCTTCCGGGCCCCGCTGGTCGTGGCCGCCGACGGCAACTCGTCGCGGCTCTCCGTCGCCATGGGCATCCGCAAGCGCGACGACCGGCCGCTCGGCGTGGCCGTGCGCACCTACTTCGAGAGCCCCCGCCACGAGGACGACTACCTGGAGTCGTGGCTGGAGCTGTGGGACCGCAGCGGAGACAAGGACGTCCTCCTGCCCGGGTACGGGTGGGTGTTCGGTGTCGGTGACGGCACCAGCAACGTCGGCCTCGGCATCCTCAACTCCACCACCGCCTTCCAGGACGTGGACTACCGCAAGCTCCTGCGCCGGTGGACCGAGTCCATGCCCGAGGAGTGGGGCTTCACCGAGGAGAACCAGAAGGGCAAGATCCTCGGCGCGGCGCTGCCGATGGGCTTCAACCGGGTCCCGCACTACGCGCGCGGCCTGCTGCTGGTCGGTGACGCGGGCGGCATGGTCAACCCCTTCAACGGTGAGGGCATCGCCTACGCCATGGAGGCCGGGCAGATCGCCGCCGACGTGATCGTGCAGGCGCACGGCCGTCCCACCCAGCAGACGCGCGAGCGCGCCCTGCTGCGGTACCCGGAGGTCCTCGCGGACACCTACGGCGGCTACTACACGCTGGGCCGCTACTTCGTGAAGGTCATCGGCCAGCCCGAGTTCATGAAGTACGCGACCAAGTACGGGCTGCGTCAGCGCACGCTCATGAAGTTCGTGCTGAAGATGCTCGCCAACCTCACCGAACCGAGCAAGGGCGACGCCATGGACCGGGTCATCAACGGCCTGTCCAAGATGGCGCCCGCCGCCTAGAGGGCGACGGCGGGATCGTACGGCCGGACCGCCGGTGTTCCGCGGTCCGGCCCCACCACACAGACATTTCGGGAAGAGCCGAGAGAAGCACGTGAAAACGTTCACAAGTCAGCCGGTCGCGCGCTCCGACCAGCCATTCAGTGGAGGAGGGTGAGCCGTGGAGCTGTACACACCGATATTCGTGCTCGGTGGGATCGGCGCCGCGTTCGTCGTCCTGTCGATGGTCGCCGGTGCGGTCATGGGACCCAAGCGGTACAACCGGGCCAAGATGCAGGCGTACGAGTGCGGGATCGAACCCACCCCGCAGCCCGCGGGCGGTGGCCGTTTCACCGTCAAGTACTACATGACGGCGATGATGTTCATCGTCTTCGACATCGAGATCATCTTCCTCATCCCGTGGGCCGTGCACTTCGACGCCCTCGGCTGGTTCGGCGTCATCGCGATCATCCTCTTCCTGGTGAACGTCTCCATCGCCTACGCCTACGAGTGGCGCCGCGGAGGCCTCGAATGGGACTGATCCCCCTGACCCCACACACCCCCGACCAGACCCAGCCGCCCACCCCCGAGGAGGTCCGCAGCTGATGGGTATCGAAGAGAAACTGCCGGCCGGAGTCGCGCTCACCACGGTCGAACAGGTCGTCGGCCTGGCCCGCAAGTCGTCCATGTGGCCCGCCACGTTCGGCCTGGCCTGCTGCGCCATCGAGATGATGGCGGTCGGCGGACCCCACTACGACCTCGCCCGGTTCGGCATGGAGAAGTTCGGCGCCACCCCGCGCCAGGCCGACCTCATGGTCGTGGCCGGGCGGGTCAGCCAGAAGATGGCCCCGGTCCTGCGCCAGATCTACGACCAGATGCCCGAGCCCAAGTGGGTCATCGCGATGGGCGTCTGCGCCTCCAGCGGCGGCATGTTCAACAACTACGCGATCGTCCAGGGCGTGGACCACATCGTCCCGGTCGACATCTACCTGCCGGGCTGCCCGCCCAGGCCGGAGATGTTCCTGGACGCCGTGCTCAAGCTCCACGACAAGGTGCAGAACACCAAGCTCGGTGCCCACCGCGAGCAGGAGATCGCCGAGACCGAGGAGCGCCTGCTCCGCCGTTCGCTGCCCCTGGTGACCAAGGACTGACATGAGCAACGAGAACGAGCGCGACGAGGCGGCGGAGAACCTCCCCGACCAGCTCGGGCGCGAGCGCTTGGCCGCACCGGTCAGGCGCACCGGCATGTTCGGCGCCCGGACCTCCGGCGACACCTCCGGTTTCGGCGGTCTACAGGTACGGGGGAGCGCTCCCGTCCAGAGCCAGCGCCCCTTCACCGACCCCGACGACCCGCGCACCGCCGACTTCGACCGGGTCGCGGACGACCTGGAGACGGCCCTCACGGCGATCGGCCGTGAGGCCGAGGTCGAGCGCGTGGAGGTCGACCGGGGCGAGATCACCTTCCACGTGCGCCGCGAGGCCCTGCTGGAACTGGTCCGCGTCCTGCGCGACGACCCCGCGCTCCGCTACGAGCTGTGCACGGGCGTGGTCGGGGTCCACTACCTGGAGGACATCGGACGCGAGCTGCACGCGGTCTACCACTTCCGGTCGATCACCCACAACAGCGAGATCCGCGTCGAGACCACCTGCCCCGACTCCGACCCCCGCGTCCCCTCGATCGTGTCGGCCTACCCGACCAACGACTGGCACGAGCGCGAGGCCTGGGACTTCTTCGGGATCGTCTTCGACGGGCACCCGGCGCTGACCCGCATCCAGATGCCCGACGACTGGCACGGCCACCCCCAGCGCAAGGACTACCCGCTGGGCGGCATCCCGGTCGAGTACCGGGGCGCCACGGTGCCCCCGCCGGACGAGCGGCGGTCCTACACGTGATCCGCGCGGCCACCACACCAGCCACACGAAGGCCCCTCCGGAAGGGAGGCACGGCATGACCGTCACCGAGGACTACATCGACGCCTCCGGTGGGGACTGGGACGACGTCATCGAGAAGGCCCAGGGCACCAGCGCCGAACGCCTGGTCGTCAACATGGGCCCCCAGCACCCGTCCACCCACGGCGTGCTCCGCCTGATCCTCACCCTCGACGGCGAGACCTGTACCGAGGCCCGCGTGGCCATCGGCTACCTGCACACCGGCATCGAGAAGAACATGGAGTACCGGACGTGGACGCAGGGCACCACGTTCGTGACCCGCATGGACTACCTCACGCCGCTCTTCAACGAGACGGCGTACTGCCTGGCGGTCGAGAAGCTGCTCGACATCACTGACCGGGTGCCCGAGCGCGCCAGCGTCATCCGCGTGCTGCTCATGGAGCTCAACCGGATGGCCTCGCACTTCGTGGCCATGGCGACGTTCGGCATGGAGCTGGGCGCCACCACGGTGATGACCAACGGCTTCCGCGAGCGCGAGATGATCCTGGACATCTTCGAGCTCGTCACGGGCCTGAGGATGAACCACGCCTACGTCCGGCCCGGCGGGGTGGCGCAGGACCTGCCGCCCGGAGCCGTGGGCAAGGTCCGGGAGCTCCTCAAGGAGATGCCCAAGCGCATCCAGACCATGCGCAAGCTCCTGGACGAGAACCCCGTCTACCTGGCACGGACCAAGGACGTCGCGTACCTGAACCTGCCCGGCTGCATGGCGCTCGGCGTCACCGGCCCGCTGGTGCGCGCCTCCGGCCTGGCCTGGGACCTGCGCAAGGCCAAGCCGTACTGCGGCTACGAGGACTACGAGTTCGACGTCCCGGTCTCCGACGGCGGCGACGTGTACGCCCGCTACCGGGTGCGCATCGCCGAGATGGAGGAGAGCCTCAAGATCGTCGAGCAGTGCCTGGACAAGCTCCAGCCCGGCCCGGTGATGATCGAGGACGCCAAGATCGGCTGGCCCGCGAAGCTGGCGCTCGGCCCGGACGGCATGGGCAACTCCCCGGACCACATCGCGCACATCATGACCGGCTCGATGGAGGCGCTGATCCACCACTTCAAGCTGGTCACCGAGGGCTTCCGGGTCCCCGCGGGCCAGACCTACGCGGCGGTGGAGAGCGCCAAGGGCGAGCTCGGCTGCTACGCGGTCAGCGACGGGGGCACCCGCCCCTACCGCGTGCACTTCCGCGACCCCTCGTTCACCCACCTCCAGGCCGTCGCCGCCATGTGCGAGGGCGGGACGGTGGCGGACGTCATCGCGGCCGTGGCCAGTATCGACCCGGTGATGGGAGGCGTGGACCGGTGAGCGAGTCCAACGAGAACAACCCCGTGGAGACCCCCGAGGTCTTCACCGACGAGGTCGTGGCGCGCCTGGAACAGGACGCCAAGGAGATCGTCAGCCGCTACCCGAAGCCGCGTTCGGCGCTGCTCCCCCTACTGCACCTGGTGCAGGCCGAGGAGGGGCACGTCAGCGCGGAGGGCATGCGGTTCTGCGCCGACCAGCTCGGCATCACGCTGGCCGAGGTCAAGGCGGTCGCCACGTTCTACACCATGTACCGCCGCGAACCCGGCGGCGACTACCAGGTGGGCGTGTGCACCAACACCCTGTGCGCGGTGATGGGCGGCGACGAGATCTTCTCCGCCCTCAAGGAGCACCTGGACGTGGCCAACGCGGAGACCACCGGCGACGGGAAGGTCACGCTGGAGCACGTCGAGTGCAACGCGGCCTGCGACTTCGCGCCGGTCGTGATGGTCAACTGGGAGTTCTTCGACAACCAGACCCCGGCCACCGCCAAGCAGCTGGTGGACGACCTGCGCCTCGGCCGGGACGTCGCCCCCACGCGCGGCCCCGCCAGCCTGTGCACCTGGAAGCAGGCCTCGCGCGTGCTGGCCGGGTTCGACGACGGCCGCGCGGGCGAGGGCGTCCAGGCGGCCGGTCCCTCGCTGGCCGGGCTCCGGATCGCGGACCGCCACGGCTGGACCGCGCCGGACCCGAACAACCTCCCCGTCCGTCCCGACCAGGGTGAGGAGGGCGCCAAGTGACCACCCTGACCCCGATCCTGTCCAGGAACTGGGACCGCCCCGACTCCTTCACGATCGACGGCTACCGGGCCACCGGCGGCTACGAGGCGCTGCGGAAGTCGCTCACCATGGAGCCCGACTCCATCGTGGACCTGGTCAAGCAGTCCGGCCTGCGCGGCCGCGGCGGCGCCGGCTTCCCCACCGGGATGAAGTGGGGGTTCCTGCCCAAGGACAACCCCAACCCGCGCTACCTCGTCGTCAACGCCGACGAGTCCGAGCCGGGTACCTGCAAGGACATCCCGCTCATGCTCGCCAACCCCCACGTGCTGGTGGAGGGGGTGGCGATCGCCTCGTACGCGATCAGGTCCCAGCAGGCCTTCATCTACGTGCGCGGCGAGGTCGTCCACGTGATCCGCCGCCTGCGCCAGGCGGTGGCCGACGCCTACGAGGCCGGACTGCTCGGCAAGGACATCCTCGGCAGCGGCTTCGACCTCGACGTCGTCGTGCACGCCGGGGCGGGCGCCTACATCTGCGGTGAGGAGACCGCCCTCCTGGACTCCCTGGAGGGCTACCGGGGCCAGCCCCGCCTCAAGCCGCCGTTCCCCGCCGTGGCCGGGCTCTACGCCTCGCCCACCGTGGTGAACAACGTCGAGTCCATCGCCAGCGTCCCCGGGATCGTCGCCAACGGCGCCGAGTGGTTCACGTCCATGGGCACCGAGAAGTCCGCCGGGTTCGGCTTCTTCTCCCTGTCCGGGCACGTCACCAACCCCGGCCAGTACGAGGCGCCGCTCGGGATCACCCTGCGCGAGCTCCTGGACATGGCGGGCGGGATCCGCGAGGGGCACCGGCTCAAGTTCTGGACCCCGGGCGGCTCCTCCACGCCCATCTTCACCGAGGAGCACCTGGACACCCCGCTCGACTTCGAGTCGGTGGGCGCCGCCGGGTCCATGCTCGGCACCCGCGCCCTCCAGATCTTCGACGAGACCACCTGCGTGGTCCGCGCCGTCGGCCGCTGGATCGCCTTCTACGCCCACGAGTCCTGCGGCAAGTGCACGCCCTGCCGCGAGGGCAACTTCTGGATGGTCCAGGTCCTGGACCGCCTGGAGCGCGGCGAGGGCACCGAGGCCGACATCGACAAGCTCCTCCAGATCTGCGACAACCTGCTCGGCCGCTCCTTCTGCGCGCTGGGCGACGGTGCCACCAGCCCCGTCATGTCGTCGATCAAGCACTTCCGCCAGGAGTACGTCGACCACTTCGAGAAGGGCGGCTGCCCCTTCGACCACTCCAGGTCCACCCTCTGGGCGGACCGGCCGACCACGGAAGAGGGAGGGAACCGGTGACCGTCACCTCCAACACCTCGGGCGGGTCCTCGCCCGCCCCGCCCCCGGAGGACCTGATCACCGTCACCATCGACGGTTTCCAGATCCGCGTCCCCAAGGGCACCCTGCTGATCCGGGCCGCCGAGCTGCTCGGCATCCAGATCCCCCGGTTCTGCGACCACCCGCTGCTCGACCCGGTGGGGGCCTGCCGCCAGTGCCTGGTGGAGATCCCCGACATGGGCAACGGGCGCGGGATGCCCAAACCGCAGGCCTCCTGCACCATCACCGTCATGGAGGGGATGGTGGTCAACACCCACCTCACCTCCGAGGTGGCGGAGAGGGCGCAGCGCGGGATCATGGAGTTCCTCCTGATCAACCACCCGCTGGACTGCCCGGTCTGTGACAAGGGCGGCGAGTGCCCCCTCCAGAACCAGGCCATGTCCACGGGCCAGGGGGAGACCGAGTTCGTCGACGTCAAGCGGACCTTCCCCAAGCCGATCGCGCTCTCGACCGGGGTGCTGCTGGACCGCGAACGCTGCATCCAGTGCGCCCGCTGCACCCGCTTCGCGGCGCAGATCGCGGGCGACCCGCTCATCGAGCTGATGGAGCGCGGCGCCCAGGAGCAGGTCGGTGTCGCGGAGGGGGAGGCGTTCGACTCCTACTTCTCCGGCAACACCGTGCAGATCTGCCCGGTGGGCGCGCTCACCGGATCGGCCTACCGGTTCCGGTCGCGCCCCTTCGACCTGGTCTCCACCCCGAGCGTGTGCGAGCACTGCGCGGGCGGCTGCGCCCAGCGCACCGACCACCGCCGGGGCAAGGTCACCCGCCGTCTGGCCGGGGACGACCCGCAGGTCAACGAGGAGTGGAACTGCGACAAGGGCCGGTGGGCGTTCACCTACGCCACCCGGTCCGACCGCCTCTCCCGCCCCCTGGTCCGCGACGACGAGTCCCAGGCCCTGGAGTTCGCCTCCTGGCCCGAGGCGACCAGCCTCGCCGCCCAGAGGCTCAGCGCGGCTCGGGGGAAGGTGGGTGTGCTGGTCGGCGGACGCCTGACCTACGAGGACGCCTACGCCTACGCCAAGTTCGCCCGCGTGGCACTGGGCACCAACGACGTGGACGCCCGTGCCCGCGAGCACTCCGCCGAGGAGGCCGACTTCCTCGCCGCCCACGTGGCGGGGACCCCGGTGGGCGTGGACTTCACCGCCCTGGAGAAGGCGCCCGCCGTCCTGCTGGCCGGGTTCGAGCCCGAGGACGAGTCGCCCTCCACCTTCCTGCGCCTGCGCAAGGGATCGCGCAAGCGGGGCCTGAAGGTCTACTCGATCGCCTCGCACGCCAGCCTGGGCCTCACCAAGACCTCGGGCACCCTGGTCCGGACCGTCCCCGGCGACGAGGCACGCGCCCTCAACGCCCTGGACACCGAACACCCCGAGGTGGTCGAGGCGATCGGCCGGGAGGGCGCCGTCATCCTGGCCGGGGAGCGGCTCGCCGCCGTCCCCGGAGCCCTCACCGCCGTCGCCGCGCTGGCCGAGCGCACCGGAGCCCGGCTGGCCTGGGTTCCGCGCCGCGCCGGTGAGCGGGGCGCGATCGACGCCGGGGCCCTGCCGGGCCTGCTGCCCGGGGGGCGCCCCGTCTCCGACGACTCGGCCCGCGCCGAGGTGGCCCGCGTCTGGAACGTCGGCTCGCTGCCGGACACCCCCGGCCGCGACACCGACGCGATCATCGCGGCGGCCGCCGCCGGTGAGCTGGACGCCCTGGTGGTCGCCGGGGTCGAGCTGGACGACCTGCCCGACCCGGACGCCGCCCGCGAGGCCCTGGCGAGGGTGCCGTTCGTGGTCAGCCTCGAACTGCGCGCCAGCGACGTCACGGACCGCGCCCACGTGGTGCTGCCGGTGGCCGCCGTCGCGGAGAAGTCCGGCACCTTCGTCAACTGGGAGGGCCGCCACCGGCCCTTCGGTGACGCGCTCAAGGTGCCCGGAGCCCTCTCCGACCTGCGGGCGCTGTCCGCGATCGCCAACGCGATGGACGTCCACCTGGGCCTGCCGGACGCCGCCAGCGCCTACGACGAGCTCCTGGAGCTGGGCGTGTGGGTGGGGGACCGGCCCGCCGGGCCCTCCGCCCGACCGGCCGAGCCCGTCTCACCCGCCCCGGGTCAGGCCCTGCTGTCCACGTGGCGGCAGCTCCTGGGGACCGGCCGGATGGAGGACGGCGAGCCCTACCTCGCCGGAACCGCCCGCCAGCCGCGCGCCTACCTGTCCAAGGCCACGGCCGACGAGGTCGGGGTCCCCGATGGCGGTTCGCTCCGCGTCACGGGGGAGCGGGGTTCGGTGACCGTCCCCGTGGTCGTCACCGACATCGCGGACCGGGTCGTCTGGCTCCCGGCCAACGCCCACGGCTGCGACATCCGCCGTGACCTGGGCGGCACCGCCGGGCAGACGGTCATCCTGGCCGCGCCCACCACCAACGGGAGGCAGCAGTGACCCCCGCCGCTCTCGATCCGCGCGCGGCCGTACTGGCCTCGGAGAGCACCCTGAGCGCCTTCGGGAACGACCCGTGGTGGATCACCACCATCAAGGCGCTCGCGATCTTCGTCTTCCTGATGATCTGCGTGCTCATGATGATCATGGCCGACCGCAAGGTCATGGGCCGGATGCAGCAGCGCCACGGACCCAACCGGATGGGCCCCTTCGGCCTCCTCCAGTCCCTGTTCGACGGCATCAAGCTCTCCCTCAAGGAGGACCTGATCCCGCGCGGGGTGGACCGGTTCGTGTACATCGCGGCACCGATGATCGCGGCCGTGCCCGCGTTCATCGCCTTCTCGGTCATCCCGATCGGGCCCGAGGTGAACATGTTCGGGGTCATGACCCCGCTCCAGCTCACCGACCTGCCGATCGCCGCGCTGCTGGTCCTGGCCACCGCCGCGCTCGGCGTCTACGGGTTCGTGCTCGGCGGCTGGGCCTCCCAGTCGCCGTACGCCCTGCTCGGCGGCCTGCGCGCCTCCGCGCAGGTGATCAGCTACGAGATCGCGATGGGCCTGTCCTTCGTCGCGGTCTTCATCATGGCGGGCACGCTCACCACCTCCGGCATCGTCGCTGCCCAGGAGAACCTGTGGTTCGCGGTGCTGCTCCTGCCCTCCTTCCTCATCTACATCGTCACGATGGTCGGTGAGACCAACCGTCTCCCGTTCGACCTGGCGGAGGGCGAGGGCGAGATCGTCGGCGGCTTCATGACCGAGTACGGGTCCATGAAGTTCACGATGTTCTTCCTCGCGGAGTACGTGAACATGTGCACCGTCGCGGCCGTGTCCGTGACGCTCTTCCTCGGCGGTTGGTACGCCCCGCCCGGGGTCACCGCGATCCTCCCGGGAGCCAACGAGGGCTGGTGGCCCGCCCTGTGGTGGCTGCTCAAGTTCGTCGCCGTCATGTTCCTGTTCATCTGGGCCCGCGGCAGCCTCCCGCGCGTCCGGTACGACCAGCTCATGAAGCTCGGCTGGAAGGTCCTCATCCCGATCCAGCTCGTGTGGATCACCGGTGTGGCCGTCGTCCGCATGCTCGTCCTCGACGGCGCGCACCCGATGGTCATCGCCGCCGTGGTCGCGGGCTTCACCGTCGCCACCGTCGCGGCCATCGCCGCCTGGGTCCGCTTCGTGCGCCGCGAGCGCGCGGAGGAGGCCCGCCAGCGCGCCGAGAACGCGCGCCGCGCCCACAAGGAACCCTCCTTCGGCGGGTTCCCGGTGCCCCCGAGCACCGCCGCCCACTACGGCAGCAGCGTGCTCGCCGAACCGTCGCGGACGGCCACGGCCGCCACCGCCGAACGCAACCAGAAGAAGGGGGAGGTTACCGGTGCTTGAGTGGCTCAACCCCGTCAAGGGTTTCGGTGTCACCTTCCACACGATGTTCAAGAAGGTGCCCACCGTCGAGTACCCGGAGGTCAAGCGCCCCACGGCGCCGCGCTTCCACGGACGGCACCAGCTGAACCGGTGGGCCGACGGCCTGGAGAAGTGCATCGGGTGCGAACTCTGCGCCTGGGCCTGCCCGGCCGACGCCATCTACGTGGAGGCGGGAGACAACACCGAGGACGACCGGTACTCGCCCGGTGAGCGGTACGGGCGCGTCTACCAGATCAACTACCTGCGGTGCATCCTGTGCGGTCTGTGCGTCGAGGCCTGCCCGACCCGGGCCCTCACCATGACCAACGAGTACGAGCTGGCCGACGACAACAGGCAGAGCCTGATCTGGACCAAGGAGCAGCTGCTCGCCCCGCTGCGCGAGGGCATGGAGCAGCCGCCCCACCCGATGCGCCTCGGCGACAGCGACCTCGACTACTACGCCACCGGGCGCGGTGAGCACGGGACCCAGGACCGGCCGGAGAACACGGGGGCGGTCCGTTGAACCCGCTCACCCCCGACTCCCCCGCGCAGCACCTCGCCGCGTCGGCGCCCATCGGCTCCGGTGAGGCCGCGGTCTTCTGGGTCCTGGGCACGGTCGTCGTGCTCGGGGCCCTGGGCGTGGTCTTCTCCCGCAAGGCCGTGCACTCGGCCATGTCGATGGCGCTGGCCATGGTCGGCCTGGCGATCTTCTACGGCATCAACGAGGCGCCGTTCCTGATGGTCGTCCAGATCGTCGTCTACACCGGCGCCGTGCTGATGCTGTTCCTGTTCGTCCTGATGCTCGTGGGCGTCAGCTCCGCCGACTCCCTCGTGGAGACCCTGCGCGGACAGCGGCTCATGACCGCGATCGTGGCGATCTGCTTCGTCGGCGCCCTGACCACCGGGATCACCCGGATCGCCGTGGGCGACCCGGCCGGGATCGCGGCCGCCGCCACCCCGGTCGGCGGCACCATCCCGTGGATCGCCAGCGAACTCCTGCTGCGCTACGTGGTGGCCTTCGAGGCCACCGCCGCGCTGCTCGTGACCTCGGTGCTCGGCGCCATGGTGCTCGCGCACACCGCCCGCACGGGCAGGCGCCGCACCCAGCGCGAGATCTCCGAGGACCGCATCAGGGGCGACCACCCCACCCCGCTGCCCGGACCCGGCACCTACGCCCGGCACAACGCGATCGACATGCCCGCGCTGCTGCCCGACGGCACGGTCTCGAAGCTCTCGCTCAACCCGGTCCTGGCCGCCCGCGACCCCGAGCACCGGTCGGGCGTCCCGATGGACGTCCAGACCGGGCGGGCCGCGCTCCCCGGCGGGGCGTCGGACTCGGCCGACTCCAAGGAGAGCGGGATCACCGCCGACCAGGGGGACGGACCCGCCGAGCACGGTGAGGACGGCCCGGCCGCCACCACCGACGGCGAAGAGAACGGCAACGGCAACGGACAGGAGGTCGAGTCCTCGTGGACCCGATGAACTACATCGTCCTCGCGGCGCTTCTGTTCACCATCGGCGCGGTCGGCGTCCTCGTCCGACGCAACGCGATCATCGTCTTCATGTGCGTGGAGCTCATGCTCAACGCCTGCAACCTGGCGTTCGTCGCGTTCGCCCGGATGCACGGGGACATCGAGGGGCAGGTCGTCGCCTTCTTCGTGATGGTCGTGGCCGCCGCCGAGGTGGTCGTGGGCCTCGCGATCATCATGCAGATCTTCCGAACCCGCAGGTCGGCGTCGCTCGATGACGCGAACCTGCTCAAGCACTAGAAGGCGACGTGGCAGTGACACAACATCACGCGTACCTCGCCGCCGATCCCGTGGTGGCGACCACGGCCGACAGCGCGGTGCTGTCGAACGCCTGGCTGCTGATCGCCCTGCCACTCGTGGGCGCGGCGATCCTGCTGCTGGGCGGGCGGCGCACCAACGGGTGGGGGCCGCTGCTGGCCACCGCCCTGCCGATCGGCTCCTTCGTCTGGGCGGTCCTCGCCCTGTTCGACCTCCTCGGCCGGAACGCGGCCGAGCGGTCCGTCTCCGTGCCGGTCTACGAGTGGTTCGCGGCGGGTGACTTCTCCGCCCGGATCAACCTCCTGGTGGACCCGCTCTCGATCAGCTTCGTCCTGCTGATCACCTTCGTGGGCTCGCTCATCCACGTCTACTCGCTCGGCTACATGGCCGACGACCCGGCCCGGCGGCGGTTCTTCGCCTACCTCAACCTGTTCGTCGCGGCCATGCTCGTGCTGGTCCTCGCGGACAACTTCGTGCTGCTCTTCCTCGGCTGGGAGGGTGTGGGCCTCGCGTCCTACCTGCTCATCGGGTTCTGGCAGTACAAGCCCACGGCCGCCACCGCGGCCAAGAAGGCGTTCTTGATCAACCGGGTCGGTGACGTCGGCCTGCTCGTGGCGATCATGGTGATGTTCACCGTGCTCGGCGCGGTGAGCTTCAGCGACGTCTTCGCGGCCGTCCCCGGCGCCAGCGACGGCGTCCTCCTCGCCATCGGCCTGCTCCTGCTCCTGGGCGCCTGCGGCAAGTCCGCGCAGCTCCCGCTCCAGGCGTGGTTGCTGGACGCCATGGAGGGCCCGACCCCGGTGTCGGCGCTCATCCACGCCGCCACCATGGTCACCGCGGGCGTGTACCTGATCGTGCGCGCCGGACCGATCTTCGAGGGCGCCCCGGTGGCGCAGACGGTCGTCATGACGGTCGGCGCCGCCACCATGATCGCGGGCGGCCTGATCGCCTCGGCCAAGGACGACATCAAGAAGTCCCTGGCCGGTTCCACCATGAGCCAGATCGGCATGATGGTGCTGGCCGCCGGGCTCGGCCCGGTCGGCTACGTCGCCGCCATCGCCCACCTGATCACGCACGGCTTCTTCAAGGCCGGGCTGTTCCTGGGCGCCGGTTCGGTCATGCACGGCATGAACGACGGCGTCGACATGCGCCGGTACGGCGGCCTGGCGTCGAAGATGCCGATCACCTTCGCCACCTTCGGCCTCGGCTACCTCGCCATCATCGGCGTCCCGTTCCTGTCCGGCTGGTGGACCAAGGAGAGCATCATCTCCGCCGCCTTCGGCATCGGCGGGACCGCCGGGGCGGTCTTCGGCACCGCGATCATCGCGGGCGCCGCGCTCACCGCCTTCTACATGTCGCGGATGGTCTTCATGACCTTCTTCGGTGAGAAGCGCTGGGACGAGGGCGTGCACCCGCACGAGTCGCCGGTGAGCATGACCGCCCCCATGGTGGTGCTGTCGATCGGGTCGGTCGCCCTCGGCGCCTTCCTGGTCTTCGGCGACCGGTTCGCGGGCTTCCTCGCCCCGGCCATCGGCGCCGAGCCGCACCACTTCACCGTGGGCCACGCCTTCACCGCGCCCTACGGCATCGCCGCCCTGGTCGTGCTGGTCCTGGGCGTCGCCCTGGCCTGGTTCATGTACCTGCGCAGGCCCGTGGCGCGCACCGCGCCCAAGGGCAACCTCGTCACCGACACGGCCCGCAACGAGCTGTACGGCAACGAGATCAACGAGGGCCTGTTCATGCGCCCCGGCCAGGTGCTCACCAGGGCCCTGGTCGTCATCGAGGACAAGGTCATCGACGGCGCGGTCAACGGGATCGGTGCCGGGGTCGGAGACTCCTCCACCGGACTCGGCAGGACACAGACCGGGTTCGCCCGCACCTACGCGCTCACCATGCTCCTCGGCGCCGTGATCGTCGCCGCGACGCTGGTTGTGAGGTTCTAAATGTTCCCCTGGCTCACTCTTGCGATCGCGCTCCCAGCGATCGGCGCGGCCGTCATCTGGGCGCTGCCGCGCGTCAAGGCCCCGGCGGCGTCGGGCGGTGCCACGGCCTCGGTCGGCGCCGAGTCCGGCTCCGGCACGGCCACGGCCACCAAGGCCCGTCCCGCCACGGGCGGGGCGGCCTCGGCCGAGCCCGCCAAGCGCCTGGCCCTGGGCTTCTCCGTCGCGACCCTCCTGCTGGTCGTGGCCATGGCCCTGAACTTCGACACCTCCGGGGCGGGGGGCCTCCAGTTCGAGGAGGTCTACCCGTGGATCCCCTACTTCGGGATCCACTTCGCGGTCGGCGTCGACGGCATCGCCCTCGCGCTGATCCTGATGTCCGTGGTCCTCGTGCCGCTCGTGGTGCTGGCGGCCTGGCGGGAACACGACGACCGGGACGACGGCGGACGCGGCTACTTCGCGCTCATCCTCGCCCTCGAGGCGATGATGATCGGTGTCTTCGCCGCCACCGACGTCTTCCTGTTCTACGTGTTCTTCGAGGTCATGCTCATCCCGGTCTACTTCATGATCGGGCGCTACGGACGCGGCGCCGACCGCGCCAAGGCGGCCATGAAGTTCCTGCTGTACAGCCTCGCCGGCGGCCTCATCATGCTGGTCGCGGTGATCGGCGTGTACGTCATCGGCGGGACCTTCCTGTGGACCGAGCTCACCGACCCGGGCGGCGCCCTCGCGGCCGTCGACCCGGCCACCGCCCGCTGGCTCTTCCTCGGGTTCTTCATCGCCTTCGCGATCAAGGCCCCGATGTGGCCCGTGCACACCTGGCTGCCCGGCGCCGCCGGGTCGTCCAGCCCCGGCACCGCCGTTCTGCTGGTCGGCGTGCTGGACAAGGTCGGCACCTACGGGATGCTCCGGTACTGCCTGGAGATGTTCCCGGCGGCCGTGTCGTGGTTCGTGTGGCCCGTGGTGGCGCTCAGCCTGGTGAGCATCTTCTACGGCGCGATCCTCGCGATCGGCCAGAGCGACATGATGCGCCTGGTCGCCTACACGTCGGTGTCCCACTTCGGCTTCATCACCCTGGGCATCTTCGCCCTGACCGAACAGGCCCAGGCCGGGGCCGCCCTCTACATGGTCAACCACGGGTTCGCCACCGGCGCGCTCTTCCTGATCGTGGGCTTCCTCGTCGCCCGCCGGGGCAGCGCGCGGATCGAGGACTACGGGGGCGTCCAGAAGGTCGCGCCCAAGCTGGCCGGGGTCTTCCTGATCGCGGGTCTGGCCGGTCTGGCGCTGCCGGGCCTGGCGCCCTTCGTCAGCGAGTTCCTGGTGTTCGTCGGCGTGTACGCCTTCAGCCCGGTACCGGCGGTCATCGCCGCGCTCGGCGTGGTCCTCGCGGCGCTCTACATCCTGTGGATGTACCAGCGCACGATGACCGGTCCCACCCCGGAGAAGCTGTCCGCCCTGCCGGACCTGTCCGGGCGTGAGACCTGGGCGGTCGCCCCGCTGATCGCCCTGATCATCGCGTTCGGCGTCTACCCGCAGCCCCTGCTCAACGTGATCAACCCCGCCGTCGAACGCACCGTGGAGGCCCCGGCCGACACCGAGGTGGCGGTCGCGGACGGCGACGCGGAAGGAGACGAGGAGTGATCCCCCTCAATCTCGCGGACGGGGCGCCCCCGGCGCTCCACGGAGTCACCGAGGCTCCGCCGGTCCTGGACTGGTGGCTGCTCGCACCGTTCCTGGTGCTGTTCGGCGCCGGTGTGCTGGGCGTGCTCCTGGAGGCCTTCTGGCCCAAGGGGTCCCGCCGCACCGCGCAGATCGCCCTGGCGGCGGTCGCCCTGCTGGGCGCGTTCGTCCTGCTGGTCCTCCAGGTGGAGGCGGTCGGTGACGGCACGACCATCGCCAACGGCGTGCTGGCCGTGGACCGGACGGTGCTCTTCTTCCAGGGCACCATCACCGTGCTGGCCCTGATCAGCCTCATGCTGATCGCCGAGCGGCGGGACGGCCGGGACGCGTTCTCGGCCCAGGCCGCCACGGTCCCGGGCAGCGAGGAGGAGCGGACGCACATCCTCGCGGGCTCGCAGCACACCGAGGTGTACCCGCTGGTGCTGTTCGCGGTGCTGGGCATGCTCATGTTCCCGGCCTCGAACGACTTCCTGGTCATGTTCATCGCGCTGGAGGTCATGAGCCTCCCGCTGTACCTGCTCTGCGGGCTGGCCCGCAGGCGGCGCCTGTTCTCGCAGGAGGCCGCGGTCAAGTACTTCCTGCTGGGCGCGTTCTCCTCGGCGTTCTTCCTGTTCGGCATCGCCATGGTCTACGGCTACGCGGGTTCGGTGAACTTCGGCGTGATCCGCCAGGCCGTGGAGTCCGGCGGGGCCGAGATCTTCCAGGACGGCAACGGTGAGCCGCTGCTCCTCATGGGCGTGGGCCTGGTCGCGATCGGCCTGCTGTTCAAGGTCGGTGCCGTGCCCTTCCACAACTGGAAGCCGGACGTCTACCAGGGCGCCCCGACCCCGATCACGGCGCTGATGGCCTCCTGCACCCTGGTCGCCGCCTTCGGCGCCCTGCTGCGGGTGTTCTTCGTGCCGTTCGGCACCTCGGTGGCGATCTGGGAGCCGATGCTGTGGACGGTGGCCATCCTGACGATGGTCGTCGCCGCGATCGTGGCCGTCACCCAGCGCGACGTGAAGCGGCTGCTGGCCTACTCCTCGGTGGTGCACGCCGGGTTCATCCTCACCGCCGTGGTCGCGGGCAGCGTCGAGGGCCTCGCGGGCGCCATGTTCTACCTGGCCGCCTACGGGTTCACCACGCTGGGCGCGTTCGCCGTCGTCACCCTGGTGCGTACCAGGGACGGCGGGCAGGAGCTCGGGGACCTCGACCGGTGGGCGGGGCTCGGACGCCGTTCCCCCGGGCTGGCCCTGGCCCTGTCGCTGTTCCTGCTGGCCTTCGCCGGTATCCCGCTGACCAGCGGTTTCATCGGCAAGTTCGCGGTGTTCGAGGCGGCCGTGGCGGCCGGAGCGACTCCGCTGGTCGTCATCGGTGTGCTCAGCAGCGCCGTCACCGCGTACTTCTACGTGCGGATCATCGTTGTGATGTTCTTCCGGGATTCCGAGGGCGAGGGTCCCACGGTGGCCCGTGCCGGAGTGCTCACCGGCGGCGTGATCACTGTGGGTGTGGCGGCGACCCTGGCGCTCGGGATCTTCCCGGGGCCCGTCCTGGACACCCTTCTGCCGTCCGGCGAGCCGGGTCAGGAACCGGCCGCGGTGATGGTCGACCAGGTCACGGAGGTATCCGCCGACGAGTGAGCGCCGACCCGGGTGTGGCTTTGGACCTTCATTCCGGGTCGGATACCGTGGCAAGTCGGATCATGTTCATGTGCTGAGCGTGTGGTGGCCCCCTCCCGAGGGGGCCACCAGCACGCCCGTTCAACAGGTGGAGCTTTACGGTGAGCGGTGCTGTCCCGAGCGGTTTTCTCGCTCTGCCGAGAGTCGACCCGACCCTCGCCCGGGAGGTCCAGGACGACCTGGAGAAGGTCGAGGAGCTGCTGAGGGAGTCGGTGCGGTCCAGCGACCCCATGCTGACCGAGGCCGCCTCCCACCTGCTGGCCGCCGGAGGCAAGCGCTTCCGCGCCATGTTGGTGCTGCTCGCGGCGCACTTCGGTGACCCCCGGGTCCCCGACCTCATCCCGGCGGCGGCCGTGGTCGAGCTGACCCACGTGGCCACCCTGTACCACGACGACGTGATGGACGAGGCGGAGCTGCGCCGGGGCGAGCCCAGCGCGAACCAGCGCTGGGGCAACACCATCGCGATCCTCACCGGCGACTACGTGTTCGCCAAAGCTTCGACCATGCTCGCGGACCTGGGCACCGAGGCGGTCCGCCTCCAGGCCGAGACCTTCGCGCGCCTGGTCCAGGGGCAGATCCTGGAGACCTCCGGGCCGCGTGACGGGATCGACCCGCTCGACCACTACCTCAACGTCATCGACGACAAGACGGCGTCGCTGATCGCCTCGTCGGCCGAGTTCGGCGGCATGTTCGGCAAGGTCGACCCGGAGACGGTGAGCACCCTGACCCGCGCCTGCGACGCGCTGGGCATGGCGTTCCAGCTGGCCGACGACATCCTGGACGTGGCCAGCGAGAGCGCCGACTCGGGCAAGGTCCCCGGCACGGACCTGCGCGAGGGCGTGCTGACGCTGCCGATGTTCTACGCGATGCGCTCCCAGGACCCGGCCGACGAGCGGCTGAAGTCGCTGCTGGGCCGCCCGCTGGTCGACGCCGAGGCCGAGGAGGCCCTGGGCCTGCTGCGTCCGCACCCGGCCATGGCCGAGGCCGACGCCACCCTGCGCGGCTGGTCCGAGAAGGCCCGTGCGGAACTGTCCACCCTGCCGGACATCCCGGCGCGGGACGCCTTCCTGGCCCTGTGCGACTACGTGGTGGAGCGCTCCGGCTGATCCGCCCCCAGACACGTCGCGGGCCCCGCCCGGAACCACGGTTCCCGGCGGGGCCCGCGTGCGTGCGGGGGAGGACCGGGGCGCGCACCCTGGCCGGGGCGCGGGGGCTCAGACGGCGGGCAGCGGGACGCCCAGCCTCTTCCGGGTCCGCGCGTACTCGGCCGCCGGACTCCGGGACATGTACCCCCACAGGTTGCCCTGGCCGAAGGGGACGACGGTCCCGGCCCGTTCGAGGGCGGCCGCCGCGCGCTCGTCCTCGAAGCACAGGGTGAGCGCGGAGCCGAAGGCGTGCGCGTCGCGGGCCACCAGGGGGTAGTCCGGGTCGCCCTCCAGCCAGCGGTCGGCGGCTTCGACGATCTCCGCCGTCACCGCCGTCTCCGTGTAGTGGATCGTGAGCAGGTCGCGCGTCTCGCTGACGGTCTCGGCCTCCTGCTCCCTGATCCAGTAGATGGCCTTCTCGTAGTGCGCCTGGGGGACCAGGACCAGGGAGCGGTCCCCGGCCGGGGCCTCCCGGGCCACCTCCCGCGCGAAGGCGAACATCTGCTCCTCCGAGCCCGACCACTTCCGGCACAGCACCTGGAGCCGGGACTCCAGGGAGGCGTGGTGGCGCGGGTCGAGTTCGACGATCCGCTCCCACATGTGGTCCAGCTCCTCGCGCGGCAGGCCGGACCCGAGCCCGAACCACTGGAGCTGGTCGAGGGCCGTGGGGGTCAGGCTCATCCGGGCCGCGTACGCGAGCGGCTCGAAGGCCGAGGCCAGCGTCTCCCGGAAGCGCTCGAAGCGGTCGTGCCCGACGTCCTTGGCCCATCGGCCCGAGCGGATCTCCCAGGCGGCCTTGATCCGGGTGACGCCCGCCCACATGAGCAGGTCCGGCTCCGGGTCCGGCTGGTCCATCCCGGCCTCCATCGCGTCCAGGAGCGCGGTGCCCTCCTTGGAGAGCACGTGCAGGCGCAGCGCGCGCAGCTGGGGGTCATCCACGGCCAGGAGGGCCAGCCCCGCGGTGAGGTCGCCGTCGAGGACGGCGGGCAGGGCCGCGGTGAGCTCCGGGTCGTGCCAGGCGTCGCCGTGGGTGAGGCCGTGTCTGCGCACGACCTGATCATCGCTCCGGCCGAGGAGCTTGTTGAGAACCATGTCCTGATTCTTGTGCCCCGTGAAGAGGACGAACGCGACTTACGGGATCGAAACGGCAACGGTTCGAGGATCGGGTGAGGGCCGCAACCGCCAGCGCCCTTCCGACGTCTCATCCGGTGACGTCCCCTCGGTCCCCGACGGAAGGGCGGACCCATGCCGCACCGCTGGTTCACCGGCCCCGAGCCCCTCGCCGCGGGCGACCCCGAGCGGGTGGGCGGGCACACGCTGGCCGGACGGCTGGGGGAGGGGCGGTCGGGCACCGTCTACGCGGCGCTGGGGCACGACTCCCAGCCCTTCGCGCTGCGCGTCTTCCACTCGGGGTTCGCGGAGGACCCCGGTTTCCGGGCGCGGCTCCGCAGAGAGGTCGACCTGGTCCGTGGGATCTCGGGACCGTTCGTCGCCCGCCTCCTCACCGCAGACCCGGACGCGCCGCGTCCGTGGCTGGCGACGGAGCTGGTCCCCGGGCCCGCTCTGGACCGGTGGGTCCGGCACGGGGGGCCGCTGCGCGGCGGCGCCCTGCTGGGTGTCGCGGTGGGGACGCTGGACGCCCTGCGGACGCTGCACAGCCGGGGCGCGGTCCACCGGGACCTGCGGCCGGGCAACGTGCTCCTCACGTCCGGGGGCCCGAGGGTGCTCGACGCCGGGATCGCCCGAGCCCTGGACGCGACCGTGCTCAGCCGCACCGGCGGACCGTGCGGGGACTCGGGCTGGATCGCGCCCGAGAGGTACCGGGAGGGGGTCTCCGCGCCGGGCGGGGACGTGTTCGCCTGGGGCGCGCTGACGGCGCTGGCCGCGACGGGCCGGGAGCCCTTCGGAACGGGGACGCCGCAGGAGGTGGCGGGGCGGGTGCTCTGGGAGGAGCCCGACCTGGAGGGGGTCCCCGCCGATCTGCTCTCCCCGGTGGCGGCGGCGCTGGACAAGGACCCGGACCGGCGGCCGGGGGTCGGGGACCTGCTCCGGGAGCTGACCGGGCAGGCCGAGCCGTCCGAGGAGGTCGTGGCCGCAGCGGGGCGCGACTGGCCGGGGAGCGCGCGGCCCCCGGAGCGCCGGGGGCGGTGGTCCTGGCGGTGGCCGGGGCCCCTCACCCTGCTCCGGCCGCAGGGGCACTGACCCTCCGGGGCTGAGTCGGGGCTGAGTCGGGGGTGTCCCCGGGGCGGGGGCGTTGACGAGGATTTGAACGTACGTACAATCAAATCACTGCGCTCGTTACCGGGAGGCCGACATGACCCCAGCACGCGTCCTCATCTCCGGCGGAGGGATCGCCGGTCCCGCCCTGGCCCACTGGCTGCGCCGCCACGGCATGCGTCCGACCGTCGTGGAACGGGCTCCGGCGGTGCGGGGCGGCGGCCACCGCCTCCAGATCGACGGCGCCGGTGTCGACGCCCTGCGCCGCATGGGCCTCCTGGCGGAGCTCCGCGGGCTGGGCGTCCCCTCACCGGACGGGATCCACCTCGACTACGGAGGGAGCCGGGAGGTGGTCATCCCCGGTGTGCCCGCCCTCGTCTCCGGCGAGCCGGGGCTCGTGCTCCGCAGGGGAGACCTGTGCGAGGTGCTCCACCGGCACGTCCGCGACGGCGTCGAGTACCTGTTCGACGACTCTGTGACCGCGCTCCACGAGTCCGAGGACGCGGTCACCGTGAACTTCCGCAACCGGGAACCGCGCTCCTTCGACCTCGTCGTCGGCGCGGACGGCATGCACTCCCGCCTCCGCTCACTGGTCTTCGGCCCGGAGGACGCCTTCCGGCGGTACCTGGGCACCAACCTCGTCCTCTTCGACCTCGACCGCCACCGCGCCCCCACCGGCCACGTGGTCGGACGCATCAGACCCCGGCGCGGCGTGCTGCTCGCCCCCCTGCCTGATCCCGCGCGACTGGAGTGCACGATCCTCACGCGGGACCGGGACCCCGTGACCGACCCCGAGGCGCACCTGGTGGCGGTGCGGGAACGCTTCGCGGGCGACGGCGAGGGGACCGCCCGGGTCCTCGCCGCCATGGAGGACGCACCGGCGGTGCACGTGGCACCCAGCGCGCAGATCCGCATGGACACCTGGACCCGGGGCCGGGTGACCCTGCTCGGGGACGCCGGCTACTGCCCCGACCCGATGACCGGCCAGGGCAGCACCCTCGCCCTGGTGGGGGCGTGCGTCCTCGGCGGCGCGATCGTCCGGGCGGGCGGCGACCACCGGGCCGCCCTCCCCGCCTATGAGCGGGCGATGCGCGCGTTCGTCGACGCCAACCTGGCCATGGGCGGCACGAACACCGCGGTGGCCGCCCCGGACACCGGCCCGGCCGGGCTGAGGGCGCGCGCGTGGGCCCTGCGCGGCCTCACCCGGCTCTCCTCCCTCGTCGGGACGACACCCGCGCTACGGCGGGCCTACGAGTTCCCGCTCGCGGAGCACGTCCCGCAGTGAGCGGACACGACGGCGGCGCCGCCCCGGTGTGTGGGGCGGCGCCGCGATGACGGTACGGGGAGGACTACCTGACGAGGGGGAGCGCCTCGGAACCCGGCAGGTCCATGAAGGTGGGGTGCTGGACCATGCCCTCGGGGGTCTCCTGCTCGGCGGTGCCGCCCTCGATCGAGACGAGGTCGCTGGTGTCCAGGTCGTTGAGCAGGTCCGTGCCCCGGCTCAGGCCGTGGACCAGGTCCTCGGCGGTGGTGGTGTCGATGCCCTCGGCGACCTGCGGCAGCTGCGCGTCGGCCAGCGGACCCTGGAGGGAGACCGGCTCCGCGGAGCCGAGGTCGGACGCGCCGGTCATCAGGGCGTCGGTCAGGTCGGTGACGCGGGGCGCCTCCGGGGCCTCCGCGAGGGTCGCGGGGGCCGCGGGGGAGCTCTGCGGAACGGTGGTGAGGTCGCGGTCCTCCCAGGCGCGGTTGCCCACCATGCCCAGGACCTCCTCCTCACCGAGGTTCACGTAGTTGTCGGCGGTCAGCTCGGTGGCCTCGACGACGTCCTGGAGCTGGTCGGGGGTCTCCAGGCCGAAGGCGGCGGCCAGGTCCCACATGTTGGGCGCGGTGAGGTCGGCGCCCTCGGGCGGGACGGCGGCGCTCGTGTGGACGGGCGTGGGACGGGGCTCGGACAGGGCGCTGACCGGGTTGAGCTCGTTCAGCACCAGGGCGTTGTCACCGGTGAGGTCGGTGACGTTGCCCGCGACGTCGTTCAGGGAGGGCGCCTCGCTCAGCTCGGGCAGGCGGCGCTCCTCCAGGCTCGGCAGCCGGGTGGTGTCCAACTCGGGCAGGACCAGCATCTCGTCACGCAGGTCGGCGGCGGCCTGGACCGTGTGGGGCAGCACCTCTGTGGCGGTGGACTCCGTGGTCGTGCCCGCCTGACGGGCGGTGTCCTCCACGGCGGTCCCGGCGTCCTGGGCCGTGGACTCCAGGTGCCGTCCCACCGTGTGGCCGACGGTGTCGTGCGGGTCGCCGTCCAGGCCGGTGGCGTCCTGCGTCTTGGTGACGGTCTCGGAGAGCGGGGAGTCCGGGAGGACGGCGCCCAGGTCGGGGGCGGGCTTCTCGGCCTTGGCGGTCTCCTGGAGCTCGGCCAGCGCGCGGTCGGCGATCGGGGTGACGCCTTCGGGGGCGAGCGTGTTCACGGCCGGGGCCACGCCCTCGACGAGCGCGCGCTCGACGACGGGCGCGAGCTCCTGGGCCGGGGTGGCCAGGCCCTCGGCTCCGGCGACACCGGCGCCGAGGGCCACGAAGCCCGCGGTACCCGTGACGAGGAGTACGGCTCGGGCGGAGAAGCGCTTGGTGTGCGTCATGGTTTTCCTTCCCTGGTGAAGCTCTGGATGAACGGGACGGCCGGGCGGCCGTGCGGAGCCGGGGCGGACCACCGGCTGACGTGAATCACGTGAACGAGGGCACGGGACTCAGGTCAGCTCCCAGGAGGAACGTGCTGGGAACGGTCCGGGGGCGCCTCAGGCGCCCGGGGCGGGACCGTTCGCTAGTCCGGCGAGACCGTCAGGTCGTCGGCCGGGTCGGCGGGCACGGTGTGCAGCCGGTGCGCGGCCAGGCGCACGGCGTCGGCGGTGGGCGCGGGAAGCGGCGCCGCCGAGAGGTAACCGGCGACGGAGGGCACGGGGGCCGGTCCGTTGGCGGTGGGCGCGGGAGACCCGGTGGCGGGCTGTACGCGCTGGTGGTCGGGGGCGCCGTCGGCGTCCTCGCGCTCGGAGTCGTCCGTCCCGGAGCTCGGTGTCGCGGCGGCCTGGTGCGAGGTGGTCGCGGGCGGCACGGGGACGCCGTGGCCCTCGGGCCGCTCGGCGCGCTCGGGGTCCGCGTCCTCTTCGGAGACCCGGTCCTCCCCGGTCTCCTCCGGGGCGTCCGTCTCACGGGGCGCACCGGGCTCGGACAGCGGCAGGCCCTGGACCAGGCCGTGCTCGGCCGTGTCCCCGCGGCGGTCGATCTCCGCGACGAACCCGCGCACCTCGGCCACGGCGGGCTCGGGCAGGCTGACGGCGGCCTCTGCGGTGTCGGCGGTGCCCTTCTCCAGGCGCTGGTGCACGGTGCCGAGGGTGGTGGCCACCGGCGCGGTGACCTCCTCGGGCACGAGGCCCAACCTCGGCGCCTCGCCCAGCCCGAGGGCCTCGCCCGTGGCGGAGGCGGTCTCGGAGACCGGGGTCCCGAGGGCACCCGAGCCCAGGGCCGCGGTGTCCGCCTGCGCCGGTGCGGCACCGAAGAGCCACAGCACGGCGAGGAGGGCGCCCAACACCAGGGGCAGGACGATCGCGGAGGGCACCACCGCGCACGCGGCCGAGGCGGCACGGAGCGTGCCGGTTCGGCTGGTGCGAGGAATCAAGGGGGCCCTCCGGGACGTGTGACCAGGTCGGGGCGGGGCAGAGCCCGGCGCCCACGACCTGACGTTAGCACAGTGTCACGGAGGGTAGTTTTGTTTGACCGAAACTGTCGGGGTCAGGGTCTGACGGCCTCACGACGGGCCGCCGCCCGGGCCCGCGAGCTGCGCACCTGGTCGAAGACGAAGACGCACACGGCCAACCAGACGAAGACGAACCCGATCCACCGGCTCAGCGGCATCTCCTCGCCCTGGACCAGCCAGCCGATCAGGAAGATCATGGTCGGCGCGATGAACTGGAGCATGCCGATCACGCTGAGCGGCACCTTGCGGGCGGCCACACCGAACAGCAGCAGCGGAAGCGCGGTGACGAACCCGCCGCCCACCAACAGCGCGGTGTGCCCGGGCGAGACCGACAGGGCGGTGCCCGCCCCGGTGGCCTCCAGGTAGACGACGAACCCCAGCGCGGGCAGGAACATCACCAGGGTCTCGACCGTCAGGCTCTGCATGCCGTCGAGGCTCACGTACTTCTTCACCGCGCCGTAGGCGGCGAACGAGGTGGCCATCAGCAGCGAGAGCCACGGGGTGGAGCCGTAGGCGACGGTCATCACCCCGACCGCGACCACGCCGAGCCCCACCGCGACCCACTGGGCGGTGCGCAGGCGTTCGGAGAAGAGGACCACGCCGAGGCAGACCGTCATCAGGGGGTTGATGAAGTAGGCCAGCGAGGCCTGGAGGGTCTGGGCGGTGGAGACCGAGTAGATGAACCCCCACCAGTTCAGCGAGATGAGCACCGCGGCCGCCCCGACCGGCAACAGCTGCCGGGGGTTGCGCAGCACCTGGGGCAGCCAGGACCAGCCGCGCCGGGCCAGCAGGAGGAACACGCACATGGCGAGGAGCGCCCACACCATGCGGTGGGCGAGGACCTCGGCGGGTTCCGAATCGGAGAGGAAGGGCCAGTAGAGGGCGGCGAAGCCCCACATGAGGAAGGCGGTCGCCCCGAGGGCGACACCGCGGTTGGAGTCCGACACAACGGCAATGGTAGGACGAATCCCCCCGCCTGTCTCCTGTCCGTCCCAGCCTGTGGACAACCTCCGGGGAAGCCCTGGACGCGCCGGATAGCCTGGAGACATGTTCGGCAGAAGAACCACCATGGTCGACCCCGCCCAGGCCCTTCCCGGCCGGGACACCGCGATGCCGGTGCCCTTCGGCCACACGGTGCTGGGCACCCGGCTCACCCCGCCCTACCCGGAGGGCAGCGAGATCGCGGACGTCGCGATGGGCTGCTTCTGGGGCGCGGAGCGCATCTTCTGGAGGCTCGGAGCGGAGCGCGGGATCATCACCACCGCCGTGGGCTACGCCGGCGGCTACACGCCCAACCCCACCTACGAGGAGGTGTGCTCGGGCCTGACCGGCCACACCGAGATGGTCCGGGTCGTCTTCGACCCGTCGCTGATCACCTACACGGAGATCCTCAAGGTGTTCTGGGAGGGCCACGACCCCACCCAGGGGCTGCGGCAGGGCAACGACGTCGGCTCGCAGTACCGGTCGGCGATCTACCACCACTCGGAGGCCCAGCGCGAGGCGGCCGAGGCCACCCGCGACGCCTTCCAGCCGGTCCTGACCCGTGCGGGCCACGGCCCGATCACCACCGAGATCGCACCGCTGAGGGCCTTCTACTTCGCCGAGGACTACCACCAGCAGTACCTGTCCGACGCGAAGAACCCCAACGGCTACTGCGGCATCGGCGGCACCGGCGCCAGCTGCCCCATCGGCGTGGCCTCCAGCGACGACTGACCCGTGGCCCTGGCCGCACCCGGCCAGGGCCCAGGTCAGGGCACTCCAGAAGCGTGATCGAAGGGCCTTCGGACACCGGAGTCCGGCCACGTACCGTCGCCCCCTGGTAGAGATGGGCAGTGCCTCCCCCTGCTCTTGGTGATGGCCGCCCATCCCCCGCGTGCCTCCTGGAGACCCATGTCCGACGAAGCCGGTGTCAACCCCTTCGCATCCCTGTCCAAGGCCGAGCTCGCCGAGGAGATGTCCGAGGCGATGGTCTATCTCGGTGTCGACTTCGAGACCGCCGTCGATGACCTGCGCGGTGTGGTTTCCCGGCACGTCACGGCAGGGCTGGGTGACTTCGAGACGGACGCCTTCCAGCACATTCGGTCCGTGGCCGACCATGGCATCGGGCTGGCCATGAACGTCCAGGGAGCCACGATCGAGATCGTCGACACCGACCACGAGAACGCTGAGGCCTACCAGGAGGGGCTGGAGGCGCTGGACCTCCAGATCAACTTCCCCTGACCAGCTCCCTCCGGCAGGAACGGATATCCCCCATGTCTATCCCCGCCATGTCTTTGGGCCTTCCCCCGGACATCGACGCCGAGCCCTCGGCCATCGAGAGCGGCGCGGAGACCCTCGACGGAATCTGTCAGACGATGTACGGGCGAGCCGAAGGCCTGGATGGTCAGTTCAACAGCGCGGCCGTCGAGTTCACCGACCTCGTCTCCTGGGACATCAGTTCCGCTTCGGCCAAGGATCTGGAGTCCTGGCGTGACGCCGGGTCCGCTCTGACGAACGGTGCGGCCGTCCTTCGGCTCTGGGCTGAGGACATCCGGGCCTACCGCCTCATCCGTGCCGAACTCCAGCAGATGAGGAAAATGTCCACATCATCCAGGGCGATGACGACGACATCGAGACTGCGCGGGAGCTGTCCGGTATGGCGAGCGATGGTTTCGGAACGGCGTTGCATACGGAGGAGTTCTATGCAGACCCGGAGAACCCTGGTGAGACTCTGGGCAACCGGCTCGACCCAGAGGAAGACACTGGTCACAGCGGTTACTTCGAGGACGAGGAGAGCCTTGGTTACTTGGGAGATGTTCTCACCGGGGGGCGTCCCTGATGGCTGGCTCCCCCTCCGGCGACCCATTGGAGACAGGGGCTGACCAAGACCCCGGATCATGCCAGCCCTCGGGCCGGGAAGCCCCACCTCAGGTGTGGCCTGGGATCCGTCATCGGTGGCTCCTCCTGACGCTCGCTCTGGGGGCGGGATTCGTCTGCGGATCACTTGCGGCGTTCGTCAACGGGTTACATCCCGAGGACGGCGGGTTCCTGGAACTGTCAGTCGGCCTCTATGTCGTGCCTCCCGTCCTGCTCGGCTTGTTGGCGGCGAGGCCCTGGCTCGCGACGGTCACCGGCCTGTCCGTCTACTTGGCAGCGGTCCTGGGACATCTGATGGTCTCGGTGACGCTCGTGGACGACGTCAACGTGTTGGAGTACCGGGCGTGGGTCTCGGTGGGCCTCGTTGTAGGGCCCCTGCTGGGATTTCTCGGGGACCGGCTCCGCTCGGGGTCCACGTTCGCCCGGGGGTTCGCGGGCGGTCTCCCCCTGGGGCTGGTGGCAGTTTTCGCGTGCCTGTCCTTCCAGGTCTCCTCGGTGTCCGGGAGGGTCGGCGTTCACCCGGTCCCGGTGCTTGTGGAGGCGTTCCTGACCCTGCTGCTGCTTGCGCTCTGCCGAGGTTGGAAGACCCGGAGCACGGCAGTACTGTGCGCGGCGGCGCTCGTCCTGCCGCTGGCCTTCGGAGTGGCCGCCCTTTTCATGCTCGTGTGGGTCGCGAGCGGGGACTACTGACCACATCGACTCCCGATTCCACGGGGTCACCGCGCCATCGGCTCCGGCTGTCGGGTTCGGAGGGTGAGGGCCTCACCGACGTGCCCCCGGATTCCCGGGCTCGCCCGAGGTGGAAGGATTCGATGCGCGAGACCGCAACCGCTGCTTCGAGCCTCGTGCGCCTTCTGGGGCTGGAGGAGCGCCCCGAACCTCCGCTGTCCGCGCTTCGTGCGTTCTGGGACCGACACCTGTGGGCTCTGCTGCTCGCGACCGCTCCGCTGGGCGCGGCGGGTGGTGTGTTATCGGCGTTGTACGTGCTCAAGGTGAACGAGTACCCGAGCGTCTCGTTCGGTCTGTTCGTCCTCCCCACGGTGCTGGCGGGCTGGGCGGCGTCGCGCCCGGGACACGCCACGCTGGCTGGGACGACCACACTGCTGTTCGGGGTCCTCGGGCACTTCGTCGGCTCCCGGTTCGTCGAGTACGCCCAGAACGACCTCGAATACCGGGGGTGGCTCGTCATCGGCCTCGTCTTCGGGGCGCTACTGGGCCATTTCGGCTTCCGGCTCCGTTCTGAGCGGACCATGCGGCGGCTGATGGCCGCCGCGGTGATCATCGGACTCTTGCTCGCTCCCTTGTACGTCTGGCAGGATTCTCCGACCTACCCGCTGAGGTCGGTCGATCCGCGCCTGTACCTCTTCGACCTCTGCGGGGCGGTCCTGGTCCTCCTGGCGTGTCGGGGGCTGGCACCCAAGGTGTTCGCTCTGGTCGTCAGCGCGCCGTTCGCGGTGATCTTCGGCGTCCTGTCGGTGTTCTCCTCCATTTTCCTGTGGGCCTCCGGAGGGGGTCGCTGACCACGGAAGAGACCCGATCACTGACCCCGGGTAACGAAATCCTGACTTGCGTTTCAGGTAACGAACAGATATCGGTGAAGGTGTGCGAGTCGATGAAGCCCCCCAAAACGCCGTAGCCCCGCCTCCCGCCGCCCCGACGGTCTCGAAGACCGCGTGGATGGGTTTCGCGCGGGTGGCCGCCATGGCCGCCGTCGTGCTGGTGCACGCCTATTCGCCGTTCGTGAGCACGACCTACACCGACCTGGGCGGCCCCACCTGGTGGGGGGCGCACGTGGTGGACGCCGCGCTGCGCTGGTGCGTGCCGGTGTTCGTCATGATCAGCGGTGCGCTCCTGCTGCGCCCGCGCGACGAGGACGTCCGGGGGTTCTACCGGAAGCGGTGGGCCCGGATCGGCGTGCCGCTGCTCGTGTGGACCGCCGCCTACCTGCTGTGGCAGTTCTGGCGCGACGGCCTCGGGTTCCCCGACTCCCTGGCCCAGGCGGCCTCGGGATCGCCCTCGATCCACCTGTACTTCCTGTACGTCATCGCCGGGCTCTACGTGTTCACGCCCTTCCTGCGCACGGTGGTGGCGCACACCTCGCGCACGGGCCTGTGGTGGTTCGCTGGCGCGGCTCTGTCGGTGGGCATGGTCGACCAGTTGTCCGCCCTCGTCGACGGGGTCGGCGGGGTCACCGCCGCCACCAGGTTCCTGCCGTTCCTCGGCTACTACCTGCTGGGCTGGCTCCTGGCGGAACGGGAGCAGGGGCCGCGCGACGCCCTCCACGGTTCGGTGGCCCTGGTCCTGGGCACCACCGGGACCGTCCTGGGCGCCTGGGGCGCCGCCGCCACGGCGGGCGAGTGGGGGACCGGTGCCGCGTACGTCTACGACTTCCTGTCCCCGACCGTGATCGTCGCGTCGGTCGGCGCCTTCCTCCTGCTGCGCGCCTGGGGCACCCAGGTGGCGGGGCTGGGCCCGGAGAGCCGGGTGAACCGGTCGATCGCGGTGCTGTCTGGGCTGAGCTTCGGGGTCTACCTCGTGCACGTCATGGTCCTGTACACGCTGCGGGACCTCGGCGGGACCCCCGACGGGCTGGTGGGCCTGACCATCGCCGCCGGGTACGCCGTCGCCACGACACTGATCAGCCTCGTCCTGGTGGCCGTCGCCCAGCGGATCCCCCTCCTGCGCGTCACCGTCTAGGGGTCGAGGGCCCGCGCGGGAGGCGGCCCGGGGCGACCTGGCCACCGGGACACCCGGTTCGCGCCGGACCCCGGAAGAACTTTGGTAACCCCTTGTGTCACACCGGTAACGGGCTCGGCCGGGTGACCAGCGCTTCGTCGCTCGGGGGCCTTTCCCGCCCACTGAGGGCTCCTTTCCCGGGGGAGGGACGCTGCATAGTCTCGGGATCCCGTGGCGCCTCCAGCGCGCGGATCACCGACTTCCAGGGGAGAGTCCATGACGGCCCTGCACGGGTTGACGGTCGACCACCTCAGAATCCACACGGCGGACGCCGAGAAGGCCGCCCTGCGCATGCGCGACGGGTACGGGTTGGGCACCCTGGCCGAGAGCGTCCAGAACGACACCGAGCGGTCCACCATGGTGGGCGCCGGCGACATCAGAATGGTGTTCACCCAGGCGCTCACCGACGACCACCCGGTGGCCGACTACGTCCGCGCGCACGGCGACGGGGTCGCGGACATCGCCCTCACCGCCGGGGACGCCCGGGCCGCCCACGACCTCGCGGTCTCCCGGGGCGCGGAGTCGGTGGCCGCGCCCACCGAACGCGACGGGGTGGTCACCGCCACCGTCGGCGGGTTCGGGGACGTCACGCACACCTTCGTCGAACGCCCTCCCGGCACCGACGTGCGCCGCCTGCCCGGTCTCTCCCCGGTGGCCGGGGGAGGGACGACCGACCTCGGGCTGCTCACCGTCGACCACCTCGCGGTCTGCCTGGCACCGGGGCGGCTCGATCCCACGGTCGAGTACTACCGGAGCGTCCTGGGCTTCGAGGTGATCTTCGAGGAGCGCATCGTCGTCGGTTCGCAGGCGATGGTCTCGCGCATCGTCCGCTCCGCCGGGGGCGACGTCACCCTCACCCTCATCGAACCGGACCAGGACCTCGACCCCGGACACATCGACGACTTCGTGCGCGACCACGGCGGCCCCGGGGTCCAGCACATCGCTTTGAGCACCGCCGACGCGGTGAGCACGGTGCGGGCGCTGCGGCGGCGCGGGGTCGCCTTCCTGTCCACCCCCGGCGCCTACTACAGGCTGCTGGCTGAGCGCCTGGACCTGCGTAGACACACGGTGGACGAGCTCCGGGAGCTGGACATCCTCGTGGACGAGGACCACGACGGCCAGCTCTTCCAGATCTTCGCCCGCTCCACCCACCCGAGGAACACCGTGTTCTTCGAGGTGATCGAACGCCTGGGCGCCACCACCTTCGGCAGCGGCAACATCCGGGCCCTGTACGAGGCGGTGGAGCAGGGGCGCGAGGACTGACACACGGGAGCGGCCCCCGGGGAACGGTACCCGGGGGCCGCTGGGGGGACGGGAGGGTCAGACCCGCTCGGTGGTCCTCTCGACCCTGCGGGCCGCGGCGCGGCGACGCAGCAGGGAGATCACCGGAACCAGGGCCGCCACCAGGACCAGGGCGTACAGCCCGATCGAGATGCCGCTGCCCACCAGGATCGACGGGTCGCCCGACGAGGCGGCCAGCGCACGGCGGAACTCGGTCTCCGCGATCGGCCCGAGCACCACACCGATCAGCGCGGGGGCGACCGGGACCCCGAAGGTCCGCATCGCCAGGCCCAACAGGGCGATGGCCAGCAACATCACCAGGTGCGTGATCGAGGTGTTGATGGCGTACACCGCCAGCACCGAGAACAGCGTGATGCCCGCGTACAGGTACGGCTTGGGCAGCTTCAGCAGCTTGGCCCACAGCGGCGCGAACGGCAGGTTGATCACCAGCAGCAGGACGCTGCCGATCAGGAGCGAGGCCAGCAGGGTCCACACCAGGTCGGCGTTGCGCTCGAACAGCACCGGCCCCGGCTGGAGCCCGTACTGCTGGAAGGCGGCGAGCATGATCGCGGCCGTGGCGGAGGTCGGCAGGCCCAGTCCCAGCAGCGGGACCATCGTGCCCGCCGCGCTGGAGTTGTTGGCCGACTCCGGACCGGCCACACCCTCGATCGCGCCCTGGCCGAACTCGCTCTTCTCCCCGGTCCGGCGCTCACGGCGCTCAGCGAGCTTGCGCTCCAGGCCCAGGGACAGGAAGGTCGGGACCTCGGCGCCGCTGCCGGGGATCGGCCCGAAGGCGCTGCCCAGAGCGGTGCCGCGCAGCCACGGCTTCCAGGAGCGGCGCAGGTCCTTGCGGCCCAGCCACGGGCGGCCGGTGCGGATCGACGCGAAGTTCGGCGCCGACTTGCCCCGGGCCGCGATGTACAGCACCTCACCGAGGGCGAGCAGGCCCACGGTGACGATCACGATGTCGATCCCGTCCAGCAGGCTGGAGGAACCGAAGTCGAACCGGGCGGCACCGCTCTGCCCGTCGATCCCGACCATGCCGATGGCCAGACCGATGAGCAGCGACGCGATGCCGCGCACCACCGAGCCGGACACGACCGCGGCCACGGCCACGAACGAGAACACCGTCAGCGCGAAGTACTCGCCGGGGCCGAAGTTGAGCGCGAACGCCACCATCACCGGGGCGAACAGAGCCACGACCAGCGTGCCGATGACGCTCGCCACGAACGAACCGATCACCGCCGTGCCCAGCGCCTGGGCGGCCCGGCCCTTGAGCGCCATCTTGTGGCCCTCATAGGTGGTGGCGATCGACGACGCCTGCCCGGGGGTGTTGAGCAGGATCGAGGTGGTGGCGCCACCGAACATGCCGCCGTAGTACACACCGGCGAACAGGATGAGCGCGCTGGTGGGGTCGAGACGGAAGGTGACGGGCAGCAGCAGGGCCACCGCCATGGCCGAGCCCATGCCCGGCAGGACGCCCACGGCGGTGCCGAGCAGCACGCCGAGGAAGGCCCACATGAGGTTCTGCGGGGTCAGCGCCGAGGCCAACCCGTCCGCGAGGCTGATCAGAGTGTCCATCAGAGCACCATCTCCAGGAAGCCGCCCGGCAGGCTGAGTCCGAGGCCGAGCGAGAAGCCGACCTGGACCGCCGCGGACATCGACAGCGCCACGATCGCGTCACGCAGGTGGGCGCGGGCGCCGAAGGCGTAGGCCACGACCCAGAACAGCAGAGCGCCAGCGAACAGCCAGCCCAGGATCTCCAGCAGGGCCACGTGCACCACCAGCCCGGCCAGCACCAGCAGCACCGGGCGGCCCTCGAACCAGTCCAGGGTGGAGGAGCCGTCGCCGGTGTTCCGGTTGCGCAGGTTGACCACGGTCATGCACACGGCGACGACCAGCAGCAGCACGCCCACGGCGCCGGGGAAGGCGCCCGGGCCGGGCCGGGTGGCGTTGGGCGGCGCCTCGATGGTGAGGCCGCCCCAGAGGGCGACGGCCCCCAGCGCCGCCACCAGCGCGGGGATGACCCACGCGGTGGGGCCGCGCCAGACGGTGGTCTCGGGGTCGAGCGTCTCGGCCCCGGTGGTCTCGGGGGACGCGGCCTCGACAGCCTCGGCCGCGGGGGCGTCGGTCTCGGGGGCCTCGGCCTCCGGGGTGTCCGTCGACCCGGTCACGCGGGTCTCGTCGGGCGTCACAGTCCCAGCTCCTTCACGGTCTCCTGGGTCAGGGCGACCTCCTCGTCGAGGAACTCCTCGAACTCCGCGCGGCCCTGGTAGGTGTCGGTCCACCGGTTGCGCTCCAGCGTGTCCGCCCAGGAGTCGGTGGCCAGGAGCTCGCGCACCAGCGCCTCCAGCTCGTCGGCCTCCTCCTCGGAGAGGCCGGGAGGGGCGATCACCCCGCGCCAGTTCGACATCTCCAGGTCGTAGCCGAGCTCGACCATGGTCGGGATGTCCACGCCGTCCAGGCGTTCGGGGGAGGAGACCGCGAGCGCGCGCAGCGGGCCGTCCTCCTCGATCTGGTCGCTGAAGTCGCCCAGGGTGCCGAAGCCGACCGCCGACGTCCCGGAGAGCAGCGAGGTCAGGGTCTCGCCGCCGCCCGAGTACGGGAGGTAGTTGATGTCGCCGGGCGAGATCCCCATGGACTGGGCGACCTGCGCGGCGAAGATCTGGTCGACGCCGCCCATGGAACCGCCCGCCACGGGGAGGGTCCCGGACTTCTCGTTCCAGTCCTCGGCGAGGTCGTCGATGGTCTCGTACGGCGAGTCCTTGGGGACGACGATCGCGAGGTACTCCGACGCCAGCTGTGCGATGGGGGTCGCGTCCTCCATCGTGTAGAGCGACCCGGTGGTCTCCACCGCGCCCACCATGCCCAGTCCGGTCATGGTCAGCACGTTGTCCTGGCCGTCGCGGCCCACGGTCTGGGCCAGCCCGATGGTGCCGCCCGCGCCCTCGGCGTTGCGGACCTCGACGTTGTACCGCAGGTCCTCCTCACGCAGGCCGTTCTGCATCTCCCGGGCCAGGGTGTCCCATCCGCCGCCGGGGCCGGCGGGTGCGATGAGCAGCACCTTCTCCTGGGCCCCGTCGCCGGAGGCGGCGCTCTGACGTACGTCGTACAGTGCCGTCCCGACGAGGAGGAGGGCACAGAGCCCTCCCGCCACGCGGAGCGGCACGCCACGATCGCGCATCGTCCTCTCCTTCCTGAATGTCCGTGCACGTCTCCCAGTGCGCGGACGCAGGGGAGATCCAGACCACAGTGTGACCGTGGGCACGCCACTGTGAGGTCTTTGTTAAAACTGGAGTCATATTGGTCGTATTGTTCGTGAAGCTTGCTAGCGAAGCCGTCCCCGCGACGCCGACCTGCGCGTTCACCGGCCGGGAGATCCCACCCCGGCCACTGGAGTGCTCATGAACCCTCATCCCGCATCCGGCCGCCTCACGCTCACCGGGTCCCTTTTCATTGGATATGTCTGTCTTCTGGCGGTGGCGCTCACCGTCATCGGCTCCCTCTGGGCGATCCACGTCGACCGCGAGACCGACCGCCAGTACGCCGAACGCGTGCTCACCGTGGCCCGGTCGGTCGCGGTCCTGCCCGAGGTCGTCGAGGGCCTCCAGGCACCCGACCCGTCCGAGGACCTCGATCCCCTGGCCGACCGCATCTCCGCCGCCACCGGCGCCGACTACCTCGTCATCGCCTCGCCCGACGGGACCCGGCACACGCACCCGGACAAGGACCGGATAGGGGAGACCGTGTCCACCCCGCCCGGCCCCGTCGTGGACGGCGCCGAGTGGACGGGCGTGCAGGACGGAACCCAGGGCCGCACGGTGCGCGCCAAGATCCCCGTGTTCTCCGGCGGGGGTTCGCTGAACGGCGGCGACGCCCACGGGGAGGTCGTGGGATACGTGTCCCTGGGCATCCTGGACTCCAGCGCCACCACCGACGCGCGCGCCTCGATCCCGGTGATCCTGGCCGCCACCGCGCTCGTGCTCGTCCTGGGCGTGGGCGGTTCCTGGGTGCTCTCCCGGCAGGTCCGCACCAAGACGCACGGCCTGGAACCGGCCGACATCACCACGCTCCTGGAGAGCCGGGAGGCCCTGTTATACGCGGTGCGCGAGGGCGTGCTCGCGGTGGACCGCGACGACCGGGTCCTGCTGGTCAACCAGCCCGCCCGCACCATGCTGGGCCTGTCCAAGGGGGTGGAGGGCCGCCGCCTGGACGACCTCGGCCTCTCCGAACGGGCCCGCGACATCGTGTCCGGAGCCGACCCCGGGGACGACCTCATCCTGCTCTCCGGCGACCGCGTCCTGGTCGCCAACCGGATGCCCGTGCGCATCCGGGGCGAGGAGGCCGGGGCCGTGGTCACCCTCCGGGACCGCACCGAGGTGGACCGGCTCACCGGTGAACTGGACGGGGCGCGGACCGTCACCCGGGGACTGCGCGCCCAGACCCACGAGTTCGCCAACCGGGTGCACACCGTCGCCGGGATGCTCGAACTCGGTGCCCACGACGAGGCCCGCGCCTACCTGGCCGACCTCGCCGCCACGCACACCCGCACCTCCAGCGGCGTGGCGGAGCACGTCCGCGACCCCGCGCTCGCGGCGCTCACCCTGGCCAAGTCCGCCCAGGCCTCCGAGCTCGGCGTGGACCTTCGGCTCTCCCCGATGACCAGCGTTCCCGCGTCCCTCAAGGGCGATCTGCGCTCGGACGCGCTCCTGACCCTGGGCAACCTGGTGGACAATGCCCTGGACGCGGTCACCCCGAACGGGTGGGTGGAGCTGATGGTGCGCCTGCACACCGCCGCCGACACGGGACTGCCGCACGACCTCCTGGAGATCCGGGTGACCGACTCCGGGCAGGGGGTGTCCGACGAGTTGGCGGAGGAGATCTTCCGCTACGGGTTCACCACCAAGGCCTCCCGCGACGGAGGCACCCGTGGCCTGGGGTTGGCGCTGGTCAAACAGGTCTGTGAGAGCAGAGGGGGAAGCATCGAGATGGAGGCACCCGACGCCGAGGAGGGCGCGGTGTTCACCGCCTGCCTGCCGGTCGTCACGGCGGCGGTGACCCGGTGATCCGCGTGCTGGTCGTCGACGACGACGTCCGGGTGGCCCGCAACCACCAGGAGCTGGTGGAGTCGGTGCCCGAGTTCACCGTGGTCGGGGTGGCGCACACGGCGGCCGCGGCCCTGGCACAGGTACGCGGTCACCGCCCCGACCTGGTTCTGCTCGACCTCCACCTGCCGGACGCCTCGGGCACCTCGGTGATGCACACCCTGCGCTCGGCCACCTCCCAGAGCGCCCCCCAACCCGACTTCCTGATGATCACCGCCGTCCGCGACATCGCCCAGGTCCGCGCCGCCCTGCACGGCGGGGCCGTCCACTACCTGCTCAAGCCGTTCCCGCTCAGCGCCCTGCGCGACCAGCTCGAACGCTACGCGGTGGCGCGTCGGCAGATGGAGGGGGAACGGCAGGCCACGCAGCAGGACGTGGACCGGCTGTTCGGGCTGCTGCGCCCGCCCGCCGCCCGCTCCCTGCCCAAGGGGCTTACCTCCGCCACCGTCGACCTGGTCGCGGGCGTGCTGCGCGAGGCCGAGGGCGAGGTCTCCGCCTCCGACGTCGCGGAACGGTCCGGGGTCTCCCGGGTCACCGCGCGCCGCTACCTGGAGCACCTGTGCGCCGACGGCCGCGCGGAGCTCCGCATGCGCTACGGCTCGGCGGGCCGCCCCGAACACCTCTACCGCTGGGTCGCCTGACCGGGGGGGTACCGGTCGGTTTCCACAGGCCCGATCCGGACCGGACGCACGGCGGTTCGGAGCCGAGGGAACGTCGGTGGCGCGTGTCACACTCGGGGCATGCTCGATCACCTCGGTATCCAGGTCGCTGATCCCGAAGCCAGCGCCACCTTCTACGACGCCGTCCTCGCCGCGCTGGGCCACCGGCGCATGCTCCAGTACGGGCCGGTGATCGGCTACGGCAGCGAGCACCCCCAGTTCTGGATCGCCCCCAGTGAGTCCGAGGGACCGGCGAGGGAGTCGCACATCGCCTTCCTGGCACCGGACCGGGCCACGGTCGACTCCTTCTTCGCGGCGGCGGTGGAGACCGGAGCCGAGGTGCTGCACGAACCCAGGGTCTGGCCGGAGTACCACGAGCACTACTACGGCGCCTTCGTGCGCGACCCCGACGGCAACAACGTGGAGGCGGTCAGCCACGTCCCTGCCTGATCAGGCGGTCCACGGGGGCCGGGGAGCGTCGAAGCGTCCCGGCCCCGGAGGGATCAGACGGTGCCCGCCCCCGAGCGGGCGCCGGTGCGGGACGTGCTCCGGCCGGTGGCCAGCTCGGCGGCGCGCACGGCGCTGGTGAGGGCCACCTCGCCCAGCAGCCCGGGCGCGGCCACCGCGTCCCCGGCCAGGTAGAGACCGTCGCCCCGGTCGATGGCGGGCCGGTCCCGCCACGTGGTGCCGGGCAGGTCCAGGGCACCGGTGCGGCCCCGGGCCACCTGGTCGCGCCGCCAGGTCAGCCGGTCCCGCCAACCGGTCAGGGCCGTGTCGAGCAGAGCCTCCAGGCGTTCGGTGGTCGCCGCGCGCGACTCGCCGGGCCGGACCGGCAGCTGGGCCTGGACGAGGTCCTCCCCGGCCGGAGCGAGGGTGGGATCGACGACGCTGTAGCGCTCCAGGAACCCGCACTCGTCGGAGTCGAACACCAGGAACGGGTCCCCGGAGCGGTGCCGCACTCCCAGGTCCACCATGAGCGTGTGGCCGCTCTCCCAGGTCAGGGAGGGGTCACCGAGCAGGGCGCGCGCGGAGTCCAGCGACGTGGCCACGATCGTCGTCCCCTCCGGCCGCTCGGCGGCCCGGGCCTCCAACTCGATCCGCACCCCCGCCGCACGGGCGCGGTCGGCGAGGCGGTCCACCAGCGCGGTCCAGCCGCCGACCACGTACCGGGGCGAGGGCCACGCCGGGCGGGTCACCCGCAGGAACCGTTCCCACACGAAGGCGGCGGACAGCGTCCCGGGTTCCGCGTGGAAGAGGGCCACGCCCATCATGGAGCCCACCGCCCGCGCGGACTCGGCGCCCAGCTCCTCCTCCGCCCACGAGCCGAAGTCCCGGTCGTGCGGGGCGCGCAGCCTCCGGCGGGCGGCGGCGCGGAGCACCGCGGCCGGGGGGCCGCCGAGCGAGCCCCGGTAACGCCAGCGCACCCCGAGGGCTGCCCGCGCGGGCAACGCCCTGGCGGGTGGCACCAGGTCGCGCTCGCGCAGCCAGGCGTAGGGCGCGGAGTCGGAGTACAGCACGTGCGGGCCGTCGTTGGCCACGTACGGCGGTTCGGTGGAGCGGGCCCTCCCGCCCAGCGTCCGGTGGGATTCCAGCAGGGTGACGTTCGCGCCGAGTTCGGCGCTGGCGATGGCCGCGGTCAGTCCGGCGAGGCCACCGCCCACAACGGTGATGTCCATGCCCCTAGGACGGATCGGGCACCCGCAGACGTGACATCTTGTCCGGGTTGGCCATCAGGTACACGTGCCGCACCCGGTCCTCGAAGACGTCCAGCGCCAGCAGGAGCACCGGGGAACCCCCGGCGGCCACCAACGCGGCGGGTCCGCCGTTCACCTCGGTGACCTCCATGGACAGCTCCGCCGCGGTGTCCGCGCCCACGGACCTGAGGAAGCGCGAGATGTTGCGCTCCTCCGAGATCGCGGTGAGGAACCGGCCCACCTTCCGGGAGCCGTGCAGCACCCGCAGCGGGGCCCGGGCCTTGCCGCCGCCGTCGCTCACCATCGTGGCGTCGTCCGCGAGCATCCCCTTGAGCCCGTCCAGGTCGCCCTCCAGACACGCCCGGAGGAAGCGTTCGGTCATGAGGCGGCGCTGGGTCCGGTCGGCCTCGAACCGGGGGCGGCGCTCCCGTACGTGGTCCCGCGCGCGCCGGGCCAGCTGCCGGGTGGCGTCCTCGCTCCGGCCGATGACCTCGGAGATCTGCGCGTAGGGCAGCTGGAAGGCCTCGTGCAGGACGAAGACCGCCCGCTCCAGGGGGCTGAGGGTCTCCAGCACCACCATGAGGGCGAACTCCACCGAATCCGCGAGCTCGGCGCGCTCGGCGGCGTCGGGCAGGTCGCTGACCGGTTCGGGCAGCCACTCGCCCACGTAGGACTCGCGCCGGGCGCTGGCCCTGCGCAGCCGGTCGATGGACAGCCGGGACACCACGGTGACCAGGTAGGCGCGGGGGTTGTCCACCTCGCCCCCGGACACCCCGGACCACCGCAGCCAGGCCTCCTGGACCACGTCCTCGGCGTCGGCCGCGGTGCCGAGGACGCGGTAGGCGACCCCGGTCAGGAGGGAGCGGTGGGCTTCGAAGACCTCTGTCGTCGTCATGTCAGGAGAGACGTACCACCCCCGCCCCCGTGTGACACGCCCGAACCGCTCCGAGGGGGCAAAAGGGCTTGCCTCGGCCGCGGGTCGGTTCTAGGTTGGCGCGACCTGAACCGTCATGAGAGGGGTTGCGGTTGTACCGCCTACGTGAGTGGAACCGGGGCGACGCCGACCGGTTGCTGGAGGCCTTCCGCTGGGACGAGCTGGCCTGGCAGGAACCCGAGGTGCCGCGCACGCGTGAGGAGGCCCTGGAGTGGATCGCGCGGTGCGGGCGCCTGGCCGAGGAGGGTGACGTCCACGGGTTCGCCGTGGTCGACGGGACCGACCGGGTCCTGGGGCACACGCAGGTCGGTGTGACCAGCCGCAGGCACGGTCTCGGCTGGTTGTCGTACTGGACGCACCCGGCCGAGCAGGGCCGGGGCGTGGCCTCGGCCGGTGCCCGCCTGGCCGCGGAGTTCGCCTTCGACCGGTTGGACCTGTTCCGGGTGGAGACGGGGCACCGGGTGAACAACCCCGGTTCCTGCCTGGTCGCCCAGCGGGCGGGCTTCCGGCCGGAGGGGATCGAACGGGCCAAGCTCCGATACGGGACCTCGCGCTACGACTCCGGGACGCACGCGCGGCTGGTCACGGACCCGGCCGAGGGCGTGGTCGCGGGCGTCTGCGGGGGCTGAACACGCGAAACGCGGGGCACGGTGGGTGAACACCGTGCCCCGCGTCGTTCCCGTGCCCGGAGCCGGAACTACCAGTCGAAGGCGGCGACGCCGGAGGTGATGTTGTTGTGGACGACGTTGCAGCCCTCGGAGCTGAAGCCCGCGAAGGAGATCACGTCGGCGCAGATCGGCACGGTGATGTTCTGGATGTGGGCGTTGTTGTCGGCGGCGGCGGTGCCGGTCATGGCGCCCAGGGCGAGGCCGGTGGCGAGGATGAGACCGGAGACGGCGGTGATGCGCTTCATTGTGTGTTCCCTTTCGGTTGGTGTTTCTCAGGTGGATCGGGCAGGTCTGACGGGGGGTCGCGCGACGGCAGGGGCCTAGTCGTGGACGGCGATGCCCGAGGTGGAGTTCCAGTCGACGACGTTGCAGCCGCTCGCGCTGAAGCCGGAGGCCTTGAGGACGTCGAGGCAGATCGGGATCGTGATGTTCTGGATGTGGGCGTTGTTGTCGGCCGCGGCGGTCCCGGTGAGGGCGCCGAAGGCGAGGCCGGTGGCGAGGACGAATCCGGAAACCTTGGCGATACGGGGCATGGTGGTTACCTTTCGGAAGTGCAAAACACGTTGGCTGCGGCCGCCGTAATTAACTTAGCGTAGCTGGGCGCCTGCTCGAAGTGATTTTCAGGAAGAGTTCAGAGTTTCTCAGGAGTTTCTTCGGCTTCGCACCGGACATGGCGGACATGTCATTCCTTGGCAGCCACCTGCGTTACACAACCGAAAGCGAGGCGCAGTCGAACTTCCGGCAATTGCATCGGAACCCGCTTCAGTCCGGATATGGCCCTTCGTACACGGGCGAACGCGGACACGAAAAAGGGGCCCACACGGTCACACCGTGTGGGCCCCGCTGTTCGGGAGGGGGTTCGGCTACCAGCCCTGCTGCTGTCCGTAACCCGGGTACTGCTGTCCATAGCCGGGCTGCTGGCCGTAGCCCGGCTGCTGCTGTCCGTAACCCGGGTACTGCTGCGGGTCGTAACCGGGGTACTGCTGTTGCTGCTGACCGTAGCCCTGGCCGTAACCCGCGTACGGGTCCGGCTGCTGAGCGCCCGTGTGGTGGTGCTGGTAGGGCTGCTGCTGGCCGGACTGGTCCTGCGGCACCTGCTGCTGGGCCTGCGGCGCCTCGGCCTGCTCGGACTCCTTCTTCGCGGTGTCCGGGCGGAAGATGAACAGGCGCGCGGCGGCGGACTCACCGGTCTCGCTGGGGGTGATCAGCTCCAGCCGCCACCCGGCCTCCTCGATGCCCTCGAGGATGCGGGTCAGCCCCGGCCGCAGCTTGCTGGAGGCCTCGTCGTAGGCGTTGACCTCGAGCTGGATGATGAACATCCGGCGCTTCTGCTGCGCGGCGACCTTGGCGTGCTCGACGACAGTGCTGTCCCTCACGACCTGCGTGACGCTCATGAATAACCGTACCCATCTGCTCTGCGGAGCTGCTTCACCCGTCGGGGTCGTTCCCGGTCGTCCGCGTCCACCGTGGCGGGATTCCGCCGGGCTCCGGTTCCATCATGCCTCCTATGAGGGCATCTGGCCACAGAAGGCCGGAACCGCCACCGACGACGGAAACCGCCGTGGAACCGCCGTGGTGGTACCGGGAACCGACGGCCCCGGGCCCCGTCACCGGAGCCCGGGGGCCGGGCGGCTAACCGGCGACGGCGCGGACCGCCTCGACGACGGGCGTCTCACCGTTCACCAGGTTGAGAACCCGCTTGGCCGTGCCCGGTTCGTCCAGAAGGGCCACGATCACGGCGGCCACGTCGTCGCGGGTCACCGAGTCGCGCTCCACGGCCTCGCCCAGGTCCACCCGGCCGGTTCCGGCCTCGTCGGTCAGCCGACCGGGGCGCAGGATGGTCCAGTCCAGGTCGAGGTCGTGCTCACGCAGGTCGTCGTCGGCCGCCTTCTTGGCGGCCACGTACGCGGCCCACACCTCGTCGGTGCCCTCCGGCACCGGCTGGTCCACGTTGATCGCGGAGACCTGCACCAGACGGCGCACCCCGGCCAGCGCGGCCGCGTTCGCGGTCAGGGAGGCCGCCTCGTGGTCCACCGTGGACTTGCGGTCGGCGCCGCTGCCCGGACCGGCGCCGGCGGCGAACACCACCGCGTCGGCGTCCATGATCCTCTCGGTCAACTCGGTGACCGTGGCCTGTTCCAGGTCGATGACGACCGGTTCGGCCCCGGCGTCGACGACGTCCTGGGTGTGGTCGGGGTTGCGGATGAGGGCGACGGGCTGGTCACCGCGGGCGGCCAGAAGCCTGGCCAGCCGCAGTGCGATCTTTCCGTGTCCACCGGCGATGACGATACGCATGGGGGCAGCGTATTGCCTGGGACACGGACACACCGGGAGGAACCCCCGGGCGGCGGCGGTGAACTTCCCGACGCCGCCCGGGGGAATAGGTCACCCGGGGGTCAGTCCACGGTCCAGGTGTCCCCGCTGGCCAGCAGCGCCCCCAGCTCACCGTCTCCGTGCTCGGCCCGCGCGTCCTCCACCTGTTCGTTCAGCAGCTCGTCGTAGACCGGTCGCCGTACGTCCCGGAACACCCCGACCGGCACGTGCTCGAAGGCGGGCTGGTCCAGTCTGGACAGGGCGAACGCGTACCCCGGGTCCGGGCGGTGCGCGTCGTGCCGGATCAGCCGGTCCTCGTCGACCGACGCGACGTCCACGACCTCCAGGCCGCCGAACCCGTCCGCCACCACACCGCGGTCCGGGCCCAGCCGCAGCGGCTCACCGTGTTCCAGGCGCAGCAGCCGCAGGTCGCGGGCGGCCGGGTCCTTCAACGGCTCGAACGCGTCGTCGTTGAAGATCGGGCAGTTCTGGTAGATCTCCACGAACGAGGCGCCGGGGTGGTCGGCCGCCGCGCGCAGCACCGAGGTCAGGTGCTTGCGGTCGGAGTCGACGGTCCGCGCCACGAAGCCCGCCTCGGCGCCCAGCGCCAGCGACACCGGGTTGAACGGCTGGTCCAGCGACCCCAGCGGCGAGGACTTCGTGATCTTCCCGGCCTCGGAGGTGGGGGAGTACTGGCCCTTGGTCAGCCCGTAGATGCGGTTGTTGAACAGCAGGATGTTGATGTTCACGTTGCGCCGCAGCGCGTGGATCAGGTGGTTGCCGCCGATGGACAGCCCGTCGCCGTCCCCGGTGACCACCCACACCGACAGGTCCGGGCGGCTGGCCGCGAGCCCCGTCGCGATCGCCGGGGCACGCCCGTGGATCGAGTGCACGCCGTAGGTGCTCAGGTAGTACGGGAAACGCGAGGAGCAGCCGATCCCGGACACCATCACGATGTTCTCGCGGGGCACGCCCAGCTGGGGCAGGAACGACTGGAAGGCCGCCAGGACCGCGTAGTCGCCGCACCCCGGGCACCAGCGCACCTCCTGGTCGGACTTGAAGTCCTTCATGCGGTACTCGGTGTCGGTCGTGGGCACCAGCCGCAGGCCGGCCGGGGGCGCCCCGTTCGTCTCAGTCACGGTCGATGACCTCCCGCAGCACGTCCGCGAGTTCCTCCGCCTTGAACGGCAGACCGCGGACCTTGTTGTATCCGATGACGTCCACCAGGAACCGGCCGCGCAGCAGCAGCGACAGCTGGCCCAGGTTGATCTCCGGGACCACGACCCGGTCGTAGCTCCGCAGCACGTCGCCGAGGTTGGCCGGGAAGGGGTTGAGGTGGCGCAGGTGCGCCTGGGCGACCCGGCCCCCGGAGCGCCGGATCCGGCGCACGGCCGCGGTGATCGACCCGTAGGTGCCGCCCCAGCCCAGTACGAGCACGTTCGCGTCGCCCGTGGGGTCGGACACCTCCAGCTCGGGGATGTCCCTGGCGATGGCGTCCACCTTCGCCTGCCGGGTGCGGACCATGAGGTCGTGGTTGTCCGGCGTGTACGAGATGTCGCCGGTCCGCGCGTGCTTCTCGATCCCGCCGATCCGGTGCTCCAGGCCTGCCGTGCCCGGTACCGCCCACGGGCGGGCCAGGGTCTCCTCGTCGCGCAGGTACGGCAGGAACCCGCCGTCCGGCCCGTTGGGCTCCGTGGCGAAGCCGGGATCGATCACCGGCAGCTCCGACACCTCAGGCAGCCGCCAGGGCTCCGAGCCGTTGGCGAGGTAGCCGTCGGAGAGCACGATCACCGGGGTCCGGTACCGCACCGCCAGCCGGACCGCCTCCAGCGCCGCGTCGAAGCAGTCGGCGGGGGAGGAGGGGGCCACCACCGGCACGGGGGACTCACCGTTGCGTCCGTACAGCGCCATCAACAGGTCCGTCTGCTCGGTCTTGGTGGGCATGCCGGTGCTGGGCCCGGCGCGCTGCACGTCCACGACGACCAGCGGGAGCTCGGTCATCACCGCCAGACCCACGGCCTCCTGTTTGAGCACCATGCCTGGGCCGGAGGTGGTCGTGACCCCGAGTGAGCCGCCGAACGAGGCGCCGATGGCCGCGCCGACCCCCGCGATCTCGTCCTCCGCCTGGAACGTGCGCACACCGAACCGCTTGTGTCGGGAGAGCTCGTGCAGGATGTCGGAGGCGGGGGTGATGGGGTACGACCCCAGGAACAGGGGCAGCCCCGACCGCCGCGACCCGGCGATCAGCCCGTAGGCGGTGGCCAGGTTCCCGGTGATGTTGCGGTACGTGCCCGGAGGGAGCTTCGCGGGCTTGATCTCGTAGGAGACCGCGAAGTCCTCCGTGGTCTCCCCGAAGTTCCACCCGGCCTGGAACGCCGACAGGTTGGCGGCGAGGATGTCCGGCTTGCTGGCGAACTTCGACTTCAGGAACGAGGTCGTGCCCTCCGTCGGCCGGTTGTACATCCAGGAGAGCAGCCCCAGCGCGAACATGTTCTTCGCGCGCTGGGCGTCCTTCTTGGACAGGCCGGACCCCTCCAGTGCGGCCACCGTCATCGAGGTGAGGCCCACCGCGCTCACGTGGAACCCGTCCAGGGTGCCGTCGGTGAGCGGGTCGGCCGCGTAGCCGACCCTGGCCAGGCTGCGCTTGGTGAACTCGTCGGTGTTGACGATGACGGTCGCGCCCCGCCGCAGGTCACCGAGGTTGGCCTTCAACGCGGCGGGGTTCATCGCCACCAGCACGTCCGGGGCGTCGCCCGGCGTCATGATGTCGTGGTCGGCGAAGTGGAGCTGGAAGCTGGAGACACCGGGGAGGGTCCCGGCGGGGGCACGGATCTCGGCGGGGAAGTTCGGCAGGGTCGAGAGGTCGTTGCCGAACGACGCCGTCTCCTGGGTGAAGCGGTCACCGGTCAACTGCATCCCGTCGCCGGAGTCCCCGGCGAACCGGATGATGACCCGGTCGAGCTGTTCGATCTGTTTGGCCACTGAGATCGAAGACCTCCTTGGTCAGCCGCCGGTCGTGACGGGCGGCGGCGCTGTGGTGTCTACCCCCGGCCGAACCTCACCGTCACGGGCCGGGTGCCTGGATCGGGGGCAGGAGGACGGCGTGGCCCCCACACGCCCTGGGTGCGCCAACCCCGGGTGGTGTTTCGGCGGTCTCGGACCGCGACCGGGCCGTCCTCGGCTTCCGCCTCCGACGGCACGGCCCCCCGCTCACCTCGAAGGGGACGCCCGCCCCGCCGGGGCGCCGTCCCGTCCCCGTGGTGTTCGGAGTGACAAGGGCCACGTTCGCACTATAGGTCGTCGTCCCGACCCCGCGGCGGGGCGGGTGGCCATTGTCACAACCCCTCCGAATCCGGGTTGGAAGCGGGATGTGACCGACAGCTGGTCACATGGGGAACGCAAGACGCGGACCCGCACGTTTGTCACCATGTACGCATCCGGAGCCGGGCAGCGGCGAACAGCGGAAGGAGGGCGCGTGCACGTCAACGCGATCCGCGCGGTCGGCCTGTTCGCCGGGGTCTCGGCGCTCGCCGTCGTGGTCGGCTGGCTGTGCGGTGCGGAGAAGGGGCTCCAGGCGTCGGTGGCGCTGGTGGCCTGCGCGGGGATCCTGGTCTACCTCTTCGGGAACTCCCTGGCGCTCCGCGCGATGCGGGCCCGCCCGGTCAGCGAGATCGAACGCCCCGAGCTCTACCGGATGGTGCGGGAGCTGGCCACGGCCGCCCGGCAGCCCATGCCCCGGCTCTACCTGTCCCCGGTGCGCTCACCCAACGCCTTCGCGACCGGGAACAGCCCCCGCCGCGCCGCCCTGTGCTGCACGACCGGCCTGCTGCGCGCCCTCGACGAACGCGAGCTGCGCGGTGTCCTCGCCCACGAACTGGCGCACATCCGCGCGCACGACACCCTCATCAGTTCGGTGGCGGCGACGCTGACCGCGCTCATCACCGCCCTGACCGCGGTCTCGTTCCTGATCCCGCTCGGGGACTCCGAGGAGACGGACCTGCCCAACCTGCTGGGCGGACTGATGATGGTGGTCCTCGCCCCGCTGGCGGCGATGGTCGTCTACTTCGGTGTGGGCCGGGCGCGCGAGTTCCGGGCCGACGAGAGGGCGGCGGAGATCACCGGCGACCCCCTGGGGCTGGCCGACGCCCTGCTCAAGCTGGAAGCCGGGAACCGCGACTACCCGCTGCCCCGTGAACGCGCCCTGCTGGCCGCCTCGCACCTGATGACGACCAACCCCTTCCCCGGGGGCGTGGGCCGCCTGTTCGCCGCCCACCCGCCGGTGGAGGAGCGGGTCCGGCGGCTCCGCGAACTGCGCCGCAGGTGGGACCTGGGCTGAACGCCAACGGCCGCCCGCCCCTGCCGGGGAGGGCGGCCGTTCGGCGGTGCCTAGCGGTAGTTCACGAACTGGAGCGCCAGGTCGAAGTCCTTGTCCTTGATGAGGTTCATGACGTTCTGGAGGTCGTCCTTCTTCTTGGAGCTGACCCGCAGCTCCTCGCCCTGGATCTGGGCCTTGACGCCCTTGGGGCCCTCGTCCCGGATGAGCTTGGAGATCTTCTTGGCGTCCTCGGTGGAGATGCCCTCCTTGAGGCTGATGGGGAGGCGGTACTCCTTGCCGGAGGGCTTGGCCTCCTCGGCCGCGTCCAGGATCTTCAGGGACAGCTTGCGCTTGACCAGCTTCTCCTTGAAGACCTCCAGGGCGGCCAGGGCGCGCTCCTCGGAGCCGCTCCTGATCTCGATGCCGTCCTCGCCCTGCCAGGCGATGGTGGTCCCCGTGCCCTTGAAGTCGAACCGCTGGGACAGTTCCTTGCCCGCCTGGTTCAGCGCGTTGTCGACCTCCTGACGGTCGAGCTTGGACACCACGTCGAAACTGGATTCGGCGGCCACGTACTCTCACACCCCGCTACGTCTCATGGGTCACGGACGCTGTGGGGCGCCCGTGTACGTCTCGTCCGGCCCGGTCCGGGCCGGTTCAGAGCTTAGCCGCGCCGTGCGGGCCCCGCCTGACGAGCCCTGTCGGGGCGCGCCCGCCAAACGATTTCAGGTTCGGGCCCATCATCCGCTATTGTCGTTCCTGCGCGGCGACGCCACGGCGTCGCAGCAGCCCAGGCGGGTTGCCCGAGCGGCCAATGGGAGCGGACTGTAAATCCGTCGGCTTAGCCTTCGAAGGTTCGAATCCTTCACCCGCCACAGGGAGTACCGGAGCCCCCGGCACCAACAGGTGCCGGGGGCTTCGTCGTGTCCGGGGCCGAACGGTGTGTGTCCGAGGGGGTCCCCGGGCCCGGGGGCTCCGCCGTCACGCTTCGTGGGGGGTGCTCACGGGGGGTCGCCTGATTCGGGCGGTTGCGAGATGGTCACGCTCCGAGTGCGCTTCGATCACTCTGTGTGATCTTTGATCGTTTCGGCGCGGCCGGACCGTGCTGATAAATCACCGCATCGTCCCTTTTGTATTCAAGGGCAAAAAGAGCGCACCCGGCAATCTGGACAATTAGTTTCCCGAGTTTCGGCGTTGACAAAAATCGGGGGGCGGATGATGATTGCATCAGTCCACCGCGACACAGGTGCAAAAGCGCCTGCGTCTTTTTCTGTCAATGCCTCGCTTGAATTCTCGGGGGAAACATGATCAAGAAGCTGACCGCTGCTGGCCTGGTCGCTGGTGCCGCGATGGGCGCGCTCCTCATGGGCGCTCCGGCCTCCGCCTCCCACGGCGGTGACCAGCAGTTCAACCAGAACCTGCAGCTCGTTCCGATCCAGTCCTGCAACCTGACGGGCAGCGTCGGCCTGGTGGCCGTCACCATCCCGATCCTGTCGCCGCAGACCACGGGCGACTGCGTGAACGGGCCCATCGGCACCAACATCAGCTAGTCCCGGCAATCGGTTCGACCGAGACCATATCTCAAACTTCTCTGAAGGGTAATTCAATGCTGCGTAAGCTCGGTGTTGCCGGCCTCGTTGCTGGTGCTGCTTTCTCTGCCGTTCTGGCCGCCACTCCGGCCTCCGCCTCCCACGGTTCCCACGGTGGCGACCAGCAGTACAACCAGAACCTCCAGGCCATCCCGGTCCAGCTGTGCAACACCAGCGCCGCCGTGGGTCTGGTCGCTGTGAACGTCCCGGTCCTGTCGCCGCAGACCACGGGCGACTGCGTCAACGGCCCCATCAGCACCAACATCGACTAGGAGAACCCCACAATGCGTAAGTTCACCGCCGCCACCGCCATCGCCGGTGTCGCTCTCGGCGCCATCCTCGCGGCCGCTCCCGCGTCCGCCTCGCACGGTGGCGACCAGCAGTACAACCAGAACCTTCAGCTGGTTCCGGTTCAGCTCTGCAACACCGAGCTGGCCGTCGGTCTCCTGGCCGGCGTCAACGTGCCGATCCTGTCGCCGCAGACCACGGGCGACTGCGTCAACGGCCCGATCAGCACCAACATCGACTAGGGAGCCACCCATGCTGCGCAGGTTCACCGCCGCCACGGCGATCGCCGGTGTCGCGCTCGGCGCGATGCTCGCGGCCGCTCCGGCCTCGGCCTCGCACGGTGGCGACCAGCAGTTCAATCAGAACCTCCAGTTGGTTCCGATTCAGCTGTGCAACACCGAGCTGGCTGTCGGCCTGGTCGGCGCCAACGTGCCGATCCTGTCGCCGCAGACCACGGGCGACTGCGTCAACGGTCCGGCGAGCACCAACGTCAGCCACGACAGTGCTGACAAGGGCGAGCACGACCGTGCCGACGAGGGCAACCACGGCTACGGCTACTGACCACCTGAGCGTGGTCGACGGAGCCCCCGGGCTCCGGTGACGGAACAGAGCGGGTCCGAGGCCCCCCGGCGTGTGCCGGGGGGCCTCGCCGCATCCCGCGACAGGATGGTCGCGAACCCAACGGAGGAGGTCGGTTGAAGTCCACACTCGTGGCCGGTGCCCTGATGGTCGGGGCGGTCCTGGCGCTGACGGCCTGCGGTGAGTCCGAGGAGCCCGTCGAGGACCGCCCCACGGCGCAGGACGACGCCCCCGGCACGGACTCCCCGGAGCCCGCCGACGGGCCCGTCGCGGAGGGCGAGGTCCAGGTCCTCAACCTGCACGGAGACGAGGAGGGCTTCGAGGACCAGCGCCCCGAGGTCTACGTCGCCACGGGGTCCACGACCTTCTCCGACATGGAGTGGGACGAGTGGGGCGACACCCGCGCCCGGGGCGAGGGCGAGGTCCTGGGCACCTGGTGCATGGACCAGGGCTGCCAGAACGACCCCTACGACGTGGAGGTGGAGCTCGGGGACCCGGTGGAGGCGGACGGGACCTGGTTCTTCTCCACCTACTCGATCACCGAGTACGACGACGACATGCCCCAGGAGCAGCGGGACGCGCTGGCCGACGCGGACGGCGGACGCCTCACCCTTCCGGCGGCCCCCGACGACCAGTCGACGTGAGCTTCGACTCCGCACCCGCTTCCACGAATCCTCGCAAAGTCGAGAAAACTCTCGAACCCGCTGGTCAGATCGGACGCGGGATGCATTTCAGCGGGGTCCGGGGTGGCCGAACCGGGCGTGGCGGGCCCCGGAGGTCTCTAGTCTGCTGAGTTGTGGGACTCAACCAGTGGGCGGACGACCGCGCGGACGAAGGACAGGGCACCGGTGACCGGCCGGTGCCACGGCACGGCCGCGCCGCTCTGCTGCGCCTGGCGACGTGGTTCGAGGCCGCGGAACCGGAACGCGCGGAGGCGCTGGCCACCGCGGCCTTCGCCCTGCACCCCGCCCGCCACCTGGAGGGGCGGGTGGACGACACGGTCGCGGCCACCACCAGCTGGTGGCACGCCGAGGCCGACCGCAGCGCCGTCACCGAGCACCCCGGGACCCGCCCGCCCGAACCCGTGCGCGACCACCGCGCCCAGCAGGCCCGCCTGCGCGACGCGGCCGAGTCCTCCGCGCACTGGCGCCGAGCCGGTGCCGAGCAGATCCGGTCCCTGCTCACCGAACCCACCTCGGACCGCGCCCGCCTGGACCTGTCCGGCGCCGGGATGGAGGTCCTCATGGAGCTCCTCACCGCCGCGCTCGGCTCCGGTGACGCCTCCCGCCGCCCCACCTCGGCCGGGGACCTGGAGTTCGGGCTGCGCCTGCACGTCCACGCCTCGCCCGGGGCGGAGCTCACCATCCGGGGCGAGGGCGGGGACCTGACGCTGGAGGGCCTGAGCCTGTGCGTCACCTCCTACGAACAGCACGCCGTACCGACGACCGGTGAGCGCCCGCACAGCCTGGAGCTCCCCGTGGTCCCGGCCGCCGACGACCTCCGCGACCCCGACGTGGAGACCACCGGCCCCATCGACATCGCGAGCGGAGGGTGGGAGTGATGGAGACCAGCGCACACACCGAGGACGCCGCCCTCATCGGTGAGCGGCAGGCCGCCGCCCGCGCCCTCATGGCCCGCCCCCTGCTCACCCGGCGCACCCACCCGGCCGAGTTCTCCCTCGTGCGCTCCCACGCCGAGTGGCTGGTGCAGCGCTTCCAGCGGGTCCTCGGCTACCGGCTGACCGTGGCCGACGAACACGCCCGCCTGGTCAAGCGCGGCCTCGTGGACGAGGTGGTCCGCCCGGCCACGAGGTCCACCGGCGCCCGGTTCACCCCCCGGACCCACACCTACCTCGCACTGGCCCTCGCCGTCCTGGTCGAGCAGACCGGGCCCACCAGCGCGCGGTCACTCACCTCCCGGGTCCGCGCCGCCGCCCGCGAGGCCGGGATCGACGCGGACCCCACGAGGGGCCTCGGTGAACGCCGCGCCTTCTGCGCGGCCCTGCACCACCTGGTCGGTCTCGGGGCGCTCACCGAGACCTCCGGGACCGTCCGCGCCCACCAGGCCGACCCGGCGGCCGACGTCGGACTCACGCCGCACACCGGCGCCCTGCGCGCCGTCGCCGCCCACCTGCCCCGGGCCGGCGACGACCCGGACTCCTTCCTCGCCGACGCGGCGGACCCGGACCCCGAGGGCGACCAGGCGGGCGAGATCGGCCTGCGCCGCCTGCTGGCCGAGACCGCCGTGGTCTACCGGGAACACCTCCCCGACCGCCAGCGCGACCGCCTCGCCGCCCACCAGTGGAGGGCCGCCGCCGCCCTCGGCAACCTGCTCGGCTGCGACACCGAGATCCGCGCCGAGGGTGTGGCGCTCGTCATGCCGGACGAGACCGAGGCGACCGCGCGCTTCCCCTCAGACGACCCGGTGGGCCGCACGGCGCTGGCCCTGGTCCGCCACCTCTCCGGCCGCCTGCACCCCGGCCGCCCCGCCACCTCCGTCCCCGTCCCCGACCTGGAACTTCTGGCCGCGCTGGAGACCCTCGGCGGTGAGGACGCCCCGATCCGCGCCGAGTGGGCGCGCGCCGCGGGCCCCGAGATCCCCGATCCGGACCGGCTGGCCGCCCTCGTGCTGGAGCTCCTGACCGGCCTCGGCCTGCTCACGGGAGGCCCCGGGGCGTGGTCGCTCACCGCCGCCGGGGCCCGGTTCGGCGCCGACGTGGACGAGCGCGTCCCGCTGATCCAGGACAATGACGAAGACAGCCGGACACTCCCCGCGCGACCGCGTGGTTCCGGTCAGGACGAACCCGATCCCCAGACCGGCCCCCGAGGCGACCTCGACCGGGTGACGTCCGTGCTGCAAGCGGTGGCGAACGAGAAGGTGAGCGCGACCAGTGGTGACACAGGAGACGATCGAGGCCCCCGGGACGGCTCCGGCTGATCCTGCCGACTCCCCCCGCTACCGCCTGGAACGCGCGGGCATCAGGAACGTGTGGCAGTACGACGACCACGTCCTGGACTTCGCGGAGGGGCGGCTGCTGCTGCGCGGCCGCAACGGCGCGGGCAAGTCCAAGGCCCTGGAGATGCTGCTCCCCTTCCTGCTGGACGGTGACGTCCGGCGCCTGGACACCACCGGCACCAACCGCACCAGCCTGCGCTGGCTGATGGCCGACGACCCCCGCTCCGCGCGCGGTCCGGTCGAGGAGGACACCGGCCCCGACCTGCTCGGGGGCCCCGCCGAACCCGAGTCCGGGGAGGACGGGGAGCCCGCCGACGGCCCGGCGCCCGCCGACGCCAGCTCCGGACCGGCCACCCGCCTCGGCTACCTGTGGGTCGAGTTCACCACCGCGCGCGGCGACCGCGGCCTGGACTCCGCCACCCCCGCGCGCACCCTCGCGCCCGCCGCTCCCACCACCGCCTCCGCGCTGCTCGCCGCCCTCGCACCGGCCGCCGACCCCGAGGACGACGCGGACCCGGCCGCCGACGGCACCGACCCCGCCCGGGCCCCGGCCGACACCGACGACGAGGACGCCCCCGGGGCCCCGCCCCGGCACCTCACCCTCGGGGCCGCCGTCATGGCCGTCGGGGACGCCGACCCGCGCTGCGTGTTCTTCGTGACCGACCGCAGGGTCGGCCACGACCTCGACCTCGTGACCGACGGCCGCCCCAAGCCCGTGGACCGGCTGCGCTCGGAGATCGGCGCCGACAACTGCTTCACGAGCGCCGTCCCCTACCGCGCCCGCGTCATGCGCGACCTGTTCGGGATCGACGACTCCGTCCGCTACCGCAACCTCATCCACCTGCTCTACCGCCTGCGCCGCCCCACCATCGGTGACCGCCTGGAGGCCGGAGAGCTGGTCGGCGTGCTGTCCGAGGCCCTCCCGCCCATGGACGAGTCCGTCCTGGACGAGGTCGCCCGCAACATCGCGGACCTCGAACAGGCCCGCAGCGACAAGAACGGGCTCACCGAGGCCGGAGCCGGGGTCGCCGCCTTCCTCAGCGACTACCACGGCTACCTCCTGCACACCCTGCGCGCCCGCTCCTCGGAGGTCCGCGAGCAGCTCGACGCCTGCACCCGCCGTACCGAGGAGACCGACCGCCTGCGCGCGGAGCTGGACGACCTCATCACCGCCGAGAGCCAGATCGCGGAGGAACGCGACCAGGCCCGCCGCACCCGCGACACCGCCGACGCCGACGACGGCACCCTCGCCACGGCCCAGGGCGCGGCCGCCACCGCCACCACCAACGAGCGCCGCGCCTACGACGCAGCCGTCGGTGCCTACATCCGCGCCGCCGAGGCGGCCTGGGCCGCCGCCGAGCACGCCGCCACCACCGAGTCCCACGCGGTGGAGCGCCTGGGCGAGGACACCACCGCCATCGAGCGGGCCCTGGAGATCCTGCGCCAGACCCACCTCGAAGCCGCGCGCGCCGCCACCGCCGCCGGACTCGACACCCAGGGGCTCGGGCAGGTCCCCGACGCCCACACCACCGTGCACGCCCCCAGGGAGAGCACCACCCGGGTCGACCTCCAGGGCCTGGAACAGGCCGTCGAGCGCGCCCCCGTCGAGGGCGTCGACCTCGCTGACCTGCGCGACCACCTCGGCCGCCTGCACGACCGGCTCACCACCTGCGCCGACGCCGCCGCCGACCGCACCGACCTCGCCACCCAGCTGACCGGCCTCACCACCGCCGAGGCCGCCACCGACCGCCACCTGGTCGCCCTCACCAGCGAGGCGGAGAGCGCCGAGGCGGTCCTGGAGCACACCCACACCCGCGAGCAGGAGGCCATCGCCGCCCTGCGCGCCGAGAGCACCACCTACGCCGACGGCGTCCGCGCCTGGGCGGCCCGGCTGCGGGACTCCAGCCACGCCCACGCCCTCGGTGAGGCCATCCACGAGCTGGAGGGCAGCGTCGAACTGCCCATCACCGACACCCTGCGCGTGCTGGACCCCCAGGTCCCGGCCGCCGTCTCCCGCCTCGCCCACACCGCCGTGGACCCCCTCCTGGAGGAACTGCGCGCCCGCCGCGACGTCGCCGTCAACGAGGAGGGCCAGCTCTCCGACGAGCTGGCCGACCTCGCCGCCCGACGCGCGAGGAACACCGACAGCGCCCCCGAGCGCCCCGCCTGGGCCACCTACCCGCGTCCGGACGGCGACGGCGTCCCCTTCCACCTGGCCGTGGACTTCGCGGACGGTCTCACCCCGCGCGAACAGGCCGGACTGGAGGCGGCCCTGGAGGCCAGCGGACTGCTCTCCGGGTGGATCCGCGCGGACGGCACCCTCTACGACCCCACCACCCGCGATCTCATGGTCACCCCGGCCCGCCCGGCCAAGGGCCGCACCCTCCTGGACGTCCTCGTCCCGGTCGTGTTCCCGGACCGGGGCGCGCACGGCGACAACCTCCGCGCGCTGTTGTCCTCCATCGCCCTGCACTCGGAGACGCCGGGCAGCGCCGAGGACACCGAGCCCAAGCACCGCCGGGACAGCGCCGTGACCACCGTCAGCTCCATGTCGCTCTCCGGCGGCTGGCGCCTGGGCGTGGCCTCCGGAGCCCACTACAAGGGCGAACCGGAGTTCATCGGTGAGGCCGCCCGCAAGCGCGCCCGCGACCGCCAGTCCGCCAACACCGACCGGCGCATGGCGATCGCGGAGGCCCTGCTGGCCGAGGCCGGGGAGCGCCGCTGGGCCGTGGAGCACTCCTACACCGAACTGCTGGCGGTCTCCCGCGACCTCCCCGAGGCCGCCCCGCTGATCCGCGCCTGGGCCACCCTCGACGTGGCCCGGACCGACGTGGCCGCCGCCCGCCGCGCCCACGACACCGCCCAGGCCGCCGCCGAGTCCACCCGAGGCGAACTCCTCGGCATCCGCACCCGGCTGACCGAGGCCGCCCGGGACGAGCACCTGCCCACCGTCCGCGCCGAACTCGACAGCGCCCTGCGCGCCCTGGACCACCTCCGGGTCCTGATCGCCTCGGCCCTGCGCGACCTCGACGTCCTCGCCTGGGAACTGGCCGACCACGAACGCCACGTCGCCGCCTGGTCCCGCACCCGCGCGGCCCGCGTCCTGGCCGAGGACGCCCGCGCCGCGGCGATCGACGACATGATCACCGTGCGCCGCCAGTTCGAGCTCGGTGACCGCGCCCGGGGCGTGGCCCCGGAACAGATCGACGCCGCCCGCGCCCAGGTCCAGGCGCGCGCGAAGGAGGCCGCCGATCGCCTCCCCGAACTCGAACGCGACGCCCAGCGCGCCCGCGACGAACGCGTCAGCGCCGAGGTCCGGCTCGACGTCGCCACCACCGAACGCGCCGAACAGGTCCGCCGCGCCCTGGCGGCGGGGGAGGCCCTGGTCTCCTCCGTCACCACCGTCGGTGACCCCGACAGCCCGGCCGTCACCGGCACCGAGGACACCGTCCCCGACGCCGTGCTGCTCCGCGCCGCCGGGCTGGAGGACTGCGCCGGGAGCGACGCCCCCCTGGCCCGTTACCTGGCGGCCGTCAACGGCGGACCCGAGGTCGAGACCACCGGGCCGGACGAGCGCCTGGCCCTCCTGGCCTCCTTCACCTCGCAGCTGGAGGACGGCCTGGCCGCCCAGGACGGCGTCGACGAGGTCGACGACAGCGCCATCCTCGGCAGCCGCGAGGAGCTGCACCGCCTCCTCACCTCGGTGGGCTGGGCCCAGACCCGCACCGAACCCAGCGAGCCGCGCGGCGTGAAACGCCTCACGGTCCACGACGAGGACGGCGCCCACGACGTCACCTCCTACGCGGAACGCGTCGCGGAGGCGGTCGTGCGCGCCGAGGAGACCGTGGCCGTCGCTGAGGAGGAGGCCTTCGAACGCCACCTCCTGGGCGAGCTCGCCGGACACCTCTCCCGCCAGATCGACGAGGCCCGCGCCCTCATCGCGACCATGAACGACGTCCTCAAGGACGTCACCACCTCCGCCGGGCTCGGCGTCCGCCTGGACTGGAGCCTGGCGCCCGACGCCGGGGCCGACGTCGAGGCGGTCGTCCCGCTGCTGGCCACCCCGGCCGACGAGCGCACCCGGGTCCAGACCACCCGCCTGCGCGACGCCCTGCGCCGCTGCATCGAGGCGATCCGCCGTCTGGACCCGACCGCCACCGGCGGCGCCCAGCTGCGGGCCGCGCTCGACTACCGGTCCTGGTTCACCTTCACCGTCTACGTGACCGACTCCGCCGGGGACGAGCGCCGCCTGGGCCACCGCACCGCGCTCAGCCAGGGCGAGCAGCGCGTCGTCGCCTACCTGGTGCTGTTCGCGGCGGCCGCCGCCCAGTTCGACGCCCTGGCGGCCCGCGCGCCGTGGGCACCGCGCCTGATCCTGCTGGACGACGCCTTCGCCAAGGTGGACGAACCCACGCACGGACGCCTGCTCGGGCTGCTGGTCGAACTCGACCTCGACTTCGTGCTCACGTCCGAACGCGTCTGGGGCTGCTTCGCGAGCGTGCCGAGCCTGAACATCTACGAGTGCCTGCGGGACCCGAACGTCCCGGGCATCGCCACCCTGCACTTCACCTGGGACGGCAGCAGGAGGAGGCTGGTCGGCGTGTGACCCGGCGGCCCCGGCACCGCCGACGGCCTGAGGCGTCGGGTTCCCCGAACACGCCGACGCGCGCCCGCCGACCGTGTCACAGTGGCCTGGGTCACCTCCGGTCCTCGGGGGAGTGAGGCGCCGGAGAGTCCGGGTTCCAGCAAGCACCGAGCAAGACGAGTCACACCGCCAGCGAGGAGCGAGCGTCAGGCGTAGACGAGGATGCCGTGTCGCCTTCTGAACCCGGATCCCTCTGCGAAGGCGCCGAACACGCTCCGAAGCGAAGCGGAGGCGCAATCGGGTACAGACGGGTATCGGGTGCCGTCCGGCGCGCGTATCACCAGCGCGCTTCCTCCCGTCCTGTCCTACTCTGCAGGTGCAGGTTCGAGAACGGAGCGGGGTGGCGAAGGTGACTCGGGGACCCGAGGCGGACACACGCACAGGACGGGACGGCCACGCGGCCGCACCCCAGACCGAGGACCCCACCACCAAGGCACTCCTCGACGCCCTGGCGCGTTCGGGGCTGCCCGAGGCGGTCCGTACCTGGGTCGGCGCCGCCCTGTGGGGTGAGGAGGCGCTGGAGGCGCTCCTGAGGGGTGAGCACATCCCCGGGATCGTCCCCGGGGAGTCGCCCGAGCCGCCGCCCGGACGGGTGCGCCGGGCCTACCTCACCGGCATCCGCGTCCAGGGGTTCCGCGGCATCGGCCGACCGGCCGACCTCACCTTCTCCCCGAGCCCCGGCCTCACCGTCATCGTCGGCCGCAACGGCTCCGGCAAGTCGAGCTTCGCGGAGGCCGCCGAGGCGGCCCTCACCGGCCGCAACCCGCGCTGGGACGCCATGCCCACCGGCTGGCGCGACGGCTGGCGCAACCTGCACTACGACGAGCGCACCGAGGCGACCGTGGACATCCACATCGCCGGGGACCCCGGACCCACCCGGATCAGCCGCCGCTGGACCGGGGAGAGCGTCCGCTCCGCGCGCGGCGAGGTCGTGCACCCCAACGGCGACGTCTCCCCGCTGCGCACCCTCGACTGGGGCGAGAACCTCGTCCGCTACCGGCCGTTCCTGTCCTACGACGAACTCGGCCGCACGGTCACCGGCCGCGCGGCGGAGCTGTACGACACCCTCACGGCGCTGCTCGGACTCACCGGGCTGGCGGAGGCCGAGCGCCGACTGGCCAAGGTCTGCGACGGGCTGGCCCGGCGCCGCGACCGGCCGTCCCGCGAGCTGCGGCCGCTCCTGGACGTCCTGGGCGCCTCCAACGACCCCCGGGCGGTCCAGGCCGTCGGTGTGCTCTCCGCGCCCTCCATGGACCTGGAGGCGCTGCGCCGGGTCGCCTCCGACGACGGACCCAGCGACCCCGCCCTGCACGTGGTCCTGCGCCGCCTGCGCCGCCTGGCCGTCCCCGAGCGCACGCTCATCGCGGACGTCGTCAACGAACTGCGCGGTGCCGCCATGGAACTGGCCATGGCGGCCGGGAGCAAGGGCGACCACGCGCACGGCGTGGTCCAGCTCCTCGAACAGGCGCTGGAACACCACAAGCGCCACCCCACCGAGACCACCTGTCCCACGTGTGCCGCGACCGGGGCGCTCGGCGCCGACTGGGTGCGCCGCGCCAACGCGCAGCTCCGCGCGCTCCGGCCCCAGGCCGCCTCCGCCTCGGCCGCCTACGACCGCGCCTCCGCCGCGCGCGACCAGGCACGCTTCCTGCTCTCCCCGGTGCCGTCCTGGCTGCCGCCGGAGAGCGAGCTCGGTCAGGTGTGGGCGCTCTGGGAGTCCGGCTCCGACATCGAGGACCTCGGGGAGCTGGCCGAACACATCGAGGCCGTGGGCCGCCGACTCCGGGCGGCGGCGGTCAGCGCCCGCCGGGACGCCTCCGAACGGCTGGAGGATCCCACCGAGGGCTGGTCCGACCTCGCGGAACGGCTCTCCGGCTGGCTGGACGACGCCCAGGACGCCGTGGCGGCGAGCGAGACCCTGGGGGCGGCGGAGGCGGCCCTGAACTGGCTGGCCGAGCACGCGCGCGGCGTGCGCGCGGAACGGCTGGGGCCCGTGATCTCCCAGGCGGAGCAGGTCTGGTTCCGGCTGCGCCAGGAACGCCACATCGACCTCCAGGGCATGCGGCTGATCGGCCGGGGCGCCCGCCGGAGGGTCGAGGTGGACGTCTCCGTCGACGGCGTGGACGACCAGACCAGCGCGCCCGGGCTGCTCAGCCAGGGCGAGTTCCAGGCCCTGGCGCTGTCCATCTGCCTGCCGCGCGCGCTGGTGGAGGGCAACCCGTTCGGCTTCCTGTTGCTGGACGACCCGGTCCAGGCGATGGACACCGAGACGGTGGAGGGGCTGGCGGCGGTCCTGGCCGAGGTGGGGCGGCACCGGCAGCTCATCGTGTTCACGCACGACACCCGGCTGTCCGACGCCCTGCGCAGGCTCGGCCTGCCCGCCGACATCCGGACGATCAACCGCGACGCGATGTCCAACGTCTGGCTGGCCGAGCCGAACGGCTGAGACCGGGCCCGGGCCGGGTGCACGGCGTCACATCTGCCCTTTTCCGGGCCCCGGGCCGGACGGTGCGGAGGGCCCCGAGAGCACGTGTGAACCCCTGTCGACCAGGGGTTCCCGTGTTCCGTGCGGAGTGCGGGGGAGGGGGTCGGAGTACGTCCCGGCGGACCTCCTCCGGGGCGCCCGGCGCTCGATTTGGCAGAGCACCCCCGGATCCCTGTATAGTCATGTTCAGCGCAAGGGGGCAACACCCCCGGGGCGGACGAGAGAAAGTCCCACAGCGCGCCCCTTTAGCTCAGTCGGCAGAGCGTCTCCATGGTAAGGAGAAGGTCTACGGTTCGATTCCGTAAAGGGGCTCCACCACTTGACGAGGTTCCGGTCCACTCAGGTGGGTGGCCGGTGGAACTTCACCGGCCTTGACAGAGGGACATCCAGGATAGGATGTCCTTCCGTTCTGATCGGGGCGGGGTAGCTCAGTCGGTAGAGCAAGCGGCTCATAATCGCTGTGTCGTCGGTTCAAGTCCGGCCCCCGCTACCAACCCGCTGACCCCTGAGGCCCAGTACTCAGGGGTCGTCGTGGGTCTCCAGCAGTGTTCAACTGCGCCCAGGTAATGTCTCCAGCGAGAAAGGCACTCCGAAGTGGCTGCCACAGACGTGAGGCCGAAGATCACCCTGGCCTGCCAGGAGTGCAATCACCGGAACTACATCACGCGCAAGAACCGTCGGAACACCCCCGACCGTCTGACGATCAAGAAGTTCTGCCCGAACTGCCGCAAGCACAACGACCACCGCGAGACCCGCTAGGTTCTCCAGGTCCGTCGTCCCCGGCAGGGAGCGGTCGGCTTCTCGTAGACTCCAGCCCGGTGAGCACTTCGCTCACCGGGCTTTTGTTATTGCTGACACGGGCGGCGGGCGCAGCCCCGGCCGCTCCGTGAGCGCACACCGCACAGGAGAGACAGAGCGTGGCGATCAACCCTGACTACCTCGGCCGGGAGTACCCCGCCCCCGAGGCCTACGAGGTGACGCGCGGCAAGATCCGCGAGTTCGCCGAGTCGATCAACGACCTCAACCCCGTCTACCTCGACACGGCCTCCGCCAAGGCCCTCGGGTACGCCGACGTCATCGCCCCGCCCACCTTCCCCGTCATCCTCGGCATGGCCGGGTCCGCGCTGGCCCTGGCCGACCCGGACCTCGGGGTGGACTTCTCCCGGGTCGTCCACGGCGACCAGAGCTTCCGCTACAGCCGTCCGCTCCAGGCGGGCGACGTCCTGAGCACGGTCACCCGCATCACCGACATCAAGGCGCTGGGCGGCAACGAGCTCATCACCATGGAGACGGTGGCCGAGGCGGCCGACGGTGAGCACGTGGTGACGGCGGGCATGATGCTCGTCGTCCGGGGTTCCTAGGAAGCGGGGAAGACTGTGAACACGATCAAGTACGCGGACGTCGAGGTCGGCACCCAGATCCCCGAGCGGACCTTCCCGGTCCGCCGCCTGGACCTGGTCCGCTACGCGGGCGCCTCGGGTGACTTCAACCCGATCCACTGGAACGAGCGGTTCGCCAAGTCGGTCGGCCTGCCCGACGTGATCGCGCACGGCATGTTCACCATGGCCGAGGCCGGCCGGGTCGTCACCGACTGGACCGGGGACCCCGGCAGCGTCGTCGACTACTCGGTGCGCTTCTCCGCGCCCGTGGTGGTCCCGGACGACGACCAGGGCGCCGAGATCACCGTCAGCGGCAAGGTGAAGGCCAAGAACGACGACGGCACCGTCACCGTTCTGCTCACCGCACGCTCCGGTGGGGCCAAGGTCCTGGCCAAGGCCTCTGCCGTGGTCCGCCTGGCCTCGTAGCCGCCCGGCCGCGACCGACCCGCCCGCACCCGCGTTCGTTCTCTCCGCAAGAGGTATGCCCCGTGTCCACGATGCTCGCTGACCACACCACCCTCGGCCTGGGCGGCCCCGCCAAGGCCTTCCGGACCGCCAGCTCCACCGACGAGCTCGTCGCCCTCGTCACCGGGGCCGACCGCGAGGGCGAGCGCGTCCTCGTGCTCGGCGGCGGCAGCAACCTGGTCGTCGCCGACGACGGGTTCCCCGGCACGGTGGTCCTGGTGGCCTCCCAGGGCGTCACCACGACCGAGGCCGGAACCGACCCGGAGACCGGCGAGGAGATCGTCCTGCTGAGGGCGGACGCGGGTGTGGAGTGGGACCCGCTCGTGGAGCGGACCGTCTCCGAGGGGCTCAACGGCGTCGAGTTCCTCTCCGGCATCCCCGGGCGGGTGGGCTCCACCCCCATCCAGAACGTGGGCGCCTACGGCCAGGACGTCAGCCAGACCGTCCGCGAGGTGCTGGTCCTGGACCGCACCACCGGGGAGCTGGTCACGCTCTCCAACACCGACTGCGGCTTCACGTACCGCGACAGCGCCTTCAAGGGCCACGACCGGTACGTGGTGTGCGAGGTCGTCTTCGAGCTGCGCCGCGGGCCGCTGAGCCGCCCCGTCCGGTACGCCGAGGTGGCCCGCACCATGGGAGTGGACGCCGGGGAGCGGGTGCCGCTGGCCCGGGCGCGCGAGGTCGTCCTCGGTCTGCGCCGGGGCAAGGGCATGGTCCTGGACCCCGCCGACCCCGACACCCGCAGCGCGGGGTCGTTCTTCACCAACCCGGTCCTGTCGGCCGAGGAGTACGCGGCCTTCCGCGAGCGGGCCCTCGCGCGCCTGGGCGCCGACACCGAGGTGCCGGGGCACCCCGACGACGCGGGCAACGTGAAGCTCTCCGCCGCCTGGCTGATCGACCGGGCCGGGTTCACCAAGGGCTACGGCGACGGTCCCGCGCGGATCTCGGGCAAGCACACCCTGGCGCTCACCAACCCCGGCGGCGCCACCACCGCGGACCTCCTGGACCTGGCCCGCGAGGTGCGGGCCGGGGTCGAGGAGGCCTTCGGGGTGCGCCTGGTCAACGAACCGGTGATGCTCGGCGTCAGCCTCTGAACCAGGCGGTCACCAGCCGAAGGGCGCCAGCGCCTCCTCGAACTCCGCGAGGCGGTCGGGGCACATCTGGTCGACCCCGATGACGAGGAGGCCGGGGTCACTGCCCTGGTCCATGTAGCCCTCGGTCCAGGCCGCCGCGCTCTCCGCGTCGCAGGCCGACCGGGTCACCCGGGTGACGGCGTCCATGTCGTTGGCCCGGGCCCCGTACGACTCGACCATGTCGCGGTGCGCGTTCTGGTCGTAGACCTCCGCCGCGCAACCGGCCAGGAGCAGCGGTGTCATGAGCGCGCTCATGACCAGGGGTGTCTTGCGGTGCACGGGGGAGCTCCTCGCGTTGGGGAATGTGACCGGAGGGACGCATGAGGCAGGTCACCGGTTGCCAGGATCCCCAGCGTCAGCGGGGCGGCACGGCCCGTGACGATGCGCCCAAGAAATAAGTTAGGCGCATCCAACACCTTTATCAGGCCAACCTGATAAATCAATTCGACAGGTCAATAAATTGCAATCAACAATGGTTCTGGTAATGTCGTGAGCGTCGAAGGGGAGTAGTCCCCAATGCACACGGTCGACACACTGGACGCCGCCGTCCCGGCCGTGTGAGCCCAGCGCAGCGGGCGGACGAGACCTTTGACCCGGTAGGAAACGACCGGGTTGAAGGGGCGTTCTCCGCCTCCTTCTGCCCATCACGGACAGCGGGAGAACCATGTCAGCTTTTCTGATCGGCCTCGGCGTGAGCGCGGGCGCCATCTTCATCGCCGAAATGGGCGACAAGACCCAGTTGGTCGCGATGTCCCTGGCGACCCGTTACCGCGCCCTCACCGTCATCCTCGGCATCACCGTCGCCACCGCCGTGGTGCACCTGGGCAGCGTGTTCATCGCCGAGGTCCTCGGCGCGGCCGTCCCGACCGACTGGCTCACCCTCGTGGCCGGGTTCGCCTTCCTCGTCTTCGGACTGTGGACCCTGCGCGGCGACGAGATGTCCGACAAGGACGAGGAACGCGCGGCCTCCCGCCGCATCCGCTCCGGCTTCATGACCGTGTTCGTGGTCTTCCTCGTGGCCGAGCTCGGTGACAAGACCATGCTCGCCACCATCACCGTCGGCACCCAGTACCACTGGCTCCCCGTGTGGATCGGCTCCACCGTCGGCATGGTCGCCGCCGACGCCATCGCCATCGCCATCGGCGCCGTCCTCGGAAAGAAGCTCCCGGAGCGGGCCATCCGGATCGGCGCCGCCGTGCTGTTCTTCGTCGCCGGGGCGGCGATGCTCGGCCAGGGCGCGTGGATGCTCCTGGCCTGAGCGCGCCGGGCGGGGGGAGACCCCCGCCCCGCTCAACCCTCCACGGGCTCCGGCTCCGCGGCCAGCCAGTCGTCCACCCCGGAGAGCATCTGCTTCTTCAGGGAGTCGGGCGCCCCGGCGCCCCGGATGGACATCCGCGCGAGGTCCGCGAGCTCGGCGTCGGTGAACCCGAACACCTCACGGGCGATCCGGTACTGCTCCACCAGGCGCGGACCGAACAGCAGAGGGTCGTCGGTGCCCAGGGCGATCGGAGCCCCGGCCTGGTACAGCCTGCGCAGCGGAACGCGTTCGAGCTCCTCGAACACCCCGAGGCCCACGTTGGAGGTCGGGCAGACCTCCAGGGTCACCTCCTGGGTCGCGATGCGCTCCAGCAGGTAGGGGTCCTCCACGGCGCGCACCCCGTGGCCGATCCGGTCGGCGTCCAGCTCGTCCAGGCACTCCCGGACGCTGCGCGGGCCGTTGAGCTCCCCGCCGTGGGGCGTGGAGAGCAGCCCCGCGCGCTTGGCGATCCGGAAGGCCGCCTCGAACTCACGCGCGCGCCCGCGCCGCTCGTCGTTGTTCAGCCCGAACGACACCACGCCCCGGCCCGAGTACTGGGCGGCCAGACGGGCCAGGGCCCGGGCGTCGAGCGGGTGCCGGGTCCGGTTCGCGGCCACCATCAGACCGATCGCCACCCCGGTCTCGCGCTCCGCCACCCGGGCGGCGTCCAGGATCAGCTCCAGGGTCGCGGTGAGTCCGTCGAAGAGCGACGCGTACCCGCTGGGGTCGACCTGGATCTCCAGCCAGCCCGAACCGGCCTCCCGCTCGTCCTCCGCCGCCTCCAGCAGGAGGCGGTGGATGTCCTCTGGTCTGCGCAGCACCGAGCGGGCGATGTCGTAGAGGCGCTGGAAGCGGAACCAGCCGCGTTCGTCGGTGGCCCTGAGCTTGGGCGGCCACTCCTTCACCAGCGCCTGGGGAAGGTGCACCCCGCGTTCCTCGGCCAGTTCCACCAGCGTGTCGTGGCGCATCGAGCCGGTGAAGTGCAGGTGCAGGTGGGCCTTGGGCAGCCGGTCCAGCCGGCGGGCGGTGGTCGGTGTCTCCATGAACCAAGCCTGCCGTATGAAGGGCACCGAGCGTGCCAGGAATGGCCAACACCACAACGGCCGACGCGCCCCGGGCCGGAACCCGGGGCGCGTCGGCCGTCGAAGGCGTCCGGCGGGGCTACTCCGCCTCGGCCAGCAGCTTCTGGACGCGGCTGACGCCCTCCACCAGGTCCTCGTCGCTGAGCGCGTAGGACAGGCGCAGGTAGCCGGGTGTCCCGAAGGCCTCACCGGGCACCACCGCGACCTCGGCCTCGTCCAGGATGATCTCGGCCAGCTCGGCGGAGGTGTGCGGGGTCCGGCCGCGGATGCTCCGGCCGAGCACGCCCCGGACCGACGGGTAGACGTAGAAGGCGCCCTCCGGCACGGGGCAGAGCACGCCGTCGATCTCGTTGAGCATGCGCACGATGGTCCGGCGGCGGCGGTCGAAGGCCTCACGCATCGCGTCCACGGCGGTCAGGTCGCCGGAGACGGCGGCCAGCGCGGCGGCCTGGGAGACGTTGGCGACGTTGGAGGTGGCGTGCGACTGGAGGTTGCCCGCCGCCTTCACCACGTCCTTGGGGCCGATGATCCACCCCACCCGCCAGCCGGTCATCGCGTACGTCTTCGCGACACCGTTGACGATCACGGTGCGGTCCGCGATCTCGGGCACCTCGACGGGCAGCGAGGAGAACTCCGCGTCGCCGTACACCAGGTGCTCGTAGATCTCGTCGGTCAGCACCCACAGGCCGTGCTCGTGGGCCCAGCGGCCGATGGCGCGCACCTGCTCGCGCGGGTAGACGGCGCCGGTCGGGTTCGACGGCGAGACGAAGACCAGGACCTTCGTCCGCTCCGTGCGGGCGGCCTCCAGCTGCTCGACACCCGCCCTGTACCCGGTGCTCTCGTCGGTGACGACGACGACCGGCACACCCCCGGCCAGCTTGATCGACTCCGGGTAGGTGGTCCAGTACGGGGCGATGACGAGGACCTCGTCGCCCGGGTCCAGCATGGCGGCGAAGGCCTCGTAGATGGCCTGCTTGCCGCCGTTGGTCACCAGGACCTGGGCGGGCTCCACCTCGTAACCGGAGTCGCGGCGGGTCTTCTCCGCGATGGCCGCGCGCAGCTCGGGCAGCCCGGCGGCGGGGGTGTAGCGGTGGAAGCGGGGGTCGCGCGCGGCGGCCACGGCCGCCTCGACCACGTAGTCCGGGGTCGGGAAGTCCGGCTCGCCCGCGCCGAAGCCGATGACGGGGCGGCCCTCCGCCTTCATGGCCTTGGCCCTGGCGTCCACCGCGAGGGTGGCGGACTCGGAGATGGCGCTGATACGTGCGGAGACGCGGGGTCGGTCAGTCATGTCTCCATCGTGTCACGTGCGCCTTCGCGGCTCCGGGCCGGAGGGGGAACCGGTTTGTCCATAGCCGTGATGAGGGCGTACACTCACCGCGTCGGCCGGTCGCGTGCGGGTGTCACATCCACAAGGGTGTGCGACAGCACTCCGGACCGGCTATGGTGGGGAACGCAGTTTCCGCTAAGGGCAGTGGCTCAATTGGCAGAGCACCGGTCTCCAAAACCGGCGGTTGGGGGTTCGAGTCCCTCCTGCCCTGCAAGTCCGCGCGTGGTCGGGGTGGCGCATCCGTCGCCGCCCCGATCGCGAGGGCGACGGAACTACGGGGATACGAAGCAACCCGCGACCCTAAGGACCCCAGGTGACTCAGACTGACGCCGACGCGAAGCCCGACAAGGAGCCGAAGCGTCGTACCGGTCCGGTGACGTTCACCAAGCAGGTCGTCGGAGAACTCCGCAAGGTCCGCTGGCCCACGCGCAAGGAACTGGTCACCTACACCATCGTCGTGATGGTGTTCGTCGTGATCGTCCTCGCCTACGTCTCCCTCGCCGACTTCGCCTTCGGTGAGGCCGTGACCTGGCTCTACGGCACCTTCGGCCGTCCCGCCGGAGCCTAGCTCCCACCCCGTGCGCCCTCGCGGGCGCCCTCGACGGTGGCCGTGCCCACCTTCACCCGGTTCCTCCCGACCGGACCTCGTCCGGTCACGCTCGTCCGCGCGTTGGTCCCGCTTCGCCCGGAGAGACCGTAAGCTGGCAGGACTGGGTTCGACGCACGGCCGGTTTTCGGTGTGCGTCGTGCGCACTAGCGAATCCGACGAGAGAAAGAGCAGCCGTGTCCGAGTCCCCACTGACCTCTGACGACTTCCCCGAAGAGGAGCCGGATCAGTCGTCGGCGGAAGAGACCGGCCTGGCGGGCGAACTGTCCGAGGAAGCGGTCGAGCCGACCGACGCCGACAGCCCGGAGCAGACCGAAGAGGCCGACGAGAGCACCGAGGACGCCGATGAGGCCGACGCGGAGCCCGAGCTGCCCCGTCTCGACCCCGTCGAGGAGTTCCGCAACGAGCTCGTCCTCCTGCCCGGCGACTGGTACGTCGTGCACACCTACGCGGGCTACGAGAAGCGGGTCAAGGCCAACGTCGAGAGCCGTACCCAGTCCCTCAACATGGAGGAGTACATCTTCCAGGTCGAGGTGCCCGAGCACGAGGTCACCGAGGTCAAGAGCGGCAAGCGCCAGCAGGTCACCGAGAAGGTCCTGCCCGGCTACGTCCTCGTCCGCATGGACCTGACCGACGAGTCCTGGTCGGCCATCCGCAACACCCCCGGCGTCACCGGTTTCGTGGGCCTGTCCAACAAGCCCGCCCCGCTGAGCCTCACCGAGGTGGCCAAGCTCCTGGCGCCCGAGCCGGAGGAGGAGCCGGAGCAGACGCAGCAGGCCCGGTCCGCCGGCGGCGGCTCCGAGTCCCGCTCCGACGTGGCGTACGAGGTCGGTGAGTCCGTCACCGTCATGGAGGGCCCGTTCGCGACCCTGCCCGCCACCGTCAGCGAGATCAACGCCGACACCCAGAAGCTCAAGGTGCTGGTGTCGATCTTCGGCCGCGAGACCCCGGTCGAGCTCTCGTTCAACCAGGTCGCCAAGATCTGACCCTGTGGGGCCTTTCCCACAACCCGCCCGGACCACTGTCCGGGCGACGTAGACTTGGTGGGTCCGTCCCTCGCGGGACGGGCCCACTGTCGCGCTGTACCACCCGGGTGCGAACCCGGGCGGAACGCGCTCCGGTCCGTCCGGTCCCGACGGACCGTGACCCCGTGCCCCCGGCACGGACAGCCTCCTTCGGCAGCGGCTCCACAGCGGTCCCCGTGGCCCGTGGCGTCGTGGGGGAGGCAGGGATCGGCACACAACGCAGATCAGGCAAAGGACCCGATATGCCTCCGAAGAAGAAACTTGCCGCACTCGTCAAGGTGCAGCTCCCCGCCGGTCAGGCGACCCCGGCGCCGCCCGTCGGTACCGCTCTCGGTCCGCACGGCGTCAACATCATGGACTTCTGCAAGCAGTACAACGCTGCTACGGAAGCCCAGCGCGGCAGCGTCATCCCCGTCGAGATCTCCATCTACGAGGACCGCTCCTTCACCTTCATCACCAAGACGCCTCCGGCGCCTCGGCTGATCCTGAAGGCCGCCGGGCTGGACAAGGCCGCCACCGACCCGGGTCGCAGCACCGCCGGTTCGATCACCGCCGACCAGGTCCGTGAGATCGCGCAGACCAAGCTGCCCGACCTCAACACCGACGACATCGAGGCCGCGTCCAAGATCGTCGCCGGTACCGCCCGCTCGATGGGCATCGAGGTCAAGTAGCTCCCCTCGGGGTTGCTCGACGGCAAGAACCACCGTGGCAGGGCCAGCGCTGGCCCTAGGACCACACGTTCCCGTAGGAGAACAGCGTGAAGCGCAGCAAGAACCACCGCAAAGCCAACAACCTGGTGGACCGCGACCGGCTCTACAGCCCCGCCGAGGCTCTGAAGCTGGCCAAGGAGACCACCAACGTCAAGTTCGACGCGACCGTCGAGGTCGCCCTGCGTCTGGGCGTCGACCCGCGCAAGGCCGACCAGATGGTCCGCGGCACCGTGAACCTGCCGAACGGCACCGGCAAGACCGCTCGGGTCCTGGTCTTCGCGACCGGTGAGCGTGCCGAGCAGGCCCGTGCCGCGGGCGCCGACATCGTCGGTGACGACGACCTGGTCGAGAAGGTCCAGAACGGCTTCCTGGACTTCGACTCCGTCGTGGCCACCCCGGACCTCATGGGCAAGGTCGGCCGCCTGGGCCGCGTGCTCGGTCCGCGTGGCCTCATGCCCAACCCGAAGACGGGTACCGTCACCCCGGACGTGGCCAAGGCCGTGACCGAGATCAAGGGCGGCAAGATCGAGTTCCGCGTGGACCGCCACGGGAACCTGCACTTCATCATCGGCAAGGTCTCGTTCGACGAGCCCAAGCTGCTGGAGAACTACCAGGCCGCGATCGACGAGGTCAACCGCCTCAAGCCGTCCGCCGCCAAGGGCCGCTACATCAAGAAGGCCGTGGTCACCACCACGATGGGCCCGAGCATCCCGCTCGACGCCTAAGGCTGTTTCTCTTTGGGCCTCCGCTTCGCTTTGGCCTGGGGCTCGGGCCTCCGCTTCGCTTTGGCCCGGGGTTCGAGCCTCCGCTTAGCTTCGGCCCGAGGTTCGTGACACGAGAACGGCCCCCGCACTCCCTGAGGAGTGCGGGGGCCGTTTCCGTGTGCGGGGGTGTTACACGGTGCCGATCTCGTCCTCGGCGGGGATCTCGAAGGAGGTCGAGCCCAGGGCGGAGAACTCCATCCAGACGTCGGACTCGTCGTCGGAGAACTCGATGCGCATCGGGAAGCCGTCGGCGTCCAGCCAGAGCTTGGTGTCCAGGGTGCTCTCCAGGCCGCCGCCGAACAGCTGCTCCACGGCGCCGCGCTCCTCGGCCGACATCTCGGAGATGTCACCGGTGGACATCGAGCCCTCGACCACGGTGGTCTCGACGCCGTCGATCTCCTCGGTACCGACCTCGGTGACGTCCTCCAGCTCGGAGAAGGCACCGGCCAGGTCCGGGAGCGCGTCGACGTCGAAGCTCTCGGTCGGGTCCGCGTTCTCCTCGACGTCGCCGCGCAGCCACGGGGTGCCGGAGCCGTAGAGACCGTGGGGGTCGGCCATGAGGGTGTCGCCGCCCTCCAGGAGGAGGACGGTGGAGGCGCTCAGGTCCTCGGCGGTGACGCCCTCGGGGAGCTCCCCGCTCATGGACATCAGGTCGTACATGGTCTCGCCCAGGAAGGGCATGTCCACGGTGGCCAGGACCGCCGCGGGGTCGTCGATCACCTGGTAGTTGAAGGTGACGGTGACGTCGCCCTCGGCCGCCGGGTCGACGGTGACGACCTCCATGTCGAGGGTGTAGTTCGTGAGTTCCTGGGTGCTGGCGCCCAGGTTGTCCAGCAGGTCGCCCAGAGAGGAACCGGCGGGGGAGGCCTCGGCGGTGTCGCCGCCGTCAGCCGCGGGCTCCTCGTTACCGCAGGCGGTGAGGGCGAGGAGCAGGGAGAGGGAACCGGCGGCGATGAAGGCCGGAGTGCGGGTGTTCACGCGTACGTGTGCTTTCTCTAAGAGGGCGCGTCAGAGAACGGGGACGCCCAAGTAAGTCATCATGTTCGCATGTCAGACGGACATTTCCGGCAAACGGTTCCCGAGAGGGCGGGAGTCAGTTCCGGGCGGGCTCGCTGACCTCGTCGCCGTTGGGCACGTGGAAGCTCGTCCCGCCCCGCTCTGAGAACTCCAGCCACAGCGACGAGACGGGGCCGGCGGACTCCATCCGGACCGGGAATCCCTCGGCGTCCACCCAGACGGACACGTCCAGGTGCCCCGAGACGTCCTCGCCGAGCAGGGGCGCGAGAGCGGCCCGCTCCTCGGACCCCGTGCCGTCCGCCAACGCGGGCAGGACCCCGTGGAGGGGGAGTGTCCCGGTGTCCCCGACGTCCTCGGCCGGGCCGGACTCGGCGCCCTCCATCCCGGACAGCAGCTCGACCAGCCCGGTCAGGGAACCGAGGTCGAACACCTCGGCGGGGGACGGCGAGGGGAGCAGGGCGTCGCCCCGGACCCACTCGGTGGGGGCGCCCAGCAGGTCCTGGGAGTCGTGCAGCACGGCCTGGCCACCCTCCGGGAGGACCACCACCAGTTCGGGGCCCTCGGGTGTCCTCAGCGTGGCCCGCACGGCGGCGGGGGAGTCCGACACCTCGTAGGTGAGCAGCGTCCCGGCGCCCTCCTCGGACCGAGGCCCGAAGCCCAGGTCGAGTGTGTAGTTGTCGGTCCGCGCGGTGGCGTCGGCCAGGGCGTCGAGCAGCGCCCCGGTGTCGGCCTCCTCGTACCAGGGCGGGTCGGCGGAGGGGAAGAGCGCGCACCCGGACAGGGAGAGGGACAGGGCACAGGCCAGGACCAGGGCGGAACGGGGGGATTCCACGGGGGAGGGGACTCCTTCGGAGCGGGGGGCTCGGGTCCCCCATCGTGTCATCCCGGCCCTCCGGGGAGGGTGGGAGCGCGGCACGTGTCCGTCATCACCCGATCCGTATCCGGACGGATGCCCGAGCACTCCGATCCGCGGCTAGTATTGGTACTTGCCGAAGACCGCTGGTCGTCACCCGCTCGGGTGACCCAAGGACCCATTGATGGGCGCCCGCGCAGGTGTCACCAGAGCTTTCCCGTTCCGGGACGTGCCAGCCACGTACTGAGAACGCGGTCGTGCCCCGTGCGCCTCGCGCTCGGGGCTTTTTCTCGTGCTGACGCCGATCATGGAGCCCTTGGGAGTCAACCAGCGTTCACTGTTGGAAGGAGTCCCATGGCGAGGCCGGACAAGGCAGCCGCGGTCGCCGAACTCACGGAGGAACTCCGTGCGTCGAACGGCGCCGTGCTGACCGAATACCGGGGGCTCACTGTCGCGCAGATCACTGAACTGCGCCGCAGCCTCGGTCAGACAGCGCGTTTTCGCATCGTCAAGAACACGCTGACCAAGATCGCGGTCAAGGAGGCCGGCGTCGACGAGCAGATCACCGATCTGCTCGAGGGCCCGTCCGCCATCGCCTTCGTCCACGGGGACGTCGTCGAGGCCGCGAAGGGTCTGCGTGACTTCGCGAAGACGAACACGCCTCTGGTGATCAAGGGCGGCATCATCGACGGCAAGTCGATGAGCGCCGAGGACGTCACCAAGCTGGCCGATCTGGAGTCCCGAGAGGTTCTCCTCTCGAAGCTGGCCGGTGCGCTCAAGGCCAAGCAGGGCCAGGCCGCCGCCGTCTTCCAGGCGCTTCCCTCCAAGACTGTGCGTCTCGCGCAGGCCCTGGCGGACAAGCGTTCCGAGGAAGCCGCTTAAACCCCATGAACCACGGCGGGTGCTCACGGCGCCCGGCCACTGGCTCGCACGATGCGCCATTGGGCGCGCGTGTCGTTAGAGAAAGAGAGATCGCATCATGGCGAAGCTCAGCAACGAGGACCTGCTTACCGCGTTCGAGGGCATGACCCTCCTCGAGCTCTCCGACTTCGTGAAGCTGTTCGAGGAGAAGTTCGACGTCACCGCCGCCGCCCCGGCCGCCGTCGTCGCCGCCGGCCCCGCCGGTGCCGCCCCGGCCGCCGAGGAGGAGAAGGACGAGTTCGACGTCGTCCTCGAGAGCGCTGGCGACAAGAAGATCCAGGTCATCAAGGAGGTCCGCGGCCTCACGAGCCTGGGTCTCAAGGAGGCCAAGGACCTCGTCGACAACGCCCCGAAGGCTCTGCTCGAGGGCGTCAACAAGGAGGCCGCCGAGAAGGCCAAGGCCGCCCTTGAGGGCGCTGGCGCCACCGTCACCCTCAAGTAGTCCTCCGCGGGCGCCAGTCGCCCGCTGGTCTGCGTGAAGCGGCCGTTCCTCCCTCAGGGGAGGGGCGGCCGCTTTCTCGTGCCCGGGGCGGCTCCGGGGTTCACCGGGATTCGGTCGCCGGGAACCGGGAGGTTCCGGACCGGGTCCGGAGGCCGAAGGTCCCCCGCCGACGGCGGACCGACGTCCCGTATGTCGTGAACGACGCCGTGTCTGAACCGTCGTGAGCTGGGTGATGTGCGAAGCTGGGGCGGTTCGCGGGCGGGAACGCCGAGTTCCCGTGTGCGAACTGTCCCCGGGACGCGATAATGTCCCGTCCCGGGAATCCTGACGGGCTCCGGAGAGAGTGTTTACCCGCCTGGGGCGGGGGAATCCTTCCGGGTGTCCGTTGGCTCACATCCCCCGTGGGGCCAGGGCAGGCGCGCTGTTTCACCCTGATGGTCCAGGGCCTTCCCCCGGGGATGTGCGCGGTGGCGGTACCGCCGTCGGCCGGGTACGACCCGGGACCACCGGTCCCTCGCGAGGGTGCCGGTGCAGGCATGCCGGGCTTGACGGATCGCCCTCCAGGGGTGATCCTGCCGGTGTCGTGAGTGGTGCTGTGGACCGTGAGTGGACAGCGGTGTGGTGTTCGGCTACACTGCTCTTTTGCGCTGCCCTTTGGTGATCCCTGTGTCGGTGTACGGCTTCCGCCATCCCATTTTTCTGGATTCCGGAAGGCCCGTCACCCGCTCGATGTGACCGTCTCAACCGCGTTGCGGCGGTCCCTCTCGTGACGGATCGTCTGGCGTGCGCGCTTCAACCGCCACAAGCCTTCGGAAGGACCCCTGTTGGCAGCCTCGCGCAACGCCTCCGCTAACGCCCTTGGTCCGCACCGCGTTTCTTTCGCCCGTATCCAGGAACCCCTCGAGGTTCCGAACCTTCTGGCCCTGCAGACCGAGTCGTTCGACTGGCTGCTGGGCAACGACACGTGGAAGACCCGGGTCGAGACGGCCCGCAACGCCGGCCGCAAGGACGTTCCGGAGCAGTCCGGTCTCGAAGAGATCTTCGAGGAGATCAGCCCGATCGAGGACTTCTCGGGCACGATGTCCCTTTCGTTCCGTGATCATCGGTTCGAGCCGCCCAAGTACTCCGAGGAGGAGTGCAAGGACAAGGACATGACGTACTCCGCCCCGATGTTCGTCACGGCGGAGTTCATCAACAACGACACCGGTGAGATCAAGAGCCAGACGGTGTTCATGGGCGACTTCCCGCTCATGACCGTCAAGGGCACCTTCATCATCAACGGCACCGAGCGCGTCGTCGTGTCCCAGCTCGTCCGCTCCCCGGGTGTGTACTTCGACAAGTCCGTCGACAAGACCTCGGACAAGGACCTCTTCGGCTGCAAGGTCATCCCGTCCCGCGGTGCATGGCTGGAGTTCGAGGTCGACAAGCGCGACTTCGTCGGCGTCCGCATCGACCGCAAGCGCAAGCAGGGCGTCACCGTCCTGCTCAAGGCGCTGGGCTGGACCACCGACCAGATCCTGGAGCGGTTCGGCCAGTACGAGTCGATTCGCAACACCCTGGAGAAGGACCCGACCGCCGGTACCGACGACGCGCTGCTGGACATCTACCGCAAGCTGCGTCCGGGAGAGCCGCCCACGAAGGAGTCGGCCCAGGCGCTGCTGGAGAACCTGTACTTCAACCCCAAGCGCTACGACCTCGCCAAGGTCGGCCGGTACAAGATCAACAAGAAGCTCGGCCTCGACACCGACTTCACGCAGGGCACCCTCACCGAAGAGGACATCGTCGCGACCATCGACTACCTCGTGCGCCTGCACGCCGGTGAGGTCGAGAAGGAGACCGTCCTCGGCCTCCGCCCGGTCGAGACCGACGACATCGACCACTTCGGCAACCGCCGTCTGCGCACCGTCGGCGAGCTCATCCAGAACCAGGTCCGCCTGGGCCTGGCCCGCATGGAGCGCGTCGTCCGCGAGCGGATGACCACCCAGGACGTCGAGGCGATCACGCCGCAGACCCTGATCAACATCCGTCCCGTCGTGGCCTCCATCAAGGAGTTCTTCGGCACCTCGCAGCTGTCCCAGTTCATGGACCAGACCAACCCCCTCGCGGGTCTGACCCACAAGCGCCGCCTCTCGGCGCTGGGTCCGGGCGGTCTGTCCCGTGAGCGCGCGGGCTTCGAGGTCCGGGACGTCCACCCGTCCCACTACGGCCGCATGTGCCCGATCGAGACCCCTGAGGGCCCGAACATCGGTCTGATCGGCTCGCTCGCCGCCTACGGCCGGGTGAACTCCTTCGGTTTCGTGGAGACCCCGTACCGGAAGATCATCGACGGCAAGGTCTCCGACCAGGTCGACTACCTGACCGCTGACGAAGAGGACCTCTACGTCATCGCGCAGGCGAACACCCCGATGAACGCGGACGGCAGCTTCGCCGAGGCCGGCGTGCTCGTCCGTCGTAAGGGCGGGGAGTTCGAGCAGGTCAGCACCGACGAGGTCGACTACATGGACGTGTCGCCGCGCCAGATGGTGTCGGTCGCCACCGCCATGATCCCGTTCCTGGAGCACGACGACGCCAACCGTGCGCTCATGGGTTCCAACATGCAGCGCCAGGCCGTGCCGCTGCTGCGCGCCGAGTCGCCCTTCGTCGGCACCGGCATGGAGTACCGCGCCGCCACCGACGCCGGTGAGGTCATCCTCGCGGAGAAGGCCGGTGTGGTCGAGGACGTCACCGCCGACTACGTCACCGTGATGGCCGACGACGGCACGCGCAAGACGTACCGCATGGGCAAGTTCCAGCGCTCCAACCAGGGCACCTGCTTCAACCAGCGCCCCATCGTGTACGAGGGCCAGCGCATCGAGGTCAAGCAGGTCCTCGCGGACGGTCCGTCCACGGACCAGGGCGAGATGTCGCTGGGCAAGAACCTCCTCGTGGCGTACATGTCCTGGGAGGGCCACAACTACGAGGACGCGATCATCCTCAGCCAGCGTCTGGTGCAGGACGACGTCCTCTCCTCGATCCACATCGAGGAGCACGAGGTCGACGCCCGTGACACCAAGCTCGGCCCGGAGGAGATCACCCGCGAGATCCCCAACGTCAGCGAGGAGGTCCTGGCCGACCTCGACGACCGGGGCATCATCCGCATCGGCGCCGAGGTCGTCGACGGCGACATCCTCGTCGGCAAGGTCACGCCCAAGGGTGAGACCGAGCTGACCCCGGAGGAGCGCCTGCTGCGCGCCATCTTCGGTGAGAAGGCCCGCGAGGTCCGCGACACCTCCCTGAAGGTGCCGCACGGCGAGACCGGCAAGGTCATCGGCGTCCGCGTGTTCAGCCGCGACGAGGGCGACGAGCTCGCCCCCGGCGTCAACGAGATGGTCCGCGTCTACGTGGCCCAGAAGCGCAAGATCACCGACGGTGACAAGCTCGCCGGCCGTCACGGCAACAAGGGCGTCATCTCGAAGATCCTGCCCCAGGAGGACATGCCCTTCCTGGAGGACGGCACGCCCGTCGACATCATCCTCAACCCGCTGGGCGTCCCCGGCCGAATGAACGTCGGTCAGGTACTGGAGGTCCACCTGGGCTGGCTGGCCAAGAACGGCTGGTTGGTCGAGGGGGTCGAGGAGGAGTGGCAGAAGTCGCTGCACGCGATCGGAGCGGCCGAGGTCTCCCCGAACTCGCGCGTGGCCACGCCGGTCTTCGACGGCCTGCACGGTGACGAGCTCAGCGGCCTCATCCAGTCGGTCCGCCCGAACAAGGACGGCAACCGCCTCATCAACGAGGACGGCAAGGCCCGCCTGTTCGACGGCCGCACCGGTGAGCCCTTCGCCGAGCCGATCTCCGTCGGCTACAAGTACATCCTGAAGCTCCACCACCTCGTGGACGACAAGATCCACGCCCGCTCCACCGGCCCGTACTCCATGATCACGCAGCAGCCGCTGGGTGGTAAGGCGCAGTTCGGCGGTCAGCGGTTCGGTGAGATGGAGGTCTGGGCGCTGGAGGCCTACGGTGCCGCCTATGCGCTCCAGGAGCTGCTCACCATCAAGTCCGACGACGTGGTGGGCCGCGTCAAGGTCTACGAGGCCATCGTCAAGGGCGAGAACATCCCTGAGCCGGGCATCCCTGAGTCCTTCAAGGTGCTCATCAAGGAGATGCAGTCGCTCTGTCTGAACGTGGAGGTGCTGTCCAGTGACGGTATGTCCATCGAGATGCGGGACAGTGACGAGGACGTCTTCCGCGCCGCGGAAGAACTGGGAATCGACCTGGGCAGGCGAGAGCCGAGCAGTGTCGAAGAGGTCTAACTTCCGCGGAATTCGAGAGCAGGGGACGAATTAAGTGCTCGACGTCAACTTCTTCGACGAGCTGCGGATTGGCCTCGCCACCGCCGACGACATTCGCCAGTGGTCACACGGCGAGGTCAAGAAGCCCGAAACCATCAACTACCGGACCCTCAAGCCCGAGAAGGACGGACTCTTCTGCGAGAAGATCTTCGGTCCGACCCGGGACTGGGAGTGCTACTGCGGCAAGTACAAGCGCGTCCGCTTCAAGGGCATCATCTGTGAGCGCTGCGGCGTCGAGGTGACCCGTGCCAAGGTGCGCCGTGAGCGGATGGGCCACATCGAGCTGGCCGCTCCCGTCACGCACATCTGGTACTTCAAGGGCGTGCCCTCCCGCCTGGGCTACCTGCTGGACCTGGCGCCGAAGGATCTCGAGAAGATCATCTACTTCGCCGCCTACATGGTCACGTGGGTGGACACCGAGGCCCGCGAGCGCGACCTGCAGTCGCTGGAAGCGCGGATCTCGGTCGAGAAGCAGCACCTGGAGCAGCGCCGCGACTCGACCATCGAGGAGCGCCACCGCAAGCTGGAGGCCGACCTGGCCGAGCTTGAGGAGCAGGGTGCCAAGGGCGACGCGCGCCGCAAGGTGCGCGAGGGCGCCGAGCGTGAGATGCGCCAGCTGCGCGACCGCGCCCAGCGCGAGATCGACCGCCTCGACGAGGTGTGGAGCCGTTTCAAGAACCTCAAGGTCCAGGACCTCGAGGGCGACGAGATGCTCTACCGCGAGATGCGCGACCGCTTCGGGAAGTACTTCCGCGGCGGCATGGGCGCCCAGGCCATCCAGGACCGCCTGTCCAACTTCGAGCTGGACGAGGAGGCGGAGAAGCTCCGGGAGACCATCCGCACGGGCAAGGGCCAGAAGAAGGCCCGCGCCCTGAAGCGGCTCAAGGTCGTCTCGGCGTTCCTCAACACCACCAACAGCCCCATGGGCATGGTGCTGGACTGCATCCCGGTCATCCCGCCGGACCTGCGTCCGATGGTGCAGCTGGACGGTGGCCGCTTCGCGACCTCCGACCTCAACGACCTGTACCGCCGCGTCATCAACCGGAACAACCGCCTCAAGCGGCTGCTGGACCTGGGCGCGCCCGAGATCATCGTCAACAACGAGAAGCGGATGCTCCAGGAGGCCGTCGACGCGCTGTTCGACAACGGCCGCCGCGGTCGCCCGGTCACCGGTCCCGGTAACCGTCCGCTCAAGTCGCTGTCCGACATGCTCAAGGGCAAGCAGGGCCGTTTCCGTCAGAACCTGCTCGGCAAGCGCGTCGACTACTCCGGCCGTTCGGTCATCGTCGTCGGCCCGCAGCTGAAGCTGCACCAGTGCGGTCTGCCCAAGCAGATGGCCCTGGAGCTCTTCAAGCCGTTCGTGATGAAGCGCCTGGTCGACCTGAACCACGCGCAGAACATCAAGAGCGCCAAGCGCATGGTGGAGCGGTCCCGCCCCGTGGTGTGGGACGTCCTCGAAGAGGTCATCACCGAGCACCCGGTGCTGCTGAACCGTGCTCCGACGCTGCACCGCCTGGGCATCCAGGCCTTCGAGCCGCAGCTGGTCGAGGGCAAGGCCATCCAGATCCACCCGCTCGTCTGCACCGCGTTCAACGCGGACTTCGACGGTGACCAGATGGCCGTGCACCTGCCGCTGTCCGCCGAGGCCCAGGCCGAGGCGCGGCTGCTGATGCTCGCCACCAACAACATCCTCAAGCCGTCCGACGGCAAGCCCGTGACCATGCCCACCCAGGACATGATCATCGGCCTGTACTACCTGACGACGGAGCGCGCGGGTGCCGCGGGCGAGGGCCGTGCCTTCCGCTCGCCGGCCGAGGCCATCATGGCCTACGACCTGGGCGACCTGGACCTCCAGGCCAAGATCCGGCTGCGTATCGCTGACGGCGCTCCCGCGCCCAAGGACTGGACGCCGCCGGAGGGCTGGGAGCAGGGCGACGTCTACGTCCTGGAGACCACGCTGGGCCGGTACCTCTTCAATGAGGCCACCCCGGTGGACTACCCGTACGTCAACTTCCAGGTGGGCAAGAAGCAGGTCTCGGTCCTGGTCAACGACCTGGCCGAGAACTACCCCAAGGTCCAGGTCGCCACGACCCTGGACGCCCTGAAGGACGCCGGTTACCGCTGGGCCACCCGGTCCGGTCTGACCATCGGCATCGAGGACGTCGTCGCGCCTCCGCGCAAGGCCGAGATCCTCGGCGGCTACGACCGCAAGGCCGACAAGATCCAGCGGGAGTACGACCGCGGTCTGATCACCGACGACGAGCGCCGTCAGGAGCTCACCGAGGTGTGGACCCAGGCCACGGCCGAGGTCGCGAAGGACATGGAGGACAACTTCCCCATCGACAACCCGGTGTGGATGATGGTCCAGTCCGGTGCGCGCGGTAACCCGATGCAGGTGCGTCAGATCGCCGGTATCCGTGGTCTGGTCTCCAACACCAAGGGTGAGACCATCCCGCGTCCGATCAAGTCCTCCTACCGTGAGGGCCTGTCCGTGCTGGAGTACTTCATCTCCACGCACGGTCAGCGCAAGGGTCTGGCCGACACCGCCCTGCGTACCGCCGACTCGGGTTACCTGACCCGTCGTCTGGTGGACGTCGCGCAGGACGTCATCGTCCGCGAGATCGACTGCGGTACGGACCGTTCGCTCTGGCACGAGATCGGTGAGAAGAACGCCGCCGGTGTCGTCGTGCGCAAGCACAACGTCGAGAACACCGGTTTCGGTCGGACCATCGCCGAGGACACGCTGGACCCCGAGGGCAAGCTCGTCCTCCCGGCGCTGTCCGACACCTCCGAGCAGAACATCGACAAGCTGGTCGCCGCCGGGGTCACCCACGTGCGCATCCGCTCGTCGCTGACCTGTGAGGCGAAGATCGGTGTCTGCACCACCTGCTACGGCCGCTCCATGGCGACCGGCAAGCCGGTGGACGTCGGTGAGGCGATCGGTATCATCGCGGCCCAGTCCATCGGTGAGCCCGGTACCCAGCTGACCATGCGTACCTTCCACATGGGTGGTTCGGCCGGTCAGGACATCACCCACGGTCTGCCCCGTGTCCAGGAGCTCTTCGAGGCCCGCATCCCCAAGGGTGTGGCCCCGATCTCCGAGATGGAGGGCCGGATCAGGGTCGACGACACCGAGAAGAGCCGCAAGATCGTCGTCATTCCGGACGACGGCACGGACGAGATCGCCTACCCGGTCCCGATGCGTGCGCAGCTCCTGGTGAGCGACGGCGACCACGTCAAGGTCGGCCAGCAGCTCATCCAGGGTGCGATCAACCCGCACGAGGTTCTTCGCATCCAGGGCCCCCGCGCGGTGCAGCAGCACCTCGTGTCGGAGGTCCAGGAGGTGTACAAGTCGCAGGGTGTGTCCATCCACGACAAGCACATCGAGATCATCGTCCGCCAGATGCTCAAGCGGGTGAACATCCTGGAGTCCGGTGACACCGAGCTCCTGCCCGGTGAGATGGTCGAGCGGCCGAAGTTCGAGCGGATCAACCGACGCGTCGTGTCCGAGGGCGGCCAGCCGGCCGCCGGACGTCCGGTGCTGCTGGGTATCACCAAGGCCTCGCTGGCCACGGAGTCCTGGCTGTCGGCGGCCTCCTTCCAGGAGACCACCCGCGTGCTGACCGAGAACGCGATCCACGGTAAGAGTGACCCGCTGCTGGGCCTCAAGGAGAACGTCATCATCGGTAAGCTCATCCCGGCCGGTACCGGTATTCCGCAGTACCGCAACATCCGGGTTGAGCCGACCGAGGAGGCCAAGGCCTCGATGTACTCGGTCTCCGGTTACGAGGAGCCCAGTGAGTACACCTTCGGGCAGGGTTCGGGCGAGGCCGTTCCCCTGGAGGAGTACGACTTCGGTCCGTACAACCGGTAAGTCCAACCTGAACGTTGGTTGAGCTGACGGCGGTGGTCAGCCACCCCCATCACCGGGGGTGGCCCCGCCGCCGTTTCGTCGTTGTCGGTTCGTACACTGCGGTGCGGACGGGGAGAGGGCGCTACGGCGCTGTCGGGAGAGCAGGCAAGTGACTGATAACGGGGGCGGGGCGCCGGGCAACCGTGCGTCCGATGCGGACGGGGACTCCTGGTTCAAGCCCAGCGAGAACCGCTACCGCTCACAGTCGGAGTACCAGGACCCCCTGGAGGAGGACGCGGCGGCGAACCCCGGGGAGGACGGCGCCGTCTTCCCTGACAGCGGCGGCTACGCGGGGCTGAGCGCCTCGCGTCCGGCGATGGTGGAGCCCTACCCGGACGCCCTGGGCGGACCGCCCTCGGCACCGGGCATCTCGTACCCGGGCGCGGGCACGTCGGCCTACGAGCCCGTGACGCGTTTCCCGGGGGAGGACCCGCTGGCCCAGAGGGAGCCCGAGGCTCCCGCGACCGGCGGCTACCCGGGCATCGCGGCCAGCGCCGAGGTCCCGCTGCCTCCGGAGGAGCCCGCGCGCGAGGCGGGCGAGCCCGCCTCCCAGGGCCCCTACCGGGACTCGTGGGCCGGGAGAGGCCAGGACTCCGGTTCCGACCGGGACCCGCTGACGCCCCAGGCACCGCCTTCCGCCGGGTGGGGATCCGAGGGTTCCTCGGACTCCGCTCCGTGGTCCCCTCAGGGCGCTTCCGATCAGGACCCTTACTCCCGACCCGGCCAGGAGCCCGGCTCCGCCCTGGGCGGTCCGCTGGACTCGGGGATGCCGCACGCGTCGGCTTCCGGCGCCGGGGACCCCTGGGGTTCCGAGGGTTCCTCGGACTCTGCTCCGTGGTCCCCTCAGGGCGGCCCTGGTTCCTCCGACTCCGGTCGTGAGCCCTGGGATCCCGAGATCCCCGGGCACCCTCGCGTGCCTGGTGGCACGCGGGACTCCTGGTCCTCGGATGACCCCGCCTTCACGGCGGACCCGCGCACCTCGCAGGACTCGTTCTCTGCTTCGGGCCGTGAGGCGTGGGACCCCGAGGCTCCGGCGTCCGGTTCCGCCCTGGGTGGTTCGCCGGACTCCGGGACGCACACGTCTGCCTCCGACGCGGACCCGTTCTCCGGTCCCGGCCGTGAGCCCTGGGACCCGGAGGCCCCGGTTCCCGGCGCGGTCCCGGGCGGCCCGGATTCAGGTCCGGGTCGGGACTCGTGGGGTTCCGAGGGTTCCTCCGACTCTGCTCCGTGGTCCCCTCAGGGCGGCCCCGGCTCCTCCGACTCCGGTCGCGAGCCGTGGGACCCCGCGGGCCCGGTTTCCGGTTCCGCCCCGGGTGGTTCTTCGGACTCCGGTACCGACCGGGACCCGTGGTCCCCGGAGGGTGCGGACCCGTGGTCGCCACGCGCGACGGCCTCCGGTGCGGACCCGTTCCCTGGTTCCGGCCCGGAGTCGTGGGACCCGGAGGACTCCGGGCGCTCTCGTGTGCCTGGTGGTACGCGGGACTCCTGGTCTTCGGACGACCCCGCCCACACGTCGGACCCGCGTAGCTCGCAGGACCCGCTCTCTGGCTCCGGTCGTGAGGCGTGGGACCCCGAGGCCCCGCTCTCCGGTTCCGCCCTCGGTGGTTCCCCGGACTCCGGGACGCCGTACGGGTCGGCCTCCGGCCCGGACCCGTTCTCTGCTTCGAGCCGTGAGCCGTGGGACCCGGAGGCTCCGGTGACAGGATCCGTCCTGGGCGGTTCGCCGGATTCGGGCCGGGACTCGTGGTCCCCGGAGGGGGCGGACTCCCGGATCCCGTATGCCCCGAGAGACTCCGACACGGAGTGGTCCGCACAGGGGGCTGGTGCTTCCGGTGACTCCTGGAGTTCGCGGGACTCCGCTGTCGCGGACTCGTTCTCCGGCTCCGGCAGTGAGCCGTGGGACCCGGAGTCCCCGGCGTCCGGTTCGAGTGGTTCGCCGGACTCCCGGGGGCCGCACGCCTCCGGCACCGCTGACTCGTGGGGCTCGGAGAGTTCCTCCGACCCCGCTCCGTGGTCCCCGCTGAGCTCGGACTCCTCCACCACTTCCGATTCCGGTGCGGACCCGTTCCCTGGTTCCGCTGGTCAGCCCTGGAACCCGGAGGCCCCGGCGTCCGGATCGGCCCTGGGGGGTTCCCCGGACTCGTGGTCGCCGCACGCGTCGGCTTCCGGTGCCGACGGTGACGCGTGGGCTTCGCGGGAATTCGCCTCCGGGTCGGAACCGTTCTCCGGCTCCGGAAGTGAGCCGTGGTCCCCGGAGGGATCGGACCCGCTGGGCTCCGCCCCCGCTTCCGGGTGGGGCCACCGGTCCTCGGACGACTCCGGCCTCGCGTCGGACGCGCGTCGTGAGCCGTGGGGCTCCGACGGTCCGGGCGAAGACCCGTTGATGCCGCAGGCGTCGGGACCGGGTCAGGAACCGTGGGGTACACGGGACTCGGCCCTCGACCGGGACCCGCGTCAGGGCTCCGCGTCGGACGCACGTGACCCGTTGGACCCCGAGACTCCGTGGTCCGCGTCGGGTCCCGGCGAGGAACTCTGGAAGTCCGACCGGGAACAGTCGGGCGAGTGGAGCGGCACCGGCGGACTGGACAGCTGGAGCCCGAGCGAGGACACCGGGGACACGTGGAAGGGCTCGGGCACCACCGAGCCGTGGGCGGAGCAGACCGAACGCCCGTGGTCCGACCACCACACCCCCTCGTACGGCGGCGACCGGTACGACGACGAACTCTCCCCGCGTCCCGCGGAGGAGCGCGGCGACCGGTACGACGACGAGCTCTCTCCCGCCCCCGAACAGGGTGGGAGCGGCAACACCTGGGCCTTCGACCGCAACGACCCGCGTCTGCCCGACGTCGTCCGCGACGCCGAGCGGCGCCGCAGGGAGTCGCCCCAGGAGCCCGCGTACGCGGACTGGGGGAGTGAGGACGCACCGGCGGAGCCGGACACCGGCACGCTGTCCGCCGCCGTCCCGGGTTCGGACGACCCCCTGGCCGCCATCGCGGACATGCAGTCGCGGGCCAGGTCCAAGGATCCCCTGGACGACGAGGACGACCGGCCCTGGGACGACGCCGAGGACCAGCGGTGGGACGAGGCGTCCGCGGAGGGCGACGACTCCTGGCGCGGTGGCGAGGGTGCCACCCAGATGTTCACGGCGCCCTCCTTCGACTCCGAGCCCGACACCGGTCGGCGGGAGGAGTACGAGGACGAGCGTGACGACCGGCCGGAGACGGGCTACGAGGACGAGCGTGACGACCGGGCGGAGTCGGACTACGAGGACGACTTCACCCCGGCCGACTACGGGATGCCGGAGCGGCCCAAGCAGGCGAAGCGCCGTCGCGACAAGATCGCGGAGGACTTCCCCGGCTTCGACGAGGCCCGGGACGACGGGGACTACCCCGGCTACGACAGCATCGACTTCCTGGCGGACACCGAACCCGGGGCGAACGTCACCATGTGGCTCGGTATCGCCTCGTTGGTTCCGGTCGTCGGTGTGATCACCGCGATCCTGGCGTTGTTCGTCACCGGACCCAAGGCGAAGAGGGCGATCCGCGAGTCGCGGGGGACCCTCGACGGACTGGGCCTGATCACCACGGGCACGGTCTTCGCGGTCATCGGCGTCCTGGTGACCGTGATCTCCCTCGTGATGTGGTTCGTTCTGTAGATTCCCGGCCGTTCCCGGGGGACAATGGGTCCTCCGGGAGCGGCCGTTCTCTTTGACGGCCCTTCGTTGGGAAAACCCGGGGCGAAGCGCGCCGGGGAGCACGTAGACTGGTGGAGACCCACGGCTACGCGAGATCCGGTTCCGCTTGTCTCGCCATGTCGCACACCGTTTTGACCGCCTGTTCGGTTAGCGGTAGCCTGTGTGATTGTGCCCGTGAGTCGACGGGTCACACGTGCGTGTGCGGCGCCCCAGTTCTCCACAGGATGGACACAGGGCGCGCGGCGCAGGTGAACCCCCTCCTGTGAATCGGTCTCCGACCGGGTGTGCATCCGTTCGCCATGCGTGGGAACGAGGGCGACACGCCCGACCACGGGGGTCGGGGAGGTTCGGGGAATTCAGCAGGTCAATAGCGATATCGGCTACGAGAACCGGCGTAGGTCACGAGGAAGACGGAGACGCGGTGCCCACCATCCAGCAGCTGGTCCGCAAGGGCCGACAGGACAAGGTCGCAAAGAACAAGACCCCGGCGCTGAAGGGGAGTCCGCAGCGTCGTGGTGTGTGCACGCGTGTCTACACCACTACGCCGAAGAAGCCGAACTCCGCTCTGCGTAAGGTCGCTCGCGTCAAGCTGAGCAGCGGCATCGAGGTCACGGCCTACATCCCCGGCATTGGTCACAACCTCCAGGAGCACAGCATCGTGCTGGTTCGTGGCGGTCGTGTGAAGGACCTGCCGGGCGTTCGCTACCGAATTGTCCGCGGTTCGCTCGACACCCAGGGTGTCCGAGGCCGCAAGCAGGCCCGTAGCCACTACGGCGCCAAGAAGGAGAAGTAAGCATGCCGCGCAAGGGCCCGGCGCCGAAGCGCCAGCTCATCACCGACCCGGTCTACGGCTCGCCGCTCGTCACCGCACTGATCAACAAGGTGCTCCTCGACGGCAAGCGCTCCATCGCCCAGGCCGTCGTGTACGACGCCCTTGAGGGTGCTCGCGAGAAGACCGGTCAGGACCCGCTCGTCGTTCTCAAGCGAGGCCTGGACAACGTCAAGCCCGCGCTGGAGGTCCGCAGCCGCCGTGTCGGTGGCGCGACCTACCAGGTGCCGGTCGAGGTTCGCGCCTCCCGGTCCACCACGCTGGCCCTGCGCTGGCTGGTCTCCTACTCGCGTCAGCGTCGTGAGAAGACCATGACCGAGCGCCTGATGAACGAGCTGGTCGATGCCAGCAACGGTCTGGGCGCGGCTGTCAAGAAGCGTGAGGACACGCACAAGATGGCCGAGTCGAACAAGGCCTTCGCCCACTACCGCTGGTAACCCCGCGGCGAATCGATTCCTTGAGACCTAGGGAAGACGAGCCTCATGGCTAAGACTTTGCTTGACCTGGCCAAGGTCCGCAACATCGGCATCATGGCCCACATCGACGCGGGCAAGACCACGACGACCGAGCGGATCCTCTACTACACCGGTGTGACCCACAAGGTGGGTGAGGTCCACGATGGCGCCGCCACGATGGACTGGATGAAGGAGGAGCAGGAGCGGGGTATCACCATTACCTCGGCTGCTACCACCACCCACTGGGACGACCACACCATCAACATCATCGACACGCCCGGCCACGTCGACTTCACGGTCGAGGTCGAGCGGTCGCTGCGTGTCCTCGACGGTGCCGTCGCGGTGTTCGACGCCAAGGAAGGCGTCGAGCCCCAGTCGGAGCAGGTCTGGCGTCAGGCCGACCGCTACAAGGTCCCCCGGATCTGCTTCGTCAACAAGATGGACAAGATCGGCGCCGAGTTCCAGCGCTGTGTCGACATGTTCCGTGAGCGCCTCGGCGCGAACGCCATGCCGATCCAGCTCAACATCGGTGCCGAGAGCGACTTCAAGGGCGTCATCGACCTCGTGAAGATGAAGGCCTACGTCTGGAACGACGAGGCCGCGCTCGGTGAGATGTACGACACCGTCGACATCCCCGAGACGCACACTGACGCCGCCCGCGAGGCGCGCGACCAGTTCATCGAGACGCTGGCCGAGGCCGACGACGAGATCATGGAGCTGTACCTCGAGGGCCAGGAGCCCACCGAGGAGCAGCTGGTCACCGCGATCCGTCGCGCGACCATCGCGGGCACCGCGATCCCGATCGTCTGTGGCACCGCCTTCAAGAACAAGGGCGTCCAGCCCCTGCTCGACGCGGTCACCGCCTACCTCCCCTCGCCCCTGGACGTGGACGCCATCGAGGGCCACGACCCCAAGGACGAGACCGAGGAGACGAAGCTCCAGCGCAAGCCGAGCGTGGACGAGCCGATGTCCGCTCTGGTCTTCAAGATCATGAGCGACCCCCACCTCGGGCGGCTCACCTACCTGCGCATCTACTCGGGCGTGCTCACCACCGGTACCCAGGTGCTCAACAGCCTGAAGGGCCGCAAGGAGCGCATCGGCAAGATCTACCGCATGCACTCGAACAAGCGTGAGGAGATCTCCGAGGCCGGCGCGGGCGACATCGTCGCGGTCATGGGTCTGAAGGACACCACGACCGGCGAGACGCTCTGCGACCAGTCGGCTCCGATCGTCCTGGAGTCCATGACCTTCCCGGCTCCGGTCATCGAGGTGGCCATCGAGCCGAAGACCAAGAGCGACCAGGAGAAGCTGGGCATCGCGATCCAGCGTCTGGCGGACGAGGACCCCTCCTTCCAGGTGGCCTCGGACGAGCAGACCGGTCAGACCGTGATCTCGGGCATGGGCGAGCTGCACCTCGAGGTGCTGGTCAACCGCATGCGCGACGAGTTCAAGGTCGAGGCGAACATCGGTAAGCCCCAGGTGGCCTACCGAGAGACCATTCGCAAGAAGGTCGAAGGCCACGTCTACACCCACAAGAAGCAGACCGGTGGGTCGGGCCAGTTCGCCAAGGTCAAGATCAACCTCGAGCCGCTTGAGGCCGAGGAGGGCGACGCTTCCGGGTACGAGTTCGTCAACTCCGTCACCGGTGGCCGTATCCCGCGGGAGTACATCCCGTCGGTCGACGCCGGCTGCCAGGAGGCCGCTGAGCTGGGCGTGCTCGCGCACTACCCGCTCGTCGGCATCAAGGTGACGCTGACGGACGGTCAGTACCACGACGTCGACTCCTCCGAGATGGCGTTCAAGACCGCCGGTTCGATGGCCTTCAAGGAGGCCGTCAAGCTCGCGAAGCCCGCGCTGCTCGAGCCCGTCATGGCCGTGGAGGTCACCACTCCCGAGGAGTACATGGGTGACGTCATCGGTGACCTGAACTCCCGCCGTGGACAGATTCAGTCCATGGACGAGCGTTCCGGTGTCCGGGTCGTCAAGGCCCAGGTGCCCCTTTCGGAAATGTTCGGCTACGTGGGTGACCTGCGCAGCCGTACCCAGGGTCGAGCCAACTACTCGATGGTGTTCGACTCCTACGCGGAGGTTCCGTCCGCTGTCGCCCAAGAAATTGTGGCGAAGGTTCGCGGCGAATAGTCGCGAGCAAGCAACCCGGCTGTACCCCGCATCCGCGGGGTTGGACCACAGTCAGATAGATCTGTACGTCTAGGAGACTTCCAGTGGCGAAGGAAAAGTTCGAGCGGACCAAGCCGCACGTCAACATCGGCACCATCGGTCACATTGACCACGGCAAGACCACGCTGACCGCGGCCATCACCAAGGTGCTGCACGACGCGTACCCGGCGCTGAACCCGTTCACCCCGTTCGAGGACATCGACAACGCTCCCGAGGAGCGCGAGCGCGGTATCACCATCTCCGTCGCTCACGTCGAGTACCAGACCGAGGCGCGTCACTACGCCCACGTCGACTGCCCCGGTCACGCTGACTACGTGAAGAACATGATCACGGGTGCCGCGCAGATGGACGGCGCGATCCTGGTCGTGGCCGCCACCGACGGCCCGATGCCGCAGACCAAGGAGCACGTGCTCCTGGCCCGCCAGGTCGGCGTCCCCGCCATCGTCGTCGCCCTGAACAAGGCCGACATGGTGGACGACGAGGAGATCTTCGAGCTCGTCGAGCTCGAGGTGCGTGAGCTCCTCAGCGAGTACGAGTTCCCCGGCGACGACATCCCCGTCACCAAGGTCTCGGCTCTCAAGGCCCTCGAGGGCGACGCGGAGTGGGGCAAGGCCGTCCTGGAGCTCATGGGCACCGTGGACAGCTTCATTCCCGAGCCCGAGCGTGACACCGAGAAGCCCTTCCTCATGCCGATCGAGGACGTCTTCTCGATCACCGGTCGCGGCACCGTCGTCACCGGTCGTATCGAGCGCGGCGTCGTCAACGTCAACGAGACCGTTGACATCGTCGGCATCAAGGAAGAGAAGCAGACCACCACCGTCACCGGTGTTGAGATGTTCCGCAAGCTGCTCGACAACGGTCAGGCTGGCGACAACGTCGGTCTGCTCCTGCGCGGCATCAAGCGCGAGGACGTCGAGCGCGGCCAGGTCGTGATCAAGCCCGGCACGACCACCCCGCACACCGAGTTCGAGGGCCAGGTCGTCATCCTGTCCAAGGACGAGGGTGGCCGCCACACGCCGTTCTTCAACAACTACCGCCCGCAGTTCTACTTCCGCACCACCGACGTCACCGGCGTCGTGACGCTGCCGGAGGGCACGGAGATGGTCATGCCCGGTGACAACACCGAGATGACCGTCAACCTGATCCAGCCGGTCGCGATGGAAGAGGGCCTCAAGTTCGCCATCCGTGAGGGTGGCCGGACCGTGGGCGCGGGTCGCGTCACGAAGATCCTCAAGTAGCACACACGTTGGGGTGGCACCTTCCGGAGCCGCCCCGACGTGGTGGGTGGGCCGCTTCACGGCGGCCCGCCCACCACACTGACAAGACGTCATCGGGCTCTGTGACGGTGACGCACCGCAGGGGCAAGCCCTGTTGCGGTTTCTCAAGGGAATAGGGGCTCACGGCCAACACGCCGGCGGATTCGCCGACGGGCCTGGGCGTCTGTGACCGGACAGCTCACCGTTACGGACACTGAAGCGAAGGACGAACAGGCCACATGGCGGGACAGAAGATCCGCATTCGGCTAAAGGCCTATGACCACGAGGTCATCGACAGCTCGGCGCGCAAGATCGTTGAGACTGTGACGCGAACTGGCGCACAGGTCGCGGGCCCGGTGCCGCTGCCGACGGAGAAGAACGTTTACTGCGTCATCCGATCGCCGCACAAGTACAAGGACTCGCGCGAGCACTTCGAGATGCGCACCCACAAGCGGCTGATCGACATCATCGACCCCACGCCGAAGACGGTGGACTCGCTCATGCGACTCGACCTCCCGGCTGGCGTTGACATCGAGATCAAGCTTTAAGGACGCACAGACATGGCCACCAAGCAGATCAAGGGAGTTCTGGGCGAAAAGCTCGGCATGACCCAGGTCTTCGACGACGCGGGCAAGATGGTGCCCGTGACCGTCCTGAAGGCCGGTCCGTGCGTCGTGAGCCGCATCCGGACCCCTGACACCGATGGCTACTCCGCCATCCAGCTCGGCTACGGGCAGATCAACCCGCGCAAGGTCAACAAGCCCCTGGGCGACTACCTGCGCGCGAACGACCTGACCCCGCGCCGTCACTACGTCGAGGTGCGCACCACCGACGCCTCCGAGTACACGCTCGGTCAGGAAGTCGACGCCGCCGCGTTCGAGAGCGGCCAGAAGGTCGACGTCACGGGCAAGAGCAAGGGCAAGGGTTTCGCCGGTGTGATGAAGCGCCACGGTTTCCGTGGTCTCTCCGCCTCGCACGGCACCCAGCGCAAGCACCGCTCTCCCGGCTCCATCGGCGGCTGCGCCACGCCCGGCCGCGTTTTCAAGGGCATGCGGATGGCCGGGCGCATGGGCAACGTGCGCAAGACCGTCCAGAACCTGACCGTTCACTCTGTGGACGCGGAGAAGGGCCTCATCCTGGTCAAGGGTGCTGTCCCCGGTCCCAACGGCGGTCTGGTGCTCGTCCGCACCGCTGTGAAGGGGGACAAGTAAGTCATGGCCCAGATCGAGGTCAAGAACCCCGAGGGCGGCTCCAAGGGCAGCGTCGAGCTTCCCGAGTCCGTCTTCGCCCAGCAGGTCAGCATCCCGCTGATCCACCAGGTCGTGAACGGCCAGCTGGCCGCCGGCCGGCAGGGCACGCACGCCACCAAGACCCGCGGCGAGGTCCGCGGCGGTGGCAAGAAGCCCTACCGCCAGAAGGGAACCGGTCGCGCCCGTCAGGGCTCGATCCGCGCCCCGCAGTACACCGGTGGTGGAACCGTTCACGGTCCCCAGCCGCGTGACTACAGCCAGCGGACCCCGAAGAAGATGAAGGCCGCCGCCCTGCGTGGCGCCCTCTCCGACCGGGCCAGCCACGGCCGCATCCACGTCATCACCGAGTTCGTCGGTGAGGGCGCGGACAGCAAGCTCACGCAGACCGCTCTGAAGGCGCTGCGCCAGGTCACCGAGTCCGACAAGGTCCTCGTCGTCCTGGCCCGCGAGGACGAGCACAACCGGCGCGCCCTGCGCAACCTCGAAGAGGTCCACATCCTCGACGCGGACCAGGTGAACACCTACGACGTCCTCTACGCGGATGACGTGGTCTTCACCGAGGCGGGCTACGCCGAGTTCCTGGCCCACGCGGCCGGTGCCTCGAAGGCCGCTGAGTCCGAGGAGGACGACCAGTGAGGATCGCCGACCACCGGGACATCATCATTGAGCCGGTGATCTCCGAGAAGAGCTACGGGCTCATGGACGAGAACAAGTACACGTTCATCGTTCGCCCGGACGCCAACAAGACCCAGATCAAGATCGCGATCGAGAAGATCTTCGAGGTGAAGGTCACGAACGTGAACACGATCAACCGGAAGGGTAAGCGCAAGCGGACCCGTTTCGGTTTCGGGAAGCGTCCCGACACCAAGCGCGCGATCGTCAGCCTGGCCGACGGCCAGCGGATCGACATCTTCGGTGTCTGACCTTTCCCGGGTCTGACCGCTACATGTCAAGCAACACGTAAAGGAATGCGCGAAGAAGATGGGCATTCGTAAGTACAAGCCGACGACGCCGGGTCGTCGCGGCTCCAGCGTGAGCGACTTCGTCGAGATCACGCGTTCGGAGCCGGAGAAGTCCCTGGTCCGTCCGCTTCACTCCAAGGGCGGTCGTAACGGCCACGGCCGGATCACCGCTCGTCACCAGGGTGGTGGCCACAAGCGCGCCTACCGCGTGATCGACTTCCGTCGTCACGACAAGGACGGCGTGCCGGCCAAGGTCGCTCACATCGAGTACGACCCGAACCGCACCGCTCGCATCGCTCTGCTCCACTACGTGGACGGTGAGAAGCGCTACATTCTGGCGCCCGCCGGCCTCAAGCAGGGCGACAAGATCGAGAACGGCCCCCAGTCCGACATCAAGCCGGGCAACTGCCTCCCGCTGCGCAACATCCCCACGGGTACGTTCGTGCACGCGGTCGAGCTGAAGCCCGGTGGCGGTGCCAAGCTGGGTCGTTCCGCGGGGTCGCAGATCCAGCTCCTCGCCAAGGAGGGCCGTTACGCCACGCTGCGTATGCCCTCCGGTGAGATGCGCATGGTCGAGATCTCCTGCCGCGCCACGGTTGGTCAGGTCGGCAACGCCGAGCAGTCCAACATCAACTGGGGCAAGGCCGGCCGCTCGCGGTGGAAGGGCAAGCGCCCGACCGTCCGTGGTGTGGTCATGAACCCGGTCGACCACCCGCACGGTGGTGGTGAGGGCAAGACCTCCGGTGGTCGTCACCCGGTCAGCCCCTGGGGCAAGAAGGAAGGCCGGACCCGGTCGAAGAACAAGGCCAGCGACAAGCTGATCGTGCGGCGTCGGCGTAGCGGTAAGAAGAAGCGGTAAGGAGCACGTCTGATGCCACGTAGCCTTAAGAAGGGTCCCTTCGTCGACGGCCACCTCATCAAGAAGGTGGAAGTCCAGAACGAGAAGGGGACCAAGAACGTCATCAAGACGTGGTCCCGGCGATCCATGATCGTCCCGGAGATGATCGGTCACACGATCGCCGTCCACGACGGCCGCAAGCACGTTCCGGTGTTCGTGTCGGAGTCGATGGTCGGCCACAAGCTCGGTGAGTTCGCTCCCACGCGTACTTTCCGTAGCCACGTCAAGGACGACCGCCGCAGCCGCCGCTAGCGGTTGCAGCAGTTGTAAGAACCATTTTCTCCACGGTGAGTGGGGAAGGAATTTCCGTGAGCGAGGGAAAAGCGATGGGAACGAGGGCACAGGCGCGGTTCGTCCGCGTTACGCCCCGAAAGGCTCGCCGGGTGGCGGACCTTATTCGCGGGTTGCCCGCTGACGAGGCACAGGCGGTGCTCCGGTTCGCGCCCCAGTCGGCGAGCGAGCCCGTTGGCAAGGTGCTGGCTAGCGCCATCGCCAACGCTGAGCACAACGACAAGCTGGACCGTGAGTCCCTGGTGGTCGAGCGCGTCTGGGTGGACGAGGGTCCGACCCTGAAGCGTATTCGTCCCCGCGGCTTCGGCCGGGCTTTCCGGGTCACCAAGCGCACGAGCCACATCACCGTGGTCGTCGCTGAGGGCGCGGGCGCCTCGTCCAAGACCAAGGAAAGGACCCGATAGTGGGGCAGAAGGTAAACCCGCACGGGTTCCGCCTCGGCATCACCACCGACTTCAAGAGCCGTTGGTACGCCGACAAGTCCTACAAGGACTACGTCAAGGAAGACGTCGCGATCCGTCGGATGCTGACCCGTGGCATGGAGCGCGCGGGCATCTCCAAGGTCGAGATCGAGCGCACCCGTGACCGTGTCCGCGTGGACGTCTACACCGCCCGGCCGGGCATCGTCATCGGCCGTCGCGGCGTCGAGGCCGACCGGATCCGTACGGACCTGGAGAAGCTCACCGGCAAGCAGGTGCAGCTGAACGTCTTCGAGGTCAAGAACCCCGAGATCGACGCGCAGCTCGTCGCCCAGGGCGTCGCTGAGCAGCTGAGCAGCCGCGTGGCGTTCCGCCGCGCGATGCGCAAGGCCATGCAGAGCGCCATGAAGAGTGGCGCCAAGGGTATTCGTATCCAGTGCGGTGGCCGTCTGGGTGGGGCCGAGATGTCCCGCTCGGAGTTCTACCGCGAGGGTCGCGTCCCGCTGCACACGCTGCGCGCCGACATCGACTACGGCTTCTTCGAGGCCCGTACGACGTTCGGTCGCATCGGCGTCAAGGTGTGGATCTACAAGGGCGACGCCCCTGTGACCCGCGCCGAGCGCGAGGCGGCCCAGGCCGCCCAGCGCACCGCCGGTGGCGGTCAGCGCCGTGAGCGTCCGCAGCGCCGCCGTCGTGGCGGTGCCGCTGGCGCCCCGGGCACCGACGCCAAGGCTGGTGCTTCGGCCGAGGCCCCGAAGACCGAGGGGAGCTAACCGATGCTTATTCCTCGTAAGGTCAAGTACCGGAAGCAGCACCACCCGGACCTTCGTGGCAAGGCTCAGCGTGGTACCACGGTCGCCTTCGGCGAGTTCGGTATCCAGGCCCTGGAGTCGGCCTACGTGACGAACCGTCAGATCGAGTCCGCTCGTATCGCCATGACGCGTCACATCAAGCGTGGCGGCAAGGTGTGGATCAACATCTTCCCGGACCGTCCGCTGACGAAGAAGCCCGCCGAGGTCCGCATGGGCTCCGGTAAGGGTTCGCCTGAGTGGTGGGTCGCGCCGGTCAAGCCGGGTCGCGTGATGTTCGAGCTGTCGGGCGTGCCCGAGGCCGTGGCCAAGGAGGCCCTGCGCCGTGCGATGCACAAGCTCCCGATGAAGTGCAAGTTTGTTAAGCGGGAGGTGTGGGAGTAGTGGCGAAGTCCGTGACTGCCCACGAGCTGCGCGACCAGTCCGTCGAGGACCTGGTCACGAAGCTCAAGGAAGCCAAGGAAGAGCTCTTCAACCTCCGCTTCCAGGCCGCCACCGGCCAGCTCGACAACCACAGCCGTCTGCGCACTGTCAAGCGCGAGATCGCCAGGATCTACACGGTCCTGCGCGAGCACGAGCTGGGCATCGTCCCGCTGTCTGGTGAGTCGGCTGAGGAGACGAAGGAAGCAGCCGAATGAGTGAGAACCAGACCGCGACGCGCAACTACCGCAAGGTGCGCGAGGGCTACGTCGTCAGCGACAAGATGGACAAGACCGTCGTTGTCGAGGTCGAGGACCGCGTCAAGCACGCCCTGTACGGCAAGGTCATCCGTCGGACGACCAAGTACAAGGCGCACGACGAGGCGAACTCCGCTGGCGTCGGCGACCGGGTCCGCATGATGGAGACCCGGCCGCTCTCCGCGACGAAGCGTTGGCGCGTCGTGGAGATCCTGGAGAAGGCTAAGTAACCCCAGCCTGTTGGCGGCCGGCACACGTTGCCGGCCGCCGACCAGAGGGGTGAGACCACCTAGCCGTGCGGCAGTGGACCGCACGCATCACATCAGGAGCAGACGTGATTCAGCAGGAGTCGCGACTCAAGGTCGCCGACAACACGGGTGCCAAGGAGATCCTTACCATCCGTGTTCTCGGTGGCTCGGGTCGGCGCTACGCCGGGATCGGCGACACGATCGTCGCCACGGTGAAGGACGCCCTGCCTGGCGCTGGAGTCAAGAAGGGCGACGTCGTCAAGGCCGTTGTCGTGCGCACCGTCAAGGAGCGCCGCCGGCCCGACGGCTCCTACATCCGCTTCGATGAGAACGCTGCCGTGCTCATCAAGGACGGTGGGGACCCGCGAGGCACCCGCATCTTCGGCCCGGTCGGCCGTGAGCTGCGTGACAAGAAGTACATGCGCATCATTTCGCTGGCGCCGGAGGTGCTCTAAGCGATGAAGATCAAATCTGGCGACGAGGTCATCGTTCTCGCCGGCAAGGACAAGGGTGCCACCGGCAAGGTCGTCAAGGCCCTGCCGAAGGAAGACCGTGTCATCGTCGAGGGCGTCAACCTGGTCAAGAAGCACAGGAAGGCCAACCCGGCGGGCGGCCAGCAGGGCGAGGTCGTCACGAAGGAGGCCCCCATCCACGTGAGCAACATCGCGCTCGCGGAGGACGGCAAGGCCACTCGGGTCGGCTACCGCTTCGAGGAAGACGGAACCAAGGTTCGGGTCTCCCGTCGCACCGGTAAGGACATCTGATGACGGTTACCAACGACATCACCGCCCCTCCGATGCCGCGGCTCAAGGAGAAGTACCGCAACGAGATCGCTGCGGGCCTCAAGGACGAGTTCGACATCGCCAACGTCATGCAGATCCCCGGTCTCACGAAGATCGTGGTCAACATGGGCGTGGGCGAGGCGGCTCGTGACGCGAAGCTGATCCAGGGCGCGATCGCCGACCTTACGGCGATCACCGGCCAGAAGCCGAAGGTCAACCGGGCCAAGAACTCCATCGCGCAGTTCAAGCTGCGCGAGGGTCAGCCGATCGGCGCCAGCGTCACGCTGCGCGGCGACCGGATGTGGGAGTTCCTGGACCGGCTGCTCTCGCTGGCCCTGCCCCGGATCAGGGACTTCCGTGGCCTTTCCCCGAAGCAGTTCGACGGGAACGGCAACTACACGTTCGGTCTGACCGAGCAGGTCATGTTCCACGAGGTCGACCCGGACAAGGTCGACCGTCAGCGTGGGATGGACATCACGGTTGTCACGACGGCGACCACCGACGAACACGGCCGCAGCCTGCTCAAGCGGCTCGGTTTCCCGTTCAAGGAAGCCTGAGGGGTTACCACAGATGGCTAAGAAGTCCCTGATCGCGAAGGCGCAGCGGAAGCCGAAGTTCGGCGTTCGTGCGTATACTCGATGCTCGCGGTGCGGCCGCCCCCGCGCCGTCTTCCGGAAGTTCGGCCTGTGCCGTATCTGCTTCCGCGAGATGGCCCACCGGGGCGAGCTGCCCGGTATCACCAAGTCGAGCTGGTAGTTTCCGGTGGGGCCGACCCTGCGCGCTAGCGCGGTCGGCCCCCCGAAACGCCACCTGACGGTGGTACGAAGCAGTGCCCGTGCCCGCCTCCTGGCGGTGCACGGACCAGCTACATCCATTCAACAGGGCACGGCAGTCCCGGGAGGGACCGCGGTGCCCACGACCACGCCGAAGGTCCGTTTGTGCACTCTCCGGGGGTAACCCCGACGAGAGGCAGGCTCTGGGAAAGCCCGCACTCGGAAACCGCGGTGAGGAAGGGCCAGTCGGCCATGACGATGACCGACCCGATCGCAGACATGCTGACGCGTCTGCGTAACGCGAACTCGGCGTACCACGACACCGTGACGATGCCGTATTCCAAGATCAAGGCGCACATCGCCGAGATCCTCCAGCAGGAGGGCTTCATTCAGGGCTGGCGGACCGAGGAGGCCCCCGTGGGCCAGAGCCTCGTCCTCGACCTGAAGTACGGCCCCACCCGTGAGCGTTCCATCGCGGGAATCCGCCGGGTGTCCAAGCCCGGTCTCCGGGTGTACGCGAAGAAGGAGAACCTTCCGCGCGTGCTGGGTGGCCTCGGTGTGGCGATCATTTCGACGTCCGGTGGCCTGATGACTGACAAGCAGGCCAAGAAGCGTGGCGTGGGCGGCGAAGTCCTCGCTTACGTCTGGTAATAGGGAGAGACTGAAGCATGTCGCGAATCGGTCGACTGCCGCTCTCGGTCCCCAAGGGCGTCGAAGTCACGATTAACGGGCAAGACGTCACTGTCAAGGGGCCGAAGGGCGAACTCAAGCACACGATCGCCGAGCCGATCACCGTCTCCTTCGAGGACGGTATCGTCACGGTCGCTCGTCCTGACGACAAGCCGGAGAACCGGTCGCTGCACGGTCTGACCCGTGCGCTGGTCGCCAACCTCGTCGAGGGTGTCTCCAAGGGCTACGCCAAGACGCTGGAGATCCACGGTGTGGGTTACCGCGTCCAGGCCCGCGGCTCCAACCTGGAGTTCTCGCTGGGCTTCAGCCACCCGGTGGTCATCGAGCCCCCCGAGGGCATCACCTTCCGCGTGGAGAAGCCGACCATCCTCCACGTCGAGGGCATCGACAAGCAGCTGGTGGGCCAGGTCGCCGCGAACATCCGTGGTCTGCGCAAGCCTGACCCGTACAAGGCCAAGGGCGTGCGGTACAAGGGTGAGCACATCCGCCGCAAGGCCGGAAAGGCTGGTAAGTAGGCATGGGCATCACCGTGAGCCGTAAGCGCACCGCGAAGGCGACCACCTCCCGCAAGCGCCGGCAGTTCCGGGTCCGCAAGAAGGTCGTGGGCACCAGTGAGCGTCCGCGTCTGGCCGTGTTCCGCTCCTCCAAGCACATCGTCGCGCAGGTGATCGACGACACCAAGGGTCACACCCTGGTCGCCGCCTCCAGCGTCGAGACCGATGTGCGGGGCGCCGAGGGCACGAAGTCCGACAAGTCCGTCAAGGTCGGTGAGCTCGTCGCGCAGCGCGCGAAGGACGCCGGTATCACCCAGGTCGTCTTCGACCGCGGTGGTAACCGGTACGCCGGTCGTATCGCCAAGCTCGCCGACGCGGCGCGCGAGGGCGGGCTGGAGTTCTAGTTCGATGACCTCTGTACTGGCCAAGAACAAGCACGAGAAGAGGAATCACTGATGGCTGCAGCACCGCGGCGCGGCGCCGGTGGCGAGCGGCGTGATCGCCGTGACGATCGCCGCGGCGGCGCCGCAGACAAGGGTGTCTCCTACATCGAGAAGGTCGTGACCATCAACCGGGTCGCGAAGGTCGTCAAGGGCGGCCGTCGCTTCTCCTTCACCGCTCTCGTCGTCGTCGGTGACGGCAACGGCATGGTGGGCGTTGGTTACGGCAAGGCCAAGGAAGTTCCGGCCGCGATCGCCAAGGGCGTGGAGGCCGCGAAGAGGAACTTCTTCCGCGTCCCCCGCATCCAGGGCACCATCGTGCACCGGGTCCAGGGCGAGGAAGCCGCTGGCGTCGTCCTGCTCCGTCCGGCCGCCCCGGGTACCGGTGTTATCGCCGGTGGCCCCGTGCGCGCCGTCCTGGAGTGCGCCGGCATCCACGACGTCCTGAGCAAGTCGCTCGGTTCGTCCAACCCGCTGAACATCGTGCACGCCACGGTGGCGGCGCTCAAGGGTCTCAACCAGCCCGAGGAGATCGCGGCCCGCCGCGGTCTGCCGATCGAGGATGTGGCCCCGGCTGCCATGCTGCGCGCTCGCTCTGAGGCGAAGGCAGGAGCCTGATCATGGCCAAGATCAAGATCACGCAGACCCGCTCCAAGATCGGCGGCAAGGAGAAGCAGCACGCTGCTCTCCAGTCGCTGGGCCTGGGCCGGATCGGTAAGTCCACCGTGCGCGAGGACCGTCCCGAGGTTCGCGGGCAGATCACGATCGTCTCGCACCTCGTCACTGTCGAGGAGGTCGCAGAATGAGCGACTACAACCCCGACGAGCTGCTCAAGCTGCACCACCTGCGTCCCGCCCCGGGTAGCAACAAGGCCAAGATCCGCAAGGGTCGCGGCGAGGCTTCCAAGGGTAAGACCGCTGGTCGCGGTACCAAGGGCACCAAGGCTCGTAACACCGTTCGTCCCGGCTTCGAGGGTGGGCAGATGCCCCTCATCCGCCGGATCCCGAAGCTCAAGGGCTTCAGCAACGCCCGGTTCAAGACGACCTACCAGGTCGTCAACCTGGACAAGCTGAGCGAGCTCTACCCCGAGGGTGGCGAGGTCACCGTCGAGGGCCTGGTCGCCAAGGGCGCGGTTCGCAAGAACCAGCTCGTCAAGGTGCTGGGTACGGGTGAGATCACCGTCGCCGTGCAGGTGAGCGCCAACGCGTTCTCCGGCTCCGCGAAGGAGAAGATCACCGCCGCCGGTGGCACTGTCACCGAGCTGTAGGGGTTTCCCTACGATGCGTACTGGGGGCGCCCGCCCGGCAGGTCCGAAAGGTCCTGTTGGCGGGCGCCCTCACGTGTTGTGAGTGTTGATCGTTATGCCTCACGACACCAGGCGTCAGGTGATGACTGTTACAGTGCCATCTGTTTGAGCTCCCCGCTTGACGTAATGTGAGTACTTCCGAGCACCGGGCGACAGGCCCGGCGCTGACGTTCTACGACGATTCAGGATCGGCCGCGATGTCTGGAACCCGTTCCGCCGCCGAAGCCGCGCAGGAGGAGACGTGCTAGGTGCGTTCGTTCGTGCATTCCGCACGCCCGACCTGCGCAATAAGCTGCTGTTCACACTGTTCATCCTGACGATCTTCCGGCTGGGTTCGGTGATTCCCGCTCCGGGCATCGACTCGGCGGCGATCCGGGACCAGATGGACTTCATCACCGCGCAGGACCAGTCCGGTGTCTACGCGTTGGTGAACCTGTTCAGTGGCGGCGCCCTGCTTCAGCTGGCGGTGTTCGCGCTCGGGGTCATGCCGTACATCACCGCGAGCATCATCATCAACCTGCTCACTGTCGTGATCCCCCGTCTGGAGGCCCTCAAGAAGGAGGGCCAGGCCGGACAGAGCAAGATCACGCAGTACACCCGCTATCTGACCCTCATGCTCGCCGTGCTCCAGGCCACCTCCATCGTGGCCATGGCCCGCACCGGCGCCCTCTTCCAGAACTCGATCGACCCGTCGGTCTACATGCCCAACCAGGACATCCTCACCATGGTGACGATCGTCTTCGTGATGACCGCGGGTACCGCGATCATCATGTGGATGGGTGAGCTGATCACCGAGCGCGGTGTCGGCAACGGTATGTCGCTGCTGATCTTCACCCAGGTCATCGCGATGTTCCCCTCCTCGATCATGGGCCTCTACGAGGAGCGGTCGGTCTGGATCTTCATCATCATCTGCCTCGCCGGTCTGGCCCTGATCACCGCCGTGGTGTTCATGGAGCAGGCGCAGCGCCGTATCCCGGTGCAGTACGCGAAGCGCATGGTGGGTCGTCGTATGTACGGCGGCAGCTCGACCTACATCCCCCTGAAGGTCAACCAGGCGGGCATCATCCCCGTGATCTTCGCCTCCTCCCTGCTCTACCTCCCCCAGCTGGTCGTCGGTCTGATCGGACAGGACTCCACCCACCCGGTGGCGCAGTTCTTCCAGACCTACTTCCTCACGGGCACTCACCCCGTCTACATGGTGACGTTCTTCGTCATGATCGTCGGCTTCGCGTTCTTCTACGTGGCGATTACGTTCAACCCCACTGAAGTCGCGGACAACATGAAGAAGTACGGTGGGTTCATCCCGGGTATCCGTCCGGGGCGTCCGACCGCCGAGTACCTGGACTACGTCCTGACTCGTCTGACGACCCCCGGCTCGCTGTACCTGGGTGTGATCGCTCTCCTGCCCATGGTCGCTCTCGGCGCCACCGGTGCCGACATGAACTTCCCCTTCGGCGGGACGAGCATCCTGATCATGGTGGGTGTCGGGCTGGACACGGTGAAGCAGATCGAGAGTCACCTCCAGCAGAGGAACTACGAAGGTTTTCTGCGATAAATGCGTGCAGTATTGGTGGGGCCGCCTGGGGCCGGTAAGGGCACCCAGGCCCAGATCCTCGCGGAAGAGCTGTCGATCCCGAAGGTGTCCACCGGTGACATCTTCCGGGCCAACGTCAGCGGTGGTACCGAACTCGGCAAGAAGGCCAAGGAGTTCATGGACCGCGGCGACCTCGTCCCCGACGAGGTCACGAACGCCATGGTCAAGGACCGGCTGGCCCAGGACGACGCGGCGGGCGGGTTCCTGCTCGACGGGTTCCCCCGCAACGTCCCCCAGGCCGAGACGCTCCGGGGCATGCTCGCGGACCTCGGGACCCACCTGGACGTCGTCCTGGAGCTGCGGGTCGACGAGGAGGAGGTCGTCAAGCGCCTCTCGGGTCGTCGTTCCTGCCCCGAGTGCGGCCGCGTGTACCACGTGGAGTACGACGCCCCGAAGGTCGAGGGCAAGTGCGACAACGAGGGTGCGGCGCTGTACCAGCGTGAGGACGACCGTGAGGAGACCATCAGGCACCGCCTGAAGGTCTACCGCGAGCAGACGGCTCCGCTGGTCGAGTTCTACACCGGTGAGGGCCTGCTGGCCACCATCGCCGCCACGGGCCCCGTGGCGGAGGTGACGGCCCGCGCGAAGGCCGCCATCGAGGAGAAGCGGTCGGCGGTCTGATGTCTCCGAGGGATTCGGGCGTGCAGATCAAGACGCCGGAACAGATCGCCAAGATGAGGGCGGCGGGCCAGGTCGTGGCCCGCGCCCTGGACACCCTCCGGGCCGCGGTGCGGCCCGGGGTGTCCACCCTCGAACTCGACTCGGTGGCCGAGAAGGTCATCCGGGACGCCGGGGCCGTTCCGTCCTTCAAGGGCTACCACGGCTTCCCCGGTTCGATCTGCGCCTCGGTGAACGAGGAGGTCGTGCACGGCATCCCGACCGCCGAGCGCGTCCTGGCGGACGGGGACATCATCTCCATCGACTGCGGTGCCATCCTCGACGGCTGGCACGGCGACTCCGCGGTGACCATCGCGGTCGGGGACGCCCGGCCCGAGGACCTCGCCATGATGGAGGTGTGCGAGGAGTCCATGTGGCTGGGGATCGCGCAGATGCGTCCGGGCAGGCGCCTGGGTGACATCGGGTTCGCGATCGGCGGCCACATCTCGGCCAACGGCGGCTACGGCAACGTGCGCGAGTACGGCGGCCACGGCATCGGCACCGAGATGCACATGGACCCGCACGTGCTCAACTACGGCAAGAAGGGCCGCGGTCAGAAGCTGGTCGAGGGCATGTGCCTGGCGATCGAGCCGATGACCACGCTCGGCAGGCACGACGTGGTGGAGCTGGACGACGGCTGGACGGTCGTCACCCGGGACGGTGGCCGCGCCGCCCACTTCGAGCACACCGTGGCGATCACGGCGGACGGCCCGATGGTGCTGACCGCGCGTGAGTCGAACCGCGATAAAATCACCCAGATGGGGCTCGTCCAGCCGACCTGGTGACGGCGGGCCCACCCCCCGGACCACTCCGGCGACCAGCCGGAGCGGCGGGGGTGGCGACCACCCCCACGGGTGAGAGGCGAGGTACGCGCTGTGTCCGACCCGGTGCCGTCGATGCGATCGTCCGACTCCGAACGCGACCGCGTGGCGGGGCTCCTCCAGGAGCACTTCGCCCAGGGGCGTCTGGACCACGAGGAGTTCACCGAACGCCTCAGCCAGGCGTACCGGTCCCGGACCGTGGACGAGCTGGCCCTGGTCACCCGTGACCTCCCCGAGCGCGACCTCGCCGACGTCGGCCGGGTTCCGCTGGCCGACGCCGCGGCGGCCCCGCCCCTGCGGCTGAGGGACCCCGCCCTGATGGTGCCGTGGGTCCTCTACGGCGGAGTGAACGTCCTCTGCTTCTTCATCTGGCTGATCCTGTTCTTCACGACCGGGGCCAGCTACCCGTGGTTCCTGTGGGTCCTGGGCCCGTGGGGGATCATGATGTCCGTCGTGACGTTCGGGGTGCTCGCCGCCCAGCGAGGGCAGGGCGAGGACTAGCCTCCGCCGGCTCCCCGGGGCGGTGCCTCGGGGCGGGGAACAGGGTGGCCCGCGCGCCGGTTCGCCCCAGGGGACGTACGGTGTAGGGTTCTGTGCCCTTCGGTTAGGAGTACTTGCCCGAAGGGGATAGACTGTCACTGCCCATACGCGGGCTGTTGGGTCAGTCTGCCTTCTTTGTGCCACGTCATTCCACTCGACGTACGCTCTCTCGCAGTTGGCCCGAGCTTCCAGTGTGTTCAGGCTCTGGCGACCAGGGATCCCCCCGGTCGTCCGGGCTCTCGTGTCATGCGAGGCCCACTGGGGTCGCGTCGGGTTGTCATGATCAACCAATTGATGAGCGAGGCGTGGAGGACATGGCGAAGAAAGACGGCGCCATCGAGATCGAGGGTTCCGTTGTCGAGTCGCTACCCAACGCTATGTTCAAGGTAGAGCTCGACAACAAGCACACGGTCCTTGCCCACATCAGCGGCAAGATGCGGATGAACTACATCCGTATTCTCCCCGACGACCGCGTCGTCGTGGAGCTGAGCCCGTACGACCTCACGCGCGGGCGCATCGTTTACCGCTACAAGTAGCCCGTCAGGGGCCGACGGCCCAAGACTGGTGATGTGATGAGTTCGGAGTCACCATGAAGGTCAAGCCGAGCGTGAAGAAGATCTGCGCGAAGTGCCGCGTGATCCGTCGTAACCGTCGGATCATGGTCATTTGCTCGGACCCGCGTCACAAGCAGCGCCAGGGCTAACACCCCGGTCCGCTCGCCGCGGCTTCCGCACAGCGAGGACCCGGTAGGGGGAGGATCCCCCCGCCGGGCAGTGAAACAACGAAAACCTGTTCCGATCTCCCGCCGTCGAGGACGCGCGGGGGAGAACCCCCGGTCGGAGGCCGGGGCCTCGTCGATTGGGCGACGAGAGGATGGAACGGGTCAGACCTCCGCATATGCATGGATGGAGTCTCGCCCACATGGCACGTATTGCCGGCGTTGACCTCCCCCGCGACAAGCGGGTGGAGATCGCTCTTACTTACGTCTTCGGGGTTGGCCGTACCCGCGCCCTCGAAACCCTGAAGAACACCGGTGTCGACGGGAACACCCGCGTCTACCAGCTGTCCGAAGAGGACCTGGTCAAGCTGCGCGAGTGGATCGACGCCAACTACCAGGTCGAGGGTGACCTGCGTCGCGAGGTCCAGGCCGACATCCGTCGCAAGATGGAGATCGGCAGCTACCAGGGCATTCGCCACCGTCGTGGCCTTCCGGTCCGCGGTCAGCGCACGCAGACCAACGCCCGTACCCGCAAGGGCAAGAAGAAGACCGTGGCCGGCAAGAAGAAGGCCGGCAAGAAGTAGTCCGCCTCGGACCTTTCGACCGCGTCCGAGAAGATACACACGGACCGATGATCTCTGGGAGTTTCGCTCATGCCGCCTAAGGGCCGTCAGGGTGCCGCGCGCAAGGTGCGCCGCAAGGAAAAGAAGAACATTGCCCACGGGCACGCTCACATCAAGAGCACGTTCAACAACACGATCGTGAGCATCACCGACCCCACCGGTGCGGTGATCGCCTGGGCCAGCTCGGGTCAGGTCGGCTTCAAGGGGTCGCGTAAGTCCACCCCCTACGCCGCGCAGATGGCCGCCGAGGCCGCGGCCCGCCGCGCCCAGGAGCACGGTGTCCGCAAGGTCGACGTCTTCGTGAAGGGTCCGGGCTCCGGCCGGGAGACCGCCATCCGTTCGCTTCAGGCGACCGGTCTCGAGGTCGGCTCCATCCAGGACGTCACCCCGGTTCCGCACAACGGCTGCCGTCCGCCGAAGCGCCGCCGCGTCTGATTGGCACCGGTGCCCGCGCCTCCTACCGCGCGGGCACCCCGTGGTGCGGTCCGCCACCGTCTCCCGTGCGGAGACGGCGCGGACCGGGTAGGAATCCGAACAGGGGACACCACCACTCCGGTGGTGTCCGTCCGGTGGCCGTCAAATAGCGGGCGGCCATGTGGAAGGGAAGTCACGGACCATGTTGATCGCACAGCGTCCCACGCTCACCGAGGAAGTCGTCTCGGACCTGCGTTCGAGGTTTGTCATCGAGCCGCTGGAGCCGGGTTTCGGCTACACGATCGGTAACTCTCTCCGGCGCACGCTGCTGTCCTCCATCCCCGGTGCCGCTGTCACCAGCATCCGCATCGAGGGCGTCGAGCACGAGTTCACCACCGTGCCCGGGGTCAAGGAGGACGTCACCGAGATGATCCTCAACCTCAAGGGTCTGGTCGTCAGCTCCGAGCACGACGAGCCGGTGCTGATGTACCTGCGCAAGCAGGGCCCCGGTGTGGTGACCGCCGCGGACATCGCTCCGCCGGCCGGTGTCGAGGTGCACAACCCCGACCTGCACATCGCCACGCTGAACGGCAAGGGCAAGCTGGAGATGGAGCTGACGGTCGAGCGCGGCCGCGGTTACGTCTCTGCGACGCAGAACAAGCAGCAGGGCCAGGAGATCGGTCGGATCCCGATCGACTCCATCTACTCGCCGGTGCTGCGCGTGACCTACAAGGTCGAGGCCACCCGAGTCGAGCAGCGCACCGACTTCGACCGCCTGATCGTCGACATCGAGACCAAGCCGGCCATCCGTCCCCGTGACGCCGTGGCCAGCGCGGGCAAGACCCTGGTCGAGCTGTTCGGTCTGGCGCGTGAGCTCAACGTCGACGCCGAGGGCATCGACATGGGCCCGTCGCCCACGGACGCCGCGCTCGCGGCGGACCTGGCGCTGCCGATCGAGGACCTCAACCTCACGGTCCGGTCCTACAACTGCCTCAAGCGTGAGGGCATCCACAGCGTTGGTGAGCTGGTTGCCCGCTCCGAGCAGGACCTGTTGGACATCCGTAACTTCGGTGCCAAGTCCATCGATGAGGTCAAGCAGAAGCTCATCGACATGGGCCTGTCCCTGAAGGACTCCCCGCCCGGATTCGACCCCAGCACCGCGGCCGACTCCTACGGCTCCGAGGACGACGAGGGTGAGTCCTTCGTCGAGACGGAGCAGTACTAACCTTCGTCGCCCCAAGGTCCCCGGCCGAGTGCGGCCGTGGACCGCATCACTAGGAGAACGACACCATGCCCACGCCTACCAAGGGCGCCCGTCTGGGTTCCGGGCCCGCTCACGAGCGGCACATCCTGGCGAACCTCGCCACCTCGCTGTTCCAGCACGGCCGTATCCGCACCACGGAGGCCAAGGCCAAGCGCCTGCGTCCGTACGCCGAGAAGCTCATCACGCTCGGCAAGCGCGGTGACCTGCACGCCCGTCGTCAGGTGCTGACCAAGATCACGGACAAGTCCGTGGTGCACGAGCTCTTCACCGAGATCGGTCCGCGCTTCGAGAACCGCCCCGGTGGTTACACCCGTATCACCAAGATCGGTCCGCGGAAGGGCGACAACGCCCCGATGGCCATCATCGAGCTGGTCGAGGCGCTGAACGCGCCCGCCGCTCCGGCCGCCGCTCCCGTCGAGGAGACCGCCACGGCCGAGGAGACCACCACGGAGGCCCCCGAGGCCACCGAGGAGAGCTCCGAGAGCAAGTAGGGCCGACGTGCGCCGGGCCCCAGGGCCCGCGCGCCAGGCTCGTCGAGTGCCCGACCCTCGCTGGGGTCGGGCACTTCTTCTTTTCACGGGGGCGTGTCCCGTGGGACGCGTCCGGATGCGGGGTGGGGATGGACGAGAACGAAACGACCGTCCGGCTGCGACTGGACATCGCCTACGACGGCACCGACTTCTCCGGGTGGGCGACCCAGCCGACCCGGCGCACCGTCCAGGGTGAGCTGGAGTCCGCGCTGGCGAAGGTGCTCCGGCTGCCGTCGGCCTCGGTGACGTGCGCGGGGCGCACCGACGCCGGGGTGCACGCGTGCGGCCAGGTGGCGCAGGTGGACGTGCCGCTCGCGACCTGGGAGAGCGAGGGGGAGCGGGTGCTGCGCAGGCTCGCCGGCGTGTTGCCCCGGGACGTGCGGGTGAACGCCGTCCGGGTGGCGCCGCCGGGGTTCGACGCGCGCTTCTCCCCCCTGTTCCGCCGGTACGTGTACCGGATCAGCGACGCCCCGTACGGGGTGGATCCGCTGCGCCGCCGGGACGTGCTGTGGCACCGGCACCCGGTGGACGTGGACCGGATGAACGAGGCCGCCGCGCTGCTGGTGGGTGAGCACGACTTCGCCGCCTTCTGCAAGAGGCGCGAGGGGGCCACGACCATCCGTGAGCTGCTGCGCCTGGAGTGGGTGCGGGAGGAGCGGCACCTGATCGCGGGGACGATCCAGGCCGACGCGTTCTGCCACAACATGGTGCGCGCCCTCGTGGGGGCGCTCCTGGCGGTGGGGGACGGGCGGCAGGGGGTCGAGTGGCCCGGCCGGGTGCTGGGCGCGGCTGTGCGCGACTCCTCGGTGCACGTGGTGGGTCCGCAGGGCCTGAGCCTGGAGGAGGTGCGCTACCCGGCCGACGAGGAGCTGGCCGGGAGGGCGAGCCTCACCCGGCGCGTGCGCGAGCTGCCCTGCAAGGGGCACGCGGAGTAGGCGCCACGGGGAGGCGGCCCTGGGACGGCCCCGTGGCCCCACTGGTCGAGCTGGAGACGCGGGAGGGCGCCACCCCGGTCCACGGTCTGTGGACAACCGGGTGGCGCCCTCCCGTGCGTCAGGCGCGGTCGTCGGCCAGGGCCGTGTGGGCGCTCTCGATGAACCCCTCACCGATGTCGCGCAGCTCGGTGGCGTCGGCGCCGTCCTCGGTGCCCTCGTCGCTGCCGTCACTGTTGGCGGACAGGGAGAAGAGGAGGTAGCGGCCCCACTGGCCGCTGCTGCCGTGGCCGCCCGAGTAGCCGAGGCGTTCGGCCGGGGTGCCCTCCTCACCGGGCAGACCGGCGAACCAGGCGGCGCCGACCAGGTCCTGGGCGGCCAGCGCGGTCTCGGCCTCGGAGTCGCTCGGCAGGGCGGCGATCCCCACCGTGACCGCGTGGTTCTGGTCCTCGCTCAGGTAGGAGGCGCGGACCAGCTGTCGGCAGTCGTTGTCGCTGAGGACCTGGCCGTAGTCGCCGTGGGTGCCCGAGGCGCAGTCCTCGCTGTCGTCCACGGCCACGCGGCTGAACGTGCCCTGGCCCTCGATCTCGATCTCCTCGGGGAAGAGGCCGTCGGGGGTGAGGGCCCCGGAGTCGGCGCCCTCGTCGGAGACCGCGGCGCCGCCGCCGGATCCGGACCCGAAGTAGAAGGCGCCGCCGCCCGCGATCGCGAGCAGGGCGACGAAGCCCGCGCCCATGAGGACGAGCTGGCTGCGGGGACGCTTCCGCGCGGGCCGGTCGTCGTAGTCCTCGTAATCGTCGTAGTCGTCGTAGTCGTCCCGCACGCTCTGGACGTCGAACTGGGCGGTGTCCGCACCGGCGTCCTCGGGCACCTCGTCCCGGTACAGGGGGCGGGCGCCCGCGGCGGGGGCGGCCGGGACCGCGCGCAGGTTCTGGGTCGCGCCCATGGCGTCGGCCGGGAAGACGGGGTCCTCGGCGGGTCTGGGCGGCTCGGGCGGCTGGACGGGGTACGACGGCGGGCGGGCCCCGGCGGGCGCGCCGTGCGGGGGCATACCGGGACCGCCGGGGGCGCCCGGCGGAAGGGAGTTGGGCGGGGGCGGGATCGGTCCGCGCATCGACTGCTGGCCGCCGGTGGGCATCGCCTGGGGGCCTCCGGGCGGACCGGGAGGCGGGCCGGGCTGGCCGGGCTGGCCGGGAGGAGGCTGTGGCGGACGGCCCTGCGCGTACGGCGGCACCGGGGCGCCCTGCCCGGGGTGCGGTGCGCCGGGGGGCAGCGGCTGACCGGGGTGGGGGTGGCCGGGAGCCTGCGGTCCGGTGGCCGGGCGTCCGGGGCCCTGCGGGCCGCCCTGGGGGCCGCCGGGGGGGACGTTCGGGCCGCTCTGAGTGAGATGTCCCATTCCGGGGTGGCCGCCCGTGGGGACGCCGGGGCCGCCGAGGCGCGGGCCGCCCTGCTGCGGGCCGCCCGGGTACGGCGGCGCCTGCGGGCCGCTCGGACCCGCGTGCGGCGGAAGCTGGGGGCCGCTGTGGGCACCGGGAACGCCCTGCGGGCCGGTGCCGCCCTGGGGCGGCTGGGGGAACTGGCCGTGCGGGGGACGGCCCGGAGCGGGCTGCGGCGGCTGCGGGCCGGAGGGCCCCGCGTGCGGTGGGAACTGCGGACCCGAGGGTCCCGCGTGCGGAGGGAACTGCGGCCCGGATGTGGAATGCTGGCCCTCAGGCTGGGAGGGCGCACCGAGCAGGTCCCGACCGTCGCCGGCCTCCGGCTGGAGAGGTCGTCCGTCTGGGCCGTACTGAGGCGGGTTCGGATGGGTACTGATGGGAGTCTCCGAAGGCTCTGAGAGTGGGACTGGGCCGCGGTTCGCCGGGCCCGTGGCCTGTGTCCGCGCTGTGGCTTCCGTACTGCTTCAGCGGACGTTCGGCGATCGTGACGGGCGTCTCCAAGGTGCGGTTCACCGCCCGTGGTACCGGGCGGATACCGGCCTTTTGGTGCAAGGGTAACCAACGCGCGGGCGAGAGCAGGACGAAGCACTCCCGGCGACAGGCATAATAAAAGGCGGAGAGGTCACGGATGTGAACCCGTCCCGGCGCTTTCCCGCCAGACGTATCCCACCGGTCGGCCCGACGCTCGCTTTGACCTGCGTTAGGGTGGACAGGTAGGATATTTCGTCGTTGTGCGTTGAGTTGCCGTGGGCCCCAAACTCCCGAAGCTGGGTGCCGATCCACGCACCATCGTCTGCGCACTCACGACCGGGTCGTCCTGATTGGACATGGGACATCCGGCCAAGTAACAGCCCCGCACCCGCGGCGGCTGTTCCCGGCCCCGCACCCGTAGGGGTGTTCCGTAATACGAGTCCACCATCCCGTTCGGGATGGGGCAGCCGACTGAAGAGCGAAGGCGAACGATCGTGCGCACATACAGCCCCAAACCAAGCGATGTCCAGCGTCAGTGGCACGTTGTCGACGCTACCGATCTCGTGCTCGGGCGTATGGCGAGCCAGGTCGCCACGCTGCTTCGGGGCAAGCACAAGCCCTACTACGCGCCCCACATCGACACCGGCGACTTCGTCATCGTCGTGAACGCCGAGAAGGTCGCCCTGACCGGCAAGAAGCTGGACCAGAAGCGCGCCTACCGGCACTCCGGTTACCCCGGCGGTCTGCGTTCGATCGCGTACGCCGACCTGCTGGAGAAGAACCCCGAGCGGGCCATCGAGAAGGCCGTCAAGGGCATGCTCCCCAAGGGCTCCCTCGGCCGTCAGATGGGCAAGAAGCTCAAGGTGTACGCCGGTGCGGAGCACCCGCACCAGGCCCAGCAGCCGGTTCCGTTCGAAATCAAGAAGATCGAGCAGCCCGCCTAGGCGTTCGCAGACTTTTACAGGAAGCACGAGGATAACCGTGGTCGAGCCCACCGGCATCGAAGACGTCGAGCAGGAAATCGCCGAGAACCCGGAGGAGTTCCCCTCCGAGTACACGAGCGAGTCGGACGAGACGACCGCCGCCTACGTCCCCACCGCGTCCGGCCCCAGCGCCGGCACCGGTCGTCGTAAGCAGGCCGTCGCCCGCGTCCGCATCGCCCCCGGTTCGGGCGAGTGGAAGATCAACGGCAAGCCGCTTGATGTCTACTTCCCGGACAAGGTCCACCAGCAGACGGTCAAGGACCCCTTCGTCTCCCTCGGGTTCGACGGCGCCTACGACGTCTTCGCCCGTCTTGACGGCGGCGGCACCAGCGGCCAGGCCGGCGCCCTGCGTCACGGCATCGCCCGTGCGCTGGCGACCCTGGACGCCGAGAACAACCGTCCGACCCTGAAGAAGGCCGGCTTCCTCACCCGTGACGACCGTGAGGTCGAGCGGAAGAAGGCCGGTCTCAAGAAGGCGCGCAAGGCTCCGCAGTTCTCCAAGCGCTAATGCTCATGCGCCGGCTCCTGCTCGGCTGAGCTTTCGCCCGTACGTCGTTCCCTCTGTCGGGGACGGCGTACGGGCTTTTGGTTTTTCCGGTGGCTTTCACCGCCACGCTGAACTTCACCGGCGCCCACTCCGGCGCCGCTTTCGAAAGGGGCTGTCGCCTGTGGCTCGGCTGTTCGGAACCGACGGTGTACGCGGTCTCGCGGGACGCGACCTGACCGCTTCGCTCACCCTGGAACTGTCCATCGCGGCGGCGCGGGTCCTGGCCCGCACCGAGGGGGAGCGTCGACCGCTCGCGGTGGTCGGCCGCGACCCCCGCGCGTCCGGTGAGTTCCTGGAGGCCGCGGTCGTCGCGGGTCTGGCCAGCACCGGTGTGGACGTCGTGAAGGTCGGTGTGCTGCCCACCCCGGCCGTGGCGTACCTCACAGGGGCCCTGGGCGCCGACTTCGGCGTGATGCTCTCGGCCAGCCACAACCCGGCGCCGGACAACGGGATCAAGTTCTTCGCCCGGGGCGGCCAGAAGCTGGAGGACGCCCTGGAGGAGGAGATCGAGGGCATGCTCGGCGTCCCCTCGACCCCCGCCGTGGGCGACGCGGTGGGCCGCGTCACGGAGTCCCACGACGGTGCCGAGCGGTACACCCGGCACGTGCTGGACTCGCTCCCGCACGCCCTGAACGGGCTCAAGGTCGTCATGGACTGCGCGCACGGAGCGGCCAGCGCGGTCGCCCCCGAGGCGCTGCGCCGGGCGGGTGCGGAGGTCATCGCGATCGGTGACCGGCCCGACGGTCACAACATCAACCAGGGGTGCGGGTCCACCAGCCTGGCGGCCCTCCAGGAGGCGGTGCGGCTGCACGGCGCCGACGCGGGTATCGCCAACGACGGCGACGCCGACCGCTGCCTGGCGGTGGACGCCGAGGGCAACGTGGTGGACGGCGACCAGATCCTGGCGATCCTGGCCACCGAGGCCAAGGACGCCGGGCGTCTGGAGCGGGACACCCTCGTGGTGACGGTCATGTCCAACCTCGGTCTGAAACTGGCGATGGCGCGCGAGGGCGTCACCGTGGTGGAGACCGCGGTCGGCGACCGCTACGTGCTGGAGGAGATGAAGCGCGGCGGGTTCGGTCTGGGCGGCGAGCAGTCCGGCCACGTGATCCTGCTCGACCACGCCACCACCGGCGACGGTCTGCTGACCGGCCTGCACCTGCTGGCGGCGATGGCGCACCGTGGACAGGGCCTGGCCGAGCTGGCCAAGGTGATGACCCGCCTGCCGCAGGTACTCATCAACGTCCCCGACGTGGACCGGTCCCGGGCCGCGGAGTCCGAGGAGCTGGCCGCCGCCGTTCGCGAGGCCGAGGCGGAGCTGGGCGAGACCGGCCGAGTGCTGATCCGCCCGAGCGGGACCGAGCCGAAGGTCCGCGTGATGGTGGAGGCCCCCGAGCTGGAGCAGGCCACGGCCGTGGCCGAGCGTCTGGCCGGAGTGGTGCGCACCGCCCTCGGGTAGGGCGTCCTCCCACGATTCCAGCGCGCATCCGGGCACATCGCGGCCCGGGTGCGCGTTTTCGTGTGTGTGCGGTGTGGTGGGGCGGCCCCGGACGGGCCGCTCCCTAGGGTCGGACGGGGATCGCCTGGTCCCCGGCGGGTGGAGTGGAGCGGGCATGATGACGGACGCGCGGTACGGGCACTCCCTCACCGTCGGTGTGGACATCGGGGGGACCAAGGTCGCCGCAGGGGTGGTCACGCCCGGCGGCCGGGTGCTGGCGCGGCTGCGCACGGAGACCCCGGCGCGGAGCAGGAGCGCCACGGTGGTGGAGGACACGATCGTGTCGGTCGTGTCCGAGCTGCGCCGCGAGTACCGGGTGCGGGCCGTGGGCGTCGGCGCGGCCGGGTTCGTCGACGAGCGCCGTTCCCGGGTGCTGTTCGCCCCGCACCTGTCCTGGCGTGAGGAACCGCTCAGGGACGCCCTGTCCGTGCGTCTGGGGCTGCCCGTGGTGGTGGAGAACGACGCGAACGCCTCCGCCTGGGCCGAGGTGCGGGCGGGTGCCGCACGGGGTGTGGACGACGTCGTGGTGGTGAACCTGGGCACGGGGATCGGCGGCGCGATCGTCCTGGGCGGTGAGCTCAGACGCGGGCGCTACGGGTTGGCGGGCGAGTTCGGTCACATGACGGTGGTGCCGGGCGGGCACCGCTGCGAGTGCGGGAACCGGGGCTGCTGGGAGCAGTACGCGAGCGGCAACGCGCTCACCCGTGAGGCCCGCGAGCTGGTGACGGCGGAGTCCCCTGTGGCGGAGGTGCTCTGGCAGGCCGTGGGCGGGGACCCGGCGCTGATCACGGGGCCGCTGGTGAGCGAGCTCGCCCGGAAGGGGGACCGTGCCTGCCGTGAGCTCCTGGAGGAGGCGGGCGGGTGGCTCGGTGTGGGGTTGGCCAACCTGGCGGCGGCCTTCGACCCGGAGCTGTTCGTGATCGGCGGGGGTGTGTCCGAGGTGGGCGAGCCGCTGCTCGGCCCGGCGCGGAACGCGTTCGCGAGGAGTCTGACCGGGCGCGGCTACCGGCCGGAGGCCCGTGTGGTCGCCGCCGCCCTGGGCAACGAGGCGGGCCTGGTGGGCGCAGCCGACCTCGCGCGCGAGGCCCTGCCGAGGGGGCGCGGACGCCGCCGCCAGCAGCGTCTGGGCAGGGCCCGGTGGTGAGTGTCAGCGCCGAGGGGTCAGCGCCCTCACGTCGACGTCGATGGGGAAGGGCACGTCCAGCTTGAGCCGTTCCCGGGCGACGGTGGTCGGGACGTACCGGGGCGAGGCGGTGCCGTCGAGTTCGTACACGTGGATCGCGGGTCCCGTCTCCTCGGGTTCGATCCGCCAGAAGTGCGGGATCCCGGCGGCCGCGTACTTCATCGGTTTGGTGGTGCGGTCCCGCTCCCGGGACTCCGGGGAGACGATCTCGATCGCGATGAGCACGTCCTCGGGCGGGACGTGGGTGGCCTCGTACCAGTCGAGGTGGTCGTCCCTCCCCTCCGCGAACTCGTAGACGAGGATGTCGGGCTCGGGCCGCTGGTACCTGCCCAGCTTCATCGTCATCCCGACCACGACGTCGACGTTCCCAGACGCGGCTCGTTGGATCTCGTTCGCCAGCCTCGTCCGCACGTGTGAGTGGAACCGGGTCTGAGGGGAGAGCGGGACGAGCGCTCCGTCGACGAGTTCCACTCGGGGTGCCCCCGGCGGAAGGTCGTCCATGCCGTCGGCGGTCCAGCCTCCGGGGGGTGTGAGAAACCGTTCGGGGGGCGGCTCGGCCATCGAATCCTCCTCGGTTGAATCCTGAAGTCCCTCTCAGTGTCGCTGGTCAGGGCGTTACCCGCGATTAACCGAACCCGGTTCTAGTGCGCGGGTCACATTCTCTGTAGAGTGCGGCCATGGATCTCAACGGAATCTCCGCCCTCGTCTCGGGCGGCGCCAGTGGCCTCGGTGAGGCCACCGCCAAGGAACTCGCCTCCGCCGGAGCCACCGTCGTCGTCGCCGACCTCAACGCCGAACGCGGCGAGGCGGTCGCCAAGGAGATCGGTGGCGTCTTCGTCTCCACCGACGTCTCCCAGGAGGACCAGGTCAAGGCCGCGGTGCAGGCCGCCGTCGACACCGGCAAGCCCTTCCGGGTCGCGGTCTCCTGCGCCGGGATCGGCTGGGCCACCCGCACGGTGGACCGGAACGGCAACCCCCACGACCTGGACAGCTACCAGAAGGTCATCCAGGTCAACCTCATCGGCACCTTCAACGTGCTCCGCCTGTCGGCGGCCGAGATCGCCAAGACCGAGCCGGTCAACGAGGACGGCGAGCGCGGCTCCATCCTCAACACCGCCTCCCTCGCGGGCATCGAGGGCCAGATCGGTCAGATCGCCTACTCCTCCTCCAAGGGCGGCGTGATCGGTATGACCCTCCCGGCGGCGCGCGACCTCGCCGCCATCGGCGTCACCGTGAACACCATCGCCCCCGGCATCCTGGAGACGCCCATCTACGGCGACGGCCCGGGTTCGGAGGAGTTCAAGCAGCGCCTCGCCGCCCCGGTCCCCTTCCCCAAGCGCCTGGGCACCGCCGCGGAGTTCGGCAAGCTGGCCCGGACCCTGCTGGAGGTCAGTTACGTCAACGGCGAGGTCGTCCGGATCGACGGCGGCCTCCGCATGCCCCCGAAGTAGGAGGACACCGTGTCCGACGAGGTTCTCTACACGGCTGAGGACGGCGTCGCCGTCATCACCATCAACCGTCCCAAGGCGAAGAACGCCGTGAACGCGGCGGTCGCGGCGCGCATCGCTGAGGCGCTGGACGACGTGGACGCCCGCAAGGACGTCAACGTCGCGATCATCACCGGCGCGGGCGGCACCTTCTGCGCCGGGATGGACCTCAAGGCCTTCATGAAGGGCGAGGTCCCGGTGGTCGAGGGGCGCGGGTTCGGCGGTTTCGCCGAGCGCGGCCCGAAGAAGCCGCTGATCGCGGCGGTCGAGGGGTACGCCCTCGCGGGCGGGTTCGAGGCGGTGCTCGCCTGCGACCTGGTCGTCGCGGCGGACGACGCCAAGTTCGGGATCCCCGAGGTGAAGCGCGGCCTGGTCGCCGGGGCTGGCGGCCTCCTGCGGCTCCAGCACCGCATCCCCCGCAACATCGCGATGGAGTTCGCCCTGACCGGCGACTTCGTCGGCGCGGGGCGCCTGGCCGAGCTCGGTCTGGTCAACCAGGTCACCGAGAGCGGCGGCGCCCTGGAGGGCGCCCGGGCCCTGGCCGCCCGGATCACCCCCAACGGCCCGCTGGCCCTGAAGGTCTCCAAGGAGATCATCCAGGCCTCGGACGACTGGTCCTCGGACCAGATGTGGGACCGGCAGAACGAGTTGGCGGGCCCCGTGTTCGTCAGTCAGGACGCCATGGAGGGGGCGATCGCCTTCTCCGAGAAGCGCGCCCCCGTCTGGAAGGGCGAGTAGCGCTCACCTGCCCGGCGGCCGTCCCCGAGGGGGCGGCCGCCGTTCGCGTTCTCCGAACCATGCGTTCCCGAGTGGTCACGCTCCGTGTGTAGCCTGGGATCTCCATTCCGAACGCCAAGGAGACGGCTTCGTGACCCTCATTCCCACTGGGAGCCGCCCCGCTACCCGGGTCGGGGCGCCCACGATCCTGGCGGTGGCCGACTCGTCGGAGCGGGTCGGGCTCACCGTCACCATGCTCGACCGGCTCTCCGGTGCCGGGACCACCGTCGGACTGGCGGTCGCCCGCACCGACCGGACCCCCTCCCCGGCCCGGATCCGCGACGAGACCGAGGGCAGCCGCCAGGCCGGTCTGCGGGTGCCGGTGCTCACCGCGCGCCAGGTCCGCTCCCTGGTCCGGCGCCACCGCCCCGACGTCGTGCTGCTCAACTGCTCCGGCCCGCTGGTGGAGACGCTGTCCTGCTCCCTGAGGTCCGTGGTGCGCCGGTACCGGCCCGTGGTGGTGTCCGCGCTTCCGCCGCTCTCGCTGCCCGCCACCGAGGGGGAGTGGCTGCACCGCTCCAGGGTCGACCTGCTCGTGGCGCACAGCCGCCGCGAGGTCGCTGAGTACGCCGCCCTGGGCGAGGGGCTCGGCGTCCGGGGGGAGGTGGGGCTGGGCAGCCTGCCGTTCGGACGGCGGACGGAGGGCGCCCGGCGCGACCGGATCGTGTACGCGGCCCACCCAGGGGCGCCGGACACCGAACGCGGGCGCCGGGGCGTCCTGCTGGCCCTCACGGAGCTGGCGGAGGGCCGACCCGACCTGGAGGTCGTCGTCCACCTGGGACGTGAGCGGGGGGAGCGCCACCCGTTCGTGGAGTCCTGGCGCTCACTGGTCCGCGCCGACCTGGCCGAGGACCACACGCTGGTCTTCCGCTCCGGGCGCCTGTCCGACCAGCTGGACCGGGCGCGCGGCCTGGCGGCGGTCGGTTCGGCGGCGGTGGTGGAGGCCGTCGCGCACCGGGTGCCCACCCTCGTCCTCACCGACTTCGGGGTCGGCCCGGAGCAGGGCAACGCGGTCTTCGAGGGCAGCGGCCTGCTCGGCACCCTCGCGGACGTGCGCGCCACCCGGTTCCGGCGGCCCAGCCGGGAGTGGGGAGAGCAGAACCACTTCCACGCGCCCGAGCACGACGACTGGGTGGACCGCCTGCGCGTCCTGCACGGGCGCAGGCTCCGGGGCGAGCTGGGGTGAGGCCCGCCGCGGTCAGGACTGGTTGCCCACCTCCACCGCTTCCTCCTGGAGCGGCAGGGCGGCCTCCGCGAGGGTGAGCTCCGCCTCCGGCGCCCGGTTCGCGGCGGCCAGCAGGTAGGGCTCCATGACCATCGCCAGCGACTGGGAGAAGGAGTAGGAGAAGTGGTTGGTGTCGTAGTACACCAGCTGGTTCCCGATCACTCCGTGGCACACCTCCTCCTGGCACAGGTAGTTGGTCATGTCCAGGAACCGGGTGTTGGGCGGGACGTCGGTGAGCTCCTCGTAGGGGGCCTCCGCCGCCATCGAGTTGGACCTCGGCTCCGAGCACTCCGACCGGTGGTTGCGGTCGGTGCAGTCGGGGACCCGGAAGGAGAACCGGGGGGTGTCCCGGACCGCGACGACGTCCACGCCCCGCTCGTCCAGCTGGCGCCAGCGCTCCACGAAGCCCTCGGGGACGTGCTCGTCGGGGCCGGTGCGCACACTCGTCAGCGAGGCCAGGGTGAAGACCGTGTCCGGTTCCAGCTCGTCCAGCGCGGCCATGACGTTGTCGTTCCACCGCGTGCACTCGGGGTACTCCGCACCCCGGTACCACTGCTCCTCGGCGCTGAACTGGCAGGCGTTCTTGGTCATCGTGACCAGCCGCCACCCGTGCTGGTCCGCGAGGGTCTCCAGGGCCTGGAACCAGTGCCGCACGTGGGAGCTGCCCACCAGGGCGATCGTGTAGTCGGAGCGCACGTCCCCGAACTCGCAGGTGACCACCTCGGGCTGGTTGGTCAGCGCGTTGCACTCGCGGGTCTGGTCGATGGTGTCCCGGGCGACCGTGGTCGTGTCCGGGTAGATCGGCAGGGCGGGCAGGTTCCGCGCCAGGTCCTGGTCGAGGTGGACGGCGGCGCCCGGGTAGGCGAGCGGGTTGGAGCTGAGCTCGGTGCGCAGCTGCCGGTCGCGTTCGATCGACTGCCCCCACAGGGACCCCGCCACCAGCACGGGGACGACGAAGAGCACCCCGGCCGCCAGTGACCACACCGGGGCGCGGAGCCCCCGGGTGGCCCGGTTCACGCCGCCGTCCACCAGCCAGCTCGTGGCCAGCGCCGCCGCGAAGGACACCCCCAGGACGAGCAGGCCGCCGCCGGGGGTGGGGCGGTCCAGCCCGGTCAGCTCCAGGTGCAGGACCAGCACCGGCCAGTGCCACAGGAACAGGGTGTAGGCGTGCCCGCCCAGCCAGGTCAGCGGGCGCGCGCCCAGGAGGCGGTTGGCGGACAGGCGGCCGTTCGCCGCCCGGCCCGCCCCCGCGAGGATGATCAGCAGCGCGGCCAGGGTGGGCCACAGGGAGGCGTAGCCCGGGTAGGCCAGGGAGTCACCGATCACGAACCCGCACAGGACCAGCGCGACCAGGCCGAGCCATCCGGCGGCCGTGCGCGCCCAGCCGGGCAGGTCCACCCGGTGCACGAAGAGCGCGAGCAGGCCACCCAGGGCCAGTTCCCACAGGCGGGCGCCGGTGTCGAAGTAGGCCCACACCGGCTCGGTGGAGGTGATCCACAGCGAGTAGGCGAAGGAGGCCGCGAACACCGAGCCGACCGCCACGGCGGCGCCCCAGCGGACGGAGCGGCCCAGCCGGGCGGCGACCAGTGCGGCGACGCCGACCAGAACGGGCCACAGCAGGTAGAACTGCCCCTGCACGGCCAGGGACCAGAAGTGCTGGACGGGGCTGGCGGCGGAGTTCTCCGCCATGTAGTCGACCGATCCCAGCGCCAGGTGCCAGTTCCCGTAGTAGAGGGCGGCCGCCCACACGTCCTCGATGACGGTGGTCCACTGGGAGCGCGGGAAGTACGCGTGGGCCATCAGGAGGACCGCGGCGAGCACCACCGCTCCCGCGGGGAAGAGCCGTTTGACCAGCTTGGTCCAGAAGGCGGCGAGGTCGACGCGCCCGTCGCGTTCCATGGCCCGGACCAGCGACCCCGTGATGAGGAAGCCGGTGAGCAGCAGGAAGACGTCGACACCGCCGGAGACCGTGCCGAACCAGATGTGGTAGACGGCGATCAGCAGGGCGGCGACGGCGCGCAGCCCCTCGATGTCGGGGCGGCGGCGGGTCACGCGGGGTGTGACGGGGTCGTGGGCGCGGTTCAGGGCGGGAACGGACACGGGTCTGCCTCGGGCTCGAAGGAGGTGAGGGCAGGGGCCAGCCGGGCCGTTCGGTGCTTGCGACGGGGTGCCGGAACGCGGTGGGGGCTGAGGGAGACGCCCTGCCGGTCCAGTATCAGCAGCACCGGGGTGTGTCCTGTGTGAGGTACGGGCGCTGTTGTCGAGTCGAGATGGAATCTGTGTGAATGCGTATCCCTGAACAGGGGAAACGTGTGTGCCGGGTCACATGTGAGGTTGCGGGTCCACCCGCACGGGGTTCGTCGCCCCGGCGCTCCCGTGGGGTGCGTCGAACCTCGCGTTCATCACGATGTGTCCCGATCTTGGTTCGTGTGAACCCCTTCGTTCACTTCGGCGTCTTCCTTTGGCTGACGAACACAACAGAGATGCCCCGGAGTACGGCCCTGACCGCGCCGGACCCCGGTCTTCGGTCTCCCCCCTGCGAACCCGCTGGCGCCGAGATCCCCCAGGCACCTCCGACGACGGCCACGTGGCCACGGGTCCCGCATACCCCGTGCCACGAGTTGCCCTACGCCGCCCCTCCGTGGCGGCACCCCCAGAACATGCCTGGAGTCACCGGAATGTCATCCTTCACCCTCCAAGACGTACGGGAACAGACCTACAAACCACGCGACTCGTGGTGGACGGTCTGGCTGGTCGATCCCCTCGCGTCCCGCCTGGTCCGCTTCACCGCCAACCGCACCTCGATCACCCCCAACCAGCTCACGCTGGCGGCCCTGGTCCTCGGACTGGTCGCCGCGCTCTGCTTCTACCTCGCTGACTGGTACTGGCTGCTCACCGGGGCCGTCCTCTTCCACCTGAGCTTCGTGCTCGACTGCATGGACGGCAAGATCGCCCGGCTCAAGGGCAACGGCTCGGTCTTCGGTAGCTGGCTGGACTACGTCTTCGACCGCATCCGCGTTCTGATCTGCGGAATCGCCCTCATGGGCGGCCAGTTCGCCGTCACGGGGAACCCGCTCTTCCTGTGGGTCCTGCTGGGCATCGTCTTCACCGACATGTTCCGGTACCTGAACTCGCCGCAGATGGCGAAGGTCCGCTCCGCCATGCGCCGCCACATCGCGCAGGCCATCCGCGAGGTGGAGGAGCACGCCCAGGACCAGGACACCAGCGGCGTGCGCCGTGTGGCGGCCGGGTTCGACGACGACGGTGCGGGCGACGACGACGGCGTCGCCATCGGCCGGGTCGAGCAGGTCAAGGCCCCGGTCGCCCGCGCCGAGAGCCGGTCGGACGAGCCGGAGGACACCGACGGGGCCGAAGGGGCCGACGGCCCGGTCGTCCTCACCCCGAACCGCAAGGCCAAGGCGCTCCAGAGCACCGCGCTCCAGGAGGGCTTCCACCAGCGGTTCCCCTGGTACCGGCGCTACCGTGACGTGCTGCGCGGGAGCCGGATCCGCCCGCACCTGTTCAGCGGTATCGAGTTCCAGATGGGCGTGTTCATCGTCGCCCCGCTGGTCGGGATGTTCTCCCCCGTCGGCATGGTGGTGACCATCATCGCCTCCGCCGCCATGATGCTCGCCTTCGAGATGCTCATCATCTACAAGCTGTGGCTCTCCACCCGGGAGTTCGCCCGGGTGACCCGGGACATCAACCAGGCCCTGGAGGAGCTGGAACTGGCCGCGCCCGAGAACCGGAAGGCCGCCTGACACACACCCTGACGAGAGTGGGCCCGCGCGAGGATCGCGCGGGCCCACTCTCGTCGATGACCGTCTCCGGCCCCGTGGTGGTCAGTCGCCCACGGGCACCGGGGTGTCGGCCGGACCCCGGAACGGGTCGGCCGGGATCGGCTCGGCGGTCGTGCCGAGCGGGAAGTCCAGCAGCGCCCGTTCGTAGAGGTCGTTCACGGCGGTGTCGAACCGGGTCAGCGAGTCCGGCTCGTCCGGGCCCAGCAGGTACTGCTTGAGCACCGCGCGGCGTCCGGCCAGCTCGTCGCCCTCCGGCTCGCGGGCGGCGGCCAGGACGGTCTCCAGCCCGGCCAGCCCGGGGCGCAGCACGTAGCCCGCGCCCGCCGACGGGAACTGCCGACGGAACTCGTCGTCGTCTGTTCCCTGCATGTCCACGATCGCGTACGGCTTCCCGCTGGCCACGAAGTCCGCGACCACGCTGGAGATGTCGCTGACCATCACGTCGGACTCGTTGAAGCACGAGAGCAGCGACGGAAGGGTGCCGGTGACCACGTGGTGGCGCAGGGGGCCCGAGGAGGTCCAGTACAGGGAGTGCCAGCGGTCCAGCAGCTCCCGGTAGCCGACCAGGTCCTCGGGGGACACGTGCCGCTCCGAGGCGCCCTCCCGGAAGGCGTCGATCCGCTCCCGCAGCTCGGTGAGCTCGCGCACGGCCTCGGGCGTCACCGGCTCCAGGCGGCCGTTGGCCTCCTCGATCAGCTCGATGATCCGCCGGTGCGCCGCTCCGGCGGCGGGGGCGCGCCGCCCCAGCAGCGGGTGCGGCTTGTAGATCACCGTGACCGGTTCGGGTCCCCTGACCAGCCGTTCCACCAGCTCCAGCCCGGCGGTGTCCGCCGAGGTGAGGTAGTTGTTGTCGTCCACGCCCTCCCAGGTCGGCGCGTAGATGACGGTCGGTACCGCGCGCTGTTCGGGCGGCCGGTGCCCCCGCACCTCCACCAGCTGCGGACGGCCCACCTCGACCACGTCGCGGTCGTCGATGGCGTGCCGGACCCGCTCGTAGCGGTCGCGGCCGCCGCGCCCGGCCACCCAGATCTCGTCGAAGATCCGGCTGACGCGGTTGCTGCTGGGCAGCTTGTCGCTGTCCCCGTGGCCGACGAACACGTGCTTGATCTCGGCGCGCTGGATCAGGTGGATGTTCTTGCCGGTGTTGCCCGGGTAGAGGGCCACCCGCACCGCCGAGAGGTCCAGGGCGGCCAGGTCGTCGGCGCGCGGCACGCACACCACCGGCAGGGAGGTCGGCTCCAGGTGCGGCAGGTTCCCGCGTTCCCGGAAGATCACCAGCGCGCGCCGGTCGCCCTTCTCCAGGGCGTCCAGCCACATGTTCGCCTGGTAGACGGCGTTCTGCTGGCCCACACCGAAGGTGAAGTACAGGACCACCTCGGGCTCGATCCCCCGCAGCGCGCGGTTGACCTCCTCGATGACCTCCTCATGGGAGGGCATCCGCAGGTGGGCCAGGAAGACCGGGACCACGAACCCGACCGCGACCACCGCCAGGAGGATCGTGAGCGCCGCGCCGGCCTCGGCCAGGACGGCCGGGCCGCCCGCGAGATGGCCGACGGCGCCCAGGACCAGCGGGAGGTCGGCCAACAGGAGTCGGCTCATGGACAGTTTCCGCAGCGGCTCGGGGACCTCGGGCACCCCGAGCGCGGACAGGTCCAGGTTGCGGGTCTTCACCGGCATCCTGGCCCGGCGGAACACCTGCTGGCGGAGCAGGTCGTAGGCGAGGGTCAGGACGAAGAACGCGGCCACGGCGCCGACGGTCCACCAGTAGGCGGGGGTGCCGACCGCGTCCACGGAGGCGTACAGCGCCAGCACCAGCACCTGACGGGCCAGGGTGCGCACGGTCAGGCCGAACCGGATGCGGCTCAGGACCTTGCCGAGCGCGGTGACGCGCTGGGAGACCAGCCACTCGGTGGCGTACAGGACCAGCGCCAGCGCGCCGAAGACCCAGACCTGGGCCAGGGCGACCTCGATCGCCTGGAGGAGGAAGGTCAGCCCCATGATCCCGAGGACGGCCAGGGCGGTGCGGTCCAGCCCGAGCCGCGCGAGGTAGTTCTTCACTTCGCCGCTTCCCGTTCCTTCTCGTGCGTGCGGGCTCCTGCCGGGGACAGGGCGGGGCCGTCCCGGCGCACGTCGACGACGTGGCCGGTCAGGTCGGAGAGGAGGACGTCGACGGAGGTGCGGGCGACCTGGTCGGAGCTGAGCAGGCTCCCCGCGGGTTCGTCACCGAAGGCCCTGGTGCGCATGGGCGTCTGGGTGCGCTCGGGGTTGATGCAGTTGATCCGCACCCCGTCGGCGGACCACTCGTCGGCCAGGGCCTGGGTGAGGTTGACCGTGGCGGCCTTGGTGGAGGAGTAGAGGCTGTACTCGGCGCGGCCCCGCGTGTAGGAGCTGGACGTGTAGAGCAGCAGCTGCCCGCCGGTCCGGGCCAGGTACGGGAAGGACGCGCGGGCGATGTTCACCGGCGCCAGGTAGTTGACCCGGAGGGTGTCCTCGATCTCGGCCGGGTCGGTCTGGTCCAGGCGGCCGATGCGCAGGACCCCGGCGGTGTTGACCACGAAGTCCACCCGTCCGGTGGCGGTGTAGGCCTGCTCCAGGGCACCGGCGACGTCGTCCGGGTTGGCGACGTTGGTGCGGGTGGCGCTGCGGGAGTAGCGGAAGACGCGGGCGCCGTGCCTCTCGGCCAGGTCCGCGACACCGGCGCCGATGCCGTAGCTGCCGCCGAAGACCACGACGGTCCTGCCGGAGAGCTCGCGGGCGTACTCCTCCTCGGACAGTTCCGGGGTGGCCGAGGTGGCGAGCTGGAAGAGCTTGTCCGCGATGAAGATGTCGACCGGCTGGGTGACCTTCATGTTCTGCTCTTCACCGGCGACCACGTGGATGGGGACGTCGGGGGAGTAGCGCAGCACGACGGAGCAGTCGTCGGTGGCCTCGAAGCCGGGGTCCTCCCACGCGCGCGTGTAGGCGTCGCGGATGGCGGAGAGCCGGAAGGCCTGCGGGGTCTGCCCGCGGCGCAGTCGCGACCGGGTGGGGACGTCGGTGATCAGCTCGTCGTCGACCTCGATGATGGTGTCCGACGACGGGATGGCCACGTCCACGGCCTCGTGGGTCTCCAAGGCCGTCACGCAGTCCTCGATGATCCGCTGGGAGAGCATCGGCCGGACGGCGTCGTGGAAGAGGACGTTCGTGGTGGGCGCGGGCAGGTGGGCCAGCGCGTCCAGGGCGAGCTGCGTGGTGGCGTTGCGGGAGGTCCCCCCGGGGATCACCTGGGTGACCTTGGTCAGCCCGGCGCGGTCGACGATGTTCTGGGCGTCGGTGACGAAGCCGGGGTTCATCATCACGATGACCTCGTCCACCCGCTCGGCCCGCTCGAAGATGGTGAGCGTGTGCTCCAGGATCGTCTTCCCGGCGATCTTGAGCAGCTGCTTGGGCGTCGCCAGGCCGATGCGTTGGCCGCTGCCTCCCGCCAGGACGACCGCCACCGTGCGGGTGGCGGGGGCGGGGATGGGACGCGGGGTGGTGATATCAGGCAAGTTCGTCTCCCGTGGAACTCGTGGAAACTCTGTGCCCGACCTTGGGGGGACAACGTGCTCGGTGGCGGCACGTCAGGCCGAGTCGCGGATGACCGTGACGCCCCGTGGGGTGAAGGGTTTCGCGGATGGTGTACTGACGCTTTTCTGGTGTTCACGCACCATTCGTACGAGAACTCCACATTGATGACGGCATGGGGCACGATCCGGTTCACACGCCGGGTTGACGTGTCGCCCACGGGGACGCGGTGGCGTGAGTGTGCCTGAGAGGTCCGCTGGCCGTCGTTCCCCACGTGGCGGATGCCCGGGGGATGTACGCAGATTTCGACGTTACCCCCCTCTGACCACGGAAAACAACGAAACATGCCGTGCTGTTCGGCACGCTGTGTCCGGTTGGTCGGCCCGGGAAGCGGGGCCGGGCCCGGCGTGTCGGGAGATGCCGGACACGGACCCCGCGCGGTCGTGGACCGGGTCAGTGGCTCCGCGTTTCGGTGCGCGCCCGGGAGAGGAAAAGGGTCGACCCCGGTTCTCGCATGGTCACTGGCCATTGCGAGGAACCGGGGTCACGGTGTCACGGGGGCGGGGTCAGGCCGCGGGCTGGGCGGGCCTCCCCGCAGCGGCGAGGTCGGCCTCCTGCTGGCGGCGGTCCGGGACGAACCGGCCCAGCGCCCAGTGCAGCAGCAGTGCGCTGAGCAGTGCCACCACCCAGCCGTAGTCGGCCAGCGGGGCCAGGAACCCGATGACCGGGCCCGAACCGAGGTCGGCGCCACCCACGGCCAGCAGGGCGCCCACACCGAAGGCCACCAGCGCGCGCCAGTTCCAGCCGCGCGAGTACCAGTACTCGGAGTCGCGCGTGTAGAGCGCGGGCAGGTTCACCCGGGTCCGGCGCAGCAGCCAGTAGTCGGCCAGCAGGATGCCCGCCACCGCGCCGAGCAGGCTGCCGACCGTGCCCAGCCACGAGAAGATGTAGACGTTCTCGTCCTCCATGAGCTTCCAGGGGAAGATCATGACCCCCAGGAACGACGTCGTGATCGCGCCCACCCGGAAGCTGAACCAGTTCGGCTTCAGGTTGGCCAGGTCGAAGGCGGGGCCGACCAGGTTGGCGGCGATGTTGGTGGACACGGTCGCCAGCAACACCACGAAGATCGCGAAGAGCAGGCCGATCCCGCTGCCCATCTGGTTCACGACGTCGATCGGGTTCCACAGCGCCTCGCCGTACACGACCGACGTCCCGGCCGTCACCATCACCGCGATCAGCGAGAACAGCGTCATCGTGGTGGGCAGGCCGAGCGACTGGCCGAGGACCTGGGAGCGCTGCGAGGAGGCGAACCGGGTGAAGTCGCTGATGTTCAGGGTCAGGGTCGCCCAGTAACCGATCACGCCCATGAGCGAGGGGAAGAACAGCACCCAGAACGACGGCCCCCAGCCGAGGCCGTCCTCCGTGCTGAGCATCGGGCCGAAGCCGCCCGCCTCGAAGGCCATCCACACCAGCAGGGCCACGCCGCCGACGGCCATCAGCGGCGCCGCCCACACCTGGAGTTTGCGCACGCCCTCCATGCCCCACAGGATGATGGCGACCTGCACCAGCCAGAACAGGCCGAACGACAGCCACAGCGTCCACGCGTAGCCGCCGATCGCGGCGGCGCCGGTCCAGGAGTCACCGAACAGGCGACCGGCCAGGACGTACACGCCCTGCCCGCCGACCCACGTCTGGATGCCGAACCACCCGCAGGCGACCGCGCCGCGCAGCAGGGCGGGCAGGTTGGCGCCGCGCAGTCCGAAGGAGGACCGGGCGAACACCGGGAACGGGATGCCGTACTTGGCGCCCGCGTGGCCGGTCAGCACCATCGGCAGCAGCACGATCAGGTTGCCCAGGACGATGGTGACCATCGCCTGCCGCCAGTCCATCCCGGCGGCGATCAGCCCGCTGGCCAGCGTCCACGCGGGGATGCTCACCGACATGCTCACCCACAGCGCGGTGAAGCTCCCGGTGCCCCAGGTCCGCTTGGACATGGGGACGGGCTGGAGGTCGTCGTTGACGAACGGGCCGTCGGGGAGCGTGGTGCCCTCGGGCATCGACACCCGGCCGTCGGGGTGGACGACCTGGGATGTTGACTCTGGCGCGGATGGCGTGTGGGACACGGGACACCTGTGTTTCGGTGGTGCTGACGGGGAGCGAGGTGCGTGGGCGCGACGCCGGGCCCACGCGCGTGCGGCCTGTGCGAGACCCCGGGCATACCCGAAATATCCTGATCTGCTTCAGGCCATCGAATATCTTCGCACGTCATCCGTGTCGTACTGACGCCTCGTGGGCCGGGACCCGCACGGGTACCGGCCCACGAGGGCGGGGGAGCGGCGTCAGGCCACGGGTTCCCCGGACAGGGCCGGCACGATCTCCCGGCCGTAGGTGTCGATCACCCCGTCGACGTCGTCGTGCATGGCGTAGACCGCGAACTGGTCCACCCCCACGGCGCGCAGCCGCTCCAACTTCTCCACGTGGTCGGACACCGGTCCGACCAGGCAGAACCGGTCCACGATGGCGTCGGGCACGAAGTCGGTGTCCGGGTTGTCCACCCGGCCGTGGTGGCTGTAGTCGTAACCCTCCCGGGCCTTCACGTAGTCGGTGAGCTCCTGGGGCACCATGTCCGACTGGTCGCCGTACCGGGCCACGAGGTCCGCGACGTGGTTGCCGACCATCCCCCCGAACCAACGGCACTGCTTCCGGGCGTGCGCCAACCCCTCGGCCGACCCGTCGGTGACGTAGGCGGGCGCGGCCACGCAGATCCGCACCGCGTCGGGACCGCGCCCGGCGGCCTCGGCGGCGGTGCGTACGGCCCGCACCATCCACTCGGTCAGGTACGGGTCCGCGAGCTGGAGGATGAAGCCGTCCGCCTCGCGCCCCACCATTTCGAGGGCCCTGGGGCCGTACGCGCCCATCCACATGGGGAGGGAACCCTCGCGCACCCACGGGATGCGCATACCGGCCCCGCCCACCTGGGCCTCCCGGCCCTCGGCCAGGTTCCGGATCACCGTCATCGCCTCGGAGAGCTGGGCGAGCGTGGCGGGTTTGCGTCCGGCCACCCGCATGGCGGAGTCTCCCCGGCCGATCCCGCAGACGGTCCGGTTGCCGTGCATGTCGTTGAGGGTGGCGAACGTCGACGCCGTCACCTCCCACGAGCGGGTGCCCGGGTTGGTGACCATCGGGCCGATCACCAGCCGTTCGGTCCGGTCCAGCACCCGGCTGTGGATGACGAAGGGTTCCTGCCAGAGCACCGCGGAGTCGAACGTCCACCCGTGGGTGAAGCCGTGCCCCTCGGCGCGGACCATCCGTTCGATCAGCAGGTCGGCGGGCGGATCCGTCTGGAGGACGAGTCCGAAGTCCATGTGAGCCTCCTCAGACCAGGTACTGGCAGGTGGACCGGGGCACGTAGGAGCCGTCACCGGCCGAGCCCAGGTAGGAACCGTCGTCCACGATCACGCGGCCGCGCGAGAGCACGGTGCGGGCCCGGCCCGTCACCCGCTTCCCCTCGTAGGCGGAGTAGTCCACGTTCATGTGGTGGGTGGCGGCCGAGAGGGTCTGCTCGGCGCCGGGGTCGTAGACCACCAGGTCGGCGTCGGCTCCCGGGGCCACGGTGCCCTTCTTCGGGTACATCCCGAACATGCGCGCCGGGGTGGCGCAGGCCAGCTCGATCCACCGGCGGCGGCTGATGCGCCCCTCCACCACGGCCTGGTGCAGCAGGTCCATCCGGTGCTCGACCCCCGGCATGCCGTTGGGGATCTTCGAGAAGTCGCCCGCGCCCAGGTCCTTCTGACCGACGAAGCAGAACGGGCAGTGGTCGGTGGAGACCACGGACAGGTCGTTGGTGCGCAGCGCCCGCCACAGGTGCTCCTGGTGGTCCCGGGGGCGCAGCGGTGTGGAGCACACGTACTTGGCGCCCTCGAACCCCGGTTCGGCGAGGTTGTCGGTGGACAGGAACAGGTACTGCGGGCAGGTCTCCCCGAACACGTTGAGGCCCAGGTCCCGGGCGCGGGCCAGCTCGGCCACCGCCTCGGTCGCGGACACGTGCACGACGTACAGCGGCGCCCCGGCCACCCGGGCCAGCTGGATGGCGCGGTGGGTGGCCTCGGACTCCAGCAGGGCCCGGCGCACCTCCCCGTGGTACCGGGGGTCGGTCCGGCCCTCGGCCAGCGCCTGTTCCACCAGGACGTCGATGGCGATGCCGTTCTCCGCGTGCATCATGGTGAGCGCGCCGTTGGCGGCGCCGCGCTGCATGGCCCGCAGGATCTGCCCGTCGTCGCTGTAGAACACGCCCGGATAGGCCATGAACAGCTTGAACGAGGTGATGCCCTCGTCCACGAGGACGTCCATCTCCTTGAGGGACGACTCGTTGACGTCGGACAGGATCGCGTGGAAGGCGTAGTCGACCGCGCAGTTGCCGTCGGCCTTGGCCATCCAGGCGTCCACCCCTGAACGCACGGACTCGCCCGGCCGCTGGATCGCGAAGTCGACGATGGTGGTGGTGCCGCCCCACGCGGCCGCGCGGGTGCCGGTCTCGAAGGTGTCGGCGGACCGGGTACCGCCGAAGGGCATCTCCATGTGGGTGTGGCCGTCCACGCCGCCCGGGACGACGTAGTGGCCGGTGGCGTCGATGGTCCGGGCGCCGCTCTCCGCCCAGGAGCGGGCCGGGTCGCTGCCGCGCAGGGCGAGCGCGGCTACCCTGCCGCCCTCGACGAGGACGTCCGCCTCCAGTTCCTCGGAGGCGGTGACGACGAGGCCGCCGCTGATGAGGGTCCGAGTCATGGGCCTACCCCTCCACCAGCGGTCCGTAGGCGTCCGGCCTGCGGTCCCGGTAGAACGCCCACTGCTGGCGGACCTCGTCGACCAGGTCGAAGTCGAGGTCGCGCACGACCAGTTCCGCGTCGGTGTCGGAGGCCACGTCTCCGACGAACCGCCCACGCGGGTCCACGAAGTAGCTGCTTCCGTAGAAGTCGTTGTCGCCGTACTCCTCGACCCCGACCCGGTTGATCGCCGCCACGAAGTACTCGTTGGCGACGGCCGCGGCGGGCTGCTCCAGCTTCCACAGGTAGGCGGACAGGCCCCGGCTGGTGGCGGAGGGGTTGTAGACCAGCTGGGCCCCGGCCAGTCCGAGCGCGCGCCACCCCTCGGGGAAGTGCCGGTCGTAGCAGATGTACACGCCGATCCGCCCGACCGCCGTGTCGAAGACCGGCCAGCCCAGGTTGCCGGGGCGGAAGTAGTACTTCTCCCAGAAGCCCTTGACCTGGGGGATGTGGTGCTTGCGGTACTTGCCGAGGTAGGTGCCGTCCGCGTCGATGACGGCGGCGGTGTTGTAGTAGAAGCCGGGCTTCTCGACCTCGAAGACCGGTAGCACCATGACCATGTTCAGTTCCCTGGCCAGGGCGCCGAACCGGGTGACGGTGGGGCCGTCGGGGACGGGCTCGGCCCAGCGGTGGTGTTCGGGCTCCTGCACCTGGCAGAAGTAGGGGGCGTTGAAGACCTCCTGGAAGCCGATGACCCGCGCTCCCTGGGCGGCGGCGTCGCGTGCGTACTTCTCGTGGGCGGCCATCATGGATTCGGCGTCACCGGTCCACTCGGTCTGTACGAGTGCGGCCCGGACGGTGTGCGGCATGGTTCCCTCGCTCCTCTTCGAGCGCCGCCCCGACTGCGGGCGGCGAAGGACGCGGCCGGCGCGTTGTAGAGGTCGCACCTTAGGTAAGAGGGGAATGGCCGGTCAACGTCCGACATCCGGGCGACGGAAAAGAAACCGGTGAACCCTGCACACTCCCGTGGCCAGGGTTGCCAATGTCCTTTGTGCGGTGAAATCAATTCGGAGGAAGCGACAGGTTTCGCCGCGCCTTGGGCATGGATTTTCATGCCTTCGTACACGCGCCCGAGGGCGGCCGGGCGGGTGTGCCCGGCCGCCCTCGGGCGGTGCTGCCCGGACCGTGGTCGCGGTCCGGTGTGGAGGAGTGCGGCTGGGGCGCGCTCGGTCGGAGCGGGTCAGCCGGTGACGTCCACCTCGATCTCGTCGCCGCCGAGGAACTCGGCGCTCAGACCCATGTACGAGATGTCCGCGGGGTCGTCGACGTCGAAGACGATCGGCGCGACCTCGGACTCACCCGGGGCCAGGTCGACGTCCATCTTGAGGTTCGAGTCGAAGCTCTCCGTGGCGACGTAGTCCTCCTGGATGGCCTCGTCGTCGTAGGTGTAGAGGTGCTGCTCGTCGCGCCAGAACTCGATGTCCTCGTTGCCGTCGGGGGTGACGTTCACGTACACCACGACGTACTGGCCGTAGGGGGTGTGCCCCGGGACGTCGGCGTCGACCTCGATCTCCGTGATCGTGAAGGCCATGCCGTTGTGGCTGACCTCCTCACCGACCCCCGGCATCTCCGGGTTCGAGCGCTCCTCGTTGCCCAGGCCGGTGCTGGTGTTGCCGGAGGCCTCGCCGGTGCCCTCGGACTCCTCGGACTCCGAGGTGCCGCCGGAGGAACCGCCGCCGTAGGGGTCGTCGCCGCCGTCGTCGGAGAGGAAGAAGACGAGGAGGACGACCAGGGCCACGCCGATGACGAAGAGGCCGCCGCAGCCCAGGCTGATCCAGAGCCAGGGGCCGCCGCCCTTGGACGGGGGAGGGGTGGGCGGACCGTACTGGCCGCCCGCGTACTGGCCGCCGTAGGGGTCGCCGCCGTAGCCGGGGCCGCCCGGGGCGCCGTAGGGGTCACCGCCGTAGGGGCCGCCGGGGCCGCCGGGAGGGAACCCACCGGGCGGGGGCGGGCCCATGGGCGGCGGTCCGCCGCCGGGGGGCATCCCACCGGGAGGCATTCCGCCCGGGGGCATCCCGCCGGGGGGCATCCCGCCGGGCGGGGGCGGACCCATCGCGGGCTGGCCACCGGAGGGCGGGCCCATGGCGGGCTGGCCACCGGAGGGCGGGCCCATGGCGGGCTGGCCGCCGGAGGGCGTTCCGTAGGGAGGACCACCCTGATAGGGGTCCTGTCCGTGGGGAGGAGGCTGATTCATGGGGTCCTTGGCTTTCTTCCGCGGTGCTCACGGTGAGCGGGAGCGTGTGACCGGGCCACGCCAGGGGGGATCTGCCTAATGTGGGGGGCATGGCACGACTCCTCATCGTTCACCACACGGTCTCCCCCGCCACCAGGGAACTGCTGGACGCGGTGCTCGACGGCGCCCGTACAGACGATATCGAAGGCGTACGAGTGCAGGTCAAGGCAGCACTCTCCGCGAACGCCGCGGACCTGCTCGAAGCCGACGCCGTGGTACTCGGCACCCCCGCCAACATCGGTTACATGTCCGGAGCCCTCAAGCACTTCTTCGACACCGTGTACTACCCCGTGCAGGTCGACACACAGGGGCTTCCGTACGCACTGTACGTCCACGGTGACAACGACACCTCCGGAGCGGTCCGCTCGGTGGAGTCGGTGGCCAAGGGTATGGGGTGGCACCGACACCGGCCCCCGGTCGCCGTCACCGGCCGTCCGGACGCGGACGCCCGGGAGGCCTGCTGGGAGCTGGGCGCGGTGACCGCGCTGGCCGCCCTGGAGCACGCGGGAGAGGGTGGCGGAGGAGGGTAGGCGCGGGTCGCCGTTCTCCGCCGATCGCGGTGGATCGCCGACCGTGCCCGGAGACGGCCGAGAATTCCAAGCACATACCGTTCTCTGATCACTTATGGGACAGTGTAGAGAGCCTCGCTGAGGGAGGATTCGCTGGTGAACTCCCCCATTGTCCGGATTCTCGGAACCGCCGTCAGCGAGCCGATCCGGAAACCCGGTATTTCGGTTATGCGCAATAGGAGTTCTGGTGAGTCCCCACCCCCTGTCACCCGCTCGGCTGAACTACGCCTCGGAGGAGGTGGTGGCACCGGCGGCCCCGATCAGGGTCCTCGTGGTGGACGACCACGCGCTCTTCCGCAGGGGGCTGGTTTCGGTCCTCAACGACGAGGCCGACATCGACGTGGTCAGTGAGGCGGCCGACGGCGACGAGGCGGTCGTGCTCGCCACCGAGTTGCGGCCCGACGTGGTGCTGATGGACGTCATGATGCCCAACTCCACGGGGATCGAGGCCTGTCCGAGGATCCGCGCGGCGGTGCCCGAGGTCAAGTTCGTCATGCTCACCATGAGCGAGGACGAGGCGGACCTCTTCGAGGCGCTCAAGGCGGGGGCGACGGGTTACCTGCTCAAGGAGATCGCCGTCACCGACATCGCGCGCGCCGTCCGGGCGATCGCTGAGGGGCGTTCCTTCATCAACCCCTCCATGGCGATCAAGCTGATCAGCGAGTTCGCCGGGTTGGCCAAACAGGAGCGCACGCCCAAGGCCGCTCCCGCCATTCCCGAGCTCACCCCTCGTGAGACCGAGGTGCTGAAGCTGTTGGCGCGTTCGCTGAACAACAGGGAGATCGGTGAGCGCCTCTTCATCACGGAGAACACCGTGAAGAACCACGTCCGGAACATCCTGGAGAAACTCCAGGTGCATTCCCGTACGGAGGCGGCCATCTACGCGGTGCGCGCCGAGTACCTGGGTTAGCCCCCTCTCCGGAGGCTGCGCCGCGCCCGTCCCGGTTTCCCCGCTGAATTCGGGGCCAGCGGGCCGACCGTCGCTACGGCCGGGTGAAGGTCATGTGCGTGACGCCGCTGGGGGTGGTCACGGACTCGGTCTCGAACCGCCCCTCCAGCCCTTCGAGACCGTCCCACAGGCGCTCGCCACGGCCCAGGACGATCGGGACGACGGCGACGTGCAGGTGGTCGACGAGGTCCGCCGCGAGGAACTCGCGGACCGTGGTCGGCCCGCCGCCGATTCGTACGTCCAGGCCACCCGCGGCCTCGCGCGCCTGGCGGAGCGCGTCCCGTGGTGCGGCGTCGATGAAGTGGAAGGTGGTGCCGCCCTCCATCTCCAGCGAGGGGCGGGGGTGGTGGGTCAGAACGAAGACCGGCGTGTGGAAGGGCGGGTTGGATCCCCACCAGCCCTTCCAGTCGTCGTCCTCCCAGGGGCCGCGCTCGGCGCCGAACTTGTTGCGGCCCATGATCTCCGCCCCGATGCCCACGGCCCAGGTGCCGGCGATGGCGTCGTCGACCCCGGTGCTCCCGCCCGGGTTGCCCTGCATCCGCTGGAAGGTCCTGGTCGGGAAGAACCACTGGTGGAGCCGCGATCCGGCGTGGCCGAACGGGGTGTCGAGAGCCTGCCCCTCACCGGTGGCGAACCCGTCGACGGAGACGGAGAAGTTGTGGACCCTCACACGGGACATGACGGGACTCCCACCCTCGAACCGATGCGGCCGCGAACCGCGGTCACTCACCACAGAGCCTGGACTCCGCGACGCGGGAATGCAATCACCGGCACCGGAAGTGGGAGCCGTGCTTCGGGTTGGCGCGGCTCGACCGCACCGAACAGGGGATCGGGTCGAGCGCCCCCGGCGGCCGTGTACACCGCTCCTGTGGTTGACTTCGATCCGTAGCTTGCTGATGACCCTCGGTGTTCTCTCGGGGTCGAGTCGAACGGAGTCCGATGTCGAAGTTCCCTCTGCTGGCCGGGATCACCCTCGCCCTGCTGATGACCGCCACCGCCACCGCCCCCGCTCACGCCGAGCCCTCGGGCTGTCCGGTGCTGTCCCCGCCGCCCAGCGCGGAGGACCTGGAGCGCTACCTGTGCGGCGACCCCCGTCTCGGCCCGTCCGAACTGCCGCAGGACGGCCCCGTGGGAACCCTGGTCGAGGGGTACGACCGGTTCGGTGGCCTGTCCCCCGTGGAGTTCCTCGACCGCTGGTGGACCGTGGACGGCAGCTGGGACTACCCGGAGCACGACGGTTTCGTGGTCGTCGACGGCCAGCCGGTGAAGGAACTCCAAGAGCTGCCCTCGGGCTGGATGCTGGACCGCTTCGGCTCCCCGTGGGGCTCGTTCCTCGCTCCGGCCGGCGCCTCCTACGAGGAGCGTGCGCTGCCGCCCAACTCGCTGAACACGTGGCCGGACGGGCCCGAGCACAACTACAACTGCTACGAGGTCACCGAGCCGGTCACCGCGTGGGTCGGCCCGATCGCTCCGCACTTCGAGCAGCCCGGCGGCGGCGAGCAGCTGCTCGTTCCGGCGGAGGAGGTCCCCGAGGCCGAGGGCGAGGGCAACGTGCCCGTCAACGACCTCCTGGAGTGGGGCTACCTGGAGCAGCGCCCCGCCGAGGAGTGCGTCCTCGTCGACGGCTACGGCCTGAGTGCCTGATCGAGCGTCCCGCGCCCTGCTCAGGAACGAGGCTCGCGCCTCAGGGGGCGGAACCCCTCCACATGGCCACTCCAAGGGCAAGAGGTGACACCCGTCGGCCGCATCTCGGGATTGAGTCCGGGGTGCTCGCTCCCCAGGTCAAAGACGTCCGGACTCGCGTAGTTCGGTCCAGTGGAGCCATCCACGGGAACTCTTGAGCCGTGCCCGGTCGGACACCACTTCTCAGACGGTCCGGCCGGGCACCGTCGCGTCCAGGCTCCGGGCGCGGAGCACGGCCGACAGCAGACCGGGGAAACGCTCCTCCAGGTCCTCGGTGCGCAGTCCGCTCATGCGGGAGGTGCCCTCGTAGTGCTGGCGGATGACGCCGGCCTCGCGCAGGACGCGGAAGTGGTGGGTCGAGGTGGACTTGCTCACCGGGAGTTCGAAGGCGATGCAGGCCATGTCGTCGTGGCCCAGGAAGAGGTCGTGGACGATGCGCAGCCGGATCGGATCGGACAGCGCGCTGAGCACGTCCTCCAGGCGGATCTGGTCGGTCTCGGGATGCGCGCACTGTCGCCCCTGGCTGGCGCGGGCGGTCCTGGCCATGCTCTGACCCCCTTCCGTTCGGCTCGTGTCTCAATGTACGAACACCGTCGTAGTTTGACAAGCGCCGTAGTACGACTTGTACCGTACAAAGGTCGGTCCCGCCGACACCCGAGACCGCCTATGCGAAGGAACGCCTGTGAGCACCCTGTTCACCCCGCTGACGCTGCGAGGGCTGGAGATCCCCAACCGCGCGTGGATGTCCCCGATGTGCATGTACTCCGCACCTTCCGAGGGCCCCGAGACCGGGGTGCCGACCGACTTCCACCTGGCGCACCTGGCCGACCGGGCGGCGGGCGGCCTCGGCCTGGTCATGGTCGAGGCGACCGCCGTGCGCCCGGACGGGCGGATCAGCCCGTGGGACCTGGGCCTGTGGAACGACCGGCAGCAGCAGGCGTTCGCGCGGATCACCGCCGCCGTCCGCGCCCACGGATCGGTGCCCGCCATCCAGCTCGCGCACGCCGGACGCAAGGCCTCGGTCGACAGGCCCTGGCTCGGCAACCGGCCCGTCGCGCCCGCCGACGGCGGATGGACCACGGTCGGGCCCAGCGCCGAACCGTTCCACGACCACCCCGCACCCGCCGAGCTGACCGTCGAGGAGATCGGCCAGCTCGTGAGCGACTTCGCGAAGGCGGCCGAGCGCTCCCTCGCCGCCGGGTTCGACGTCGTGGAGGTGCACGGTGCCCACGGCTACCTGCTCAACTCCTTCCTCTCCCCGGCCGCCAACCACCGCACGGACGCCTACGGCGGCACCCTGGAGAACCGCATGCGGTTCCCGCTGGAGGTCGTCGAGGCCGTCCGAGAGGTCTGGCCCGAACACCTGCCCGTGCTCTTCCGCACCTCCGCTACGGACTGGATCTCCGAGAACACCGAGGACCCGCGCGAGGGATGGACCGCCGAGGACACGGTGCGCCTGGCCAAGGAGCTCCAGACCAGGGGTGTCGACCTGCTCGACGTGTCCACCGGCGGCATGGTCCACGACGCGTCGATCCCCGCCGCTCCCGACTACCAGGTCCCCTTCGCCGAACGTGTGCGCCAGGAGACCGGCCTGCCCACCGCGGCGGTCGGCCTGATCCTGGAGCCCGCCCAGGCGGAGGAGATCGTGGCCTCGGGCCGCGCCGACGCCGTGTTCCTGGGCCGCCAGCTCCTGCGCGAGCCCTACTGGGCCCACCGTGCGGCGGATGAGCTGGGAGCCGAATCCCGCTGGCCCGTCCAGTACGGCTACGCCGTCGGCCGCGGCCCGAAGTAGCACCGACCTCGGAGGGAACCTTCGCGGGGGCGGAGGTTCCCTGGTCCGTCGCCCGGGTCAGGTGAGACGCAGGAACGCCGTCCACTCAGGGGAGGGGAAGGCGAGGTGTCCGTGCTCGCGGTGCCTCGTGTCGCGGACGGCGGCACCGCAGGGCAGGTCCGCGACCTCGATGCGGTCGTCACCGGAGCCGCTGTGAGTGGACCTCCGGAAGTGGGCGACCTCCACACACTCTCCCGCGGTGTTGCTGTGAGAGGACTTGCGGAAGGTGAGTGCTTCGGCCTGGGGGTACATGTCTGGAGCCTCCGAGGGGGATGGGTCTGTGGACTCACCCACTGTCCTGCCCACGGTGACACCCCGAACTCGGCGGAGAACGTCCTGTGCCCGTGTCCAGCTGTGGCCACTCCCGGTCGACGCCGCCGACGTCCCGCTCAACGGCCCACGCTCACGGTGATCGGGACCCCTCCACCTGGAAGGGCTCCATCAGCGTGCCCCGCGCGCTCAGCCCGCCCAGCGGCACGTACCCGCCGGTCGACCCCTGGGCAAAGGTGATCATGTCCCGCCCCGCGGCGAGCACTCCATCCTGAGCGCCCCACTCAATAGAAACAGTCGCCTCAGGCCAGCCTCTGTCAAGTATTCCGTCGAGCCGCCCAAACTTCACAACGGAATCCTTTGGTAAGGCTTGAAGTCGCCCAACGGTGATGGCAGTGTCGGGTCACAGGCCACACACACCCGCGCGCCCGCTGCGCCCGAACCCAGGGAAGCCGCCGTGACCCAAGGGCCCGAAACCGAACACCTGCGCAACTTCGTGAACGGCGCGTACGCCGACACCGTCGAGGGCCGCCGCGGCGAACTCGTCGACCCCGCCACGGGACGGGTCTTCGCCACCGCTCCGGTCTCCGGCCCCGAGGACGTCGACGCCGCCTTCCGGGCCGCGCACCGCGCCTTCGAGGACGGCTGGCGCGACTGGACCCCGGCCGAACGGCAGATCGCGCTCAACCGGTTCGCGGACGCCGTCGAGGCCCGCGCCGACGACCTCGTCGCCGCCGAGGTCCGCAACTGCGGCAAACCCGTGGGCCTCACCCGGACCGAGGAGATCGGCCAGGTCCTGGACGCCCTGCGGTTCTTCGCCGGAGCCACCCGCAACCTGGAGGGCCGCGCCGCGGGCGAGTACCTGCGCGACCACACCTCCTGGATCCGCCGTGAACCCCTCGGCGTGGTCGGCCAGATCACCCCGTGGAACTACCCGATGGCCATGGCGGCCTGGAAGATCGGCCCGGCCCTGGCGGCCGGGAACACGATCGTGCTCAAGCCCTCGGACACCACCCCGGTCTCCACGCTGCTGCTCGCGGAGATCGCCGCCGAGTTCCTGCCCGCCGGGGTGTTCAACGTGGTCTGCGGCGACCGCGACACCGGCCGCGCCCTCGTGGACCACCCGATCCCCGCGCTGATCTCCCTCACCGGCTCCACCCGGGCCGGGATGGAGGTCGCGCAGGCCGGTTCGCGCGACCTCAAGCGCCTGCACCTCGAACTCGGCGGCAAGGCACCCGTGATCGTCTTCGACGACGCCGACGTCGAACGGGCCGCCGAGGGCATCGCGGAGGCCGGGTTCTTCAACGCGGGCCAGGACTGCACCGCCGCCACCCGTATCCTCGCCGCCCCCGGCATCCACGACGACCTCGCCGCCGCCCTCACCGAACAGGCGCGCGGCACCGTCACCGCCGGGCCGGACCACGCCGACGCCGCCTACGGCCCGCTCAACAACGCCGACCAGCTGGCCCGGGTCACCGGCTTCCTGGCGCGCACCCCCGACCACGCCGAGATCCTCACCGGTGGCTCCCGGGTGGGTGAGCGGGGGTTCTTCCACGCGCCCACGGTCGTCTCCGGGCTGCGCCAGGGCGACGAACTGGTCACCGACGAGATCTTCGGCCCCGTGCTCACCGTCCAGCGCTTCACCGACGAGGACACCGCGGTGAACTGGGCCAACGCGGTGGAGTACGGCCTGGCCTCCAGCGTGTGGACCCGCGACCACGCCCGCGCGCTGCGGGTCTCGCGCCGCCTCGACTTCGGCTGCGTGTGGATCAACACCCACATCCCGATCACGGCGGAGATGCCGCACGGCGGGTTCAAGCACTCCGGCTACGGCAAGGACCTCTCCGCGTACTCGTTCGAGGAGTACACCCGGGTCAAGCACGTCATGAGCTACATCGGCCCCTGACACGACCACCGCCGCGCCGCCGACCGACCCCGCGCCCCCCAAGCTGGAGGGACCGGCCGCCGAACCCCGGCGGGCCGGTCGAACGACGAGAGACGAGTGAGATCCTTGGCCGACACCACGCGCGACGCAGCGGCACGGGCCCTGGAGGGCGCCCGTGCCCGGGTCTTCTGGCTGGACCCGGACGTCCCCGGGCACGAGGTCCCCGAAACCGCCCCGACACTGGTCGGGGACGTGCACACCGACCTGGCCGTCGTCGGCGCCGGATACGGCGGACTGTGGACGGCGCTGATCGCCAAGGAGCGCGACCCGGACCGCGACGTGGTCGTGGTGGAGGCCCGCACCACCGGCTGGGCGGCCTCGGGGCGCAACGGCGGGTTCTGCGCGGCCAGTCTGACCCACGGCCACGAGAACGGCGCCGAGCGCTGGCCCGAGGAGATCGACGAGCTCGAACGCCAGGGCATGGCCAACCTCGACGCCATCGAGGAGACCGTCCGGCGGTACGGCATCGACTGCGAGTTCGAGCGCACCGGGGAGACCCTCGTGGCCACCGCGCCCTGGCAGGCCGAGGGGTTCGAGGAGGCCGCGGAGGCCGTACGGGCCCACGGCGGCACCGCGCACGTGTGGGACGCGGAGGAGACGCGGCGGCACATCGACTCACCCACCTACCTGGGCGCCCTCCACGACCCCGACGGGGTGGCGATGCTCCACCCTGCCAAGCTCGCGTGGGGGCTGCGCGCCGCCTGCGAGGAGCTGGGAGTGCGGTTCTTCGAGAACAGTCCCGTACGCGCCATCGGCTCGGTGCCCGCCGGGCTGCGCCTGGAGACGCGGTCGGGGAGCCTGCACGCGCCCAAGGTGGCCTGGGGCGGCGGGGCGTTCCCCGGCCCGCTGCGCCGTCTGCGGCACTACCTCGCCCCGGTCTACGACTACGCGCTCATGACCGAACCCCTGACCGACGAGCAGATGGCGTCGATCGGGTGGAAGGGCCGCCAGGGGGTCTCCGACTCCGCCAACCTCTTCCACTACTACCGGCTCACCGCCGACAACCGCGTCCTGTGGGGCGGCTACGACGTGGTCAACCACTCCGGGAAGGTGCGGCCCGAGTACGACCAGCGGCCGGAGACCTTCCAGAAGCTGGCCGAGCACTTCCTGGAGACCTTCCCGCAGCTGCGCGGCATCCGGTTCGGTCACACGTGGGGCGGGGTGATCGACACGTGCAGCCGCTTCTCGGTGTTCTTCGGTGAGGCCCACGGAGGCCGGCTCGCCTACGCCGCCGGGTACACCGGCCTGGGCGTGGGCGCCACCCGGTTCGGCGCGCAGGTGGTGCTGGACCGGCTCGACGGGCTGGACACCGAGCGCACACGGCTGCGGATGGTCCGGGAGAAGCCGCTCCCGTTCCCGCCCGAGCCGGTCCGGTCGCTGGGCATCGAGCTCACGCTGAGGGCCACCGCCGCCGCCGACCGCAACGGGGGACGGCGCAACCTGTGGCTGCGCGGTCTGGACTCCGTGGGGATGGGCTTCGACAGCTGACCAGGGAGTCGGGCGGCGGAGCGGGAGCCGGGCACGGGCGGGGTACGGGGCCGGGCGAAGGACGACCGGTGCTGGATCCGGGCACTCACGCACACCAGGCCGGAAACCAGGCCTTTCCGGCAAGGATCGGTAAGTCTGTGCCAAGGGTTGTCATGTGGGGCGATGCGGGCGGCGTGGCGTGTGTGCCGCCCACCCGGCGCGGGCGAGGATGGGGATCGGGCCGCAGGGGGGTCGACGAAGGTGACCGGACCCCTCGCGCGGTCCGCCCTACCTCCCCAGGACCCACCGCGTGGCCGCCCACTGGCCCAAGGTTCCAGGTCGCGCGGTGTCAGACGTGAACGGCGCCCGTACCCCCGGTACGGGCGCCGAACGCGTGCGGTCACCGGTGCGAGGAGCCGTCGGTGCGTCGGGCCCCACCGCCCCCTGCCCGTGGAATCGAATGGCCTCGGCCCCGACGGGCGAGGCCTGCGCGGGACACCGGCGGAAGACGGGCGCACTCAGCTGGGCGGGTCGGCGGCGCGCAGCTCCTCGTTGATGCGCAGGGCCTCCTCCAGCTGGTCCTCAAGGATGATGATGCGGCAGGCGGACTCGACCGGCGTCCCCTGGTCGACGAGTTCGCGGGCGCGGGCGGCGATCTTGAGTTGGTACCGGGAGTAGCGGCGGTGTCCGCCGTCCGAGCGCAGGGGCTCGATCAGTTTGGCCTGGCCGAGGGTGCGCAGGAAGGCCGGCGTCACGCCGATCATCTCCGCTGCGGCGCCCACGGTGTAGGCGGGGTAGTCGTCATCGTCGAACCGGTGGCCGGTCTCGGGACGGGGCAAGTGCGTGTCCTTCTTCTCCTGAACGCACGTCGAGGGCCCCAGCGCCGTACGGCGCTGGGGCCCGAGAGTTCAATACCACCTACCGGCGACTGCCGGTCTTCCGCCACCCGACGTCAAGCTGGGTCGGGATCGCGGGGATCGCGGTTGTGTGACCGTGGACCACCTTCTTCCGAACCGGGGCCTGCGGTACCCGAGCGGAACTGTCTCTCGCCCAGGCGATCCTGATGGCATCTACTCCTCTCGTTCTCACTTCGTGCACTGCTTTCGACTGCGGTCCTACCGGCTCCCGGCGCCGTACAACCGTGCGCCGGTCGAGCCCTACCGCGTCCTTCCCTCTGCTGCGGTCTCTCCTGTGTGAGCGAGAGACCGGTACTGCGTTACTGCGGGTACTGCTGTACTTCGGCACTGCGGTCCTACCGGCTCCCGGCGCTGAACAACCGTGCGCCGGTCGAGCCCTACCGCGTCCTTCCCTCTGTTGCGGTCTCCCCTGTGTGAGCGAGAGACCGGTACTGCGTTACTGCGGGTACTGCTGTACTTCGGCACTGCGGTCCTACCGGCTCCCGGCGCTGAACAACCGTGCGCCGGTCGAGCCCTACCGCGTCCTTCCCTCTGCTGCGGTCTCCCCTGTGCGAGCGGGTGACCGGTACTGCGGTACTCCTCGACTTCCGTACTGCGGTCCTACCGGCTCCCGGTGTCCTGAAGCACGTGCACACCGTCGAGCCGACCTGCTCTCCACCGGCGTATCCGGTGGTCCAGCCGTGTGTCTCAGTGGCTACGACAGAAAACATAGCAGGGTGCGGGGCGCATGTCTACAGCGACCGGTGCAAGTTTGTGGACGTGTCGGAGGGAGCTTCTCCGGGGGTTCTCGCCCCGTGCCCTCCGTACCCTCGATCAGTAGCCGCGCCAGGCCTGACGGTCCTGGTGGTAGCCGATGATCCTCGGGTGCATCATCGTCGAGGACTCCACGTCACCCTCCCGGCGGTCGATGGGGAAGACCAGCGCCGCGCTCAGCAGGTCCTGGTCCAGGAAGCGCAGCTCGGGGGCGTCCTCCGCCAGGGTCAGCTCCGGAGCGCCGCCCGGATCGGAACCGGACACCCCCAGGTAGAAGCCCCAGTTCCCGAAGGTCGGCACGTCCACGTTGTACGGGGTGACCGCGAGCCCGGCCTCCTCCAACGAGTGCCCCACGCTCCAGTAGGCGTCCGGGGCGAAGAACGGCGAACCGGCCTGCACGACCACCCGGCCCTCCGGATCCAGGGCCTGCTCCAACAGGGCGTAGAACTCGATCGTGTACAGCTTCGAGGTACCCACGTCCGTGCCGTCGGGCAGGTCCGCGATCACCACGTCGAAGTAGTCCCGGTTGTCGCGCAGCCACTGGAAGGCGTCCGCGTTGACCACCTCCACGCGCGGGTCCTGGAAGGAGTCGTCGTTGAGGTCGCGGATCACGGGCTCCGTGGAGGCCAGCTCGATCACGGCCGGGTCGAGGTCCACCAGGGTCACCGACTCGACGTCGTCGTAGCGCAGCAGCTCGCGGATGGCCAGGCCGTCCCCGCCCCCGAGCACCAGGACGTCCTCGCGGGGCCCGTCCATCGCCGGGTGGATCAACGACTCGTGGTACCGGTACTCGTCCAGCGTGGAGAACTGGAGGTCGCCGTTGAGGAACATCCGCACGTCACGGCCGTCCAGGGACTGCGTGAGCACGATCTCCTGGTACTCGCTGCGCTCCGCGTGCGCGATCGGGTCGCGGTACATGGCCTGGCGCGCGTCCACCTCGAAGTTCTCCGCGAAGTAGTAGGCCAGGCCCAGCACCGCCACGATGAACGTCAGCCCGACGGTCAGTCCCACGTAGGCCAGCCGGGTCAGGTCCGTGCGGAACAGCCACAGCACCACGGCCACGCCGATCACCGCGTTCAGCACACCGACCATCAGGGCTCCCTTGGGCAGCCCCAGCAGCGGGAGCAGCAGGAACGGGAAGGCCAGACCACCGATCAGACCGCCCACGTAGTCGGCGGCGAACAGGTCCGCCACCGCCTCGGAGGCCTCCTGCTTGCGGATGCGCTGGATCAGCGTCATCAGCAGCGGGATCTCGATACCGATCAGCGTGCCGATCACGAACGCCAGGAGCACCAGGGTGGGCTGGTAGGCGGAGGCCGACAGCCAGGCGAAGGACCCGTACAGCAACAGGACCGACAGGCCGCCGACGAGGGACAGCAGCCCCTCCACCACGGCGAACGACAGCGCCGGCCGGGACTGGTACCGCTTGGAGAGCAGCGAACCCACACCCATGGCGAACACCATCACGGACAGGACCACGGAGGCCTGGGTGATGGTGTCACCGAGCAGGTAGCTGCCGATGGCGACGAGGGCCAGCTCGTACACCAGGCCGCAGGCGGCGCAGATGAACACCGCCAGCAGAACGAAGAACCGGGCCGCGCGCGGCGGCACCGGGAGTCGGGGCCGTGCGTGGGCCGTGGTCTCGCTCAAGGTACTGCTTTCTCAGGAAGGGACACGAGGGTGTGCGGAGGGCGTCGGGGGGTCGGGCTGGGTGCCCAGCCCGACCCCCCGAACGCGCGGACTACTTGCCGAAGCCCGAGCCTCCGCCGCGGTTGTCGCTTCCGCTACCGCCGCTGTTGGAGTTGTTGTTGCCTCCGCCGCCGAAGCCGCCGAAGAAGAAGAACCCGCCGCCTCCGCCGCTGCGGCCGTTGGAGCAGTCGTCGGTCGGGGAGGGGCTGGGCGTGGGTCCGGACGCCGTGTTCGAGGTCCCGGTGCTGGTCGAGCTGGTGGAGCTCGTCGTGCTCGCGCTGGGGTCGTCCTTCGGCTCGCAGTCGGCGTTGTTGCCGCCGCTGGAACAGGCAGAGAGGAGGATCAGCAGGGCGGTCGCCCCGCCGATCGCGGCGAGCTTGTGTCTGGGAGCACGGGCTCCCCTGGTCGTGGTCGTGGCCATGTCGGCCTCCTCTTAGGGGGTCAGGGTTGTGGTCGTCGTCACCAGCTCGTCGCTTTGCGGGTAGGCGTGCCAGGTACGCCAGCGCAGGGACGCCCCGCTGCCGGAGGTCAGGTGCAGCGCGGTGATCGCGAGTGGATCACCGGGAAAGGCGACGAGGAGCCCGCCGGGCGAGTCGGAGGCGACGTCGTGCACCTCCGCCACCCGGCGGGTGAGTTCCGCGCGAGACAACGACTCGACGACCGAGTCGAAGCGGTAGTCGCCCACCCCAGGCAGGGGGTGCTCGGCGTTGCCGGGTAGCCCGCCGGAGGAACCCGGCAGACAGGCGACCGTCTCCACCAGCTCGCCGCCGTCGGAACCGGGGCGCAGGACCACCTGGTGTGAGGCGCCGAGCACCCGTAGCTCGATCTCTCTGCCCGACACCGTGACGGTGCGGGTGGCGAGGGGTTCGACCAACGGGTGGTTCAGGGTCCAGACCAGGTCGTCGGCCTTGGTGTCGACGAAGGCGGCGCTGATGCTCGCGCGCATGTGGGTGTCAGCTCCCGGGGAAGATCGTGAAGGTACCGGGGGCGACCTTGGTTCCGGTGCTGACTTCCCAGCTGCCGTGATCGAACCGCTCGAAGGCGAGCAGCTGGCCGTCCTCGGACTCGTAGTCGGCGTAGTCCATGCCACCCTCGGCCTTGAGGCCGGTGGTGCCCTCGGAGCGGTAGGAGCCGGAGCCCTTCTCCTCAAGCTTGTAGGTGACGCCCTCAAGCTCGATGGACTTGCCCTGGGGGACCATGGTCAGGTCCGGGCGGCCGGTCCACAGGGCCAGTTCGACGTCCGGGTCCTCCTCGACCGAGAGCCAGCGCTTGCCGCCCTCGACCTCCAGGAAGTGCTCGGACCAGACGTAACCGCCCTCGGAGAGGCGGAGGGTGCCGCGAATCCAGGTCCGCTCGTTGCCCCAGTCGATCATGTCGCCCGCCTTGATGTTGCGCGGGTCACCGGCGGTGTCGGTGGTGGCGGAGGCGGCGAAGGGGTCCTGGGGAGGCGGGGGCGGTGTGTCCTTCTTCTGGGCCTGCGAGCGCTGCTTGTATATCAGGACCGCGATCACGATCCCGGCGATGAGAATCAGTAGCAGGAGGAGTTCGATCACCAGTGTTCCTCGATTCGCGGTGAAGCACGTCTTGGGGGTTCTCCCGGGGCCGGGCGGTCCCGTGCGATGTGACGCCGGTGCGGGAGGTGTGGTTCCGCTCCTGGCCGGATCGGGTCAGGGAAAGAGGGCGCTGGGGGGAACTCGTCTCGGGTGTCAGCAGTGCGCAGGACCAGCACGTTCCGGATTTTTCGGACCGTTGCCCTCCCAGCCTAGGTGGTTTTCGGCCCGTCTGGGGGCCCTGTACGCAGCGTGCCGGGAACGCCACGGGGCCCGCGCGGAAGGCGCGGGCCCCGTGGTGGTCGGTCTTGGTCCTGTCGTCAGGACCGTGGGTCCCCGGTCTCCAGGGGGAGGGAGTCGTCCCCGCCCCAGCGGCTCCACGAACCCGGGTAGAGGCGGGTCTGGCCGAACCCGGCGTGCTCCAGGGCCAGGAGGTCGTGGCAGGCGGTCACCCCGGAACCGCAGTAGGCCGTGACCGTGCGGGCGGAGTCCGCGCCGAGAGCGGCGAAACGCTCGCGCAGGACCTCGGGGGCGGCGAGGAGGCCGTCCGGGGCCAGGTTGGCGGGCCACTCGGCGCTGCGGGCACCGGGGATGTGACCGGCGCGGGCGTCCACCGGAGCGGGGGCCTCACCGGTGTAGCGGCCGTGCACGCGGGCGTCCAGGAGCAGCTGGTCGGGGTCGGCCAGCTCCTTCTGGAGGGCTTCGGTGCCGACGATGCGGTCGGCGGGCCAGGGGAGGGCGGTCCGGTGCGCCGGCTCGGTGCTCACCTCGCCCTTCTCCAGGTCGCCGGTCCAGGTCTGGAGGCCGCCGTCGAGGAAGGCGGCGGGGGTGCCCAGCACCCGCAGCATCCACACCAGGCGCGCGGCCACGGAGCCGTTCGCGTCGTCGTAGACGACCACGGAGGAGCGGTCGCCGATCCCGAGGCGGCCCAGGGTGCGGGCGAAGTCGGCGGCGGCCGGAAGGGGGTGGCGGCCACCCTCGTCACTGGACGGCGCGGCGAGGTCGGTGTCCACGTCGGCGTGCACGGCCCCGGGGATGTGGCCGTTCAGGTGGGCCTCGCGGCCGGAGCGGCCGTCGAGGTACCAGCGGGAGTCGACGAGGACCACCTCGTCGCGGTGGTCACGGAGCCAGGCGGCGGAAACGGCCACCGGCAGGGACAGCGTCTGATCGGACATGGCGACAGCCTAGTGGGGGCATCTGTCGGAGAGTCGCCGCGCCCCGACGCACGGTGGTGGTCAGGTGCCGGACGGAGAGGGGCCCGTGGAGGGGCGGAAGGCCGCGTAGGCCAGCCCGGTCAGGAGCGGGACGGAGAACCACAGCTGGTACCAGAACACCGAGCCGAGGTCGGACCACGGCATGGTGGCCACGGAGGCGGCGCCCACCAGGCCGATCGCGAACGTCACCGCGCTACGGGGCAGGTACGGGGCGGAGGGCAGGCCGTCGAGGAACAGCCGGGCCGCCAGGAGGACGGCGCCGAGGAACCACAGGGAGAGGAAGATCTGGTGCCGGGCGGGGTCGGGGACCGCGTCGCCCCAGGCCGAGAGGGTCAGGACCAGGCCGATGGCGAGGACGGTCGGGCCGCCCACCGCCGCAGGGGTGAGGGGCGTCCGACTGAGGGTGCGCGTTCGGGTGTGTGCCTCCATAGGCATCATCCATGCCCCGAGGGTGCCGGTCCATGCCTGGGCGGGCGCGTCGGCTTCGCCACAGGTCGGGCTGGTTTGAGTGGCTACGCGTCCCGGTCCATGCGGTGGACGTGCAGGATCCACCACAGACCCAGCGCCGGCAGGACCAGCGGGATGAACAGGTACCCGCTGCCGAAGTGCGACCACACCGTGTCGTCCGGGAACGCACCGGCGGCGAACACGCTGAGCGCGCCCACCACGAGGACCCCGATCATCTCCACGGACACCGACACCAGCGCGACCATGCGCGAGGTGCGTCCGGCTCGGGCCAGGCCCACCGCCGCGACCAGGTAGATCACCCCGGCGAGCACGGAGAGCCCGTACGCCAGCGGGGCCTCGTCGAACCGGGTGGCCAGCTGGTAGGAGCCGCGCGCGGTCGCCGCGAGCGCGAACACGGCGTACACCGCGACCAGCAGTCGGCCGGGGCCGGTGCGCAGGGTGCGGTCGACGGATGCCTCAGACAACGGGACTCCACATCTGCTCGACCCGGACCATGAGCACGGGGAGGATCAGGCAGGCGAAGGCGATCACGGCCGGACCCCACTTGCTGCGCTCCATGAACCCCCACACGGCGCAGGCGGGCGGCAACAGCGCGACGGTCGCGAGGTAGGAGACGAGCATGACCGTCTCACCGGGGCGCTCGCCGCCGACCATCGCCACGGTGATCGCGCCGACCTGCCCGAGCACGAGCAGCCACAGCACGCCCATGCCCACCAGGTGGGGGACGAGCATCGGCTGGTCGCGGAAGGTGGAGACGAGACACCACACGGCCATCGCCAACGACACCATCTGAATGGTCATGGTCAGCCAGTCGACCACGCCGCCTCCGCTCCGCACGTCCGCCCATGTCAGCGGACCACAACAAACTACGACGCATCGTAGTCGTTGGCGGGCACCACCGCGTACCCGGCCCCGTCCCGGGGCCGGGTCCCCCGGTTCAGCGCTTCCAGTAGAAGACGTCGGCGGTCGCGGACGTGATCTGGGCCTCGACCTTGCCGTACTGGGCCACCCGCACGCGTACCCGGCGCCCCTCGCCCAGGTTGCCCTTCCACGAGTAGGTGAAGTGGGCCCGGCCGCCCACGTGCACGGGGCTGTCGATCGGCCGGTTGCGCGCCACCTTCCAGCCGCCGTTCCCGTTCGGCTCGTACTCGGTGAGCCGGATCTGCGCCTCGGCACCGGAGTCGAGTCCCTCCAGGGTCACCCCGACGGAGATGTCGTAGTAGGCGCCCTTGGTCTCCTCGACCCCCACGAGGGCGTAGAACTCGCCGGTCTCGCCGTCGTGCCGCTTGTCGAAGGCCAGGCTCGCCCAGCTGCCGGGCTCCAGCTTCTGGGTCTTGTCCTTCTCGAACCTGCGGTGAGAGGGCATGTCGTCGTCTCCTTCAGTGTTTCCGGGAGCTTTGGCGAAGGTGCCGTCCTTGACCAGCGCGTAGGCCTTGTCGCCGGGGCAGGACGTGGAGATGAAGTCGCGGTGGCCGAGCACCTTGCCGGAGATGGAGGTGTCGGGTTCCATGAGCCACTGCCGCAGCTGGCGGACCGCGTTGATCTGTTCGGGGGTGATGGGGTCGGAGGGGCCGGTGGCCAGGGTGCAGGAGTAGTGGGAGGAGTTCCCGCCCGGCTGCGCGGCCTGGGTCCGGTACAGTCCGCGCCCTTCGAGCACGTACCCGTGGGGACAGGCCATGAACGAGTTCCCGGTGAAGTACACCGTGCCCCGTCGACGGGCCAGCCAGGTGCCGTTCGGGGTGGTCGGACACCACACGTGCCCGCCGTGGGTCTCCTCGCTGATGGTGAAGGCCCCTCGACGGGACGCGGCGGCCTTCGGGGAGAAGTGGGTCTGGCGACGCAGTTCCACCTTCCACACGGCGTGGTCCGTCGCGTCGGTGGGCGGCCTGCGGGTCAGCGAGGTGGCATGCCCGGCCAGGATGGCCGCGAACTGGAACGCTTCCGCCCCGTCCCTGTTCTTCTGGCTGAGTGCCCGTGAGCCGTTGGTCCGGTTGTTGTGCCCGTCCGCCAGAAGTGAGACCTCGATGAAGCGTTCGAGCTGCGCTCCGGTGAGGGAGGACAGGAACGCGTGGGTGGGAACCCGGTTCGGAGCCAGCTCCAACAGGACCCGTTCCGCGTCCGCGGACAGGTGGAACTCCACCAGGCCCCGGTTGAGGGCCTCACGCCAGCGGGGAACTCCGTCCGAGGCCGAGCCGGTGCGGGGGAACCGCTCGCACGGGGGGCCGAAGAGGTCGAGGAGGGCGGCCCTGATCCTGGCGACGTTGTCCGGGTCGCGCTCGGCTGACTGGTGGACGGCCACACCGGAGCTGGGTTCGCGGCTCCGGCTCTGCGGCTTGACGTGGCCCTCGGTCCAGAACCAACCGAGCAGCTCGACGAGGGAGTCCTCCCACTTGGGTTCGGCGGGCAGGCTCTCGCAGGGCGCCGACAGGGGGATGCGGTCCCGGTGGGTCAGTGACTCCGTGGTCGCCCACACCCGCTCACGGCCCTGGTCCCCGCGCTCCGCGCGACCGGTCGCGGCCCACCGTCCGTCAGCCGACTTCTGGCGTTCCGTACCCGTTCGGCGGTGGAACCGCTCAACGGGCCAGCGGTGCTGGGGGGTGGTCAGGGAGGAGTGTGAACTCCCCTCCATGCGGATGAGCGTGCGCTCGGTGGCCGGGAAGACGTTGACGGCCTGGACCGGCTGCCAGCGGGAGGTGCCGGTCTCGTGGTCGAGGGTGAGGACCGCGTCGCCCGTGCGGAGGTCGCGGAAGGACCGCCAGCCGTCCTCGGTGAGGATCTGCGTCTCCTCGTCGGCGCAGTACCCGATGTCCGCCCAACCCCGGGAGGGACCGGTGTGGAAGTTGCGGGTGTTGCGCCAGTAGGTGACGCAGGAGGAGTGGTTCTTGTCAGCGAGGTTCTGGTCGCTGCTGTCGTAGTGGATGACGAGACCGGAGCGGGGGTTGGACCGTTCGGCGGGGGAGGCACCCCAGCCCAGATCGGACCTGGACACATATTTGCTTGGTCGAGGCATGCACCCATTGTCCCCTGCGAGGACTTCTCTACGTGTCGATTCCGTGACAACGGGCTATATGTGTAGAAAGTGACCTCTGAGAAACAAGTCCCTTTTGTGGCCCCCGTGGCTAGAGGGGCCAGAGGAAGACGACGGCCTCGGCGGAGACCAGGTGCGCGTCGGCCTCCCCGAACTGCGCGGCCCACATCTCGACGCGGTGGCCCGGCTCCAACCGGTCCTTCCAGGCGTAGGTGAAACCCCCGTGCCCCACTGCGTGGGTGGTGACCTCCACCGGCAGCTCCCGCCCGAGGGAGCCGTCCGGCGCGAACTCGACCGCGCGCAACTGGACCTCCCGGCCCGGGGTGATGTTGGTGAGCGTGACCCCCACGGCGAGGTCGTACAGCGCGCCAGCGGGCTCGGTGGATCCCACCAGCTCCGCCGGATCGGTCGGCGGTTGGCCGTCGCGCAGGTCGAAGCCGATCCGGTGCCACTCCCGTGGCTTCAACGGCTGGCCGATGGACTTGGTGAAGCGGCGGTAGCCGGGTGCCATGGGTGCTTCCTCCCGTGGGAATCGGGTGGCTCCTACCCATGCCACCTGCGGTCACATCAAAAAGTAGTCCAGTATCACTCTCGGTGTCCGCACTGCTCCGGGCGCGTCCCCGTCCGAGATCGTCGCCCCGCCCGGTGCCCGTGGCGCGGCGCGGACACGCTCCCTTCGGTCCGGGACGGAGTGCTCCGGGAGGGGCGCCCCGAGTGCCGTGCGCGCTCGTTCGAAGCGGGTGCGCGTCCCTGCGGGGTGCCCAAGGGTGGCGGTGGCTCCAGGCGCGGCGGTGGCTGGTACGTGTGCCGAGGCGGAGCGTCCTCAGCGGGTCGTGTCGGGGCAGGGGGGTATCCGGGGTGCGCCGGGGCCTGTGTGCGTGGTGGTGCGCATGTTCCTTTTTGGGGTGCGGAAGGGGGCTGGGGTGGCGATGTGCGTCGGGGCGGCGGTGCCTTTGGGGCTGGTGAGGCTCGTGTACCTGCTGAGGTGGAGCGTCCTCAGCGGGTCGCGTCGGGGGAGGGGGTGCCGGGGTGCCTCTGGGGCCTCTGTGCGTGGTGGTGCGCATGTTCCTTCTTGGGGTGCGGAAGGGGGCTGGGGTGGCGATGTGCGTCGGGCTGCGAGGGAGCGCTGGTGTCTCGGGGCTGGTGTGGTTCGTGTGCCTGCTGAGGTGGAGCGTCCTCAGGGGGGGAGGTGCCTGGGGTGTGCTGGGCTTGTGTGCGTGGTGGTGCGCACGTGCCCTCTGGAGGTGCGGAGGGGTGCCGAGCGGCGATGTGCCTGGGTGCGTGGTCGTGCCGTTGGGGCTCGCAGCTCGTGTGCGTGCTGGGGCGGGTGTTACCAGCGGCGCGCGCCGGGTGGCAGGCGAGGGGGCGATGCCTCCTGTGAGGTGGTGCGCATGTTCCTTCTTGGGGTGCGGAAGGGGGCTGGGGTGGCGATGTGCGTCGGGGTGCGAGGGAACGCCGCTGGCTTCGGGATTGGTGCGGCTCGTGTGCGTGGCGGTGTGGGTGCGTTCCGGGGCGTGCGCCACGATGGAGGCACCGCCCCTCGAAAGGTGTGACCCATGCGCTCCGCCCACGTCGTCAGCGTCGTCCGGGAGGCCGAGCAGGCGCTCATGGCCCGACTGCCCGAAGGCGCGCTGATGCGTCGGGCCGCCATGGGCCTGGCCGTCCACTGCGCCCGCATGCTCCCCCGCGTCCACGGCGCCCGCGTGACGCTGCTGGTCGGCGGCGGCGACAACGGGGGCGACGCCCTCTTCGCGGGGGCGAGCCTGGCGTCGCGCGGCGCGTTCGTGCGGGCGGTCCTGGCGGGCAGGCGGGTCCACCCCGAGGGGATGGCCGCGCTGCTGGCGGCGGGCGGTCGGGTCATCGACAACGGCCCGGCCGTGGCCTCCGGGGCGCCTGAGGCCACAAGGAATTTCGGGGCTGGTGGGGAGGGTGGTGCACCTCGCGCGCTGATCACCGCCGAAGCGGAGTCCGCGCTCCTGGACACCGACCTCGTCGTGGACGGCCTGGTCGGGATCGGCGGGCACGGCGGACTCCGTGAACCCTATGCCTCGCTCGCCGTCCTGGCCTCGGACTCGTCCGCACCCGTCGTCGCGGTGGACCTGCCGAGCGGGGTGGACGCCGACACCGGCGAGGTCGCCGGGGAGGCGGTGCGCGCGGACGCCACGGTCACCTTCGGCACGTACAAACCGGGGCTGTTCGTCGACCCGGGAGCGGTGCGGGCCGGGAGGGTCAGCCTCGTGGACATCGGGCTGGAACCGGAGCTGCCCGAGGCCGGTCTCGTCCGTCCACAGGCTGTGGACATCGCCCGACTCCTGCCCGTCCCCGCCGCCGAGGACGACAAGTACCGCCGGGGCGTGCTCGCCGTCCGGGCCGGTTCCGACCAGTACCGGGGCGCCGCCGTCCTGTGTGTCGGCGGCGCGCTCCGCACCGGGGTGGGCATGGTCCGCTACGGCGGCGGCGAGGACGTCCTCTCCCAGGTGATCGCGCGGTGGCCCGAGGTCGTGGGCCTGCACATGGACCCGAGGAGCAGCACCGACCTCGGTCCGGGGCGGGTCTCGGCGGTGGTGGTCGGGCCCGGTCGCGGCACCCACCCGGCCAACGCGGACGAGCTGCGCGCCCTTCTGGAGAGCGACGTCCCGGTGCTGCTGGACGCCGACGCGCTCACCCTGGTGGCGAGCAGCGTCCCCCTCACCGAACTGGTGCACCGGAGGGGCGCGCCCACGCTGCTCACCCCGCACGCGGGGGAGCTGTCCCGGCTGCTGCCGGACACCGACCGCGCCGAGATCGAGGCGCACCGGCTGGCGCAGGTCACCCGCGCCGCGAAGCTGTACCGGTCGACGGTCCTGCTCAAGGGGTCCACGACGGTGATCGCCCACCCGGGGGAGCGGACCGTGGTCAACCCCACGGGCACCCCGCTGCTGGCCACCGCGGGCTCGGGTGACGTGCTGTCGGGCGTGGCCGGGGCGCTGCTGGCCTCGGGCCTGTCCGGGCAGGACGCCGCGATGTGCGCCGCCTACCTGCACGGGCGGGCGGCGGTCCTGGCCCGTGAGGGCGCGCCGATCAGCGCCTCGGACCTGTTGGACGCGCTGCCCCTCGCGGTCGCGGAGGTCAGGGCCGGGCGGCCTCCAGGCCGAGCCTGACGATGTCGGTGATGAAGTAGTCGCCGGGGTCGCGGGCGTCGCGCAACAGGTGCAGCTTCGAGTCGTCGACCCACATGTACTCGGTGTGCTTGTCGGCCTCCAGCACGGGGGCGGACAGGTCGCCGTCCACCCGGACCAGGTAGTCCACCTCGCGGCGGGTCACCCCGTCACCCGGGTCCCAGTCCAGCCGGTACAGCTCCGCGACCACGGCCGACAGGGTCCAGCCGGTCTCCTCGCGGATCTCGCGGGCCAGCGCCTGGAGCATGGTCTCGCCGTCCTCCACGTGCCCGCCGACGATGTCCCAGCAGTGCGGGAACACCTTGCGGGAGGCCGACCTGCGCTGGGCGAAGGCGTGGCCGCGTTCGTCGACGACCACGGCTCCGGCGACCCAGCGCTCCCCGTCGGCGGTGTCGGGGAAGACGATCCCCTCGCTGATCTCCACGTTCACGGTGCTCTCCTTCACGGGTTGCTCTTGTCGGGGGTCCCGCGGCGGGGCAGGCGCAACGTGAGCAGCTTGGCGCGTGGCGCGAGCCTCCCGGCCAGGTCGAACACGCCCTCGGTGCGGCTGCGGTCCTCGTCGAGCACGGAGAACAGGTTCACGCCCAGGTAGAAGGTGATCGCCGCGTACGCGACCTCCTGCGCGGGCAGCAGCCGTCCCAGGGGCGACCCCCCGAGCACACGATCCCACTCGCCGGCGATGAAGTCGATCCACGGCTGGGAGCGCTCATTGATCTCCGCGCGCAGCTCGGGCTTGGTGACCGCCGCCGCGACCAGCTCGGAGAACTCCGCGATGTGGCCGCGCTCCAGGTCGGTCCGGTAGATGCGGGTGGCCACCTCCACGAGCTCCTCCAGGGTGCGGGCCTGCGCGGCGAGCTCCCGGTAGAGGGTCATGCGCTCGGCGCTGGAGCGGTCGAGCGCCGCGAGCAGCAGCTGGTCGACGCCGCCGAAGTGGTAGAAGACCAGCGCCGAGTTGGCCTCCGCGCGGGTGGCGATGGCCCGGGCCGAGGCCCCGGCGTACCCCTCCTCGCGCAGTACCTCGCTGGCCGCCGTGATCAGGCGCTCCCTGGTCTCGGCGCTGTTCTTGCGGCTCCCGCCGCCGGTCCTGGCCATGGTCCTCCCTCGGGTCGGGATTCATCATACGGTTTAATCGAGTGATTAAACCGTGTGCTTTAATCATGTCGTCAAGTCAGCGACAGCCGAGGAGCCCCCACCGTGACGCAGCCATCCCTCGAACCGGACCGTCCCCCGCCCCGGGCCAGACCCACGGCGGCCCGGTGGATCCTCGCCGGGATCGTCCTCGCGGCCTTCACCGCCCTGCTCGCCGTCCGGGTGACCAGGTTCGGCGGCCTGGACCAGACCGCCCTGTTCTACGTCGGGCTGCCCGCCCTGCTGGCCCTGTTCGTGGTCCTCTGCGTCCGGGCGCGCGGCGCCGTCCGCGTCGCCATGGCCGTCACCACGGTCTGCCTGCTGGTGGCCGGACCGATGCTCGGGGAGGGCATGGTCTGCCTGCTCATCTCGGCCCCGCTGATCTACGGCGTGGTCGCCCTGGTCGCCTGGGTGGTCGACGCGCTCCGGCGGCCCAGGCGGAGCCACCCCCACGCCCTGCTGGCCGTCCCGCTCCTGTTCGCCCTGGCCCTGGAGGGGGTCGCCGGGTTCTCCCTGCTTCCGAGGGAGGACGCCGGAACGGGGTCGGTCCTGGTCACCGCGGACCCCGCCGACGTGGCCGACGCTCTCGCGGCGCCGCCCGCGTACGCCGCCCCGGACGCCTTCCTGTTGAGGGCCGTCCCCTTCCCCGAGCCGGTCGAGGCGGTCGGCTCCGGGCTGGAGGAGGGCGACACCCGGGTCGTCCACTTCACCCCGCGCCGGACCCTGGCCCTCGGCGCCGAGCCCACCCCGCGCCACCTGGGGCTGGAGGTCGTGGAGAGCGAGGTGCGCGCCGACGGCGGCCGGGTGGTCTTCGCCGTCACCGAGGACACCGCCTTCGCCAACTGGATGGAGATGGAACGAGCGGTGGCCACCTGGCGGGGCGAACCCGACGGGACGCGGCTGACCTGGGAGATCGAGTACACCCGCACCTACGACCCCTCCTGGTACTTCGGTCCGGTGCAGTCCCACGTCACGGACCTGGCCGCCGACTACCTCGCGCGGACCTTCCAGGCGGAGGCCCGGGCGCTCGCGGGAGGTGGGTCCCGATGACGCCCGAACTCCCCGCCCTGGCGGTCCGGGGTACGGGCCTCCTCCTGCCGGTGCTCGCGGTCGCGGCGCTGTGCCTGTGGCGGGCCCCCGGGCAGCGGGAGATCGCGGCGATGGTCGTCGCCTCCGGCTGGGCCCTGCTCACCCTGCTGCCGCTGAACCTGGTCGCGCAGGGGACGGGCTGGTGGTCCTTCCACGCCCAGGGCGCGGTGTGGCAGGGCGTTCCGGTGGACCTGCTGCTCGCCTGGGTGCTGCTGTGGGGCGCGCTGCCCGCCCTGATGCTCCGCTTCCTGCCCGTCCCGCTGGTCACCGCCGTGCTCGTGTGGCTGGACCTCATCCTCATGCCGCTGGCCGAACCCGTGGCGGTGCTCGGTCCGCTGTGGCTGCTCGGTGAGTTCCTGGGCGCCGTCCTCTGCCTGATCCCCGCGCTGCTGCTGGCCTTCTGGACCCGGCGCGGCCAGCTGGTCCACGCGCGGATGTGGGCGCAGGCGGTGCTCGCCCTCGGCCTGCTGGTGGTCCTGCCGGTGTACGTCCTGGCCACCGCCCCGGTCGGGCCGTCCTGGAGTTGGACTACCTCCCCGGAGGCCCTGACCGCGGGCGCGCAGGTGCTCGCCCTGATCTGCCTGCCCGGCTTGGCGGCGGCACGGGAGTTCGCGACGGTGGGCGGCGGGACCCCGCTGCCCTACGACCCGCCCTCGCGTCTGGTGACCAGCGGCCCCTACGCGTACGTGCGCAACCCGATGCAGCTCACCATCGTGCTCCTCTACCTGGTCCTGGGCCTGCTCCATCCACCGCTGCTGGTGGGCGTCCCCGTCGCCGTGGCCTACGGCGCCGGGTTCGCCTCCTGGCACGAGGGCGGGCAGCTGCGCGCGTCCTTCGGGGCGGACTGGGAGGTCTACCGCGCGGGTGTGCGGACGTGGCTGCCGCGTTGGCGGCCGTGGGCGGGACGGGCGCGGGGCACCCTGTACGTCGCGGCCGACTGCGGCCCATGCCGGGACGTGGGCGCCTGGCTGGCCGCGCGCGGACCGACCGCCCTGACCCTGCGCCCGGCCGCCGAGCACCCCGAGGTGCTGTACCGGCTCACCTACGAGAACGCGGAGGGGGTGCGGTGGAGCGGTGTCGCCGCCCTGGCGCGGGCCATGGAGCACCTGCACCTGGGCTGGGCGATGACGGGCTGGGCGCTGTCCCTGCCGGTGCTGCGCCACTTCGTACAGCTGTGCGGCGACGCCTTCGGCGCCGGACCGCGCCCCTCCAGAACCGCCACCGGGCGTTCCGGAGAACCGCCGAAAACGGACACGGTGGCCATGACCCGTCCTTTCACCTGACCACGTCCGGCAACCGAACGATCGCCGCGAACTCACATGTTCCACGGGACCCCCTCGCCGTTATGCTCATGCGGGGCCGCGCCTCCCACAGGGCACGCCCGACCCACGCACCCAGCCCCCCGGCACGAGGATGTCCATGGAAGAACAGGCGATGCTCGCGCGCGACCTCGTGCTGCGCGTCTGTGCCGGCCCCACCGAGTTCTCCCACCAGTGGATCCAGGCCAGGGGCAAGGTCACCACCCCGTTCGTGGTGCCGCGCGACCGCAACCTCATCCGGGGCGTCGTCGAGGCCGGACGGGCCCTGGGCGTCGACCGGCTCCTGGTCTGCCGCACCCGCGCGGAGTACTCCTACGACCCGGTGACCGAGGTCCCCCTCGACACCGACACCCTCATCGACCTCATCCGGGGATGGGGGCCCACCCCGACCGACTTCCTCGTGTGCGTCGAGGACTTCTCGGCCGCCGTCCTGGTCTCCGCCAGCGAACTCACCGTCGCCTCGGGACCCGTGGACTTCGTCCGCGAGATCGTCGGCCCGGACATTCCCCGGGTGCGCGCCGACTTCGCGACCAGGGCCCTGGACGCCAACCGGCCGGACCTGCTCCGCGCCGCGCAGCACTACAACTGCGTCGAACCCGGCGCCCGGCACGCGCGCGCCCCCCGTGCCCCCGGCCCCGACCTGGCCGAACGGCTCGCCCGCGGGGCCGAACGCGCCCGCGAGCGCAGACCGGGAACAGTGCGGTCCCTGCGCGCCCTGCGCGGCACCTGGGGCTGGCTCATGCTCGGCGTCCTGCTGGTCGCCCCCCTCGCGGTCCCGGCCCTGGGCGCGGCCCCGCCCGCCCTGTTCCTCGCCTACCTGCTGCTGTTCCAGCTGGCGCTGCTGGCGCGCTCCCGGACCGTCTCCTTCGCGGCGCTCCTGCGGGTGACCGCGCTCGGCGCCCTCCTGCTCTGGCCGCTGGCCCTGCTGTCCTCACTGATCAGCGGGGCTCTCGGGTGGGACGTCGACGGCGTGCTCAGCCAGACCTACGTGGCGGTCACCGTGGAGGAGGTCGGCAAACTCGTCCCGCTGCTGGTTCTGGTGCTGCTGGCCCGCCGCCGCGTGCGCCGCCTGTCCGCCGTGGACTTCCTGCTGCTCGGAGCGGCCTCCGGCGCCGGGTTCCAGCTGGCCGAACGGCTGTTCGTGGGGATCTCCGCGCCCCTGATGGACCCCGCCACCGGGCTGGTGAGCGGGACCGCGCCCGAACCGTACTCCGGGCACGCCGTCGCCACCGGCCTGATCGGCGCCGCCCTCGGCCTGGCGATCGTCGGTCGCCGGTACGGGGGCTGGCTGTGGCTGCTTCCGGTCCTGGCCACCTCGCTGGTGTTCCTGGACCACCTGGACGTCAACGCCCGGGCGGCTGGGGCCCGCCTCGACGGCTTCTCCACCCTCGTGCACACGCTGTTCGGCGGCGGCGCGCTCACCCCGTGGCTGCTGCTGCTCGCCCTGCTGTTCGCGGTGGCCATGGACTACCGGGTGATCGCCACGGCGGCCGAGACCACGCCCCCGCTGCCCGGCCGGACCCCGCTGCCGGGGCTGCGCCGCTGGGCGCACGGCAGGTCGGTGGCCCTGCGGGTGCGCGTCCCCGCCGACATCGCCCCGCTCTTCCGTCGGATCGCGCTGTCCTGGGTGAACCTGCCGGTCACCCTCGCCACCACGCTCACCACGATCGCGCACGAGCTCGCCACCGCCACCATGGCCGCCAAACAGGGCCCGGGAGCCCTGGCCGACGCGCTGCGGTTCCTCCGCTGGCGACGGGCCAACGCCATGGGCGAGGCCCGATCACGGGGCCGGAGCTGGCGCCGCTATCCCTCCCAGGAGGAGCTGGCCGACAACGCCCGCGACCTGGCCCGCCGGATCGGCCTGGCCGGGACCGGGGGCATCGTGGTGGCCGTCGCCGCGCTGCTCGTCCTCGGGGCCGGGGCGGTGCCGGAAACCGCGCCAGAGGGGACCCCCGGCTACGCGGTGCGGGCGGTGGAGCTGTTCCTCGGCTGGGTCACGGCGGCCGACACCGCCACCCTGGTGTGGACCTCCCTCACCGGACTGGCCGTGCTCACCCTGCTCACCACGGGCAACGCCGTGCCGCGCGCGCACCCGCGCATGGGTGAGTTCCTGCGCGCCCCCACCGCCAACACCGGAGCGATCCTGGGCATGCTCGCCCCCGGCCAGGTCGGCTACGCGTTCCTGGGGCTGGTCGGGCTCATCCTGCCCGCCGGGGTGAACCGCCTGATCCGCCGCTGACCGACCCGGTCAGCCCTCGAACGGCTCCACACCCACCGGGGGGTCGAACGCGCGGACCCTCGGCGGGGTGCCCGCGTACGGCTCCACCCGCACCCGCACCAACTGGCCGGTGCAGCCCTGGGACAGGGACGAGGTGCCCACGTCCTCGGTGAGGGCGTTCGGGTTGCCGTGCACGCAGGTGACGTCGGCGCCCGACGGGTCGTACCAGGCACCGGTCGAGAGCTGGACCACCCCCGGCCGCAGGGCGTCGCTCACCACGAGCCCGGCCAGGCACGACCCCCGCGCGGCGGACACCCGCACCACGTCGCCGTCGCGGACCCCGGCCCGCTCGGCGTCGTCGGGGTGCATGCGCAGCGGGTCGCGGCCGTGGACCTTCCGGGACGCGCTGTACCCGCCCATGTCCTGCTGGCTGTGCAGACGGGTGGCGGGCTGGTTGGCGACCAGCACCAGCGGCCGTTCGTCACCGCCGACGGCACGGTGTCGTCCGCCCGGCCCGTCCTCCGAGCCGTCCTGCCCGGTCACCGCGGGACCGGGCAGCCAGACCGGGAGCCCGGGGCAGTCCTCGTAGCCGAAGGACGCGATGGTCTCCGAGTACAGCTCGATCCGCCCGCTCGGGGTCCGCAACGCGTTGCCCTCGGGATCCGCACGGAACTCGCCCAGGTGGGTCTCGTCCTGGACCCGGGCGGGCATGTCGATCCGGCCCCGCTCCCAGAACTCGTCGAAGCCGGGGACCTCCAGGTCGCGGCGGGCCAGCAGCGCCCGCCACCGCTCGTAGACCACCCGCGTCCACTCGCCGCTGGTCCGGCCCTCGGTGAACTCCTCCCGCACGCCCAGGCGTTCGGCCAGGTCGGCGTAGGTGTCGTACTCGTCGCGCGCCTGCCCGTGCGGCGGGACCACGCGGGGCATCGCGCGCAGCGCCAGGTCGCCCTGGCTGGCCGCCAGGTCGTTCCGCTCCAGCACGGTGGTCGAGGGGATCACGATGTCGGCGTGCCGCGCGGTGGCCGTCCAGTGCGTCTCGTGCACCACCACGGTCTCCGGACGGCCGAAGGCCGTGGTCAGCCGGGCCAGGTCCTGGTGGTGGTGGAAGGGGTTGCCGCCCGCCCAGTACACGAGTCTGATGTCCGGGAAGACACGGCTCTCGCCGTTGAAGTCGTAGGTCTGCCCTGGACGCAGCAGCATGTCGGAGACCAGCGCGACCGGGATGGACGAGCGCACCGCGTTGTTCCCCTGCGGCATGCGCGGCAGCCCCAGCGGGGTGGCCCCGCCCCCGTAGTTGCCCATGGAGCCGTACCCGGACGCGAACCCCGCCCCGGGCAGCCCCACCTGGCCCAGGGCACAGGCCAGCGCGAACCCCGCCCACAGCGGCTGCTCGCCGTACCGCGCCCGCTGGAGCGACCAGCCCACGTTCACCAGGGTGCGCTTCTCGGCCATCCGCCGGGCCAGGGCGCGCAGGTCGGCGGCGGGCACCCCGCTCACCCGCTCGGCCCACTCGGGGGAGCGCTCCACCCCGCCCGGGTTCCCGCGCTCGTCCCGCTCACCCAGGACGTAGGCGCGCAGCCGGTCGGCGCCCACCGTGTGGCGGTCCAGGAAGGCGGTGTCGGCCAGCCCCTCGCGGAACAGCACGTGCATGAGGGCCAGCATCACGGCGGTGTCCGTCCCCGGGCGCAGCGAGACCCACGCCGACTTCACCCCGGCGTCGGTGTCGTCGCGCAACGGGGACACCGACACGAACTCCACCCCGGCGTCCGAGGCCGCCCGCATCGCCGCCCCGGCGGTCTGGGCGGCCCGACCGCCCGAGGTCGTCCACGTGTTGGAGACCCGCAGCCCGCCGAAGCTCACCAGCAGCTCGGTGTGCTCCCGGATGCGTTCCCAGGACGGCACCCGGCTGAACAGGCGGTTGGCGTCCCTCGTGCCGATCAGATGGGGGAACAGCACCTCCAGGGCGGCGTGGCTGTAGGTGTTCACCGACCGCGTGTACCCGCCGACGGTGTTCAGGAACCGGTGCAGCTGGCTCTGCGCGTGGTGGACGCGGCCCGCGCTGCCCCAGCCGTAGGAACCCCCGTAGATCGCCTCGTTGCCGTGCTCCGTGCGCACCCGGTCCAGCTCCTTGGCGAGCAGGTCCAGCACGGTGGACCACTCCACCTCCACGTAGGCGTCCTCCGGGTCGCCCCGGCGCGGATCCGGGCCGGGGCCGTGTTCCAGCCACCGGCGGCGCACCGCCGGGCGGGCCACCCGGGTGCGGTGGTGCTGGGCGGCGGGGGTGTTGCCGATGACGGGAGACGCCTCCGGGTCCTCCGGGTTGGCGCGTACCCCGACCACCCGGTCGTCGTGGACCTCGACCTGGTAGCTGCCCCAGTGGGCGCTGGTCGGGCGAAGCGTCGCGGACATGTGCACTCCCGTGTTCCCCTGCGTGGCCACGGACGGCGGTACGGACCCCCGTCCCGGCTCACACTCTACGCAGCGACGGGGGCGCGCCTCGTGCGGCGCCCGCGGCCGGTGCGATGATGAGCCGCGCAGCCAACACGAGTGGACACACACGGCAGGGGAGCGGACGACGATGGGCGAACTCAGGTCACGGCGGTCGGTACTCGCGGTCCCGGGGTCCAACCCCCGGTTCGTGGAGAAGGCCCGGGGACTGGACACGGACGCCATCTTCCTCGACCTGGAGGACGCCGTGGCGCCGCTGGAGAAGGAGGCCGCCCGCGCCACCGTGGTCCGGGCGCTCAACGACGGCGGCTGGGAGGGCCGGGTCCGGTCGGTGCGCGTCAACGACGTCTCCACCCCATGGGCCTACCGCGACGTCATCGCCGTGGTCGAGGGCGCCGGAGCCCACCTCGACACCCTGGTCCTGCCCAAGGTCACCGGGGCCCGGGACGTCCACTGGCTGGACACCCTCCTCACCCAGATCGAACGCGCCTCCGACCTGCCGGTCGGCCGGATCGGGATCGAGGCGCAGATCGAGGACGCCAGGGGCCTGGTCGAGGTGGACCGGATCGCCGCCGCCTCACCCCGCCTGGAGACGCTGGTCTACGGACCGGCCGACTTCATGGCCTCCGTCAACATGAAGAGCCTGGTGGTGGGGGAGCAGCCGCCCGGCTACGACACCGGCGACGCCTACCACCACGTGCTCATGCGCATCCTCGTGGCGGCGCGCGCCCACGGGCTCCAGGCCATCGACGGCCCCTACCTCCAGATCCGCGACGTCGACGCCCTCCGCCGGGCGGCCGGGCGCACCGCCGCGCTCGGGTTCGACGGCAAGTGGGTCCTGCACCCGCTCCAGGTGGAGGCGGCCAACGAGGCCTACGCCCCCTCCCAGCAGGACTACGACCACGCCGAACTGATCCTGGACGCCTACGCGCACGCCACCACCGTGGACCGGCGCGGCGCCGTGATGCTCGGTGAGGAGATGCTCGACGAGGCCTCCCGCAAGATGGCGCTGGTGGTGGCGGGCAAGGGCCGCGCCGCCGGGCTCAGCCGTACCCGGACCCTCGACCCCGACGCCTGAGCCATCGGTCTCGTATCCCTCCGGCCCGCCTCTTACCGACCTCTCACCAAGGTGGGAGAGCATGGGCCCCATGGAAAGCACCGCCACCGTCCTGATCGCCGACGATGACCGGGCCATCAGGGAGTCCCTGGAACGCGCCCTCCAACTGGAGGGGTACACGGTGCGGACGGCGGCGGACGGCGTCCAGGCCCTGGCCGCCGTCCACGCCGACCCCGTGGACCTGCTCGTCCTCGACGTGATGATGCCCGGGGTCGACGGACTCGGCGTGGCCCGGGTACTGCGCGCGGAACACGACCGCACCCCGATCCTCATGCTCACCGCGAGGGTGGAGACCCCGGAGCGGGTGGCGGGGCTGGACGCCGGTGCCGACGACTACCTCGCCAAGCCCTTCGAGCTGGACGAACTCCTGGCGCGGCTGCGCGCCCTGCTGCGCCGGGCAGCGCCGGTGCCGGAGGAGTTCGACGGGGACGCGCCGCTGCGGGTGGGCGAGCTGAGGCTGGACGGCCGGGCCCGCCGGGTCTGGCGGGGCGAGCGGGAGATCGAGCTGTCCAAGACCGAGTTCGACCTGCTCGAACTCCTCATGCGCAACGCCGGGATCGTGCTGGACCACGCCACCATCTACGACCGCATCTGGGGCTACGACTTCGGCCCCGAGTCCAAGAACCTCGCGGTCTACATCAGCTACCTGCGCCGCAAGCTGGAGGACGGCGGTCCACCGCTGATCCAGACGGTCCGGGGCGTCGGGTACACGCTGCGTCCCCAGGGGTGAGGCCGGTGACCGCTCCCATGACGGACCCCACCGGAGCCCCCGGCCCCGGCCCCGCAGCCTCCGGCGCCACGCGCGGCAGCGTGGTCCTGCACCCCGGCGAGTGGCGCCTGGGCACCCGGTTCGCCGTGCTGTTCGCCCTGGTCGCGGCGGTCACCATCGCCCTGGTCGGCACCCTGGCCTACAGCACCGCCGCCGCGCTCATCCGGGCCGACGCCGAGAGCGAGTTCAACGAGGCCGTGCAGAACCTGTCCCGGCAGCTGGAGATCTCCGCGCGGAACAACCAGGACGCCCCGGACGGCAGCACCTTCACCTTCCTGGCACCGGGCAGCCTGGACGCGCAGATCCTCACTCCGGACGGCACCTGGGCTCAGCTGCTCGCCAACCGGCACGAACTCGCCTCCTTCCACCCCACCGCCGAGGACCTGGAGGTGGCGCGGGCCGACGACGCCGGGGTGGTCGACACCCGCGAGACCCTGGTCCAGGGCCAGGAGTACCGGGTGGGCACCGTGTCCCTGGGGGAGGGGCACGGGGCGATCCAGCTCCTGCAACGGCTGTCGCCGGTGGAGCAGATGATCGGGCGCCTGGCCGTCCAGATCCTGTGGGTGGGGCTGCTGGTCGCCCTGTGCGCGGCCTCGGTGGGCTGGCTGGTCGGCCACCGCATCACCGGCCGCCTCGTCCGGCTGACCAACGCGGCGGAGTACGTCAGTTCCACCGGGCGCCTGGACCCGGTCACCCCGAACCGGAACGGCAACGGGGACCAGGCCGACGCCGTCGGCGGGGTCGGCGCCCCGGAGGAGCCGGGCAACGACGAGGTGGGGCGGCTGAGCAGCGCGTTCAACGCGATGCTGGCCCGCCTGGCCCGGTCCAAGGACGAACAGCGCCGCCTCGTCCAGGACGCCGCGCACGAGCTGCGGACCCCGCTCACCAGCCTGCACACCAACGTCCAGGTGCTGGGCCGGGTGGACCGGCTGAGCCCGGAGGGCAGGCAGCGGCTCATCGACGACCTCCAGGGGGAGACCCGCGAGCTCACCGGACTGGTCAACGAACTGGTCGGGCTGGCCACCGGTAACCACGAGGACGAGACGCCGAGCGCGGTGGCGCTCGCCGGGGTCGCGGACCGGGTGGCGGCGCGTAGTCGGCGGCGCACCGGCCGGGAGATCCTGGTGGACGCCGACGACAGCGTGGTGTGGGGCCGTCCCGGTTCGCTGGAGCGGGCCCTGGCCAACCCGGTGGAGAACTCCGCCAAGTTCGACCCCGACGGGAGGGAGCCGATCGTCATCCGGGTCCGCCGGGGCGTGGTGGAGGTCCTGGACCGGGGCCCGGGGGTGGACCCGGCCGAGATCGGGCACCTCTTCGAGCGCTTCTTCCGGGCGACGGTCGCGCGCGGTCTGCCCGGCTCCGGGCTGGGACTGTCCATGGTCCAGGAGATCGCGCAGACGCACGGCGGCCAGGTGTTCGCCCGCAACCGCGAGGGCGGCGGCATGGTGATCGGCCTCCAGCTGCCGCTCCACCAGCCTCCGCAGGACGGTCCGCCGCCCGCACCGCAGGGACCACCGGCCGCTCCTCCGGGATCTCCGCCGTCGCCCGGGAGGCAGGGGCCTCCGCCCGCGGGACCATCCGGTCCGTCATTCGGACCCCCGTCCGGTCCGCCACCCGGCCCGCAGGGGCCACCACCCGGCCGGTCCGCTCCGCACCACGGACCGTCGGGCCCGCCACCTGGAACGCCTGGTCCTCCCTCCGGGCCACCCGGTCCGCCGTCCGGTCCGCAGGGGCCGCCACCCGGCTAGGTCGTCGGCCGGTCGGTACCCGCCCTCACCAGGGGCGGGTACCGGCCGTCGCGTCCCGGTAGATCCGCTCGAAGCGCTCCAGCGAGTCCTCCAGACGGTGCCGGGACGCCATCAGCCTGCTGTGCCCGCCCATCCGCGCCCGCGTGGCCTCGTCCTCCACCACCAGACGCAGCCGCTCCGCCAGCTCGGCGGGGCGGCCCGGCCGGTACAGGTAGCCGTTGCGGCCCTCCTCCACCAGGTGGGGCAGGGCCATCGCGTCGGCGGCCACCACGGGCAGACCGCTGGCCATGGCCTCCAGTGTGGCGATGCTCTGGAGCTCGGCGGTGCCCGCGATGGTGAACACGTCCGCGCACCGGTACACGTCCGGCAGGTCCTCGTGGGCGACGAACCCGAGGAAGACCACCCGGTCGGTCACCCCCTCCGCGCGGGCGAGCTCCTCCAGCCTGGCCCGGTGCGCGCCGTGCCCGGCCAGCAGCAGCTGGACACCGGGCAGGAGCCGGACGGCCCTGACCAGTTCGTCGGCGTTCTTCTCCTCGTCCAGGCGGCCCACGAACAGCATCGACGTGAGGTCGGGGACTCCGAACCGCTCACGCAGGCGTCGCCGCTCGGTCGTACGGGCCCTTTCGGGCAGCGGCTGGAAGCGCGCCAGGTCGATGCCGCAGGAGACCGGCTCCACGGGCCGGGCGAACCCCTGGTCCGTCAGGAGTCCGGCGGCGGCCGGGGTCGGCGTGGTCACGTGCTCGACCCTGGACAGCACGCGGCCCAGGTCCCACCAGGCCAGCCGGGCCGCGTACGGACGCAGGGGCTCGGGTATCCGCATGGGGTCGAAGAGGTTCTCGGGCATGAAGTGGTTGGTGGCCACCACCGGGATGCCGTGGGCGCGCGCGGCGTGGGTGAGCATCCGGCCGACCAGGAAGTGGTTCTGGATGTGCACGGTGTCGGGGCGCAACCGGTCCAGGAGCCGGTTCAGGTGCCCGCGCACCCCGGGTGGCAGTGCCAGACGCACGCTCTCGTGCGCCAGCGACGGCATGGACCGCAGCCGGTGCTCCACCACCCCGTCCCGCTCGGTCACGTAGGGGCGGCCGGTGGGCGAGGGGCCCAGGACGTGCACCTCGGCTCCGCGCCCGGCCAGGCCGTGGGCGAGCCGGGCGGTGAAGTAGGCGGCGCCGTTCACGTCCGGCGGGTAGGTGTCGGTACCGATGAGGACCCGGACGCGGCGCCTCCCGCGGCCCTTCTCCGGAGACCGGGGAACGGTGGGGGACTTCGGTGCGAAGGACGTGGACATACCGGTTCTCCTGGAGGCGTCGAGCGGCTGGGCCGTGCTCTGGTCCGGTGTGGCTGCCACGAGTGTGGTCCACCGGTATGGACCGCCGCCGACCTTCCGGTGACGCCGAGGCGACCGGCGACGTAGCACAAGGCGCAGGGATGAATACTCTCCGTGTCCGCCTTTGTGTGTCAAGTCACCATCGCCGCGTGCGGAGTGTCGGTTCGGGACCAACGACCCGCGCACAGCGGACGGGGGCGGGCTGGCCCCCGCGGCCAGCCCGCCCCCGTCCTGGGATCGGAGAAAGGGAAGGAAGACGCCCCCGTCAGTCCTCCTCGATCTCCGAGGCCTCCTCCTCGGCCGACGCCGCGCTCTGCTCGCCCAGCGTCACCTTGACCTCCTGCTCCGAGCCGCTGCCACCGGGCAGCACGCCCAGGGTGGCCTCGTCGCCGGGCCGGAGGGCACGGATCTGGGCGATCAGCTGGTCCGGTGAGGACACGGCCTCACCGTTGACGGACACGACCACGTCCTCGACCTTCAGGCCCGCCTTCTCGGCGGCCCCGCCCTCGGTCAGTTCCATGATCTGCGCTCCGCCGACCGGGCTGGGCGCGATGGTGGCCTGGATGGCCGGGTAGCTGGCGCTGCCGGTCTCGATCAGCTGCTCGGTGATCGGCCGGACCTGGTTGATGGGGATGGCGAACCCCAGACCCACCGAACCGCTCTCCTGGGACAGCCCGGCGATGGCGGTGTTGACGCCGATCACCTCACCGGACATGTTCACCAGCGGACCGCCGGAGTTACCGGGGTTGATCGCGGCGTCGGTCTGGATCGCGTTGATCACCGTCGCGGTCTGACTGCCGCCGCTCTCGGTGGCGCCGGTGTTCACCGGACGGTTGAGCGCGCTCACCACACCCGTGGTCACGGTGCCGGACAGGCCGAGCGGCGAACCGATCGCCACCACGTCTCCGCCGACGCCGACCTGGTCGGAGTCACCGAGCTTGGCCGGGGTCAGGTCGGTGCGGTCCTTGGCCTTGACCACGGCGATGTCGGAGACCGGGTCGGCCCCGAGCAGCTCCGCCTCCGCAGAGGTGCCGTCGTTGAACCGCACGAGCAGGGGGCCGTCACCGGCGGCCTCCACGACGTGCGCGTTGGTCAGGATCTGGCCGTCCGAGGAGATGATCACCCCGCTGCCGCCGCCCGCGCTGGTCTGGATGGAGACCACGCTGGGCAAGACCTGGTCCGCGACGTCACCGACGGCGCCCTCGGTGGCGGTGGACCCCTGCTCGCCGGTGAGCGAACTGATCGGGGAGCTCGCCCCGCCGGGCATCAGGTAGGCGGTGCCCAGAGCGGCGGCCGGTCCCACGATGAGGCTGGTGACCAGGGCGGTCGCCGCCGCCACGGCCACGATCCGGCCGGTGCCGCGCTTGCGCTGGGCCTGCTGCGGCTGGCCGGGGAAGGGCCCCGGGCCGAACTGCTGGTACTGCGGCGGTCCGAACGGGCCGGGCTGCTGCGGTCCGCGCGGGTACGCGCCGCCGAAGCCGCCGGGTCCCTGCGGGCCGCCGTGACCTCCGGCCATGAAGGCCGCGGTGGGCGGGCCCTGGGGCGGCGCCCCGGGAGTCGGGTGCCCCGCCGCACCCGGACTCTGCGGAGCTCCGAAGCCGCCGGGCCGCTCGGGGCCGTCGGCGGGCCGGGGGCCCTCCGGGGCGGTACCGGGAGCGGTACCCGGGTGGCCTTCGGGGCCGGGGAAGACGTAGGAGGCCCGGTCCGTGTCGTTGGGTCCGGTCGCCCAGCCGGGCTCGGGGCCCTCGGGCGCGGAGAGGCGGGGCGCGGACGGGCCGGGGGCCGGCTCGCCCGGCGCCTCCTGACCGGTCACGCCGTCGTCCTTGGGAAGGGAGTCCTCGAAGGACGTCCCGCCGGTCTCGGGCTGGTCCGTGGCACCGGACCCGGTGCGACCGTGCTCGGCGTCGCCGTGCTCGGCTCCAGCACCGGTCTCCGGACCTTCACTCGGGTCGTTCGGGTGCAACTCATCCTCCAGCGGACGGGACGATGTACTGACTTGCTTCATCTTGGGGGGCGTGGGTTAGAACAGGGTGAGAGCCCGATACAGCGTGGTTTCGAGTTGGCTCCGGCCCTGGTCGGCGGTGTGTCCCGATGTGTGGTCCCCGCGAAGACAGGGACTTATGCACCACAATGTCCGAAACGATACCCCGCGCCCGCCTCCGGAACCCGGTACGACAGGGAAGGCCCCACCCGTGATCAAGCTCGTGCTCGCCGACGACGAACACCTGGTGCGCGGAGCGATCGCCGCGCTCCTCGGACTGGAGGACGACCTGGAGGTCGTCGCCGAGGTGGGCCGCGGCGACCAGGTGGTGGACACCGTCCTCGAACACGGGGCCGCCGTCGCCGTCCTGGACATCGAGATGCCCGGCGCCACCGGGCTGGAGGCCGCCGCCGAACTCAAGCGGCGCGCCCCCGACTGCGGGGTCGTCATCCTCACCAGCTTCGGCCGCCCCGGATACCTGCGCCGCGCCCTCACCTCCGGGGCCCGGGGCTTCCTGGCCAAGGACGCCCCCGTCGAACAGCTCGCCGGGGCCATCCGCAGGGTCCACGAGGGCGGCCGCTACATCGACACCGAACTGGCCGCCGCCGCGATGGTCGGCGGGGAGAGCCCGCTCACCGACCGCGAGGCCGAGGTGCTGCGCGCCGCCGCCGACGGCGCCACCGTCGCCCGCATCGCCGGGACCCTGCACCTCACCGAGGGCACGGTCCGCAACTACCTGTCCAACGCCATCGGCAAGACCGGCGCCGACAACCGCATGGCCGCCATCCGCACCGCCCAGGACATGGGCTGGCTCTGACCCGTCACCCACCGACCCCGCTCCGGACGGGACGGGGCCGGTGCGGGCCCGGGACGGGCTACAGGAAGCGCAGGACCAGCATCGCGGTGTCGTCGGAGTTGCCGCCCGGGGCGTACTCCTCCAGCTCACGGTCGATCCGGCTGATCACGGCCTGGGCGGTGAGGCCCGCGGCTCCGGAGAAGATCTTCATCAGACCCTCGTCACCGAGCATGTCCGAACCGCTGCGGCGCTCGGTGACGCCGTCGGTCACGGCCAGGACCACCTCGCCGGGGCGGATGTCCACGCTCTCCGTGCTGAAGCCCACGTCCTCGAAGGCGCCCAGCAGCGGCTGGGAGGTGCCGAACGGCTCGACCTCGCCCTTCTGGTTGAGGCGCAGCGGCAGCGGGTGCCCGGCGGACACCATGCGCACGCGCATCCCGCCCGCCTCGTCGGTGGCCGGGGTCATCTCCCCGTAGAGCATCGTCAGGAACCGGGTCGAGGTGTTCTCGTCCAGGATCGCCAGGTTCAGCCGCTGCATGATGTGCGCCGGGGTGAACCCCTCCCGGGCCAGGGCGCGCAGCGTGTGCCGGGCCAGCCCGGTGACGGCCGCCGCCTCCGGGCCGGTGCCGCACACGTCACCGATGGCGAAACACCAGCGGCCGCTCGCGGAGAACACGTCGTAGAAGTCCCCGCCCACCTCGCTGCGCTCGTCCGAGGGCCGGTAGTAGACCGCGTGGTCCACACCGGGGATCACCGGCTCCTTGTCCTTGGGCGGCAGCAGGCTGCGCTGGAGAGCCGTGCTCATCGCCGTGTGCCGCTCGTGCAGCCGGGCGTTCTCCATCGCGGACGCCACCCGTCGGCTGAGGTCGTCCGCGACGTCGGCCTCCTCACGGGTGAAGTCGTCCGAGTCGTTCTTGCCGATGGTCATCCGGCCGAGCGCGCGACCGTGGGCCACCAGCGGGATGCTGATCGCCGGACCGCGCGCGATCGACCCGGTCATCTGCTCGTCCAGACCCTCCTGGACCAGGTCCTTGTTCGACCACAGCGGACCGGGCTCGCGCTGCTCGCGCGGGGGCAGCGCGGTCAGCAGGGACCGCAGGACGTCGTTGAGGTTCTCGTCGCCGTGCACCACGTGGGTGAGCGTGGAGCCCCCGAGCTCGTTGATGGTGTGGATGGCGCACCACCGGCCCAGGCGCGAGGTGATCAGCTGCGCGGCCAGGGCACCCGTCATCCGTTCGTCCAGCGTGCCCGCGAGCAGGTCGCTGGCCTCGGCCAGGAAGCTCAGCGAGGCGCGGCGGCTCAGCTCGACCTCGGCCAGCCGGGACCGCTCCACCGGCAGGGCGATCAGGTCCGCGCCCTCCTGGAGCCGCTTGGCCGCCGCCGGACCGAAGTGCCGGGCCCGTGTGGAGGCCACGCCGAGCAGGCCGGTCACCCGGCCGTCGACGATCAGCGGCGCCGTCACCAGCGAACGCATCCCGGCCCTGGCCAGGGCGCCCCGGGTGGTGCGGGAGATCATCATGTCGTCGTTGATCACCGGGCCGGGCTCGGGCGCCGCCGACGGGAAGATCTCCTCGGAGCGCACCCGCAGCGGACGCCAGGGAGCGCCGCCGGTGAGCCCCACCGCCGAGCGCACCTCCCACATGGTCTCGTCGGAGGTCGCCAGCGCTATGTACGCGGCGTCCCCGCTCAGCGCGGTGGTCGAGTACTCCACGGTGCGCTCGAGCAGCTGCGGCAGGGAGAGCCGGGAGCCCAGGGCCGAGTCCAGCGCGGACCACGCGGGCGGCCGCACCGGGCGGGACGGACCCCGGCGCACCGGCGGGGACTCCAACGACGGGTGGTCACCCGGCCGGTCCTCGATCCGGAACCACACGGCCTTGTCGTTGCGCCCGTAGCTCACGCCCCAGCTGGACGCGATGGCCGACGCCAGGGCCAGCCCCAGACCGCCGCTGCGCTCGTCGCCGGTGGAGGGCGAGGTGTCCACGGCGAGCGGCCCCGCCTGCGGGACGGCGCGCTCGGGCGCGGAGTCGGTGACCATCACCTCGGTCGAACCCTCCGCGCGGCGCACCGCCACCTCCAACGCCGAGTCCGCGTGGATGACGGCGTTGGTGACCAGCTCGCTCACCAGCAGGATGATGTCGTCGAAGGGATCGGGCACGCCCCAGCTGAGCAGGGTGTCGTGCACGAACTCCCGGGCCGCCGCCGCGGTCTCGGGGGCAGGCGGGAACTCTCGTCGTGCGACCTTCAACGCGTCTTGTGCTGCCAAGCCGTCGGTGTCCTTCGTCACTGGGCGCGGGTGTGGGAGGGGTGGCCACTGCCACGATACGCGTGCCGTCCTCCCGGGGAACCCCGAACCACCCCGAACCTTCCGTGACCCCTCACGGGAACGGTGTGTACGGGCGGGACCCGGGGTCGGTCAGCCACGAGCGAAAGGGCAACATGGCCAACACTCCTGTGCGCTTTGGCTCAGGCAGTTAGTGTAAGACGACACATCCGCTTCTTTCGGGTGGTATTCCGCGACGATAGCGTGACGGGATGTCACCAGGGGTGCGCGTGAGGCACGTGCCACCCCCGAGTCCCGTGCGTGCGATTCGCGCGGGACCCTTTCACCGTGGGCCGTGCGCGGTCGGTGGCCGAGAAGACGTGCGGGATTGAGGAGGGGTTCATGCCCGAGGCGGTCACGGGACTGGCCGACGACCAGCTCGACGAGATCCTGAGTGCCCTGTACCGGATGCGTGACGGCGACTTCAGTGTCCGGCTCAGGTCGCGGGGCAGCGGCAAACTCCGCGAGATCACCTCCGTGTTCAACGAGGTGATCGACCACAGCGAGCAGCTCAGCACCGAACTCCAACGGGTCGGTGACGTCGTGCGCGACGAGGGCCGACTCAACGAGCGGGTCAACGTCCACCCGGCACGGGGAGCGTGGGGCAACAGCGCCAGAGCCCTCAACATCCTCCTCGACGAGGTCGCGGAACCCGTCACCGACGTCGCCAGGGTCCTGGACTCGGTGGCCGAGGGCGAGCTGAACCGCAGGGCCTCCACCGAGGGCCGCCGGGGCGAGCTCAAGGGCGACCTCCTGCGCCTGGCCAACACCGTGAACCGGATGGCCGACCAGATGAGCGGCTTCACCGAGGAGGTCACCCGGGTCGCCCGCGAGGTGGGTACCGAGGGCAAGCTGGGCGGCAGCGCACGCGTCGAGGACGTCTCCGGTGCCTGGCGCGAGGTGACCGAGTCGGTCAACCAGATGGCCTCCCGCCTCACCCTCCAGGTCCGTGACATCTCCACCGTCACGACCGCCGTCGCCCGCGGTGACCTCAGCAAGAAGATCACCATCGACGTCCAGGGCGAGATGCTGGAGCTGAAGGACACCTTCAACACGATGGTGGACCAGCTCTCCACGTTCGCGGACGAGGTCACCCGCGTCGCCCGCGAGGTCGGCACGGAGGGCAAGCTCGGCGGTCGCGCCAACGTCCGCGGGGTCCAGGGCATCTGGAAGAACCTCACGGACAACGTGAACTCCATGGCGGACAACCTGACCAACCAGGTCCGCGACATCTCCAAGGTGACCACGGCGGTGGCCCGGGGCGACCTGACCCGCAAGGTCGAGGTGGACGTCCAGGGCGAGATGCTGGCCCTCAAGAACACCGTGAACACCATGGTCGACCAGCTCGACTCCCTGGCCGACGAGGTCACCAGGGTGGCCCGTGAGGTCGGTACCGAGGGCAAGCTGGGCGGCCGCGCCAACGTCAAGGGCGTGTCGGGCATCTGGAAGGACCTGACCGACAACGTCAACTCGATGGCCAACAGCCTCACCTACCAGGTCCGCAACATCTCCCAGGTGACGACGGCGGTCGCCAAGGGCGACCTCAGCAAGAAGATCACGGTCGACGCCCAGGGCGAGATGCTCGACATGAAGGACACCATCAACAAGATGGTGGACCAGTTGTCGACGTTCGCGGACGAGGTCACCAGGGTGGCCCGTGAAGTGGGCACCGAGGGCAAGCTGGCCGGTCAGGCCCACGTGCGCGACGTGTCCGGGGTCTGGAAGGACCTCACGGACAACGTGAACTCCATGGCCAACAACCTGACGTACCAGGTGCGGCAGATCTCCATGGTCACGCGGGCGGTCGCCGCCGGAGACCTGACCAAGAAGGTCACCGTGAACGCCAAGGGCGAGATGCTGGAGCTGAAGGACACCATCAACGTGATGGTGGACCAGCTGTCCGCGTTCGCCGACGAGGTGACCCGCGTGGCCCGCGAGGTGGGTACCGAGGGCAAGCTGGGCGGCCGCGCCAGCGTCAAGGGCGTCTCCGGCATCTGGAACGACCTCACCGAGAACGTGAACTCGATGTCGCACAACCTGACCACCCAGGTGCGCAACATCTCCGAGGTCACGACCGCCGTCGCCGCCGGTGACCTCACCAAGAAGATCGACGTCAACGCCCAGGGAGAGATCCTTGAGGTGAAGACGACGGTGAACACCATGGTCGACCAGCTGTCGGCCTTCGCCACCGAGGTCACCCGCGTGGCGCACGAGGTGGGCAGCCAAGGCCAGCTCGGCGGCCAGGCCAAGGTCGAGGGCGTCACCGGGACCTGGAAGCAGCTGACCGACAGCGTGAACGGCCTGGCGGGCAACCTCACCACGCAGGTCCGCGCGATCGCGGAGGTCGCCAACGCCGTCGCCAAGGGCGACCTGACCCGGAACATCCAGGTCGACACCCGCGGGGAGATGGAACAGCTCAAGTCCAACATCAACCTGATGGTGTCCAACCTGCGCGAGACCACCGCGGACCAGGCCGACGCCGACTGGCTCAAGTCCAACCTGGCCCGCATCTCCGGTCACATCCAGGGCCACCGCGACCTCAACGAGCTCGCGCGCCTGATCATGACCGAGGTGACGCCGCTCATCCACGCCCAGCACGGCGCCTGCTACCTGCCCGAGGACCAGGACAACGAGGGCGTCTTCCGCCTCTACGCCGGGTTCGGCTTCGACCCGCCCGAGGGGCGCCAGCGCATCCGCAAGGGCGTGGGGCTGGCCGGAGAGGCCCTGTCCCAGCAGGTCGAACAGCACGTGTCCCACATCCCGCCCGGCTACGTGATGGTCGAGTCCGGACTGGGCGGGGCGCAGCCGCGCCACCTGTACATCCTCCCCATCGTCACCGAGGGGCGCTCGCTCGGCGTGATCGAGTTCGCGTCCTACGACGAGTTCCGGGAGATCCACAAGAACTTCCTGCGCCAGCTGGTGGCCCTGCTCGGCACCACCATCAACACCATCCTGGCCAACAACCGCACCGAGCACCTGCTCGAACAGTCCCAGCAGCTCACCAGCCAGCTGCGCGAACGCTCCAACGAGCTCCAGCGCCAGCAGGAGGAGCTGCGCGGCAAGAACGCGGAACTGCGGCAGAAGGCCACCCAGCTGGCCAACCAGAACCGCGCGATCGAACTCCAGAACCAGCAGATCCAGCGCTCCCGGAACGCGTTGGAGGAGCGCGCCCACCAGCTCCAGGTCTCGTCCAAGTACAAGTCCGAGTTCCTGGCCAACATGTCCCACGAGCTGCGCACGCCGCTGAACAGCCTGCTGATCCTGGCCCGCCTGCTCGCGGACAACGCCGAGCAGAACCTGTCCGCGAAGCAGGTGGAGTTCGCGCAGACCATCCACAAGGCCGGCAGCGACCTGCTGCTGCTCATCGACGAGATCCTCGACCTGTCCAAGGTGGAGGCGGGCCGCGCCGAGGTGCAGCCCAGCGAGGTGTCCATCGCCCAGCTCGTCGACTACGTGGAGGCCACCTTCCGGCCGGTCACCGGCGAGCAGGGGCTGGCGTTCGCGGTGGACGTGTCACCGGACATCCCGGAGACGCTGTGGACCGACGAGCAGCGCCTCCAGCAGATCCTGCGCAACCTGCTCTCCAACGCGGTCAAGTTCACCCCGCAGGGCGAGGTGCGGCTGCTGATCGAGCCCGCCTGGGCGCTGGAGGACACCGACCTCGACATGTTCGTGGAGAACGAGGAGGTCATCGCGTTCACCGTGGCCGACACCGGCATCGGGATCGCGGAGGACAAGCTCCAGGTGATCTTCGAGGCCTTCCACCAGGGTGACGGCGGCACCTCGCGGCGCTTCGGCGGCACGGGCCTGGGCCTGTCCATCAGCCGGAACTTCGCCCGCCTGCTCGGCGGCGAGATCCGGGTCCAGAGCGTGGCCAACCAGGGGTCGACCTTCACCCTGCTGCTCCCGGTCCGCCTGCCCGACGACGCCGGGGAGAACGCGGACGAGCTCACCGCCCTGGAGCCGGTGCCCGCGATCGAGCCGAGCCGGATCGAGTACGACTCCCTGCCGGACCTGTCCGACGATGACCTCAATCTGCCCGACGAGGACTTCGACGCCGTCGTGGCGGCCCTGACCGACTCCGGGGAGACGGTCGAACCGCTGCCCATGGTGCAGGTGCTCAAGGCGCCCGAACCCGCCGAGACGGAGTCGGCCGAGAGCTCCCAGGAGACCGTGGAGGCCCGCACCGACCCCGAACGGCGCGCCGTGCTCGCCGGTCAGCGGGTGCTGATCGTCGACGACGACGTGCGCAACGTGTTCGCCCTGACCAGCGCCCTCGAAGCCCAGGGGCTGGAGGTCCTCTACGCTGACAACGGGCACACCGGCATCGAGAAGCTGGAGGCCAACGAGGACATCTCCCTCGTCCTGATGGACGTGATGATGCCCGAGCTGGACGGCAACCAGACGACCCAGCGCATCCGTGAGATGCCGCAGTTCGAGGACCTGCCGATCATCTCCCTGACGGCCAAGGCCATGCAGGGCGACCGGGAGCGCAGCCTCGCGGCGGGAGCCACGGACTACGTGACCAAGCCGGTGGACCTGGACCACCTCCTGGACGTGATGCGGCGGTGGCTCACGGCGGGCCCGGAGGAGACCAGGGCCGGTGCCGCGGGCGACGACCTCAGGGCCGGTGGGACGGCCGGGTCACAGGCCGGGCACAATGGCGCCACGGGTCCCGACAACCGCAGTGACACCAGGGATAACAACGACGCGAGCGGGGACACCGACAGCACCGGTAACACCCCGACCGAAGACTCGGAGTAGCCAGCAGTGACTCAGAAGGCCAACATCCTTCTCGTCGACGACCGCGACGAGAACCTCATCGCGTTGGAGGCGGCCCTCACGTCCCTCGACCAGAACCTGGTCCGGGCCAACTCCGGTGAGGAGGCGCTGAAGCACCTTCTGGGCACCGACTTCGCGGTCATCCTGCTCGACGTGATCATGCCGGGCATGGACGGCTACGAGACCGCCGCGCACATCAAGCAGCGCGAGAAGACCAAGGACGTGCCGATCATCTTCCTGACCGCCCAAGAGGTCGATCGGCACCAGGTCTTCCGCGGCTACTCGTCACGCGCGGTGGACTTCCTGATCAAGCCGTTCGACCCGTGGGTGCTGCGCTCCAAGGTCGAGGTGTTCGTGGAGCTGCACCAGCTCAAGGCACAGATGCGCGAGCAGGCGAGGTCGCTCCAGCGGGTCCTCAACCAGGAGACCGGCGAACCCGGCCGGGTCCTGGCCGAACAGCTCGCCCAGCGCTCCCGCCAGGTCCAGACCGACCTCGCCGCCCTGCGCGAGCACATCGTCGACAACTACCAGGAGGTCGACCAGCCGCTGGTGGACGCCGTCCGCAGGGTCGACCGGTCCGCGTCACGGTTGTCCACCCTGGTGGACACGCTGCACGGGCCCGAGTAGCTGTACTCCTTCGCATCTCCGCTTCAGTTCGACGCGAGTTCGGTTGTACCTCTTTGGGCCGAAGCGGAGCGGAGACGCAAAGAAAACACGGCAACACCCCTAACGGGGCGGCAGGGCCAGGCCGATGTGCTCACCGATCTCCTCGATGAGCCCGAGGTCGGCCAGCCGGAAGCTGCCCCGGTTGCTGCGTCGGATCAGCGTGAGCGCCCCCCGTACGCCCCGGCTGCCCCTCAGGGGCACGGACAGCAGCGATCCCGCGCCGAGGACCGACAGGAGGGGCGCGCCGCTCTCCGAGTGGCCCAGGACCGTCTCGTCCTCGATCAGGGGGAACAGCAGGGACTGGCCCCGGCCCAGCACCTCGCCGGGGATGTCCGAGTCGCCCGGGGTGAGCCCCGCGACCTCCTCGCGCTGACCCTCGGGGGCGTCGGCGGGGCCGACCACCGCGGCGCGGCGGGCCGCCCTGGGACCCTCGGGCAGGTCGCAGACGTCGATGATCACCCAGTCGGCGTACGAGTCGGCCAGGAGGTCGGCGGCGTCGGTCAGGGCCAGGTCCCGGGTCGGGGTGGTGCCGCGCAGCAGGAGCCGGGTCATCCGGGTGAGCACGTCCAGCCGCCGTGCGGCCAGCACCACCACCTGGTCCTCGACCTCGGACTCCAGCGGGGCGGGCCCCTCCTCCTCGGAACCGCTCATGGGCGGGGACATCGCCACCAGCACCAGCGGCTGTGCCTCGGTGGGCAGCTCCAGACGCGTGAGGGTCAGGTGCACGTCCTCCGCCCAGCCGCGCTGGGCCAGCCGCGACTCCAGGTGTGCCGGGCCGTCCCCGCGCAGGACGGCGGCCAGCCAGGACTGCATGGCGGCCCGCTTGCGCAGGTCCACGAAGTGCGTGAAGGGCTTGCCGGTGAGGTAGCCGGGCGCGCTGCCCAGCTGCGTGGCCCCGGCGCCGTTGATCCTGCGGACGTAGCCGTCGTGGTCGAGGAGCACCACGGGCACGCTGAGCTCGTTGAAGACCGCGCGCAACAGGGCGCGGTCGCCCTCGTCGGCGGGTCTGCGGGGTTCGGGGGCCTCGCTGTGCGTCCGGGCCAGTTCCGACCCGGCCGTTCCCAGCAGGCGTTCGGCGTACTCCAGCTCGGCCAGGGCGGCCTCGGCGGTGCCCCGGGCGTCGTCCGGGTACATGGCGTGCGTGGTGCGCAGGGCGCTGATGCGCTCACTCAGAGCGGCGATCTCGCGTTGCAGTTGTGCGAGGTTCTCCGGCACGCACGGTCTCCCGGTCATCATCGAGGGCGTCCCGCCGGCGACGGGTCTGACACCCGGCCGGTCCGGTCGAGGGTCCCCCGAAGGTTACCTTTGGAGCGGGGAGCCGGGAATCGTCTGAGGAGGTTCGGACTGTGTGGATCGAACACCTCGCCCGTGACATCGGTGCGTTGGGGCAGGAGGAGCACACCACCCTCGAACGCGCCCTGGACCAGATGAGCAGGGCCGCATCCCTCGGGGTCCCCGGCTGTTCGGCCGCGCTGGTGGTGGTCTGGCGCGAGGTGGTGGGCCGGGACGGCTCCATCCGCCACGTGGTCACCGACTACGGCGCCTCGCACTCCGACCTCGCGGAGGCCCTGGAACACCAGTACACGACCGACCAGGGCCCCACCGTGGAGGCCGTCCGGGAGATGTCGCAGGTCCGCGTCGGGGACGTGCTGCGCGAACACCGCTGGCCCCGGTACACGAGCATGGCGGTCCAGTGCGGCGACCGCTCCTCCGTCACCCAGCCCAGCAAACTGGCCGGGGACGACGGTGACGAGGACCGCATCCTCACGTTCGGCGTGCACTCCGGGCGCCCCGACGCCTTCGACGAGGAGGTCGTCACCCAGCTCACCGCGCTGCTGGCCGAGCACGCGGCGATGGCCCTGAACACCGCCGACCGCCGCGCGGACGCGGCCCGCGAGTCCGCCCACATGCGCCGTGCGATGTCCGCTCGCACCGTGATCGACCAGGCCAAGGGCATCATCATGCACGCCCGGGGCTGCGACGCGGACACCGCCTTCGCGGCACTGCGGGAGGTCGCGCAGCGTAACCGGAAGAAGGTCGTGGACGTGGCCCGGGAGCTCGTCGCGGAGAACACCGGGCCGCAGCGGTCGCGCCGTCCGAGGCCAGACGGGCGCTGAGACGGCGGGTTCGCCTACGTGTCGAGGTCACTCCGAGTCCAGAGCGTGACAGTGAGCCGTCATGATGAAGGTTCGGGGCCGTCGCGGTACGCGGTGGCGGTCGGTCCGCCCGGGGGAGCGTCGAGCTCCTCACGGTGCACGCGAACGACAAGGAGAACCGAGCGTGACGTCAGACATCTCGATCCGCCGCGAGGATGGCGTCGTCGTCGTGACACCCGTGGGAGAGATGGACGCGGTCACCTCGCCCGCCCTCGCGGAGGCTCTGGACGAGGTGCTGTCCGCACCCCTGCCCGTCGGGGTGGTGGTGGACCTGGCCAAGGTGGGCTTCTGCGACTCCCGCTGCATCGGGGTGCTGGTCTCGGCCTTCCGTCAGGCCCGTGACCTCGGGCTCGGACTCGTCGTCACCGAACCCCAGCCGCAGGTGAACCGCCTGTTCGTGATAGCGGGCATCGACCAGGTCATCCCGATCGACGCGAGCACGGACAACGCCGTGGACACGCTCAAGGGGTGACCCCGGCACTCCGGCCGCACCCCGTGCGGCCCGAGTCCGCGCGCGCCGGATCCACGAAGTGGAGCCGGGTCAGCGACCCCTCGCCGCTGCCGCAGATCTCCAGGAAGTCACAGGTCTGCCGGGTGATCCACAGCCCGTAGCCGCGCGACCGGAGCGTGTCGGCCGGGCGGTATCCGGCGAGCGGATCGCTGAGGTCGCCGTGTTCGTCGAACACGTCGCACACCCACCGGTCCGGCGCCCGCCACAGGTGGACGCTGCCCTTGCCCGCGCCGTGTTCGAGCACGTTCGCCGCGAGCTCGTTCACCGCCACGACCATGCTGTCCACCCGGCCCCGGGGCAGGCCGACCGCGTTCGCGAGCGACCCGATCTCCTCGCGCAGCCGGGGCAGCGACTGCCCGATCTCCAGACGGTGCACCGGCCCCCGCACGGGGAGCGGCTCCGGCGCGAGCGGCCGCTGTCCGAAGGCCTCCGTGCCCAGGTACGCGGGGTTGGGTCGGGGCCCCGCCTCCCCCACGAGCGTCGGGTGGGTGGCCCGGACCGCGGCGCGCACCCCCGGACCCAGGGGGCGCTCGTCGTGCACGCACAGCATCCTCATGCGCATCGGCGCCAACGCGGTGCTCAGCACCGACTCCAGCCGGTGCCACTCGCGCAGCTCCATCGCGGGGCCATGGGCGAGCGGCGCCAGCGGCGGCTCGGCCACCACGCTCACCGGTCCCGGCCCGTGGAGGAGGGCCAGCCGGTGCAGGGCGGCCAGAGTGCGCCCAGGGGCCTCGTAGAGGTCGTCCCTTCCGATGACGTCCACCCTGCCGCGCTCGTGCCGGTCCAGCCCGTTCAGGAGCGGGGCGGGGTCGGCGACGGAGAGCACGACGTGGGCGTCGGCGCGGACGGAGGACCGCAGCCGCTCCAACGCCACGTCGTGGAACCGTCTCTCATGGCGGAAGAGGAGTCCCTGGTGTTCGAACGTCATCGGTGTGGGCGGACCGTTCAGTTGGGGGAACCGGACAGGAGGAGGTCCGCCTCATCTTCCTCGATCTCGTCGCGCGCGGCCAGCTGCGGACGGGAACGTTCGTAGGCGAGCTCGGTCTCGATGGCGATGCGCTGCCACGTGAACCGGGAACGGGCGCGGTCCACGGCGGCGATCCCGTAGGCGGTGCTCATCGTGGGCGTGTTCAGCACGGCGCGCACTGAGCGGGCGACCTCGTCGGGACGGCCGAAGCGCATCAGGACCCCGCTGGTGCGGTGCAGGACCGCGCCGGGGACCGCGCCGGTGGCGGTGGCCACCACGGGCAGCCCGCAGGCCATGGCCTCCAGGACCGCGCCGCCGTAGGGGTCGTAGGACGCGGCCGACACGAACACGTCGGCCGAGCGGAGCAGGCGCGGCAGCTCCTTGCGCTCCACCGGGCCGGTCAGGTGCACGCGGTCGTCCACGCCGAGCTCCTTGGCGAGCAGCTCGATCCCCCGGGCGTTCTCGTCCAGGGCCACCTCCTGGTCCTCGGCCGTGGAGACGAGCACCAGCTCGGCCTCGGGCAGGCGGACCATCGACTCCACCAGACGCCGGGCGCCCCCCGCCTCGGTCAGGGAGGTGACGGAGACCAGCCGGGCGCGCTCCTCGCGGCGGGAGTGCCACGGCTCGGCCGAGGCGCTGCCCTCCACGCTGAAGTGGTCGGGGTCCACGCCGAACGGCACGACGCTCACGTGGTGGCGGGGCACGCGCAGGCGGGCCAGCTCCCCCTGCTGGTCGGTGGAGTTGACCAGGACGTGGTCGGCGCGTGCGGCGAGGATCGTCTCCATGCGGGCGCGGTCGGGCCGGTGGGGCAGACCGGATCGCTGCTCGCTGGCGTTGAGCGAGTGGAAGGTCTGGACGATCGGGGTGCCGCTCTGGTCCTTCTCGCTGTGCGCCTGGGCGTGCAGGGCGGCCAGTCCGCTGGTCCAGCCGATGGCGTGCAGGACGTCGGGGACGTCCTCGTCCAGGACGGCGGCGAGCGCGGTGCCGAAGGCCCCGGTGTGCTCGGCGTGCTCGTCCTCGGAGAGCGGGCGGGCGGGCCCCGCGTCGAGGTAGGCGACCGAGACGCCGCGCGCCATGCGGGTGCGGCCGTCGGGCTGGTCGGGGTCACTCCGGCGGACGTAGACGGTCACCCGGTGCCCGCGCTTGGCGAGCTGGCGGGACAGGGCACACACGTGCAGGCTCGCGGGGCAGGCCGGTTCGCCCCGGTGAGCGGGAAGGGGATTGGCGTGTTCGGCGACCATGGCGATCTTCACTGGGCTTGGACTCCTTGGACACCGCCGTGGTGTCCGTCGTGGATGGGCCCGGTGGGACTCCGGAGCGGGGAGTCGGAATCCTCCCGGGCGGGACTTGCGCGGGTGGTCCGTCGTCGGCGGCCGCGGTGGCGCCGGTGCCGCCCGGGTACGGGGGCGGCGGGACCGGGGGATCGTGGCGGACGGTTCAGTGGAACGCGCGTCCGGGATCGGGGCCCGGTGGAGGGGGATGGCGGGCGGCACGGAGCGCCGCGCGTGCGCGGCGCGCACGGACGGTGGAGACCGGAGAGGAGAGAGGAAGGGAAGGACGCATGAGACCACACCAAACGACCGTCGAAAGGGAGTTCGAGCCACCGGGGAGCCTGAGGAGGTCAGGGCACCGCCCGGGGCGGTCGTGTGTGTCTGCGTCTTAGACACCCAACGGGACCATTCTGCCAGACCCTCAGGGAACCGACAACGTGGCACCGATCCCCTCCGGGGTGCCGGGGGAGTGTCCGGACCCGGCCCGGGAGTCGTCGGACCGGACCCGTGCAGGGCCTCTGGTCTGCGGGTTGACCGAACCTGGCGGTGGGCCCTGTCGGGAGGTCCCCGGCACCGCTACTGTCAGACCCGAACCGAACGACGGCACCACACACGTCCCAGGATCAACCGCCACAACACTTTTGGCGGCGAAAACCGGTGCGGGAACTGCATATCCGGGTGTTTTCCGCCATGATGTACGCGGATTTTGACCGACTCCGGCGGTGGCTCGGTACGGTTACAGAATCCAGACGATGTACGGGACTCGACCAAGGCCCGGCGCCAGACGCCGGGCAACCGGCCACGGCCGATGAAACGGGAGGAAGGGCGTATGGGTGTCGCTGGTGGGGAAGTCATTGTCACGGCCCTCACGCACCGGGGCGCTATCCGCCCCGCCAACGAGGACTCCGTGGTCATGGGTGCTCTCACCGTCGCCAGCGCGAACATGACCTCCCCGGTCCGCTGCGTGCTGCCGGTGAGTGAACCGGTCATCCTCGCTGTCGCGGACGGGATCGGCGGCCAGGCCGCCGGAGAGATCGCCTCCGAGCACGCGGTGCACCGCATGGCCGAGATGGGGCCGCGCCTCAGCGGCCCGGAGGAGATCGCCCAGCTCCTCACCAACATCGACGAGGAGATCAAGGACCACGCGCTCCAGCACACCGAGTTCTCCGGCATGGGGACCACGGTCGCGGGTGTCCTGCTCAACAGCGACGGCAACTTCTGGTTCAACGTGGGTGACTCCCGCACCTACCGTCTGGAGGGCCGCCACCTGCGCCAGCTCTCCGAGGACGACTCCCCGGCCCTTCCTCCCTCCGAGGACGGCCGCCCCGTCACCACCAACTTCATCACCCAGTCCCTGGGCGGCAGCTCCGGCGGGTCGATGGTCCCCCACGTGGGACGGGACGACGCCGCCGACCCCAGCGCCTGGCTCATGTGCAGCGACGGCCTGTCGGATCTGGTGCTGCCGGAGGAGATGGAGCGGATGATCGCGGAGGCCGGGAGCGACGAGGCCGCCGTCCACGCCCTGTGGCAGGCCGCCATGGAGGCCGGAGGCAAGGACAACATCAGCATCCTGCTGGCCCGGAGACGGTGACGGTCCGTTGACCGGGGAAGGGGCCCGCACGCCGAAGCGTGCGGGCCCCTTCGTCGTTCCGCGCTACTTCCGGGATCCCTCACCGGAGCCGGGGCGGTTGCGCGAGCGCACCACCACGAGCACGACCGCGCCGATGGCGGCGACGGCCACGACCACACCGGCCAGGACCATCAGCGGGGAGGTCCCGCCCTCTTCGGCGGCGGTGTCCTCGGCGGCGGCGGGGGTCTCGCTGGCGGCCTCCTCAGGGGCCTCCTCCTCGGCGGCCGGCTCCTCCTCGGTCTCCTCCGGGGCGGCGGCCGCGACGGCCTCCTCGGACAGCGAGAAGCTCAGGGTGTCCTGGATGGGGTGACCGTCCGAGGAGACCACCCGGAACGAGAGGCCGTACTCGCCCGCCTCGGTGGGCGTCGCGAGGGCGACGGACACGTCGGTGCCGTCGAAGGTCAGCTCGCCCTCCTGGATCTCCGTGCCCTCGGGGCTGGTCACGACGATCGCGCTGCCGCTGCCACCCGCCATCGGGGAGTTGTTGAAGGTGAGGGTGACCTCCTCGGGGGCGGTGTCGAGGGCGGCGCCGTCCTCCGGGTCGGAGGCGATCAGCACGTCGTGGGCGAAGGCGGGGGCGGGGGCCAGCAGCAGTGCGGCGGCGAAGGGGGCGACCAGGGCCGCGGTACGGATTCTTCTCATGATCTTCTCTCAGGCCGTTCGGGTGCGGTTCGCGCCCGGCGGGCACGGGTCGGGGACCGGTGCTCGTCCGGGGCTTTCTGGGGGACCGCCTCGACCGCCGGAACCGGGGGTTACGGGAGGGCCGGGCGGAACGCGGGCGAACCGGGGGGCCCGCGGGGACCGTGCGTCGACGGCTCTGGGGAAGGGGGCGCCGGGGAAGGGGGCGCGACGGGCGCGGCCCCGGACTCCACGGGCGCCAGGTCGGGCAGGCGTGGCGGTCGCGGGAGGGCCCGGGCGACGGCGGTCGCCAGGAACCAGAGCGCGGACTCGCCGTGGGCCAGCAGCGCGGAGGCGAGCAGGGCCGCCCACAGGTGGGCGAACAGCATGCCCGGCGCGAGGCCGAGGACGGCGGATCCGTGCCCGGCGTGGTCGATCGGGACGACCCCGGGGCCGGACAGCTGGAGGATCAGGTGCAGGGCGACCTGTGCGAGGGCCATCACGGCGAAGATGTCGCCGAAGCCCCGCATGATCCTGGTGAACCGCCACAGGAGGCCGAACAGGAACGCCGTGGCCAGAAGGAAGCCCCAGGCCCCGGCGGGGGTGTCGGCCCCGATGTTGTGGCCGACCCAGGCCAGCCCGGTGCACGCACCGGCGAGGAGCGCCGTGCGTGTGAGTCGGAGCGTGCCGTGAGCGGGTCGCACGATAGTGAACCTAGGCCGTGCCACAGGGGCCCGCAAGACCTCCGGACGTGAGAACGCGCTCCAACGTCTCGGAGTGGGGGCCTCGGTGACAGACGTGAGCCGCCGGACGCGAGTGTTCGCGTCCGGCGGCTCCGCCTTCGTCCTAACCCGCCGGGACCAGCTCGCGGCGCATGTAGCGACGCTGCTCCGGGGTGGTGCCACCCCAGACTCCGTGGGCCTCTCCGGCGCGCAGGGCCCACCGCAGGCATTCCGGGCGAACAGTACAGCTGCGGCAGACGGCCAGGGCGCGCTCCGTGTCGGTGCGGCCGATCCCGGTGCTGCTCACCGGGAAGAAGATCTCGGGGTCGTACGAGCGGCAGTTCCCCTGCTCGACCCAGTCCTCGCTGTCGTGGTACAGGCGGTTCACGGACGCCTCCGATCCCTGGTCAGTGGTCCTCGCCGTGTTCCCACGGCGGGGGCGACGAAGTTCGAGTCCGCACTGCCGTCCCGGGGGTGCCGGACCCGCATGGGCTGCGGCGAAGCGGTGCGACTAATTGTAGTACTACATGAGGTCGTACTACACAGAGTCTGATGGAAAGTCAGGGATTCATCAAGGTCGTCCGACGGTGGCGCCGGTCTCCGCGCGTCCGGGCGCACCGGGCGCGAGGGGCGCTTCCGGCCCGCCCCGAGGGGCGGATTCCCCGGCTCGCGAGCCGAGGAAATTCCTGCGTACAGGTGGTTCCAGCGGGCGGCGCGCGTAACGTGTGACGTGCGAGGCGACCCTGCCCGGGCGATATGTCGCGAGCTTTCCACCGAATTGATGTGACTTAACGCACGCTTAATATTCGCCGTGGAGGCTCTATGTTTGACCCTGACGGTTGCCGACCACCCGCCCGCGAGTCACCTCCCACCTCGCGCGACGCAGGTCCGCCCCAGGGGCCGAACCCCCTGATAGACAGGGCGTGGACGGGGAGGACGGCCGCTACCCAGCGTCACCTGGGAGCCCCGTCCAATGCGGAATCAAGCTGCTAAATAAACAAGCCCTACCCATTGGTAATCCTCCCAAACATCTGCGCGGAATCTCGCTGAAACTCCTTTGACCTTCTTTCGCTAAGTTCGATCGACGTGCCACATCAACGAACGAACCTCCAAGCACGCGACCGAATCGAAGGTGGGGCTGTGAGCTCCGAGACCACGGAGGCCGCGGGCCGTGAGGACGTGCGCCTCTCGCACCCCTCCCCGGAGGACGGGCCGCACATGTGGCGGTTGGCCGGCGACACGGGGATGGACGTCAACTCCCCGTACGCCTACACGCTCTGGTGCCGGGACTTCGCCACGACCAGCGTCGTGGCACGGGACGCCGACGGCCGGATGGCGGCCTACGTCACCGGCTACGTCCGTCCCGACAGCCCGGACACGTACTTCCTCTGGCAGGTGGCCGTCGGCTCCGAGTACCGGGGCCAGCGGCTGGCCCGCCGGATGCTCGACTTCATCGGCGAGCGCCTCGTCGACCAGGGCCTGCGCTACCTCGAAGCGACCGTCACCCCCGACAACGAGGCCTCCCGGGCCCTCTTCTCCTCGTTCGCGCGGAGCCTGGGCGCCGAGGCCGCGTGGAGCCCGCTCTTCGGCGCGGAGCACTTCCCCAAGGACGGAGAAGGGCCCCACGACCCCGAGGACCTCGTGCGCATCGGGCCCATCGGCGCGCACTCCGACACCGACGACTGACCGTCCGCTCCGGATCGAACGCGATCCCCACCCGCCCCTCGTCTCAGCCCTGAGCCCACGAAGTTGGGGAAAGGAACCAAGGAACATCACGATGGAGACCTTCCAGCGCCTCGAGTCCGAAGTCCGCGGATACTGCCGGAACTGGCCTGTCGTCTTCGACAAGGCGGTCGGCAGCCACGTCCACGACGAGAACGGCCGCCCGTACCTGGACTTCTTCGCCGGGGCCGGATCGCTCAACTACGGGCACAACAACCCCGAGCTGAAGACCTCGCTCATCGAGTACCTGACCGACGACAAGATCGTCCACAGCCTCGACGCGTACAGCGTGGCCAAACGCGAGTTCCTGAAGACCTTCGACGACGTCATCCTCAAACCCCGGAACCTGGACTACAAGGTCCAGTTCCCCGGCCCCGCGGGAAACAACGCGGTCGAGGCCGCGCTCAAGCTGGCCCGCAAGTACACCGGCCGCCAGACCATCATCAACTTCACCAACGGCTTCCACGGCATGACCCTGGGCGCCCTGGCCGTCACCGGCAACTCCATGAAGCGCGGCGGCGCCGGTGTGCCGCTCGACCACGTGGCCACCATGCCGTTCGACAACTACCTCGACGGGCAGACCCCGGACTTCCTGTGGCTGCGCTCCCTCCTGGAGGACAGCGGCAGCGGTCTGGACGCCCCGGCGGCCGTGATCGTCGAGGCGGTCCAGGGTGAGGGCGGCATCAACGTCGCCAGCGCCGAGTGGCTGCGCGGCCTCTCCGACCTCTGCCAGGAGTACGGGATCCTGATGATCCTGGACGACATCCAGATGGGCTGCGGCCGCACCGGCAAGTTCTTCAGCTTCGAAGAGGCCGGCATCACCCCGGACATCGTCACCCTGTCCAAGTCCATCAGCGGCTACGGCCTGCCGATGGCGCTCACGCTGTTCAAGCGCGAGCTGGACGTCTGGGAGCCGGGCGAGCACAACGGCACCTTCCGCGGCTTCAACCCGGCCATGGTCACCGGTACCGAGGCGCTGCGCCGCTTCTGGTCCGACGACACCTTCGCCCAGGCCACCCTGGCCAAGGGCCAGCTGGTCGAGGGTCGCCTCGCGGAGATGGCGGCCGAGCACGCCGACTTCGGCGCCCACGTGCGCGGCCGCGGCCTGGCCCGCGGTCTGGCCTTCGACGCCGAGGGCGGCATCGCCAAGAAGGTCGCCGCCGGGTGCTTCGACCGCGGCCTGCTCCTGGAGACCTCCGGTCCCGAGGACGAGGTCGCCAAGCTCCTCCCGCCGCTCACCACGACGGAGGAGGAGCTCACCACCGGTCTGGACATCATGGCCGACGCCGTCCGCGAGGCGGTCAAGGTTCCCCAGACCGCCTAGACGCGACACGCCGGTGCCGTTTCGGACCGGCGTGCCCACCGAATCGGGCGCGGGGCCGGCCAGTACCTCTACCCGGGGTGCCGGTCGGCCCCGTACCGTGTACCACCAGCGCATACACAGCGCGCATCAGAGCGTGAAGGAGACACAAGTGATCGTTCGCAGCATGGACGAGGTCAACGACACCGACGCTGACATCAAGACCGAGAACTGGCGCAGCCGTCGGATCGTCCTGGCCAAGGAGAAGGTCGGCTTCTCCTTCCACGAGACCGTCCTGTACGCGGGCACCGAGTCGACGTTCTGGTACGCCAACCACATCGAGCTCGTGCACTGCATCGAGGGCGAGGCCGAGCTGACCAACGAGGAGACCGGGGAGAAGCACATCATCACCCCGGGCACCCTCTACCTGCTCAACGGCCACGAGAAGCACACGGTCCGCCCGAAGACCGACTTCCGCGTGCTGTGCGTCTTCAACCCCCCGGTCACCGGCCGTGAGGTCCACGACGAGAACGGCGTCTACCCGCTGGTCGTCGAGGAGGACGTCAACGCCTAGTTCCACAGGGCGCGTCGAGCCGACGCGGGGCGGGGTCCGGAGGTCCGGGCCCCGCCTTCGTGTTACCGGGGGTAGGAATCCCTCGGTAACGGGCATAAGAACCCATAGTCACGAACCACAGGTGGCCAGCTCGGAGGGAGCTTGTCGTCGGGTCACCCGACGAACAGAGACTCATAACCAGTGCATAACGGACCAAACGGGTTCAGTTACTGCACCTCGGGCTCGGGGAGGGAGACCCCGTACCAGCGCCGTCGTCCCGAGCACCCGGGCAACGGTCACGACCGCGGCCACCGCGCCGCGGAACGCGCCCACACGAGGCGAACCAGCATTCCGAACGCGTGAGGCCTCGCCCCGTCCTTCGGGCGAAGGCTCCGCACCCGCGAGTTTTCGAGGAGCAGTCGTGAAGAATCAGGTACCAGCGCGTCGGCGGGGAACCTGGGGACGTCGAGACGCCTTCCGCCTGGCCGGAGCAGGTGCGGCGGTCGCGGGCCTCGCGGCGTGCAGTCGGGTCGACTCCGGGGCCGGCGGCCAGAACGCGGAGGGCCAGAGCACCCTGGAACGCCTGCGCGAGCAGGGGTTCGTGGCGGTCGCCCTCGCCAACGAGGTGCCCTTCGGCTTCGTCGACTCCAGCGGCAACCCCGCCGGGCAGTCGCCCGCGGTGGCCAAGGCGGTCTTCGAGGAGCTGGGCGTCCCCGAGATCCAGGCGTCGGCCACCTCCTGGGACGGACTGATCCCCGGCCTCCAGGCCAACCGCTACGACGTCATCGCGGCCGGTGTGTTCATCACGCCCGAGCGCTGCCAGGAGGTCGCGTTCAGCGAGCCCACCGCGACGTCCCCCGAGGCGTTCCTGGTGGAGAAGGACAACCCGAACAAGATCCAGCACTTCGAGGACTTCGTCGAGAACCCGGACCTCAAGCTGGCCGTGCTCAACGGGTCGGTCGAGCAGACCTACGCCGAGTACTTCGAGGTTCCCTCGGGGCAGCTCGAACTCATCCCGGACCAGACCCGCGGCTTCGAACTGCTGGAGAGCGGCCGCGTCGACGCCGTGTCCATGCTCGCGGTGTCCCACTCGTACCTGCTCATCGAGCGCGACCTGGAGGACCAGTACACCGTGTCCGACCCCTTCTACCCCGTCATGGACGGTAACGAGGAGAAGGGCTGGGGCGGACTGTGCGTCCGTCCCGAGGACGAGGAGCTCCTCTCGGAGATCAACCGCGTCGTCGCCGAGTTCACTGAGAGCGGTCGCCTGCTCGAACTCGGTGAGGAGTGGGGGTTCACCGAGGACGACCTGCCCGACGGGACCACCACCGCCGCGCTCTGTGAGGGCTGATTCCGCGTGGAGTTCCTGATCGCACAGTGGCCGCGCTTCCTCGACGGGACGCTGCTCACGATCCAGCTCACGCTCGGCGGCATCGTCCTGGCGTTCGTCCTGGCGATGACCTTCGGGATCATGGGCACGATGCGGCACTGGCTGCCGCGGGCCGTCGCCACGGTGTACGTGGAGGTGTTCCGGGGCATCGCGGCGCTGGTCGTCATGTACTGGCTGATCTACGCCCTGCCCCTGGTGAGCGGCTTCCAGCTGGAGGACATGTTCGCCGCGATCCTCGCGCTGGGCCTCAACCTCGGCGCCTACGGGGCCGAGGTGGTGCGCTCCTCGATCAACGCCGTGCCCAGGGCGCAGGTCGAGGCGACCGTCGCCCTGAACATGTCCTGGGCGCAGCGCATGCGCCTGGTGGTCCTGCCGCAGGCGTGGGCGCAGATGCTGCCGACCTTCGGCAACCTGGTCGTGGAGCTGATGAAGGCCACGGCCGTGGTCTACCTGGTGTCGATGCACGACCTGTCCTGGATCGCCGACGACCTGCGCCGCCTCACCGGTGAGACGATCCCGGTCTTCCTGGTGGCCTTCGCGCTCTACTACCTGATCGCGCAGGTCCTCATCTTCGGCGTGCGGCTCCTCGAACGACGGGCCAACCGCAAGCTGGGCCGCGTCCCGCCGTCCGGCGGAGGGATCATCGGGCTCCTGCGACCCCCGACAGTCGGTACGAAGGTGGGGGTGGCCAAGTGAACGGCCTCATGGAGTTCGTGAACGGCCTGTGGGACTTCCAGTACACCGGCCAGGTCCTGCCCGACCTGTTCAGCGGCCTGCTGGTCACCATCCAGGCGACGGTGATCGGCTACGCCATCGCCCTGACCCTCGGCCTGCTCATCGCGGTGGTCCGGCGGGTGCCGGTCTTCGGCACCCTCCTGCACTTCCTGATGGAGTTCATCCGGACGACGCCGCTGGTGATCCAGCTGGTGTTCGTCTTCGCGCTGTCCCCCGCCAACATCTCGGTGTTCACCATCGGCGTCGTCGTCATCGGCGTCCACTACGCGGCCTACACCGCCGAGGTGTACCGCTCCGGCATCGAGGGCGTGGCGAAGGGGCAGTGGGAGGCGTCCCGGGCGCTGAGCCTGCCGACCTCGCGGACCTGGACAGCGATCGTGCTGCCCCAGGCCATCCGCAGGGTCATCCCCGCGCTGGGCAACTACCTCATCGCGATGTTCAAGGACACGCCCCTGCTCTTCGCGATCGGAGTCGTCGAGCTGTTGGCCGTGGCCCAGCAGGTCGGCAGCAAGGACTTCCGCTACGTGGAGACGTTCACCATGGTCGGGTTCCTCTTCCTCCTGGTGAGTGTCCCGTCCGCGATTGTGATTCGACGACTGGAGAAGCGATATGTCGCCGTCTGATACCCCTGAGAACACGACGGCGCCAGGTGTCGGAGACAGCGCCGCCGACGGACCGCTGATCGAGTTCGACCAGGTGGTGAAGCGCTTCGGCGACCTCACCGTCCTGGACCACCTCGACTTCGGTGTGGCCGCCGGAGAGCGTGTCACCCTGATCGGGCCCAGCGGCTCGGGCAAGACCACCATCCTGCGTCTGCTCATGACGCTGGAGAAGGTCACCGAGGGCCGCATCAACATCGGCGGGGAGCCGTTCAGCCACATGCCCAAGGGCAGCGGCCTGGCCCCGGCCAGCGAGAGCTACCTGCGGCAGCGCCGCAAGAGCATCGGCATGGTGTTCCAGCAGTTCAACCTGTTCCCCAACATGACGGTTCGCAAGAACATCATGGAGGCGCCGGTCCACGTCCTCGGCCTGTCCAAGGACGAGGCCAGTGCCCGGGCGGAGGAACTGCTGGACCTGGTGGGCCTGGGCGACAAGATCGACGCCCACCCGACCCAGCTGTCCGGCGGCCAGCAGCAGCGCGTGGCGATCGCCCGCGCCCTGGCGATGCGCCCGGAGATCCTCCTGCTGGACGAGGTCACCTCCGCCCTGGACCCGGAGCTGGTGGCGGGCGTGCTGGACGTGCTGCGCGAGGTGGCCGAGACCACCGACATCACGATGCTGTGCGTCACCCACGAGATGGGCTTCGCGCGGGACGTGTCCCACCGGGTCCTCATGTTCGACCAGGGCCGGATCGCCGAGGAGGGGCACCCGGACCAGATCTTCGGGGACCCCCAGGAGGAGCGGACCAAGACCTTCCTGAAGTCGGTCCTGGAGAACGGGCACTAGCCCCCTCCAGGGAAGCCCGCGAGAGCGGGGCGGGCACCGCCCGCCCCGCCTCTGACGTGGGAAGGTGTCCGCGAAGGCCGGGAGTCATGGGATGGTCACACCATTGCCGTGACCATGATTCACTGTCGGTTGCACCACAAGTGCACCTCCAGGACACCTGACCGTACCCAGGCCGCTTGCCGGGTTCCCTCGCGCGTATCCCGCCGAGCCCGTTCCCGTGAGACTCCAGGCCTCTGGCCTTCTTAGGAAGACCGTTGACCACAACGCAGAACGGGGCCAAGCCCCCCACACGCAGGATGCGACTGACTCTCGGCGTCCTCTCCGCCATCGAACGCGTCGGCAACAAGCTGCCGCACCCGTTCTGGCTCTTCGTCATCATGGCCGGCCTGGTGATCCTGACCAGCGCCGCGCTCAGCGCGCTGGACGTCTCGGTCGTCTCACCGGCCGACGGCTCCACCATCGCGGTCCGCAGCCTGCTGAGCCCCGAGGGCCTGCACTTCATCGTCGGTGACGCCGTCGCCAACTTCGCGGCCTTCCCGCCGCTGCCGCTGATCGTGTCGGTCATGATCGGCGTCTCGGTGGCCGAGCAGAGCGGCCTGATCACGGCGGCGCTTCGCGGCAGCGTCACCCGGGTGCCGAAGAAGCTGCTGACCTTCGCCGTGGTGCTCACCGGCATCTGCGCCAGCGTCGCCTCCGACGCGGCCTACGTGGTCTTCATCCCGCTGGCCGCCATGGTCTTCAAGGCCGTCGGGCGCAGCCCCGTCCTCGGCCTCATCGTCGGCTTCGGCTCGGTCAGCGCCGGATACAACGCCGCGCTGACCGTCACCCTCACCGACGCGCTGATGTCGGGCATCAGCACCAGCGCCGCCCAGATCATCGACCCCGACTACGTGGTCAACCCGCTGTCGAACTTCTTCTTCACGTTCGTCTCCGCCCTCTTCCTCGCGGTCGTCATCACCCTGCTCACCGAGCTGGTGCTGGTGAAGCTGACCGACAAGGTCCAGGAGGACGGCGACGGCGGAGCGGGCGACCTGGGCTCCATGCTCCTCACGGACGAGGAGCGCAGGGGCCTGCGCTTCGCCGGGATCGCGCTCGTGCTCTACCTCGGCGCCCTGGCCGCGATCGTGCTCCCGCCGGCGTCGCCGCTGCGCGGTGAGGACGGCGGTCTCCTGAGCTCACCCATGCTGACCGGCGTGGCCGTGGTCCTCGCCGTCGGGTTCCTCATCGTCGGCATGGTCTACGGACGCGTCGTCGGATCCCTGCCCACCACGGCCTCGGTGCCGCCCGCGATGGCCGTCGGCGTCCGGGAGCTGGCCCCCGTCCTGGTGCTGTTCTTCGCGGCGGCCCAGTTCATCGCGTACTTCTCCTGGTCGGGGATGGCCGACGTGATCGCCGTCTCCGGCGCGGACATGCTCGACTCCCTGAGCGTGCACCCGGTGCTGTTCTTCGTCGGGTTCCTGCTGCTGGCGACCGTTCTGAACGTCTTCATCACCAGTGGTTCGGCCCAGTGGGCCCTCATCGCCCCGGTGTTCATCCCGATGTTCATGCTCATGGGGGTCAGCCCCGAGACCACCCAGGCGCTCTACCGGATCGCCGACTCGGCCACCAACATCATCAGCCCGATGAGCGCCTACTTCATCCTGGTGCTGGGCCTGCTCCAGAAGTACCGCAAGGACGCGGGCGTCGGCACGATGATCTCGCTGACCATGCCGATCAGCGTCACGGTCTTCGTGAGCTGGTCGCTGTTCTTCTTCCTCTGGTGGGGCCTGGGCATCCCCCTGGGGCCGGGCTCGTCCTACACCTACTAGGCGGTGGTCGGTGATCGACGGGGGGCGGGGTCCGGGCGGGCCCCGCCCCCGCGTGTGTCCGGGCGGGCCTACTCGGCGACGAGGACGAAGAAGAGGAACCCGAGGAACCGGGTGTGTCCGTGGCGGAACTCGGGCAGCAGGTGGGCGGGGGTGTCCTCCGCGACGGGCGGTTCGTCGATGTCCGCGACGCGGAACCCGGACCGGGTGAAGTCCTTCACCATCGCGTGCAGCGGGCGGTGCCAGACGTTCAGGACGGCCCGGACTCCCCGGAACTCCTCCTCCACCAGCCAGGGGGCGACCGTGAAGTAGTCGGTGTCCGGCCTGATGAGCACGTGGGCCGCCGGATGGTCCACGGAGACGAGGAGACGGCCCCCGGGCCGCAGGACCCGGCGCAGCTCCCGGAGCGGCCCCTCCCACTCCCTGAGGTAGTGCAGCGACAGGGACGAGACGACGTCGTCGAACGCGCCGTCGGAGTACGGGAGCGGTTCCGCGAGGTCGAGCACGCGTAGGTCGGTGTCGTCCCCGAGGCGCTTCCTGGCCAGTCCGATCATCTCCGCGCTGGAGTCGAACCCGGCCACCACGGCGCCCCGGTTCCGGAGTTCCAGTGCGAGGGGGCCGGAACCGCAGCCCGCGTCCAGGACGCGGCGGCCCTCGACCTCACCCGCCAGGTTCAGCATGGCGGGGCGTTCGTAGTGGGCGTTCATGAGACTGGAGTCGTTGTCGGCCGAGTACGCCTCGGCGAAGGCGTCGTAGTCGCTGTGGGTCACGGGGGGCTCTCTTCCTGGTTCACCGCGCGTGTCGGGACGCCGGTGACAACGGGGTAACGACATACCGTAGTCATTAAGTCGCTTTTAGTTTTCCCTGGTGCAGAATGTGTGTTCTGAGACAGGGGGGACACTTGTGACCATGGTGCGAAGATGGGGGCTCGCCTGGGCCGTCGCCCTCGCCGCCGTCCTGATCATCGGGCCGGCGCTCATCCGCCCGGCGATGCGGGACGACGTCGGTGGGTCGTCCGTGCTGTTCCTGATCTCCTGGATGCCGATGGTGATCGGCATGGTCATCGCCTGGGGGCTCGTCCGGGCGTTCGGGCGGCGGGAGGAGCTCGACCGGCGGATCGCCGCCGCCATGGACGGGCACCCCGTCTACCGTGAACTCGGCTGGATGGTGCTCCTGCTCGCGGGGCTGGTCCTCTCGATGGTCGTGCTGTCGTGGATCTTCACCGTCTACGGGGAGCAGACCGGCGTCTCCCCGGACCTCGCGATGTCCGTCGCACTGGTCTCGCGTCTGCTGTTCCTCTTCGCCGTTCCGCTGCTGATCCTGGACCGCTCGGGCCTGACCGTCGACGGCAAGGGTACGGCCATGCCCTCGATCGCGCTGAAGGTGAGCGAACCCTGGCGCTGGCTCGGGGTGGTGCCCGTGGTCGTCTCGGTGCTGCTGATCGGCCTCCTGATCACGCCGCACATCGGACTGCCCCCGCCCTCGCTCACCCTGTACGCCATGCTGGTCGCCTTCACCGTCATCGCCCTCTGCGAGGAGATCTTCTTCCGGGGCATGATGCAGAGCCGACTCGAACTGCTCCTGGGGCGCTGGGGCGGCATCGTGCTGACCTCGGTGGTGTTCGCGATGACCTACGCGTTCATCCAGCCCTACGACGCCGTCTCCCAATTGCCCGGCATCGACTTCGTACACGACACCGGCATGGCGATGCTCACCTACGGCGCCGCCGGTCTGCTCTACGGCTACCTGTGGGCGTGCTTCCGCAACACGTGGATCAACATCCTCATGCGCGTGTCGATGTTCCTGCTCATCCTCCCGCCCGACCTCCAGATCGGTATCGGCCAGTAGCCCCGACGCCCGACAACGCCCGCCAACACGCGCGTCCCGCCAGGTCAGGTGGGGCGCGTGGTCGCGTCATGAGGGAAAACTTGCCCGTCGTCCAGGGACACGGGCAGCGATATGGGTACAGATGCTCCATAGCAGTCGCGTTGCGGTCATTTTCCCCTCACGGGGTTGTCACCGTGTGGTCATGAAAAAGGGGGAGTCTGCCCACTGTGAGCACGGAATCAGCGCCAACGCCAGCGGGACCCGCCACCGCCGACCTTCCCGCCGACAGGTTCATGGACCGAGAGGAGGGATGGCTCCGCTTCAACCAGCGGGTGCTCGAACTCGCGGAGGACGAGGACATCCCGCTGCTCGAACGGACGCGGTTCCTCGCGATCTTCTCCAGCAACCTGGACGAGTTCTTCATGGTGCGGGTGGCCGGCCTCAAACGCCGCCTGGCCACGGGGCTGTCCGTCGCCTCGCCCAGCGGACACCACCCCAGGGACCTGCTGGAGCGCATCTCCCTGTTCACCCACGACCAGATCCTGCGCCTGACCGCCTGCTTCGAGGACAGCGTCGCCCCCGCCCTGGCCAGGGAGGGCATCAGCATCGTCCGGTGGAACGAACTGGACGACCGCGAACGCGAGTACCTGCACGGCTACTTCCGCCGTTCCATCTACCCGCTGGTGACGCCCTTCGCCGTCGACTCCGCGCACCCCTTCCCCTACATCTCGGGCCGCTCGCTCAACCTCGCCGTCACGGTGCGCGACTCCAGCGACGACCGGCACATGTTCGCCCGCGTCAAGGTGCCCAGCGCCCTGCCCCGGTTCATCGAGCTCACCACCCACGGCGGCGGCCGCTTCGTCCCGGTCGAGGACATCATCGCCGCGCACCTGCCCCAGCTCTTCGAGGGCATGCGGGTGGTCGAGCACCACGCCTTCCGGGTCACCCGCAACGCCGACCTGGAGGTCGACGAGGACGAGACCGACGACCTCGTCCAGTCCCTGGAGAACGAGCTGCTGCGCCGCCGCTTCGGGCCCCTCGTGCGCCTGGAGGTCGAACAGTCCATCAGCGACGAGGTGCTGTCGATCCTCAGCCAGCAGCTCGGCGCCGAGGACGAGGAGGTCTACCGCGTCCCCGGCCCGCTCAACCTGGCCGGGCTGGCCCAGATCGCGGACACCGACCGCCCCGACCTGCGCTACCCGCCCATGGTCCCGGTCGAACCGCGCGCCCTCACCTCCGGCGACCTGTTCGCGACCATCCGCGAACGCGAGGTCCTGGTTCACCACCCCTACGAGTCCTTCGCCACCACCACCGAGCGGTTCCTCGCCCTGGCCTCCACCGACCCCAAGGTCGTGGCGATCAAACAGACCCTCTACCGCACCAGCGGCGACTCACCGATCGTCGAGTCGCTGATCGAGGCGGCGCGGGAGGGCAAGGAGGTCGTGGTCCTGGTCGAGGTCAAGGCCCGCTTCGACGAACAGAACAACATCCAGTGGGCCCGCAAGCTGGAGGAGGCGGGCTGCCACGTCGTCTACGGGGTCGTGGGGCTCAAGACCCACTGCAAGCTGTCCATGGTCATCCGCCAGGACGACGACGGCCTGCTCCGCCGCTACTGCCACGTGGGCACCGGCAACTACAACCCGAGCACCGCGCGGATCTACGAGGACTTCGGCCTGTTCAGCGCCGCCTCGGAGGTGGGTGAGGACGTCAGCGACCTCTTCAACAGCCTCACCGGGTTCTCCCGCAAGAAGCACTACCGCAGGCTCCTGGTGGCCCCCGCCGCCCTGCGCCAGGGACTGCTCAGGCAGATCGAGACCGAGGTGGAGAACCGCCTCAAGGGCGAGCCCGCCCACATCAGGATCAAGGTGAACTCCCTCGTCGACGAGGAGATCATCGACGCCCTGTACCGCGCCTCCCAGGCCGGGGTGGACGTCGACCTGTGGGTGCGCGGCAGCTGCGTCCTGCGCGCCGGGGTACCGGGCCTGTCCGAGAACATCCGGGTGCGCAGCATCCTGGGCCGCTTCCTCGAACACTCACGGGTGTTCGTCTTCGCCAACGGGTGGCGCCCCAAGGTCTGGATCGGCAGCGCCGACCTCATGCCCCGCAACCTCGACCGGCGCGTCGAGGCCCTCGTCCGGATCGCGGACCCCGAGCAGTGCCGCCGACTGGTGGGCATCATGGACCTGGCGATGTCCGACAGCACCTCCTCGTGGCGGCTCGAACCCGACGGCTCATGGAACCGGGTCACCCGTGACGAGGAGGGCCAACCGCTGGTCGACCTCCAGGACACCCTGCGAGGCGACCGGCACCTGAGAGTGGTGGACGGGTGAACACCCACGAGTACGGGGCCGGTCACGGGGGCCCCGACGCGGGACCCCCGGAGACGAACGTCCCCGAGATCTGTATGACCAGCGCGTTCCCGCCGCGCGACACGGCGGTCGGCGGGTATCTGGAACCCATCCGGGCGGGTGGGGCCGTGCTCTGGCGCGACGGCCCCTCCGGCCGGGAGGTCGTCCTCATCCGGCGGCCGGACCGGGGCGACTGGACCCTGCCCAAGGGAAAGCTCAAGAACGGCGAGCACCCCATCATCGGCGCCGTCCGCGAGGTCGTGGAGGAGACCGGCCTGACCCCCGTCATGGGGCGCCGCCTCCCTCCGCAGCGCTACCTCAAGGACGGCTGGCCCAAGCAGGTGGAGTGGTGGGCGGCCACCCCCGCCCAGCCGGGAGGGCGGATCGACTACGAACCCAACGAGGAGGTGGAGACGGTCGAGTGGGTCCCCGTCGCGGAGGCCCGGACCCGTCTCACCTACGACCACGACGTCCAGGTCCTCGACAACTTCCGGGTCGGCCCCGCCCGGACCTTCCCGATCATCCTGCTGCGCCACCTGTCAGCGGGGGAGAAGCGCTCCTGGACCGACAGCGACCTGCTGCGGCCCCTCGACGCGACCGGCCGCGCCGACGCCCTGGCCCTGCCCCGGGTGCTGGGCGCCTACGGGAGCCTGCGGGCGGTGTCCTCGGCGGCGGCCCGCTGCACGGAGTCCCTGCTCCCGCTGACGGTCGAGTGCGACGTCCCCATGAGCACCGAACGCGCCCTCACGGTGGGGGCCGAGGGCGGGGGCCACGACGTCGAGGACGCCCGGGAGGTCATCGCGCGGGTCCTGGACGAGCGGCGGCCGACGGTCGTCTGCACCCACGGTGAGCTGGTCCCGCACCTGCTCACCGAGGCGCTCACCCGGCTCGGCGCACCGCTGTCGCAGCAGCGCGGCCTGCGCAAGGGGTCGTTCTGGGTCCTGCACATCTCCTCGGAGGGCGAGCTGGCCGGGGTGGAGCGGCACGAGGTTCGCGAGTGAACCCCGCCCGACAACCCCGGTGGGGGAGCGGTCCGCGACGGTGACATGATTCCGTCATGCCCAAACACATGGTGGCCCGGAGCGTCGTGGTCGACGCACCGGCCAAGCGGATCTTCGACCTCGTCGCCACACCGTCCCAGCACGCCGTGCTCGACGGTTCCGGCACCGTCCAGGGCGCGCAGCACGGCCCGGAGCGGCTGGAACTCGGTTCCGAGTTCGGCATGGACATGAAGATGCTCGGCCTCCCCTACCGGATGACCAACCGCGTGGTGGAGTTCGAGGAGGGGCGGCTCATCGCCTGGAAGCACGTGGGCTCGCACCGCTGGCGCTACGAGCTCCGGGAGCTGCCCGAGGGCGGGACCCTGGTCACCGAGACCTTCGACTACTCACGGGGCCAGACCGCCTTCTACGTGCTGAGCGGAGCCCCCGCGCGCAACGTGCGGGGGATCGTCCGGACGCTGGAGCGGCTCAAGGCGGCCGCCGAGGCCGAGGAGGTCTGACCCGCGCTCCGGCCGACGCAGCCCCCACCCCCCGACCCCCCACGCGCACTCCGGGCCCCGGTCACACGGCCGGGGCCCGCCGCGTGCGCGGACCGGTCCCGAGCGGTCGGACACCGAGACGGCGGCGGCCCCCGGGCCGGTCCGGGGGCGTTCGACCAGTTCACCGAGGCCCGGAGCGGCGCCCGTTTCGGTCCGGTCCGCGGCAGCCCGACACACACGGCACTCTCCGAAATGCCCTAAAGTTCGGCAAGGGCCGCGTTCCCCCGCGCCTCCCAGCCGCCGCGGCGCCGGGTGAGCGGGCCCGCTGACAGGGAGTTCCGGTGGCGGGCGCGCACCGGTCGATGCGGGAAGTCGGGAGACCAGTGGTGGGAACGAGCTTGGGCGACGTGTGGCAGGACGTGGTGACCGGCCAGCCCGATCCTGAACAGTGGATCATCGTCACGACCGCCGTGGTGGCCCTGGCGGCGGTGCTGCTGGGTCCGCCCTGGCGGGTGGCCCGCAACGTCGTCACCATCGCCCACGAGGGCGGGCACGCACTCGTGGCCCTGCTCAGCGGACGTCAGCTGACCGGGATCCGACTGCACTCGGACACCTCCGGGGTGACGGTCTCCCGGGGCAGGCCCACCGGCATCGGCATGATCCTCACGGTCTTCGCGGGCTACGTCGCCCCGAGCGTGATCGGCCTCCTCGGCATCATGATGCTGAAGGCGGGCTACATCACCGCGCTGCTGTGGCTGAGCATCGTCGTGCTGGCCGCCATGCTGCTCATGATCCGCAACTTCTACGGCGTGCTGTCGATCGTGGTCACCGGAGCGCTGGTCTTCGGCGTCAGCTGGTTCACCCCGGACGAGGTCCAGGGGGCCTTCGCCTACCTGTTCATCTGGTTCCTGCTGTTCGCCGGCGTGCGTCCGGTCATCGAGCTCCAGTCGCAGCGCGTGCGCAACCCCTCCCCGCACTCCGACGCGGACCAGCTGGCCCGCCTCACCGGCCTGCCGGGCACCCTCTGGGTCGGGGTGTTCCTGCTGGTGAACGCCGCCGTCACCCTACTGGGCGTGTGGCTGCTGTTCTTCTGACCGGCGGACGCCGCCCCCACACACGAAGACAGGCCCCGCGTCCTGACGCGGGGCCTTCGTGGTGCCCGGAGGCGGGCGGGGCTACTGGGCGGTCTGCGGGGCGCTGAGCGCCAGGGCGACCGAGGAGAACACCGGGATGCGGGTGTCCAGCGAGGTGACGCGCAGGATCTGCGTGACGCGCGGCACCGGAGCGGCGATCACCAGGAGGGCCTGCTGCTCCTTGGCGGCCTTGTGGGCTCGGATGAGCACGCGCAGCCCACTGGAGTCGATGAACCGCAGATCGGCGCAGTCCAGCACGACGCGACCGAAGGGCTGCGTGGTCAGCGCCTCCGTGACCGCCTCCTGGAAGCGGTTCTCGGTGGCCATGTCGATCTCCCCGTCCAGGGCCAGGACTCTTCCGGCCTCATGGAGGGTGGAGGAAATGGTCAGGTCGGGCATGGCGACTCCGGCGTACTCGGGCCGTGCCCGACGGGTCGACGAGGCAGGCCGAACGTCTCCCCACCGGGGACGTGCGGTGACCGGTGCGATGGTTGCGTTACCGCGTGAGCCAAGCTGATGGTTCATCAAGTTCCTTGCGTGGTGCCCCGGGCTGGGAACCGGGGAGGAAACGCCTTTCTCGCCTGGTTTGCTCGGAAAAGCACGGCACCCCTACAACGCCTGGCCTGGGCCAGGCGTTCCTGGTGCCGTGTGTCATCGGTGTGACTTGCGTCGTGCGACGAGGGCGCGGTTCATGGTGTCCCCGTGCTCGGCCGTCCTGCCGGAGCCGGCGGCCGGGCCGGGCCCTCCGCCAGTGAGAACCCGCCCGCGGCGGCGGGCATTCCCCGGTGGGCCGCGGCGGGGACCGTGACTGGGCCGGTGGTCCCCGGTGGACCCGACTCCTCCCGGCGCGCCGTCAGGGCGCTGGGACGCGTTGGTGTCGGGGCCGTCCAGCCTCGGACTTTACCACAGGGCCGTGGCCGTTTCGTGACGGGAGCGACGCAAGGTCGTGCCCCCGCCGATTGACCGTTTCCTGGATTACTGGTGTATGGATCACGCCTTGGGGACGTATGCGGTCTCCACCGGGTCCTCTTCGGGCTCCCGCTCGCGCTGCTGGAGCGCCCACACACACGCGGACAGGGTGAGCGGGACCGCCACGGTCAGCGCCAGCGCGGGGATGGCCACGCCGGAGTCGTTGGCCGCGAACCCCACCAGTGCCGTCACCAGGGAACCGGTCAGACCGGCCCGGAGCGTCGGCGCGTACTCGTAGGCACGCTGGAGCGCGCCGATCCGCCATCTGCCCGGCCGGTTGAGGACGGCGAACAGGAAGACCAGGGCCCCGGCCGCCAACAGGGTCAGGTGCCAGTTGCCCAGGGTGCCCAGCATGGCGCCCAGCTTGCGGGCGAGCACCGTCCCGGCGTCCCCGCTCACCACCTGCTCCGCGAACGCGCCGAAGTGGCTGCGGTCCTCCACCGGCCGCATGTAGTCCATCCAGGCCAGCAGGGAGATCGCGGTGACCGAGACGACGCCCACCGCGGCCAGGCGCAGGGCGGTGATCCGCACCCCCGCGATCATCATCGTGGTCACCGCGAGGCCCGGGATCAGGGCGATCACGCCGCCGAAGTCCGTGCCCAGCCCCGGCCAGCCGATGATCAGCACCGAGGCGGTCCCCACCAGCAGGGTCGTGATCACCGCCGCGCGACGCCTGCCCCGCGAGATCAGCGAGTGGGAGATGCCCGCGACCGCCATCAGCATGCCGGTGGCGAAGGTCGCGAAGGCGATGTTCCCTATCCCGTAGAAGCGCCCGGCCACGATCGGTGAGTACCCCGTGGGCGAGTTCATCTGGAGGTGGGCGCCGAAGCAGAGGTCGAGGAAGAGCACGAGGGTGGTCGCGCCCGCCACCACCGTCATCGGGCCGAGGATGGTCCGGCGCCACGGTCCGGCCACCGCCAGCGCCACCACCAGGGCGTCCACGGCCAGGACCGACGCCAGCAGGGCCAGCGGCGGGACCTGCGTCGCCCACCACGGGATGAGGTTGGCCAGGTAGCTCGCCACGGGGAAGGCCGCGCCCGCCAGCGCCACGACCCGGGTCACCGACAGCACCACGGCCCGCTTGCCGCGCTCACCCCAGGAGTACCGGTGCATGGCGTAGGCCGCCGCCGCGTAGATGAGCAGCTGGATGGCGACCAGCCCGCTGAAGAACCCGGGGATGGCCGCGCCCACCACCACCGCCGCGGTGTTGAAGTCCACCAGGCGGACCACCGCCTCCTCCACCGGCTGGGGGCGGTCGGTGGTCTGCCACACCCGTCCGCCGGTGGGGCCGCCCGCGTCCAGCCCCAGCTCGGCCAGCACCGTCACGGTGGTGTCGGTCAGGGCCACCAGCCCGGGGCGGCGGGTCGACTCCGAGGCCAGGTAGGAGGCGGGACCGGCCAGCCCCTGCTCGGTCACCTCGCCGGTGAGGGCGACGGTCAGCTGTGAGGGGCCGGTGTCCATGGAGACCCCGACCACCATCAGGGTGGATCCGGCGGGCAGGTTCCCGACCAGCGCGGACAGCCGGGAGTCGAGGGTCTCCAGGGTGTCCTCGCGGACCTGTTCCGGAACGTCCTCGGGTTTGGCCTCCTCGGGCTCGTCCCCGTCCTCGGTTTCGGCCGGGTAGAGGCTGGTGAGCTCGGGCAGCTCCACCGCCGCGAGGGAGACGCCGCGCAGGCGCTCCTGGGAGAGGTCCCGCGCCGAGTCGACGTAGTGGTCGACCCGGCCGGACTCGTCGGCGGCTCCCAGTGCGGCGCCCGGCCCGGCGGCCAGGGTCAGTCCGCCCTGGTCGCGGACGGTCTGCCCGAGCAGGCCCACCGGCGCGGCGAAGACCGACCGCGCGTTCTGCTCGACGAAGTCCCGGAACCCCGGGACGGTCGCGCCCGACCCGTCCACGACCGGCTCCGGAGCGGGCTCGCACACGGTGAAGCGCTCCCGGTCGGAGAGAGAGCGCTGCCCCGCCGAGACCGAGAGCCAGCCGTCCGTGGGGCAGGTCCGGGAGGTCACGGTGCGGATGGAGACGTTGCCGATCGCCCCGGCCTCGGCCAGCTCCCACAGCGCGGGCGTGTGCTCGGGGGTGACGTCCTCCCAGAGCAGCCCCGGCACGCCCACGAGCACGACCGGGCCGTCGGACGGTCCGGCGCGGCCCGGGTCGAGCCCGGGCGGGCTCCCCGAGCCCGCGGCGGCGGGGGCCGTGCAGAGCAGGACCGCCACCACCAGCAGGAGGGCGTACAGGCGCCTGGGCGGGCGCCTTCCCGGCTGCCCTCCCGGGCGCCCGGCCCGTTGTCGGGCACGGCCTCCGGCCGCACACCGTTCCGAGCGCACGCCGAGCCGTCGACTCGGTGACATGGCGGTCCCCCCGATCGCGATCACCTCACTGGTCGCCCACCCTAGTGATCACACGGCTCTGAGCGGGGAAAACGGCGATTCCGGACAGGGGAATCGCGGGGTGCGCCGGGGAGGGGAACGGCCGGGCCGGGGGAGCGGTCCGGGCCGGGGGAGGTGAGGGTCAGGGGGTGAGGCCCCACTCCTTCAGGGTCGCGTCGGTGTCGGGCAGCGGGCGCCCCCGGGTGACCTCGCCGGGGGTACGGCCGAACCTCGGCGCCGGTCCGGCCACGACCCGGTCGCCCTCGCGCACGAGCGCGCCCCGCGCCCGCACGTGCGGGTGGTCGGGAGCCTCCGCCAGGGACAGGACCGGCATCACGCAGGCGTCGGTCCCCTCGAAGACCGCCCCCCACTCGTCGCGGTCGCGCGTGCGCAGCACCTCCGCGAAGCGCGCGCGGAGCCGGGGCCACCCCTCGGTGTCCCACTGGTCGGGCAGCTCCTCGGCGTCCAGCCCCGCCCCCGCGAGGAACGCCGCGTAGAACTGCGGCTCGATGCAGGCCACGGACAGGTGGCGGCCGTCGGCACACTCGTAGACGTCGTACCAGGGGGCCCCGGTGTCGAGGTAGTTGGTGCCGCGCTCGTCGGTCCACGAACCCCGCGCGCGGTCCTCGTGCACCATCGACATCAGCAGGGCGCTGCCGTCCACCATCGCGGCGTCCACGACCTGGCCGAGCCCGGAGCCCCGCCGTTCCAGGAGGGCGGCCAGGATTCCGGTGACCGTGAACATGGTGCCCCCCGCGAAGTCACCGAGCAGGTTGATCGGCGGGACCGGAGGGCCGTCCGCGCGTCCGATGGAGTGCAGGGCGCCGTTCACGGACACGTAGTTCATGTCGTGTCCGGCGGTGCGGGCCAGCGGCCCCTCCTGGCCCCAACCGGTGACGCGCGCGTACACCAGGCGCGGGTTGAGCTCCAGACAGTCGTCGGGGCCCAGGCCCAGGCGTTCCATCACCCCCGGGCGGAAGCCCTCCAGGAGGACGTCGGCGCGGGAGACGAGTTCGCGGGCGCGGGCGATCCCCTCGTCGGACTTGAGGTCGGCGCCGAGCACGGCGCGGCCCTCGCTCATGTGCGGTCCCGTGGAGCCGGAGGCCATGGCCTCGGCGGCCCCGGGGCGGTCGATCCGGATGACGCTGGCACCCATGTCGGCCAGGAGCATTCCGGCCATCGGCGCCGGGCCGATCCCGGTGAACTCGACGACGCGGATTCCGTTGAGGGGTCCCATGGTGCCTCCGGGGCGTTGGTCGGGAGAGGTGACTGGAAGGGCGGTGACTCGATCGGGGTGACGATCCGCAGGTGACTAGAACGGCGTTCGGTTCATTGTGCAGGCTACGCCGCCCCGAGACCAGGCCGTCGCGTGGGGGCGGGGCGGAAAAAGAATAGGGGGAAATGCACGATTTGCAGCGTAATGGTTTTCGGGCCATGTAAAAAACCCACGCTCACCTGGTGTTAATGTGACCCTGTTCGGCCCTCGGAAGCCCCTCCACCACCGAGGACTCCCACGGACCACCCCTTGAAGAAGGGCTCGGAAGTCATGCCCACAGAATCCGGGAAGAACGGCTCCCGGCGCCGTTCCCGAAGGCGCCGACGCCCCAGGGCGTCCCTCCTCCTCCCCCTGCCGGTCATGGCGGGCGCCGTCGCCTTCGTCCTGGTCCTCGCGGGCGGAGGCACCGCCCTGGCCATGGAGAAGACCGTCCTGCTCGACGCCAACGGCCAGGAGAGCGAGGTCAGCACCTTCGGGGACAGCGTCCAGGACGTCCTCGACTCCGCCGGGATCGAACTCGGTGAACACGACGTGGTCGCCCCCTCCCCGGACACCGAGGTCACCGCCGGCGACCACGTGGTCCTCCGCTCACCCCGCGAGATCACCGTCGACCTCGACGGCCACGAACTCAACCACCGGGTGCACGCCGCGACCCTCGACGAGGCACTCCGGCAGATCGGCCTCGACCCCGAGGGCGTCGAACTCTCCGAGGAGCACGACACCCCGATCCCCGAGGACGGCCTCACGGTGACCGCCGAGCGCGCGCCCCGCATGGTCGTCATGTACGACACCGTCCGCTCCGAGACCCGCACCACGGGCGCGACCGTCGCGGACGTCCTCAGCGCCGCCGGGGTCGAGACCGGTGAGCACGACATCGTCTCCCCGAAGCCGGACGAGCCCGCCGAACCCGACATGGTGGTGCGCGTCCTGCCCGCCCTCGGTCAACCCGAGACCGAGGAGGTGGTGATCGAGGCGGAGACCGTCGAACGCGAGAACCCCGACCTCCCCGAGGGCGAACGCGAGGTCGTGACCGAGCCCGAGGACGGGCTCAAGGAGGTCACCACCCTCCGGGTCCTGCGCCACGGCGAGGAGGTCGACCACGAACTCTCCGAGGAGGTCGTCACCGAACCCGTCGAGGGGTTGGTGGAGATCGGTACCAAGCCCGAGGAGGACGACCCCCAGGCCAGCGGTGAGGCGGGCGGCCTCAACTGGGCCGGGTTGGCCCGGTGCGAGTCCGGGGGCGACGCCTCCGCGGTGAACGCGGCGGGCGGCTACTACGGGCTCTACCAGTTCAGTCCGAGCACCTGGGCTTCGGTCGGCGGCAGCGGACTGCCCTCCGACGCCAGCGCCGCCGAACAGACCCAGCGCGCCCAGCAGCTCTACGACAGCGTCGGCGGGAACTGGCAGAGCCAGTGGCCGCACTGCGGGGTCCACCTCTTCGAGTGATCGGGGTCCACCGGTCGATCAGCCCGCCCCGACCGGTGGCCGCCCCCCGCGGCGTGGATGAGCGGGTGGGCGGCGGCTGGCAAGATGTGTGGGTGACACAGACACCCGAACCCGACCCCGCCGACCGTTCCCGCCTGCTCACCCCCGCCGACGTGCGGGCCCTCGCCGAGCGGTTCGGTATCCGGCCCACCAAGACCCTGGGCCAGAACTTCGTCATCGACCACGGCACCGTCCGCCGCATCGTCCGCGTCGCGGGCGTCGGCGCCGACGACGTGGTCGTCGAGGTGGGGCCCGGGCTCGGATCGCTCACCCTCGCGCTGCTCCCGCACGTACGGCACGTCACCGCGATCGAGATCGACCCGGCACTGGCCGAGGCGCTGCCCGGCACCGTCACGGACCACGCGCCCGACCTCGTCGACCGGCTCACGGTGGTCCCCGGTGACGCCATGCGCATCACCGAACTGCCCGGCCCCGCGCCCACCGCGCTCGTGGCCAACCTGCCCTACAACGTCTCCGTGCCGGTCCTGCTGCACCTGCTCGAACTCCTGCCGAGCCTGGAGCGGGTGCTGGTCATGGTGCAGGCGGAGGTCGCGGACCGGATCACCGCCACCCCGGGCGGGCGCATCTACGGGGTGCCCTCCGCGAAGGTCGCCTGGTACGCCAGCGCGCGCCGGGCCGGAGCGGTCGGCCGGAACGTCTTCTGGCCCGCGCCCAACGTCGACTCCGGGCTGGTGGAACTGGTCCGCCGCCCCGAGCCCAGCACGAAGGCCCCGCGCAAGGAGGTCTTCAAGGTCATCGACGCGGCCTTCGCCCAGCGCCGCAAGACCCTGCGCGCCGCGCTGTCCGGCTGGGCGGGGTCGGCCCCCGCGGCCGAGGCCGCGCTCCGGGCCGCCGGGGTCCAGCCGAGCGCGCGCGGGGAGTCCCTCGGCATCGAGGAGTTCGCCGCGATCGCGGAGCACCGCCCGGAGTAGCACCCCGAGCTCCGCCCCGGGGGACGCGCACCGGACACCCACGGGACACCGGACACCGGACCCCGGACACCGCACTCCGGCACCGGGGGTTTCGGTCAGGACATCGGAAGCGGGACACCGGTCGCCAACGGTCGCCGGGCACGGGAAAGGGGCGCCCTCCGAGGAGGACGCCCCTTTCCCGTGTTCACCGATCCCCTCTCGGGGGCGATCAGCCCTGGTCCGTCGGGGGAGGCGGGGGAGGCAGCTCCTCGGCCTCCCGGGGGCGCGACCGGAACAGCGCCCGCGCCATCGCCGCCACGCCCAGGCCCACCGCCAGCACCGGCAGCAGCCACATCACGTTCGGTTCCCAGTCACCGCTGCCCCGGACGGCGATCGCCACAGCCAGCCCCAGGAACAGCACTCCCGCGACGAGCGATCCCCAGTCAGTTCCCCGCTTGGCCATACCGCACCTCCACTGTCCCGGCCACGCTGCTGGTGTGCACGTTGATCACCGGCACCCCCTCCGGCCCGTTCCTCGTCTCCCCGGTCCGTTCCGAGCCCCGTGGGGGCTCCGTCGGCTCGAAGGTCTCCTCGTGGTTCACGCCCAGCCCGGCCACGAAGTCGCCGTCGGGTTCCATGCCGCCGATCCCGACCGCACCCGCCGTGACGTCCGACACCAGGTTCACCCGGGCGTCCTCGGGAATCACCAGCAGCAGGCTCCCCACGTCCACCCGGGCCACCACGTCCACGGACCCCTCGGGGCCGAGTTCTGCGGGCAGGGACGTCAGGTCCAGCGTCCCCGAGCCCACGTTCAGCCACTGGTCGTCCGACCGCGCCTCCGCGACCGTGGTCGGCCGCCACAGCTCGTCACCGATCCGCGTCCGGGTGACGTCGACCGAGGACACCAGGACCGCGCCCAGCACGGCGAGCGCACCGAGGACCATCAGGCCCCGGGGGTTGCCCACCCAGGTCCCGACCAGCGCGTACAGGCCGACCACCGCCACCACGGCGGCCATGAAGAAGACGCCGAGCTCCGGTCCCACCAGCAGCTGAGCGGCGCTCGCCTCCGACACCGGCGGACCGAGGTGCGGAGCGGTCAGTGCCCACGCGACCGCCATGATGACGACGGTCCACACCGCGTGTGAGGCCAGTGGTGAGGAGCGCGGCTTCGTCCCGCGCCCGGAACCGTCCCCACGACAGCCCCCGCCGTGGCGGTCCGCGTCCCTCGGCTCCTCCTCCTGCCCCGCTTCCTCGTCGTCCTCGTCCTCCTCGTCGTCGTCCGCGCCCAACGACGTGCGCTCGGAGACCACCGCCAGGTCCACCGGGCCCTGCGGGGCCGAGGCCCACGGCTGGGCCGGGTTGTAGTAGGCGGGCACCGGCTGCGGCAGCGGCCCCGTGGGCGGCGGTTCCCGCGTGGCCAGGTCCGCGCGCAGGCCGAGCAGCGAGGTCCGCAGGTCCACACCCCGGTTCCTCGCGGTCAGCAACCCCAGCACCAGCGGGATCGCCAACACCAGCGTCCCCCAACCGAACCCGCCCACCAGGCTGAGCGCCGTGGCCCCGGCCAGGCCGAGGGTCAGCAGCTTCAGCACCGCGTGCGGCGGAAAGCTCCGGTTCAGCATCTGCTCGAAGGTCGCCGGACCGCCCTGCGGGTCCCGCATGAGCATCCACGCCGCGATGTACAGCAGCAGCCCCGCGCCGCCGGCGAACGCGGTGAGCACGAACGCGGCGCGCCACACCACGGGATCCACCCGCGTGTACGCGCCCAACCCGGCGCACACCCCGGCCAGGGCCTGCCGCTGGTCGTCGCGGCGCAGCTCGGGGCCGGTCACCGGGCCCGGTGAATCGCTCCCGGGGCCGTTCTCCGTGGCGACACCCTCGGAGGACCCGGCCCCGGCCCGGGCGGAGCCGTCCTCCGGGGAACCGTGCCCGAAGGCCCCGCCCCCGAGGGGATCGCTCCCCGCCGACGCCCCGGTCGGCGTCTCTCCGTCAGACATGGACGCTCACCACACTTTCCTCATGGAACCATCGTGACCTCTGATGCGTCGCGAAGGGAATCCGGGACGACCCTGAACCCACCCTGACCGGAACACCAGGGCCGGACCAGGGCCGCGCCCCCGATGTCCCACGAGGGTCACACAGGGCATGCTGGAACCGTCCACAACCACGCGCGCGCCAGGCCACGGGCGTCGCGCCACACACGAAAGCGGTGATCCGGCGGTGCCAACGACGGCCGTGGAGACCCCGCGGCTCACCCGCGCGGTCGACGGCAGACTCCTCGGCGGCGTCGCCTCAGGGCTGGCCCGGCACCTGGGGCTGGACCCGGTCGTGGTCCGCCTCGCGTTCATGGCGCTCGCCGTCGGCGGGATCGGCGTGGCCGTCTACGCGGCCCTGTACTTCCTCGTCCCCAAGGAGGAGGTCGGCGCCGACGGGTCCGCACCGGGCGAGGACGCCCGGCGCAAGGGCCGCGACATCTCACAGCTCATCGCCTACGTCGGCCTCGCCGCCGGGCTGGGGCTCCTGTTCCTGGTGTTCGGCGGGGTCTTCGACCCGCTTCTGTGGTTCGTCATCTTCGGTGCGCTCGGGGCCACCATCCTGTGGCAGCAGGCCAACCCCGCCGAACGCAACGAGTGGATGAACAGCACCGTCAGCCGTACACGGCCCAAGAGCATCATGCGCACCACCGCCGGTGTCCTGCTGGTCGTGGTCGGCGTCATCGGCTTCCTGGTCTTCCAACAGCAGCTCCAGGAGGCCCGCGCCGGGCTGACCTTCGCGTTCACGCTCATCGCGGGCATCGCGCTCATCGTCGCCCCCTGGATCATCGGTCTCATCCGCGAACGCGACTCCGAGCGCCGCGAGCGCATCCGCAACGCCGAACGCGCCGAACTCGCCGCGCACATCCACGACTCCGTCCTGCACACGCTCACGCTCATCCAGCGCCGCGCCGACGACCCCCGCGAGGTGCAGCGGCTGGCCCGCGTCCAGGAGCGCGCCCTGCGCAGCTGGCTCTACCAACGCCCCGCCGACGCCGAGACCACCGTCACGCCGGGCCTGGAACGGGTGGCCGCCGAGGTGGAGGAGGAGCACGGCGTGCCGATCGAGGTGGTGTGCGTCGGAGACGCGCCCATCGACGACGGCATCAGCGCGATGCTCCGCGCCGCACGCGAGGCCATGGTCAACGCCTCCAAGTACGCCGGAACGGACACCATTTCGGTGTTCGGGGAGGTGGACGAGGCGGAGGTCCTGGTGTTCGTGCGCGACCGGGGGGCCGGGTTCGACCTCGACGACATCCCCGAGGACCGCATGGGCGTGCGCGGCTCCATCGTCGGACGCATGGAGCGCCACGGCGGGAGCGCGCGCATCCGCACCGAACCCGGAGAGGGCACCGAGGTGCAGCTCCGTATGCCCCGCATCCCCGACATGTGAGCCCGGGGGGACACGGGGACGGAGCGGAGGGGCCGAGGAACGGGCAAACCGTGGGCGCCGGGGCCGGGGCGGTGGGCCTTCCGGACGCCGGGCGCGGTGGCCGCTTCGGGCCAGAGGGCGGGCCGGGCGACGCGGGCCACTACCTACCGGGTGACTTCCCTGGATAGGGTCCAGGTGTGGGAGAAGAGAGCACGAACTTCAGTGACGGAGACGCGGTTCCCCGCGTCGTGATCGTGGACGACCACCGGCTGTTCCGCAGCGGAGTGCGCGGGGAGCTCGGGGACGCCGTCAACGTCATCGGTGAGGCCGGTGACGTCGACAGCGCGGTGCACGTCATCGGGGAGACCCTGCCCGACCTCGTGCTCCTCGACGTCCACCTGCCGGGTGGCGGGGGAGTCGAGGTGCTCCGGCGGGTCCTGGCCAAGCACCCCCAGATCCGCTTCCTGGCCCTGTCGGTCTCCGACGCCGCCGAGGACGTCATCGGCGTGGTGCGCGGGGGCGCGCGCGGCTACGTCACCAAGACCATCTCCGGCAAGGACCTGGCCAACGCCATCGTGCGGGTCGCGGACGGCGACGCGGTGTTCTCTCCGCGGCTGGCCGGGTTCGTGCTGGACGCCTTCTCCGCGACGGACGCGCCCCCGGCCGACCCCGAGCTGGACCGCCTCACCCAGCGCGAACGCGAGGTCCTGCGGCACATCGCTCGCGGCTACGCGTACAAGGAGGTCGCCAAGGAGCTGTTCATCTCGGTCAAGACGGTCGAGACGCACGTCTCCTCGGTGCTGCGCAAACTCCAGCTGTCCAACCGGCACGAGCTCAGCCGCTGGGCCACCGCCCGACGACTCGTCTGACCCGGCGCGGACCGGGACGCGGGCCCCTGTCTCCAGGGGACCCCGAATCCCTCCACGCCGCCAGCCCGCATCCCCAGCCTGTGGACAACCGGTCCGCCGGACGACCGGTGACCGGTCAGCGCAGCGAGTCGAGCATGCGGTCGAGGAACTCGTCATCCCGCACCTCGGTGACCACCCGCGCGGCCCGGCGCTCGTCGTCGCTCGGACGCAGGCGACGGTCGGCCACGGTCATCCCACGGGTCAGCCCGCCGGTGAGCTCCACCCGGACCGGAGCCTCGAAGGCCCCGGTCACCAGGTGCGGGTCCACCAGCACGGCCGCGGCCAGCGGGTCGTGCATCGCGCACTGGCGCACCCCGAAGATGCCCCGGTAGAACTCGGCGTAGAAGTCCAGGAACGCGGACGTGTTCTGGGCGCGCGCCCCGGGGACCTCCTGGAGCCGGTCCAGCCACGCCCCGGTGGCCACCGTCCTCATGGTGATGTCGAGCGCGATCAGGTCCAGGTCGAACCCGGCCGCGAACACCGCCTCGGCCGCCTCGGGGTCGTTGGCGATGTTGGCCTCGGCGTGCGAGGACACGTTCCCGGGCACCTCCACGGCACCGCCCATCACGACCAGGCGCCGCACCAGCTGCGGGAGACGCGGCTCCAGGCCGAGCGCCAGGGCCAGGTTGGTCAGCGGTCCCACGGCCAGAACGTCGACCTGCCCCGGGTTCTCACGGACCAGACGCACGAGGAGTTCGGCGGCGGACTCGGCCACCGGTGCACGCACGGGCTCCGGAAGCTTCACGTCGCCCAGGCCGTTCTCACCGTGCACGTGCCCGGCCAGCCGCGGCTCCTGCACCAGCGGCCGGGCGGCGCCCACGGCCACCGGCACGTCCGGGCAGCCGTACAGGTCGAGCAGGCGCAGCGCGTTCAGCGCCGTCACCTCGACCGTGTTGTTGCCGAACACCGCGCCGACACCGACGATCTCCACCTCAGGCCGCGCGGCCAGGTAGGCGAGCGCGACGGCGTCGTCGATCCCCGGGTCGCAGTCGACGAACACACGCATGGACTCCTGGTCAGCCAAGACCAATCTCCCCCCGAACAGGACATGGACCAGCCAGGCGGATGACCTGGTTGGTGTGTGGGGCGTGACCGGAGAGGTTCCGTGGTCGGTCGTGCGTCACAGGAGGCACGCGCACGACCGGAGACATCCGCCGAAAACGCCCCCAACAGGGTAAGCCGCCGGCCGCACCGCACGTCGACGGCGGCCCCGCCCCCACGGGGCGGGAGTGAGGGGAACGACGGAAGGGGCGGGAGGGAGCGGGCACGGGGAGAGCGGGGCGGCCCCTCGGGGGCGCCGCCCCCGGGTGGACGGTCACGTCACCGGTCGGCCGTAACCTGGTAGGCGTGTCCTCCCAAGAGCAGCTTCTCGAAGGTCTGAACGGTCCCCAGCGCGACGCCGTCACCCACGCCGGGGCGCCGCTCCTGATCGTGGCGGGCGCGGGATCGGGCAAGACCCGTGTCCTCACCCACCGCATCGCGCACCTCATGGCCGAGCGCGGGGTGCGCCCGGGGGAGATCCTCGCGATCACCTTCACCAACAAGGCCGCGGCCGAGATGAAGCAGCGCATCGAGGCCCTCCTCGGCACCCGCGCCGCCAACACCATGTGGACGATGACCTTCCACTCGGCGTGCGTGCGCATCCTGCGCCGGGAGGCGCACCGGCTCGGCTACCCGAGCAGCTTCACCATCTACGACGCCGCGGACTCCCAGCGCCTCATGCAGCTGGTCTGCAAGGAGATGGACCTGGACCCCAAGCGGTTCCCGCCCAAGTCCTTCAGCTTCCAGGTGTCCAACCTCAAGAACGAGCTCGTCGACTACGACACGTACGCGGAGCAGGCCCAGACCGAGCAGGAGAAGAAGCTCGCGGAGGCCTACCAGCTGTACCAGCGCCGCCTGCTCGAAGCGGGCGCCATGGACTTCGACGACCTGATCATGATCACGGTCAACCTCTTCCAGATGTTCCCGGACGTGGCCGAGTACTACCGGCGCCGTTTCCGGCACGTCATGGTCGACGAGTACCAGGACACCAACCACGCCCAGTACGCGTTCGTCCGCGAACTCGTCGGCGCGGCGGAGGGCTCCGACACCAGCGTGGTCCCGCCGGCCGAACTCTGCGTGGTGGGCGACGCCGACCAGTCGATCTACGCCTTCCGGGGCGCGACCATCCGCAACATCCTGGAGTTCGAGCGCGACTTCCCGAACGCGCGGACCATCCTGCTGGAGCAGAACTACCGCTCCACCCAGAACATCCTCTCCGCCGCCAACACGGTGATCGACCGCAACGAGGGCCGCCCGGCCAAGAACCTGTGGTCGGAGCAGGGCGAGGGCCCGATGATCACCGGGTACGTCGCGGACAACGAGCACGACGAGGCGGCCTTCGTGGTCGGTGAGATCGACCGGCTCACCGACGAGGGCGCGGTCAAGCCGAGCCAGGTCGCGGTCTTCTACCGGACCAACGCCCAGTCCCGCGTGTTCGAGGACGTCTTCATCCGGACCGGCCTGCCGTACAAGATCGTCGGCGGTGTGCGCTTCTACGAGCGCAAGGAGATCCGTGACATCCTCGCCTACCTGCGGGTGCTGGCCAACCCCGAGGACACGGTGAGCCTGCGCCGCATCCTCAACGTGCCCAAGCGCGGCATCGGCGCGCGGGCGGAGGAGTCCATCGAGCTGCTCGCCGCGCGTGAGCGCGTCTCGTTCTCGAAGGCGCTGCGCCGCGTGGACGAGGCCCCGGGCCTGGCGACCCGTTCGGCCAAGGCGATCCGCAACTTCACCGCCCTGTTGGACGAGCTCGCGGAGGTCGTCCCGGGCAGCACCCCCGCGGAGATCGTCGAGGCGGTGCTCAGCAAGACCGGCTACCTGTCGGAGCTCGCGGAGTCCAAGGACCTCCAGGACGAGAGCCGGGTGGAGAACCTGGAGGAGTTCGTCGACGTGGCCCGGGAGTTCGAGCACACCTTCGCCGCGCTCATCGAGGACGAGGCGGAGCTGGAGGGCGAGGAGAACCAGGGCATCGACCCGGGCGAACCCACCCTGGTCGACTTCCTGGAGCGCATCTCGCTGGTCGCTGACACCGACCAGATCCCCGACGAGGACGACGACGGCGGGGTGGTCACCCTGATGACCCTGCACGCGGCGAAGGGGCTGGAGTTCCCGGCGGTCTTCCTCACCGGCATGGAGGACGGGGTCTTCCCGCACACGCGGACGCTGGGGGACAAGACCGAGCTGGAGGAGGAACGGCGCCTGGCGTACGTGGGCATCACCCGCGCCGAGCAGCGGCTGTACGTGAGCCGCGCGGCGGTGCGCAGTGCCTGGGGGACGCCCTCCTACAACCCGGCGTCCCGGTTCCTGGACGAGATCCCGTCGGCGCTGATCGACTGGCGCCGCGCCGAGTCCACGCTCTCCGCCCCGCCCAGCCGCACCATCGGCGGCCGCTCCGGCGGAGGATTCGGTGGTGGCGGCGGCGGCTTCGCGAGCCCCTTCGGCAGCGGGAGGAAGAAGGCCGTCAAGGAGGCGCCCACGCTCAGTGTGGGCGACCTGGTCAACCACGACTCCTTCGGGATGGGCCGGGTGCAGCTGGTCGACGGCGCCGGGGACAAGACCAAGGCCAGAATCGACTTCGGCGCCGACATCGGTGAGAAGGACTTCCTGGTCAAGTACGCCCCGATCGAGAAGCTCTAGGCGGTCGGATCCCCTGGGGACAGGGGTCCCGCTCCTCTGAGGGGAGCGGGACCCGGAGCGGTGGACGGGTGGTTTCCGGCCCGCGACCGGGTCGCTCCGAGGCGATGTAGGCCAGGACACCGAAGAGATTTCGGAAACCTGTCACGAGCACTCCACCCCAGGGGTACAGTTGGTCAAGACCGAGCGAGACGAACGCGGATAACTCCGCGGGCGGGCCGGTCCACCTCCTCCGAAACACACTGGTTCGAGCAGTCGCTCGGAGCATGTAGGCTCGGGGAGTTGCTTCAAAAGCCCGGCGGAAACGCAGAGCGGACGAGGCACCGGGAATTCTTTCTCCGGATCAGGTTTGAAAGCGAAAACGCCGATTTGGCGGGGCGCGGAACACCTGATAAAGTAAAGACACAACACAGCGAAGAAGCCGCTAAAGCGGTGGAAACGCAGAGGCCTTCTCCGGAAGAGCAGACGGAACCTTGAGGTTCTGGCGCTTGTACGGGAAGAGCGATTGTTTCTTGAGAACTCAACAGCGCGTGTTTGATTTTCTTTAAGCCATGTTTGTTTTGGCCCCGACGCACTTCGGTGCGTAGGGTTCCTTTGATTAACCAACGCGAGTTGGTTGGTCAGGATTTCTTCTAGGTTTACTCGCCCCAGGCTGACCTCTGGTCGCCGGGACGGGTTGTTTGACCTTTATGGAGAGTTTGATCCTGGCTCAGGACGAACGCTGGCGGCGTGCTTAACACATGCAAGTCGAGCGGTAAGGCCCTTCGGGGTACACGAGCGGCGAACGGGTGAGTAACACGTGAGCAACCTGCCCCTGACTCCGGGATAAGCGGTGGAAACGCCGTCTAATACCGGATACGACCCGCCACCTCATGGTGGAGGGTGGAAAGTTTTATCGGTCAGGGATGGGCTCGCGGCCTATCAGCTTGTTGGTGGGGTAACGGCCTACCAAGGCGATTACGGGTAGCCGGCCTGAGAGGGCGACCGGCCACACTGGGACTGAGACACGGCCCAGACTCCTGCGGGAGGCAGCAGTGGGGAATATTGCACAATGGGCGAAAGCCTGATGCAGCGACGCCGCGTGGGGGATGACGGCCTTCGGGTTGTAAACCTCTTTTACCACCAACGCAGGCTCCACGTTCTCGTGGGGTTGACGGTAGGTGGGGAATAAGGACCGGCTAACTACGTGCCAGCAGCCGCGGTAATACGTAGGGTCCGAGCGTTGTCCGGAATTATTGGGCGTAAAGAGCTCGTAGGCGGCATGTCGCGTCTGCTGTGAAAGACCGGGGCTTAACTCCGGTTCTGCAGTGGATACGGGCATGCTAGAGGTAGGTAGGGGAGACTGGAATTCCTGGTGTAGCGGTGAAATGCGCAGATATCAGGAGGAACACCGGTGGCGAAGGCGGGTCTCTGGGCCTTACCTGACGCTGAGGAGCGAAAGCATGGGGAGCGAACAGGATTAGATACCCTGGTAGTCCATGCCGTAAACGTTGGGCGCTAGGTGTGGGGACTTTCCACGGTTTCCGCGCCGTAGCTAACGCATTAAGCGCCCCGCCTGGGGAGTACGGCCGCAAGGCTAAAACTCAAAGGAATTGACGGGGGCCCGCACAAGCGGCGGAGCATGTTGCTTAATTCGACGCAACGCGAAGAACCTTACCAAGGTTTGACATCACCCGTGGACCTGTAGAGATACAGGGTCATTTAGTTGGTGGGTGACAGGTGGTGCATGGCTGTCGTCAGCTCGTGTCGTGAGATGTTGGGTTAAGTCCCGCAACGAGCGCAACCCTTGTTCCATGTTGCCAGCACGTAATGGTGGGGACTCATGGGAGACTGCCGGGGTCAACTCGGAGGAAGGTGGGGACGACGTCAAGTCATCATGCCCCTTATGTCTTGGGCTGCAAACATGCTACAATGGCCGGTACAATGGGCGTGCGATACCGTAAGGTGGAGCGAATCCCTTAAAGCCGGTCTCAGTTCGGATTGGGGTCTGCAACTCGACCCCATGAAGGTGGAGTCGCTAGTAATCGCGGATCAGCAACGCCGCGGTGAATACGTTCCCGGGCCTTGTACACACCGCCCGTCACGTCATGAAAGTCGGCAACACCCGAAACTTGTGGCCTAACCCTTCGGGGAGGGAATGAGTGAAGGTGGGGCTGGCGATTGGGACGAAGTCGTAACAAGGTAGCCGTACCGGAAGGTGCGGCTGGATCACCTCCTTTCTAAGGAGTCTTTTGAAGACCAACACCTTTCTATCGTTGGTCGGACTCGAAAGTGGACCTCACACCCTTCGGGGTGATGGGGAGTGGCTCATAGAAAATTGAACTTCACCTCCGGCGACTAGAAGCGTCGGGGGGCGCGCTGTTGGGTATCTGAGGAAGCAATCGCGGCCATCGGCTCTCTTTTTGGGGGGTGGGTGGCCGAGTTGGTTCCCGCTACCACCTCTGAGAACTCCCAGCTGGTCTGGTGTGAGGTATCGGAGTTTGTGGTTGGTGTTTTGATTTGTGAATAGTGTGCGCGAGCATCTTATTATCTGTAGTGGCCAAGTGATAGTGGCACACGGTGGATGCCTTGGCATCAGGCGCCGATGAAGGACGTGGGAGGCCACGATAGGCCGCGGGGAGCTGTCAACCGAGCTTTGATCCGCGGGTGTCCGAATGGGGAAACCTAGCCCGAGTTGTGTCGGGTTGCCGCTACCTGAATGTATAGGGTAGTTGGTGGTGACGCGGGGAAGTGAAACATCTCAGTACCCGTAGGAAGAGTAAACAACAGTGATTCTCCTAGTAGTGGTGAGCGAACGGGGAAGAGGCTAAACCGTGCGCGTGTGATAGACGACAGTCGTTGCGTGTGCGGGGTTGTGGGATGCATCTTTTCAGGTCTGTCGGCCTGGAGCGCTGATGATTTTTCTAGCTGAATCCGTTGGGAAGCGGTACCGGAGTGGGTGAGAGTCCCGTAGGTGAAGGAAGAGTCTAGGTGTTGATGTTCTCCCGAGTAGCGCGGAGCCCGAGAAATTCCGTGTGAATCTGGCAGGACCACCTGCTAAGCCAAAATACGTCCTGATGACCGATAGTGCACTAGTACCGTGAGGGAAAGGTGAAAAGTGCCCCGGTGAGGGGTCGTGAAATAGTACCTGAAACCGTGTGCTGTCAAGCCGTCAGAGCAGTCCTTCGGGGTTGTGATGGCGTGCCTTTTGAAGAATGAGCCTGCGAGTCATGGTGTGTGGCGAGGTTAACCCGGGTGGGGTAGCCGTAGGGAAACCGAGTCTGAATAGGGCGTTTGAGTCGCATGCTGTGGACCCGAAGCGGAGTGATCTACCCATGTCCAGGGTGAAGCGGGGGTAAGACCTCGTGGAGGCCCGAACCCACCAGAGTTGAAAATCTGGGGGATGAGGTGTGGGTAGGGGTGAAAGGCCAATCAAACTCCGTGATAGCTGGTTCTCCCCGAAATGCATTTAGGTGCAGCGTCGCGTGTTTCTTGCTGGAGGTAGAGCTACTGTTTGGCTGATGGGCCCTACAAGGTTACTGACGTCAGACAAACTCCGAATGCCGGTTAAGTGAAGCGTGGCAGTGAGACTGCGGGGGATAAGCTTCGTAGTCGAGAGGGAAACAGCCCAGATCATCAGCTAAGGCCCCTAAGCGTGTGCTAAGTGGGAAAGGTTGTGGAGTTGCCCAGACAACCAGGAGGTTGGCTTAGAAGCAGCCATCCTTTAAAGAGTGCGTAATAGCTCACTGGTCAAGTGGTTCTGCGCCGATAATGTAGCGGGGCTTAAGTACACCGCCGAAGCTGTGAAGTCCAAGTTTATTCTTGGGTTGGTAGGGGAGCGTCGTGCATCCAGTGAAGCTGCCGAGTGATCGAGTGGTGGAGGGTGTGCGAGTGAGAATGCAGGCATGAGTAGCGAAAGCAACGTGAGAAACGTTGCCGCCGATTGACTAAGGGTTCCTGGGGCAGGTTAATCCGCCCAGGGTGAGTCTGGACCTAAGGCGAGGCCGACAGGCGTAGTCGATGGATAACGGGTTGATATTCCCGTACCCGTGCACGAGCGTCCAGTATCGAATCAGGTGATGCTAACCACGCTGGTTCTTGGTGGTCCCTTCGGGGAGTGCCTCTGAACTGGTCTGGGACCCGAGCTTGTAGTAGGTAAGTGATGGGGTGACGCAGGAGGGTAGCTCTACCCGGCGGTGGTTGTCCGGGGGTAAGCGTGTAGGCCGAGGGGTAGGTAAATCCGCCTCTCATGAAGGTTGAGACGTGATGCCGAGCCGTTTTTGGCGAAGTGAGTGATCCCATGCTGTCGAGAAAAGCCTCTAGCGAGTTCGTGTGTGGCCAGTACCCTAAACCGACGCAGGTGGTCAGGTAGAGAATACCGAGGCGTTCGGGTGAACCATGGTTAAGGAACTCGGCAAATTGTCCCCGTAACTTTGGGAGAAGGGGAGCCCTGTCCGGTGAAGAAGCATGCCTTCGGAGCTGGGTGGGGTCGCAGATAGCGGGGGGAAGCGACTGTTTATTAAAAACACAGGTCCGTGCGAAGTCGTAAGACGCTGTATACGGACTGACGCCTGCCCGGTGCTGGAACGTTAAGAGGACTGGTTAGTGGGTTTCGGCCCGCGAAGCTAGGAATCTAAGCGCCAGTAAACGGCGGTGGTAACTATAACCATCCTAAGGTAGCGAAATTCCTTGTCGGGTAAGTTCCGACCTGCACGAATGGCGTAACGACTTCCCCACTGTCTCAACCATGGGCCCGGTGAAATTGCACTACGAGTAAAGATGCTCGTTTCGCGCAGCAGGACGGAAAGACCCCGGGACCTTCACTATAGCTTGACATTGGTGTTTGGGATGGTTTGTGTAGGATAGGTGGGAGCCTGTGAGACTGTCACGCTAGTGGCGGTGGAGGCGTTGGTGAAATACCACTCTGACTGTTTCGGGCATCTAACTTTGGACCGTGATCCGGTTCGGGGACAGTGTCTGGTGGGTAGTTTAACTGGGGCGGTTGCCTCCCAAAGAGTAACGGAGGCGCCCAAAGGTTCCCTCAGCCTGGTTGGTAATCAGGTGTTGAGTGTAAGTGCACAAGGGAGCTTGACTGTGAGACGGACGTGTCGAGCAGGAGCGAAAGCTGGGACTAGTGATCCGGCACCGGCGTGTGGAAGCGGTGTCGCTCAACGGCTAAAAGGTACCCCGGGGATAACAGGCTGATCTTCCCCAAGAGTCCATATCGACGGGATGGTTTGGCACCTCGATGTCGGCTCGTCGCATCCTGGGGCTGGAGTTGGTCCCAAGGGTTGGGCTGTTCGCCCATTAAAGCGGCACGCGAGCTGGGTTTAGAACGTCGTGAGACAGTTCGGTCCCTATCCGCTGTGCGCGTTGGAGACTTGAGAAGGGCTGTCCCTAGTACGAGAGGACCGGGACGGACGAACCTCTGGTGTGCCAGTTGTCCTGCCAAGGGCATGGCTGGTTGGCTACGTTCGGGAGAGATAACCGCTGAAAGCATCTAAGCGGGAAGCTTGCTTCGAGATGAGGTCTCCTGCCTCCTTGAGAGGGTAAGACTCCCTGTAGACGACAGGGTTGATAGGCCGGGTGTGGAAGCCTTGTGAGGGGTGGAGCTGACCGGTACTAATAGGTCGAGGGCTTGTCCGCTGCAGATAATTGGATGTTCGCGCACACTTTGTTCACGAAGCTTGCTCGTGGCTGTCATTCCCTTTCGGGGTTGAGTGGTGGTTGTGGGTGTTGGTTTCCGTGGTGGTTTTGGCAGGAGGGTCACACCCGGTCTCATTCCGAACCCGGTCGTTAAGTCTCCTTGCGCTGATGGTACTGCCCTGTGATGGGGTGGGAGAGTAGGTCGCCGCCACGGTTTTTCTTGGAAGGGGAGGGGAAGGGTTCACGCCTTGGGGTGTGGGTTCTTCTCCTTCTCTTTTTTGTTGTCCTGGTTTGTGCGTTTGTGAATTGTGAGTTTGGGTGGTGGCCCTGAATCCCGGGGGGTGGAGGTCAAGCACACCCCCTGGGGCTGAGGATGCTCCACACCCGCACGTACACAACCCCTCAACCCCAGGGGTTGTGTTCCGTGCGGGAGGAGAGGGCCGAGCACACGGGGAGAGGGGCCCCTGAAGCCAGGGGCCCCTCTCCCTTTGGGTCAGAAGCCGTAGTTGTACATCGAGCCGCCCGGGTAGACGTTGCCCACGCCGTTGCGGTAGGCGTAGCCGCCGTAGTTGGCGCCCTCGACGAAGGTCCAGCCGCCGAGGGTCAGGCCGTTCAGCGCCACGTACCAACCGGCGGCGTTCGGGTCCGTGTAACCGCGCAGCGCGAAGTGGATGTGGGCGCCGGTGGTCGAGCCGCCCGCGCAGAGGCTGTTGCCCTGGGTGCCCAGGTAGTGGCCGGTGCCGACGTTGTTACCGGGCAGCCACTGGTAGTCCTCCAGGTGGTAGTAGTCCGTGGAGTATCCGTTGTCGTGGATGACCCGGGTCCAGCCGGAGCACAGGGAGTAGGCGTAGCCGCCCCGGGCGGCGCGGGCCTGGCCGTTGCCCCCGGCGAAGTCCACTGAGCTGTACGGCGGGCCGGAGCTGAACCCGTGCGGGCCGCCGGTCATGATCATCGAGGTGCCGATCGAGAACGGCAGCCCCACGCCGGTGTAGGCCATGGGGGAGAGCTGGTCGGGGTCGGTGGAGGCCGCGACGGTCTCGCGCTGTTCGGTGTCCATCAGCCCGGACGCGGCGAGGATCTGGGAGAACTCGTCGGTGCCTTCGAGCCCCACCTCCCAGGCGCCGTCGAGCTCTGCGGCGAACAGCCAGGCGTAGGGGTCCTCGCCCTCGACCTCGGGGGCGGTCACGATGGCCACACCGAAGGCGGCCTCGTCGTTGGCCTCCCGGATGTCGACTCGCACGTCACGGTCCTGGGCGGCGAGGGTGGACAGCTCCGTGGAGCGCTCCGCCAGGACGTCCTCGATGACCGAGTCGGCCAGGGAGGGGGCGGCGGTGGGGAGGTCGTCGGCCACCTCGGACTCGAGAAGGATCTCGACGTTGTCAGCGGTGCTCAGGGGCTCGTTCTGCGCGGACGCGGGGGTCATGCCCGTGACCACGAGGGCGACGGAGGCGGTCAGTACGAGGGGGATTCGGGGGGTTGGCAGTGTCAACGCTTCTCCTGGGGGAGTCGTGCGAACGGGGAGTGACACACCACTTCGTGTTCGTGGCTACCGCAGAGTAACCAGGCACCCAGGCACGGACAAGGGGTGTAACCGGAAAGTTCCTTCGGCTACACCCCTGATTTGGTTGGTTTGTTACCGCTCCAGGGCCAGGAGGAACTCCTTGCGCTCCAGTCCGCCCGCGTAGCCGGTCAGGCTCCCGTTGGCGCCGATGACCCGGTGACAGGGGACGATGACGCTGATCGGGTTCCGCCCGTTGGCCATGCCCACGGCGCGGGACGCGGTGGGGCGGCCCAGCTCCTGGGCGAGCTCACCGTAGCTGGCGGTCTCCCCGTAGGGAATGGTGGTGAGTGCCTGCCACACCCGGAGCTGCCAGGGCGTACCGGCGGGAGCGAGGGGCAGGTCGAAGTGCCGGAGCCTCCCCTCGAAGTACGCGGTCAGCTGCTTCCTGACCTCGGTGAACGCGGCCTCGTCCCGCACCCAGTCGGACGGTACGGTCCGTCCTTCCTTGGGCGGGGTCAACAGCCCGCCCAGGGCCTCGCCGTCGCCGTACAGCGTCAGTTCGCCGAGGGGCGAGTCCATCGTGGTGTGGCGGGTCGGGCCGGGGAGCGGAGTCCGGAAGGTCACCGCCGCCTCGCGTGGCGGGGCCACCGGCTCCAGGTCCATGGGAAGTGCTTCCTGTGTGTTCATCCTGATCCTTCCTCGTCGGGTAGTCCCAGCGACGCCCACAGGAGGTGGGTCGCGTACGAACGCCAGGGGCTCCATGCCTTCGGTGAGACCGGGCCCGTTCGTTCCAGGGCCTGCCGCACCCCGAGGTCCGTCTCCAGGAACACGTCCGGGTCGCCCAGACCGCGCATCCGGACGTAGCCGGCGGTCCACGGGCCGATCCCGGGCAGCTCCATCAGTCGGTGTTCCGCCTCGTCCCGGTCGCAGCCCGGACCCAGGTCCACGCGGCCGGAGGCGATCGCCCCCGCCACGTTGGTGAGGGCCCGCCCCCGGGACACGGGGATGGACATCCCCGCCGGGTCGGCGTCGGTCAGCGCCTCCGGGGAGGCGAACGTGTGGGTGAGCCCGGGGAACAGGCCGTCGAGCCCGGGTCCCAGCGGTTCCCCGTACCTGGCCACCAACCGTCCTGCCAGGGTACGCGCGGCCCTGACCGAGACCTGCTGGCCCAGGACCGCGCGGACCGCCAGTTCGGCGGGGTCCACGTGGCCCGGCGCGCGCACCCCGGGGCGTCGGCGCAGGACCGGGCCGAGCACGGGGTCCGGTCCGAGGACCTCCGCGACCGCGTCGGGGTCGGCGTCCAGGTCCAGCAGGCTCCGGCAGCGGCGCACGGCGCTGGTCAGGTCGCTCGGGTCGGTCAGCCACAGTCGGCACCGCACGTGCCCGGAACCGGCGGAGAGTTCGACGATCCCCGGACCGTGGGGCAGACGGAGCGTGCGCCGGTAGGTGCCGGAGTACTCCTCCACGCCCGGGACCGCGCGGTCACCGAGGAAGGAGAGCATCCGGTCCAGGTCGATCGCGCCCCGGTACGGGAGTCGCAGCACGATCCCGCTGGTCGGTGGTGTGCTCGACCGTCGGGTGGCGGCGCGCATCTCCGAGGGGGAGCGGTCGAAGACCGCCCGCATCGTCTCGTTGAACTGCCGCACACTCGCGAACCCGGAGGCGAAGGCGACGTCGGACATGGGCATGTCCGTGGTCTCCACCAGGACCCGCGCGGTGTGGGTGCGTTCCGCCCTGGCCAGGGCGAGCGGTCCCGCGCCGACCTCGGCGCTGAGCAGGCGGTTGAGCTGGCGTTCGCTGTATCCGAGGTTGTCCGCGAGGGCGCCCACCCCTCCTCGGTCGACGGCGCCGTCGTGGATCAGCCGGATCGCCCGGCCCACCACGTCGGCCCGCACGTTCCACTCGGGGGAGCCGGGCACGGTGTCCGGCCGGCACCGTTTGCAGGCGCGGAACCCGGACTCCTGCGCGGCGGCCGCCGTCCTGTAGAAGCGGACGTTCTCCCGGCGCGGGGTCACTGCGGGGCAGCTCGGTCGGCAGTAGATGCCGGTGGTGCGCACGGCGGTGTAGAAGACCCCGTCGAAACGGGAGTCCCTGCTCCGTACCGCTCTGTAGCGCTGCTCGTCGTCCATCACAACCACCATGTTCGCCCAGTGGAGAGGGGGATGCTGGCGGTTTTCGGACACCCAGGTGGGGTCAGTCCTCCCCGTTGAGATAGTCGATGTAGACGGGGCGCAGCGCCTCGTGCACCTTCGGGTCGTGCTCCGACGAGAACGCCTCGTAGAGGAGCCCCGACACCTGGGCGACGCTGGCCTCGCTGGCGTCCCGGTTGCCCGCGGCGGCCTCGGCGGCCGGGATCAGGCTCAGCAGGCGCCAGAGGAAGCCCACGTCCCAGCGCTTCCGTGCCAGTTCCAGGGCGCGTTCCCGCAGGTCCTCCGTGCTGGTCTGTTCGTATCCGTCGTCCATGGTCGGACGATACCCGCCCCCGTGCCCCGCACCCGCGAGTGACCTGGGTTACTCTTCACACGAGTTCATCATCTCCCCGGCGGGAGGGCCCTCACGAGGGGCGCCCCGCAGGGAACGTAGTGAGGGGTACGCCATGGCCGAGGCCGCCGCGCGCGTCGTCGTCGCGAAGCCGGGACTGGACGGGCACGACCGGGGGGTCAAGATCGTCGCCCGGGTCCTGAGGGACGCCGGGGTGGAGGTCATCTACACCGGACTGCGCCAGACCCCGGAGATGATCGTGGCCGCCGCGCTCCAGGAGGACGCCGACGCCATCGGGCTGTCGGTGCTCTCTGGCGCCCACATGACGATGTTCGGCCGGGTCATGGAGCTGCTGCGGGAGAACGACGCCACCGACATCAGGGTGTTCGGCGGGGGCATCATCCCCGACTCCGACATCGCGGAGCTGGAGGCGATGGGGGTCGCCCGGATCTTCACACCGGGTGCGCCGACGGCGGAGATCGCGGACTGGGTGCGCGAGAACATCCGGCCCGCGCACGCGGCCTGAGGGGTCGTGACCTTCGTCGCACTTCGGTGGAAGTCCGATGCGGGGCGGATCGACCCCGGATCGGTGTTATCAGTCGTGTCTCTGGTCACATATGTTCCCATGTGGGAGGCCCCGCAGTGCCGCATGAGCGGCATTTGTGCGCAAGGCCATGGGGTCAACGCGACCCTGGTGTCCGGTGGCCGGACAACGGGCGACTAAGCTTTGCGCATGTCGCGGGTGGCAACGCCGCGGCGATCTCGATCTCTGTAGGCGGCTCACCCCCAACGAGGGGTGTGCGTCGTGTGACACCCCTTCAGTGCGTCACCGCCGATCCGGACACGCCACCCCGGTACACACTTGAGCCAGCGAGTTACAAGGACGGACCCTCGTGGACCTGTTCGAATACCAGGCGAAGCAACTCTTCGCAGAGTACGGGGTTCCCGTACCCCAGGGGAAGGTGGCGAGCACGGTCGCTGAGGCGCGTGCCATCGCCGATGAGTTCGCCGCCGCGGGCAAGCCCCGCGTCGTCGTGAAGGCCCAGGTCAAGACGGGCGGCCGCGGGAAGGCCGGCGGCGTCAAGGTGGCCGACGGCCCCGAGGACGCCGAGGCCAAGGCCGAGCAGATCCTCGGCATGGACATCAAGGGCCACACGGTCCACCGTGTCCTCGTCGAGGAAGCGAGTGACATCGCTGAGGAGTACTACTTCTCCTTCCTGCTCGACCGCGCCAACCGCAACTTCCTCTCCATCTGCTCCAAAGAGGGCGGCATGGAGATCGAGGAGGTCGCGGAGACCAACCCCGACGCCGTCGCCAAGATCTCGATCGACGCCCTGAAGGGCGCCCCGGCCGACGTGGCCGCGGAGATCGTCAAGGCAGGCAACCTGCCCGAGGCCGCGGCCTCGGGCGCCACGGAGATCGTCTCCAAGCTGTGGGACGCCTTCGTGGGCAAGGACGCCACCCTCGCGGAGGTGAACCCGCTCATCCTGACCAAGGACGGCCGGGTCGTCGCCCTCGACGGCAAGGTGACCCTGGACGAGAACGCCGAGTTCCGCCAGGACCTGGAGAGCCTGACCTTCGCCGAGGAGGGTGACCCGCTCGAGGTCGCCGCCAAGGCCAAGGGGCTCAACTACGTCAAGCTCGACGGCGAGGTCGGCATCATCGGTAACGGTGCCGGTCTGGTCATGTCGACCCTGGACGTGGTCGCCTACGCCGGTGAGAACCACGGCGGCGTCAAGCCCGCCAACTTCCTCGACATCGGTGGCGGTGCCTCCGCCGAGGTGATGGCGAACGGCCTGGAGATCATCCTGGGCGACCCCGCCGTCAAGAGCGTGTTCGTCAACGTCTTCGGTGGCATCACCGCCTGCGACGCCGTGGCCAACGGCATCGTGCAGGCTCTGGAGCTCCTGGAGCAGCGCGGCGACGACGTCAGCAAGCCGCTGGTCGTCCGCCTGGACGGCAACAACGCCGAACTGGGTCGCCAGATCCTCGACGAGCGCGCCCACCCGGCCGTTCGTCGGGTCGACACGATGGACGGCGCCGCCGCTCAGGCCGCCGAGCTCGCGGCGAAGTAGGGGACAACACACCATGGCTATCTTCCTGAACAAGGACAGCAAGGTGCTCGTCCAGGGCATGACCGGCTCTGAGGGCACCAAGCACACCCGCCGTATGCTCGCGTCCGGCACCAACATCGTTGGTGGCGTGAACCCGCGCAAGGCCGGGCAGAGCGTCGACTTCGACGGCACCGAGGTGCCCGTCTTCGGCTCCGTCGCGGACGGTATGGCCGCCACCGGCGCCGACGTCACCGTGATCTTCGTTCCGCCGAAGTTCTCCAAGGACGCCGTCGTCGAGGCGATCGACGCCGAGATCGGTCTGGCCGTCGTGATCACCGAGGGCATCCCGGTCCACGACACCGCCGCCTTCTGGGCCTACGCCGGCTCCAAGGGCAACAAGACCCGCATCGTCGGCCCGAACTGCCCCGGTCTCATCACCCCGGGCCAGTCCAACGCCGGCATCATCCCGGCCGACATCGCGAAGCCGGGCCGCATCGGCCTGGTCTCGAAGTCGGGCACGCTCACCTACCAGATGATGTACGAGCTGCGCGACATCGGCTTCTCGTCCGCCGTCGGCATCGGTGGCGACCCGATCATCGGCACCACGCACATCGACGCCCTGGCGGCCTTCGAGGCCGACCCGGACACCGACGTGATCGTGATGATCGGTGAGATCGGCGGCGACGCCGAGGAGCGCGCGGCCGACTTCATCAAGGCCAACGTGACCAAGCCGGTTGTCGGCTACGTCGCGGGCTTCACCGCCCCGGAGGGCAAGACCATGGGCCACGCCGGCGCCATCGTCTCCGGCTCCTCCGGCACGGCCGCCGCCAAGAAGGAGGCCCTCGAGGCCGTTGGCGTCAAGGTCGGCAAGACCCCGAGCGAGACCGCTCAGCTGGTGCGCGACCTCTTCTAGGGGACGTGCCCCGCAGGGCGCTCGTTCAGCACGGCTCCGCCCCGCCGCCGGTGACATCCGGTCGGCGGGGCGGAGCCGTTTCGTGTGCGGGGGTCAGCCGTCCTGGTCCCGGCGCCCGCGCCGAGCGACGAGCTGCCCGACGAGGGGGCCGATCACCATGAGGCAGAAGAACCCGAGGAAGACCGTGATGGCGTAGACGTTGCCGCTGACGAAGGAGGGCGTGCCCCACACCAGGAGGAGGAAGCCGCCCCAGCCGAGGAGGCCGCCGACGTTCACTCCCTTGTCCTTCTCGGAGACCTCGGCCGTGTCCTCGTCGGGGACGGCGGGTGAGGCCGGTTCGGGGACGGCGACGGCGTCGGGGGCCAGCCCGGGCGGGAGGTCGTCGAAGAGCGGGACGAGGTCGGCGCTGTTGACGGCCCGGAGGGCGGCGTCCGAGCGCTGTTCGTGCTCCTCGGTGTCCAGCCGCCCCTCCTCGAAGGCCACGCGGAGCTTCCCGAGGGCGTCGTCGCGTTCGGTGTCGGACAACCGGTAGCCGCGGTCGGGTTCGAGCTCTGACATGGGGCGTCCTTCGTGCGGGGGGCGGGCTGTCATCTTACGACGTATCGCGTTTGTCGGGCGTTCCCCCGAGGTGACGCGGGCACGACACGCGCCGCCCGGATACCACGGAGCATTCCGGTCCCTGGCAGCATAAGTCGGGTGAGTACGCCAGGATCTCCCCCCGACCGAGGCCGACAGTCGAAGCGGTCCACGAGCACCAGCGACGGGGCCTCCGAGGGTGTGCCCGCGTCACCGCCGGAGGCGGCGGGCCGTCCGATCTACGCGACGGGCGGGATCGCCGCCGCGTCCGCGGCGGGCATCGGCCTGGCGGTGATCGTCACGCTCACCCTGGCCGGGTGGGTGGCGGCGCCGCACGACACCTTCGGCGAGGACATCGCCGACCTCCTGCGCGGGGCCGTCCTGGCCTGGCTGGTGGGCCACCACGTCTCCTTCTCCTTCGCGGAGGGGCAGATCAGCCTGCTGCCGATGGGCCTGGTCCTGCTGCCGGGGATGCTGCTGTACCGGTTCGGCCGCTGGCTGGCGCGCGGCTGCGTGATCGGGCGGCTCCGGCACGTGCACCGGGCGGCGCTGGCCATCGCCGGTCCCTACGCGGCGATCGCGGGCACGCTCGCGCTCCTGGCCCGCACCGACGAGGCCGTGCCGAGCATGCCGCGCGCGCTCCTCATGGGGTTCGTGATCGCGTTCATCGCGGGCGGGCTGGGGGTGCTGCGCCAGCTCATGCGGGACAAGGGCGTGGCCGCGCGCGACCTGCTCGACCTCATGCCCGCGCGGTCGAGGTCGCTGCTGGTGGGCATGCTCGCGTCCACGGGAACACTGCTGGTCGGGGGGCTGGTGCTGTTCCTGGTGGCGTTGGGGCTGAACCTGCCGGAGGCGGTCGAGATCACGCGGTCGCTGGGGCCGGGGATGGTCGGCGGGACGCTCCTGCTGATCGTGCAGCTGGCGTACCTGCCCAACGCGGTGGTGTTCGCGGTCTGTTACGCGCTCGGTCCGGGGTTCGCGATGGGGGCGTCCACGGTGGTCGCGCCGACCGAGGTGTCGGTGGGCGCGGTTCCGGCGCTGCCGATGCTGGCGGCGCTGCCCTCCAACGGAGCCGCCCCGGTGCTGTCCCTCGGCGCCCTGGTGGTGCCGTTCGTGGCGGGGGCGATCGGCGGGGTGCTGACCCAGCGCAGCGCGCCGGACGTGGTCAGCGAGGCGGCGCCCCTGTGGGGGTTCGTGTGCGGTGTGACGACGGGCTTGCTGTTCGCGGCCCTGGCCGGGGTCGCGGGCGGTTCCCTGGGGGCGCAGCGGCTCAGCGAGGTGGGCCCCTCGGCCTGGCAGGTGGGTGTGGTGGCCGCCCTCGAAGTGGGGGTGGCGGCCGCGGTGGCGGCCTGGATCGCCAACTGGTGGTACACGCGCAGGCAGTCCCGGCGGGTCGCCGCCGAGCGGGGGGAGACCGCCGCGGAGCCGCGCCCCGCACCCGCCGTGCCCGTGGTGGAGCTGCCCGACGACGTGCCGGTCGGCAAGGGGCTGGCCACCGTCACGGCGCTGCGCCCCCGCGAGGAGGAGCGGGTGGTGGAGGAGGTGCCGGAGCCGACCGTCGCCGAGCGCCGGGCGGCGCTGCGCCGTGTACGCCGGGCCCGCGGGCGCGACCGCGTGGTGGAGCGCCGGGCGCGCAGGGAAGCCCGCCGGGAGCTGCGGGCGCAGCGCCGCGCGGACCGGCGCGCCGAGGGCGGCTGGTGGCGCCGCGGCCGAGCGGACGAGGAGGCCGAGGAGGAGATGTACGGCATCACCTACGAGGCCGCTCCCGACGAGGTGGAGCGCCGCGACTGAGGTCGGGGGACGAACGTGGGGGCACGGCCGTCGGCCGTGCCCCCACTGTCTCCTCCGGGGAGGTCAGTCGCCCTTGGGGACGACCCTGCGCTTGTCGGGCTCGAAGATGGAGTTGACCAGGTCGGTGCACCACTTGAGGAGTTCGAGGTCGCGCAGCGGCTTGCCGCCGAGCCCGCCCGCCTTCGGGACCGGCACCAGGAGGGTCTTCGCGGACTCCTTCTGGATGGATCTCGGGTACATCCGGCGCAGCCGCAGCTCCTGGGACTCCCTCAGCTCCACCGGGGAGAAGCGGATCTGGTTGCCCTGCATGACCACGTCGGCCAGCCCGGCGGACTTGGCCAGCACCCGGAACCGGGCCACCGCCATGAGGTTGTCCACCTGCTGCGGCGGGGTGCCGTAGCGGTCGGTGAGCTCCTCGTAGGCGGCGAGGATGTCCGCCTCGCTGGTGACGCTGGCGATGCGCTTGTACGACTGGAGGCGCAGGCGTTCGCCCGGCACGTAGTCGTGCGGGATGTGCGCGTTGATCGGCAGCTCCACCTTGGTCTCGACCTCGGCCACCGCCTCCGGGTCGCCCTTGAGCTCGGCGACGGCCTCACCGACCATGCGCACGTACAGGTCGAAGCCCACACCGGCGATGGTCCCGGACTGCTCCGCGCCCAGGATGTTGCCCGCGCCCCGGATCTCCAGGTCCTTCATGGCCACGTACATGCCGGCGCCGGTCTCGGTGTGCTGGGCGACGGTGGCGAGCCGTTCGTAGGCGGTCTCGGTGAGCGGGCGCTCCGGCGGGTACAGGAAGTACGCGTAGGCGCGCTCGCGGCCGCGCCCCACCCGGCCGCGCAGCTGGTGCAGCTGGGACAGGCCGTAGGTGTCGGCGCGGTCGATGATCAGCGTGTTGGCGTTGGGCACGTCCAGGCCGGACTCGACGATGGTCGTGGAGACCAGCACGTCGAAGTTCTTCTCCCAGAAGTCGACCATGACCTTCTCGAGCTGCTGCTCGTTCATCTGGCCGTGCGCGTAGGCCACCCGGGCCTCGGGGACCAGCCGCTTGATGGAGGCCGCCACCTTGTCGATGGAGGCCACCCGGTTGTGCACGAAGAACACCTGTCCCTCGCGCATGAGCTCGCGGCGGATGGCGGCGGTGATCTGCTTGTCCTCGTAGGGCCCCACGAAGGTGAGCACCGGGTGGCGCTCCTCGGGCGGGGTGAGGATCGTGGTCATCTCGCGGATGCCGGTCAGACCCATCTCCAGGGTGCGCGGGATGGGCGTGGCCGACATCGCCAGCACGTCCACCTGGGTGCGCAGCCGCTTCAGGGCCTCCTTGTGCTCCACACCGAAGCGCTGTTCCTCGTCGATGATGACCAGGCCGAGGTCCTTGAACCGGGTCTCCTGCGACAGCAGGCGGTGGGTGCCGATCACCACGTCGACCTCGCCGGAGCGCAGGCCCTCGCGGGTCAGCTCGACCTCGCCGTCGGTCTGGAACCGCGACATCGGCTTGACCGTGACGGGGAAGGACGCGTAGCGCTCGGTGAAGGTCGACAGGTGCTGCTGGACCAGCAGGGTGGTGGGCACCAGCAGGGCCACCTGCTTGCCGTCCTGGACCGCCTTGAACGCGGCGCGCACCGCCACCTCGGTCTTGCCGTATCCCACGTCGCCGCAAATCAGCCGGTCCATCGGGACCGACTTGGACATGTCCTTCTTGACCTCGTCGATGGCGGCGAGCTGGTCGGGCGTCTCCACGTAGGGGAAGGCGTCCTCCAGCTCGTTCTGCCACGGGGTGTCCGCGCCGAACGCGTGCCCGGGGGAGGCCTGCCGGGCCGAGTACAGGCGGATGAGGTCACCGGCGATCTCGCGGACGACCTTGCGGGCGCGGCTCTTGGCCTTGCTCCACTCGGCGCCGCCCATCTTGGACAGCGTGGGCGCCTCGCCGCCGACGTACCGGGTGACCTCGCTGAGCTGCTCGGTGGGCACGAACAGGCGGTCGCCGGGCTGGCCGCGCTTGGAGGGCGCGTACTCGATGAGCAGGTACTCGCGGGTGGCGCCCTGGATCTGGCGGCTGACCATCTCCAGGTAGCGGCCCACACCGTGCTGTTCGTGCACGACGTAGTCGCCCGGCTTGAGCTGGAGGGGGTCGACCGTGCCCTTGCGGCGGCTGGGCATGCGGCGCATGTCGCGGGTGGAGGACTTCTGCCCCACCAGGTCGGTCTCGGTGAGGACCACCGTGCGTACCGACCGCAGCAGGAAGCCGTGGTCGACCAGACCGGTGGTGACGGTCGCGATCGCCTCCTTGGGCGGCTCGACCAGGTCGGCGGAGAGCGCGGCCCCCAGCCCGGCGTCCCGGAGCATGGCCACCAGGCGTTCGGCGGGACCGTGCCCCTGGGTGACCAGCACGACGCTCCAGTTGTCGTGCAGCCAGCTCTTGACGTCGGCCAGGGCGCGCTCGGTGTCGCCGCGGTAGGAGTCGGCGGGCACCGCGCCCACCACGACCGCGTCGTCCTCCTCGCCCGCGTCCTCGCCGGCGCTGAAGGGGGTCAGCCCCCACCAGGGCAGGCCCAGGCCGCTGGCGACCGAGCGCAGCTCGGAGATGGACATGTAGGCGGACTCACCGAGGTCGATGGGGGCCTCGCCGCCGGAGGCGGCGTTGATCCATGAGGCGTCCAGGAACTCGGCGCTGGTGGCCTCCAGTTCCACGGCGCGGGTCCGGATGCGCTCGGGGTCGCAGCCCACCACCATGGCGTTCTTCGGCAGGTACTCCAGGAAGGGTTCCATGCGCTCGGCCAGCACGGGGGCGAACGCCTCCATGCCCTCGACCGAGACGCCGTCGGCGATCTTGGTGAGCACCTCGGCCAGCGAGGGGTGCTCGGCGGCCAGGGCGCGGGCCCGCTCACGCACGGTCTCGGTGAGCAGGAGCTCGCGGCAGGGCGGGGCGAACAGGCCGGAGGCGGCCCGGGAGTCGGCGGCCTCCCCGTTCTCACCGGGAGTGATGGAGCGCTGGTCGGCCACCTGGAAGTACCGGATGTCCTCGACGGTGTCGCCCCAGAACTCCAGCCGGAGCGGGTGCTCCTCGGTGGGCGGGAAGACGTCCAGGATGCCGCCGCGCACGGCCATGTCGCCGCGCTTCTCCACCAGGTCGACGCGGGCGTAGCCGGTGTTGGTCAGGGAGCTGACCACGTCCTCCAGGGACGCCTCGTCGCCGGGCCGGATACGGACCGGTTCGAGGTCACCGAGCCCGGCGACCAGCGGCTGGAGGACGCTGCGGACCGGGGCCACCACCACACGCAGCGGGGTGGTGAGGGGGTCCGAGGGGTCGGGGTGCGCCAGACGGCGCAGGACCGCCAGACGCTGGCCCACGGTGTCCGAGCGCGGGGAGAGCCGCTCGTGCGGCAGGGTCTCCCAGGCGGGGAAGAGCGCGACGGAGTCCGCGGGCAGCAGTGAGCCGAGCGCGTCGGTCAGGTCGGCGGCCTCCCGCTCGGTGGCGGTGACGGCGAGCACCGGCCGGTTCGCGCCCACGGGGGAGTCGGCGGCGAGCGCCCCCACCATGAAGGGGCGCAGAGCCGCCGGGGCGACGAGGTCGAGATGGGGATCGCGGCCGCTTCGGGCGGTCTCGATCGCACTGTGCAGTGCCGGGTCCGTGGAGACGTCGGCGAGAAGTCCAATGAGGCTCATAGCACCAAAAACTGGAAGTGGTCCGGTTCAGGAGTCGGGTCCTGCCCTGACGCCGACACCCGCGTGCGGCGGGCACGGTTGCCGCCGTCCCGCGAGTCGAGTGGGGACGGTCCGGTGACGGTTGTGGGCGGCCGTGTGTGTGGATGGGCGTGGCCACCCGGCTTCCCTCAGCTTATCCAGTACCACCGTCGCGCGCGGGCCCGGTCGCGAGGTCGGCGGTTCGGTTCCCGCGCGTCCCCGACCTGCCCTCGGCCACGGTGATCCGGAGAGGTCACTAGGAAGAGAACCCGCTCTGAACTGCTGATATTCCGGAGTGACGGGTTCGCCGCCGGGGCGGGCGATCCGCCGGGCATACGCTGGACGCTCGTGGAGGGTTCCGCTGAACGGCCAGAGAAGAGGAAGCGCGTGGTGAGTGCCCACAGACACGGGAGCGGACGGGACGGCGACAGCGGCCGACCGAGTGCCCCGGCCTTCGCACCAGGTCCGGACGGCCTCGCCCACTTGGAGCTCATCCTCAGCGGCGCCTACCCGCTGGCCGGGTTCATGACCCGCGAACAGGCGGAGTCGGTGGCGCTCCGGGGACGTCTGCCCGACGGTCGGCCCTGGCCGGTTCCGGTCACCCTGGAGGTGCCGGAGGAACTGGCGGGACGGGAGCGGCTCACCCTCACCGACCTGGAGGGCGCGCCCCTGGCCGAGCTGGTGGTGAGCGAGAGCTGGGAGTCACCCGGTGAACCTGGCGTGCACCACCTGGCGGGGGACGTCACTCTGCTGCGGCCGCCCACCTACGGGGTCCTGAGGGAACTGCGGTCCACCCCCGCCGAGGTCCGCGCCCAGAGCGGGCTGGAGCCCGACCGCCCCCTGCTGGCCGTGGTCACCGACCGGCCGCTGCACCACCGGGCCCTGCACCAGATCCGGGCCGAGGCCGAGGCGCTGGGGCGGGCCGAGGTCCTGGTCATCCTGGACACCGGCCTGCACGACGCGGGACTGGCCGACGCCGTGCTCGCGGCCGAACCGCTGCTGCCGCCCCGGACGTCGTTCGCCGTCGTCACCCTGCCCCGGTCCCGGGCCCGCGCCACGGGCGCGCTCGGCGGCTCCTGGACCGAGCGGGACGCCGCGCTCGCGGGCCACGTCGCCGCCGCCTACGGCGCCACCCACCTGCTGGTCGAGGCGGGCGGGCACGCGCCCGAGACCGAGCGGGTCATGGCGCAGCGGCCGCCGCTGACCGTCCTGGACCCCGAACCGTGGCGGTACGACGCGAACGAGGCGCTGTGGAAGCCCCTCACCCACGTGGACCCGCGCACCGTCCTCGCGGAGCCGACCGACGAGGAGGTCGCGGCGGAGCTCGCGCACGGCCGCGAACTGCCCGCCTGGTTCACCCCGGCCCGGGTCGGCGCCGAGCTCGCCCGGCTGCGCCCCGCACGCACCCGGCGCGGCCTCACCCTGCTCTTCACCGGCCTGTCCGGTTCGGGCAAGTCCACCATCGCCCGCGGTGTGTGCGACGGCGTCCGCCGCTCCGGCCGCACCGTGAGCCTGCTCGACGGCGACGTGGTGCGACGCGTGCTCTCCAAGGGGCTCACCTTCTCCCGGCAGGACCGCGAGCTCAACATCCGGCGCATCGGCTACGTGGCCGCCGAGATCACCCGCCACGGCGGGGTGGCGGTCTGCGCGCCGATCGCGCCGTACGCGTCGGGCCGGGCCGAGGTCCGTGCCATGGTGGAGGAGTTCGGGGACTTCTTCCTGGTACACGTGGCCACGCCCCTGGAGGAGTGCGAGGCCCGGGACCGCAAGGGCCTGTACGCCCAGGCCCGCGCGGGGGAGATCCCCGAGTTCACCGGGGTCTCCGACCCCTACGAGGAGCCGACCGACGCCGACCTGGTCGTCGACACCGTGGGCGCGGACCCCTCCGAGTCCGTGGCCCTGGTGCTGGACGCCCTGCGTGCGGGCGGCTGGCTCCCCTCCGACCAGCACGTGAGCGAGGACTGATGACGAGCGACGCCCCGACCCCACCGGTGCCCGGGCACCGGATGCTCCGCCTGGTCGAGGTGATGGAGACGCTGCGCCGGGAGTGCCCGTGGGACAGCACCCAGACCCACGAGTCCCTGGCGAAGTTTCTGATCCAGGAGTCCTACGAGACCCTGGAGACCATCGAGGACGGTGACTACCCGCAGCTGCGCGAGGAGCTGGGGGACGTGCTGCTCCAGGTGGTCTTCCACGCCGCGATCGGCGCCGAGCGCCCCGAGGGGGACCCGGCCCGGTTCACGGTGGACGACGTGGCCGACGCCATCATCGACAAGATGACCCGTCGCCACCCGCACGTGTTCGGCGGCCAGGACGTGTCCGGCACCGACGAGGTGTGGTCGAACTGGGAGGCCATCAAGGCGGCCGAGCGCTCCGCGAAGGCCAAGGCCAGGGGCGGCAGCGGTGAGACCTCGGTACTGGACGGGGTGCCCTTCGCCCAGCCGGCCGTGCTGTTGGCCTACGAGCTCCAGAAGCGGGCCGTGCGCAACGGGTTCCCCGCCGACCTGGTGGGTGACGACGGTTCCGAGGGCGGGGAGCTGTTCGCCGCCGTGGCCGCGGAACGGGACCAGGGCCGTGACCCGGAGAGCGACCTGCGCCTGGCGGCCCGCCGCTTCGACACCCGTGTGCGTGCCGCCGAGGAGGCCGCCCGCGCCGAGGGCCACGAGCCCCGCGAGCTCACCGACGAACAGTGGCGCACGTACTGGTCGAAGACCGGATAGGCGGAGCGTGACGGCCCCGGCGCGGTTTCCCGCCCGGGGCCGGAACGCCACGGAGCGGTCCCGGCCTCCGGCCGACCACGGTGCACGCGACCCGGTGGGAGTCGCGCTCCGCCCCGGCGTCCGGAGCAGCACGATCGTCGCTCCCCGCCCCGTTACGGCGGGTCCACCCGTCGACCGCACCCCGCGAACGGCTGGGCCAGCTCGGAAGAACCTCACATAGGTCAAGTTGATCTTGACTCCCGTGTGACCCGTGCAACACAGTGCTCTCACCTCGGGGCCCGGGGCTCCGGCACCCTCCGCCGCGGTCCGGGCCCCCGTACACGTGGGAGCCCCTCATGCGCCGCTTCGGAAACGCCCTCGCGGCGTTCAGCACCAGATGGGTGCCGGACGCCTTCGTCTTCGCGGTCATCCTGTCCGCCCTCGTCTTCGGGATGGCCCTGTTCCTCACCGACCGGACGCCGATCCAGCTGGTCGGGGACTGGTACGGCGGGTTCTGGGGCCTGCTGGAGTTCGGCATGCAGATGGCCCTGGTCCTGGTCACCGGGTACGCACTGGCGTCCTCGCCCCCGGCGCGGCGGGCGATCCTCCGGGTGGCGGGGCTGGCCCGGGGGCCGCTGACGGCGGTCCTGGTCACGGCCGTGGGCTCCGCGCTCCTGGGCATGGTGCACTGGGGGCTCGGTCTGATCGCCGGTGCCCTGCTGGCCGTGGAGGTGGCCCGCTCCTGCAAGGAGCGCGGGATCAGGGTGCACTTCCCGCTGGTCGTCGCGGGCGGCTACACGGGGCTGATGGTCTGGCACAGCGGCCTGTCCGGTTCGGCGCCCCTGCTGGTCAACACCCCCGGGCACTTCCTAGAGGACCAGATCGGCCTGATTCCGCTCAGCGAGACCATCTTCCAGCCCTTCAACCTGGTCTTCCTCGCGGCCATGCTGATCGGCGCACCGCTGCTGCTGATGAGCATGACCCCCAAGGCGGAGGAGAGCGAGGAGATCGGTGACACCTCCGACAGCGAGCCGGGCCCCGGTCGGCCCGGCCGCGACGAGCTGCGCGCCCTGTCCCCGGCGCAGCGCCTCATGCACAGCCGGGTGCTGGTGTACGCGGTGGTGGCCGTGGGGCTGGTCCACCTGGTGCCCGCGCTCGTGACCAACGGTGTGGTGGGCATGGACATCAACCTGCTCAACTTCGCGTTCCTCATGGCCGGGCTGGGCCTGCACGGGACGCTGGCGGGCTACTCGGCCGCCGCCGCCGAGGGGGCGCGGAACGCCTCCGCCGTGATCATCCAGTTCCCCTTCTACGCCGGGATCATGGGGATCATGGACACCTCGGGGCTGCTGGAGGTCATCACCCAGTGGTTCATCTCGTTCTCCACCCCGTTCACGTACCCGTTCTGGGCCCTGATCAGCGCGTGCCTGGTCAACCTCGCGGTGCCCTCGGGCGGTGGCCAGTGGGCCGTGCAGGGGCCGGTGGTCATCGGCGCCACCGAGACCCTGGGCATCCGCCCCGGGGTGGGCGTCATGGCCGTGGCCATGGGCGACCAGCTCACCAACGGCATCCAGCCGTTCTGGGCGCTGCCGCTGCTCGCCCTGACCAAGCTCAGGGCGGGCCGCATCCTCGGCTACTCGGCGGTCGTGATGCTCTTCGGCATCCTCGTCGCCTCGCTGTGCATCACGTTCCTGACCTGAGTCAGCGGATGCCGTCGGGCAGGTCGCGCACGTTGATCACCTCGGTCGAGGGGTCGCCGGGCGCCAGCCCCGAACTGAACGACTCCTGCGGTCGGCGGGCGGACTCGCTGATGGTCAGCAACAGGCCCACGATCAGCCAGTTGGCCATGAGCGCGGATCCGCCCGCCGACATGAAGGGCGTGGTCATACCGGTGAGCGGGATGATCAGCGTGGCGCCGCCGAGCACGATGAAGACGTCGAACGCGGTGATGAACCCGTAGCCCAGGGCGGTGAGCTTCAGGAACACGTCGCGGCAGCCCAGGGCGATGCGCAGGGCCCGCTGGGCGAACAGCAGCAGCAGGGTCAGCACCGCCATCAGCCCGGTCAGGCCCAGCTTCTCGCCCGTCGACACCAGGATGAGGTCGCTGTCGGCGGCGAACAGGTTCTGCGCGTTGCCGCCGTCGAACCCGGTGCCCAGCAGCCCGCCGTAGGCCAGGGCGATCATGCCCTCCACCACCTGGAAGCTGCCGCCCGCGCTGTGGTACACCTCCGGGTCGAACGCGTTCAGCCAGATCCGCACCCGGTTCTGCACGTGACCGAACATCAGGTAGGCGACGTACGCCCCACCGGAGAAGGCCACCAGCCCGATCAGCACCCAGGACTTGCGGGCGGTGGCCGCGTACAGCACCGCCAGGAACGTGCCGAAGAGCAGCAGCGAGGTGCCCAGGTCCTTGGTGCCCACGAGTAGCAGGATCGCCACGCCCCAGCCCACGGCCATCGGGGCCAGGTCCCGGGCGCGCGGCGCGCTGAACACCTTCACCCCGCCGATCCGGAAGGTCCGGGTGACCAGCGCCATCACCTCGCGCTGGCGGCCCAGGTACGAGGCCAGGAAGATCACCAGGAGCACCTTCGCGAACTCCGAGGGCTGCATGGTGAAGGGCCCGATCATGATCCACCGCCGGGCGCCGAGCACCTCGTGGCCCAGCGGCGACAGCGGGAGCAGCAGCAGGACCAGCGCGACCAGGGCGATCAGGTAGGTGTACATCGTGAGGCGGCGCGGCTGCCGGACGAACGCGATGGCGGCGGCGCACAGGACCATGCCGACCAGCGTCCACATCAGCTGCCGGTCGGCCTCGCTGCTGCCGGGCGCCTGGTCCCGGGTCATCTGGAGCGCCCAGATCATGGTGAGCCCGATCCCGCTGAGCGCGGTGGCGACGGGGAGCAGCACGGGGTCGGCGTAAGGCGCCACGAACCGCATCAGCACGTGCAGGGCGAGCGCTCCGGCGCCGAGAACCAGTCCGTAGACCAGGACGCGGTTCTCCACACCGCCGGTGACCGACAGCGACGCGTAGAGCAGAGCCGCGAAGGTCACCCCGATCGAGGCGAGCAGCAACGCCAGCTCGGCGCGTCTCTGTCGTGCGGGGCGCAGGGCCCCGTCCACCGGGTCGGTCTTCGGGTTGGCCATGCTCGTCCTCTACCGTTCACGCGGGGCCGTGGCTGTTCCGGGCACGGATGGGGGGGACGGTGGCCCTCAGTGGGAACTATAGACAGGCCCGTGGACCCGGCAAGGGGAACGGCCACTTCCGGGCGGTTCGGTTTAGCCGGTTCCGGGCGGCGCGGGGGCGTCCAGGTCGATCCCCTCGGCGGCGTCGGCCACCCGTGTGTCCAGACCGGACAGCCGGGACAGGAGCCCGCTGAACCTCAGCAGCACGTCGCGCCCGACCAGGCCCAGGCGGGAGCGCGGCGCGAGGAAACCCAGTCCGGTGTCCGCGATGGCCTGGTTGGCCAGGACGTACGGGCGCATCCGGGCCTCGTACGCGTCGAGCGCGACGGCGGGGGCCGTGTGCCGGGACAGCTCCTGGGCCAGCACGTACGCGCCGACCAGCGCCAGAGTGGTGCCCTGGCCGGACATGGGGGAGGGGCCGTACCCGGCGTCTCCCAGCAGCGTCACCCGTCCCCGGGACCACCGGTCCATGCGGATCTGTGTGACCGAGTCGAAGTAGAAGTCGGGGCTGTCGTCCAGCCCGTCCAGGAGTCGCGCGCACTCCCAACCGGACCCGGCGAAGCGGGCGCGCAGGTACGCCTTCTGCTCCTCCTCCGGAGCCCGGTCCACGCCCCGCGGCTCGCGCTCGTGTATGAGGAAGAGGGCCTTGGCCCCCGGGAAGCGGGGGGAGGTGCTGATCCCGGCGGCGCGGCCGGGCTCGTTGTACAGGCGCACCTCCCGGTCCTGGCCGAGGAGGTCGGGGACGGTGGCGATGCTGATCAGGGCGCCCAGGTAGCGGGCGTAGCGCTCCTCGGGGCCGAAGACCAGTCCCCGGGTGCGGGAGTGCAGGCCGTCGGCGCCCACGACCAGGTCGAACACGCGGGGTTCGGTGCGCTCGAAGGTCGCGCGGACCCCGTGCGGGGTCTCCTCCAGAGCGGTGACGGTGTCGTCGTACAGGTACTCCGTGTACGCGGTGGTGGGCTCGTGCAGGATGCGGGTGAGATCGCCGCGCACGACCTCCAGGGACCGGTCGTGGTCGGTGTCCATGGTGGTGCCGATGTCGGCGCGGATCCGGCCGTCCGCGCGGACGAACACGGTGCGGGAGGTCTCGGTCACACGGGCGCGGAGGGCCTCCAGCACTCCCATGCGCCGGGCGACGTCGACGGCGACGCCGCGCACGTCGACGGCGTGCCCGCCGGTGCGGGGAGCGGGGGCCCTCTCCACCACGGTGACGCGGATCCCGTACCGGTGGAGCCAGTGGGCGAGGGCGGGTCCGGCGACGCTGGCCCCGGAGACAAGGACGGTTCGAACAGCGGTCACGGTCGACGACTCCTTGGGTGTCGAGGATCCCTCACGCTAGACCGAGAAGCCTGGGAGGACCAGCGGGGAGGGGCTCCGGGGGCCGATGACCCGTATGGACTAGACCAATGTGGCAGGGCGGACGCCACTGACCGGCTCAGGGGTCGCTAGTCTCGTGTCCGGGCCCGGAACTGTGGGCCCAGACACCGAAGATACGGAGAGATCGTGGCGTCCATCGAGTCAGTCCAGGCGCGGGAGATCCTTGACTCCCGGGGCAACCCGACAGTCGAGGTCGAGGTCCTGCTCGACGACGGGACCATCACCCGAGCTGGTGTCCCCAGCGGTGCCTCCACCGGCAGGTTCGAGGCGGTCGAGCTGCGCGACGGCGGCGACAGGTACGGCGGCAAGGGCGTGACGAAGGCCGTCACCGCCGTCAACGACGAGATCGCGGACGAACTGCTCGGCCACACCCCCGACGAGCAGCGCATCATCGACCGCGCGCTGATCGACCTGGACGGCACCCCGGACAAGTCCCGGATCGGCGCCAACGCCATCCTGGGCACCTCCCTCGCCGTGGCCAAGGCCGCCGCCGAGGAGGCCGGTCTGCCGCTGTTCCGCTACATCGGCGGTCCCAACGCGCACGTCCTGCCCGTGCCGATGATGAACATCCTCAACGGCGGCGCGCACGCCGACAGCAACGTCGACATCCAGGAGTTCATGGTCGCGCCCATCGGCGCCCCGACGTTCTCCGAGGCCCTGCGCTGGGGCACCGAGGTCTACCACTCCCTGAAGGCCGTCCTGAAGTCCCACGGCCTGGGCACCGGCGTCGGTGACGAGGGCGGCTTCGCCCCCGACCTGGAGAGCAACCGCGCCGCCCTGGACCTCATCGTCGAGGCGATCGAGAAGGCCGGGTACAAGGTCGGCACCGACATCGCGCTGGCCCTGGACGTGGCCGCCAGCGAGCTGTTCTCCGACGGCGTGTACACCTTCGAGGGCAAGACCCGCACGGCCGAGGAGATGGCCGCCTACTACGCGGAGCTCGTCGACTCCTACCCGCTGGTCTCCATCGAGGACCCCCTCGACGAGGAGGACTGGGACGGCTGGAAGAAGCTCACCGAGCAGCTCGGCGCCAAGGTCCAGCTGGTCGGGGACGACCTGTTCGTCACCAACCCCGAGCGCCTCCAGCGCGGCATCCTCGCGGACACCGCCAACTCGCTCCTGGTGAAGGTCAACCAGATCGGCACCCTCACCGAGACGCTGGACGCGGTCTCCCTCGCCCAGCGCAGCGGCTACACGGCGATGATCAGCCACCGTTCCGGCGAGACCGAGGACACCACCATCGCGGACATCGCGGTGGCCACCAACGCCGGGCAGATCAAGACCGGTGCCCCGGCGCGCAGCGAGCGGGTCGCCAAGTACAACCAGCTCCTGCGCATCGAGGAGGAACTGGACGACGCCGCCGTCTACGCGGGCGTGTCGGCCTTCCCGAGGTTCGCCAGGCGCGGCTAGTCTGCCCCAGTGTCCCGCGAATCCAAGCAGCCGCCCACAAAGGCCAAGAAGGCGACCAAAGCCGACAGGCCTGCGAAGGCCGCTGCCCGGAACGGCGCCAGGCGCGCCGGTGACGCGGGCACGAAGGACTCCGGCGTGGGCCGCACCTCCCGGGTGCGGCCCATGCTCACCAGCCGCGCCGCCATCCTCGCGCTGGTCGTGTGCGTGATCGCGCTGAGCCTCGCCTATCCGCTGCGCGAGTACGTGATGCAGCAGTCGCAGATCGCGCAGCTCAAGGAGGACCGCGCACGCATGGAGGAGAACGTCGCCGACCTCCAGGAGCGCGAGGAGGCGCTGAGCGACGAGGCGTTCGTGGAGCGCGAGGCCCGCGCCCGGCTCCACTACCAGTACCCCGACGAGACCGCCTACATCGTCATCCGGCCCGAGTCCGAGGCCGAGACGGAGGCGGACCCGGCGGAGCCCACCGAACCGTGGTTCACCGAGCTGTGGCGCACGGTCGAGGAGGCCGACAGCCCGGACCCCGACGCCGGTCTGTAGGCCCCGCGGACCCGGCCCGTCCGGGTGCGGCGGCAACTATGCTGGGCTGGTCATGACTTCCGCAGATCAGCCCGTTCCGGGGCACACCGACGGCGGTCCCGCGTCCGAACGGGACCTCGCCGCGATCGAACTCCAGTTGGGCCGCCAGCCGCGCGGGGTCAGTGCCGTCGCGCACCGATGCCCCTGTGGCCTCCCCGACGTGGTGAAGACAGCTCCCCGCCTGGAAGACGGCACCCCCTTCCCGACGTTGTACTACCTGACATGCCCGCGAGCCGCCTCCGCGATCGGTCGTCTGGAGAACGAGGGCCGCATGCGCCGGATGCAGGAGCGCCTGGGGGAGGAGCCCGAGCTCCAGGAGGCCTACACCAGGGCCCACGAGTCCTACCTGGAGGAGCGCGCCGAGCAGGCGCGCGCCGACGGGTTGGAGCCGTTGCCCGAGGGCATGCAGAGCACCGGTGGCATGCCGACGAGGGTCAAGTGCCTGCACGCGCTGGTCGGCCACGAGCTGGCCGCGCCGGGTACCAACCCGTTCGGGGCGGAGGCCCTGACCGAGCTTCCCGAGTGGTGGGCCAAGGGCCCGTGCGTGTGCGTGGACGAGAGCGCCCCCGAGGGCGCTGAAGGGACGGACGCTTCATGAGCGGTGTCGCGGCGATCGACTGCGGAACCAACTCGATCAGGCTGCTGATCGCGGACGTGGTGTTCCTGGGCGACGACGAGGTCCAGGTGGTCGATGTCGACCGCCGGATGGAGATCGTGCGGCTGGGTCAGGGGGTCGACGAGACCGGCGCGTTCGCGCCCGAGGCCCTGGAGCGGACCCTGGAGGCGCTGCGCGGCTACGCGGAGACCATCGAGGCGCACGGCATCGAGCTGGGTCCGCACGCGGTGCGCATGGTCGCCACCAGCGCCACCCGGGACGCCAGCAACCGCCAGGAGTTCGTGGACGGTGTCCGCGCGATCCTGGGTGTGGAGCCCGAGGTGGTGACCGGTCTGGACGAGGCCGAGCTCTCGTTCGTGGGCGCCACGGCCGAGCTGGAGGCGCAGGCCGCCGAGGGCGAGGCCAACGCGGACTTCACGCCGCCGTTCCTGGTGGTCGACATCGGCGGGGGCTCCACGGAGTTCGTGCTGGGCGGCCTGGACGACGACGAGGACCTCGTGCGCGCGGCCCTGTCGGTGAACGTCGGCTGCGTGCGCATGTCCGAGCGCCACCTGCGCGACGACCCGCCCACCAGGGAGCAGATCGAGGCGGCCACGGCCGACATCGACGCCGCCCTGGACGAGGTGGAGAAGGTCGTCCCGTTGCGGGAGGCCGGTTCGGTGGTGTGTGTGGCGGGGACCGCGACCACGGTCGCCGGGATCGCGCTGGACCTGCCGGAGTACGACTCGGAGCGGATCCACCACGCACGGGTCTCGGCCGAGGACCTGGAGCGGATCACGGGTGAGCTGCTGGCCTCGCGGCACGCGGAGCGCGCGGAGATCGGCGTGATGCACCCGGGCCGCGTGGACGTGATCGCGGCGGGTGCGCTGGTGCTGTCGCGTGTGCTCGCGCGCACCGGCGCGGACCGCTTCACCGCGAGTGAGCACGACATCCTCGACGGTGTCGCGTGGAGTCTCATCGCCCCTGAGTAGAATCAGGGCAAACTGGTACTAAAGAGGACATAGCCTCCTCGAAGGGGACCTTCGGCCGATCCGGAGGGGTCCTTCGAGGGGGGTCCCACAGGGCCCCTGGGTGAGACGCGTCACCCGGAAGACTCTTGTGAATGCATTCACAACCCGCCTGACCTGCATAAACGTCGTCGCCTTGCACGTGAGGATGGTGGGAAGGTGGGCGAATGTGAACCTTCCTGCGGGGAGGGGCTTGTGAAAGAATGCACAAGCAGGACGAACCACGGCACCACGGACCCCGGTGCGGGGCACCGAAGACCGTGACAGCCTTCGCGGCCCTTGAGGCAAGGGCGCCAAAGATTAACCGTTAGGGCGGAAATGCGATGACCGAGAGCAGGAACTACCGGCTGGTGCACGGCGGCGGGGACGAGGCGGAGATCCCGCACATCCTCATCGTCGGCGGCGGTTACCTCGGGATGTACACCGCGAGGCGACTGGAGAAGAAGCTCGGGTCCGGTGAAGCCCGCATCACCGTCATCGACCCGAACTCCTACATGACCTACCAGCCGTTCCTGCCCGAGACGGCCGCCGGCAACATCTCCCCGCGCAACGTCGTGGTCCCGCTGCGGAAGGTCTTCGACCGCGTCCGCGTGCTGGGCGGCCGCGTCGTGCGCATCGACCACGCCGACAACACGGTCCGCTACGAGCCCAACGTCGGTGAGCCCCAGACGCTCCACTACGACTACCTCGTGATGGCGGCCGGAGCGGTCTCGCGCACCCTCCCCATCCCCGGCCTGGCCGAGTGGGGCATCGGGATCAAGACCGTCGAAGAGGCGGCCTACCTGCGCAACCACGTGCTCAACCAGCTCACCATCGCCGACTCCACCGACGACGAGGCCGTGCGCGCCAAGGCGCTCAACTTCGTGTTCGTCGGCGGCGGGTTCGCCGGTGCCGAGGCCATCGCGGAGCTGGAGGACATGGTCCGCGACGCGGTCCGCCTCCACCCCTCCATCGACCTCTCCGACGTGAACTTCTACCTCATCGAGGCCGCGGACAAGATCCTGCCCGAGGTCGGCCCGGAGGTCGGCGGCAAGGCGCTCAACCAGCTCCGCCGCCGGGGCATCGACGTCCGCCTCAAGACCTTCCTCGAATCCGCCGTCGACCAGCGCATCAAGCTCAGCGACGGCGCCGAGTTCGACGCGGGCACCCTGGTGTGGACCGCGGGCGTCAAGCCCAGCCCGGTCGTCTCCGCCAGCGACCTGCCGCTCGGCCCCAAGGGCCACGTCGACACCAGCGAGTACCTGACCGTCAACGGCACGGACAACGTCTTCGCCGGCGGTGACAACGCCCAGGTCCCCGACGGCAACGGCGGCTACTACCCGCCCAACGCCCAGAACGCGGTCCGCCAGGCCCCGGTGCTCGCGGACAACGTCATCGCGACCCTGCGCAACGGCAAGCTCAAGGCCTACCAGCACAAGAACCTCGGCGCCGTCGCCGGGCTCGGCCTGCACAAGGGCGCGGCCCAGCTGTTCGGCAAGATCAAGCTCAACGGCCGCCTCGCCTGGTACGCGCACCGCTCGTACCACCTGCTCGCCGTGCCCACCTTCAACCGCAAGCTGCGGGTCCTCTCCGACTGGACGCTCGCCTTCTTCCTGCGCCGCGACTTCGCCGCGCTCCCGGAGATGTCCGAGCCGCGCCAGGCCTTCGAAGAGGCCAGCCAGCCCCAGGTGGAGGACGGCCGCCTGCGCCGCGTGAGCTGACCCCGCGCGACGCCTTCGGCTGCGAACACGAACGAAACGACCGGCTTCCTCGCGAAGCCGGTCGTTTCGTGTCCCCATCCGGCCAAGCCGAACCAAAGTGGGCAATCGGCCCGGCCGGTATGATGGGCCACGCCCCCGTAGCCCAATGGAAGAGGCAGGCCCCCTAAAAGGGTCACAAGTGTCGGTTCGAGTCCGACCGGGGGTACTTTGTCTTCCTGCATCTCCGCTTCGCTGTGGTGCGGGTTCAGGTGTGTTTGTTTTGGGCCTCCGCTTCGCTTCGGCCCGTGTTCGGGCGCCCGAGTAGCCAGGGACTTCTTCATCCTCGTCTACGCCTGACGCTCGTTCCTCGCTGGCGGCTTGTCTCGTCTTGCAGAACCCTGGCGGCGCCCGAACGGGCACCCCCCAGCGGCTGAGGGGGCCCGGGTTCAGGCGTGTTTGTTTTGGGCCTCCGCTTCGCTTCGGCCCGTGTTCGGTCACCCCCAGCGGCTGAGGTGCACGGACGGGACTCACAGTTGGGGTTCAGGGCCCGGGTGGGTCTCACGGCCCGTGGCTGAGGAGAACGGTCGGGACCCACGGTTGGGGTTGAGGTGACCAGGTGGGGCTCGTAGGCCGGGCTGGCCGGGGACCCGTGTGCGGATCAGCCCTGTTCCATGAGGAGCTGGAGCTGGGTGAACAGGCGCTCGCCCGGGTCGGAGAGGTCGATCCCGCTCACCGAGGCGGCGCGGCGCACCCGGTACCGGAGCGTGTTCGGGTGGATGTGCAGCCTCTCGGCGGCGGCCCGTGCGTCACCGAAGGCCTCCAGGTAGGCCAGCAGGGAGTGCACGAGGTCGGCGCCGCCCGCCCGGTCGTACTCGATCAGTCGGCTCACCCGGGGGTCGCGGAGCGACGGGTCGGCGCGCAGGTGCTCCAGGGTCTCGCTGATCAGCACCCGGGAGCGCACGTCGGAGATGGTGGCCACCTCCCAGTCCGTGCCGCCGTCCAGGTCGCGGCCCATCGCGTCCAGCACCCGGTCGGCCTCGCCACGGGACTCGGGCACGTCGCGCAGCCGCTCCACCAGTGAACCCACGGCCGCCTGCACGCGCAGGCCCAGGGCGGCCCGTGCGGCGGCCACGGTCTTGCGGGTCAGCGCCAGCACCGACTGCTCCACACCGCGCCAGCCGTCGCCGCCGGGGGCGCGGGCCAGGTCGGGCAGCAGCACGTACACGCGGCCGTCGAGCTCGGTCACCAGGGAACTGCGCCGGTAGGCGGCCGTGTGCACGGACACCAGGTCGATCAGCTGGCGGCGGCGCAGCTCGCGCACGGGCCGGTCCGGGCGCTCACCGTCCGTGCCCTCGGGTTCGGCCTCGGGCTGGCTGAGGGAGAAGGCCGCCACCAGGGCGGCCCGCTCGGTGTGCACCTCGACGGTGTCCGCGAGGGCGCTCGCGTCGATCCGCCCCTCAAGCAGGCTGGACAGCAGGTCCTCGCGCAGCCGGAGCCCGGCGCTGGTCTGGGTACGCTGCCGGATCATCTGGAGCGCGGTCGTCCGGGCGGCGCCGAGCAGGGCCTCCTCGGCGTGCTGGGAGAGGGGCTGTGAACCCTCCTGCACCCAGATGGCGCCCAGCGGTTGGCGTCCGGCGTGGATACCCACCGCGAGGCGGCGGCGGATGCCGAGCTCGGGGTGCTCCTCGATCCGGACCACCTCCTCGCCCGCGCGGAGCTTGGTGAACACGCCCCACTCCCGCAGGAGCGCCAGATAGGACTCGGGCCCCTGGCGGCCGAGCACGGACAGGCGCCGCAGCTCGTCCACCTCGGCGCCGCTGGAGTAGGCCAGGACCCGGCTGGCGGAGTCCTCGATGCTCACCAGCCCGCCGGTGAGCTGGGCGATGGTCTGCGCCATGGAGAACAGGTCGCCGGTGGCCTCGCCCAGATCCTCGGAGGTGGTCAGCCGGGCGTCGTCCACGATGCTCTGGCACACGGACTGGAGCTGGTCCCAGCGCACCTCGGGCCGGACCGCGAGGAGGGCCACGCCGTTCTCCTGGGCCTCGGCGCGCAGGGTCCGCAGCTCGTCGGCGCCGGACCTGGACCGGCGGGACTCGGAGGAGGGCGGGATGGTCTCCTCGGCGGGCGCGTACCCGCCCGCCTTGACCGCGACCGCCGTCGCCCCCTGCGCGGCGAGCGCCCGGACCAGGCGGCGGGCGGCCCCGCCGCGCACACCGATCAGGAGGACCAGGTCCCCCTCGCGGGCCTCCACCCGGTCCTCGGGGTCGATGATCACGACGTTGTCCACCTGAACATCCAGCCCGTCCGGTGCGGCGGCGACGTCCAGAATCGGGTCGCCAAGGGCCAGGAGGAGTCTGCGCAGGGGCAGCCCCGCGCCTTCTTCACTCTGTGATCCTGATTGACCAGGCATCATGTGGTTCCTCACCGGTCGGGTCCGGGAACCGACACTACTGGAGGGGCGAGGGAGCGGCGCCGGGGCGCGTGTGCCTGAGTTTGTTCTGGTGAACAAATAAGGCTGGCAAAGAGTGGCCCGTCCCACAAGGTCGGCGGGGGTCGGTTCTGGGACTGTTGAATCAGTCAACCCTGCTCATTCAGGGACATTCTTTCCAGGGAGGTGCCCATGGACGCCGTGACCAACGTCCCGCAGCCGGTGAACGAACCCGTTCTCACCTACGCGCCCGGGAGCGCGGAGCGCGCCGAGCTCGTCGCCAAGCTCGAGGAGCTCGGTCGCGAGAGCATCGACCTGCCGATGCGCATCAACGGCGAGAGCCGTATGGGTGGCGGCGAGCCGATCGACGCCGTCCAGCCGCACAACCACGCGTCCGTCCTGGGCACCATGCGCAACGCCACCCACCAGGACGCCCGCGACGCCGTCGCCGCCGCGAAGGCCGCCGCCCCCGCCTGGCGCGCCATGTCCTTCGACGACCGCGCCGCGATTATCCTCCGCGCCGCCGAACTGCTCGCCGGCCCCTGGCGCGCCACGATCAACGCCGCCACCATGCTCGGCCAGTCGAAGACCGTCCAGCAGGCGGAGATCGACTCGGCCTGTGAGCTCATCGACTTCTGGCGCTTCAACGTCGCCTACGCCCGCCAGCTCATGGAGCAGCAGCCCCTGAGCGTGCGCGGCGTGTGGAACCGTATGGAGCAGCGTCCGCTGGAGGGGTTCGTCTACGCGATCACCCCCTTCAACTTCACCGCCATCGCGGGCAACCTCCCCACCGCCCCCGCCCTCATGGGCAACGTGGTCGTGTGGAAGCCGTCCCCGACCCAGCAGTTCGCCGCCGAGCTCACCATGCGCCTCCTGGAGGAGGCCGGGATGCCCCCCGGCGTCATCAACATGGTCACCGGTGACGGCCTCGCCGTCTCGGACATCGCGCTCAACGACCCCGAGCTGGCCGGTGTGCACTTCACCGGTTCCACCAAGACCTTCCAGCACCTGTGGAAGAGCGTCGGCGAGAACATCTCCAACTACCGCTCCTACCCGCGCATCGTGGGCGAGACCGGTGGCAAGGACTTCATCGTCGCGCACCCCTCCGCCGACCCGGAGATCCTGCGCACCGCCATCGTGCGCGGCGCCTTCGAGTACCAGGGCCAGAAGTGCTCCGCCGCCTCGCGCGCCTTCGTCGCCCGCTCGGTGTGGGAGAAGATGCGCGACGACCTGGTCGCGGAGACCGAGGCCCTCACCATGGGCGACGTCACCGACCTGTCGAACTTCGTCGGCGCCGTCATCGACCGCCGCTCCTTCGACAAGCTGGCCAAGGTCCTGGAGGACGCCAAGTCCGACCCGACCCTGACCATCGTCGCGGGCGGCACCGCCGACGACTCGGTGGGCTACTTCGTGCGCCCCACCATCATCGAGGGCACCGACCCGACCAACGACGTGTTCCGCACGGAGTACTTCGGTCCGGTCATCGCCGTCCACGTCTACGAGGACGACAAGTTCGAGGACGTCCTCAAGATCGTCGACGAGGGCTCCGCGTACGCCCTGACCGGCGCCATCCTGGCCAACGACCGCGCCGCGGTGGCCAAGGCGACCGAGGCCCTGCGCTTCGCGGCCGGCAACTTCTACATCAACGACCGCCCGACCGGCTCCATCGTCGGTCAGCAGCCCTTCGGCGGCGGTCGCGCCTCCGGCACCAACGACAAGGCCGGTTCCGCCCAGAACCTGTCCCGCTGGGCCAGCCCGCGCGCCATCAAGGAGACGTTCGTCGCGCCGACGGTCTCCTCCTACCCCCACCAGGGGTAGTCACCGGCGGCCGCGCCCCCTCCTTCCGTCCGAAGGGGGCCGCCGCCACCACGGGGCCCGCTCCCCGGTGCCGCGAGCACCGGTGGGCGGGCCCCGGCCCCCCGAGGAACCCACCGCGCGGACGGCACACCGCCCGCGCGCATCGCCCGCGCCAGCCCCTGCGGCTCGCGCACGTCTCTTCGAGGTCACCATGCTTCGTAAGCCCCTGCTGCTCGCCGCCAGGTCCGCCACCTGCCGCAAGATCGTCGAGCGCACTCCCATGACCCGGGCCATGGTCACGCGCTTCGTCGCGGGCTCCAGCCAGGAGGAGGCCCTTCCGGCCGTCCACGAGCTGGCCAAGGACCGCTTCGTCACGCTGGACTTCCTTGGTGAGGACACCACGGACCTGTCCCAGGCCACCGCCACCGTGACCGCCTACCAGGACCTGCTCGCCGCCCTCGGTGAGGCCGGTCTGGGCGACCGCGCCGAGGTCTCCGTCAAGCTGTCGGCCGTCGGCCAGTTCCTGAACCAGGACGGCGAGAAGATCGCGCTGGAGAACGCGCGCCTGATCGCGGAGGCCGCGCAGGCGATCGGCACCACGGTGACCCTCGACATGGAGGACCACACCACCACCGACTCCACGCTGGGCATCCTGCGCGAGCTGCGCGAGGACTTCCCGTTCGTGGGCGCGGTGCTCCAGGCCTACCTGCACCGCACCGTGGCCGACTGCCGCGACCTCAGCGGCGCCGGTTCCCGCGTGCGCCTGTGCAAGGGCGCCTACGACGAGCCCGAGTCGGTGGCCTTCCGCGACAAGCACGAGGTCGACCGGGCCTACGTGCGGGCGCTGAAGGTCCTCATGGAGGGCGACGGCTACCCGATGGTCGCCTCGCACGATCCCCGCATGGTGGCCATCGCCGGTGAGCTGGCCGCCGCCAACGGCCGCGGCGCGGACGACTACGAGTACCAGATGCTCTACGGCATCCGGGACGGCGAGCAGGTCCGCCTGGCCGCCGAGGGCAAGCGCATGCGCGTCTACGTCCCCTACGGCGACGAGTGGTACGGCTACTACATGCGCCGCCTGGCCGAGCGCCCGGCCAACATGCTCTTCCTCGCGCGGTCCCTGGTGACCCGCAACTAGGAGTGGCCGTCGCCACGTGCGACGGCGGCGGGGCCCGCACCGACGTGAGTCGGCGCGGGCCCCGTTTCGCAACGGTGACCTTGGCCCCGGAACCCCTGGTCCGGGCCGTACGTTACTTTGTGGGCAGCAATCCACGCGTGAAAGGCCATTACTAGACATGCGGATGCGGAGTTCCAACCCCGTCCTCAAGCGGGCGCTTCAGCAGCAGTCCGGACCCCAGCAGGGTTACGGACAGCCCGGCTACGGTCAGCAGGGCTACGGGCAGCAGGGTTACGGACAGGCGTACCCGCAGCCCTACGGCCAGCAGGGTTACCCCCAGCAGGGGTACCCGCAGCAGGGCTACCCCCAGCAGGCGCAGGCCGAGCAGCCGATGACGATCGACGACGTCGTCGTGCGCACCGGCATGACCCTCGGCGCCGTCGCGCTCTTCGGCGTCATCAACTACTTCCTCTTCTTCTCGGGCAACCCGGGCCTGGCCATGGGCCTGATGTTCCTGGGCATGATCGGCGGGCTCATCCTGGGCCTGGTGATCGCGTTCAAGCAGATCACCAACCCGGTCGCGATCCTGTCGTACGCGGCCCTGGAGGGCCTGCTCGTCGGCGGTCTGTCGGCCGTGCTCGGCAACATGCTGTCGATGCAGATGGGCGACCCCTCGGCGGGCACCTCGCTGGTCTCCCAGGCCGTGATCGGCACCGTCGCCGTCTTCGGTGTGATGCTCGCGCTGTACAAGTTCCGCATCATCAAGGTGACCGACGGCTTCGTCAAGGCCGTCTCCTACGCCGTGCTCGGTGCGGCCGCGCTGATGCTGGTCAACTTCGTGCTCAGCTTCTTCATCGCGGGCGGCATGGGCCTGCGTGAGCCCACCTGGCTGGGCCTCGGCGTCGGCATCGTGTTCGTCGTCTTGGCCGCGCTCACCCTCGCCATCGAGTTCCGCGGCATCGAGGAGGGCGTCAACGCCGGCATCCCGAACAAGTTCGCCTGGCAGTTCGCCTTCGGCCTGACCGTCTCCGTGGTCTGGCTGTACATCGAGATCCTGCGTCTGCTCTGGTTGATCAAGACGATGTTCGCGGACTAGTAGGCAACGCCGCACGTGACGAGGGGCCGTCGCCCGGGATCTTCCCGGGGGCGGCCCCTCCGCCGTGTCGGCGGGTCAGGCGGACTTCGGGCGGGGCGACGGGATGGAGCGGTTCCGGCGGCGGCGGTCGTACTCGGTGACGATCGCGTGCGCGTAGCCGTGGGTGAGGTCGTACTCGTCGGCGAGCCAGCGCGACCGGTCCGTGGGGCGCAGGAGGCCCGGTCCCTGGTCCAGCGAGTCGAACCACTCGTGGAGTCCTCGGCCGGTCACGACCGGGATGCGTTCGATGAGCTTTGCGTGGATCTCCGGCGAGTGGGTCACCGTCATAGGCACCTCCGCAGCGCGTTGAACGTGTGGCACTTACCTGTGACCCTGCATCAGGATTCCGACGGGGACAAGACCCGGCCACCAGCTTTTACCTTGGCGGAGTGGGAACGTTTGCCCCTGGGACATCCGCAGGCGATATGGGGGCGCCGCGCGGTCCGAGGGCACGGAAAAGGGGCCCCGGACCGGCTCCGGGGCCCCTTCCCGCACGCGGCGCGTACTAGCTCAGGCGCTCGAAGACGGCGGCCATGCCCTGGCCGCCGCCCACGCACATGGTCTCCAGACCGAAGGTCCTGTCGTGGAACTGGAGGCCGTTGATCAGCGTGCCGGTGATGCGGGCGCCGGTGCTGCCGAACGGGTGACCCACGGCGATGCCGCCGCCGTTGACGTTCAGCTGGGAGTCGATGTCGATGCCCAGCTGGTCGGCGGAGGGCAGCACCTGGGCGGCGAAGGCCTCGTTGATCTCGGCCAGGTCGATGTCACCGATGGCCATGTTGGCGCGGGCCAGGGCCTGCCTGGAGGCCTCGACCGGGCCCAGGCCCATGATCTCGGGGCTGAGTCCGGTCACGCCGGTGGAGACGATGCGGGCCAGCGGGGTGATGCCCAGCTGCTTGGCCTTGGTGTCGCTCATGATGACCAGCGCGGAGGCGCCGTCGTTGAGCGGGCAGGCGTTGCCCGCGGTGACGGTGCCGTCGGGGCGGAACACCGGCTTGAGCTGCGAGACCTTCTCGTAGGTGGTGCCGCGGCGGATGCCGTCGTCGGTGCTGACCACGGTGCCGTCAGGCAGGGTGACCGGGGTGATCTCCCGCTCCCAGAAGCCGTTGTCCAGCGACTTCTCGGCGAGGTTCTGCGACCGGACGGCGAACTCGTCCTGACGCTGGCGCGAGACACCGGTGATCTCCGCGACGTTCTCGGCGGTCTGGCCCATCTCGATGTAGGCGTCGGGCAGCAGGCCGTCCTCGCGCGGGTCGGTCCAGGTGCCCTGGCCGCCCTCCTTGCGCCTCTCGGTGCGGGCCTTGGCGTCGGCGAAGAGGCGGTTCTCGTTCTGGGGGTTGTCGCTGCTGCCGTTGACGAAGCGGCTGACGGTCTCCACGCCCGCGGAGACGAACACGTCGCCCTCGCCCGCCTTGATGGCGTGGTAGGCCATGCGGGTGGTCTGGAGGGAGGAGGAGCAGTACCGGGTGACGGTGGTGCCCGGGACGGTGTCCAGCCCCAGCTGCACGGCGACGATGCGGGCCAGGTTGAAGCCCTGGTCGCCGCCGGGGAGGCCGCAGCCGAGCATGAGGTCGTCGATGCTCTTCGGGTCGAGCTCGGGGACCTTGGCGAGGGCTGCGCCGACGATCTGGGTGGTCAGGTCGTCCGGGCGCAGGTCCTTGAGGGAGCCCTTGAAGGCTCGGCCGATCGGGGAGCGCGCGGTGGCGACGATGACTGCTTCGGGCATGTTCTTCGTCCTTGTTCGGGTCACGGCGAGACTTGTTACTGACCAGTTAACCCGCCGGGCGCCCTCACGCGCCACCCGGGGTCGGCCTTGGCGCGTCCTCCTCCTCGGGGGACTCGGGCGGTGTCGGCCGGGTCCCCGCGCCGAGGCGGAAGGGCCCCCGGACCAGCGCCGTCCACCTGCCGTGGACCCCGCCCGACGTCTGGTCGGCGGCGCGCGTGACCTCCGTGCCGGGGGTCTGCGCCGCCACCACGGCGGCGCGGTCCACCGGCAGGACGCCCTCGGTGCGCCCGGCCTCGTCCAGCTCGGGGAGCAGGCCCAGGGCGGCGCAGGCGGAGGGCAGGACCACGAAGGCCGCCTGCGCGTACCCGCGCGCCGACGGGTGGAACCGGTCCGGTCCGAACATCGAGTGGGGGTCGGTGCGGAAGTCGTCCGCGAGGATGTCGCTCAGGGAGACCGTGCGACCGCCCGCCTCCGTCACCGCGATGGTCTGTGCGGCCGCCAGCTGCCGTGAGGCGCGGCGGGCCACCGACCGCAGCGGCCAGCCGATGGGGCGCACGGTGCCGAGGTCGGGGCAGGTCGCCACCACCACGGGGGTGCCCAGCCCGACCAGCTCGGCGGTGACCTCGCGCAGCGCGGCCACGGCGTCGTTGGGGCGGACCCGGCGGATGACGTCGTTGGCGCCCACGAAGACCACCGCGACGTCGTAGCGCCTGTCCGGCTGGCGGGCCCCGGACCGCTCCACCTGGGAGTCGAGATCGGCGGAGGTGGCACCCGGGCTGGCCGTGCAGCGCAGCCACACCGGACGGTCGGCGGCGGCGGAGATCCCCGCGGCGAGGAGGGCCCCCGGCGTCTGCCAGGACTCGTCCACCGCGAATCCGGCGGCCGTGGAGTCACCGAGCATCAGCAGGCGCAGCGGCGGCCCCTCACCCTCACCGAAGGTGCCGTTGGCCCTGGGCCGGTCCCACGGGGTGTGGCCGATCGCGTTCTGGGCCAGCCGGGCCTGGAGGTAGAGCAGGGCGACGGTGCCACCGCCCACCAGCGTGAGCCCGCCGCCGCCGAACGCGGTGGCGGCGGCGATGCGCCGGGCTCGCGCGGCTCGCAGCATCGGTACCCCCCGGAAGCGTCCGACCAGCCAGTTCTCCCCACCGACGTTACCGGCGGGCCTCCTCGGGGTCACGTACCCGAAGGGCACACAATCGTGCCCGGGGGTCACCGAAGTCGGTCGCCCCGGTACGGGGTACCGGTCCACTGGTCCGAACCGGTCCACACCGCGCGTCGGCGCCTTGATCCAGGTGAGCGGCGCGAGACCGGTGAAATCGGCCTAGAGTCTGGTGGGGAGCCGGACCGGCCCCATCTGCCTCGGACGTCACCGGGGAAACAACACGGGCGGGCCGAAGACCCGGTCGCCACGATGCGAAGGAGCGAAGTTGCGGGTACACGACTCACTGATCGACCTGGTCGGAGACACCCCCCTGGTCCGTCTTCGGAAGGTCACCGAGGGGTTGGCCCCGACGATCCTGGCCAAGGTCGAGTACTTCAACCCGGGCGGGTCGGTCAAGGACCGCATCGCGCTGCGCATGGTCGAGGCCGCGGAGAAGAGCGGAGAGCTCAGGCCGGGCGGCACGATCGTCGAGCCCACCTCCGGTAACACCGGAATCGGCCTGGCCCTCGTGGCGCAGGAGAAGGGCTACCGCTGCGTCTTCGTCTGCCCCGACAAGGTCGGCCCGGACAAGCTGTCGGTGCTGCGCGCCTACGGGGCCGAGGTCGTGGTGTGCCCGACCACGGTCGCGCCCGAGCACCCCGAGTCCTACTACTCGGTCTCCGACCGCCTCGCCGCCGAGATCCCCGGTGCCTGGAAGCCCAACCAGTACGAGAACGAGAACAACCCGGAGTCCCACTACCACTCCACGGGCCCGGAGATCTGGGACCAGACCGAGGGCCGGATCACCCACTTCGTGGCGGGTATCGGCACCGGCGGGACGATCAGCGGCACCGGCCGGTACCTCAAGGAGGCCTCGAAGGGCTCCGTCCAGGTCGTCGGCGCCGACCCCGAGGGTTCGGTGTACTCGGGCGGCAGCGGCCGTCCGTACCTGGTCGAGGGCGTGGGCGAGGACATCTGGCCCGGTACCTACGACACGGCGATCTGCGACGAGATCGTGCCGGTCAGCGACAAGGACTCCTTCCTCATGACCCGTCGCCTGGCCAAGGAGGAGGGCCTGCTGGTGGGCGGCTCCTGCGGTCTGGCGGTCGAGGCGGCCCTGCGCGTGGCCAAGGACGCCGGTCCGGACGACGTCATCGTGGTGCTGCTGCCCGACGGCGGCCGCGGTTACCTCGGCAAGATCTTCAATGACGAGTGGATGGCCGACTACGGCTTCCTGTCCGCCGAGACCGAGGAGGCCACGGCCGGCCAGGTGCTCGCGGACAAGGAGGGCGAGATGCCCGACTTCGTGCACAGTCACCCGGACGAGACGGTCGGCACCGCCGTGGCGATCATGCGCGAGTACGGCGTCTCCCAGCTGCCGGTGATGAAGGAGGAGCCGCCGGTCATGGCGGCCGAGGTGGTCGGCTCCATCGCGGAGCGGGACCTCCTGGACGCCCTGTTCGACGGTCGGGCCGAGCTGGACGACCTCGTCGAGACGCACATGGGCAAGCCGCTGTCCACGGTGGGCACGGGCACGCCGGTGAGCGACTGCGTGCGTCTGCTGCGCACCTCGGGCGCGCTGGTGGTGCTCCGCGACGGCAAGCCGGTGGGGATCCTCACCCGTCAGGACCTGCTGGCCCACCTGTCCGGCTGATCCCGGCTCCCCGGGGTTCCGAACGAGGTTCGGGCCCCGGGGTTCACGCACCGGACACGGTGCCGCATACTCGGACACTGCTAATGTTCGCGTCAGTATGTACTGGCCGGTAACTAAGTAGGTGCACCCGTGTCGCGGCTCCTCAACTGGATCATCCGCTCCGCCTGGTCGTACGCGCGGAGCCACGGAGAGATCCGAGCCGACTCCAGGGCGGCCCGGAAGTTCGCGCGCTTCGGCGTCGGTTCCGCGATCGCCTTCCCCACGGCCACCCTCTACGGTGAGCCGTGGATCGAGATCGGCGTGCACACCGTCCTGGGCGGGGACATGACCCTCGCGGCCGGGATGGGGCCGGACTACGACCTCGGTGAGGGCACGGTCGTGCGCATCGGGTCGGGCTGCGCCATCGGCCGGGGGTCGCACATCGTGGCGCACCGCTCGGTGGACATCGGGGACCACGTGTACACGGGGCCGTACGTCTACATCACCGACCAGAACCACGCCTACGCCAACACGGAGATCCCCGTGGGCCTCCAGTGGCCCGTGGACGACCCGGTGAGCATCGGGGACGGGAGCTGGCTCGGCGCCAACAGCGTGATCCTGCCCGGGGTGCACCTGGGGCGGAACTCCGTGGTGGCGGCCGGGACCGTCGTGCGGCCGGGCCGGTACCCGGACCACGCGGTGATCGCGGGTGTCCCCGGGAAGGTCGTGCGCACCCACGACCAGGAGCTCGGCTGGGACCCGCCCCTGCGCGAGACGGGGACGCCGACCCGCGTCCCGACCCCGGTCTCCGGGCTGCCCCCCGAGGCACCCACGGAGCCTCCCGAGCCGGGTTCCCCGACCCGGTTCCCCCCGGCCTGACACACGGAGTGAGGGCGACGCGCAGCGTGAGGCCCGTTGGCTGGCGTGCACCTTGGAGTGCGGGGGCCTGACTCCTCCCTTCGTGGGTGCCTTCGCCGTGTCGGCTCCCGCCGGGCCGCGGTGCCCGGGAAGAGGGTGACCACATCCTGAGATATGCCTGTTGACAAAGGGTTCCGGCGGGGTTCGGGGCACTAGGCTGGACCCATGAAGTTCGACGGTTTTGAAACGCTGGCCATCCACGCGGGGCAGGAGCCGGACGCCGGTACCGGCGCCGTGGTTGTGCCGATCTACCAGACGAGTACCTACGCCCAGGACGGCGTCGGCGGGATGCGACAGGGGTACGAGTACTCCCGCACCAAGAACCCCACGCGCACCGCGCTGGAGGAGTGCCTGGCGGCCCTGGAGTCCGGGGCGCGCGGCCTCGCCTTCGCCTCCGGTATGGCGGCCGAGGACACCCTGCTGCGCGCGGTCCTCTCCCCGGGCGACCACGTCATCATCCCCGGTGACGCCTACGGCGGCACGTTCCGGCTCATCTCCAAGGTGGTCGAGCGCTGGGGCGTCAGCTGGGACGCCGTCGACCAGACCGACGTGGAGGCGGTCCGCGCCGCCATGCGCCCCAACACCAAGGTGGTGTGGACGGAGACGCCCACCAACCCGCTGCTGGGCATCACCGACATCGAGTCGGTCGCGCAGGTCGCCCACGACGCCGGCGCGCTGCACGTCGTGGACAACACCTTCGCCTCCCCCTACCTCCAGCGCCCCCTCACCCTGGGCGCCGACGTGGTCGTGCACTCCACGACCAAGTACATCGGCGGGCACTCCGACGTCGTCGGCGGCGCGCTGGTCGTGGCCGACGCGGAGCTGGGCGAGCGGCTGGCCTTCCACCAGAACACCATGGGCGCCATCCCCGGCCCGTTCGACTCCTGGCTGACCCTGCGCGGGGTCAAGACGCTGGGCGTGCGGATGGACCGCCACAGCGAGAACGCCGAGCGCGTGGTGGCGGCCCTGGAGGGCCACCCGGCGGTGCGCAGGGTCTACTACCCGGGCCTGGACAGCCACCCGGGGCACAAGATCGCCGAGCGGCAGATGCGTTCGTTCGGTGGCATGGTCTCCTTCGCGCTGCGTGACGGGGAGAAGGCCGCCCTGGAGCTGTGCGAGCGGACCCGGGTGTTCACCCTGGGTGAGTCGCTGGGCGGGGTGGAGTCCCTCATCGAGCACCCGGGGCGGATGACGCACGCGTCCACCGCTGGTTCCCCGTTGGAGGTGCCGGCCGACCTGGTCCGGATCTCCGTGGGCATCGAGTCCGGTGACGACCTCGTGGCGGACCTGGCGCAGGCCCTGGAGGGCTGATCTCCCGGTTCGGGGTGCCCGCGTCGAGCCGCGCGGGTCCCCCGGCCGTGTGCCGGGCCCGTCGCGGCCTGTGCCTCGGTGGTGCTCCTCGGACGTGGGTCCGGTCAGACGGCGGTGGGGGTACGGCCGCTGTCCGGAAGCTCGCGCCGGTCGTCCCGGAAGCGCAGGCCGACGACGGCCCGGCTCGAACGGGAGAGCGCGCTGTGGTTGCCGTCCTGGCGCAGGGAACGGTAGGTGCCGTTGCGGTCCTGGCGCCGGATGCCGATGGACACGGCGAGAAGGAACCCCGTGGCGAGTCCCAGAAGGAGGAGTCCGGCGAGGATGAGGAGGGCGAAGGCGATCTGCATGGGGAAGTTGTCCTCTGTGTCGGTGGTCGTCAGTTCCTGGTCGGCCCCCTGGTGCACCGGGGGAGAGTAGGGCTGGGGTTCATCGGTCGCGGGTTCCTCTGGCGGTATGGGGCGGGTGGTCCTGGAGGGGGCTGCGCATGCGGGGGATCTCCGATTCGGGGCCGGGGCGCCCTGTACTGAGGGTCACCTTCCTCTAGGATGGGTTCAGGAAAACCAGTGGGACCTGTTCTGCTGGCGTAGCACCTAGCTTGTTGGTACAAGCTGTGTTGTTGGTCTTTTACCCCTCCTAGGGCGGACTTATGCGGGCAGAGAGCAGATATCGACAGATCGCCCGTGTCCTGCGGCGGGAGATCCAGGACGGGAGCCTGCCCCTGGGCGGGCAACTCCCCTCGGAGAAGCAGCTGGAGGAGCGCTTCGAGGCCTCCCGCAACACGATCCGCCTCGCCCTGGGCATGCTGCGCAACCAGGGGCTCATCGTCAGCAGGCCCGGACGCGGGCACTTCGTGCAGGACGTGGTCCCCGAGATCTTCTACGCCACCCGCAAGGCGGGCGGCCCCGACGGGCTCAACGAGTTCAACATGAGCGGTCTGACCCTGGAGGAGCTCCAGCTGCTCAGCGCCACCCCCGACATCGCCAGCCGACTCCGCGTCCCGGAGGGCGAGATGACGGTGGTCCGGCGCATGCACCGCTTCTCCGGTGAGCGCTCGGGGTCGATCAGCTCCGCGTACTACCCGGTGGACTTGGTCCAGGGCACCTCACTCATGATCCCCGAGAACGTCGAGAGCGCCCTGTCCGTCCTCCTGGAGCACGGACACCGGCAGGTCGGGTACGTGGACGAGCTGGAGACGCGCATGCCCACCCCCCAGGAGGCCTCGGAGCTCGAACTCCCGCCCGGGGTCCCGGTCCTCAACGTCCACCGCACCGACTACTCCGACGACCGCCCCCTGCGGATGGTGCACACTGTCCACGCGGGGCACAGCATCCGCTACCAGTTCGAGCACGGCAACCTCCAGGCCTACTACCGGGACTGATCCAGCCAATGAGCGCGACGAAGAAGACCGTGGTCGCCGACTACCTGCGCGAGGCCCTGTCCAGGGGCGACTACCGTCCGGGCGACCGGCTCCCCGGTGAGGAGGAGCTCGCGGACGAGCTCGACGTCTCCCGTGCCACCGCGCGCCTGGGGATGCGCATCCTCCAGGACGAGGGCCGCGTCTCCATCCGCGTCGGCCGGGGCGCCTTCGTCTCGGACCACCACCCGGTCATGCACAAGGCCACCCCGGACGGATCCGACGACCCCGCCCGGTTCGACCTCGGCTACCACGACCGGCTACGGCAGGCCGGATACAGCAACATCGACGAGAAGGTCAAGGTCAGCCTGGACACCATGCGGCCGAAGGTGGCCAAGCGGCTGGTCGACGCGGTCGACGGCCAGGCTGCCGGGGGCGGACTGGTCGTGATCCGCTCCTCGGAGTACTACGTGGACGGCGGCCTGTGGCAGTCCCACGTCACCTACTTCCCGTTCGGGATCGCCAACAACACCCCGCTGATGTCGCCCGAGTACCTGGAGAACGGCATCGGCTCGGTCATGCGGGAGCTCGGCTTCCACGAGAACTGGAACTGGGACGTCGTGGGCGCGCGGATGCCCTCCCAGGACGAGGCGGACGCCTTCGGCCTGGGGCCCGGCCTCCCCCTGCTGGTCCAGGAACGGGTGACCTACGAGGGCCAGCGCCCGCTGCGCTATACCCAGACGCTCATGCCCGCCAACCGCCACCAGCTCCTGTACGCGGGCGGCGACGCCCCGGACGACCTGCCGGTCATGGACTCCGACGTCAGCGTCTTCGAGCACTGACCCGTCTTCGGGCACTGACCCGTCCTCGGGCACCGACCCGGCTCAGGGGCGGCGCCGCAGGTACCGGTCGATCACCATCGGCCCCAGGGCCTCCGCGTCCGCGCCCACCACACCCACGCCCCGGCGGCGTTCGAGCAGCCCCCGGAACTCCCGCAGCCGGGGGTCGTCCGCGAGCAGGAAGAACGTGATCCCGGCGCCCTCGGCCAGCGCGACGTCGAGCTCGGCCGCCGTGAGCTCCACCGTGCGCGGTGCGGGCGGCCAGGCGAACCGGGCGTCCCCGTCCTCGCCCAGGTGCGCGGTGGGCTCTCCGTCGGTGACCACCAGGACCAGGGGGCTCAGCCCCCGGTGGCGGCGCAGGTGCCGCCGGGCCAGGTGCAGCGCGTGCTGGAGGTTGGTGCCGGGGACGCGCCGCCAGTCGTACTCCACGAGTTCGGCGGGGGTCATCTCGCGGGCGCGGTCACCGAACCCGACCAGCAGGACGCGGTCCTCGGGGTACCGGGTGCGCACCAGGGTGTGCAGGGCCAGCGCGGTGCGGGTGGCGGCCTCGTGCAGGCCGCGGGCGGTCATCGAGTGGGACAGGTCCACCAACAGGCACACGGCGGCTGCCCCCGCCGGTTCGGTCTCCGCGTACCGGACGTCCTCCGCCCGCAGGGGAGCGGCGGACACACCCTCGGCGGCGCGGCGGAGCATGGCCTCACGCAGGGTCGCGACGGCGTCCAGGGCACGGTCGCGGCCGTCGTGGGCGAGCGCGGCACCGGTGGGTTCGCCGCCCGCGCCGTCGCCGCCCCGGTGGCTCCCGGGCGCACCGCGCCGCGCCGACTCGATCTCGCCCAGCGCCACCTCGCCCAGCCTGCGGAGTTCGCGCGGGGTCAGCCCGTGGTCGGCGGCGTCCAGGCGTTCCAGGAGCCCGGACGCGGCGGCGCCCAGGAAGCCCCGCAGAGCCCCGGTGTCCCATCCGGCCAGGGCGTCGCGGTCGCCCTCGGTATAGCGGGTCAGCGCCTCCTCGGCGGCGGTGAGCGCCTCCTGCGGGGCGTCCTCCTCGGAGCGCTCCCCGGCGATCATCTCCAGCAGGCTCTCGGCGGCCCGCACCGCCTCCTCAGGGGGCGGATCGGGCTCGGCCAGGGGGTCGGGGCCACCCATGTACTCCCGGTACCTGAACCTCATCAGAAGCGGTACACACCTCCGTCGGGCACGGTGTCCTTGGACAGCCGCCGTTCCAGGTAGAGCCCCTCCAGCGCGAACTCGACCACGGCGGCGGCCAGCCCCGGCGTGGGCGGACCGTCGACCGACTCGGGGGCGGCCCGCTCCAGGAGGTCGGACAGCCCGGGCACGGTACCCACCCGGCGCAGCAGCTCGGCGGCGCCCACGAGGTCGCCGCTCTCCACCGTCCCGCCGCCCGTGAACCGGTCGCTGAGCGGTTCCAGGTCCGCCTCACCCAGTCGGGCGCGAAAGGTCTCGGCCACCGCCCGGCGCAACAGGGTCTCCAGGACCGACGCCTCGCGGCCCTCCGCGCCGGTCTCGAACTCCACCTTGCCCAGGAGCGGCTCGGCCACCCCGGACAGGTCGCAGACCCGGGCCACCGGCACCTCCTCCCCGGTCAGGGCGGCCCTTCGCAGCGCCGAGGCGGCCAGTGTCTCGGCGGCGGCCACCGAGAAACGCACGGACACCCCCGAACGCTGGTCCACCCGGTTGGAGGCGCGTACCAGCCTGGTGAAGCGGGCCACGCTCTCCAACAGGTGCGACGGGACGGTCGTGCCCGGGGGCAGGGCCGCCTCCTGCCGGATCAGGGCCAGTTCGTCGTCGAGGCCGGGCGGGTAGTGCGTGCGCACCTGGGCACCGAACCGGTCCTTGAGCGGGGTGACGATGCGGCCCCGGCTCGTGTAGTCCTCGGGGTTGGCGCTGGCCACCAGCAGCAGGTCCAGGGGGAGGCGCAGGGTGTGGCCGCGCACCTGGAGGTCGCGTTCCTCCAGCACGTTGAAGAGGGCCACCTGGGCGCGCGCGGGCAGGTCGGGGAGTTCGTTCACGCAGAACACGCCGCGGTTGGCGCGGGGCAGCAGGCCGTAGTGGATCGTCTCGGGGTCACCGAGGGAGCGCCCCTCGGCCAGCCGGGCCGGGTCCACGTCACCGATCAGTTCCGCGGTGCCGGTGTCGGGCGTGGCCAGCTTCTCGCCGTACCGGGCGTCGCGGTGCCGCCAGGCCACGGGGAGGCCGTCGCCCTCGGCCGCGCTCCGGCGCAGGCAGGCGGGGCAGACCGGGGCGAAGGGGTGGTCGTTGACCGGACACCCCTCCACCACGGGACTCCACTCGTCGAGAAGCCCCGCGACGGTGCGGATCAGCCTGGTCTTGCCCTGGCCGCGCTCACCCAGCAGGACGACGTCGTGCCCGGCGATCAGCGCCCGTTCCAGCTGGGGCAGCACGGAGTCGTCGAATCCGTGCACCCCGGGGAAGCGGGGGCGGCCCGAGGCCATCCGGGCCAGCAGGTTCTCACGCACCTCCGCCGTGGTCGTGCGGAGGACGTGGCCGGACTCGCGCAGCGCGGCACGGGTGCGCGGGAGCCCGCTCGGAGCTTGTGCGGCATGGGTCACAAGGGGAGTGTAGGGCGTGCCCGGCCGGTACCGCCCGCCCCGTAAGGGGGGAAGATCCGGGGCACACACGCCGGGGCCGGGGCGTTTGAGCGGCCACCAGGAGGAAAGCTCCTGTTGGGAGTCCGGATGGAAGAATGAGACGGCAAGGTTCCCAGGGACCGGTCCGCACGACCGGTGAAGGCGGGGGTGGCAGCTGGTGGCTAGGTTCGGCGATGCACTGACGACGGGGGCCGACCTCGTGAACGCGGCCGAGCGCGCCGCGCTTCAGGCCCTGGAGCAGATGGACGGCCCGGCCGACCTGGTCTGCTTCTTCGTCAGCGGGGCGGACCCGGACGAGGTCACGCTCGCCGGCAGGCGGGTCATGGAGCTGACCGGCGACGCGCTCACCCTGGGGTGCAGCGCCACCGGCGTGGTCGGCGGCGGCCGGGGCGTGGAGGGCCAGGGCGCGGTCAGCGTGTGGTGCGCCCGCCTGCCCGGGGTCGAACTGACCCCCTTCCGGCTCGACACCGTCGTGGAGGGCGACCAGCTGGCGGTGGTGGGCATGCGTGAGCCGTCCCCGCGCGACCGGGCCGGAATCCTGCTCACCAACCCCTACGAGTTCCCCACCCAGGCGTTCGTCCGCGAGACCACGGCGGCCCTGGGCGGCCTTCCGCTGGTCGGGGGCATGGCCGACGGGCTGCGCGGCGAGGAGTCGGTGCGGCTGTTCTGCGAGGGCGAGGTGGCCGACAACGGCGCCGTCGGCGTGCTGATCGGCGGCGAGGGGGTGCTGGGCACGGTGGTCAGCCAGGGCTGCCGCCCGGTCGGACCGAGCATGACCATCACCAAGGCCGACGGCAACCTCGTGCTGGAGCTGGCCGGGACCAACGCCTACGAGCGGTTGGAGAGCCTGGTGGAGGAGCTCTCCGAGGAGGACCGCGAGCTGGCCTCGCGCGGGCTGCACATCGGGATCGCGATGGACGAGTACGCCGACCACCACGAACAGGGCGACTTCCTCATCCGCACCCTCAGCGACGTGGACCCGGAGTTCGGGGCGCTGACCATCGACGAGATGGTGGAGGTCGGCCAGACCGTCCGCTTCCAGGTCCGCGACTCCGGCACGGCCGACGAGGACCTCGCCCGCAAGCTGACGGAGTTCGGCGCCGAGCACGCCGTGGGCGCGGGGCTGCTGTTCTCGTGCAACGGCCGGGGCGAGGCGCTGTTCCCGCAGTCCGACCACGACGTCCTCGCGGTCCGGCGCATCCTCGGGGCGGGCCCCGTGGCGGGCTTCTTCGCGGCGGGGGAGATCGGCCCGGTCGCCGGGGTGAACCACGTGCACGGCTTCACGGCCTGCCTGCTGGCCTTCGCCGCCTGAGAACCGCCAAGTCGGACTTTTACCCTCGGATCACCAACACCCTGACCAACCTGCTTGAGTGCGGGCACACCAGGGTGATTACTAAGAGTGACTAGATTCATCACTTTGCGTGTTTGGTGAGAGAAGGAACGATGGCCGACAACCGGCGCACGACCACGTCCCTCGTTGCCCTCGGGGCGTTCGCCCTCCTGGCTCCGCTGGCGACACCCGGCGCCGCCCTGGCCGAGTCGGCCTGGCTGGAGCAGGACCTGTCCTCGGCGGACCGGATCGGGCTCACCCTGGACGCCGAGGGGCTGCGCCTGAACACCGGGGAGGCGACCGAGCGGCTCGGCGCCTCCCCGCGCCTGGACCCGGCCCAGCGGCGCGCGGGGCTGGCGACCTTCCCCGAACAGGAGCTGGAGGGAGCCACCGACACCCTCGACGTGGCCGTGCGCGTCACCGGGGACGCCGAGGAGGTCCTTACGGAGGCGCGGGGTATCCGCGCCGACGGTATGTGGACCGAGTGGCACCCGACCGGAACCGGCGGTGGCCGGGTGACGCTGCCGGAGGCGGTCAGCGAGGTTCAGCTGAGGGTCGGGGTGGAGGCGACGGGCGCCTCGGCGTCGCGGGAGCGGGGCGACCGGACCTCGGTCACCGAGGTCAGCGTCCGCGCGGTCGAGGCCACCGGAACTCCTCCGGACCCCCGGACCGGGGAGCCGGAGATCTCCGGCGAGGGCTCCGGCGGCAGAGCGGAGGAGGCACGGGGCGGCGACCTTCCGAGGCCGTTCTCCGCACGCCTCTTCGCCACCCGCATCGGCCTGGTCGGCAACAAGACCGCCAACGGCCACACGGTCCGCACCGACGACCAGTTCGCGGCGCTGCCCTCACGGCGGGGCCTGTCCACCCGGGGCGGAGGGGAGTACACCGTCCGGGTGTGCAGCACCGGCGCGCTGGGCCCCGACGCCAGCGGCGACACCGAGAACCACGTCCCCCGCTGCGCCTACCTGCCCGTGTGGGACGTCGGACCGTGGAACATCACCGACGACCACTGGAACGACGACCGCGAGTCCTGGCGGGACCTGGACCGGGGCCGTCCCCAGGCGCAGGCCGCCTACACCGAGAACCACAACAACGGCCTCGACGGTTTCGGTCGCCAGGTGCGCAACCCCGCGGGCATCGACCTCGCGGACGGCGCGTTCCACCAGGGGCTCCAGCTGCCCACCAACGGGTGGGTGCGGGTCGACTACCTGTGGACCGCCGAGTACCGGGCCCGCGCCGAGATCACCACGGCGACCGGCACCGATCCGGTGGTCGTGCGGGAGGGGCCGGGCACGGGGTTCGACACCGTGGGCCTGGCCGCGCACAAGGCCAACGTGGACGTGGCCTGCCGCACCACCGGAGACCGGGCCACCGGACCCACCGGTGTCTCGGACGTCTGGTACCGCATCGGTGAGGGCCACTACGTCCCGGCGGCCTTCGCGGAGGGCGGAACGAACGCCCCCGAGTGCGTCAGGCCCTAGCGGAGGCACGGCGGACACACGACAGGGGCGGCCGGAGCCGCCCCTGTCGTACTGCTCATACGCGCCTGGTCCACCCGGTGGCCGTACGGCGGCGTGTCACATGCCGCTGTAGGGAACCGCCTCGATGATCTCGACACCGAGGCTCTTGCCGTTGGGCAGGTTGTAGCTGACGGTCTCGCCGACGGGCTTGCCGTTGATGGCGGAACCGAGCGGGGACTTGGGGGAGTACACGTCGATGGGGGAGCCGCTCTCCTCACGCGAGGCGAGCAGGAAGGTGACCTCCTCCTCGTCGCCGTCGAACTTGACGGTGACGGTCATGCCGGGGCCGACCACGCCTTCGGTGCGGGGCGCTTCGCCGACCCTCGCCGTGCGCAGGATCTCGGTGAGCTGGAGGATGCGGGCCTCCATCTTGCCCTGTTCCTCCTTGGCGGCGTGGTAGCCGCCGTTCTCCTTCAGGTCGCCCTCTTCACGGGCGGCCTCGATCTTCTCCGCGATCTCGATGCGCCCGGGCCCCGACAGGTGGTCCAGCTCTCCCTTGAGCCGGTCATACGCCTCCTGGGTGAGCCAGGTGACGTTGTCATCGCGGGTCTGGGTCACGGGAACTCCTTGTGTACTAGTAGCAATGGCCACCAGGCGGCCAGAGCTGAACTCACGAGAATATCACCGTGCGCGATCGCGCACCGGTGACGCCGTTCTCGGGGGCTCCGTTCCGGTACCTGGGCCGAACAGGGGGAAGGCTCGGTGGATCAGTCTTGCGAACCTTGTTCCCTGCACGAGGCCACTTCTACCGTGGAAGCCTGACGAACCGTTTCAACGGTCTGGCTGACCATTCGGTTCCCGCCCTCCACCTCGACCCGTTCGGTCCCGACCTCGACCATCTGGCTGTCCAGCGCGCGCAGCAGGCACTCGGCCCCGTTCTTGCTGTTCACCTCGAAGTCGATCCGGGCCGCGTCACCGGTGGGCGCGGTCACCGCCACCACCTGGTGGTACACGCCCCCGCTCAGCCCGGTGTAGTTCATGACGGAGTAGCCCCAGCCGACGCTGACGGCCACCGCGAAGACCGTCGCGACGACGAAGAAGACGGGCCCGTTGCCGTGGCGCTTGCGTAGCGCTGGCGCGGTGTCGGCACTGTTCACGGCATCATCTTCCGGGGTCGCTGACATTGGGAATCTCCGAGCGAGGGGACGGTGTTGTCTAAGATATCCCCGACCTGACAGCCCCCCTACGCGGCCCGCACGTGAGTCGTCCACGCCGTGATCCGGGGTGGTGTCGGACAGCCGCGTGCAGTGGCCGTCGACCGAGCCAAGGAGAAGCCTTCGTTGTCCGAGCGCCTGCGGCTTATGGCCGTCCATGCCCATCCCGATGACGAGTCCAGCAAGGGTGCCGCCACCATGGCGCGCTACGCCCGCGAGGGCGCCGAAGTGCTGGTCGTCACCCTCACCGGTGGCGAACGCGGTGACATCCTCAACCCCGCGATGGAGCGCCCCGAGATCCGCGAGAACATCGCGGAGGTACGTCGCGAGGAGATGAACCGCGCCCGCGAGATCCTCGGTGTCGAGCAGGAGTTCGCCGGGTTCGTCGACTCCGGCCTGCCCGAGGGCGACCCGCTGCCCCCGCTCCCCGAGGGCTGCTTCGCGACCCTTCCGGTGGAGGAGGCCGCCGAGCCCCTGGTGGCCGCGATCCGCCGCTTCCGCCCCCACGTCATCCTCACCTATGACGAGAACGGCGGCTACCCGCACCCCGACCACATCATGACCCACAAGGTGTCGATGCACGCGTTCGACGCCGCGGCCGAGCCGAACGCCTACCCGGACGCCGGTGACCCCTGGCAGCCGCTCAAGCTGTACTACTTCGTCTCGTTCCCGCCCGAGCGGTTCGAGGCCCTGGCGAAGATCCTGGCCGAGCGCGGCCTGGACAACCCCTTCGAGGAGTGGATGGAGCGCCTCAAGGACCGCGAGCGCCCGCGCTGGGAGATCACCACCCGCGTCGAGTGCAGCGAGTACTTCGACATCGCGCACGACGCCCTGCGTGCGCACGCCACCCAGATCGACCCGAACGGCTTCTGGTTCGCGGTGCCCAACGAGGTCGTGGCCGAGGCCTGGCCGACCGAGGACTACCACCTGGTCCGCTCGCTCGTGGACACCGAGGTCCCCGAACAGGACCTCTTCGCGGGTGTCCGCGAGGCAATGAGAGTATGAGTGACATGAACACCCTTCTCGCGTCCACCACGGTGCTCGCCCAGGACTTCGCGCTGGACAAGGACACCGTCACACCCGGTGTCCTGGGCTTCCTCGCGGTCTTCGCGATCGGCGTGTGCCTGTACTTCCTGATGCGCAGCCTCGTCGGCAAGCTGCGCGGCGTCTCGGCCCGGGCCGAGACCGAGGAGGCCGAGGAGACGGCGGAGAAGGACGGTCAGGAGGCGACCTCCGGGGTGGAGGCCGCCGCCGGCGGATCCGCCGAGGACTCCTCGACCAGGGCCTGACCCCGCGTCCGCCCCCGCCGCGCACCCGCGGGGGCGGTCCCGGCGGGCGCGTCCCCCGAACGGGGGGAGTGCCTACGATGGGGGGATGCAGCCCGAGCCCTCCCGAAGCCCCTCCCTGCGTGACCGGGTCCACGACCGGCTCAGGTCGCGCATCATCGACCTCGAACTGCTCCCGGGGCACCGGATCACCGAGCGGGAGGCGTCGGCCGAGCTCGGCGTCTCACGGGTGCCGCTGCGTGAGGCGCTGCGCCTGCTGGAGGCGGAGGGACTGGTGGTCCTGGTGCCCCGGCAGGGCGCCATGGTGGCCAGCTGGTCCCGTGAGGACGTGGTCCGGCTGTTCGAGGTCCGCGAGGAGCTGGAGACGCTGGCCGCCCGTCTGGCGGCCACCCGGCGCACCGACGCCGACCTGCGCTGGATGCGCGACCTCCTCGACGACGCCGAGCACGCGCTGAAGGCCGGTGACGAGTCCGCCACGGCCGCGGCCAACGCGGGCTTCCACCGGGCGGTGGTCGCCGCCTGCGGCAACCCGCTCCTCCAGCAGATGATGGCCCCGCTGGACTCCCGCGTGCAGTGGCTCTTCCACCTCACCAAGCACCGTGACACCCGCGAGCAGCGCGAGGAGCACGTCCGCCTGCTCGCACTCATCGAGGCCGGGGACGGCGACGGCGCCGCCGCGCTCTACCGCGCGCACATCGCGGCCGGACTCGAACCGACCCTGGCCGTGGCCGAGACGTGGGAGCGGTTCGACCCGGTGGACGTCACCCGCACCCGTACCCGGAGGTAGGACCCCGCTCCGTGGGACGCGGCTCCGTGAGGCTCCGCCCGAGGGTGTCCCCGCGTCCCGATTAGTGGTATACCGCTATTGCACGGAAGTGGACCCACGGAGAAGGCACCGATGACGCTCATCCTCACCCGTTCCGAACTCGCCGGTCTCGTCACGCCCCGCCAGGCGGCCGAGGCCGTGGAGACCGCCTTCACCGACCTGGCCGAGGGCCGGGCCGCGCAGCCCCACGCGGAACCCGCGCGCCTGGCCGGAGCCGACCCCCAGTTCGTCCCGATGGTCGGACTCCTCGGCAGCGGCGGCCTCGCCGTCAGCAAGCTCCTCAGCGACATCCCCGGCAACCGCGAGCGGGGGCTCCCCACCCAGCAGTCGGTGGTGGTCCTGGCGGACGCGGAGACCGGCGGACCCCTCGCGATCCTGGACGGCGCGGTCCCCACCCGCCTGCGCACCGCCGCCACCACCCGCGTCGCCACCCGCCACCTGGCCCGCCGGGGCTGGGCCACCCTGGGCGTGGTCGGCGCCGGACCGCTGGCCGCCGCGCACGTCGTCGCCCTCGCCGACGAACGCGACCTGGAACGGGTCCTGGTGTGGTCCCGCTCCAGCGCCACGGTCGAGGCGCTCCGGCGCACGGTGGCCGAGGAGGTCCCCGGGCTGGAGGTGGTCGCCGCCGCCTCCCCCCGCGAGGCCGTGGAGGGCGCCGACGTCATCTGCACGGTGACGCCGTCCCGCGAACCCCTCGTACAGGGGGCCTGGCTGCGCCCCGGGCAGCACCTGAACGCGGTCGGCTCGCCGCCTCGGACCGACCACCGCGAGGTCGACGCCGCCGTCCTCGGCACCGCCCGGGACTCCGGGCTCCTCGTGGTGGACTCCACCCCGGCCGCCCTGCACGAGTCGGGCGACGTCGCGCACGCGGTGGCCGAGGGCGCGATCACCGCCGAGGACTGCTCGCTCGAACTGGCCCGGGTGGTCGGCGGTCGGCATCCCGGACGCACCTCGGACCGGCAGGTCAGCGTGTTCAACTCCGTGGGCATCGGCCTGGAGGACGCCGCCGTCGGCCGACTCCTGCTCGACGCCGCCCGCGAGCGGGGCCTGGGCACGGAGATCACCCTGTCCGCCTGAGACCCGTCCGCCTGAGAACGGGCGCGGGACCGGGCCGCGTGTCCCGGCTCCGGAGTGGCACAGTGGAACCATGCCCAACCGCCTGAGCGACGCGACCAGCCCGTACCTGTTGCAGCACGCCGACAACCCCGTCGAGTGGTGGCCCTGGGGTGAGGAGGCCTTCGCGGAGGCCCGCCGCCGCGGGGTCCCCCTCCTCATCTCCGTCGGCTACGCGGCCTGCCACTGGTGCCACGTCATGGCCCACGAGTCCTTCGAGGACCCCGAGACCGCGAGCCGGATGAACGCGCTGTTCGTCAACGTCAAGGTCGACCGCGAGGAACGCCCCGACGTCGACGCCGTGTACATGGAGGCCACCCAGGCCATGACCGGCCAGGGCGGCTGGCCCATGACCGTGTTCGCCACCCCTGACGGCGCACCGTTCTACTGCGGCACCTACTTCCCCCGCGACCACTTCCAGCGCCTGCTCGAAGGCGTCGGCACCGCCTGGCGGGACCAGCGCGCCGACCTCCTCGACCAGGGCCGCCGCGTGGTGGAGGCGCTGGGCGCCCCGCGCCGCCTGGCCAGCTCCCCGCCGCCCACCGCCGACGACCTCGACCTGGCGGTGCAGGCCCTGATCCGCGACTACGACGTCGTCAACGGCGGTTTCGGGGACGAGCCCAAGTTCCCGCCGTCCATGCTGCTGTCCTTCCTCACCGCGCAGCACGAGCGCACCTTCCCGTTCCAGAGCTCCGACGAGCCCACACCCGCCGCGCTCATGGCCGGCGGCACGGCCGTGGCCATGGCCCGGGGCGGCATGTACGACCAGATCGGCGGCGGCTTCGCCCGCTACACCGTCGACGGCGCGTGGGTGGTCCCGCACTTCGAGAAGATGCTCTACGACAACGCGCTGCTGCTGCGCGCCTACACCCGCCTGTCCCGGCGTCCGGTGGGTTCCGACCCCGCTGCGACGGCCGGTCGGGCGCTCATGCTCAGGGTGGTCCAGGAGACCGCCGACTGGATGCTGCGCGACCTGCGCACCCCCGAGGGCGGGTTCGCCTCGGCCCTGGACGCCGACAGCGAGGGGGAGGAGGGCACCTACTACGTGTGGTCCCCCGACCAGCTCACCGAGCTGCTGGGGGAGGAGGACGGGGCCTGGGCCGCCGCGCTCTTCGACGTGACCCCGCAGGGCACCTTCGAGCACGGCACCTCGGTGCTCCAGCTCCGTGAGGACCCCGACGACCCCGAGCGCTACGACCGCGTCCGCGCCGCCCTGCTCGGCGCCCGCGCCGACCGGGTCCCGCCCGCGCGCGACGACAAGGTGGTCGCCGCGTGGAACGGGCTGGCGATCGCCGCCCTGGCGGAGGCGGGCGCGCTCCTGGAACGCCCCGACTGGATCCGGGCCGCCCGTGAGGCGGCCGACCTCGTCCTCGACACCCACCTGGTCCACGGGCGGCTGGTGCGTACCTCGCGGGACGGCCGCCCCGGACCCAGCGCCGGAGTCCTGGAGGACTACGCCGACCTCGCGGAGGGGCTGCTGGCCCTGCACGGCGTGACAGGGGAGGCCCGCTACGTGCGGGAGGCGGGGGACCTGCTCGACACCGTCCTGAACCACTTCGGGGACGAGGACGGCGGGTTCTACGACACCGCCGACGACGCCGAGCGGCTGTTCAGCCGTCCGCAGGACCCCACGGACAACGCCACCCCCTCGGGCCGGTTCGCCGCCGCCTCCGCGCTGCTCTCGTACGCGGCCCTGACCGGAGGGGAACGCTACCGGGCCGCAGCCGAGGGAGCCCTGAACGTGGTTCCCCTGCTGGCGGAGAAGGCCCCGCGCTTCGCCGGTTGGGGCCTGGCCGCGGGCGAGGCCCTGCTGAGCGGGCCCCGCGCGGTCGCCGTCGTGGGCGAGCCGGGCGCCCCGGAGACCGAGGAGCTGGTGCGCACGGTGCTGCGGTCGGCGCCCCTGGGCACGGTGCTCTCACGCGGGGACGGCGAGGACAGCGGGGGAGTTCCGCTCCTCGAACAGCGGGTGCGCGTCGGAGGCCGGGCCACCGCCTATGTCTGCGAGGGCTTCGTCTGCAAACTCCCCGTCACCACCCCGGAGGAACTCCGGGCCCAGCTGACCCTTTAGTCGGCCTCGCCGCATTTGGTTGAAAAATCAACTTCATTCGCCATTGGCCGCCCGGACGGCACCCGTTCTTCGGGTGCTCTCCGAGGCGCTCCCAATGGTCGAACGGCAGGCCACGGCCACAGGGGGGTTATTCGTTCGGGGAGTCCGGCCGTTCCGCCTCGAACACGCGGAACACCGCCGAGGGGAAACGGCGGTCCCGGGTCAGAGGATTTCGATGCCTTCCACGATCTCGTCCACGACGTCGGGACGGTACTCGGGCTGACGGATCTCCAGGTACACGGTGCTGGGGGTGTCCGGCGGGTGCACGGCGACGGAGCTGAACGCCCCGTTGCCGTTGCACTCGGGCCACTCCCAGACCAGGCCCTGCCATTCGTCGTCGTTGATCGCCCGCTCCTCCGGCGGCCCGGGGCACGGCTTGGTGTCCGCGACGGAGTCCAGGTTCGGCGCTCCCGGGACCACCGTCGCGTAGACCCCGTAGGCGGGGACGTCGGTGGAGTGCCAGTCGTCCACGTCCGTCGCGGCCAGCAGGCCCGGTCCGGCGCCGGCCTCGGCGACGGAGTCGCGGGAGTCCTGGTCGGTGTGGAACTCCCGGGCCCACACCGAGGGCACCTTCACACGGATCTCCAGGGCGGAGTTGCGCACGGTGGTCAACATCATGCCGGGCGAGCCCAGGGAGGAGCTGACCCCCGCCAGGAGGAGGCCGCAGGCCAGGACGAGGGCGCCCGCACGCTGCCAGGGCATCCGGTAGCGCCGCCACCAGGAGGAGTCCTCGGGCACGTTGGGCGCCATACGGATGGCGCGGACCCGGTCGGTGAAGGTCTTGGCGTCGGCGGGGCGGCTCTCCCGGTCCACCGACAGCGCGGACAGGATCAGTTCGTCGAGGGCCGGCGGCAAACCTGGCCGAATCCGGCCAGGCGCGACCTTCACCGGCGGGCGGGACGGCGGCCGTCCGGTGATGAGCTCGTAGGCGACCGCGCCCAGGGAGTACACGTCGGAGCGGACGTCCAGGTCCCCGCCGGGGATGCTCTGCTCGGGGGACATGTACCCGGGGGTCCCGGCGGCGGCGGTGAAGCCGGAGGCCTCGTCGATCGCCTTCGCGAAGCCGAGGTCGGCCACCAGCACCCGCTGGCCCACGGGGGAGGACTGGAGGAGCACGTTCGAGGGCTTGATGTCCCGGTGGATCGTGCCGTGGCCGTGCAGCACGGTGATGCCCTGGCCGATCTCCGTGAGCAGCCGCAGCGCCTCGTCCAGGGGCAGCTGGCCCCGGTGTACGAGGTCGGCCACGCTGCCCTGGTCGGCGTAGGTCATCACCATGTAGGGGCGCCCGTCGGGCAGCACGTCGACGTCGTGCACCGCCACCAGCCACGTGGAGTCGGTCTGGCGCAGGATGCGCGCCTCCTCCAGGAACCGGTGCTGGATGTCCATCTGGTGCGCCCAGTTCTCGGCGAGTACCTTGATGGCCACCGGGTAGTTCAGCAGATCGTCCTGCGCCAGCCAGACTGTGGCGAAGGAACCGGAACCCAGGCGCCTGATGACGCGGTAACGTCCGAAGGCCTCCGGTTGGCTCATCTTCGCCTCGGTCTGTCGGGGGTGAATACGCGGTCGTTGCCCACTAATACACCATCTGCGCCTTCACGTTGACTTCCGTGGATATGATCCCCTCCCCCGGGTATCGTCGACGCCTTCGGGGCATGGAGACTGGAGGTGCCCTTCGAGTTCCGTGCGCCCATGTGCACCGGGGCGGAGATCATGAGGATTCGCGAGGCGGGAGCCGAGCGGGGCTCATAGACGTCCCATTGACGTGTGACCCTCTCATAAGTGGGCGCGTACGCGTTCGTACGGACGATCGGACGTCTGCCGCAAGCCAGGAAGAGAATGAGCCATGCACAGTAGTGACAACTCGGAGAACGAGGAGACCCCCACCCCCCGACGTCGGGTGGCCAGCAACGTCGACGAGGAGCTGGAGGAGCTCGCGCGCCGCGCCAAGCACGGTGACGCTGTGGCCCTGGACGACCTCCTGCGCCGCATCCAGCCCGAGGTGCTGCGCCGCTGCGCCCGGTTCCTTCCCTACCGCCAGGACGCCGAGGAGGCCTGCCAGGACGCGCTCCTGCGGGTCGCCCGCAAGATCGACAGCTTCAAGGGCGACTCCCTCTTCACCACGTGGCTCTACACCGTGGTGTCCAACTCCGCCCGTCAGACCTACCGCTCCATGAAGCGCCGGTCGGCCGAGTTCCCCACCGAGGCCGAGCGCATGCCGCACCAGCGGGACCCGCGCACCACCAGCGTCATCGCCGGTTCGCGGATCGACCTGCTGGAGGCGCTGGACCAGCTGGAGAAGGACCGCCCCAACCTGGTCGCCCCCCTGGTGCTCCGCGACCTGTGCCAGATGGACTACAACGAGATCGCCTCCGAACTGAACCTCGCCCTGGGCACGGTGAAGTCCCGCATCCACCAGGGCCGCAAACACGTGCGCAAATCGCTCGCCGTGACGTGACGCCCACGGGCGAACTACTCTGGAGGCATCCCCGTCGGCACATCCGTCACAGGAGTGCGCCGTCCCAAGATCCAGCTCTGAGAGGTTTCGCCAATGGGGCTCCGTGACCCCCTGTACTGGCTGTACGAGCGGCGTCTCGAACGCGGCCTGACCAGCCAGGAGATTCCCAGGCACGTCGGTGTGGCCATGGACGGCAACCGGCGCTGGGCCAAGAGCAGCGGTCTTCCGGGCGCCGAACAAGGCCACCAGGCCGGGGCGAACAAGATCTTCGAGGTGCTCGGCTGGTGCAACGAGATCGGTGTGCAGGTCGTCACGTTGTGGATGCTGTCCACGGACAACCTCACCCGTGACGAGACCGAGCTCGGTCCCCTCGTGCGCATCATCGAGGAGACCATCGCCCGACTGCGCAAGGAGGGGTGGAACACCCGCCCCGTCGGAGCGCTCGACGTGCTGCCCGATTCCACCGCCCGTGCCCTGAAAGAGGCGGAAGAGGCCACATCCGGCAACCCCGGGCTGGTTGTCAACGTCGCCGTCGGGTATGGAGGTAGACGTGAGATCGCTGATGCGGTTCGGTCCCTCCTCCAGGAGGAGGCGGCCAAGGGCACCGGTATCCAGGAGCTGGCAGAGCGCCTGGACATCGAGGACATCGCTCGGCATCTCTACACGCGCGGACAACCCGATCCGGACCTGCTCATCCGGACCTCCGGCGAGCAGCGCCTCTCGGGTTTCATGCTCTGGCAGAGCGTGCACTCGGAGTTCTACTTCTGCGAGGTCTTCTGGCCCGCGTTCCGCAGAGTGGACTTCCTGCGCGCGCTGCGTGCCTACGGCGCGCGCAACCGGCGCTTCGGCTCCTGACACCCGCACCCTCGTCCCCACCCGCCCCCGTTCCGCGGGGCGCGCCGTGTCTGTCCACGGCGGGTCCGTAACGCGGAGTTCACCGGATGGTGGGCACGGGACCTGGAAAACGGGCTCTCGGCCGCGTAGCGTCGACAACAGCGGATGGCGTTCGCCCATCCGTTCGGGAGGCCCCGTCTCGTTGATCTTCTCCGCCCCGGCGGGATGTCGAAGAGGAGGGCCGGACCCGGCCCTCGTGGGCCTGGTCCCGGTCCTCCATGATCCCGTGACAGCAGGGCACCCACGCGGTGCCCAAGGGGAGAACGAGTGGCTAGTTCCTCGACCGATCACCGCGACACCCAGTCCCCCGCCGCCCCTGAAGCGGAGGTGGGAGAGGGCACGCGCGTCTACGTGCTCGACACCAGCGTCCTGCTCGCCGACCCGATGGCCATGGCCAGGTTCGCCGAACACGAGGTCGTCATCCCCGTGGTGGTGATCACCGAACTGGAGAGCAAGCGTCACCACCCGGAACTCGGGTACTTCGCTCGCAACGCCCTGCGTCGGCTGGACGACCTGAGGGTCGCCCACGGCCGTCTGGACGTGGCCGTCCCGGTGAACGACATGGGCGGCACGCTCCGGGTGGAGCTCAACCACAGCGATCCGACGATCCTGCCCGCGGGTTTCCGGCTTGGTGACAACGACACCCGTATCCTCACGGTCGCCCGCAACCTGCAGGCCGAGCGTGCGGACGAGAACTCCGTCATGCTGGTGAGCAAGGATCTGCCGATGCGGATCAAGGCCTCCTCGATCGGCCTCCCGGCCGACGAGTACCGGGCCGAGCTCGCCATCGAGCACGGGTGGACCGGGATGGCGGAGCTGGACGTGCCCGCCCACAACATCGGCGAACTGTTCTCCGCCGGTGAGAGCGAGATCGAGCAGGCCATGGACCTGCCCTGCCACACCGGTCTGGTCCTGGTCTCCGAGCAGGGCAAGGCGTTGGGGCGGGTGCAGGCCGACAAGTCGGTGAAGGTGGTGCGCGGGGACCGGGACGTGTTCGGTCTGAAGGGGCGCAGCGCGGAACAGCGGGTCGCCCTCGACCTGCTCACGGACCCGGACGTCGGCATCGTCTCCCTGGGCGGCCGCGCGGGCACCGGGAAGTCGGCGCTGGCGCTCTGCGCCGGTCTGGAGGCCGTCCTGGAGCGGGCCCAGCACCGCAAGGTGATGGTGTTCCGCCCGCTGTACGCGGTGGGCGGCCAGGAGCTCGGCTACCTGCCGGGGAGCGAGAACGACAAGATGACGCCCTGGGGTCAGGCGGTGCACGACACGCTGTCCGCCGTGACCAGCGAGGACGTGATCGAGGAGATCGTGGACCGGGGGATGCTGGAGGTCCTGCCGCTCACGCACATCCGGGGCCGCTCGCTGCACGACGCCTTCGTGATCGTCGACGAGGCGCAGTCCCTGGAACGCAACGTGCTGCTGACCGTGCTGTCCCGGCTGGGGGAGAACTCGCGGGTGGTGCTCACCCACGACATCGCCCAGCGCGACAACCTGCGGGTGGGCCGCCACGACGGGGTCGTCGCGGTGATCGAGAAGCTCAAGGGCCACCCGCTGTTCGCCCACGTGACCCTGACCCGCTCCGAGCGCTCACCCATCGCCGCCCTCGTCACCGAGATGCTGGAGGCCTAGGCCTAGGCCTGGGCCCTCGGTTCGGGCCCCGAACCGGGACAGCGTGAGTGCGCCCGCCGCACGAGCCGTGCGGCGGGCGCACCCGTGTGCGCGGCTCGGGCTACCGGAGCCGGGAGAGGTACCGGCCGACCCGCCTGAGGCGGGCGAGGCTGGCCTCGTAGCGGGCGCCCACGAACAGCAGTGCCGCGCCGATCACGGCGAAGGGCAGCCAGTTGGGCGCCAGCTGGCCCAGCTCCCACAGGGGCGGCCCGAAGGCCCGCAGCGACGTGACGAGCAGGGTGAGACCGCCCAGGACCAGGACGGCGAGCAGGCGCTGGCGCAGGCCCCACACGGTGACGGCCAGAGCCGTGGCCAGCACCGCCGGGAGCCGCCAGACCGTGTCGTCCCCCATCAGCACCTCCCACACCGTGGGGCCGAGGAGCAGCGCCAGACCGCCGCCGTAGGCGAGCCAGCTCGACGGAGCCTCGGCGGACCGGCGCGACCACTCCCAGCCGATCACCAGGAAGGCGAGCGCGGGCGGGGCGGTGTACGCCTCCGGGACGGTGACCTCCCACGAGGCGAGGGCCGTCCACAGGGCCAGGAACATCAGCACGGCTCCGACCCCGGCGTACCACCGGCGGTGCGGGCGGACGGCGCTGGCCAGGCTGATCACCCCGACCACCGCCAGGGCCGTGGCCACCAGTTCCAGGCGTCCGCCGTGCAGGACGGAGAGCAGCAGGGTGACCCCGGCCCACGCGGCGGCGGGGATCTCGGCCGCCGTCACCAGCGGCTCACGCAGGCGTGGGGCGACCGCCGCCACGGCGGCGACCACGGCGAGCGGGGCGAGGGCCGCGTACTCGACCGGAGCGTCCAGGGCCAGCGGCAGCGCGAGGGCGAAGCCGCCGGTGGCCGCCGTGGACACCGAGGTGGAGGCGATCGCCACGAACCTGGTGCGGGCGAGAGCGGTGACGACGGACAGGAGCGCGGCCGCCGCCATCAGGACCGCCACGGTGGAGTAGCGCTCCGAGAGCGCCCAGCTGAACCCGAGGGCCAGCGAGAACAGGCCGCTCGCCCACGGGATCCAGGAGACCCGGCCGTCGCGGAGCAGCGCGGCCCCGGCGAGCAGCAGGGAGCCGACCACGAGGGTCCACAGCAGGGCCACCAGGAAGGGCAGACCCAGCGCCACCGGCAGCGGGAGCAAGGTCAGGGGCGCCACCAGCGCGCCGACCGGGACCAGCAGGGACCGGTCCACGAGGAGGACGGCGAGCAGCGCCAGCGCCCCCGCGGTGAGCAGCCCCGCCGCGACGGTGAGCGCGCTCAGGGCGTCACTCGGCCCGGGAACGCCCACGAACACGTGCGCCGGCTCCAGCAGGGCGGAGAGCGGTGCCCCGCCGAGGACGTGGGACCTGGAGAAGAGGGCCAGGGCCGGGAGCCCGCGCGGGCCCGCCAGCAGCGGGACCAGCGCCATCAGCAGCACGCCCGCGGTGCCGAGGGAGACCGGGGAGAAGGGCCGTTCCCGCCGCACCGACCGCTCACGGTCCGTGCGGCCCAGCACCAGCGCGGTCGCGCCCAGCACGAGGGCGGCGGCGGCCAGCAGCCACCCCGTGGCCTGACCGGCGGCTCCCACGACGGAGGAGGCGACCAGCAGGGCGACGCCCGAGGCGAGGGCGAGGGCCCACGCGGTGACGGTCAGCCCGTACACGAACCGCTCGGGGGAGCCCGCCGCGCGCGGATCCAGGTCGTGGCGCAGCCGCGCGGAGACCAGCGCGGCGAGGGCGAGCAGGAGCAGGACGACCAGCGCGGAGTACTGCTGGGGGAGCGCCCAGACGAGGCCGAGCAGCATCGTGGCCAGACCGCTCACTCCGGGAAGCCAGGAGAGCGGGCCGCGGAGCCGGGAGGTCCAGAGGAACAGGGCCGCGCCGACCAGCGTCGTCCACACGACGGTGGGGAGGAAGGGTGCTCCCACCAGCACGGGCAGCGGGACCAGTGTCGGCGGTACCGTCAGGGCCGCACCGGCCGCGAACCAGCGGCGGTCGACGACGGCCACCAGCCCCAGGACGAGGAGGCCCGCCACGAGCACGCCCAGAACGAAGGGGAGACCTGTCTGGGCGGGCACCCCGAGCACCGCGTGCGCCGGGTCCCACAAAGCCGGGACCGGGGCCGACAGCGGCGCCGTACCGGGGAACGGGGACAGTGCCGGGGCGTCTCCCGGCAGGGCCAGCAGCGGGGCCGCGGGAAGCAGCGCCAGGCCCACCGCGGTGAACAGCCAGCGCGGGTCGGAGGCGGACCGTGCGGCGTCGGCGGTCCCGCTGGGAGCCGGGGGCGTGACCCGGCCCAGAGTCAGGGCGGTCGCCCCGGAGAGCAGGGCGGCGGCGGTCAGCAGCCACCAGTGGGCCTGGACCGTGTCGTCCGCGCCCCGGTTCCCGAGCAGGAAGGCGACGCCCACCACCAGGGCCAGGGCCCACAGCAGCGTGGCTCCCATGTGGAGGGTCGCGGCCCGGCCGCCCGGTTCGGGGCGGGCCCCGGTGGAGAACCGGCGGGCACCGACCGCGCAGACCAGCGCCGTGGCGGCCAGCATCAGCACGGCGGCCAGGGTCATGTACCGCTCGGGCAGCGCCCAGACCAGGCCGGTGACCAGGGTGAGCGTCCCGGTCACCACCGGGACCGCGCCGGTCCACCGGCCCAGGAGCACGGAGCCCAGCACCAGGCCGCCGCCGACCAGGAGAGCCCACACCACCGCCACGACCTGGGGAAGCCAGAGGAGCAGCGGGAGCGCCAGCAGCGTGGCGGGGGCGACGAGGGACAGGGCGACCGGCAGGGCGGAGCGGCGCAGCAGCCGGACCGTCCCCACGGCCAGCGCGGCGGCCACCAGGACCCCGGCCAGGTACACGAGGTTCAGCGGGGGCAGCGTGCTCGCCCGGTCCAGCTGGAGGAGCTCCGCGGCCGGGAGGAGCATGGCGGACGGCTCCAGGCTCCACGGAACGGCCGTGAGGCGGGGCAGGACCGGCAGTTCGGCGGGACCGGCCACGAGCGGGGCCAGGGCCAGGGAGCCCAGGCCGACCACCGCGGACGCGGGCCAGGTCCTCGGCGCGGTTCCGGCCCGGGGCCACCGGGCCAGCAGCAGACCGGTGGCCCCGGCCAGGATCAGGGTGGTCGCCATCGACCACCAGCCCACGGGGTCGGTGGAGGCGTGGACGGCCGCGGAGAGGACGGCGACGGCGGTGGCGACGAGGGTGAGTACCCACAGGACCACGGCGGACACCCGCAGCGTGCGGACCGGAATCCCGGGCCGGGGTTCACCGAGGAGCCGCACGGCGACGAGGTCCGCGAGCGCGGTGGCGGTGATCACCGGCAGCACCCAGCCCGGATTGGCGTCGGTCGGCAGCGAGACCACCAGCAGCACCGGCACCGGCTGAGCGAACAGCGCGGCCAGGACACGGGGCGAGCGGAGCGGCACCAGGGCGGGGTAGAGCAGCAGGAGCGCGCTCATGACCGCCAGCGCGGCCGCCGTGTACCCGGGGCCGTTGCTGATCCGGTCGCTCAGCAGCCAGAGGGCGAGCGCGTCCACGCAGAGCAGGCCGGCGGCCACCGATCCGAAGGTCTCGGCGGTGGCGCGCAGCCCGCGCCGGTGCAGCGGCAGGGCCAGCCCGGCGAAGGTCAGGGTGGTCAGACCGAGCACCGCGGCACGGGTGCCGGTGCTCAGGTCGCTCCACGTCCAGATGGCGAAGACCAGGGCGGCGACGCCGATGAGGAGGCCGCCGAGGCCGAGGATGACGTTCTGGGCCGAGCGCTGGCTCACCTCACCGGACCGCTCGGGCCCCGGGGCGGACCGCTGCTGGGCCGTGGCGGGCGGCCCGACAGCCGCCGGGGCCGGGACCGGGGCCGGGGGAGCGGGCACGGGCACCGCACGGCTCGTCAGCGCCACGGACTCGCGCCGCAGACGGCCCAGGACGTGGGGGCGCTCCTGGGAGAGCGCGCGCTCCCGTCCGCGCAGCGTCGCCAGCTCCGTGTCGATCCACCACAGTCGCTGGGCGGTCGGTCCGACGAGGCTGAGCCCGCAGCGCTGGCACGCCTGACCGGCGGTGCCGAGAGGAGCCGCGCAGTCGGGACAGTGGCGTGGGGCGCCGGGGGGTGGCTGGGGGAGTCCGTGGGCGTTCATACCGGCCATGCTCCTCGCGGACCCGGCGCGGCGCATCCGTACGGGTACTCAGTCGCCGGTGCGCGGCCCAGGAAGCCCGGTGACCTCGGTCTCCCCCAGCGACGGTGGAGATGAGTGACACAGGGCCAGGGCGTCGGGGCGCCCCTGACTCTTTGTGTTCCCTTGCAGGTCAGAAGTGCGCAAAGTGCGCACATTCCGTGATGTGAGTCAGGACACGGTAAAACTGGCGTTACTTCACCGTGACGATGATGCAGGCTGAGTGCGCTGCACCGAGAACCCCCTCCCGTGTGGGAGCCCCGCTCCGTGGACGGTCGAACGGCGACTCCGTCCCCTCCACGGCAGGCACGACGGGCCACGCGGTCCCATGGCGGCGACCCACACCACGCGAGATCCCAGTCAGGGCACGCGTGCGTCAACGTGAAAGGGCGATCTTGATAGTCAACCGGATCTCGCTGCGCCAGATGAGCGCGGTCGGAGCCGCGGCTCTGGTCGCGGGCGGCATGTTCACCGTCTCGGCCTTCGCGCAGACCAGCGATCTCGACCCCGGTCAGGCTGCCTCGGCGGCGACCCCCCAGGAGCAGCCCGAGCCGCCCCGGGAGGAGTTCTTCGCGAGCCCTCCCGCGGTCGACGACGCCGAGCGCGAGACCCAGCGCGAGCAGGGCCGGGACGACGTGCGGACCGCGGCCGAGCAGGCCGTCCAGTCCGCCAGCGGCACCGGCGCCGAGATCGCGGAGCCGGAGCCCGAGCCCGAGGAGGAGGAGACCTCCGACACCGGTTCCTCCGACGGTTCCGGCTCGTCCGGAAACTCCGCCCCCGCCACCCCGGTCCCGGCGGGCTCCGCCAAGGAGATCGCGCTCCAGATGGTCCTCGACCAGGGCTGGGACGCCGACCAGTTCCACAGCTGCCTCGAACCCCTGTGGGAGAAGGAGAGCAACTGGAACCACACGGCGGAGAACCCCAGCTCCGGGGCCTACGGCATCCCGCAGTCCCTGCCCGGGAACAAGATGGCCTCCCACGGCTCGGACTGGCAGACCAACCCGGCCACCCAGATCTCGTGGGGCCTGAGCTACATCAAGGACCGCTACGGGAACCCGTGCGGCGCCTGGTCCCACTCGCAGGCCAACAACTGGTATTAATAGGTTTTTCCCTGCCATTAACCCCCTTTTGGGAAAGGCAATCGTGCTACTCAACCGAATGTCGCTGCGTAGTACCGCGGCGGTCGGTGCGGCGACCCTGGTCGCCGGTGCGACGTTCGCCGTCTCCGCGTTCGCGGACGACGGTGTGGACCCGGACGTGGCGGCCAGCGCCGCCGTGCCGAGGTCCGAGGAACCCGCGGCCGACACCGAGACCGAGGGCGACGAGTTCTTCGCCGCCTCGGAACAGTTGACAGAGGACGAACTCCTGGAGCTCCGCGAGCAAGCGCAGAGCCAGAGGGACGCCGCCAACGGCCAGGGGGTGCAGTCCACCCAGGCCAGCGGTAGTGACATCGAGGAGGAAGAGGAAGAGGAGGAAGAGGAAGCGGACGAGGAGCCGACCTTCTCCGGCGACCCCAAGGGCATCGCCCGCCAGATGGTCGCCGCCGAGGGCTGGGGCGCCGACCAGTTCGACAGTTGCCTCGAGCCCCTGTGGGAGAAGGAGAGCAACTGGAACTACCAGGCGCAGAACCCCAGCTCCGGCGCCTACGGCATCCCGCAGTCGCTTCCCGGCGACAAGATGGCCTCCCACGGCTCGGACTGGCAGACCAACCCGGCCACCCAGATCTCGTGGGGCCTGAGCTACATCAAGGACCGCTACGGCACCCCCTGCGACGCCTGGGCGCACTCCCAGTCCGTCGGCTGGTACTGATCCGGCACCCGGTCCCCCCCATCCCCCGAACGACGAGAACGGCCCCGCGCACCCGTGCGCGGGGCCGTTCCCCTGTCCGGCGGTGGTCGCCGTCCGGACCTACTTGTGCGGGGTGAAGGTCTCGATCACGTCCTCGTGGACGTTGTCGAAGTCGTCCGCCTCCGCCAGGGGCACGTTCACGCTCACCAGGTAGAACACCCGGTGGTCGCCCTGCTCCATGATCACCGCGTACGCCCAGAGCCGACGCTCCTGCTGACCCCAGTTGGTGTTGACGAGGTCGGCCTCGACCATGGCGACGTCCAGCCCCGCCAGACCGCCCTCGAAGTCGTCCCGGTCGAAGTTCTCGGAGTCGTGCTGCGCGTAGCCGCTGGTGGCCTCCTCGATGTCGGTGCCACCGCTGGTCTGGGCCAGGAACTGCTCGGCGGTGCCGGTGAACTCGGTCTCCTCCCAGCCCTCCACCACGACCTCGTGCTCCATGCCCGGAGCGACGAACACGGCGATGGACTCGGAGATCCGGCTGTCGTCGGGCGACCAGCCGCCCGGGTAGGCGATCGAGAACCACTCGGAGTCGAAGGTCTGGAGGGCCTCCTCGTCGTACTCGGGGGGAGTCCCGTCCACCCGGATGTCGCTCTCCGGGGTGTCCTCGACCTGTTCGCGGCTCTCCGCCCGTCCGGGCTCGAAGACCTCGGGCTGGGACGCGTCGGGGGTCCCGGAGGGGCGCATGGCCAGGGCCACCACGAGGCCGCCGACCAGCAGCACCGCCAGGACCAGCGTGCCCACCGCCAGCACGGCGCCGAGACCGCACCCGCGCCTGCTCTTGGCCGGGGCCGCCGCTCCGTGCGCCGCGGCCGGCTGGGGGCCGCTGTGGCCGCCCACGCCGTGGCCGCTGTGGCCGCCGTGGTCCCCGTGGCCGCCGTGCCCGACCGAGCCGACCGCCTGCGTGTACCGCCCCTGGTCGTGGCCGGGGTAGGAACCCTGCCCGTAGTAGCCGCCGGAGGGGTGCGCGGCCGGATGGGGGGTCTGGGGGCCGCTCACGGCGGTGGCGGCCAACGCCGCACCCGCGGCGCCCGCCGAGGCGGCCGTGCCCGCCGAGGCCGGGCCCTCCCCGTCGCGGCACCGCCGCAGCAGGTCCAGGGCCTGTTCCACCGTGAGCCGCCGGTCCGGGTCGCGGTCCAGCAGACCGGCGATCACCGGCTCCAGCCACGCGGCCCGCGTCATCGGCGGGAGCTGCGCGGAGATCACCGCCGCGATCGCGGCGGTGATGGAGTCGCGGCGGAACGGGGAGCTCCCCTCCACGGCCGCGTACAACGTGACGCCGATGCTCCACAGGTCGCCCCGGTGCTCCGCCGGGCCGCCCTCCAGCCGCTCGGGCGGCATGTACTCGGGTGAACCGATCAGCGCGCCGGTCCGCGTGATGGCCGGACCGCCCTCCATGGTGGCGATCCCGAAGTCGGTGAGGATGACCCGCCCGTCGGCGGACATCATGATGTTGCCCGGCTTGATGTCCCGGTGCAGGACACCCGCCGCGTCCGCCGCGCGCACCGCCTTGAGCAGCGACTCCGCGATGTCCGCGACCTCCTCCGGCGGCAGGGCCCCGGACCTGCCGAGCAGGTCCTGGAGCGAACCGCCCTCGACCAGCTCCATGACCACCCACGGGTCGTCCTCGTACTCGAAGACGTCGTGGATGGTGATGACGGTGGGGTGGTTGATCCGCGCGGCGGACTGGGCCTCGCGGCGCACCCGCGCGTGCGCGTCGGCGCGCTCGGCGTCGGTGAAGTGGCCGGGGAGCAGTACCTGTTTGATCGCCACGACCCGGTCCAGGGCCGTGTCGTGCGCCTCCCAGACGATCCCCATGCCGCCACGGCCCAGCTCACGGAGCAGGACGTAGCGGTTCGCGATGGTCGGCTGGCTGTTACTCGACATCTGTCGCCCTCTCGGAGCGGGCTCTGTGCGTGAAGTTCTGACTACTGGTTCCGATGTCCACGGTAGGGGGATGGTTCCGGCGGCTTGGCCGCCGGTTCCGGATCGGAACGGTGAGGTGACGCACGAGGGGCACCCCGCTTCCGCGAGGTGCCCCGGGGCCCCGTGGACCCGTGTCGACGACTACTGCTGCGAGTTGGTCATCTTGAGGACGTCGAGGGCGGCGTCGAGCTGCTCCTCGGTGAGCTTGCCGTCCCGCACGTAGCCGCGCTCCAGCACGACCTCGCGGATGGTCTTCTTCTCGGCCAGCGACTGCTTGGCGACCTTGGCGGCCTCCTCGTAGCCGATGTACCGGTTGAGCGGGGTGACGATCGACGGGGAGGACTCCGCGTACACGCGGCACTGCTCCTCGTTGGCCCGGATCCCGGCCACGCAGCGGTCCGCGAAGACCGTGGAGACGTTGGCCAGCAGACGGATCGACTCCAGCACGTTGCGCGCGATCATCGGCAGCTGCACGTTGAGCTCGAAGTTGCCGGAGGCGCCGCCGAAGGCCACGGCGGCGTCGTTGCCGACGACCTGCGAGGAGACCTGGAGCATGGCCTCGCACAGGACCGGGTTGACCTTGCCCGGCATGATCGACGAACCCGGCTGGAGGTCCGGGAGGAAGATCTCGGACAGGCCGGTGGTCGGGCCGGAGCCCATCCAGCGGATGTCGTTGGCGATCTTGCAGTAGCCGACCGCGATGGTCCGCAGCTGGCCGGAGAGCTCGACCAGGGCGTCGCGGGCGCCCTGCGCCTCGAAGTGGTCGCGGGCCTCGGTGAGCGGCAGGCCGGTGTTGGCGGCGATCTCCGCGATGACCCGGGCGGAGAAGCCCTCCGGGGTGTTGATGCCGGTGCCGACGGCCGTGCCGCCCAGGGGCAGCTCGGCCACGCGCGGCAGGACGGCCTCCAGGCGCTCCACGCCGTAGCGGACCTGCGCGGCGAACCCGGCGAACTCCTGGCCCAGGGTGACCGGGGTGGCGTCCATCAGGTGGGTGCGGCCGCTCTTGACGATCGAGGCGAACTCGATCGACTTGCGGGTGAGCTCACCCTCCAGGTGGCGCAGCGCCGGGACCAGCTCGTTCTGCACGGCCGAGGTGGCGGCGATGTGGATGGAGGACGGGAACACGTCGTTGGACGACTGCGAGGCGTTCACGTGGTCGTTCGGGTGAACGTCGAGGCCGGTGCGCTCCTTGGCGACGGTGGCCACGACCTCGTTGGTGTTCATGTTGCTGGAGGTGCCCGAACCGGTCTGGAAGACGTCGATCGGGAACTCGTCGTTCCACTTGCCGTCGGCCACCTCGAGGGCGGCCTCACGGACGGCCTTGCCGAGGTCGTCCGAGATCACGCCGAGCTCGGCGTTGACCTTGGCGGCGGCGGCCTTGATCTCGCCGAGCGCGGCGATGTGGGCGTTCTCCAGCCCCTGGCCCGAGATCGGGAAGTTCTCGACGGCACGCTGGGTCTGGGCCCGCCACTTGGCCTTGGCCGGGACCTGGACCTCACCCATCGAGTCGTGCTCGATACGGAACTCACTCATTGCAACCCATCTCTCCTGGGAAAACCTGTGACCTCAAGCCTGCCAGACGCAGGAGGACACAACGCACCTCACCCTGGGTTCCCGGTGTTGCACGTGTCATGTTGACATCAGCGCAGGTCACCACCTTCGCACCGACCCCGCCCGTCAACCGCCGAGCTGGCGGCGGGCCCGGCGGCGGCCGAGGCGGAGGCGGCGCCTGGGCGCGCGGACCCGCACCGTCCCGAACAGGCAGAAGCCGTCGATCTCCAGGACCGGCGGGTGGGACATCGCGCTGCCGCGGGCGTTGGTGCTGCGTCTTCCGAGGAAGGACCACCCGTTGAGCCGGACCTCCACACCCTCGGGGACGTCGATCACGACCCGGCCGAGGAACGTGCTGACCGTCATGCGGTGGTGGTTGTGTGTGAGCAGCGCCTCGCGCATGTCGATCTCGGCGCGCCCGCACACCGCACCGGCCTGTTCGTCGGGGAGCGCCACCCAGCGCCCCTTCCGCCGGAGGGTGGTGAACCAGCTGACCATGGGTTCCGGGTCCAGTTGGAGCGGCTGCTCCTCGGCGGGCAGCAGGTCGGCGGTGAGCTCCGGCAGTTCCCCCAGGGTCCTGGCCGCCTCGACGCGGTCGAGGCGCTCCTCGAACTCCTCCATGTCGATCCGGCCGTCGGTCACGGCGGAGCGCAGGACCTCGCTGACGCGTTCACGGTCACTGTTGGACGCCCTCATCCGGGCGGGGGACACATCCTCACTCACCCCACCGAGCCTAGGCGAGAGGTGGCGTCGGGGCGGTCGCGACGGCGGCGGCCGTGGGGCCGGGCGGACCCGGCCCCACGGACGACCACGGGTCGTGCCTGATCAGAGGCGTGTCAACGCGCGCCGGGCCGGGGTGGCGGCCGAAAGCGGCCGCACCGCGATCCGCACCAGGGCGCGGGCGTTGTCGTCACCCGCGACCCGGTTGGCGCTGAGCTCGCCGCACGCCAGGCAGCGGTGGACGACCAGCCACTCGCCGTCCGGACGGGCACTGACACCGGCGGCCTCCATCCGGCCCCGGCAGTCGGCGGCCCGGTCACCCGGGACCCGGCCGTCCACGTGCAGGCTGGTGAGGCAGTGCGGGCAGTGGTTGCGGTGCGCGGTGCCGGGCGCCCGCAGCGGGACGTCCAGCCGACAGTGGGCGCAGCGGAACGACTCCCCGGCCTGGCCGTGGTGCCGCCCCTGTTCGCCCCGGGCCCGCAGGACGGTCTTCGGGCGCTGCTGTCGGCGCTGGCCGCGCCGCTGGTTGCCGCGACCCACGCTCACACCTCCCCGAACATCTCGAGCGGGAACGGCGGCTCGGCGAGCGGGCGGACGGCGATCCGCATGAGGACCAACGGGTTGTCGTCGGCGGTCACGGCGCTCTCGGAGAGCTCGTCGCAACGCACGCAGCGGTGGACGAGCCGCCATCGGCCGTCACGGGCGACGACGACGGAGATCGGGGTCATGCGGCCCTCGCAGTCGCTGACGCCGTCCTCGACCTGGTCGTGGACGTGGAGCGAGGTCAGACAGCTCGGGCAGTGGTCACGCGGGGTGCCGTCGGGGCCCAGGAGGGCGACGGACAGACCGCAGAGCACGCAGCCGAAGACGGTGCGCGCGGACGCGGTGGTACTGGGGTCGAAATCGTGGTGGGACAACCCGGAGGCTCCTTGCTGGAGTGGTGTGGAGACGACAGCAAGAGCGCCGAGCGGTTCTCGACGGGGAACGGGTCCGTTCAGACGTCCGAAGGGTGTCGGGGCATGAGGAGACCCGCGCGGCTGTGAGGCGCGCTCGGCGCGTTCCGGGGCATGGTCCTCAGTCCTTCTAGGCCTGGGCGCGGCGTGTGCCCCAGACACCGTGATCGGTTCCGACCCCTCAACGGTAGACACGGGCCGGGGCGCGGCGCAACGGGTTTTCCGCGCCTGTGGACGGCCGGGTCGGCGGCGGTGGGAGCCCCCGAACAGCGTCCGGCGCGTGCGGATAAACGATGGATTTTCACCCGGTCCGCTGCCTACCGTGTTCCCATGACCACACCAGAGCCCGGTCGGGCCGTACCGGGGAGCGCCGCCATGAGCTCCCGGGAGGCCTCCGCCGTGCCAGCCCTGAACCTGCGCGGCGTCGTGAAGCGCTTCGGTTCGCTCACAGCCGTCGACGGCCTCGACCTGGAGGTACCCCAGGGGACCGTTCTCGGCCTGCTCGGTCCCAACGGCGCGGGCAAGTCCACCACCATGAAGATGCTCACCGCCCAGTCCATCGCGGACGAGGGCACCATCAGCATCCTCGGCCACGAGATCCCCGCCGAGTCCAAGTGGGCGCGGGCCCGCATGGGCGTCGTCCCCCAGCACGACAACCTCGACGAGGAACTGACGGTCGAGCAGAACCTCCGGATGTTCTCCTTCCTGTACCGGGTCCCGCGTGCCCGCCGCAAGGAGGCCATCGCCCGGACCCTGCGGCTGGCCCAGCTCAGTGATCGGGGCGACACCCCCGTGGACGACCTCTCCGGCGGGATGCGCCGCCGCCTGCTCATCGTCCGCGCGCTCCTGCACCGGCCCGAGCTGGTCCTCATGGACGAGCCCACCGTCGGTCTGGACCCGCAGGTGCGGCAGGAGCTGTGGGGGGTGATCACGGCCCTGCGGGACGAGGGCGCCACCGTCCTGATGTCCACCCACTACATCGAGGAGGCCGAGCGCCTCTCGGACGAGGTCGCCCTCATGGCCAGGGGGAGGGTCGTCGAGCGCGGCGCGCCCGCCGACCTGGTCGCCAAGTACGCGGGGGCCAGCGTCGAGGAGTACACACCCGACGCGGACGGGATGGCCGCACTGGAACGCCTGATCAACGGCTACGGCTTCACCACCCGGCGCACCGGCACCACGCTGTCCGTTCTGCGCGCCGAGGAGCTTCCGGAGTCGGCCCGGGACCAGCTGGGCACCCCCGTCCGGCGGGACAGCAACCTGGAGGACGTGTTCGTGACCCTGACCGGGGAGTCCGTGGAATGAACCTGTCACAGCGTCACGAGGACGCCCGCCCGGAACGGCACGCCCGGCCGGGCCGGTTCGAGGCCGACGCGGTCCGCGGGGTGGTCGCCCGCGAGTGGATCCTCTACGGGCAGTCGTGGCGGGCCACCACCTTCGCGGCGGTGGTCGAACCCACCCTCTACCTGCTCTGCTTCGGGTTCGGCATGGGAGCCCTCATCGGCACCCTCGCCGGGTTCAGCTACATCGACTTCCTCGGCACGGGGATCGTCGCCGTGTCGGTCATGTTCCAGTCGATGATGCCCGCCGTCATCAACACCTTCATCAAGCGCCGCTTCCTGCACACCTACGAGGGCATCCTCGCCGCCCCCGTGGACGTGCGCGAACTCGTCACCGGCGAGGCCCTGTGGCTGGCGCTGCGGTCCGGCGTGTACGGCTGCGTACCGCTGCTGGTGGCGATCGGCTTCGGCCTCCAACCCGGTTTCGGGATGGTGCTGGTGCCGTTCGTCGCCTTCCTCGCCGGGTTCGCCTTCGCGCTCTTCGGCATCTGGATCTCGGCGGTGATCACCTCGGTGCGCTCCATGGACTACGTGTTCAGCGGCCTGTTCACCCCGCTGTTCCTCATGGCGGGCACGTTCTTCCCGCTCACCGAGCTGCCCGACTGGGTCCAGACCGCCGCCATGGTCAACCCCCTGTACCACGCGGTCGAACTCATCCGAGGGGCGGTCTTCGGCGGACTGGACGTCCTCGGGGCCCTCGGCCACGTCGGGGTCCTGCTGGCCTTCGTGGTGCTGATGTGGAACCTGGCCGCCTTCCAGATGCGCCGCCGGGTCGTCAACTAGGCGGTCCTCAACCACGGGAGCGGCCGCGACGACGACGGCGCGGGAGGGTCGCCCCTCCCGCGCCGTCGTGTCGTTCACGGGTCACCCCGGGGTGATCAGCCCCCGCTGGGCGCCCAGCGCAGTTCGACCACGGCGCGCTGGCCCTCCTCGACCACGCTCACGCCGACGCCGACCGCGCCCCACTCGCCGGGGGCCTTCACCTCACCGCTGACCAGCAGCTCGCGCAGGTCGAAGTACCCGGCGACCACGGCGTCGTCCATCTCCTGCATGGTCTGCTGGAAGACGTCGTCCTCACCGAGCTGGCCGGACCCGGTACCGCCGTGGGTGACCACGACCGTGTCGCCGTCCTGGCTCACCTCGGGCATCACCATGGACGAGTAGGGGCCGCCGAAGGACTCCTCCAGGAAGCCCTCGATCGCCGCCTGGTCGCCGCCGACCGCGTGGTACGCGAAGGACGGCTCCGAGCCGAGGGAGACCTCCTCGAAGCCGGAGAGGCCGACGGCGGTGGAGCCGCCCAGCAGGGAGGTGAAGCCGTCCGGCAGCGGAGCGCCGACCGAGTTGAAGAACGACTCCATCTCGCTGCGGGAACCGTCGTCGAGGAACGGGAGGCCGTCGTTCTCCCAGGCGGTGGCCAGCGCCTGGTCCATGCCGCTCCCGGCGAAGGCCGCCGTGGTGCCGGAGGGCAGGCCGCCCATGGCCTCGACGCTCGCGCCGGGGGCGTCGGCCAGCCAGGTCAGGCCCTCGTTGTCCACCTCGAAGCCGAAGACGTCCATCCGGGCCTCGAGGTAGTCGCCGTCCACCCGCACGGAGGCGGTCATCCGGCCCTCGACGGTGGCGTCCACACCGGTGCCGAGCTCGGCGGCCAGTTCCTGGTCGACCCCGGTCAGGTTCCCGAACGCGCCCAGGTCCATCCAGGCCAGGGCGATGCTGCCGCTCGGCACGTCGGCGAGGTCGCCGCTGTAGGTGTCGTTGGACTCCAGGTCGCCGTGGGCCGACATCTGCTCGTTGTACTCGCTGATCGCCTCCTCGTCCTCGGAGATGACGACGAAGTCGTCGACCAGCACGTAGTCCAGGTCGCCGTCCTCACGCAGCCCGTTGAGCGTGGCCTCGGCGGCACCGGCGTCCTTGACGGACAGCGCCATCGCGAGCGCCATGCCGTCGTCCACGATGGCCCCCTCGTTGGCGGCGGGCCAGGCGGCCATCCCGGCCTTCTGCCCGATCCACGCGTCCACCTCGGCCTTGTCGACGTCGAACTCCTCGGCGAAGGCCTCGGCGAAGACACCCGTGGTGTCCTCCTCCACCTCCCCGGTCTCCTCGGTGATCTCGTCCGGGAGCTTCTGGGAGAAGCGGATCAGGTCCATGACCTGGGAACCGTTGATGTCGAGGTCGACCTTGCCGAAGGCGACGGAGTTGCCGGGCAGGACCGACTCGGGCTGGGGACCGCCGAAGTCGACCAGCGAGACGGCCGCCCACAGGGTGCCGCCCATGACCACGACGGCCACACCGGCCGCCGCGGGGATCAGCCACTTGCGGCCGCCGCGCGAGGGCGGGACCTGGCCGCCCGAGTACTGGCCGCCGTAGGGCGGCTGGCCGGGGCCTCCGGGGCCCATCGGACCGCCGGGACCCATGGGGGCACCGGGACCGCCCGGACCCATGGGGGCGCCGGGGCCCTGCGGGGGCGGGCCGCCCGCGCCCGGGTACTGCTGCCCCGGGAACTGGCCGCCGGGACCGGGCTGCTGGGGCGGGGCGAACTGCGGCTGGCCGGGGCCCTGCTGCTGGGGGAACCCCTGGCCCGGCTGCTGCGGCGGCTGCCACTGGGGCTGCTGTGGGGGATCTGGGTAGGACATCGGACCTCCGACGAGGATGTACGTGGGACAGACGCGGGCGCGGGGCCAACGACGAGTCTGATGCCGGGAAACACCGAGTTGTTCACTCGTACCCGAAACACGAAACCGGCGGTGCCCGTCCAGGTGGACGGGCACCGCCGGTTCGCGGTGACTACTCCGGGGCGGAGGTGAGGTCCACGCCGCTGTAGGCGGACAGCTTGCTCAGACGGTGCTCGCTGCGGACCTGGCGCACGGTACCGCTGCGGCCGCGCATGACCAGGGAGTCGGTGGTCACACCGGTCGACTCGTACCGGACACCGCCCACCAGCTCGCCGTCGGTGATGCCGGTCGCGGCGAAGAACACGTCGTCCGAGGAGACGAGGTCGTCGGTGAGGAGCACGCGGTCCAGGTCGTGGCCCGCGTCGACGGCCTTCTGGCGCTCCTGGTCGTCCTTGGGCCACAGACGGCCCTGGATGACCCCGCCCAGGCACTTCATGGCGCACGCGGTGATGATGCCCTCGGGCGTGCCGCCGATGCCCAGCATCAGGTCCACGCCGGTGCCCCGGCGCGCGGCCATGATGGCGCCCGCGACGTCACCGTCACTGATGAACTTGATCCGGGCGCCCGCGTCGCGCACGTCCTGGACCAGCTGCTTGTGGCGCGGACGGTCCAGGATCACGACCGTCACGTCCTGCGGCGACTTGCCCTTGGCGCGGGCCACGGCGCGGATGTTCTCGGCGGGCGAGGCGGCGATGTCCACCACGTCGGCGGCCTCGGGGCCGGTGGCCAGCTTCTCCATGTAGAACACGGCGGACGGGTCGAACATGGTGTTGCGCGGGCTCATCGCGATCACCGCGATGGCGTTGGGCATACCCATGGCGGTCAGGGTGGTGCCGTCGATCGGGTCGACCGCGACGTCCCAGTCGGTGCCGCCGCCGTCACCGACCCGCTCGCCGTTGTAGAGCATGGGCGCGTTGTCCTTCTCGCCCTCACCGATCACCACGGTGCCGTTCATCGACACGGTGCTGATCATGTGGCGCATGCCTCGCACGGCCGCACCGTCGGCGCCGAGCTTGTCGCCCTTGCCGACCCAACGGGCCGCGGCGAGCGCGGCGGTCTCGGTGACGCGGACCAGTTCCAGCGCGAGGTTACGGTCGGGCGCCGAGTGCTGCGCGGACGGGCTACTGGACTGCGACATGGACGTGACACCTTCCGTCGGGAACAGGGTGGGGTTCTCTCTTAGGGTAGTCACCCGACGTGACCTCCGTTTATCGCGGACCCCGGGGAGGACGGCGCGCGTGTCGGACGCCACCCGGGGCGAGGAGCGCCCGAGCGGGGGCGGATCGTGTGCCAGGTCGGGTGATCCGGGGGCGGGTGGTCGGGTAACGCCGAGCCCGACGCGGCCCGTAACATCGTGGACCTGTACCGGATCGACCACGACGTGGCGGTCCCGGCTGCCGGGAGAGCAGTCGTCAGGCGCGTCTGTCGCGTCAAGCCCGCCGCCACGAGGCAGGGGGGGAGTTCCCGTGGTCTCCCAGGGGAACGCTTCAGGTTTGTGGGGACCCGGACAGAAGTGAGGGCGTGACAGTGGACAAGACGGACAGGCCCGCGCGGGTCTCGCCGCGCGGCGCGGCCACCCGCAGTGCCCTGCTGCAGGCGGCGGCCCAGGTGTTCCGCACGGTGGGGTTCGCCAAGGCCGGGGTGAGCGAGGTCGTCTCGGTCGCCGGGGCCAGCGTCGGCAGCCTCTACCACCACTTCACCGGCAAGGCGGACCTGTACGTCGCCCTGTACGAGGAGTTCCAGCAGCGCCAGCAGGAGCGCACCCACCAGGCGGTCCGCGACGCCCGCTCCGAGGGTGAGAGTGATCCCACACGGCTGATGAACATCGCCGCGCACGCCTACCTCCTCGGCTGCATAGAGGAGCGCGACACCGCGCGGCTGTTCTTCAGCGGCGACGGCCCGCCCGGGTTCGACTACCAGCTGCGGTCCCGGCTCACCCAGTGGACCGACCGCAACGTGGCCCTCTTCCGCAAGGCCGACGAGCCCGTCGACGAGGCGCTGCTGATCGTGGTGAGCGGTTCCATGCTGCTGGCCGTGGCCGAGGTCGTGCGGCGCGACGACGCCGACGCCCACCGGCTCGCGGACGAGATCACCGGGCTGCTCACCGAACTCGAACCCCGCCACCGCCAGCGGGACTAGCGCCGAGCGGGCCGGGTTCGACTGGGTGGAGGTCCCCGCGGCCCGGCACCCTCCCGTCGTACGCCCTGCTCTCGGAACGCGTCGGGCAGCGGCGGGCGCCGCGCCGCCACCGCGCCTGGCTGTCCGACCGGAGGGACGCGGCGCCGACGGCCCGGTGACCGAAGGTTCCCGTCCGGGACGAGTCGCCGCTCACGTGCGCTAACCGCACCCCAGGTCGAAGCGGCCCGGGCGCTGGGGCAAGCTGGTCATGTCATGAGTTCATACAGCCGGGCCAACGCCACCTTCAAGAACTACGCCATCTCCCTCGGGGTCGTCGTCGCGATCATCCTGGTGATGGCGTTCGTGGTCTCCACGCGATCGGGTGAACGCATCCCCGAAGTCCAGTTCCGCCCGGACATCGAGGTGCTCCGGAGCAGCGCCGAGTATCCGGTCACCGCACCCGACGAGAACCTTCCCGAGGGTTGGACGCCCACCAGCTCCACCCTGGACCTGAACGGCCCGGTCGAGTGGACCGTGGGCTTCGCCACTCCGAAGGACAGCCACGCCAGGCTGGTCCAGAGTGACGACGACCCCGACACCGTGGTGCGCGACACCGTCAAGGACGCCGAACCGGTGGGCACCGTCATGGTGGGCGACCGGGAGTGGGAGCACCTGGAGTCCGAGGACTGGGGCGCGCTCGTGCTGCGCGAGGAGGGCTGGACCCTCATCGTCGCGGGCAGCGCCGGTGTCGACGAGTTCGCGGAGCTGGCCGAGCACCTGGAGACCTTCCCGGTCCCGGAGCCCGAGGCCGCCGAGGAGGGCGACGAGGCCGAGCCCTCCGAGGGCGCGGACGCCGACTCCTAGCCCGCCGGGCTCCCCGGTACGTGACGAAGGGCCCCGCCGAACCGTGTGGTTCGGCGGGGCCCTCGACGTTCGGGAGGCGACTACTCGGCGCGCAGGTCCCGGCGGAGCTCCTTGGGCAGCGAGAACGTGAGGGTCTCGTCGGCCGTCGTCACGGGGCTGACCGAACCGAATCCGTGTCCGGCCAGCTTGTCCAGCAGTTCGCGGACGAGGATGTCGGGCACCGAGGCGCCGCTGGTGACGCCCACGGTGGTGACGCCCTCCAGCCAGGCCTCGTCCATCAGGGTGGCGTTGTCGATCAGGTACGAGGCGTTCGCCCCGGCGTCCAGGGCGACCTCGACCAGGCGGACGGAGTTCGAGGAGTTGTCGGAGCCCACCACGATGACCAGCTCGCACTCCGGAGCCATCGCCTTGACGGCGTCCTGGCGGTTGGAGGTGGCGTAGCAGATGTCGTCGCTGGGCGGGTCGAGCAGGTTCGGGAAGCGCTCGCGGAGGGCGTCGACGGTCTGGTTGGTCTCGTCCACCGAGAGGGTGGTCTGGGACAGCCAGGACACGTTGTCCGGGTCGCGGACCTCGACCTTGTGGACCTCGTCGGGGCTCTCCACGATCTGGATGTGGTCCGGGGCCTCACCGCTGGTGCCCTCGACCTCCTCGTGGCCGATGTGGCCGATGAGGATGATGTCACGGTCCTCGGAGGCGAAGCGCTGGGCTTCCTTGTGCACCTTGGTGACGAGGGGACACGTGGCGTCGATGGTCTTGAGCTGGCGACGCTGGGCCTGCTCGTGGACCGCGGGCGAGACACCGTGAGCGGAGAAGACGACGATGGCGCCCTCGGGCACCTCCTCGGTCTCCTCGACGAAGATCGCGCCCCGCTCCTCCAGGGTGCGCACGACGTGCGTGTTGTGCACGATCTGTTTGCGCACGTAGATCGGGGCACCGTACTGTTCCAGTGCCTTCTCGACGGTGATGACCGCCCGGTCGACTCCGGCGCAGTACCCCCGCGGGTTGGCGAGAAGCACACGGCGTTGGTTCGTGGCAGTCGTCATCGCACTCATGGGACACATCCTAGGTGTGATCCGGCGCCGTGGGTCCGTGTGTGGGATAGGGCACGGAGTGGGTAGGTCCATGGCGGGTCCGCAGGCGGGTGGGGTCGGTGCGACCGAACGCACACGATCCGGCGGCGAAGTGGCGGAATCGTTCACTTCCCGCCCGCTCATGCTGCTACTCCCTCCTCTATCCTGGTTCACCATCGCATCTGTTATGAGGCGGTTCGCCCTCAACTCGGCCTTGCCTTGTTCGCTGGACGCGCGCCGCCGGCCCAACGCCGAGAGCATCAGGAGCCCCCGTCCTATGTCGAACCCGACCATCGTCACGAAGCTGACCACCCTCGTCAGGGGCATCTTCGGGCGCAAGGACCCGGTCATCACGACCGTGCAGGACAAGAAGGACGAGATCCCCGCGCAGGAGAGCGCGGAGAAGGTGGAGACCCCCGCCACCGCGGACGCGGCGTCCGAGGAGAAGGCCGTGAAGGCCGAGCCCGCGACCGAGAAGCCTGAGGTCGAGAAGCCTGAGGAGAAGGCCGAGGAGAAGGCCGAGAAGCCCGAGGCCCCCGCCGAGAGCACCCCCGAAGCCGCCCCCGAGACCGCCCCGCTGGTCGAGGAGCCCAGGGACGAGCCCACCGTCCCGGCCACCGCCGACCTCCCCGAGGACGGCCCCGCCCTGGCTGAGGAGCTCGAGGCCGCCGAGGCCCACACCACGGTCGCCAGCGACGACGTTCTGGAGCGCGTCCGCAAGGAGGCCGCCCCCGCCGCCGAGGACCTGGCCGTCCCCACCTACGACGAGCTCACCCTGCCGTCCATCCGGGCGCGCCTGCGCAAGCTCACCATCGAGCAGGTCCGCGACCTGCGCGCCTACGAGGTCGCGCACCAGGGCCGCCCCGAGTTCATCAAGATGTACGACAACCGGATCGCCAAGCTGGAGTCCGAGGCCTGAGCCCGGACGTGTCCGCGGGCCCGCCCCGGACCGCCCCCGCCGTCGTGCCCGCCCCGGAGGCCGGTGCCCGGACCCCGGTCCGGCACCCCTCCGTCTCCGGGGCCGCGCGGCCGCTCCTTCACAGAACTGTCCTCACCCTGGCCTAGGCTCTGGAGCCATGGGCATGGAGAGTTCGGCGGAGTCACCGCAGCCGGTCAGGACCGTACTCCAGGCGGTCGGCGGCTGGATCGACCGGCTGGGCGCCATCTGGGTCGAGGGGCAGATAGCCGAGCTCAACTCGCGCGGACGCATGTCCTACATGACCCTGCGCGACCCGGTCGCCAACGCCTCCATCCGCGTGCTCTGCGAGACCTCCGTCCTGCGCCGCCAGGAACCGGCCCCCGGCCCCGGCGACCGCGTGGTCATCCACGCCAAACCGGACTTCTACCAGCTCAAGGGCACCTTCTCGCTTCGCGCCCGGGAGATCCGGCACGTCGGGATCGGTGAGCTCCTCGCCCGGCTGGAGCAGCTGCGCCGGACCCTGACCGCCGAGGGCGTCTTCGACCCCGCCCGCAAGCGCCCGCTGCCCTTCCTGCCCAACACCGTCGGCCTGATCTGCGGCCGCGACTCCGCCGCCGAGCGCGACGTGCTGGAGAACGGACGCCGCCGCTGGCCCGCCGTGCGCTTCGAGGTGCGCCAGGTGGCGGTCCAGGGCGACCGGGCCACCCGCGAGGTGATCGAGGCCCTGCACGACCTGGACACCCGCCCCGAGGTCGACGTCATCGTCATCGCCCGGGGCGGCGGCTCCATGGAGGACCTGCTGCCCTTCTCCGACGAGGCCATGGTCAGGGCGGTGGCCGCGGCGGGCACCCCCGTGGTCAGCGCGATCGGCCACGAACAGGACGCGCCGCTGCTGGACCACGTGGCCGACGTGCGCGCCTCCACCCCCACCGACGCCGCCAAGCGGACCGTCCCGGACGTCGGGGAGCAGCTGGAGATCATCCGTCAGCTCCGCGACCGGGCCCGCCGCGTCATCCGGGGCGGGGTCGACCGGGAGCTGGCCTGGCTGGAGAGCGTACGCTCCCGCCCGGTCCTGGCCGATCCGGTCCGGGAGACCGAGCGCCTCACCGAGCAGGTCCTGGAGCTGCGCGACCGCGCCCGCCGGAGCCTCACCGCCGCCCTGGACCGCGCGGCCGACGCCATGGTCCACACCGAGGCCCGTCTGCACGCGCTCTCTCCGGCCACCACGCTGGCGCGCGGCTACGCGATCGTGCAGCGCGAGGACGGATCCGTGGTCCGCTCCGCCGCCGAGCCCGCCGTGGGGGAGACCCTGCGCGTACGGTTCGCCGAGGACGGCCTGAGGGCCACCGTCGACGCCCTGGACGGCGAGGGTGAGCCCGAGCCCCGCCCGGCGGGGAAGAAGGCGGCCACGGGCGGCTCACGCGGCAGGAAGAAGAAGGCGGCGCCCGCCGCCGAGGACACCACGGACAACCCAGCCACCACAGAGGGGGAGTAGGCATGGCCGACCAGAGCGAGGCCCCGGAACTGAGCTACGAGGAGAGCCGGGAGGAGCTGAACAACGTCGTCCGGAGACTGGAGTCGGGCGGCCTCACCCTCCAGGAGTCCCTGGAGCTGTGGGAGCGCGGCGAGAAGCTGGCCCGGGTCTGCGAGCACTGGCTGGAGGGGGCCCGCGCCAAGCTCGCGGCCGCCATGGACGAGCGCCGGGCCGACGAGTCCGGGAACGACGACGCCCCGTTCTGAGGGGGCTGGGTCTTCTTCGCGCCTCCGCTTCGCTTCGGTGCGTGTTCGGCGCCTTTGCAGAGGGATTCTTCATCCTCGTCTACGCCTGGCTCGTTCCTCGCTGGCGGCTCGACCCGTCCTGCGCAGCGCCTGCTGGAACCCAGACTCTCCGCTGCGTTGGGACGCGGTCAGCTGGCCGCGTGGGTGCCCCGTGACTTCAGCGTCTCGGGGGAGCGGTCGGGTTCTACTTGCGGCCGTTGAGCTCGTCACCGAGGTTGCGCAGGTTGCCGGGCAGGCCACGGAAGACCGCGACGACCAGGACCAGCGCCGTGCCCAGGAACAGCCACGGGGCGACCTCGGCCAGGCGCGAGGCCAGGCCGAGGATGAGGACCCGGGCGAACCCCTCGTTGCCCAGGGCCAGGATGCTCTCGGCGGCGACCACCGCGACGAAGTAGGCGATGGGCGGGCTCACCGACAGCGACAGCAGGTCGGCGGGGCGGACCAGGGCCGCCGTCGTCAGGCAGGCCAGGGTGAAGGCCAGCCCGGGAGCGGCCGGGGTCGACGTCAGGTGGGCGATCATGGTCCCGGCGAAACTGAACACGACGATGATCAGCACACCGCCCCGGCCGGTCAGCCGTGGAGGTTGCCAGGCGGGGGCCGCCGCCTTCGGGTGACTGCGCGCTGTCCTGTCCGGGTTCGGGTGGCTGCGCGCGGACCTGTCCGCACCCGCCGCCCCCCGACCGCGACCGTTGGACCGCACGAAGTACGGGGCCTGTCCGGGATCCGGACCGTCCGACTTGCGCGGGGGCATGGTCGTCCGCCTCCCCAGTTTGTTACTCACAGTGTTTAGTGTGTCACTTCTCGTGAAACTTCGGGGGTCATTCCTGGGATCGTGTCGTCATTTCGGCCACTTGCCCCTTCCGGGGCGATCGCGGCTTCCACCCCTTGGACGCCGAGATCTCCCCTCCTGGTTCCGGCTGGTTCCGGGGTCGGGGCCGATCGGTCACTCGCCGTGAACGGCTCCCCCCGGTTCCATTTGGGTCGAACCGTTGCGGACGTTACTCCCATGCCGAATACTGCCGACATCGGCGGCACCGGCGAGCTTCAGGTCCGACATGTCCGTATCGTGCGCGGACGTCTCCGCCATCCCCGCCGACGTCTCCGCGAGCTCCGGTGCCGCCACCGTACGCGGCCGCTCCTCCACCCCGGAGAGCCGGTCCAGGTCACCGTCGACCAGCCCCAGCTCACCGAAGCGCCGCGCGGTCACCAGCACCCTGCTCTCCAGCGACCCCACGGTCTGGTTGTAGGCGCCCACCGTACGGTTCAGCGCCCGGCCCAGCCCCTCCACGTGGCCGCCCAGCTTCGCCAGCCGCGCGTACAGCTGCTTGCCCAGGTCGAACACCTCGCGGGCGTTCTCGCTCAGCGCCTCCTGCTGCCACGCGTACTGCGCGGTCCGCAGGAGCGAGATCAGCGTCGTCGGCGTCGCGATGTGCACCCGCCGCCCCATCGCGTGCTCCAGCAGCCCGGGGTCGTACTCCAGCGCCGGGGCCAGGAACGCCTCACCCGGGATGAACAGCACCACGAACTCCGGCGCCGGGGTGAACGCCGACCAGTACGACTTCGCCGCCAACTGGTCCACATGGGTGCGCACGTGCTTGGCGTGCGCCCGCAGCCGCTGCTCCGACGCGGCGCCCTCACCGGCCTCCACCGCGTCCAGGTAGGCGGCCAGCGGCACCTTCGAGTCCACCACGATGTTCTTGCCGCCCGCCAGCCGCACCACCATGTCCGGCCGCTGTGCCCCGGACACCGCCTGTTCCTCGAAGTCGCAGTACGCGGACATCCCGGCCAGCTCCGCCACCCGGCGCAGCTGGAGCTCGCCCCACCGGCCGCGCGCCTCCGGCCTGCGCAGCGCCGTCACCAGCGACTGCGTCTGGTCCCGGAGCCGCTCCGACCCCTCGCGCACGTACTCCACCTGCTTGGCGAGCTCCGCGTGCGCGGCGGCGCGACCGGCGTCCACCTCCCGCAGCTGGGTCTCCACCCGGTTCAGGGTCGCCGTCAGGGGCTCCACCATCCGCTCCACGGCGCGGCGCCGCTCGTCCAGGTCGCCCCCGGCCTCCGCGCTGACCGCCCGCAGCCGCCCCTCAGCGAGTTCGAGGAAGCGCTGGTTGGTCTGGTCCAGGGCCTGCGCGGACAGCGCGCGGAACCGGTCCGCGAGCTGCTCCTCCACGTAGGCGGCGCGCTCCTCCGCCGCCCTCGCGTCCGCGCGGGCCTCGGCGTCCCGGCCGCGGGCGAGCAGCCAGCCCACGGCGGCGCCGACGGCCAGACCGATGACGAGTACGAGTACGAGAGCGAGGGCGTCCATGGCGCCATGCTCTCAATCCCCGAGGGTCGCGCGCCCGGCAACGCGCAGGACTCCGCGCGTCGCTCCGCACGGCGGCCCTGACCGGAACCGGCCACGGGCGGGGGTTGCCGCGGCGGAGGCCAACGCCGACGCTTGGAACCCCCGTGACGTCGGGGGCGCGACACCGGTGGAAACCGCGCCCACCACGCGGCGCCCGAGAAAGGTCACCCACATGCGCCTCGCCACCCACACCAGCGGAGCGGGGGACCGCCGCGCCCTCCTCGTCCACGGCGGCGCGTCCCTCCACCGGACCTGGCACGCGGTCGAGGCCGAACTCCTCCGGCGCGGGTACCGGGTGACCGGCGTCGACCTACGGGGACACGGCGCGAGCCCGCGCGGCGCGTACTCGGTCGAGGCGCTGCGCCAGGACCTGGTGGACACCCTCCCTCCCGGCGCCGAGCTGGTCATGGGCCATTCCATCGGCTGCCTCGCGCTGTCCCTGGCCCTGGACCACCTGCGCCCGGAACGGGCCGTCCACGTGGACCCGGCCTTCCGGATCCCGCCCCAGACCGAGGGGGCCAGCGACCGGCTGCGCGCGGCCGTGGCCACCGCCGACGCCGCCCGGGTGCGCGAACTGCACCCCGGTTGGCACGACGAGGACGTACGGATCGAGCTCGCCGGGTTCGCCGCCACCGACCCCGACTTCCACACGTGGGTGATCGACCACGTGGCGGGCGTGGACAACTTCCCCAAGACCGCCGAGGTGCCCTCCCTGGCGGTCATCGCGGGAGTGGGCTCCCCGATCGGCCCCGAGGGCGCCCGCACCCTGGCCGAGCGCGGCTTCACCGTCCGCACCGTGGAGGACGCCGGGCACCACGTCCACCGCGACGACCTGCCGGGGCTGCTCGCGGCCCTCGACGGCTGGATCTGACCGGTCGGCGTCAGGGATCCGACGGGCGGCGGCACTCCCCGAGGGCCGCGCGCCACACCGTGACCGAGTCCCAGAAGCCGCTGGGGGGCTCCTCCGGGGCGAACATCCACATCCGCTCCCACGCGGGGGAGGCCCGGCCGGAGATCTCCTCGCGCGCCTCATAGGGAGGGTCGCCGCTGATCGGGAACCACCGGTACTCCAACGGGTCCATGAGGGCCATCAGCCGCTCCTCCACACCCCGGTCCGGTCGCACCTTGGCCATCACCCAGGGGCGGTACCGGCGCAGCACCTCCAGCCCCCCGGCGACCACGTCCGGCTCGGTTCCGGAGGTGTCGATCTTCACCACCGTCGGGAAGGTCGCGGCCGTCTCGTTCCAGCGGGACAGGGTGGCCGTGCGCACGGTGATGTGGGAGAGCCCCAGCCGCGCCGAGCGCACCAGCCGGTTGCACATGTCGTTGTGCAGGGCGCGGCGCAGGTGCCCGCTGCCGTTGTGGTTGCTCAGGGCCAGGTCCACGACGCTGAACCCGAGGTCGCCCGAGGCGGAGACGGCGCGCGCGGCGGCGGCCAGCTCCGGGGTGGGCTCGAACGCGAAGACCGGCCGTCGGGTGCGCGCGGCAGCGAGCATCGAGTAGACGCCCACCCCCGCTCCGACGTCGAGGACCGAACCGGGAGGGGTGTGGTCGAGGATCGCCATGAAGCTGGCCAGGCTGTCGGGTTCGTGCCTGGACAGGCCGGAGGCGGCGAGGCGGCGCGGAACCGTCAGGTCACCGGACAGCTGGAGGGTGATGGTGTCCGGTCCGACCCGGCGCCGGTCGTCCTCGGGGCGGGGCAGGACCAGGGTGAACCTGCGGTTGCGCGGCGGGACCCGGGCGGGGTCCAGTCCGCCGAGCCTCCTGGGCAGGTGGACGCGGAGCTGTCGGGTGGCGAAGCGCACGAGCGGATACCGGTGTACGAGTGCGCGCAGCTGGTCCTGGACCACAGTGTCTTCCCCCCAAGAGAACGGAGCCGCGGTGACTGCTGCCGGGGGCCGTACGACGCTGTCCTGTCGGCTCGTTCCCTGCTCGTGGTGCCCGGCCGCACCTCGAACCTACTCTTCGTGTCCACGTGAGCGCACTCTGTTTCCATGATTGGCCGCCGGTGTCCGGGTCGGCCCACCCGCCGCTCCGCATAGACTCTGACCTTGTGAGTCTGTCTATCGGGATCGTCGGCCTGCCCAACGTTGGCAAGTCCACCCTCTTCAACGCGCTGACCAAGAACGACGCTCTGGCGGCGAACTACCCGTTCGCCACCATCGAGCCCAATGTCGGAGTCGTGGGCGTGCCCGATGCCCGGCTCGGGAAGCTGGCCGAGATCTTCGGCTCGGCGAAGATCCTGCCCGCCACGGTGGACTTCGTCGACATCGCGGGCATCGTGCGCGGCGCCTCCACCGGTGAGGGGCTGGGCAACAAGTTCCTCGCCAACATCCGCGAGAGCGACGCGATCTGCCAGGTCATCCGGGCCTTCGAGGACGCCGACGTCACCCACGTCGACGGCGACGTCGAGCCCTCCCGCGACATCGAGACCATCAACACCGAGCTGATCCTCGCGGACCTCCAGACCCTGGAGAAGGCGATCCCGCGCCTGGAGAAGGACGCCAAGCGCAACGCCAAGGACAAGGACTCCCAGGAGCTCCTCAAGGCCGCGCGGGCGGCGCAGGAGATCCTCGACGAGGGCGTCTCCCTGTCCCAGGCCAAGGACGTGGACCTGGACCGGCTGCGTGAGCTGAGCCTGCTCACCGTGAAGCCGTTCATCTACGTGTTCAACCTCGACACCGACGAGCTCGCGGACGAGGCCCTGCGCGCCAAGCTCCAGGACCTGGTCGCCCCGGCCGAGGCCATCTTCCTCGACGCCAAGATCGAGGCGGAGCTGGCCGAGCTGGACGACGACGAGGCCCAGGAGCTGCTGGAGTCCCTCGGCCAGACCGAGTCCGGCCTGGCCCAGCTGGCCCGGGTGGGCTTCGCCACCCTCGGCCTCCAGACCTACCTGACCGCCGGGCCCAAGGAGGCCCGCGCCTGGACGATCCGGAAGGGTGACACCGCCCCCGAGGCGGCCGGGGTCATCCACACCGACTTCCAGCGCGGCTTCATCAAGGCCGAGGTCGTCTCCTTCGACGACCTGGTCGCGGCCGGGGACATGCAGTCCGCCCGCGCCGCGGGCAAGGTCCGCATGGAGGGCAAGGAGTACGTGATGGCCGACGGCGACGTGGTGGAGTTCCGCTTCAACGTCTGAGCCACACGCGAACCCACGAGGGCGGGCCGATCCACTCGGCCCGCCCTCCGTCGTCTCCGGGGGCCCCTGGTGCACGCGAACACGCTCCACCCCGCCGCCACGGGGCCGCGGGGTGGAGCCGCCGTCAGCGGTTTCCTGCGGGACGCGTCCTCAGAAGACCTCGCGGCCCTGGGCCGCCGAGGTGACGAGGTCGCTCTTGGCCAGGGGCCTGCCGGCACGGGACGCGGCTGACCAGGCGTCCACTTCCGCGACGGCGGCCCAGTTCGAGTGAAGCAGGGCCATGAGGGTTTCGTGGACCTGTCGGGCGGACGCCCTGCCCGCGTCATTGGCGATGTCGATCGCGCCGGTCGCGTCGGAGAGGACCTCGACGGCGAAGCCGAGGGGTTCGGCGGAGGCCGCGGAGGAGAGCACGCAGTTGTTCGTCATGTATCCGACGAGGGTGACCGTGTCGACGCCCTGGTCGCGCAGCCAAGCAGCGAGATCGGTGCCGTCGAAGACACTGGAGAAGTGCTTGCTGACGCGCTTGGCCGCGCGGTCTTCGAGGGCGGCGATCTCGGGGTGGTTCTGGTGGGTGGCCGAGCCGGAGGCGAAGACCGGAGCTTCGGCGGGGAGTCCGTGCTGGACGAGCACGACCGGAGCGCCGGACTGCTCGGCCACGTCGACCGCGGCCCGGATGCGGGCGATGGACTCGTCGCGGTCCGGGTACTGGATCGGGAGGAGGCCGTCGAAGTACTCCTGCTGGGCGTCGATGACGATCAGTGCTCGTTGTGGTGTGGTCATCCCTGATCTCCTGTGGATCGATGGAGCGGTGGCGACGGGGCAGCGGTCGTCCTGAGGACAGTGCCGCCTCGGGCCAGCGCGGACAGTGCGAACGGTGGGGTGCCCGCTGAGCGCCCGGACTACGGGTGAAGCCTCGTGTCTCACGGAAAAAGAACGCCTTAGACGTGATGAGACTGTAGCAGGTGCATCATGGAAAATCATTGGTGTTACCGTGAGGGCGTGATGGAGACCGAACAGATGACCGTGCCGGGCGTCGCGGAGCATCCGTGCCTCGCCCTGGTCAACAGCGTGAGTGAACTGGTCGCCGGAAAGAGGCGTGACGAGCTGGCCACACCCGAGGGCCTGCGGGCCTGGCTGGTCACCCGTGATCTGATCGACCCGGACGCCGTGCTGCACGAGTACTGCCGAGGTCGTGTCACGGCCCTGCGCGACCATGTGCGGGACCTGCTCACCGCGTACACCGGTGGAGACGTCCCCCCACCCGAAGCGGTGCGAGCCGTCAATCAGGCGCTGACCAGTGCTCCGGGGGCCCTGCTCCTGCGCTTCGAGCCGACGACGGGTTTCACCCGCGGCGCCGATCATCCGGTCACGCAGGTCGTCGAGCACGTCATGGCGCTCATCGCGGAGGACACCGCCGCACTGCTCACCGGCGACGACGCGCCGATGCTGGCGATGTGCGAAGCGAACGGGTGTCAGTGGTTCTTCCTTCGCACGCATGCGCGACGGCAGTGGTGTTCGACCCGCTGCGGAGACCGGACGCGCGCGGCGCGCGCCTACGCCCGTAAACGAGTGCGACGCGGAGCGCACTCCGACTGAGCGGGCCCGCCCTCTCCTGGCTCAGCGGGAGTGGCCGCCCTGCCGTGGCTGGCCGCCGCCGCGGTCTGGGGCGCCGCCGGGTGGGCGAGCGTGCCGACGGTGCAGCAGGCGCTCACCCACGACCGGCCGGACCGGGCGATGCCGATCATCGCCTTCCAGATGGCCGCCATGTACCTCGGCTCCGCCGTCGGAGCGGCGCTCGGCAGCGGTCTGATCAGTGCCGGGACCCGTGCCACCGACCTCGCGGGGTGGGCGCTGGTCCCGACCGGGGCGGCGGTCCTGCTCGCGGGGTGGATCAGCGTCACGGCGCTCCGCACGCGGGGCCGGGCACCGACGGAGGAGTGCCGCGTCTGACCGGACGGCCGTCAGGCGGCCGACCCGTACCCCGTCCCCTTCCTGGCGACGGCCGGTTCGGTGGGCCCGTCGCCGCGCGGCCACAGCAGCGGCGCGGCGACGGTGCCCGCCACGGCCAGAACCGCGAGGAGCGACCAGGCCGGGACAGGGCCCGCGGCCGTGCCGAGCCAGCCCGCTATCGGATAGGTGACCAACCAGGCCAGGTGCGACAGGGAGAACTGGGCCGCGAAGACCTCCGGGATCGCGTTCGGCTCCACCGAGGACCGCAACACCCTGCCGGTCGGGGTGACGACCAGCGCCATCCCCGCGCCGACCACCGTCCACACGGTCGCGGTGCCGGTCCAGGTGGCCGCGTCCGCCACGACCATCGCCACCGCACCGAGCGTCCCGGCGACGAGGACCCCGGCGCCGACCACCATGACGGTGCGCTCGGGGACCCGGTCGAGGACCCGGGGCAGCGCGAGGGCGGCCAGCAGCGTTCCGCCCCCGGAGGCGGCGAGCATCCAGGCCACGTCCGACTGCGATCCGCCGAGCTGGTCGCGGACGTGGTTGACGGTGTTGACGACCACGATCGACCCGGCCGCCGCGACCACCAGGTTCAGCGCCACCACGCCGCGCAGCCTCGGGGTCCTGACGAAGGTGCCGATCCCCGAGACCACCCGGTCCCGCAGGTTCGCGTGGGGGCTCGGCCGGGCGTCGGGGACGCGCGTCGACACGACCAGCAGCGCGGAGAGGACGAACCCGGCGGAGGTGCCCAGGAACAGCAGGTCGAAGCTGAGGAAGAGCAGTGCCACGGCGGCCAGGACCGGGCTGAGCAGGCTCTCCATGGTGTAGGCGACCTGCGAGGCGGACAGCGCCCGGGTGTAGGCCGACCTGTCGGTGACGATGTCCGGGATCACGGCCTGGTAGGTCGGGGTGAACGCCGCCGACGCGGCCTGGAGCAGGGCGATCAGGACGTAGACGTGCCACACCTCGGTGACGAAGGGCAGCGCCAGGACCACTCCGGCGCGCACGAGGTCGAGGAGGACCAGGAAGCCCCTGCGGGGCAGCCGGTCGGCGTAGGCGGCGGCGAACGGGGCGACGACCACGTACATGACCATCTTGATGGTGAGGGCGGTGCCGAGGACCGCCCCGGCCCGGGGCCCGGCCAGCTCGTAGGCGAGCAGTCCCAGGGCCACCGTGGTGAGTCCGGTGCCGAACAGGGCGATCACCTGGGCTCCGAACAGGAATCGGTAGTCGCGGATGGCGAACAGGCGCATGGTGTGTTCCTTCCGTGTGCCCGCGCGGGCGGGGCCCGGCTTCGGGGCCGGGTCCCGCGACACGGGACCGGGACGGGGCTACGCACCGGAGTCGGGGCCCGGCGCGGGACCGGCGAGCGGGGTGACCGCGCCGGTGCGGGTGTTCGTGGCGGGACGGGCGGTCGGGCTCGGACAGGTCATGGTCGTGCTCCTCCGGGGGCGCGGGTCAGTGGTGGCCGTGCGCGGCGTGCGCCGGGTCGGGGTCGGGGTCCGGGGCGGTGGCCCGCACGGTGAACTCGGCGGTGCGGACGACGCCGTCGTGCCGGAAGTCCAGGAACAGGCGGTAGGTACCCGCCGAGGGGGCGACCGCCACGAAGCTGATTCCGGGACCCGGAGCGGTGACGCCGGGGCCGCCCTCCGGGTGGACGTGCAAGTAGCCGAGGTCACCGACGCGCAGCGCCACCAGGTGCCCGTAGGCGGCCAGGTAGGGCTGGAGGTCGGTGACGGGGCGCCCGTCCCGCTCGACGGTGAGGGTGAGGGCCCGGGCCCGGCCGGAGACCAGGGCTCCGTCGAGGGTGACGGTGTACCCGTCGGTCCGGGCGGTCCGGGTGGCCTCGGGGAGCGGGCGCGGGTCGTAGTGACCGCCCACCGCGACGTCGATCCCCAGGGTCAGGGTCCCGTCGTGGCCGACGGGGTGGACGTCCGCGAGGAACCGCCAGTCACCCGGCTCCAGGGCCACCTCGACGCTCCAGACGCCCTTCTCGTCCCGTACCGGGTGCACGTGCTGGAACCCGGCGGTGTCGCGGCGGACGACGACGAGGTGGAGCTCCTTCTCGTGTTCGGGCACGAACCGGGTGACCGGCCGCCCGTCGGGGCCGAGGACGCGGAAGGTGACCGTCCGTCTCCCGGCGGCGAGGAGCGTCGAGTCGAGGTCGAGGGTGTACCCGTGCTCGGAGACCGCGAGCCCGCCCGGGCCGCCGTGGCCGGTCAAGTCGTGTCCGGTGTGGTCGCTCATGGTGCCTCCCGAGGTCTTCCGCCGGTCCCCGTGGTCGGGGGCGACTGCGCCGAACATATACCCCTGGGGGGTATATTTGCAAGAGGGGGATTCCCGGCTCCGGTTCGGACGACGGCGCGACCGTTCGCGCCGGTCAGCGTGGCCGAGGGGCGTTCACACCCCACCGGGAGGGTCGTTCCGGTGCCACGGCGAAGGGGTGGGGGAGAGGGGTATCCGTTCCGTGCCGGAGTCAGACGCCCACGGCATGCCTCTCCGATGCGGCCTCACGGCGGAGGAGGCCCAGGACGATCAGGACCTGGGCGGCGATGTACGTGCTCATCACCAGGAGGTCGCGCTGGGGCAGGTCCAGGCCGGGGACGAAGGCGTTCAGGGCGATCAGGGAGTCCGAGACCAGGAAGAGCGCGCCGCCCGCCGCCACCCACGGGCCCATCCCGGTGGCGAGGACCGCCATCAGACCCAGGAACAGGCCGTAGAGCAGCACGGGAATCAGCAGGGCACCGGCGTGCGGCGCGCAGACCCACACCAGGACGGCCACGTAGGCCGCGTACGGGACGAGGAGGAGGCGCCTCCGGTACAGGAGACTCCCGGCCCGATGGGGCCAGAAGGCGGCCACGAACACCACCTGCGCGACCAGGAAGAAGCCCACCATCAGCAGGAACGCGGTGTCCCCCGACGCCAGGCCCGGGGCGGAGTCACCGAGCCAGGAGAACCCCAGGGCCACCAGCACCAGCCCCAACAGCCGACCGCGCGGCCTCCGGGACGCGGCGAGCAGCACCAGGGCCAGCGCGGGCATCAGGAGGACCTGGGTGGGGCGCGACCAGGCCTGGGGCCCCAGCACCTGCACACCGAGGTGGACCAGGGACAGCAGCCCGAGGACCAGCAGCGCGGCCCGCGCCAGGGGAGCGTGTGGGATCATCGCGCCATCCTGGGCACCGGCTTCCCCGGAGCCCCGGCCGCCCGTGGGGGCCGAGGGTCGGGAGTGTCTCTGGTTACATCCGGTCAACGGTTTCCTGACCTCTCAGGACACATCTTGCTCACCAAGCGGTGACCAATCCCTTTACGGTCCGGACAGAAATGCCCTGACGTGCACATACGTGAGAAGAGATCAGTGGTGAATTGCCGTACTCTGCACCTTTTAGGTAGATCCTTCGCTCCGGGCAATGTGACCTCGGTCCGGAAACACGGACCCGTCCTGGCCACTCCCAACCCGCACAATGCCTCACTATAGGGATGGGGTAGACAAGGGCATGGCGGAAAGCGTCGGCGACGACGCGCGGAAGACCGGCGTCGGCGCAGCGGCCGACGCGTCACTGTGTGCAGGATCAGGAGGCGGGGATGGCCAAGACGGCGCGGCGCGACACCGCGGTGCGTGACCGGGTGGACGACGTCGAGCACGAGCTCGACGCACCGCGCCCCCGAAGGCCACGCGCCGGTGCGGGCGGGCGCTGGTGGGTCGGCGTCGGACGCGTACTGCTGTGGGCGTTCATCATCGTCGTCATCTTCAACGGCATCTGGTTCCCCATCCGCAACGGTTTCTCCCTTCCCAGCACCGGTGCGGAGCCCGAGGTGAGCGAGACCCTCGACTTCCCCGAGACCTCCGCCGCGGCCTTCGCGCTCCGCTTCGCGGAGACCTACCTCGACACCTCCGACCCCGAGGCCCGGCTCACCTCCCTCGCGGCCTTCGTCCCCGACGGACAGGTCAGCGACCTCAACCTCCCCGCGGACAGCATCTCCGGCGAGAACCTGACCGTGACCGCCGTGGACGTGCGCGACGGGCACAACGCGGTCGTGGCCATCCGCGCCGACGTCAACGACGAGGCCATGAGCCTGGAGGTGCCCGTCTACAGCGACGGCTCCTCACTGGTGCTCTCCGGGCGCCCCGCCCTGCTGGCCGCGCCCAGCCAGGCGGAGCTGCCCGCGGGCCCCTCCTACGACACCGACTCCCAGGCCGCCGAGCAGCTCGAGAGCGTGCTCACCGGCTTCTTCGAGGCCTACGCGGAGGAAGCCGGGCACCTCGACCGCTACGTGGAGCCGGGCGCCTCCGTCACCCCACTTCCGGCGAACAGTGTGGAATTCAGCGAACTGTCCGTTATGCCGGTGCCATCCAAGTCCTCGACCGGGGATGATGACGTACGACAGGTGGCGACCACCGTGGTCTGGGGCCTCCCTTCCGCCGACGCCGGCGACGGTGCGGGGGAAGCCGGACAGCTGGTGCAGAACTACCTGGTCACGGTCGTGAACTCCGGAAACGAGTGGTACGTGCGTGACATCCAGGGCGCCCCGCACTCGTTCGGTGACTGACCGACGACGGGGCCTGTAGGCAAGGAGACGAGACCAACCATGCGCACACCAGTAACGACAGCGGAGGAAGGCGCCTGACATGCTCCCCCTGTTGTCCGCCACGGCCGACACCATGACGGCCCTCGGCGCCGCCGACCCGATCTCCCTCGCGGTCGAGGCCACCCCCGCGCAGAACGCCCCCGACACCGGCGGCCTCGCGGACTTCCTGCGTGGCTTCTTCGGGCCGCTGTTCCTCGTCATCGTGTCCATCGTGGCGATCTTCTTCCTGTTCACCAGGGAGATCACCCGCTTCATGCAGTTCATCATCCTGGCGATCTTCATCGGGATCGTGTTCTACGTGCCCGGCATCATCGAGGTCATCGCGGTGGCGCTCGCCCGAGCGATGGGCGTATCGACGGAATAGGCGAGGGAGGCCGGAAAACGTGGATCTGCCCACGTACACCAACATCTGGCGTATCGAGAAGCGGCTGTACAAGCTCTACGATTTCCGGCTGCCCATGCCGCTCCCGGTGGGGACCTTCGGGGTCGCTCTGGGCGTGTTCGCACTGTGGGTGGTGCTGCTCAGCATCCTCAACGCCCCGTTCGCCTTCGGTAACGGCTGGCACCTGGTGCTGTGGGTCGTCCCGCCGGGAGTGATCACCGTGCTGGCCACCCGGCCGGTGATCGAGGGCAAGCGCCTCACGGAGCTGCTCATCTCGCAGGCCCGGTTCCTCACCGAGGCCCGTGTGTTCACCCGGCTCGCACCCGAGTACGAGCCCGCCGAGATCAGGGTCTCGGTCCGCGTGTGGCACCGGGACGCCGAGGCCGGGCCGCTGCCCCTGCCCCGGGGTGCCCGAAAGGTCCAGGCCGAACCCGAGGCCGAGCCCGCCGAGGTCCACGTGCCCGAGGAGGCACCGGCCCTGGAGAGCGGCCGCCGTGCCGCGCCTCCGCTGCGCGGCGTGCCCGCGCGCCCGCCCGTCCCCGTCGTCGAGCACGACGACTCCGTCGAGTACACCCCCGCACGGAAGGTGCCGGTCGCCGTCGCCGCGGGAGCCGGAGCAGACCAGGAGGACGACGGCGTGGCGGAGCCCGGGGACCGGTCGGACGACACCACGGAGGAGCCCCGCCCGGGCGTCGGCCGTCGTGTCCTCAACTACTTCGGCTTCGGCCTCCCGGACGCCCAGGAGGAGCAGCGCGAGCCGACCCCCGCCGGTGGGTTCGACGAGCCCCTGTACGTCACCGAGGAGGACGAGCAGCGCGACCGCGACGAGTGGTTCGCGCGGCTGCGCGCCTCCTCCGGGGAGACGCCCCTGGGACTGACCGCCAAGAGCGCCTACTCCGACAGCGACACCGGTGCCATGAGCAGCACCGAACTCAACGAGGCCGTCACCCCCCGGCGCCGGGCCGAGGAGATCATGGCGGCGTCCACGGACGAGGAGTCGCCCGCCGCCCGCCGCCTGCGCGGCCGGACCCAGGGCATCCGGGTGGCCAAGGACCTCGCGGACCGCCGCGAGCACACCTCCGAGCCCGCCCGCGAGCGCGCCCAGCAGGCGCCGCCCGCACGGCCCGCCCGCGCTCGTGGATCCGCCCTCCCGGACACCTCCGAGGACCAGCCGGCGCGGCAGCGTCGCGAGGGTCGGCCCCACGCCACCCCGTGGGCGATCGAGGAGAACCGCACCGAGTACCCGGACCTGTCCGACTACGCCACCCGCTTCGCCGCCGCCACGGGCCGCCCCTCGGCGGTCGGGAACGTGTCGGCCGCCCCCTGGCTGCCCCCGGCCGCCGGGACCCCCGAGGAGCCCGAGGGCACGGACGAGCAGACCGGCCGCTCCGAGGCGGGGCCGCAGGTCTCCCACGCCACCCAGAGTGTGGGTCGTCCGGCAGTCGAGGAGGCGCCCAAGCCGCCGTTGCAGCTGGACCACGGCACCGGAGAGCACGAGGCCATGCCGGTGGAGAAGGGGCACGGCACCCAGTGGAACGAGCACATGTCCGTGCTCGACCGCCACCTGATCAAGGCCGACACCCCGGCTCCGCCCCGGCCGAAGTTCGCCGACGCCGTGCCGAGCGAGGAGCGGGACGGTGAGCACCGCGACCCGGCGGACTGGTTCGACGACGGCAAGCGACGCCACCCGGACCAGCCCAAGGTGGGGGACCGGGACAACCCGGTGATCGTGGTCAGCGAGCTCCGCGAGGAGCGCCGTGCCGCCGCCGAGGCCCGCGAGGAAGCCAAGCGCCAGAAGGCGGAGATGGCGCCGAGGCCGGAAGCGGTCCAGGACTCGAAGGACACCGGGGCCGAGTCGGTGGCTGCCCAGGGGACCGCGCAGGTCCAGGGCTCGGATTCCGCTGGGGCGAGTACGGAGGCCCCGGAACTCCGGGACCAGGCGTCACTGTCCGGCGAAGGGGCAGAAGACTCCCGCGACATTGTGCAGGTTCACGGTCCGAATACCCAGGACGTCGCGGAGGCCGTGCAGGGCCACGAGGCGGCCCACGAGCCGTCAGTCGTCCAAGGTGTCGGAGAGCCTAGCGACAGCGATCGGGTGGAGCGGGCTCACGGCTCGCAGGACGTCCAGGAGGCCACGGAGACCGAGCAGCGGGGTCAGGAAACGGTGGCCGCCCAAGGGTCCGACCACACCGAGCTTGCGGAGGCCCGGGGGCAGATCGCGCAGCCGCACGGGCGCGAGTCGCAGTCGGGCCACGGGGCAGAAGACTCCCGCGACACCGTGCAGGTTCACGGTCCGAATACCCAGGACGTCGCGGAGAGCGTGCAGGACCACGAGGCGGCCCACGAGCCGCTGTCCACCCAAGGCACCGAAGGGTCCGACGACACCGAGCAGGTTGAGCAGGCTCCTGGCTCGCAGGACGTCCAGGAGGCCACGGAGGCCGAGCAGCGCGGTCACGAAGCAGCCCACGAAACGATGTCCGCCCCGGAGGTCGACGGGTCCGAGACCAGGCGGGCTCAGGGCTCGAAGGCGCCGGAACTCCAGGCGCCGGAGGTGGCTGCCGAGGCTGAGACGGTGCTGGATTCTCCGGACGCGCGCGAGCCTCGCCCCGCTCAGGCGGTGGACAGCGACGAGGCGTCTCCCGAGGTGCAGGCCCAAGGGGACCAGGCGGCTCGGGAGTCCGTGGAGGCCGCACGGCTTGAGGCGGTCAGCGAGCCCGACCACGTCGAGGGGCCCAAGCCGCCGACCCAGCTGGACCACGGCACCGGCGAGCTCGTCAGCTTCGCGGAGGTCCGCAAGGAGCCCCGCGCCCCGAAGCCCAAGACCCCCGCACCCCGGCCGACGGAGGACCCCGCGCACCGGCCCACCGAGGCCGAACTGGCCGAGGCCGAGGCGGCGGCGCTGCGGGCACGCCGGTCCCGGACCGAGCCGGACCAGGAACCGGAGGCCGCCGCCCGCGAGGGCGGTGACCCGGGCGAGCACGACCCCCACGACGGGGTCTTCCACCGGGTCGCGCAGAACGCGCGCCGGATCGGCCAGCTCTTCGGACAGCCCACCCCGGGGGAGGAGCCGGAACCGCCCGAGACCAGGGCGGACGCCACCAAGCCCGACCTCGAACTGGACCACGGCACGGGTGAACAGGCCCGGCTGGGCGATACCCCCAACGGGGTGCCCTCCCAGCGGCCCGAGCCCGAACCCGCCAGGCCCGAGGAGGAGCCCGACTCGGGAGCCCACTCCGGCGGCACCCGGGGCTGGCGCCGACTGGCCAAGGTCGTCACCGGCGGCGCGGCACCGGTCCGTTCCGACCTGCCCTCCAGCGACATCGAGCGGCTGCGCACCCCGCTGGCCGAACCCCGGTCCCTGGTGGTCCTCGGCTGCACCGGCGGCGCGGGCCAGACGGTCACCGCCCTGATGATCGGCCACACCCTCGCGGCGCACCGCGACGACCGGGTGGTGGCGGTCGACGTCAACCCCGGTCCCAACGGTCTGTCCCGCCGGGTCGGGGCCCAGGCCCCGGAGACGCTGACCGCGCTGCTGGCCAACGCGGACTCCGTCGACGAGTACGAGCACATGCGCGCCTACGCGGGCCGGGCCGGGACGGGGCTGGAGGTCGTGCAGACGCTCGACGACCCCTACGTCCAGACCCTGGACGACCGCGACTACGGCCACCTCACCGGGCTGCTCGGCGGGTTCTACGGTGTGACGCTGCTGGACCCGGCCGCCACCGGTGTGGCGCGGGCACTGCCGGTCACCGACGGCCTCGTCCTGGTGGCCCCGGCGAGTGCCGACGCCGAGCGCGCGGTGTCGATGACCTTCGAGTGGCTGGACGGCAACGGGTACGCGACGCTGCGGGCCAACTCGATCCTGGTCGTCAACGGGGTCAGCAAGCGCAGCCTCCAGGACGTGGACGCCGCCGAGCGGGTCGCGCGCGGCCGCTGCCGGGCGATCGTGCGCATCCCCTGGGACGACCACCTGGGCTCCTCGTACACGAAGATCGACGTCGGCGCGCTCCGTCCGGCCACCAAGCGGGCCCACGGCGCCCTGGGCGGGGTCCTGGTCAACACCCTGGCCCCGGCCTGAGCCACACACTGTGGCCCGCACCCGGTCCCGGGTGCGGGCCACAGCGCTCCTAGCGTCCCGCGGGGGTGGTCTCCCTGGCCGCGAGGAACTCCGGGCGGGCCCGGTTCGCGCTGAACGGCTTCGCGCACGCGTTGTCCACGCTGTTGAACACCACGAACACGTTGGAACGCGGGTAGGGCGTGATGTTGCCGCCCGACCCGTGCATGCAGTTGGAGTCGAACACGGTGACGTCGCCCGCCGAGCCGGTGAGCACGTCGATGCCGTGCCGGTCCGCGATCAGGTTGAGCGACGCCTGGTCCGGTGTGCCCACGTGCTGGCTCTGCAGCGAGGAGCGGTGGTGGTCGTCCGGGGTCTGGCCCACGCAGGAGACGAAGGTGCGGTGGGACCCGGGCATGATCATCAGTGCGCCGTTGTGGGTGTAGTTGTCGGTGAGCGCCACGGAGAAGCTGACCGCCCGCATCCGGGGCATACCGTCCTCGGCGTGCCAGGTCTCGAAGTCCGAGTGCCAGTAGAAGGAGCCGCCGCCGAAGCCGGGCTTGTAGTTCACGCGGCTCTGGTGCACGTACACGTCGGAGCCGAGGATCTGCCGGGCGCGGTCGACGAGCCGGGGGTCGTTCACCAGGTCGTGGAAGACCTGGCTCACCTTGTGCACCTCGAAGACCGAGCGCACCTGGTCGGAGGAGGGTTCGACGACGACGCGTTCGTCGGCCCTCAGCACGGGGTCGGCGCTGAGCCGTCGCAGCTCGGCGCGGTAGGACTCGATCTCCACCGGATTGACGATCGACTCGACCTGCGTGTATCCGCGGCGGTCGTAGCCGTCGAGTTCCTCGGCGGTGAAGGGGCCGTCGGCCGCACCGGGCCAGACGACGGGATCGCGGCGGTAGAGCAACGCGGGCTCGGGCGCCTTACGGGTGGGGTAGTCGTCCGCTGTCGGAAGTTCCATTTGCAGAGTCATGGCGCTCCCCTCGGCGGGGGTGCTCCTCTCGGCTTGGGGTCCTTCTTACGACATGTGAACCTAACAAACCGCGCTTTCACGAATGAGATCGACTTCTTCTCGCCGTGTTTACACGTTCACTATCTGGGTATTACTGGTCTACTATATAGGCGAAAACAGGGAAACCCGAGAGATCTGCTTTCGTGTTCTGATTCGCCGGTTGCTGTTTTTCCGGGTGCTCACCTGCGCGAGGTCCCTCCTGGTCCGTGTCTCGGGTCCCACCCCTTCTGTATCCCTCGTCGTCGCAGCTCATCGCGGTGCGCGGTGAATCGTTCAACCCTGCGCCGGTCCGAGGTGCCGGGATCCTGTGATCTATTTCACGAGCACTTGGCGCAGGGCTCGGTGCAATGAAACACGGCCGCGCTCCAACCGTTATTCCCGAGTGACCTCCGATTCACTCGGAATTCTCGCGTGGGGGCTGGCGTGCGGGCTTTCGTTACCGCACAGTAGTGGGGTCCGGATTTCCTCGACCCGCTCAAGAGGAGAAACACAGTGCCCCCCTTCCCCCGTGTGCTCGCACGCACCGCGGCGACCGTCTCCGCCGCCGCCGTGGCCATGGTCCTCGTCTGGGCCGCCCCCGCCTCGGCCGACCACACCCTGCCCCCGAACATCCCCAGCGAATCCGAGGCCCAGACCCAGCTGAGCTCGCTCACCGTCGCTCCCAAGGGCCCGCAGACCGGCTACGACCGAAGCCTCTTCCCGCACTGGAACGTGGTCGACAGCCCCTGCACCGCCCGCCAGGTGGTGCTCCAGCGCGACGGCCACGACGTGGTCACCGACTCCAACTGCCAGCCCACCTCGGGCAGCTGGTGGAGCGCGTTCGACGACGAGTGGGTGTACGACGTCCCCGGCGACATCAGCGTCGACCACCTGGTCCCGCTCAGCGAGGCCTGGAAGACCGGCGCGGCCGACTGGTCCACCAGCCAGCGCGCCGACTTCGCCAACGACGTCACCAGCTCCCAGCTGTGGCTGGCCACCCCCTCCAGCAACGGTGCCAAGGGCGACAAGGACCCGTCCGAGTGGATGCCCGACAACACGGCCGTCCACTGCGACTACGTCAAGTCCTGGATCAACGTGAAGCACGTCTACGACCTCACGATCACCTCCACGGAGGAGTCCACCCTCCAGAGCACCCTCGACACCGCCTGCTAGCGGCCACGGCGGCTGACCTCCGTGAAGACGACGGAGAGTGACGCGGTCCGGCCCCCGTGAGGGGTCGGGCCGCGCCCGTGTTCCCGGTCGCGCGGTATTTCCGGTTTCTGGCGCACCGACGTCTCGGCTTCTCACCCCCCGGCCTGATGCAGCACTATGGGTGATGGCTACGGGGCGGAACTCGTCAGCGCTGTCACGAGGAAGGGCTAGCAGATGACCGGTACCAGGGGCACCCGGGGCGCGACCCGTCTCGCGGTTCGCTACTTCGACGACCGAGTGCTCTTCAGCGACAACGAGGCCTGGGCCTACTTCCGGCTCCCCACGGTGTCCTACGAGTTCACGACCCCCGAGGAACGCCAGGCGCTGGCCACCAACATCACCATCGCCCTCGCCGCGATCCGGATGAACGACGCCGAGGTGCACCTGCGCGTCGCCCACCGCACCTACCCGGCCGCCCAGTGGGCCACCCGCCTGGACGAGACCGCCGACGCCGGGCCCGGCTGGTACGACTACCTCGAAGAGATGTACCGGCACGTGTGGGCCAAGGACTTCTGGACCAAGGAGGTCTACCTCGGCGTGCGTCTGGGGCTCCGCAACGCCGGTGCGGGCCTGGGCCTGTTCTCCCAGTTCTTCGGCGCCTACCAGCGCACCGAGCAGGTCCTCGGGATCAACGACGACGCGATCGACGACAAGGAGATCGCCCGCTGGACCGACCAGTCCGAGCGCCTGGGTCGCGCCCTGGCGGCCAGCTCCCTGCACGCCCGGCACGCCACCTCCGACGAGATCGCGTGGCTCATCCGGCACGCGGTCAGCGGCACCGCCGAGGAGATCCACCCGTCGGCCACCGGCCGCCGCACCTGGGGCCGGGGCGAGATCGAACAGCTCGTGGACGGGGTCATCCACAACGGCCGCTCCACGCTCCGCCTGGAACAGCCCGCGGGCTCCACCCACGTGGCGTTCCTGTCGTTCGCCCGCTTCCCCGACCTCATGCCCTTCCCCGACGGCGAACCGTGGCTGCACCACGCGGACGCGCTGCCGTTCCCGGTGGAGATCTCGCTGCGGATGAAGCTCATCCCGCCGGCGAAGGCCTCCAAGGACGTGGGCCGCAAGCTCGCGCACGCCCGCGACATGGACGCCCACATCCGCGAGGCCGGGGTGGAGGCGCCCATCGCGCTGGCCGAGCAGATCGACGCCGCCCGCATGCTGGAGCACGGCATCACCAAGGAGCGGCTGCCGTTCGTCTACGGATGGCACCGGCTCATGGTGTCCGCGCCCACGGAGCGCCTCCTGGGGCAGCACGTCGAGGCGGTCGTGGAGCACTACCGCGACATCGGCATCGACGTCATCAACTCCACCGGCGACCAGTTCTCCCTGTTCAACGAGTCGCTGCCCGGCGACCGCATCCGACTCAACGCCTACGCCCAGCGCCAGCCGCTGCGCACCATCGCGGGCGGCATGCCCACCGCCACCGTGGAGGTCGGTGACCGCACCGACCACCAGGGCGGCGGCTGGGTCGGCCCCTACGTGGGGGAGACCATCGGCCGGGCCCGGTCCATCGTGCACTTCGACCCCATGGTCGCCGCGGCCCGCAACCGCCCCACCGCCATCGCCATCACCGGCGAGCCCGGCGGCGGCAAGACCACCCTCGCGCTGCTGATGATCTACCAGCTGGCCCTGCGCGGGGTCACCGTCGCCGCCATCGACCCCAAGGGCGACGCCGAGTCCCTCGTGGAGCTGCTCAAGCACCGGGGCCGCAAGGCGCGCATCATGTCGCTCGGGTCGGCCCAGCCCGGTCTGCTCGACCCCTTCGCCTTCGGGGACGACCTCGCCGCCAAGAAGACCATGGCCACCGAGACACTGCGGCTCCTGCTGCCCCGCATGAGCGAGGAGCGCGAGTCCGCCATGATCCAGGCGGTCGCCACCGTCGCCAACCAGCCCCAGCCGTCGCTGGCCAAGGTGGTCGACCACCTCGTCTCCGCCGAGGACGCCGCCTCGCGCAACCTGGGCGCGGTGCTGGGCTCCATGGCGGAGATGCGGCTGGCGTCGCTGTGCTTCGACCCGCAGGGGGAGGCGCGCATCGACACCGAGGGGTGGACCACCGTGTTCACCCTGGGCGGGCTCACGCTCCCCGACTCCGGGGTCAACCGCGACGACTACTCCTACGAGCAGCGCCTGTCCGTGGCGCTCCTCTACCTGGTGTCCCAGTTCGCCCGGCGCCTGATGAACGGCCTGGACCGGCGCCTGCCCAAGGCGATCTTCCTCGACGAGGCGTGGGCGGTCACCTCCACCCCCGAGGGCGCCAAGCTCGTCCCCGAGGTCTCCAGGATGGGCCGCTCCCGCAACACCGCGCTCATCCTGGTGTCCCAGAACGCGGGGGACATGCTCAACGAGCAGGTCACCAACTGTCTGTCCTCGGTGTTCGCCTTCCGCTCCAGCGAGGCCCACGAGGTGGCCGACGTGATGGCGCTGCTCGGGGTGGACGTCAACGAGGACCACATGGCGGTGCTGCGCAACCTCGGCAACGGCGAGTGCCTCTTCCGCGACCTCGACGGCCGCTCCGGCCGGATCGGCGTGGACCTGGTCTCCGAGGGACTGCTGCGCTGGCTGGACACCAACCCCACGCGTGAACGGCCCGCCGGCGACCCGCTCGTGTCCGCTAACGGCCGCGACCAGTAACACGCGCTCCGGGGCAGGTCAGCGGCGGCCAGCACGGCCAGGGGCGGACATCGGATGACAAAGGGTGCGGGGAAGTCGGGTTCGGGCATGACGAGGATGGGGATCAAGGAGATTACCCCCAGCCCTCCGAACCCGGCCCGCTGAACCCAGCCTCCCCGCACCCCCCGACCGACACTCACGAGGGACCGCCCATGAGTGAGGACGTCATCCGGCCGCGCCCCGTCGTCGACACCGCCCTGCCCGAGGAACTACGCGAGGACATCCTCCGAGAGGCCAGCGCCCCGGAGCCCGGACGCCCGTGCGACGACGGGGAGGCCCCCGGCCGCGCGCTGCGCCTGCGCGAGGGCGCGGTCCAACTGTTCGGGGTCGGCTTCACACTCGTCCTGGCCATGCTCACCGCCGGGTGGTACCTGGGCATGGTGATCGTCAGCATCGGCCTGGTCGCCTACGTCGGCGCGCTGGCCGTGCGCAGGGAGGCCGACCCGATGGTGCGGGCCGTCGGCGGCGTGATCGGCGCGGGCGCCTTCGCGACCGCGCCCCTGTGGCTGTTCGACTTCCTCCCGCAGGACCCGCCCGTCGGCGTCCCCTGGCTGATGTTCGGCCTCCTGGCGGGCCTGGTCACCGCCGACACGCTCACGGTCCGGGATCACGAACCGGCGGAGGAGCGCCACCGCGACCGCGTCCTGCTGCCGGAGGACATCAGCGCGGCCGACCACGGCCTCCTCGTGGCGGTCCAGCAGACCATGGACAGGGTCACCGACGCCCGCGTGGAGCTGGGCTCGTCCGACACCCTGGACACCGCACGGAGCCTCAGCGTCCTTCGGGAACAGGAGTGGCGGATCGCGTCCCTGCTGGCCCGCCAGCGCGAACTGCGCCGGGGGTACGTCCGCCGCTGGCAGCGGGCGTCCTCGCCCCGGGTGCGGGAGGTCCTGCGGCCCCAGCACGAGCACCTCGTCGCTGTGGAGGCGCACATCCGCGCCCGGGTGGACCAGATCGTCGCGTACGGGCGCCTGGTGGACGATTCGGTCCTGGCCCACCGCGAGTGGGAACAGTGCCAGGAGGCGCTGGCCGCCATGGACGCCTACGCGGACCTGAGAGCCGAGGCCTCCCTGATGTCCGTCCCCTCCCCGGAGGTCGCGGAACTCACCGACACCGCCGAGGTGGCCCGCCGGGTGCGCGACGACAGCGTGGCCCGGGTCCACGCCGCCGCCACCGACCTCGCCGAGCTGCCCGAGCGCCAACCGGGACCGAAGTAGGCGCCGAACAGGCCTCGCGGGCTAGGCTGGTGCTCCCGTCTGCCGCCTGCTTCCCCTCGCCCTCCCCGGCACCGGTGATCGCGCGACGCCCGTCCTGCGTACGCGGAGGCAGCAGGTCCGGCCGACCGGCGCGAACCATCCTCGGACTGCACGGGAACGACTCATGAGCGACACCAGTAGCGGCACCACCGAAACCGAAGAACCCCGCGTGGAACGGACCGTGGCCTTCGTCGCGGACCCCGGGGCGACGACCTTCCTGCTGCGCGCGACCGTCGCCCGCCTGGTGGAGAGCCTGGGTGTCCAACGCGGACTGGTGGACCTGACCACGCTGCCCGGGGTCGCCGTCGCCCTGGCCCTCGAAGGCGAGGGCGTGCCCTACGACCTGCTCGACTTCGGTCAGCTGACCCCGGGCGGGGACCCGAACACCGAGCCCGTTCCGGTACCCGGGGAGGACGTCACCATGGCGGAGGCCCCGCGCCTGCGCGAGGCGGCGGCCGGAACCGTCAGGGTCGAACCCGACCGGATCGGTGCGCTCGACGCCAACCTCATGCTCATCCCGACGGTCCGCGAGGACGGGGCACCGCAGGCCGAGTTCGGCATCGGGACGCTGCCCGGTCTCGTGCTCGACCAGGCCGAACAGCTGGGGCTCCGCATCCTCGTGATGTGCCCTCCCGAACAGGGCGTGCGGCGGTACCAGGACGGCTCCTGGGTGCGTCAGATCATGCACGTGACCACCGAGCGGGAGGCCGCCGAGGCCAACCGGCGGCCCCAGGACGAAGCGGAGAACGCCTAGGTGGACGCTCCGAGTGTGCGCACCGAACAGTCGTCCTCCTGGTGGGCGATCGGCGCCCAGTGCGCAGCCGGGCTCGCCCTGTACGTCGCCGTCTCGCTCTCGGTGGCGCTTCTCTCAGGCTCTGCGGTCCTCGGCGCCGTCGTCTCCGGTCTACTGACTCTGGGCGCGGTCGTGGCCTGGCGGCGATGGCAGCGCGGCACCTGGGCACCGGGCCCGCTGTCCGCCCGTGCGCAGGATCCCGGGTTCTGGGGGCTGGTCCTCTTCGGCCTGGTGCTGTGCTTCTTCGGAGGCCAGTCGTTGGCCCTCTGGCTCCACGACCGGTACGGCTCCTCGGGCTTCGACTCCGTCCAGGGCGCCCAGAACGCGGTTCCGGTGCTGCTCCTGCTGTTCGCCATGGTCGTGGCGGCCCCGGCGGGGGAGGAGGCGCTCATGCGCGGCCTGGTCTACCCGCTGCTGCGCCGCCGCTGGCCGGTGGTCGTCTCGGCCCTGGTCAGCTCGCTGGTCTTCGCCGTCCTGCACGGCAACCTGGTGCAGATCGCGGTGGCGCTGCCGCTGGGAGTGCTGCTGGCCTTCGTCTACGAGCACGTGAACCGGCTCTGGCCGGTCGTCGTGCTGCACGCGCTGTTCAACCTCGCCTCGGCCCTGGTGCCGGTGTCCCTGATCGAGGTGCTGGCAACCCCGGCCGTGTTCTCGATCGCACTGTCCGGCGCCGCGGCCGTGCTGGCGGCGGTGCACCCGGGGCGTCAGCCGCGCGGGCTCGGGGTCACTAGCTGACGGAGCAGCCGCTCGGCGGGCCCGCGCACCCCGTGGCGTTCCGCCACCCGGCAGAGCAGCACCGTGACCGACCAGACGACGACCGCGACCACCAGCTGCCAGACCAGTGCCAGCGAGTCCGCCCCGCCCAGACGCAGCACTCCGGCAGTGGACGCCATGAGCACGGTCTGCGCCAGGTAGGCCGACAGGGCACGCTTCCCGGTGGCCGTCAGCGCCCGCCCGAGGAGGCCCGCCCCCACCGTGCGGCAGGAGGCGACCAGGGCGATGACGGCCAGACACGCGGCGCCCGCCAGGACCCCGGCCAGCCCCTGGTGCCAGGCGACCAGCACACGGGCCAGGATTCCGGTGCCGCCCGTGCCCGCCCAGAGCAGCGGGGTGACGGCGACGGGCACGACGAGCCCGACCAGAACCAGCACGGCCAGCCGTGGCCGGTACCGGTCAGGTCGCTCGATCGGACCGCGCCCGGCCAACCAGGCGCCGAGCAGGACACTCGGCAACACCATGGAGGTGAGCACCGTCGCCGGTGCCACGATGATCCACAGCGCGAGGTTGGTGGCGACCCCGAGCAGCCCGTCCTCGAACAGGAGCTGCGCGGCTGCACCGTACCCGCGCGACAGGGCCGCCTCCGGGCCGACCACCAGCAGGAAGACCGTGGAGAGCGCACAGACGACGGTGCCCAGCACCAGGGCCACCCGCCAGCGGCGGGCCGTGACGATCCCGGCGACCAGGATCGTGACGATCCCGTAGACCCCCAGGATGTCCTGTGCGAAGACCAGGGCGTGCGCCCCGCCGAACACCACCAGCCACATCCCCCGCCTGCGCAACAGCGAGACCGTCCTCCGTTCCGCCCCCTCCCGGTCGAGCCCGGAGTCCAGTCCGGCCCGAACCGACCGGCGCGCCAGCATGGCCAGGCCGAAACCGAGCAACAGCGAGAAAAGCGGATAGACCCGTGCGTCCACCAGCAGGAACAGCATCCCGGAGGCGACCTGCTCAACCGTCGTCGACGATCCGATGCCCTGCCGGAACCAGTAATGGGTGTTGGCCACCGCGATGAGCAGCAGCATCATCCCCCGCGCCAGATCCGGAACCAGCAACCGGGAAGCGGAGTGCGCCGTTGTGCCCGGAGCTGGGCTTTCCACCGATCCGACAGTGCGCATGCCGGGAAACTAGCAGCAGGGACATTCCCCAGGAACTACCGCTGTGCTTGGTCCGGGATTCCGGATTTCACCGGGGTGCGGTAAAACAGAGGGTGTTTGACCCCTGTTGTGCACCCGATTCTGAGGAGATCACCCCCGTGACCAGCATTAATCCTCCCGTGCGGCTGGCCGCTGCGAGTGCGATCTCCGTGTTCGCGCTGACCGCGTGCTCCTCCACTCAGGCGTTCGACTTCACTGCTGAGTCGTTCGAGCCGTCCGAGAGCATTGAGTTCCGAGTGCCTGAGGAGCTCCTTGAGAAGGCCACGGAGTACGCGGAGCGTCGCGTGCTCGATTCCGTCATCCTGACCTCTGTTGAGGCCGAAGACACGTCGAAGTGTGCTGTGCAGTACCAGTTCAACTTCGTCGATGGTGGGCTTGAGCGCCTTTTGGGTGCTTCCGAGAGCTTCGATGGGAGCGGCACGCCGACTCAGTTCGCGTTCAGGAGCTTGACGGGAGAGTCGGAGAAAGATGCTGCCCTGGAGGAAGATTTCTCTTCGGCGGTGGTGGAAATGGATTGTGCGACCTCGCCCTCCGACGATGACAATACCGTGAATGTGTCCTTCTTCCCGCTCACTGAAGACGAGTCCGACACATCAGCCAATTTCGCCAGGGTCGAAGTAGCTGCCATGCAGAGTGGTGAGCTCTTCGTGCACGAAATCTATACCAGCGGCTGGGAGCTAGACAGCAACGGCAACTGGGTTAGTTAGCGAGTAAAGTGCCTGTCTCGGTCTGCGTGCTCCTCACCAAGTTGACCATCATGTCTCAGATTAGTTTTCTCTGGGCGCTATGATTTCAGTGGCATGATTTGATGCGGTGACCGCGCTGTGTCTGATGTGTGAGAGGGTTCCGAGAGTGCACGATGTTCAGGTGTGTGGGATGCCTTTCGGGTGAGCCTTTGGTGCGGATAAGGCGAGTAGTGAATATAGGAAGAGCTCTCTCATGTTTACTCTTTGTTGCGAATGGGGAACTGTGGAACCATCGCACGATGGACCCGCTGAGTTGCACCAGGCAAAGGCTTCGTGGCGGCCCCTGCTGAGCCGAACGGCTGTGAATGAAAGGAGTGGACCGTGGTGAAGAAGCGGAGCCTGAACGCCCCCACACATGAGGGGCGAAGCGCGCCGGACTCGAGCGGGGGGCGGGGGCGCATCGCTGATATCGGTCAGCGAATAGGGGAGGCGAACCAACTACGTAGGGCGCGCAGGGAATACGACCGTGACCTGAAGGCCGGGCGGAAACAAGACAGGCGCGACGCCGCCGGTAGAAATGGTGATCCGCGTGCCAGGCTCAGACTCGAGGCGGAGCGTGAGCGGCGGCGGTTCGTCAGATCCCTGCGTAATTCGGGTATCGCCGCAGAGGGAATGAATCCGACCAAGCAGCGCAGGGAACTCAGGAACCTGCACCAGACCTTCGTGGGAAGGATGGTGCGCCGGTGCATGGCTCCGTTCCGCCGGGTCGTCAGCGCGAAGAACATGCTCGGAGTCATGGGCATTCGCGCCGCGATGTGGTTGGTCTCACCGAAGTTTCGGCCACATGTGGACAACTTCGCCAACCAGATGGTCCAAGCCATCCAGGAGGATCTCAACGGGCAGGGGCAGCGCCAGGCCGCGAACCCCGGTGGGGCGCCTCGGGCTGATCGTGGTCGTGGAGCCGAACATGGCGTGGGGAACACCCAGGAACGTGAGGGCCCGGGAGCAGGACGGATCAGCCAGGAACAGGCCGCTGTGGCCGGAGGAGCGCTCGGGGTCGGCCAACCTCGTGGGAGCAGGATCAGCCGGTTCCAGAACCTTCTGCGGGAGACCCTGGCACGAGGACAGCGTACGCCCGAGCCGTTCACCGAAGACAGCGCCGCGCTGGCACGGGTGGGCATCACCCAGAACGCCTACGACGAGATGCGCAGGCCCGGTGCTGACCAGGAGAAGGTCAGGGAGAACTACGAGAACGCCCTGGGAGCACTCGACGAGCGAGTGAGTGCCAGTGGGTTGGATCGCGCCGCGGTGGACCGCAACATGCGCGTCATCGTCGGTGAGCTGATGGAACGAGACCCTGAGCAGGCAGCCGTCTTCGCTGAGACAGGACACGGACGGCTCGTCAAGTCCACTCCGCAGACGGTGGTCATCCCGGGCACCACCCGGACCAAGCAGCTCTGGAACGGCGACTACGTCGACGCGTACGGTGGTTCCGAGACTTTCGACGGTCCGTTCACCCTGCGTGAGCCGATGAGTCCCAACGAGCACTGGTCCGCGGCCGCCGAGACCATATACGGCGAGCTCGCCAGCGCGAGGACTCCGGAAGAGTTCGGCGAGACCATGAGGCAGTACATCATCGGATCCGCGGCCCGTGAGTACCCGGAAATGGTCGGGATGACGGATGATCCGGAGGCACGCAGCCGGATGAACCGCTCCCGGGCGATGTTCGCCTCCATGAGCGATGACGGGCTCAGCGACCAGGACCAGAAGCTGGTGTACGCGGGCGCGCTCTCCGAAGCCACGAGGACCCTCGAGAACACGCACCCAGAGAGGGTGGCTGAGTGGCGTCGGAGCCTGGGTCCCGAGTGGGAGCAGCAGACCCAGCGCCTCATCGAGGAGTATCGGGACTTCGGCGAGAAGGCGCAGAGCGAACGAGAACAGCAACAGCAAGCACAGGACCGGAGCGAACCGGACTGGGAGGCCGCCCCGGGGTCCGACCTGGACAACGAGGCTGTTCCTGAGGCCACTACCGCCCCCGAAGCCCCCGATGCCGCCAGCGACCTGCCTGTGCCTGACCAACGCACGTCGTTGGACGAGGATGAACGCGACGACTCCACGGTGCCAATCGGAGACAGCCCTGAGGTTTCCGGCCCAACGGACAGGGCGGAGCCGACCAGCGGAGCGGACTCGCTCGACGACGGACGGGGCTCCGAAATGCCGGATCGGAAGACCGTGGTTTCGGGACACGGGCAACCGAACGCGACACAGGCGGCGTTGAGCGAGCGCCTGCGTAGCTTGGCCGCCACAGGTCCACAGACCTGGCCGACTGGCTCGGGCCAGCAGGGTCCAATGGTGGATTCGCCCCAGAACGACGGGCCGTCCCGGTAGAAGCCACCCGCCAGTGGCCGTGCGGTTCCGGATGGGTAGACAGTGACGACGGAAGGTGGAGAGATGGAAGAGCCGAAGGAACAGAAGGAATCCATCGTGGACGCGCTCAACTTCAAGGGGCTGCTCGGCGTCGTTCCCGGTGAGGACGACGAGCGGTGGGCGGAGTTGCAGCGGCAGGCAGATGAGCGCATCGCTCGAGGTGGGGGCATCGGTTGGGACGCGAAGCGGTCAGCCGAGACCGACGGGTTTCCGGATCAGAAGAAATGACACCCGCCATCGGTGATCTCGGGCCTGGAATCCGCTGAGGCAGGAGAATTCGTGCAGGGGGTGCGCGGGGGTGTTCCGACCGCGCACCCCCTTCGTGCGGGGAACGGTCTAGTTCTCGTCGAAGATGAAGAGCAGCAACAGCAGGTGGGGGATGATGATCGCGGCAACGGCCAGCAGTTGACCTCCCCAGTCGATCCCCAGGGGCTCGTTGATCATCGCGATCAGACGGTCGAAGACGGGGCCCGCGACTTCCACCACCGGGTCAGTCAGGCCGGACTGGAACACCAGCCAGAACAGACCCCACAGCATCACCACGGCGACGACCGCACCGATGAGACGGCGCAGATTGACCGAACGCCGACCGTGCGGGTTGGCTCCGTTCAGGGACATGGATTTCTCCTCGTTCGCTATCCGATGCGGACGCCACCCTATGGCCCTTTGTATAGGAAGAACCAGAACTATGGTCCTTCGCCCCAAGGGTCCGGATAACCTGAATTCATGGGGAAGTGTTCGGTGACCAGACGATGAGTGAAAACGCCATGGGGGATCGGGCCATGACGGTGGGAGCGGTGGCCTCCCTCGTCGGAGTCACCGTCCGTACGCTGCACCACTGGGACGAGATCGGGTTGGCCGTGCCGAGCGAGCGGAGTACCGCCGATTACCGGCTCTACACGGCCCCGGACATCGCGCGCATCCACCGGGTGCTGGTCTACCGGGAGCTCGGGGTCTCCCTGGAGGAGATCGCCCAGTTGCTGGAGGCGGACGCCGAGGAGGCCACGGAGACCCTGCTCCAGCAGCGGGACCGGTTGCGTGAACGCATCCGCAAACTGGATCGGATGGCGGACGCCCTGGACCGGATGGCCGAGGCTCGGAGGGAGGGGGTCCTGCTGTCAGCGGAGGAGCAGGTCGCCATCTTCGGTGCGGACTGGCAGCCCTCCTGGGCCGTGCAGGCCCGTGAGCGCTGGGGTGACACTCGACAGTGGGCGCAGTTCGCCGAGCGCGCGGCGGAGCGGACCGCCGAGGACTGGCGACAGATCGCGAAGGAGGTCGCGGCTCTCAACGCCGATCTGGTCGAGGCGTTGCGGGCCGGGTCAGAGCCGGGGAGCCAGGAGGCGAACGACCTGGCCGAACGGCATCGAGGATCGATCGGCGTCTACTTCGACTGCACGCACTCCATGCAGGTCATCCTCGGCCAGACGAACGTGGACGATCCCGGGTTCCGCGCGCACTACGACGGTCTCGCACCCGGTCTGGCGGTCTGGCTGCGCGACGCCATCAACGCCAACGCTCGAGCCCACTGCGTCGATCCGGAGAAGGTCGTGTGGGAGTGAACCGGAGCGGAGGCGTGCAGGGCGGGCCGTGCCCTGATCCGAGTTCTGATTACCACTCATTCGGGTTTTCTGTGAAGTGCGCCACATGGCCGCTTTCGGTCATGTGCTCCTCTCTGTCTCCCGCCTTCCCTCGTTGAGCCTGTGACCTTGGGAAATGCCCAGGGGTGCTGTGTGAACCCCTCTTTTTGGCTGGAACAGACATCCGCAAGGGGAGATTGACCCTGTCAAAATGAGAACTGCGGATACTCGCAGCGCAACTCACACCACGCAAGGCGATCCAGCCGTGTGGGCACGAGAGCGGAGAAGCAGACCCGTGAAGTTCGAGTTCACCCCACAAGCGGAGTGGGACTCACCCCCGAACATGATCCTGTCCCCCAGTGTGAACGGTCGAGGGAGTGGCCCTCTCTCTCCCAGAGCTGTTCGCTTCGACTGGCGAGTGAATCGACACACGGGCGTACGCGGACTCCGACTGGGCGAACCCCCTGGTGAGACGTGTCCCGTACGCCGATGTCCCACTTTCCGAAGTCCGCTTCTTCGCTCCTGCTTACGTCCCTGAGTAGGAATGAGGACCCTCGTCCCGAAGCCGGTGGTGACGGCCGCCAGCGATCGGAACGTCGTTCCCTGACGAGACACTGTCTCCCAGGCCACCGACCACGTGGCCGGTCCGCGGAGGACCACCCCCAGTTCTCCGAGGGCATCCGGGGCAGTGCTCTACTCACGCAGGTGACTCGGGGGCGAGCGCCCCGACGGACGAACCGCGGGGACCCGGCCCCCGCAGTGACAAGGTGATGCCCGGATTCGAGCGGAAACGGAGTGTGTGTCGTGGCGAAGAGCGTCTTCAAGATCCCCACCAGCCTGAACCGGTCCTTCCTGGACCACGAGATCGCTCTGGCCGGTGGCGGGTTCCAGATGCGCCCGGTGCCGACAAAGGTGATCCTGTTCTGGCTGGTCTCCGTCATGCTCCTGTTCTGGGTCTGCACATCCACGTTCGTGTCCAGTGCCAACGGGGGGCTCATCTTCCTGGTGGTCGTCTGGTGGCTGACCGCGACCGCCTTCTTCGGTCAGTACTCCAACACCAAGGAAATGCGGTTCGCGTCCCTCCCCGCCCTCCTGGAGTACGTACCCCGCCCCTCACGCCGCGTCGTCACCCGGCGGGGCTCCGACCCCACCCCCTTCTCCTCGGTGACGGGCCTCAAGAAGGTCGACGAGACCGGCTACATCGAATGGGCGGACGGCGCCGTCGGCCAGGCCTACTTGGTGGTCGGTTCCGCCTCGGTACTGGTCTTCGAAGAGGACAAGAAGGCGATCCTCCACCGGGTCGACTCGTTCTGGCGCAAGGTCGACACCGACGTCGACTACATCTGGATCACCACCAAGGAACCCCAGCGGGTCTACCGCCAGCTCGGCAACCTGGAGCTGCTCAACCAGGCCCTGGAGATCCGTGACCCGGAACTGTTCGAGCTGCTCGACGAGCGTTACTCGATCCTCAAGGACTACGTGGGCGGACAGTTCAGCTCCATCCACCAGTACCTGGTCCTCAAGGCCGACAACCTGGAAGCGCTACGCCGGGCGCACACCCTGGTGCGGGCCGAGGTGGAGGGATCCAGCCTGATGATCAAGCAGGCCTCCATGCTGGGCGCCGACGACCTCTACGAAATGCTGCGGACCATCTACACCGCCGAGCGGTGAATCGGGACCGGACATGACGTTGCGCAGAGCACTGGCTGACGAACGCGGAGAGAGTGAAGGACGCGGATGAGCACCGGAGCACAATTTCCAGGTAGTGCGGCCGGGACCTCGCACGGGCATCTGCCGGGTGCGCTCTCGGCCGGTGACGCACCCGACCAGACCGCCCCCGAAGAGCAGGACGGTCAGTCGACGGGTGCGAAGGCTCCGTCCTTCAGCGAACTGTTCCCCGAGCTGGCTGGTCGGGGCCAGGACAACGACGAACAGTCCGGCACCGTTGGTGGTGAGGACGAGGGCATGAGCGCCAAGGAGCGCCGTGCCGCCAAGAAGAAGGCGGAGCAGCTCTCCGGTACCTTCGACGACTACCCCCACCTGCTCGCGATCAAGCCCAGGGAACGCTACGTCTTCCGTAGCGACTACTTCCATGTGGACGACCGTTACGCGTGCGTCCTCGGCTTCTTCCACGACGACGGGGCGCGCGACGACTTCGGCGCGTTCTGGGGGATCAACCGCATCCCCAGCGGGCTGCCAGACGGCGTCACCGTGGTGGTGCTCGAACAGATCCGCCGTATGGGCGAGAAGTGGATCGAGGAGAAGATCAAGACGGTCGAGAAGCTCGACCGTATGGAGGAGGGCGAGCAGGCCCAGTCCGGCACCATGACCTCGCGGCGCAAGTCCGCGAAGATCAGCGACGACATGGAGATCGTCGCCGGTGAGATCCAGGACGGCTCCAGCTACCTGCACGTGCACAACCGACTGCTGGTCCGGGGGCCGAGCCTGGAGGTCCTCGACGAGGCGGTCGAGCGGATCAGCCGCCTCTACATCGACCGCTTCGGCACCGTCAAGGTGGCCGCCTACCCCGGCGAGCAGCGCCAGGAGCTGACCAACCTCTTCGGTAAGAACGCCCGTAAACGGGGGAAGGGCTTCCACTTCACCAGCGTGGAGTTCGCCGGGTCGCACTCTCTGGTCACCAACGGCCTCAACGATCCGGCCGGCGAGTACGTCGGGTCCATGGTCGGTGACGTCAACAACTCCGCAGTGCTCTTCGACGTCAACGATTACGAGCACCACGTGGTCGTGGCCGACAACGGCGTCAACCCGGTGCTGAACCGGGCCCACATCCCCGACATGTGGGGCTCGAAGATCTCCCAGTCGGCCCTGCTGTCCAACGCCCGCGTCGTCCACATCATCCTGAACGGGGCGCGTATGGACGACCTGGGCCCCCGCCTGGACAGGCTCACCGCCCGGCTGGACATGAACTCGGGCGACATCAACATGTTCGAGATGTTCGGCAAGACCGAGGACGAACTGGGGATCTTCCCGGCCCACCTGGAGAAGGTCGTCCTCATGGCCGAACAGGCCTACGAGACGACCGACTCGGACCGCTCCATCATCCGGGGGTCGCTCAAGGAGACGCTCACCCAGTTCTACATCGACAAGGGCATGTGGACGCGCAACGCCAAGCACAACCGGGACCGGTTGCGCGTGGTCGGCATCCCGCACACGCAGGTGCCGCGTCTCCAGGACATCGTCACCTACTTCGACACCCAGTACCGGGCGTTGTCCAACTCCAGCGCCCGCGACGACGAGATGCTGCACGCCTACAACATCCTGCGTCTGGTCTTCAAGGACCTGCTGGACAACAACGGCGACCTGTTCAACACCCACACCAACGACGAGATCGACGGGGTGGCCGACGCCCGCCGGGTGCTCTACGACTTCTCCCGGCTGCTCAAGCGCGGCAAGGGTGTGGCGATGGCCCAGCTGGTCAACGTCATCGGGTTCGCCGTGGACAACCTCACCCTGGGCGACACCGTGATCCTGCACGGCGCCGAGAGCATCGACGACCGCATCAAGTCGTACCTCAACGAACAGTTCACCCACCTGTTCCTGCGCGGCGGCCGGGTGGTCTACCTGTACAACGACGTCGACAGGATGCTCGCCGACTCGGAGTTCAACCGCTTCGACGCCGCCGACTGGACGATCCTGGGCACGATGCGTGACGCGACCGTCACCAAGTACCAGCGCCAGCTGCACCAGGACATCCCGCCCGACCTGGAACGGTTGGTGACCACACGCGGTGAGAACCTCGCCTACCTACGCCGTGGCCACACCAACGTCGTCTTCCACATGGACCTGCCACTGGGAGTCAACCCGGCCCGTGCCGAACGGCGGGCCCAGATCCTGGGCGCGGCCCAGCGTGAGCACGACGACCGGGTCAGCCCGGACGAGACCTCGGCGGTCGCGGCAGCCCACGGCGACATGGCGGAGGAACGGGCCCGGCGTGTGGCCGAGCAAGGGGCCGAGGCACAGCTGGACGCCGGACTCACCGAACGTATGAAGCCGCGTCGCGGGAAGCGGACCACCAAACCGGTTCAGACCTCAGTTCAGGGCAAACCTGAACGGTCCACGAGCCCGTCGGACGAGGGCAGCCCCGGGAAGCAGGGCCGATAGATGGAGGTGCGAGAGCAAGAACAGCAGGAGGAACCAAACGTGAGTTCCTACAGGTCGCGGAACCTGCTTTCTGGCAGGTTCCGGAACGGGAGCTTGGTACGCCTGTCGGTGTGGGCGCTGCTCCTTGCCTTCCCCCTGGCCCTGCTACTGGGGGGGATGAACCCCGCACACTCGGATGAGGAGGACGACAACCTCGACAGCCTGTCGTTCTACCGGCTCTCCTCGTCGATGACGGCCCTGTTCTCCACCGCGCAGGAACCGGGCAACGACGACGTCAGTCTCGATGTCAAGGACTGGCCGACTGTCGTCAACAACCCGGCCAACGCGGGGGCGATGCTGGGATACCCCGACGAGCAGTACAACGTCATCAGGGGATGGTTCGACTCCCGGAACGCCCAGTCCTCCAACGAGGTCGGCTATGGAGCTCTGGTCGGTACGAGCGATTCAGGGTTCCCGGGGGAGACCGGGGCACGGGACTTCGCCCTGTACGGCGCCACGCTCAACGGCTTGGGGCTGGACTCCACCAGCACTGGGCTCACTCTCGGCTTCTTCTCCTGGATCTCGGGCGGGATCGTCTTCATCCTGTTCGTGGTCGCCGCCGGCATCGATTCGCTGTGGGCGTTCATCATTGACGCGCTCATCTGGGTCAACCCCTTCAGAATGCTCTATGGCGCGGTCGTGTCCCTTTCCGGGAGGGACTTCGCCCTCGGCATGACCGGTGGTGAGGGCGCAATGACCGGGTTCGGCGACAACGAAGCCCTTCCGGAGCCGCTGCGGTCAGTCGTGAAGCTGGTGGGTGCCGCGTTTGAAAAGCTGGCCATGCTGTCGTGGACCGTGATGCTCCCGCTTTTCGTCGGGATATTCATCTTCGGCCTCATCATGTTCAAGAACATGGACCGGGGTTCGGCACTAAAGAAGATCCTCATTCGGTTTGTCTTCATCGTCATCGGTATTCCCCTGCTCGGCTCCATGTACAGCCAGGTGCTCAACACCATGAAGGAGGCGACTGAAGGGGGAAACTCGGCCGCTTCCCAGGTGGTGCTCTCCACCTATGTCGACTTCGAGGGCTGGGCCACGAGGAACCGGCTGGCAGTGCCCGACGAGGCGAACATCCGGTGGAGCCAGCGGCACAACGCCCCCACCGGGAGGTCCCAGGCCGACGTGCAGAAATCCGCGCTGGCGATTAACTCCCAGGTCATGGGTTTTGACACCGGCAACATGCACAACCCGTTGGGGGGCGAGCGCAGTGCCCTGTTGGAGAACCCCGATGCGACGTTCGACCAGTCGTCCCACTTCTCCTCCATCACGCGCATGCTGGGTCGGTACATGGACGTTAGACACGTCAATGCGTCCTCGTTCGAGTCCGGGTCCAAGTCGACACTGACCGGTGCCCAAGTTGGGGAGGCGCCCGCTTGGTTCGACAACTACATCGGGGACCCAGCCGAGCTACTAGGAGAAGAGGCAAAAGAGGCAACCGAGAACCCGCTGCTCCACGTGAGATCGGGCGCGGGGCTGACCGCCAGCCCGGATGACCCAGACGACAAGAGGACTGCGGTCACGTTCACCAGTTCGGGGCAGACGACGATCACCTGCGGTCGCAAGATCACGGAAGGTGACGAGGGAAGCCCCACTGCCTGCAATCTCGCGCCGTTGGCGATGTACAACTACCTCAACGCCGAGTTCGGGCCGACCTCCTACAAGGCCTACTCGTCGGGTAAGTCCGGCAGTGAGGCGACCCGGTCCATCCACAACTCGGTGAACCTGGTGGGCACCGGGATGATGAGCTCCGTCTACTGGTTCAACGCTGTCGTGCTGCTGGGCGCGTTCGTCGTCATCGGGATCGGTTACGCCGTCGGGATGGTGGTCGCCAACATCCGGCGCACCTTCCAGATGATCATGGCGATCCCGTTCGCGATGCTGGGTGCGATTCAGGGGATCGCCAAGGTCATCGTCTACACGGTCGCGATGCTCATGGAGATCCTGGTCACGATCTTTCTCTACAAGATGGTGCTGGCTTTCCTGCTCGCCATTCCCAGCTTTATCTCCGCCCCCTTCAACCAGGCCGTCTCGGGTAGTGAGGGACAGGACGAGGACCGGTCGGTCATCGTGGAGTTCCTGGTCAACACGGGCCTGCTCCACATGCTGGTCATCGTGGTGTCGATCATCCTGGTCATCGCCTTCACGGTCATGGCGATGCGTCTTCGCAAGAGCCTGGTCAAGGCAATCGAAGACGCCGTCACCAAGATGATCGAGAAGTTCACCGATTCCAGGGTTCAACCCGGCGGGGGTATGAGGTCGAGCCCGCCCGGTGGCGGTGGAAGGACCTCTGCCCTGGGCGCTACTGGCAGCAAGGCGATGAGCGCAGCCAAGGGTGGCAGGAGCCCCAAGGGTGGCGCGAACGCCGGTGGAACCAACAGCGGTGGCCCGGAGGGAGCCTCCGCCGCCTCGTCGAGCAGTAACGAGACCAAGGTGAGCGGGGACGTGGACACCGACGGTCAGTTGGAGGGGCCCGGGGCGGGAGGCGCGGGCGCGGGACTTGCCCCGAGTGCGCAGGACCAGAACGCCGCAGGAGAGTCCGACCTAGGCAAACGCGTCGAGAAGGACGGTCTGTCCGATGAGCCCGGGGAAGCCTTCGTTGACTCCTTCAAACAGTCCGCCTCCGACTACGCGGAGTCCGACAAGGAGCGGTTGAAGGCGGCCACGGGCACTGCGGGCGCCGTGGGTCACGCCGGAGTCGCAGTCGGCCGTGCCGCGGCCCAGGACTACACCGGGGCGGCGGAATCGGCGGGCAAGGCGGTGGAGAAGGGAGGCCAGGCCCAGGCGAGCGCCGGACGGGCTGGTCAGGCCTCGGAACGGGCGCGCAAGTCCTCACTCGACAACCCGCAGACCAGTGCCAAACACGACCGGAGGATCCAGCAGGGTCAGCAGGCCGAGCAGGCTGGCCGCATCGTGTCCAACGTCGCCGGGATGGCGGGGAGTACCGGTGGCGGAGGAAGTAAGGGTCCGCAACCGCAGAAGACCCCGAAGAAGCCGCCCAACTCGGGTGGGGCCAACTCCGCCGACCGAGCGGCGAAGCAGGCCCGTAACCAGAGGAGAGGGCCGAAGCGATCGTGATCTTGGCAAACGAAAAAACCTTTGACGACTGTTGTGATAGACGGAGGTGAAGTTGCTTGTCTCCGGTTCGACTGATTGGTGAGAGGCAATACCTTCGTGTTCGCGATTCCCCCTTCCGACGATCTAAAAATGTGATGGACGAAGTTGCCGCCCCCAAGACGTGGCAGTTAGAATCAGCTCCGGAGCGTCCGCATTTTTGTGTGCGGAACCCCCAGGTACTGGCACCCTCACCCGCCCCCAGGCCTGTTGATCTTTCTGCCGTCAGACCCCCGATAAGTCGAACCAGGCCCGGACCAGAGGACAAGGACAAGCGACAATGAACCTGAGTGACCTCCCTTCCGCATCGTGGGACCTTCTCTCGTTTCTTGACAACGCCACCAGTTACGTGAAGGGGGCGGGCGGCTCCCTCCTCGCCCTGATGGGTACGGCCGGAGTCGTCTGGGGCGGCGTTCTGCTCATCAAGAAGCTCATGGCCTCTCAGCAGGACCAGACCAGCTGGGTCAAGATCCTCGCGCTGATCCTCATCGGGGGTGCCCTCATGGTCGGTGGTTTCAGCCTGATCTCCCAGATCGCCGCAGGCGGACAGACGACCATCGAGGACCTGGGCGGCGGCGGGTGATCCTTGCGGCGCTCGGTGGACCGAGACGAGGAGCCACCGCACCATCGTCCTGGAACATGGTTGTGCATCGGTAGGTACCAATGGGGGTCGGCGGCGCGAAAGGCCGCCGACCCTTTGCGCATTCCGCAGTTCAGTACATGATTGAGCCACACGGCAGGAGCACGTCACGTGAGTTTGAAAGAAACGATCACGACGTACGCGAAGAAGATGAAACTGGGCCCCCACCACGCCATCGAGCGCTTCGGGATCATGACCACCTGTTTCTCCGTGACGTTCGCACTGCTCCTGGTCGGAACCATCGCCTCCGCCACGGTCAACAACCGGGCCAAACTGAGCGAGACAGCGCTGTACACCACCTCGTTCACAACGTCCAGGACCGATCTGACCGGCAGTGTCGAGGGGATCTACACCAACAGCGACGGGGACCGCGCCCTGGTCCTCATGAGGTTCCGTGACGCCAACTCCGGATCGTTCTCCGCTGACGCCGCGAACTACCAGGCCTTTCTCACCGGCTCCAACGAACAACTCGCCACCGAGTCCCTCAGCACGAACATCACCGGTTCCATCATCCTTTTCGGGTCCACCGGTTATCTGGGAGTCGTTCTCGATTCCGACGCGCCCTTCGCCCAACAGATCATGAACCTGACCCTCCGCGCCAACAGCGAACTGGTGTACGCGGAGGAGTCGAGCCGGGAGTTGCGTGAGGATCTACGCGATGACGGAAGCTTCGCCGAGTTTGATCAGTGGCGGGTGTTCATCAATCCAGGGGCCACCGGCACCGAAGAGGTGACCTCACTGGACGGCAATCGCGTCGACCCCGTGGCCATCTACTACGAACTGGTGGTGGCCGATCAGGAGCAGGAGATCCGCAAGGAAATGGACGAACAGCTCCTGCAGATGCGGGCCCTCCTCAGCCGTATCGATGAATACGACGGTGAGATGAGTCGGATCAACGTGGACGGCGTGTTCATCGAGCCGCCCGAGGTCCCGGTACAGATCGCCGGTGACAGCGTCACAGGTGAGGCTGCGGAGGGGGACACGGAGGCGACCCTCGAGTTGGAGACCGAGTGGGTGGACCCGCGCGGTTTCGACTTCAACTGGCGTTCGGGTTCCGTCCACGAGGGCTATCTGGACGCGATCATGCCCCCGGGTGAAACCTCCTACGTCACCTTTCTTGGCGATAAGGCGCGGCCGGAGGAGGAAGACAGTTCCATGATCTCCGCGAACGAGCTGGAATGGATTCTGACTGACGGGAATGACCTGAAGGAATACGGTAGTTCGGACCAGCTGATGAAGCCCCTGCGCGACATCATGAACAACACGACGCAGGCTTACCAGGATTACCAGCGGCTGAAGAGCTCCTATCAGGTCGAGTCCCACGGCAGTCTCCTGGAGCTGGAAGTGATGTTGCGCGGCGTCGACTCGTCCGGGTCGGTCAACGCGGATGAAGAGGTCCTGCTCACGTACTGACGTCGGCCAGCGGCACGGACGGATCCCGAGAACCAGACGGTCCCTGAAGGAAAAGGAGAGGTCTTCATGACTGGAGTCGGTGGTGGGGCCGGGGGGCCGAAGCCCCCGGAGCCGGGCGGGTCGGGCAAGCTCCCTGGTACTGGGGCGAGCGGCGCTGTCCCGGGCGGTGAGGACGCCAAGAAGGGGATCCCGGACCCCAGTGACGTCGGCAAGGGTGTCCCGGGCTTAGGTGGGCCCGGAGCAGGCGGAGCTGGAGGCGACGAAGCGGCCAAGGGCCTGGGTGGGGCCGGGGGGCCGGGCGGAGCCGGTGGTCCGGGCGGATCGGGTGGGCCAGGTGGGCCGACGCTGGGGGCAGCCGGTACCTCCATGGCTCCCAAGGACGGCGCCAAGGACAGCATGGCCGGGGCCGGCAAGGGCGCCGGGGTAGCCATGGCCGTGCCCGCGGTCGGTGTCGGGGCCCAGCTCATGGTCCTGATGATGTTCCTCAAGTGGCTCAAGCAGATGATGGCCGCGGCGCTGGCCATGCTGATGAACATGCTGCAGATGCTCTTGCAGCTCGTCATCATGGTCGCCAAGTTCGCGGCTGGAGTCGCCCTGATGATCGGTGGCGCGATCGCCCTGGCCCTGGGCGGGGGCGTGGTGGCCGGGGCGGCCATCGGGATCGGTGCGCTGTTCGTGGCCGTCGCCGTCGTCGCCGCGGTCGCGGTGGGGGCCGCCACCTCGGGTACCACCGCCGCCCAGCACGAGGCACCGCTGGACGACTGCCGTCCCCAGGCCGAAGCGATCGTCCGCGAGATCGATGACAACGCCGATTCCGGTGAAAACAGCCAGCAGAAGGAAGAGGTAGCCCAACAGGTGTACTCCGTTCTTTCTGTCAGTGGTATGCCGGATGAGAACATTGCTGGAATTCTCGGGAATTTCGAAAAGGAATCGAGAATGGATCCGACGATGATTGAGTTGGTCGGCGGAAAAGGTTATGAAATCGACGACGTAAAGCGGAATGCCGAAGAGAAGGGTTTCAAGTTCTCCGAGCTTGAAAATGGGGAATATGATCACATCCAACACGGAGTTGTCCTGTTGGGTATCGGCCTGGGGCAGTGGAGTAACGGTCGCAACACCAACCTGTTGGACTATGCCGATGGGATTGGTGGCGAGTGGCATGAGATCGAAACCCAGATGGGCTTCTTGATATCTGGTGACTCGGATGCCTACACCAACGTCGTGGAAGGCCTCATCAACGATGACTCCCCTTCAGTCGGCGGGGCCACCCGGACCTGGCTGGAGAAATGGGAGATTCCAGCGAAGATCGATGCGACCGAGCTCGCTGAGCGCGAGGGATACGCGGATGTGTGGTTCGCGAAGATGGATGGTTGGGAGGCCGACAAGGACCTGGCCGACTCCATCCTGGAGCAGGCCGAGGTCACGGTGGTTCAGGCCAACCAGAACCGCCGCGAGACCGCGATCCAGGAGTGCCGCACCGCCAACACGGGTGGTGGGAGCGTGGTCCAGGCTGGCGAGACGGTTCCCTGTGACTCCCTGGGGCGCATGCACCCGGACGCCTGTGACATGCACAAGGTTCTGCAGGACGAGTTCGGCGGCTTCTTCCTGACAGCTGGAGGCCAACGCAACGAGCCGAGCAGCAACCATCACAACGGCCAGGCCATCGACTACATGATGGCGCCGGAGAACGAGGTCCCTTCCGCAAAGATGCGCGAATCCGGGACCACCGTCGTCAACTTCGTCATCGCGAATTCCGAGGAGCTCAACATCAGCGGGATCCTGTGGAACGAACGCAAGTGGGCGGCCGGAAACGACCCCGTCGGAGAATGGAGCGACGAGACCACCCGGTACGCGGGTGGTCGAGGAAGCAACACGCAGAACCACGTCGACCACATCCACATCAGTGTGGGGCCGGATCCCTTCAAGTAACCCTTGAGGGCGTGACTTGCGGCCGCGAAGGCACAGGAACCAGGAAGGAGCGCGACGGTGTCCGACGAAGAACACGAGGAACGTACCAACCGTGACGAGGGCCCGTCGGGTGACGGCGCCCCATGGGAAGGGCCGGGGGCGCCGGAGAAGAAGCCCTGGCGTCAGCTGAGCCGTGAGGAGGTGATGGAACGACTCGACCACTTCGAGGCCAAACAGCGGGCCAACCGCCGGAGAATGACCGGCGACGACGTGCAGGAGATGCTGCGCGAGCGACGCGCCGAGCGTCAGCAGCGCAGACACGAACGCAAGGAGCGACGCGCCGCCTCCCCCCGGCCCCCGCGCGACGTCGGCAGGACGGTGCGGTTGAGCCTGGGCGGGGCGCTGTTGGTCGGGGCGATGGGTTTCGGGTCCCTGGCCGCCTCCAGCAGCGACACCACCCAGGCCCGGGCGCAGACCAACGAGCAGTCCATCGCCATGCTCAGGGGAGACATCCGCGCGCTGGAGAACGAGACCTGGGACGAGGAGGACGTCGTCGCCTTCCAGGACCAGCTGGACCAGGCCGTGTCCGAGGCCTGGGACAAGGGCGCGCAGGTGGCCGAGGCGCAGAACACCTACCAGGAGATCTTCGCGGACATCGACGACGAGGAGCTCTCCGGGGATGGAGACGCGAGCGAGGTCTACGCCCCGGTGGGTGATCACCGTGCGGAGCTCATCGACTTCTTCGCGGAGTCCGCTCGGATCATCGAGGACGAGGACGTCTACTACCCCGGAGCCGACGTGTTCTACGGCCCCGGGGAGATCGATGTCCTCGCCCCCTGGTACACCCGGTACTCCGACGAGAGTCGTGGGGATTACGCGGACCCGTCGGCGAACTCCTGGGAGCTGGTGGCCGTCACACCTCGGGGCGGATCGTCCCGCACCGTCAACGTGGCCTGGCTCAACCGTGACGCTTCCAGCGGTGACCTGCTCGCCTGGGCCCGAGCCACCTACAGCTCCGACGCGGGGACGTTCCACAGCCTCTACGTGGGTGAGACGACGATCGGTGAACGCCCGGCGGGGCAGTCGGACGAGGAGGAGGACTGATGGGACTGCTGCAGCGCAACGCCTTTCCGTTGGTCGCGGCCGGCATCCTGGCCGTGTCGAGCATCTCCTTCGCACTCACCCGTGGAGCTCAGGAAGACGTCCTGGCCGAGCAGGAGCAGCAGATCGTCGAGCTCGACGACCGCAAGGCCGAGCTGGTGGCCGAGCAGGAGGATCGTGGCCGTCTGGCCGCAGATGACGTGGTGGGTACGAACGTCCACCGGCTGACCGCCGACGAGGAACTCATCGGGGAGGTGTTGGGCACCGCTCTGACGTGGGAGAGCCACGCCGAGTACGAGGCCGCCCGCACCACCATGACGAACATCCACGGCGTTCCCGAGGACTCGGCGTTCATGACCGAGTTCCTGCCCGCCGCGCCGGTGAACGTCGAAAGGGGGGGTGAGGAACACGCGCTCATCGATCTGCTCGGACTCGACTCGCGGGTGAACAGTTTCCAAACCGACCTGATATCGATTCAGGGCACCGAGTACGCCTATCTGGTCGTGGTCGACGTGCGCACCACCTCCGACGACGGTGAGGCCAGCGCCCTCAGTACCGCGACGGTGTTGTTGACCACCGACGGCGAGGGCGGGGTCGCGGATCTCGAGGGCTACGCCACCACCTCCCGGGTGCGTTCCTCCGGGCCGGAGTGATCCGGGACGGGCGTGTCGGATCCGTGCTTCGCCGGTGCCTAAAGCACGTCCTTCTCACTATTGTGTCAGTCGATAACCGTTCCGTTTTGCGAGGAAGTATGACCTTGTGCTCGCCTAAGGGGGGAGGTCAACGTGGCAGACGATGAACTCGGGTCCGAAATGCCCTCGACCCCACCGTCGTTCTCCGGGAACTCGACCGGTGATCCGAACCGAGGGCCGGGTGACACCTCCGTCACCGGGCGGGACAAGTCCGCTTCCAGGCGCGCAGGGGGCGGATGGAAGACCCTGCTGTTGCGCGTCGCGTACTGGTCAGGCACCGCACTGGGGATCCTGGGCGGGCTGGTACTGCTGGTCGTCGCGGCCGCGATCAACTCCCATCACCAGAGCCAGCTGACGGATCAGGCCCAGGACGGGTTCGACGCCCAGCGGAACATCAGCGTCGCCGAACAGGGGCTGGAGGACCTCCCCAGCGAGGAGGAGGCCGGGCGCTGGCTGAGGCAGGCCACCAGCGTGGGCGAGACCGTGGCCGAGGTGCAGAACACCTACCTGGAGCAGGCCGGACCGCTCTCCCTGGACGGGCTGCCCGAGAGGACTCCCGGGCTGGGCGAACGGGACGAGTGCGTCACCTATCTCGACGAAAGGCCCACGTCCCCGCGCGAGTACACCAACGAGGAGCTCACCACCTGTGCCCAGGCGTTGCGTGAGTCGGAGATCGGCGGGCTCGACCGGCACCTGACCCCGCACTTCGCCGCGCACGTGCGCGATGACGACGGTCTCAACGCGGTGAGCCAGTGGCACTCCGAGGTCGCGGCCCTGGACGAGCTGGAGGAAGGGGCCTTCGCGGCCGACTACACCTGGTCCTCTCATGAGGCGAAGGTCTTCGAACGGGACGGGAGTATCCCGATGGTCTGGACGCTGGCCCACGAGGAGACCGGCCAGATGGTCGCCTGGATGCACGGGACCTACGACCCGGTGGTCAAGAAGTTCGATCGGATGGTGCTGGGAACGGTCGCCGTCGGTACCGACGAGGAGGACGCCGACACCAAGGGTCCCGACGCGGACGCCGGTGAGGACATGACCGACGGTGAGGACGAGGGCGGGGGTGACCAGGGATGAGTCTGGCCGAGATCGAAGCCTACGAGCGTGAGCGCGAGCTCCGCCGGAAGAGGATCCGTCTCATCCTCTCCTGGACGCCCCTGGCCGTGGCCGTGCTCCTGCTGGTGGTCGGCGGGTTGACCGTGTGGTCCGCCTCCTCCGGGCACGACGAGGACCGGGCCCAGGTCGCGACGCTGGTGGAGGAACTCCAGGAGGAGGACGCGCAGGCCCAGGCCGAGTTCCGCGCCGGCTGGGTCGAGGCGCTGGAGAGCTCCTCCTCCGTGCGCGTCGAACGTGTGGAGGCCGACAGCGAGTGGATGCACGAGCTGTTGCTGGAGGTCGTGGAAGCGGAGGGCGGTGCCTCGGTCGAGCCGAGGGTGCCCGTCGAGGAGGAGTCCCTGCTTCCGGCCCAGGAGCTGGCCGACGACGGGGTGCCCGGCCTGGGCCCGGAGGCGAAGGCCAGCCTGGGGGAGTTCTCCCCGGTCGTGGTCGAGAGCAGGAGGGCCGACTACTCCTACTTCGCCTACGTGGAGGTCTTCGACGCCGACGACGTTCCGGAGGACGGAAACGACGAGGAGGACCCGGTACCCGCCGTCGCGACGCTGTCAGTGGCCTGGACGACCGACTACGCGGGTATGGTGACCCACTTCGACGTCCAGTGGACCGACGAAGCCCCCCAACACTCCTGATCCGACCTCACTTCCCATCCCACCACGCCGCCTCTGCCAGGAGAACCACCCATGAGTCCCGCTCCATCGTCGGCCAGGAAGAAGACGAAGTCCAAGGCGGCCGCACCGGCCAAGCGAGAGAAGAGGCAACCGGACGGGAAGGACTCCGTGCCCGGAGGTACCGAAGCCGATCAGGCAGGGGGCAACAGCACGGGACGACCGCCGCTGGGTACGCGCGTCCGTGCTCGTCTGGGAGAGTCCGGCGCCAGCTCGCTGCTGGTGTTCGCACAGGTCGGGCTGATGCTCGGCGCCGCCGCCATCGTCTACGTGGCGGCGATGTTCGCCGCGGTGACCGTGGTCCCGAACGTCTTCCTCATGGTGTCGGCCGGGAGCGGGATCGGCCCGGCCTCGCCCCTGGAGATGCAGGTGACGTACTGGCTGACGCCTGCCCTGTTCCTCAACGGTCTGATCTTCGTCCTGGTGGTGGTCGGGGCGCGGTGGCTCTGGCGTGCCCAACGTCGACTGGGTGAGAAGGCCCGGCGGTCTCTGCTGGGAGAGGAAGCCGGTCGGTGACCCCCCGTACCAAGGAAAGGCGATCCGCGTGAAAATCGCACCACTGAAGCTCACGGACCCGTGGCTCCACCGTCTGGCCCGAGACAGCGAGGCCGACACGGAGACGCTGAGCGCCGTGCCCTGTGAGATCTCCGTGCGCATGGAGACGGTGGCGGTCCTCCACCACGGCATCGACCAGAACCACCGGCCCTACCTGCACCTGAGCGGTCAGATCGTCCAGGTTCAGCCCGACGTCGCTCTGCCCTACGGCATCACCGCGCTGCCGTTCCGCTCCGGGTCGGAGCCGACCTTCGACGCCTTCTACGAGTTCGACACCGAACAACTGCTCGAACTCGTCCGCAAGGGTTACTTCGGCTCCCGGTTCCAGGTTCCGGAGTCGATGACCGGACTGGTGTGGGAGCTGCCGGCCGAGGTCGACTTCCTCCTGGTGGCACCGGAGCGCATGCAGCAGCCGCCGCTGGCTTTCGTGGGCGTGCGCAACCAGAGCAGCACCGAGTTCAACGAGGGAAACAGCGGATACACCCTGGCTGAGTACTTCCCTGACTACTCGATGGAGGATTCGGAACCGGTGCTGGACGACCGCCAGCCTGCGGTGTCCCAGCGCTCGGATCAGATCGAGGACCTGTTCGCCGACGAGGAGTTCGACGCGGTCCACCGCGGCCACGCCTCTCCCCGTGCGTCCGCGTCGGTCGGGAGCGCGACGGAACAGGTGCCCAAGGGTGTGTTCGACCGCGTGCTGGAGGGGGTGGAGGTCGAGCGCCGTGCCGCGGAGACCACCATGAGGCCCGGGGTGGACTACGTCGAGGACACCCCCGAGGGGTTGTTGCGGTCAAGGATCCAGCCGGGTGTGGCGGCGGCGCTGTCGAACTCGGCACGGAAGGCCGGGCCCGACGGGCGCGGCTCCGAGCCCGTGAACGAAGGAAGTACCGACGCCGGGGACTTCCTCGACCTGGACTAGGGCGAAAGCCGGGAGGCAGGCGGTCCGTGCGCACGAAGTGCTCGGGTTCGGCCCGACCTCCTCGGAAAGTCGGCGCCCGACGCGGTGAACACGATCGCGAAGTCACGCTTTCTCCCCTCGGCTTTCGTGCATGGCGGGGCCGCCTTCCGCCCGTTTGGAAGGCGGTCCTTGGCTTCAATTTCGGACGTCATCAAACAAGACTTCCGGTTGGTCCTGCTTGAAGGCCTGCATGCTAGAATCATGACGATTTATGAGCATGAATTGAGTGGCATCGAGACAAAGTCGTAACCTTCTCGCCCGCTGAAGGTGGTGTTGGTTGTTCACCCGGTCCGACGGTTCCTTCGCTGAAGGGCTCAACGAGCTCTATCCGAAGCTGGCCAAGTTCAGTGACCCCCTCAAGCCCGCCGAACGTGAGATCGTCGGTCGCGAACACGAGATCTCCCAGCTCATGGCCGCGATGTCGCGCCCTGAATTGTGCAACGCGCTTTTGCTGGCTCCCCCCGGATCGGGAAAGACCGCCCTGGTCCAGGCGGCCATGTCCGCGGACACCAAGCGTCTTTACCTGGAAGTCGACCTAGCCCGGATGATCGCCGGTCTGAGCACCCCCGACGAAATGGCGGCGCTGCTCAAGGGCCTGTTCGACGAGGCCGAGCTGTTCAGTACCGAAGAGCAGGTCGAGCTCGTACTGTTCATCGACGAGTTCCACCAGGTGGTGCAGCTCAGCGCCGCCTCGGTCGAGGCGCTCAAACCGGTGTTGGCGGCCTCCGGCGCCCGCGGTATCCGGGTCATCGCGGCCACGACGTTCGACGAGTTCCACAAGTACGTGGCGCCGAACCAGCCGCTCATGGAACGCCTCCAACGCATCAACGTGAGCCCGCCCGACCAGGGCACCACCGTCAAGATCCTCAAGGGGATGGCGCGGCGGTACGGGGTGGAGAACCAGTTCTACGACGACCACCTCTTCGAGCTGATCTACGAGTACACCAACCGGTACGTGCCGGCCTCGACCCAGCCGCGCAAGTCGATCCTGGTGCTCGACTCGATGGTGGGCTGGCACCGCCACACCGGACGCCCGATGGACCGCGTCCTGCTGGCCGACGTCCTGAAGGAGTCGACCAACGTCAACGTGGCCTTCAACGTCGACGCGGTCCGGATCAAGCAGCAGTTGGACAGCGCGGTGTTCTCCCAGGACTTCGCCACCAGCGTGGTCGCCAAGAGACTGCAACTGTGCGTGGCCGACCTGAACGACAAGACCAAACCGATGTCCTCGTTCCTGCTCACCGGTTCCACCGGTACGGGAAAGACCGAGCTCACGAAGCAGTTGGCGAAGCTGCTGTTCGGTGACGACCAGCGCCACCTCATCCGTTTCGACATGTCCGAGTTCGCGCGCGAGGAGTCGCTGGACCTGTTCCGCTCGGAACTGACCAAACGCGTGTGGGACATGGGGCACGCGGTCCTGCTCTTCGACGAGATCGAGAAGGCCGCCTCCGCGATCACCCGTGTGCTGCTCCAGGTGCTCGACGACGGCCGCCTCTCGAACGACAACGGTCGCCAGGTGTCCTTCCTCAACACCTACATCGTGCTCACCACCAACGCGGGCTCGGAGATCTACGAGACCATCGCCCAGTACAACGAGGACGACACCGGTTCGGGCAAGGAACTGGTGGAGAAGATGAAGGAGATCCGGCGCTCCATCGCCACCACCCAGGGCGACAACAAGTTCCCGCCGGAACTGTTGGGTCGAATCGACGCGATCGTGCCCTTCCAGCCGCTCTCGCGCGAGACCCAGCGCAAGATCGTCAAGAACAAGCTTCGCCAGATGCGCCGCGAGATCATGGTCAAGCACGGTGTCCGGGTCGAGATCGCGGAGCGGGTGCTCCAGTACCTGATCGACGACCACGCCGACACCGACTCCAACGCGGGCGGTGCGCGCGCGGCGATCGCGAAGATGACCGACGAGGTCACCGTCTCCCTCGCGGCCTTCATCAACGCCCACCCCGGAGAACGCGTCCTGCGGGTGGATGTCCGTGGAGTGATGCGCAGCGAGAACAAGGGGCTGCGCAAGAGCGATTCCTATGTCGAGGTGACCGCGGCCCGATAGGAAAACACAACACGGTGGCCAGGGGATTCCGCGTTGGATCCCTGGGGCGGAAAAAGTGGTTGTGCGGGACGGTGGAATACCTCCTGAATGGAAACACCGGATGACCGACGAAGCCGATTCGGCAGATCGTCACACGAACGGGAGAGGATGTGCCGATGGGATTCATGGACAACATGCGGCAGCAGGGGACGGACAACGGCACGTCCTCTGAGGGTGCGGAGGCCGTCGAAGCCCCGCCGAGCGGTGACGGAAAGAAGCGTCGCAAGCGGAGGAAGCCCGAGGAGATGCTGGCGAGCGTGGTGCGGGAGAGCACCGTCAACGCCGCAGTGGACCTGCTTCGGCAGAACGAACGTTTCGCCCTGCCCGGCAACGGCTCCTGGGTGGCCCTGGCCCTGCCGGTGGCCAACATCGGCGGGCTGAGCAAGAAGCAGCAGAGGGACGAGACCAAGGGCTCGCTCATCGAGCTCATCAACCACGACCTCATCCAGACCATCACCACGAGGTCCCTCCTTGACGAGGAGATCCTCGGCATCATCCCCACCAGGCAGAGCCTGGAGCGTATGGAGGAGTACTCGCTGCTCACCAACGCCACCTACTACTGGATGGTGCTGAGCCCGAGCCATGACGGCCAGGAGTTCGTGGTCAACCCCCTCAATGACAAGCCGGTCACCTACGCCGACGCGGTTTCCGTCGCTCACGGCAGCCGCAGCATGTCCGAGTACCTGCCGCACGTCTGGGCCTGGACCCAGGCCATCGACACCCCTCCGGCCCCCACCTCCTCCACCGGCCCCACGGCCTCCATGAATTCCGGGAACGGTCCCGTGGTCCACCAACCCGAGCCGCCCACCGCGTACGCGCCCCCGCAGCCCCCGCCCACCTCGGCCCCCGCCGGAGGCGGCGGTTTCGGCGGACCCGCCCCCACGGATCCCAGCCCCTTCCCCCGAGCACTGCCCCCGGAGACCGAGGCGAACACCGCACACACCGCACCCGGCGACGACCTCCACCGCGACGGTGAGGGTCCGCTGATGTTCGAGGCGGAGTCCGACGACGTCCTCGACGAGGGAACCGGTGGGAACCAGGTACTGGACCCCGAGGACGACCTGCTCGACGACGAACTGGCCGAGCTCGAGGACTACCTGGAGGACGGGGAGGCGACCGAGGAGGACGGGGACACCGCCACCTGGGAGGAGTACACCGAACAGCACCAGGACCGGGAGTTCACCGAGGACGAGGTGCGGGAGACCATCGCACGCCGTTTCCTCTCCGGAGACCTGGACCTCTCCGTCGCCCTGGACGAGTTCGAGGCCACCTTCGACGCCAAGGCTCCGGCGGTACTCCTGGAACTGGACGACCAGTCCACCGGAAAGCCCACCGACTGGCTCGGGGAACAGGTCCACCAGCTGGCCAGGCAGGGCAACGCCGAACTGGCCAAACTCCACCGCAAGCACCGCGGAGAACTCCGCAAGCTCTTCGTCGAGATGATGAGTCTGCACGCGGAGTCGGTCATGCGCGAGGTGGACGAGGAGCGCGAGGGGTCGGTCTACCAGAGGCTCGCGGCCGCCTCCGAACAGGAGTACCGGGAGCTCAAGACCAGGGCTCCCGAGGAGATCAGCAACCAGCGCACCGAGATCACCCGACGCTATGAGGAGGACGCCGACAGCCGGGCGGAGCTCGCCGCCGCCCAGGCCAGGCAGGTCTTCTGGGACCGCTTCCGTCCGGAGTTCGAGCGCAGGATCGCGGACGTGGCCCTCGAAATCGAGCACCGCAACGAGGAACGCCACGTCCACCAGCGACAGCTGGTGCTGGAGATGCGCCGCAAGGACGCGCACACACGGATGCAGCTGGGCGTCACGCGCGCCTTCGAGCTGCTGTCCGAGCGTGAGGCCGCCCAACGGGAAGCCGAGGCGGAACTGCTCACCCGGTGGAACACCAGGCTCACGCGCTACATCGACGACAACCGCAAGCAGGACATCGCCCGCGCCGAGGCGCTCGCCGCGCAGCTGCAGCTGGACAACAGCATCGAGAAGATCCAGGCCCTGAACGCCCAGCGCACGGCCGAGCTCAAGGCCGAGCACGAGGCGCAGACCCGCAGGCTCAACAGTGAACTCAGTGCGGTGACCGCGGAACTGGAGCGCACCCGCGAGCACGCCGAGGCGCGGATGCGCGAACGCGAACTCGAGTGGCAGCACAAGGCCGAGACCAACAACCAGATGTACTCCGGTCTGGCGGAGCGGACCCGCGGTCTCACCGACACCATGCACCAGGAGTACGCCAACCAGCTGATGGCGGTGAACCGCGCCAACCAGGCCAGCATCGAGGAACTGGACCGCGCCAACCAGGTCCAGCGGCGCGCGAACAAGATCCTCTTCGTGCTCATGGCCGTCTTCGCCCTGGCGGCCATAGGCGTGGGCATCATCGTCGGCTGGTGGATCAGCTACAACACGCTCAGCAGCGCGATGGTCCTCCCGGTCTGGTTCGACTAGAAAACCGCTCGCATCAAGGAAAGGCGCACCATGGCCAGGAGGAGCTCTAGCCCCAAAGCGGGTGCCTGGGACAAACTCTCCTCTCGCAAGACCGAGGACACGCTCGCCAACCGCAACGTCTACGAATCCCAGCAACTCGACCGCACCAGGATCGAACGGGGGCGGACCCGCACCACACGCACCGTCCTCGCCGTCGTGGCGGGTGTCCTCGTGGCCGGGCTGGTGTGGTCCGTGTGGTCGTTCGGACAGCAGACGGTGACCACCGTGGCGGCCTCGTTCAGCGAGCCCACGGTCCCCGCCTTCACCGAACGCGAGCGGGTCTCGCCCACGCGGTTCTGCTTCAGGGTCCTGGACGAGACCGGCGCCCCGATGGCCGACCAGCCGTGCTACGACACCGAGGCCGAGGCCCTGGAGGAGACACCCCAGTGGGTGCTCGACGACATGGACGCCCAGCAGGCGGAGCTCGACGCTGCTCGCGCGGGCCAACCCGACTCCTTCGCGGGCTGGTTGCTCCACCCGACCGGTGCCAAGACGGGCGTCAGCCTCGGCGGGGGACTGGTCACGTTCGCCCTGGCCTTCATGCTGCTCATGCGCAACAGGGACTCCCAGAACCTGCTGCACGACACCAGCGACATCAACCAGTACCACGGTGACCAGCACATCGCCCTGCCACAGGAGATCGTGCGCAAGTTCGACTGGTTCCCCGACGCCGGCGCGCACTCGGCCGTGCAGCCCAACTCGATGATCAGCCACGTCATGATGACCAACAAGGGCCTCAAACAGGTCCCGGTCGCCCAACGCGCCACGGAGGACGTCCTCGACTCCGACGGGGACATCGAGTACCTCAAGGGCGAGATCCTCCGCGATGACGAGGACCGGGCGATCACCAAGAAGAAGCCGCTCATCGACGAGAGGTTCGGCGACGACCTGTTCGAGGCCTCGGGCCTGCCGAAGGACAAGTCGCTCCGTAAGCGGTTCGACACCACAGGGGTCCCCTACAACCCCGACGGCAAGGACCGGGAGAAGCTCGGGAAGTACAAGACCGTCGCGGACATGATCAACGACGACTGGACCTTCCCCGAGTACGAGGTGCAGCGCCCCGCCGGCGCCTACATCGTGGACACCGCCCCGGTCAACACCATGGTGCTGGCCATCACCCGGGCCGGTAAGGGCCAGACCTACATCGAGCCGATGGTCGACATGTGGTTGCGGGAGAAGCGCCCCAACAACATGGTCATCAACGACCCCAAGGGCGAGCTGCTGGTCAAGCACTACGTGCGGGCCACCATGCGCGGCTTCCAGGTGGTGCAGTTCAACCTCATCAACGCCATGAAGACGGACATCTACAATCCGCTCGGCATGGCGGCGGAGGCCGCCCGTGAGGGCGACTCCACCAAGTGCGCGATGTACATCGAGAACATCGCCGACGTCTTCTTCCCGCTCGACGGCGGCGAGGACCCGGTGTGGCCCAACGCCGCCAACAACGCCTTCAAGCGCGCCGCCTACGGCCTCATCGACTACTACCTGGAGGAGGAGCGCGAGCTCCGCGACTACGCCGCCCGGGTGAACATGGACCCCAAGGTCCTGGAGACCAAGCTCGACGAGCGGTGGGGCAAGGTCACGCTGTACAACTGCTACCAGCTGTTCGTGCAGCTCTCGGCCAAGAAGGTGAAGAACCCGGTCACCGCGGTCGAGGAGAAGGCGCAGAACGGCGAGTACGGCAGCCCGGACGACGGCACGTTCCGCGAGGAGGAGGCCGTCTCCGAGATGGAGGAGGCCCAGCGCCGCGAGTTCCTGTGGGAGGGCAAGGAGGAGCTGGACATGCTCACCCTGTTCTTCAACGCCACCAACGGGCTCCCGCCCAACTCGATGCGCACCCTGGTCGGCAACGCCGACAACGCCCTGCGGGCCATGGGCGCGGCCGAGAAGATGCTCGCGTCCGTGTACGGAATCGCGATCACCGCGATGAGCTTCTTCACCGACCCCACCATCTCCACGCTCACCTCGGGCACCCCCAGCCAGAACACGGACCTGGGCGGGCTGAGCTTCCCCCGGCGGATGGGCGTGCGGTTCGCGACCAACTACCTCAAGCGCGACCACCTGATCGGTGCCCAGGCGAGGTGGGACGCCTTCGCGGACGCCGGGTTCACGGAGTCGCTGGGTCAGGAATTCGAGCACGACGACATCGTCTCCCGTGAGGGCTGGGCCCGCTTCTACTTCAGGGGCAAGTTCGCCAACGACGTCGCCTACGTTCGCCTCCGTCTGCTGAACCCGCAGAGCGGCATGCTGATCCGTACCTTCTACTTCCGGTACACGAAGGACTACCAGACCTCGCTCAACGGCCGGTTCTTCATCACCGACCCGGTGACCGACAAGAAGATCGTGCGCAACGGCATCCTGCTGGAGCTGAAGAAGGGCGGCGACGGCAGGTTCGTGCCGGAGCACACCACGTATCCGCAGATGCGGCTGACCAACATCACCGGGGACCTGCCCGAGAAGGAGATGGGCCAGGCCAACGCCATCATCAACACGATGGTGCGCTACTCGGAGCAGCCCAAGGCGGTCTTCCTGGTGACCCCGCCGCACCTGATGAAGTACGCCAAGCTGATCCTGATCCTGATCAAGCAGCTCGTCGACCTCAACTTCGACAAGTCGTACATGACGAAGGAGAACCAGAAGCCGCTGTACAAGACCCGGTTCATGCTCGACGAGCTGGGCAACCTCCAGTCCGAGGGGCACGGCATCTCCGGCTTCGAGACGATGCTGTCCATCGGTCTGGGTCAGGACCAGCAGTTCACGCTCATCCTCCAGACCCTCCAGCAGCTGCGCGAGGTCTACGGCGAGAGCGTGGACAAGATCGTGCAGGGCAACACCTCCAACATCGTCTTCCTCAAGAGCACCGACGACTCGATGCTCGAGACACTGGAGAAGATGTCGGGCAAGCGCCACACCACCTACATGGACTCCAAGACCGTGACCCAGGACAAGGGGCACCTGGTCAAGTCGATGAGCGTGGAGGGCAAGGTCTCCTACACCATGGCGACCAAGGAGGAGCCGGTCATCTCCTACAACGACCTGGCCTTCATCTCCGAGCGCAACTCGATCGTTTTCCGTGCGGGCGACTCACCGGTGTGGAACCGCAACGAGATGATCCTGCCGATGAGCTGGCGGCTCTTCAAGGACACGATCGTGCACCCCGGTCACGACTACACGCTCCAGACCATCCCCACGCTGTCGAGCGCGGTGGACTTCGACGTGCGGATGAACCAGCCCGACTTCGAGGCGATGCTGGCCAAACGCATGCAGCAGGCCGAACTGGCCGTGACGTGCCGTGAGAAGTACCAGAGGGCACACGGACTGTCCGCGGTGGACGTCGCCCGGTTGGACCCCGACACCTACGCCAACGAGGTCATGGAACTGGTGGACGCCGCCCGCGGCGAGGAGTACGCCGAGGAGCGGGGCATGGGTGCGTCCGAGGAGGTCAACCCGGAGGACCTCCAGGACGACTTTGACCTGGACGACATGGACTGGGAGTTCGACGAGGCCCTTCAACAGCTCGTCGACGTCCAGCAGTCGCGGATGGACGACTTCCGGACGATGCGTTACGCGGGCAGGCTGGTCAGCCGCGACATGCTGGTCAACTTCTCCTCCGACCCGGAGCGCCCGCACGCGGGGGCCCTGGACGGGACGCTGGACGGCCAGATCGTCGAGGCCTACAAGTTGGCGCGGACCGCGATGGAACAGGACGGCGCCCACTTCTCGGTGGGTCCAGACGGCGCCCTGCGCAGCGCTGACGGCTCTCGGGTCTATATCTCCCAGCGGGACGAGTCGGAGGCGATGCGGCGGCTCCAGAGCGCGAATGAGAGCGGCCGCGAGCGGGTGTACACCGAGGACCCCCAACAGCTGGCCGACCTGCACGGGTTCCAGGTGCACGGGGCGTTCTACGAGTTCCTCGCGGAGCGGGACGACTGGACGGAGCTGGGCCGCGGTGAGTTCGACAGGGCGATGGCCCGGGTGATGCGCGAACAGGAGTAGGCGCTCGGAGACGGTGAGCGAAGGAGGGGCGTGCGGCCGACCGGCCGCACGCCCCTCGTCGTGGTCCTTAGTCAGGCTTCGGAGGTGTCGGGTCCCTTGATCCCCGACTCACGGAGGAACCGGGCCTCCGCGCTCTGGGGATCGTAGGGACGGGCCGCGGTCATGATCACCCGGGTGTTCTCCGGAGTGGTGACCTCGACCTCGACCGAGCCCCAGGGCATCTGTCGCGGACCGGCTGTCGACCCGGGCCGCTGCTCCTCGCAGGCCGCCACGATTCCGTCGATCTGGTTCAGTACGCAGGAGAAGCTCACGCTCGTGGCGGAAGCCCGCTCCGGGCGCTCACCCGGCACGAGCAGGACGTCCTGGAACGCCCAGCGCCGGAGATGGACGATCTGGCCGGGGACCGAGTAGAGGTCGAAGAACCCGAGGCCGTTGATCCAGAACTCCATGGACGCCTCCAGATCGTCGGTGGGTACGGTCGCGAACATCGGCATGCCGTAGATACCCCAGAAGAGTTCCGGAGGCGCGGTGTCGGGGCCGGGCTGGGGGACGGGGCTGACGCTGAACGCGTGGAAGATTTCGCTCATGGGGCTCATCGTGGAGCCTCACGCCGCGTGAGGGTCAAGCCGATGCGAGGCCCTCCGTTTCGGTCCTTCTCCAATAGGGGCTGTGGGTTCTGCGGAAGGCCGGGTCGGTACCGGGTCTCAGTCCGCTTGGTTGCCGTATGTCCACTTTTGACGGCGAAAGGTTCTGTGACGCCCCTCATACTCCACATCTGGTGAGCAAATTGTGGCCTTGAGGTTTTTGGGTGTTACGGCCCGCCTTGGAAGCCCGTTACCTGCGTAAACGAGGAGAACGCGCCCCTTTGGTCACGTGTCTCCGGCCTGTTCCGGGGCACAGACCGAAAAACCGGTCGCGTTGCAGCCACCTCCCAACCCGGTGATGGCGCACCATAGAGGATGGGGTAAAGACATGCGGGGGCCTTGTGGTCGCGCGCGGTCGCCCGCCTGACGGTGCGGCGGTGCGTGTGCGGTCGGGAGGCCCTGGTGTCTGCCAACGATTTTCCCGCACGAACCACGACGCAGGAGCTCAGCAGATGAGGCATCAGCACGTCCACCGGCGGGGTTGGCGACGCATCCTGATGACGTTCCTGATGCTGTGCGGACTCATCCTCATCCCATTGAGCTCCGCACAGGCGAACCCCATGTGCCCGGGCAACCCGGCGCCGCTCCCGGAGTCCGCTGGCAGTGGTTCGGACGGCCTCCTGGTTCCGCCGCAGTCGCAGTCGGCGGCCCGGAACTCATCCGACGGGATGCCTCCAGACGCCAGCATGTATGGACAGTACGGAACCGCCGGGCAGCAGTGGCACATGATCACGGAGTCCTGTGTCGACAAGATGGCGTTGGGTGCCCAAGCGACTCTGGCAAATTCTGCCTGGGATCTTTCGAAGACGATCAATCAGTCAACCATCACCGTCTACCAAGCTGCGAGTTCGGACGGCCTCCTCTCAAGTTTCTCGGAAGCGGTTGAGAGTGTAGTCATCACGCTACGGGAAGGTATTTGGCGACCTCTGATTCCGACCATTGTCATTCTGGGTGCGATCTGGCTGGGATGGTATGGCCTGATCCGCAGGAGGATGACGCTCACCATCGAATCTTCGGTGTGGATGGTCGCCGCGACAGCGCTCGGAATGTGGATTCTCATCAATCCGGCTCAGGTGATGGGCCTGGGGAGCACGTTGGTGAACTCCGGGACTCAGTTGGTGACCAGTACCGTCGGCCAGGTGCCCTACGGGGGAGGTTCGGGCACGTGTCCGGCTGGGGCGGCTGCGCCCGAGAAGGCTGAGTGGGAGTCCGAGGCGGACTTCCAGGTACGGCGCAACGCGGACATGATGTGGTCGAGTCTGGTGTGTCAGCCGTGGGTCGCGGGGCAGTTCGGCAACGATGAGACTGGGCAGAGCGTCGCCCGAAGGCACGCTGAAGAACTGATCGCCGCTCAAGGAATCAGCAGGATCGAGCAGCAGCAGATTGTCGACGGAGAGGTTGACGCGAATGAACTGATAGCTGCTAAGCAGGACTCATACGGAGACATCTCTTCGAGGGTTGAGGAATCATTCCCGAGCGTCTACCCACTGTTCTCTGGTGAGGATCAGAGCAGCCGTCTCGGCGTGGCAACTCTCGCCCTCTTCGCCTCGGTCTTTGCTGGGGGGTTGATCCTTGCGGGTTCTGTGGCGCTTATCGTGCTGAAGATCGGGTTCATGTTGCTCTTCATGCTCGCCCCGGTGTTCCTCCTCATCGGGATCCATCCCGGCTACGGACGCATGGTTCTGCTTCGCTGGGTTGAGCTGATGGTGGGTTTCCTGCTCAAACAGATCTTCGTGGTCCTGCTCATCTCACTGCTGGTCATGAGCTACGGGATCGTGATGTCGACCAGTCTTGGGTGGGGGTTGCAGATGATCCTGCTCGCCCTGTTCACTCTGGCGCTCTTCATCTACCGGAAGACGTTCGCCTACCTCTTCGCCTCGGTGAACGCGAACACCTTCACCTCGCGCATCGTGACCGACGCCGCTCGCAGCCAGGCGCTGGACAAGAGCGCGATGGTGCTTCCTCCGGTCGCCTACCTCAAGACACAGAACTGGGGCCGTCGCCGGGGCGGCATGATCGCGGGTGCGGCGGCAGGTGTTCCTGCTGGGGGCGGCACGGCTCCGGGGGCCACCGAAACCCCGGAGGAGGTCCCCGAGGGCGGCAGCACCCGTGCCGAGGGCGCTCGTGTCCGTGGAGTCGGCGGCTACGGGCGGGTCCGGGGCAACGACAACGCTCCGCCGCTCAACGTCAGTCGGAGTGGTGGGGCTGGTGCTCCGCGCCCGACCACCGGTTCCCGCAACGGTGATCAGGCCCCGAGTCTCTCCGGGAGTGGTGGTGCGGGCGGAGCCGGCAGCGGCGGAGCGATCCCGCCCCGGCCCGCTGGCGGCTACACCGGAACGGGCGACAGTGGATGGGCCGCCGTCTTCGGCACCGGTGGCGGAGGCGGTGGTGCGAACCGCAACGGCGGAGGCGGCTCCGACTCCCGCTCCGGTGGGGGCGTGTTCGGGGGCGGAACGAGCCACTCCCGCGCGGCGAGCGCGGATCGCCCCGAGCCCAGCACCGGGCGGGGAATCTTCAACGGGCGTGAGGACACTCCGGCACAGGGCAACCTCGGCGGCCGGAGTTCGCGTTGGGGCGGCCCGAAGGAGAAGCGCGAGCGCCCCGCCCCACAGCGGCCAGCCCTTCCGGCCCCCGCAGATCGCGGCAGGCGGGGCGACGGTGAGGGCGGCTGGCTGACCGGTTCCGGCAAGAGCAAGGACAACGCCCCCATCACCCCGTTCTGGGGGGAAGGCGGCGCGGCCAACACCCGGGATCGTAAGCGTGACGTCCCCTTCTGGCTGAACGACGACCAGTGACCCGGTCACAGAGCAGACGACAAGGCAACCGACCACCATGCCCAACCCTCTCCCCGAACGCACCCAGCGACTGGTCGTCATCGGCCTGATCGCCGCCCTGGCCGGATTCGGGATCTACTTCAGCCTCGGCGGGTTCGGGGACGACCAGGCGGAGGATCCCGGTGGTCCACCCCGTGATCCCGGTTCGGCCCAGGGGGAGGCTCCCTCCTCCAACCCGGGTTCCCTGGCCACCGTCCCGCCCAGCCCGATCCCGACCACCGCCGCCGAGGACCTGGACGTCCTCGGCTGGTTCCCCTTCTCCGAGGAGGAGTTTCAGGCGGCGGGAGCGACCGCACAGGCCTTCGCTGAGGCCTACGGGACTATCGACTACTCGCGGGACCCCGAGGCCTACTACGCCTCGATGGAGGCCCTGGCGACCGACGAGTACGCGGAGGTGCTCTCCGACGCGAACCGGGTCGGTGCCTTCTGGGCGGAGATGAGCGAGGCCGAGGCGGTCGCGGAGGGGCGCGCGGAGGTCCAGGAGATCCGGACCTTCGGCACGGACTCGATCACCTTCGTGGTCACCGCGCAGTCCATCACCGAGACGGGTGCCTCCGAGTTCGACGAGGACCTCGGAGACTTCGCCGTCACCCTCGTCCGCGACGGCGGAACCTGGGCGGTCTTCGACTTCCAACCTGCCGACGCAGGACAGTTCGGGGAGGAGTGAACGCTTGATCTCCGCTCTTCGTACCGCGGCCCCCAACGAACGAACGGGTTCCTGCCTGACCAGAGTCGCCGTCCTGGCGGCCGTCGGTGTGGCCGGTCTGGTCTTCCTGACCCTCATGGTGATCCCGGCGCTCACCACCAGCACCCAGGTGGGTTCCTGGCTGGCCTCCGGAGTGGTGTGCGCGCCCAACGCCGACGCCGACCAACCGGACAGCAGCGCCTACGCGATGGACACCATCCCGGAGAACTACCTGGAGCTGTACAAGGAGGCGGGGGAGGACCGGGGGATCCCGTGGAACATCCTGGCGGGGATCGGTCAGGTGGAGTCCCATCACGGGCGCTGGGAGGGCCCGGGGATCACCGAGGGCCACAACGACTGGGGCGCCTCCGGTCCCATGCAGTTCGGATCGCTGGACGGGTCCGCGGCCGGGAACAGCTGGGGCGGTGAGCCGATCCAGCCGGTCGACGAGCGACCGGAGCTGGGTTATGGGGTGGACGGCAACGACGACGGCATCGTCAACGTCTACGACCCGGCCGACGCCATCCCGGCGGCCGCCGACTACCTCCTGGCGCACGGCCTCGAGGACGACGTCCGGCAGGCGATCTTCGGCTACAACCGCGCCTGGTGGTACGTGGACGACGTGTTGGAGTGGGCGGAGCGGTACGCCGACGGCGACTTCAACACCTCCAACTCCATCCGGACCGCGGTGCTCTGCGAGTTGGACGAGGACGGAGTGCCGATCGGTCAGGCGCCGGACGACCTGACCCAGGCGGTCGTGGACTGGGCCCTCGACCAGCGTGGCAAGCCCTATATCTGGGGCGGGACCGGGCCGGACGGATACGACTGTTCCGGCCTGACGATGAAGGCCTACGAAAGCATCGGGGTGACGGTTCCACGGGTTTCCCAGGACCAGTGGAAGTTCGGCCCGGAGGTTCCTCAGGGTGAGGAACAACCGGGTGACCTGGTCTTCTTTGATGTGACCCGCGCCGGAGAACCGCCGGGACCCGGTCATATGGCAATGGTGATCGGGGACGGCCTGATGGTCGAGGCCTGGTGCACCAACTGTGGACCGATCGCGGTGCGCGAGTACGATGACCCCAATCGTGCGGACATCGTGGGGTTCACCCGTCCGCTTGAGCACCCCGAAGTGAAGGCTCAGCTGGAGGCGCAGGCGTAACCGTGGCGGACACCGAGGAAAAGGACGCGAAGCGCGGCAAACCAGCGAAGAAGGGCCTGCACGGTTGGAAGGCGGCCCTCACGGTTTTCGGCTGCGGAACGTTCGCCGCCTTCGGTGTCTTCGGGGCCATTGTCGGTGTGCTGGGACTCTTCGTCAGTACGCTCTCGTCAGGAGCCGGATCTGCCGCTTCGGGCGGAAGCCCGCCCGTGGAGCAAACCGGGAATCCGATCATTCGTTTGGAACCAGGTGAGCTCAATCTTTGTGAGCAGGATGTTCAGTATTCCCACGGGCAGTTCGAACCAGGATTCGTGAGTGAGAACTTCGTAGACCCTGCGCTTGACGGGAACGAAGAAGACAGGGTCGTCTCGGACCATTGCGTATGGGAGATCTACCCTGCTGGCGATGACATAGCCGAACCATGGAAATTTTCATACTCCTACGAAGCTGTGGTGAGTAATTCTGGAGAAGAATCACAGGAAGAGGTTGCCTCGAGTCGATACGATGAACTTGTGAATGGCTATGCGGATGATGTCGATAATCTGAAGGAATCAGCTGAAGGTGGACTGAGTGAAAGGTCCTACTTTCACTACGGAACCAGTGGCTCCGGAGACTACGTATACTTCCTGGTCGGACAGACTAGAAGTACCGTCTACACGATCCACTTCGAAGCTCCGGAAGGAAATGGCGAAGTTGAATCTACGTGGTTCAACAATGAAGCCAGGGCCGTGGCCGTCAAGGTGGAGCCCGCGCTGAAGGTCCTCGTGCCCGAGTGACTGTAGTGAAGGCGAAGAGTCGTTGATGCCGGTGGGGTACGACCTGACCCCTACGCCACGCCTGCCATGAAGTGGTGGCGGCACAGGGTCGTGTACGACTCGTTGCCGCCGATGTGGACCTGCTCGCCCTCGTAGATCATGACCCCGTCGACCACGCGGGCGTTGTGCGTGGCGCGGTTCCCGCACCAGCAGCGGGCGTAGACCGGCAGGATCTCTATCTTGTCCGCGAGCTCGACCAGTCTCTTCGACCCCGGGAACAGCGCGCCCTGGAAGTCGGTCAGGATCCCGTAGCAGTACACGTCGATGCCCATGCCGTCCACGACGCCCGCCAGCTGTCCCACCTGCTTGAACGACAGGAACTGGGCCTCGTCGCAGATGACGTAGGAGGCCTTGCGGTCAGCGACGTCGTCGTACAGGTCCAGGGAGTCTCCGACCTCGACCGCCGGTGAGGTCAGGCCCAGCCGCGAGGAGATGATCCCCGAGCCCGCGCGGTCCTGTTTCGTGTACAGGACGCCCTCGCCCCCGCGGGAGTGGTGCTCCTGGAGGGCCATGGTGCTCTTGCCCGAGTTCATCGAACCGGTGAAGTACTTCAGCTCCGCCATGTCTCTTCCTCGGTCGCGGGCGCTGCTTGGGGGAGGCCCGACTGCCGTCGAGGCCAGCAGCGAAGATATCAGCGGGGAGTGGGGCCCGGTCACACCCGTCGGCACCCTCCTCTTCCGGGGCCGCGCGGCGGGGCGAGGGTTCGCGGGCGGTTGCGGGGGTTGGGCGCACCGAGATGGTGTCGGTCCGAAACCGGGTGGGGTCGGCGTGTGGGAAGTCGCACGCGCGGGTGACCTCCTGCGGTTATGGGTTCGTGACGTACCGGGGGGTAGGGGAGCGTAGCGTCCTGGGGTGCGTGGTTCTCCCGTGGTGCCACCGGCTGGTCGCCGTTGGCGCTCCCGGGCCTCCGAGGGTGGGTTGGGAGCGGTTCCGCGTAAAGGATGACGCGCTCGGTGTCGTCCGAAACGGCTTCGATATATTTGTGCGCGCCTTGTCCTCATTCAAGGTGCGGGCGTGAGGGGGAAAGTGACGTTGCGGCGGGATCAGGTCACCCAGATCGTGGAAAGCCGTTGGTTCTCCAACACCATGCTTGCCGTGATTCTGGCCAATGCCGTCATATTGGGCTGGGCGACCTATGGCGGTTCCGCCCTTCCGTATCTGGAAGCCGTCGAGCGGTTCGTGATCGGTCTGTTCGTCGTCGAGATGATCCTCAAGCTGTACGCCTGGCGCGGGGGTTTCTGGCGGGACGGCTGGAACTGGTTCGACTTCGGGGTGGTCGTGGTCTCGCTGATCCCGGCGAGCGGGCCCTTCGCGGTGCTGCGCATCCTCCGTGTCCTGCGGGTGCTGCGTGCGATCACCGCGGTCCCGCAGATGCGACAGATCATCGGGGCCCTCTTCAAGGCGGTGCCCGGCATGGGCACAGTGATCGGCCTGCTGCTCATCGTGGTCTACACGTCCGCGATCCTCGCGCAGCAGATGTTCGGTGAGAGCGTCCCGGAGTTCTTCGGTGACCTCGGCACCTCCCTGTACACGATGTTCCTCCTCATGACCACGGAGAACTGGCCGGACGTCTCGGACGAGGTTCTGGCGCACCACCCGTACGGCTGGATCTTCTTCGTCGTCTACATCGTGCTCACCGCGTTCATCATCCTGAACCTGGTGATCGGTGTGATCGTCACGTCGATGGAGCAGGAGTACGGCAAGGGTCGCTGGGAGGAGGACCAGGAGCTCGAACTGATCCAGCACAACGCGGTCATGGAGCGGCTGGTGGAGCTGAGCGAACAGGTCCAACGGCTGGAGGGCAGGCTCCCGGCCGAGGGCGCCGCCGAGGCCTCCGTCGTGGGCGGTGAGGCCCGCGAGGCGGAGACCGGAGAGGGCGGGACGAGGGCCCGGGAGTGACGGGCCCCCGAACCCTCAGGGGCTGCGCAGGATGACCAGCCGCTGGGTCGCGCGGGTCATCGCGACGTAGCGGTCGACCGCGCCCTCCACTCCTTCTCCGAAGCGCTCCGGGTCGACGAGGACGACCAGGTCGAACTCGAGGCCCTTGACGAGGTCCGGGGTGAGGGAGCGGACGCGGGGCGTGGCCCGGAACGCCGGATGGCCGATCACACAGGCGGTCCCCTCCGCGTTCTCGGCGATCCAGGGGTCGATGACCTCCCGCAGGTCCGACAACGGTCCGTGCCGCACGGGGATCCCGCTGGCCCGGACGGAGGTCGGCACGTTGGCGTCCGGCAGCTCGGCGCGGATCACCGGCTCGGCCTCCGCCATGACCTCCTCCGGGGTGCGGTAGTTGACGCTGAGGGAGGCGAGGGTGACCCGGTCGAAGCCCACCCGCTCCAGCCGTTCCCGCCAGGGCTCGGTGAACCCGTGCCGGGCCTGGGCGCGGTCACCGACGACGGTGAAGCTGCGGGACGGGCAGCGGAGCAGCAGCATCCGCCACTGGGCGTCGGTCAGCTCCTGGGCCTCGTCGACCACGATGTGCGCGAACGGTCCGGCGAGCAGGTCGGGGTCGGCGGCGGGCAGTCCGCCCCCGTCGACGAGGGTGTCCTGGAGGTCGCGGTGGTGCAGCATCGTCACCAGGCCCTCGCCGTCGTCGTCGGCCTCCAGCAGGTTGTCGATCACGGACGACCGGCGCTCGTGCTCGGCGGCGACGGAGGCCTCGCGGCGGCGTCGGCGTTCGGAGGCCTTCGGATCGCCCAGTCGCTGGCGGGCGGCGTCGAGGAAGGGCAGGTCGGACACGGTCCAGGCCTCGGGGTCCTCGCGCTGGAGCCGTCGGATCTGGTCGGCCTCCAGCCACGGTGCGCACAGCCGCAGGTAGGCGGGGACGGTCCACAGGTCCCCGACGAGGTCGGTGGGTTCCAGCAGGGGCCAGGCCCGGTGCAGGGTGGTGAGCAGTTCCGCGTCCCGGAGCAGCGTCGCCCTGAGCGTCTGCGGGGTGACGTCCTCGTCGGCCCGGTCGGCCAGCTGGTCGGACAGGATCTCCACCAGCTCGTCGAGGATGGGCTCGCGGGCCTCGTTGTGCGCGGTGCCCGAGTCCACCGACCCGAACGCCTCGGCCCAGTCGGCGGCGCTCAGCCGGAGGTCGCACCAGGGGGTCGAGACCGTCGTCCCCGTCTTCGGCGGTCGCTCGTAGAACCGGACGGCCGGTTCGATCGCGTCCACCAGGTGCGCGGACTCCTTCAGGCGCGCGGCCTCGGGGTCGGCTTCGGTCCTCGTGGTGCCGCCCTCGGGGACCAGGTCGCGCACCGTGCAGGTCTGGACGCCCTCCTCACCGAGGCTGGGCAGGACGTCCGCGACGTAGGCCAGGTACGGCTGGTGGGGGCCGACGAACAGCACCCCGCCCCGGCGGTGGCCCAGGCGCGAGTCCGAGTAGAGCAGGTGCGCGGTGCGGTGCAGGGCCACCACGGTCTTGCCGGTGCCCGGGCCGCCGTCCACGACGAGGGCGCCGCCGGATCCGGCGCGGACGATGGCGTCCTGGTCGGCCTGGATGGTGCTGAGTACGTCGCGCATCCGGTCCGAGCGGTTGGCGCCCAGGCTGGCGATGAAGGCTGACTGGTCGTCGAGCGCGGCGTGGCCCTCGAAGCCGTCCTCGGTGAAGACCTCGTCCCAGTAGTCGCTGACGCGGCCGAGGTTCCAGCGGTACCGGCGGCGGCTGGCCAGGCCCATGGGGTTGGCGTGGGTGGCCGCGAAGAAGGGTTCGGCCGCGGGGGAGCGCCAGTCGATCAGGAGGCGCCGACCCTCGAGGTCGGTGAGGCCGAGTCGGCCGACGTACACCGGTTCGAGGTCGTCGGCGCCGACCATGCGGCCCAGGCACAGGTCGGAGCCGAAGCGGCGCAGCGTGCGCAGGCGGGCCGACAGCCGGTGCACCTCCATGTCGCGGTCCAGGACCTCGCGCACCTTGCCCGTGGGTGCCCTGCGGCGCTCGTCCAGCCGGGCGGAGAGGTCGCTGATCGACTGTTCGAGGGTGTCCCGGACGGCGGCGAGGTGCCGTTCGTCGTCGGACACCAGGGCCGGGTCGGCCTTGGGAGAGTCCGAAAGCTCGAAGACGCTTCTGGCCTGCTGTTTCACAACGTCCCCCGTGTCGTTGGTTCTGCTCACGGTGGACCATTCTGCGGGGCGAGGGGGGTCTTGCGGCAAGCCCCGGGGTGAGCTATAAGTTAAGAGTGGCGGGGAGTGTCCTGAGACCCCCGCACCCCACCGACCTCCGCCGGGTGCACGGCGTGGCAGGTCGGATCCCTCCTTTCGAAGGTCTCCTCCGGCGTGCCGCGCGGCCCTGACGGGCGGCCCCAGCTCCGGACCGCCCACCCGGACCGAACCCGAAAACGGGCTCACCGAGCGCTCTCGGACAGAGACCGGTGTCGGCGTTCGTTGGTCTGTCCGTTTGCGGGGGGAACATCCTCTGTCGCGTCGTGTGTCTGTTTGGTGCCGAGAATGTTCTGGGTCGGCCTCGATCTTGGGTTTTCTCTGTTCTCCGGGCCGAAAGCGTTGTAGGAACGACGGGAAAGCCCAGCGAACGCTGCGTGCCCCCAGCTGAGGAGAGAGCGGACATCGATGGACGTTGAGCCCGAACACGACGGTCGGACCCCCAGACAGCGGGACCGGGACCGCAAGTACCGGGAGCACGTCGCCAGAGTCCAGCGCCGGGACCGGCTCGACAGCTGTGTCACCGACGTGCGACTGATCTACCAGGCCCTGCGGCACCGGGCCGAGCGCGGTTCCCCGGAGTGGAGCGAGTTCGACCGGCTCTGGCGCTACCACGGAGAGGTCGAGAAGACCGTCTCCCAGTTCACCGCCGCCGAGCAGGACCAGATCCTGGACGAGTACCCGAGGCTCGCCGCCCACCTCCGCGCCGAGTACCGGCTCTGAGCCCGACGGGTGCCGTGTCGTCCTCGGAACCGGGGGCCGCGCGTCGGTAGTCTGCCGACCATGACCTTCGCGAACGTCGGCATCCTGGAGACCGCCCCGGGCAGGCGGGACGAGGTCGTGGCCGTCCTGACCCGGCACAACCCCGAACTCGGGGCGGCCGGATGCCTCTCGTACGAGGTGGGCGTCGACGACGCGGCACCCGACACCGTGTTCGTCACCGAACTCTGGGAGTCGCAGGACGCGCACCGGGCCTCCCTGGAACTGCCCGGGGTCCGGGCCTCCATCGTCGAGGCACGGCCCCTGCTCGCCGGGATGGACGGGCGGCGCTTCACCGTGGTCGGCTCTCCCCTGCGGTCCTGATCAGGGTCAGATCCAGGACTGGTTGAGCGCCTGGGGGCCGGTGGGTTCGTCGTTGGGGTCCACTTCGTGGTTGCCTCCGTTTCCGTTGGTCCCGTCCTCGCGCGCGCCGCTGTCGTCGGGGTCGCGGTCGCTCGGTCGGCGCTGCGCCCGGGCCCGGCGTTCGCGCCGCAGCCGTTCCAGCTGACGCAGGCTGGACAGGGTGTCGGGGTGTTCGTGGCCCTGCACGCGGCGGCGGTCCGCCACCAGCTCCTCCAGGGCGCCGACCGCTCCCTCCGTGTCGTGCGCGCGCGCCTGCCAGCAGGCCAGGTTGTGCCTGCTGGTCAGGGTGCCCGGGTGGTCCTCGCCCAGCACCTCCTCCTGGACCGCGACCAGCTCGCGGAGTTCTTCCACCGCGCCCTCGGGGTCTCCGGCGACACCGCGCCAGTGGGCGAGGTTGTGCAGGGTGCTGAGCGTGTTGGGGTGGTCGGGCCCGAGGTGCTCGCGCTGGTCCGCGAGGAGTGCTCGGGAGGCCTGGACCGCCGTGACCAGGTCGCCGGACTCGGCCTGGCACACCGCGAGGTTGCCCCGTGTGCTCAGGGTCTCCACCCGGTCGGCACCCACCACGCGGTCCAGGTCCTCGAGGAGCCGCCGGTAGCGGGTGATCGCCCCCGCGGTGTCGCCCGCCTGCGCGCGGAGGTAGGCCAGCCCGTGCCGGGTGCGCAGCGTGTCCAGGTGGTCGGGGCCCAGCACCCGGAGCTGGCGTTCGTGGAGGTCCTCGAAGGCGCGTTGCGCCTGCGACAGGTCCGCGGCGGCCCCCGTCCAGTACGCGAGGGGGTCCGTGATGACGGGCGCCCCGCCCTGGCCGCCGTGCCGGAAGAAGTGCCCCGTGTGCTCGGCGGGGTGGGCCCCGGGTTCGAGGGTGTGCGCGACCGCCTCGGTCAGCACCTCCCAGTACGTCACGGCCCACTCCACCTGCCGGGACGTGTCGAGGCCGCTCCCGGCGCGGAAGAGCACCGGGTGGATGCCCTCCTCCCACAGCCAGCTCCACACCCGGACCCGGCCCGTGGTGCGTTCGCGCAGCACGGCGGTGTTCGAGCGCAGGCGGCGGCCCAGGGCGGAGTCGCGCGCGGTGTCCGGCCACACGTCCACCAGCCCGTCGGCGATGGCCCGGACCGCCTCCCGGGTGGGCCGGGTGCGGGTGTGTTCGAGGGTGGCGCGCTGGGTGAGGAGGTGGGCGACGATCACCAGCGGGGTGTCCCGGACCACCAGGTTGAGGCGTTCCAGCGAGGCCAGCGCGAGACGGACCTCGTGGCGGGTCAGGGTGCGCGCGGGGAAGGTGCGCCGCCCCAGGTAGGTGCGGATGGGACGGGAGACGGCGACCTGTTCGGGCGTGGCGGCGGAGTCGAGGAGGGCGATCAGCCCCATGAGGGGACGGGCCACCCCCTCGGGTCGGTGGGCGTCGGCGCGTTCCAGGGCCAGTTCCCAGGTGACGGCGACCGGCGAGTCGGTGTCCCAGTGGGGGAAGGACGTGCGGCGCTCGGCGGCACGCCGGTGGAAGAGGGCCAGGTAGGCGGCGGGGGAGAGCTGGAGGTCGGCCATGTACGCGGTCGCCTGCGCGAGGGCCAGGGGCAGGTGGTCGAGGGCGGTGGCGAGCGGGCGCAGGTCGTCGCCGGTGTGCGCGATCCCGGCCTCCACGAGTGAGGCCCGGAGGTAGCCGTGCGCCTCGGCGTCGGAGAACCCGCGGACGATGTGCGGGAGGGGGCCGTGGGGGGAGGGATCGTGGCGGGTGGTGACGATCATCCGGCCGTGGGCGCGTTCCGCGGGCGGCCACAGGTCCTCGACCTCGGTCGGGTCGGTGAGGTCGTCCCACACCACCAGCCAGCGGCGTTCCTCGCCGTCCACGGGTTCGTGCAGCCAGGAGAGGAACTGTCCGGCGGCGAGCTCGGGGTCGTCGGGGACGCGCGCGAAGAGCTGCCGCGCGGCCTGGGCGTAGGCGAACACGACCCCGTCCCGCGTGGCGGCGTCCGCCCACAGCAGGACCTCGGGGCGCTGGGACGGCACGGGGTGGCGGCTGAGGGACCGGACGTGGTGGGCGGCGAGCTGGGTCTTGCCGACCCCGCTCGCCCCGGCCAGCACCTGGTGCGGGGCGGGGGACCCGAACCCGCCCAGGATCGCGTCCAGGGTGTCGGAGAGGGCACGCCGACGGAGGTGTTCCGCGGGTTCGGGTACCAACCCCACGCTGATCGGCCAGTTCACCGGGTTTCGGCCGGTGTGGAAGTCAGTTCCGGGGGCCGGAGTTCCCGTGGGGACGGGGAGTTCGGGGCGCGCGCCGAGGTGGTGGTCCTCGGCGTTCGCGCCGTTGCCGTGTTCGTGGCCAGAGCTCAACAGCCACACCCTTCCCGGGGTCCGAGGGAGTCGCGCGCCCAGCGTGCTTACGTGTCGTATGCCCCGATCGTGACTCGGGAACCCCGGGGGCAAAGGGGTTTCGGTCGATCCAGTTCCCATCACGGAGGGGAGTCAACCCCATCGTTTGCGCAATCCCAGGTCAGTGCTCCGTGGCCGTCGCCCGGCGGTGCCCGGGGCTTCGGAGAACTCTTCGTGAACGAGGGCGTCCGCCCGCCCCCTGAGGGCTCAGCCGCCCCGGAGGACGTCCTCGATCAGGGCGGCGCGTTCACCGGGCGCCTCGGCCCGCAGGGTGCGGGCCACCGTGAACAGCAGTTCCGGGGCGACGGCGCCGCTGGGGTGCACGCTCGCGATGGAGCCGTCCTCCAGCCGGGTGCGGACCTCGCTCAGGCGCGGGGTGTGACCGCCGTCCTCCGTGCCGCGGTGCACGACCACCATCGAGTCCTGCACGGAGCACTCGACCCCGGGGAAGCCGCACCCGCCGCGGATGCCCGCGTCCCGTTGTTCCGGGGTCCAGCTCAGCACGTGCAGGGACCCGGGGGCGTTCTCGTCGGACCGGTCCGCGCCCACGCCCGGGCCGGCGGCGACCGCCCTCGTGGCCGGGGGACCGTCGGGGGCGACGCGGTGCGGGGCCGGTTCGGTGCCGTCGGCCCGGGGCGGGACCTTTCGCTCCGGCACCGTGCCGAGGGGGTCGGAGCCCTCCCCGGCGACGTAGGTCATCCGCAGGCCGCCGTGCACCTCGTGGACCCCGACCGGAGCCCACGTGGGATGGTCCAGGACCGCGATCGTGTGCCCGAACTCGCTGATCTGGCTGATCGAGCGCCGCTCGGTGGAGCGGTCGCGCGTGTGCTCGGCGGCCATCGGCAGCATCAGCAGGCCCGCCGCGGCCACCGCCATGCCCGGCAGGACCCCGTGCCGCTCGTGGCGCTGGCCGAACAGGACGCACGCGCCGAGCGCGGCCGTGGCCACGACGGCGCTCACCACGGCGGCGTTCACCGGGGCGTCGCCGGGCACGGGGGAGAAGGTGGGCGACTGCAGGGCCATCACCAGGGGAGTGGCCAGGGAGGTCCCGGCCACCAGACAGGCGCACGAGGCCGGGTGCCGCACCCCGGTGCCCCGGAGCACGAGCGCGGAGAGCAGGACCATCAGGACCGTGCCGCCGACCGCCACCGGGGTGACCAGCAGGGTCTCCAGTTCCGGACGGCCCAGGCCCAGGCCGAGGGCGAGCTCCCACACGGCGGCGGGGAACAGCGACATCAGCGGCGCGCCCACCAGGCACACGACGAGGATCGCGCCGACCGCGGCGACCCGGGGTCGGCCCGTGGTCGTTCGTGTGAGCACGCCGTCCATCAGACCCGAACCATCCTCCTGCGCGGGGACGCCACGTTACGCCTGTCTTCGCCCACACGCCAGGTGCGGGAACCGGGTTCGGTTCCCCAGACGGCCCCGCACGGCCTCAGTGCCCCAGTTTGCGCACGTACGGGCGCCTGGCCTGGTCGAACTGCTGCCACCTGGGGTCCAGCTGGGTGCGCAGCTGCACCTTGCCCTCGGGCCAGTCCTTGAGCATGTCCTCGAACTCGGGCAGCACGCCGGAGTCCGGGTCGAGGTAGTAGACGTACATCCGCTGCCCGGCCACGGTCTGCTGCATGAACAGCGCGCCGTTGTCACCGAGCAGGCCGGACAGACGGGCCTCCAGGTCGGCCAGCGACACGACGGAGGTCTCCTGGGGGAGCCGGTCGGCGTCGGCGTCCGCGTACGGGACGAGGACCTGCACGAACAGGGAGAGCGCGGGGAAGTCCCGGCGGGTCACGGGATGGCGGACCTGGACCTCGATCGGCCCCTGCAACGGCAGCCTGCCGTGGAGCGTCACCCAGCCGTCGGTCCCGCCGAGGAGGTCACCCATCTGCTTGGCCACGGCCGGCATGGAGGTCGGCGGGAGCGGGTCCATCGGACGCTCGTCCAGCGACGTCACCTTCCCCACCCAGCGCACGAACTGGTCCTCACCCAGGGCCAGGAGGGTGACGTGCTCCGCGACGGCCTGGCGGGTCTCGCCGGACAGGAACATGTTGTCCGGGTGGTAGACGCCCACCTCGATCCGGCTCGTGTCCTGGTTGACGCGCATGGACACGGACACGTGGGACAGGTCCAGCTCGTGGTCGTCCCAGCGCACGGTGTTGCCGAGCTGGTCGTGGTCGGCGGGGCGGACCGGGAGGAACCGCCACTCGGCGTCCTCCGGGGCCGACCGGGACCAGCGCTCGGACTGCACGCGCGCCTCCTCGGAGGCGCCGGGGCGCAGGGTCAGCGCGTAGGAGGGGGCGTCGGTGAACCTGGAGGGGTCGTCCAGGGACGCGAGCTGTTCCAGGAGCTTGGCCGGGTCGACGTCGGCCGACAGGTCGAGGTCCTCCAGGCCGCCCTGCGGCTGGGGTGCGGGTCCCACCTCCCAGTCCAGGTCCGGGTGGATCGCCTTGACCAGCGCGGAGACCCGCTCGGACACCTCGGAGGGGGCCGGGGTGTCGGACTCGACGGACTCGGCCAGGGGCGAGCGCACGGTGGGCCAGGCGTCCCAGAAGGCCGTGACGGCGGCCGTGGACGCGGAGTCGGAGGTGTCGGCGGAGCGGCGACGACGGAACAGAGCCATGCCCATGATTTTCGCAGAACCAGACGACCACCCTCGCCCCGCCCCGGTGCGGGCGCGTCCCAGAGCACACCGCCGGGCGGGCCCGGGCGTGGCCCCCTCCTCCGCGGGGCGCATAGGCTGGGGGACGTTATGACTTTGCGTGTACTGGCCGCCATGTCCGGCGGGGTCGATTCCGCGGTAGCCGCGGCCCGTGTGGCCGAGGCGGGGTACGACGTCACCGGCGTTCACCTGGCCCTCTCCAAGAACCCACAGTCCTACCGCACCGGCGCCCGGGGCTGCTGCACCGTGGAGGACTCCCACGACGCCCGCCGGGCGGCGGACGTCATCGGCATCCCCTTCTACGTGTGGGACATGTCCGAGGAGTTCGACCGCGAGGTGGTCCAGGACTTCGTCGCGGAGTACGAGGCGGGCAACACCCCGAACCCGTGCCTGCGCTGCAACGAGAAGATCAAGTTCGAGGCGGTGCTGGACCGGGCCGTCGCGCTGGGCTTCGACGCGGTCGCCACCGGGCACCACGTCCGCAAGATCGACGGCCGCCTGGTGCGCAGCGTCGACGAGGGCAAGGACCAGTCGTACGTGCTGGGCGTGCTCAACGCCGAACAGCTCGACCACGCGATGTTCCCGCTCGGGGACTGCACCAAGGACGAGGTGCGGGCCGAGGCCGAGCGCCGGGGGCTCTCGGTGGCGGACAAGCCGGACAGCCACGACATCTGCTTCATCGCGGACGGTGACACCGCCGGGTTCCTGAACCGGCGCCTGGGCGAGAAGCCGGGGCCGATCCAGGACGAGGACGGCAACGTGGTGGGCACCCACAAGGGGGCGCACGCGTTCACGATCGGCCAGCGCAAGGGCCTGGGGCTGGGCGGAGCGCCGAACCCGCGCTACGTGCTGTCCATCGAGCCGGTGAACAACACGGTGACCGTGGGCCCGCGCGAGGCCCTGCGGGTGGACGAGATCGTCGGGACGCGGCCGGTGTGGAGCGGCGGCGGTCCGCTGTCCGAGCCCACCGAGTGCCACGTCCAGCTGCGGGCGCACGGCGAGGTGTACGCGGCCACGGTCGTGCAGCGTGAGGCCGAGGACGGGCCGGAGCTGCTGGTCCGGCTGGCGGAGCCCGCGAGCGGCGTCGCCGCCGGTCAGGCCGTGGTGGTCTACGACGGCGACACGGTGCTCGGGTCCGCGACCATCCGTTCGACCGCGCGTTCGGAGGCGCGAGGGGCCGCGTCGGCGTGACGGTCGGTGCTCGAACAGGGGCGAAACCGTCACAGTAGGACACACAACACGCGCTTTCTCGCCCGCGACCCTTGCCGAAGTTAGGTAAGGCAATGCAAAGTTGTGGGGTCAAGGTGTAAGGGGTCCGGTCCATGCCGCAGTTCGCGTTTCTCGAGGGTCAGCCCTTCTGGGTCATCTACTGCACCCTGCTCGTGGTGATCCTGCTGCGCGCCCCCGCGACCTACTGGATCGGCCGGGGCCTGGGAGCCGGGGTCACCCGCAGCCGCATGGGCCGACGCCTCGGGCCGAAGCTGGACTCCGCCAAGCGTCGCATCGACCGCTACGGCGCGCCCGTGGTCACCCTCAGCTTCTTCACCGTGGGCATGCAGACGGCGATCAACCTCTCCGCCGGTGCCGTGCGGATGCGCTTCCCCCGCTACTTCGCCGCCGTGTTCGTCGGCGGTCTGGCCTGGGCGGGCCTGTGGGGCGTGGTGATCGCCGGGCTGGTCGGCACCTGGCTGGAGCTCTTCCTCAAGTCGCCGTGGACGGCGGTGGGCGTGGTCGTGGCCGCCGTCGGGGCGGTGACCGCCCTGGTGGTGCGCGCGCGCCTGGCCGCCCGCTCCCGTGGCGACCGGACACCGGACGCGGAGCCGGCCCGCGTCAGCGAGCCCGCCGAACCCGACGCGCACCGCTCCTGAGGGGCGTGCGTTCCCGGGCTCCCCGAACACTCCGGAGGGGACCGAGCCGCCTCCCGCGCGCCCTCGCCCTCTAGCGTGGGGGCATGCGTATCTCTGTTGACGCCGTCCTCTTCGACATCGACGGCACACTCGTGGACTCCACCGGCGCCGTCGAGCGGACCTGGCGGCTGTGGGGCGAGGCCCACGGCATCGACCCGGAGGAGATCCTGGCGGTCTCCCACGGCAGGCGCTCCGAGGACACCGTCGCGATGTTCCTCCCCGAGGCCCAGGTGGCCGAGGCCACCGCCGAACTGGAGGAGCTGGAACTGGCCGACCTCGACGGCGTGACCGCTCTGCCCGCCGCCCGCGAACTCCTCTCCGCGCTGCCCTCCCGGCGCTGGGCCGCCGTCACCTCGGGCTCACGCAGGCTCATGCGCACCCGCCTGGAGGCCGCCGACCTGCCCGTTCCCGAGGTTCTCGTCACCGCCGACGACGTCACCGAGGGCAAACCCCACCCCCAGGGCTACCTCAGGGCCGCCGCCGCGCTCGGCTTCGACCCCGCTCGCTGCCTGGTCGTCGAGGACGCCCCCGCCGGTGTGCGCGCGGGACTGGCCTCCGGCGCCGCCGTTCTGGCCGTGGCCACCTCCCACAGCCGCACCGACCTGGAGGGTCTCGGCGCCACCGAGCTCGTCGACAACCTCACCTTCTGCACCCTGGAGACGACCCGTGGCGGGCTGGTCCTGAGCACCCCCTGACGCCGCCGACGAGCCGCGCCGGGCCGGTTGCCCTAACCTTGGGCAACGTGAGTCAACAGCAGCCCCAACCCTGGCCCGTCGCGTCCGCAACCGGAGTCGGTTCCTGGCCGGGGGAGGACCCCGACGAGGCCATGCGGACCATCGTCGGCGAGCTCCCCGACCTCCCGCACCTGCCCGAGCTCCCCGCACGGGGCGCCGGCGCCGACATGATCGGACGCGCCGCCGGTCTCCTCGTGGACCTCCCCGTCGAGGTCCAGCCCACCGGATGGCGGGTCGTCGACACCCCCGGCCGCGACCTCGCCCGCGCCGGAAGCTTCCTCTCCTACGACATGGACGCGCTCACCGAGCACCTCCACGCCTACGAGGGCCCGCTCAAGGTGCAGGTCGCCGGGCCCTGGACCCTGGCCGCCGCGATCGAGCTCCGCAACGGCCAGCGCGTGGTCTCCGACCCCGGGGCCCACCGCGACCTCGCGGAGTCCCACCTGGAGGGCGTCCTCACGCACGTCGCGGACGTGCGGCGCCGCGTCCCCGGCGCCCGGGTGATCGTCCAGGTGGACGAGCCCACCCTGCCCGCCGTGCTCCTCGGCCGCCTCCCCACGGCCAGCGGCCTCAGCGTCCTGCCCGCCGTGGACCGGGTACGGGTCGAAGCGGTTCTGCGCACCCTGTTCGCCGCGATCGCGGAGAGCGGCGCCGTGCCCGCCGCGCACTGCTGCGCCGCCGGGGTGCCGGTCGACCTCCTGCGCCGCAGCGGCGCCCGCGCTCTGAGCCTCGACGCGCGCCTGCTCACCCGGGCGCACGACGAGATGGTCGGGAACGCCGTCGAGGCCGGGGTGGGCCTCCTCCTCGGAGTCGTCCCCCCGACCGACCCGCCCGCCCCCACACGGCCCTCCGGAACCGCCGCCGACGCCGCCACGGCCGCCCGGAGGTCCGCCGGAATGTCGGACCCGGCGACTATCGTCGACCCCGTAAGAGAGCTCTGGAACCGGTTGGGATTCAGCCCTGACCTGCTGTCCCAGGTGGTCGTCACCACGCCCGCCTGCGGGCTGGCGGGGGCCTCCCCCCGGCACGCCAGGGCCGCCCTGGAAGCTGCCCGGGGCGGGGCCCGGGTCCTGCGGGACGAGCCCCGCAAGTAGCGACGGCGGACGCGGGGTCCACCCCCGGCCCCCACCCCCCGGTCCCGTCCGACACCCCCGATCCGGCCCCGTGAGAGCGACAAGAAAGGCAGCCGTGAGCGCGCCCGACAACACCACCGTCCCCGACGAGGTACGCGCCCGCCACGCCGAGCTGTGCCGTGAGCTGGACGACCACAGCTACCGGTACTACCTGGGCAAACCGATCGTCTCCGACGCCGAGTACGACCGGCTCATGCTCGAACTGCGCGGCATCGAGGACCGGCACCCGATCCTCGTCAGCCAGGACTCGCCCACGCAGAAGGTCGGCGCGCCCATCAGCGTCGACTTCGCGGAGGTGGAGCACCTCGTCCGGATGGAGAGCCTGGGCAACGCCTTCGACTCCGAGGAGCTCTCCGCCTGGGCCGACCGTGCCTCCGCCGAGGTGCCGGTCGACGCCTACCTGTGCGAACTCAAGATCGACGGCCTGGCGGTCGACCTCGTCTACGAGCGCGGACGCCTGATCCGGGCCGCGACCCGGGGCGACGGCCGCGTCGGTGAGGACATCACGCTCAACGTGCGCACCATCGGGGTGGTCCCCGAACAGCTCGACGAGAGCGTCCGCCCCGCCCCCGAGCTGCTGGAGGTGCGCGGCGAGGTCTTCCTCCCGGTGGAGGACTTCGAGGAGCTCAACCGGCGCATCGCCGCAGACGGCAGCCACGCGCCGTTCGCCAACCCCCGCAACGCCGCCGCCGGTTCGCTGCGGCAGAAGGACCCGAGGGTCACCGCGACCCGGCCGCTGTCGATGATCGTGCACGGCGTCGGCGCGTACACGCCCGCCGCGGGGGAGGAGACCGCCTTCACCAGCCAGTCGCAGGCCTACGCGCTCCTCGGTGAGTGGGGGCTGCCGCTCAGCGACCGCTACCGGGTCGTGGGCACGATGGACGAGGTCCGCGAGTACGTCGCGTACTACCAGGAGCACCGGCACGACCCCGCCTACGAGATCGACGGCATCGTGGTCAAGGTGGACGACATCTCCCTCCAGCGGCGGCTGGGCTCCACCAGCCGCGCGCCCCGGTGGGCGATCGCGTACAAGTACCCGCCGGAGGAGGTCACCACCAAGCTGGTGGACATCAAGGTGGGTGTGGGCCGCACCGGCCGCGTCACCCCCTACGGCGTGATGGAGCCGGTCGTGGTGGCCGGGTCCGAGGTCGAGTTCGCCACCCTGCACAACGCCCAGGAGGTCACCCGCAAGGGCGTCCTCATCGGGGACACCGTCGTCCTGCGCAAGGCGGGCGACGTCATCCCGGAGATCGTCGGTCCGGTGCTCGACCGGCGCGACGGCACCGAGCGCGAGTTCGTCATGCCCGAGCGCTGTCCCGAGTGCGGCACCGAGCTCGGTCAGCAGAAGGAGGGCGACGTCGACCTGCGCTGCCCGAACGCGCGCTCCTGCCCGGGGCAACTGCGTGAGCGGGTCGCGTTCATCGCCGGTCGCAAGGCCCTGGACATCGAGGCTCTGGGCTACGTCGCGGCCACCGCGCTCACCCAGCCGCTGGAGCCGGTCGAGCCCGCACTCAGGGACGAGGGCGACCTGTTCGACCTCACCGTCGAGCAGCTGCTGCCGATCCGCACGCACGTTCTGGACCCGGACACCACCGAGCCCAAGACCGACCCGAAGACCGGCGAGCCCAAGGTGGTCTCCTTCTTCGCCAACATGAAGGGCGAACCGAAGAAGACGGTCGAGAAGCTGTTCGAGCAGCTGGAGGAGGCCAAGAACAAGCCCCTCTGGCGCGTGCTGGTCTCGCTGTCCATCCGCCACGTCGGCCCCCGCGCCGCCGAGGACCTGGCCCGCCACTTCCGGTCCATGGACGCGATCCGCGCCGCCTCCGAGGAGGAGCTGGCGTCGGTGGACGGGGTCGGTCCGACCATCGCCCGGTCCATCCACGAGTGGTTCGCCGTGGACTGGCACGCCGAGATCGTCCGAAAGTGGGCGGCCGCGGGTGTCCGTATGGAGGACGAGGGGCAGGAGCCGGGCTCCCGGGTGCTGGAGGGAGTGACCGTCGTGGTCACGGGTTCCCTGGAGGGCTTCACCAGGGACGGCGCCAAGGAGGCCGTCGCGGAGTGCGGCGGCCGGGCCACCGCCTCCGTCTCGAAGAAGACCGGTTTCGTGGTGGTCGGGGACGCCCCCGGCTCCAAGTACGACAAGGCCGTGAAGCTCGGCGTCCCGGTACTCGACGAGGCCGGGTTCCGGGTGCTGCTGGAGGACGGCCCCGAGGCGGCGGAGAAACTGCGCATCAACCCCGTGGGGGAGGCGGCGGAGGAGTAGGCTCCGCCGCACGCCCACGATCGCGAGCGTCCCTCCGGGGCGCGGGCAGGGACCCGAGCCGGGTCCCTGCCCTTTCTGGCTCGCGAATCTCTTCACGGATAGTTCATGTGATGCGACAGTTGGTGACGAAACCCCGTAAGCTGTGCGACAACACCACCGGATACGGACAGAGCCCTATCCGGGATAACGGTCATCAGTCACGAGGTCACCGATGAAGGACCCCATCAGCACCCGGGACATCGGCCCCCGGGTCGGGACACCGCTGTGGCTCTACATGGCGGCCGCCACCGCCGCGGGCGCGGCACTGCTCGGCGTGTCCAGCGTCGAACTCGGTCTCGAACAGCTCACCAACCTGGCCAGGGAGCCGCTGGTCTGGGTGCTGCTGTGCATGGTGATCCTCGGTGAACTCAGACCCATCGCCATGCCCGGCCAGGCGCCGGGCAGCGGTGCGCCCACCTCGCTGCCCTTCACCTTCGCGCTGGTCATCTTCTACGGGCTCCCCGTCGCCGCCCTCCTCCAGTGCGTCGCCACCGTCGTCGCCGGGGTGGCCCGCCGCCACGCGCCGCACCGCACCGCCTTCAACGCCGCCCAGTACGTGCTCTCCCTCGGCGTGGCCGACGCCGTCCTGCGCCTGACGCTCCCCGAGATCGTCACCTCCCCGTGGGTCCCGGCCGGGGGAGAACTGGTCGGGGTCGCCCTCGCCGGAGCCGCCTCGTTCCTGGTCAACCGGGTCCTGGTGCTCTGTGCGGTGGCCATGCACGAACGCGTGCCGCTGCGCCAGGTGATGTTCAAGGGCCTGGGACAGCAGGTGTACGTGAACGCCGTCCTGCTCAGCCTGTCGCCGCTCATCGTCATCGCGATGACCCACTCGGTGCTCTACGTCCCGCTGTTCGCCTTCCCCCTCGGTGCCCTCTACACGAGCGCCCTGCTGCTGGTGAAACGCGACCACCAGGCCAACCACGACGAACTCACCGGGCTGGCCAACCGCAAACTCCTCACCGTCCGCGCCCGGCGGGAGATCGACCAGGCCCACCAGCGCGGCACCCGCGTCGGCCTGCTCCTGCTGGACCTGGACCGGTTCAAGGAGGTCAACGACACCCTCGGCCACCCCACCGGCGACCGTCTCCTCCAGACCCTGGCCCGGCGGCTCATCCACAGCGTGCGCCCGAGCGACCTCGTGGCCCGTCTGGGCGGCGACGAGTTCGCCATCCTGCTCCCGCAGGTGCGGGACGCCGCCACCGCCCGGGAGGTGGCGCTGCGCCTCAAGGGCGCGCTGGCCGAGCCGGTGCGGCTGGACGGCATGGACTTCGACCTCCAGGTCAGCACCGGTATCGCCCTGTACCCGGACGACGCCCCCGACTTCGAACTCCTCATGCAGCGCGCCGACGTCGCCATGTACGTGGCCAAGGCCGACCGCACCGGCGTGGAGTGCTACGACCCCGGCAAGGACCGCAACTCCACCGCCAGGCTGAGCATGTACAGCGAGCTGCGCCGAGGGCTGGCCGAGGGCGCCCTGGAGATGCACTACCAGCCCAAGGTGGACCTGGCCGACGACCGCCCCGTGGGCCTGGAGGCCCTGGCCCGCTGGCGGCACCCGGTGCGGGGCCTGCTCACCCCGGACGAGTTCATGCCGGTGGTCGAGCACTCCAACCTGTTCCGCGCCTTCACGGGGCAGGTCCTCGACATCACCCTGGCCCGGACCGCGCTGTGGCGGAGCCAGGGCCAGCACCTTCCCGTCGCGGTCAACCTGGGCGTGCGCGAACTCCTGGACCCGGACCTGCCGGAGACCGTCGCCTCGGCCCTGCGCGAGCACGGTGTCCCACCGCACCAGCTGGTCCTGGAGATCAGCGAGCGCACCCTCATCGAGGATCCCGCCGCCGCCACGGCGGCCGTCGGACGCCTGCGCACCCTCGGTGTGGGCCTGGCGCTGGACGACTTCGGCACCGGCCACTTCACCCTCGCCCAGCTGGCCGGGCTGCCACTGGACGAGGTGAAGATCCACGAGTCCTTCACCGCCCGCCTGGTGGACGGCACGGCCAACGGCCACACGGTGGTGCGGGGGGCGATCGCCCTGGTCGGCGCCCTGGGTATGCGGGCCGTCGCCGAAGGCGTGCAGACCCGCGAGCTGGCCGAGGCCGCCCGCGACACCGGCTGCCACTCCGCGCAGGGGCACTACTTCGCCCGCCCGATGATCGCCCGCGACGTGGTCACCTGGGTGGCCGCCCACGACACCGGCACCCCCGTCTGAGGCCCACGGAATCGCCCCTCCCGGCCCGGACAGGGTGGGCCCGCGTTCCGCACGGGTGGGCACTGGGAGGGGTTTCGGGACATGGGTGCTGGCTCCGCACGGCGACGGATCCCGCCGTGGGGCCGGTGTGATGGGCCTCAGGTGAGGGAGAGCGGCACCGGGACCGGCGGCGGGACAATAGGATTGTCCTGATCACCCGTCCGCCGAAGAAACGGTTCTCACCTGATGACCGCCATCACCCGTGATGAGGTCGCGCACCTCGCCCGGTTGTCGCGGCTGGCGCTCGACGAGAGCGAGCTCGACACGCTCGCCGCCCAGCTCGGTGACATCCTCACCGCCGTGGCCAAGGTGCAGGAGGTCGCCCAGGGCGACATCCCGCCGAGCTCGCACGCCCTGCCGCTGACCAACGTCTACCGCCCCGACGAGGCCCGGACCGGCCTCACCCCCGAGCAGGCCCTGGCCGGAGCCCCCGCGGTGGAGGACCAGCGCTTCCGGGTGCCGCGCATCCTTGGGGAGGAAGAGTAGATGAGCGACGTCATCGGGCTCAGCGCCGCCGACCTCGGCGCGGCCATCAAGGCCGGTGAGGTCTCCTCCGAGGAGGCCACCACCGCCTACCTCGACCGCATCGAGTCGGTCGACGGCGACATCAACGCCTTCCTGCACGTGCGCCGGGAGACCGCGCTCGCCCAGGCCCGCGACGTGGACGCCAGGCGTTCCGCCGGTGCCGACCTCGGCCCCCTCGCGGGCGTGCCGGTCGCGCACAAGGACGTGTTCACCACCAAGGACATGCCCACCACAGCCGCGTCGAAGATCCTGGAGGGCTGGCAGCCCCCCTACGACGCCACCGTCACCGAGCGCCTGCGCGGGGCCGGTCTGGTCATCCTCGGCAAGACCAACATGGACGAGTTCGCCATGGGGTCCTCCACCGAGAACTCGGCCTACCAGATCACCCGCAACCCGTGGGACACCGACCGCATCCCCGGCGGCTCCTCCGGTGGTTCCTCGGCGGCCGTCGCCGCCTTCGAGGCGCCGCTGGCCACCGGCACCGACACCGGCGGCTCCATCCGCCAGCCCGCCGCCGTGTGCGGCCTGGTCGGCGGCAAGCCCACCTACGGCGGCTCCTCCCGGTACGGGATGATCGCCTTCGCCTCGTCCCTGGACACCCCGGGCCCGTTCGCGCGCAACGTGCTGGACGCCGCCCTGCTCCAGGAGGCCTTCTCCGGCCACGACCCCCGCGACTCCACCTCGATCGACGCCCCCGTGCCGCCGGTGGTCGACGCCGCCCGGATGGGCGACGTCGAGGGTCTGCGCGTCGGCGTGGTCAAGGAACTGGACAACGACGGCTTCCAGCCCGGTGTGCGCCAGCGCTTCCGCGAGACCGTGGAGCTGCTGGAGTCCCTGGGCGCCAAGGTCGTCGAGGTGTCCTGCCCGAGCTTCGACGCCGCCCTGTCCGCCTACTACCTCATCGCGCCCAGCGAGGCCTCCTCGAACCTGGCCCGCTTCGACGCCATGCGGTACGGCCTGCGGGTGGGCGACGACGGCACGCGCAGCGCCGAGGAGGTCATGTCGCTGACCCGCGCGCAGGGCTTCGGCCCCGAGGTCAAGCGCCGGATCATGCTGGGCACCTACGCGCTGTCCAGCGGCTACTACGACGCCTACTACGGCAGCGCCCAGCAGGTGCGCACGCTGATCAAGCGCGACTTCGACGCCGCCTTCGAGAACGTGGACGTGCTGGTCTCCCCGACCACCCCGACCACGGCGTTCCCGATCGGTGAGCGCGCCGAGGACCCGATGGCCATGTACCTCGCCGACCTGTGCACGATCCCGTCCAACCTGGCCGGGAACGCGTCGCTGTCGGTGCCGTGCGGCCTGGCCCCGGAGGACGACCTCCCGGTCGGCTTCCAGATCATGGCCCCGCCGCTGGCCGACGACCGCACCTACCGGGTCGCGGCCGCCGTCGAGCGCGCCCTGACCGAGCGGGACGGCGCGCTGATCGCGCGCAGCCCCTACGCGGTCTCCTAGGTCGTACGACGCCCTCCGTTCCCCGGTGGGGAGCGGAGGGCGTCCGCGTGTCAGCCGATCAGCTTCGCGATGTCCTCGTGCAGGTCCTCGGGGACGTCGACGCCCCACCGCCCGGCGGCCTCCCGGGACAGTTCACGGCTCCACGCCCAGCTGTTCTCCAGCGCCCGGCGGACCTCCTCCGGTTCGGCGCTCCCGGTCGTCCCGGTGTGGCGCGCCACGTCCAGGTCGGGCAGGTCCGCCTCCAGGGCCCGACTGGGTGTGAGCCAGTGCGCGGTGGAGCCGCGCAGCAGCCGCACCAGCTTGAGCTGGTGCGGGGAGACCATCGTGGCCAGCGCCGCGTGGGCGCGGGCGGCCTCGCCGCGGGCCAGCACGTGGGCGGTCATGAGCGTCCAGTTGGCCAGCTCTCCCATGAGCTGTTCGGCGGTCGGCACCGGGTCGTGCGCCACGGCCCCGGCGAGCGGGCGCACGGCCTCGGTGAGACGGCCGGTGCGGTCCAGCAGTACGGCTGCGTCCGGGTCGGGCAGGTGGATCATGCCCTTCCAGGTGGCGATCTCCGCGATGGCGGACCCGGGCTCGAAGTGGAACTCGCCGCGCATGAGGTCGTCGAAGACCACGGCGAGGATCCCGAAGAGGTTGGTGTAGGCGAGCCGGACCGGGGCGACGCGGGAGACGAACTCCCGGCCGTCGAGGTCCTCCGCGAGGTACACGTAGGCGTCCAGGTCGGAGAGGGCGTCGGCCTCACCGGTGCTCCAGGACCCGTAGAGCAGGACCGCCTCCACGCGCGGGTCGGCCTGGGCGACCTCGCGCAGGCGCTCGACGCGCTGGGCCAGGGCGGTGGGTGGGGTGCGGTGGTCGTCGTGCACGGATACTCCGTCGTCTCGGGGTGTTCCGGGCAGTACGAAGGCACCGCCCGGGAGGGAAACCGTTCGGGCGGCGGGCCTCCTGACGAGGGTTCCGCCGTCCCTAGGAGGGACGGAGCTCGGTGACCGCGATCGCGCACATGGGGACCATTCTACGGCCGTTGCCCGGTGGACCCGCGGCGCCGGGCGAGGTAGAGGGCGGCGCCGCCGCCCGCGAGCGCGACCAGCGCGGCGGCGACCAGGGAGACCACCGCGCCTCCCGTGACGGCCAGCCCTCCGGTTTCGGGCACGGCGGCCCGGTCCGCGACCGGGGAGGTACTGGGCCCGTCGGTGGGGTCGACCACCGGCGGGGTGCCGCCCGCCGCGTCCCAGGCCACCGTGGCGGACTCGGAGACGACGATCTCGCTGTCCTGGGCCGTGATGAGCGTCTGGGTGGGTTCGTCCGGGGCCTCACCCTTGAACAGGCGGCCGATCTCCACGGAGGCGGTGGTCTCCAGCACGAGGGTGGCCTCGCCCGCGTCGGCGTCGGCCGGGACGGAGAAGGCCACGGTGTCGCCGCCGCCGACCTCGTCGAGGCTCCGGCCGGTCCCGGCGTCGACCAGTTCCACGCCGTCGGGTGCCTCCAGGCGCACGGGGACGCTCTCGGCGCTGGTCTCGACGGTGAACGGGCCGATCTCCTCACCGGCCAGTCCCGATCCCCGGGACGGGCTGACGGTGAGCGCCGAACCCGGTTCGTTGGCCAGCTCCTCGGCGCCGTCGACCAGGTGGTCGTACAGGTGGGTGACGTTGCCCGCGTTGACGTTGCCGTCGAGCTCGGGGCTCCGCTCCACCCGTTCCAGGTCCAGTCCGTTGCTGAAGTGCCAGATGGCGGCCTGGGTCGCGGTGAGCGCCTCGGACTCGGTCAGCCGCGCCATCCCGGCCCGCTCCTCCAGCTCCCCGACCCCGACCACCGGGTAGGAGTTCCGCAGGATCCAGTTCACCCGGCCGGGTTCGGCGAAGTCGCCCTGCCCCGGGTAGCTCTCCCACTGGTCCTCGCGGTACCAGGCCTCCTCGACCAGCCCGGTGCGGAAGTCGATGCAGTACGTGGTGAGCGTCTGGTCGCCGTCGTCGAGGCGCACGTTGAAGGTGGCCGTCGTCGTGAAGGGCTCACCCCGCATGGTGACCGCGTGGCCGTGCTCCGCGACGCCCGTGTACTGGCCGCGTACCGACCCCTGGTAGGGAGCGGGTTCGGCGGCCGAGGGGGCCGCGAGCCCCGCCATGAGCAGGGCCGCGGCCACGGCGGCGAGGGGTGTACGAGCGCGGAGGGACACGTGCGTCACTTCTCTTCCTGAGGTGTTCCGCCCGACGGCGGGAAACAGCGCGATTCAGGTGGTGAAGAGGCTTTGGGGGTGGTGCGTCCGTCGGACGAGGTTTTCACGGGACCCGCGCACCCCACAACGGAGTCCTTTGTTCTGGCCGATAGCAGCCAAATGCGGGATCACGTGTAAACCGATCGCCGTATTGTGCGTGGTCCGTCGGAAAGGGGACTTCTGTTTTGTCCGCGCATGACAAAGGGCCCGCCCCGCGAGTGGATCGCGGGGCGGGCCCTGAGCGGGCGGACTACCTACGCGTCAGCGTCGGTGTCGGCACCGCTGCTCCGCCGCTTGCGGCTCAGGTAGAGGGCGCCGCCGCCGGCACCCAGGGCGGCCACACCGGCGGCCACCAGGCCGAGCAGCGCGCCACCGGTGACGGGCAGGGTCGGCTTGTCGTCCTCCTTGCCCGGGGCGGGCTTGTCGTCCTCGGAGGGGGACTCGCTCGGGGTGGGCTTGGGCTCCGGCTCGTCGGTCGGCTCCGGGGTCGGCTCCGGGTCCGTCGAGGGCTCCTCGGACGGCTCCGGGGTCGGGGTGGGCTGGTCGGCCTCGGACCACTCGGCGGAGGCGGCGGCGTTGACGGTGACGTCGCTGTCCTCGGCGGTGATCAGGGTCTGGGTCGCCTTCTCGGGGTCCTCACCCTTGAACAGACGGCCCTGCTTGATGGTGGCGTTGGCCTCCAGGCTGAAGGACGCCTCGCCCGCGTCGGAGTCGGCGGGGACCGAGAAGCCGACCTTGTCGCCGTCGGACAGGGTGTCACCGACCGGCTGGCCGGACTCCAGGTCGACCAGCTGGACGCCCTCGGGGGCGGTCAGGTCGACGGGGACGCTGGCCGCGTTGGTCGAGATGACGAACTCGCCGACGGTCTCACCGGCCTTGCCGGCGGCGCTGCCCGGGGTCACGCTCAGGGTCGGCGCGGGCTCCTGGGGCAGCTCCTCGGCGTTGGCCACCAGGTAGTCGTAGATCGCCTTGACGTTGCCCTGGCCGCGGTCGAGGGTGGCGCCGTTGCTGTGGTGCCAGATGGCGGCCTGGGTGGCGGCCAGCGCCTCGGACTCGGTGACGCGGGCCGCGTTGGCGCCCTCGGCGGCCTCGGCCAGGTCCTTGGCGCTGACCGACGGGTAGCCCTGCTGGAGGATCCAGTGGACCTTGCCGGGCTCGGCGAAGGAGCCCTTGCCCGGGTAGTTGGCCCAGCTGTCCTCCTTGTACCAGGCGCTCGAACGGATACCCGTCTCGATGTCGATGCAGTAGGTGATCAGCTCGCTGCCGTCCTCGAGCCGGAGCCTGAAGAGGTTGGTACCGATCCTGCCGGTGCTCATGGTGACGGTGTCGCCGGACTGGTGGTTGCCCACGTACTGGGCGCGCACGGAGCCCTCGTAGGTCTCCAGGGGCTCCGCGGCGGCCGGAGCGGCCAGGCCGAAGGTCAGCAGCGCCGCGGCGGAGACCGCGAGACCCGCGCGACCGGTGCTCCGGAGGTTGGGGGAGTGCTTCACGTCGTGTCCTGTCATGAGGTTCCGCGCCGTACGGCCCCGGGGGCGTGCGGCGGCGGGAGGAGGAAGAGGTGCGCGTCCGGGAGGGGCCGGAGGCGGCTTCGGGCTTCGAGAGAGCCCCGAGGCACAGGGGAAGAAGTTTGTGCCTGTCCGATATTAGCGATCTGTCGGGGTACCTCCAAGCCGAATCAGGGCGATTTCTCGGTGCCACCGGCCTGAACTGCGACTTCTCCAGGAAAGACGGAGGGCCCGCCCCCGTGATCTCTCACGTGGACGGGCCCTCGCGGGGTTCGCTCCCCGACCGGTCCGTCTCCGGTGTCCGGAATCTCGGCTCGGCCGGGGTCGCGGACCCAGGGAGTGCGTCCCTAGGCGTCGGTGTCCTCACCGTTGGCCGCCTTGCGCTTGCGGCTCAGGTAGAGGGCGGCGCCGCCGGCACCCAGGGCGGCCACTCCGGCCGCGACCAGACCCGTGAGCGCGCCACCGGTCACCGGCAGGGTCGGCTTGTCGTCCTCCTTGGGCGGGGTCGGCTTCTCCTCGGCCGGCTCGCTCGGCTTCTCGGCGGGCTCGGAGGGCTCCTCACTGGGGGAGGGGGTCTCGCTGGGCTCCTCGGTCGGCGGGACCGGGGTCTCGGCCTTGGTCCAGGTCGCCGAGGCGGAGGCCGTGGCGGTGGTGGGCTCACCGTCGACGGTGATCAGCGTCTGGGTGGGCTTCTTCGGGTCCTTGCCCTGGAAGAGACGCCCGGTCTCCACGGTGGAGGTGGCCTCCAGGCTGAAGGACGCCTCGCCGTCCTCGGCGTCCTCGGGGACGGCGAAGCCGACCCGGTCGCCGTTCTCGACGGTGGTGACGGCCTCGCCGGACTCCAGGTCGACCAGCTCGACGCCCTCGGGGGCGGTCAGGTCCACGGGGATCTCGGTGGCGTTGGTCTCGATGACGAACTCACCGACGGTCTCACCGGCGGAGCCCTCGGCGGAGGACGGGGTGATGCTCAGCGCCGCGCCGGGCTCCCGCTCGGTCTCCTCGGCGTTCTCGACGAGGTGGGCGTAGACCTTCTCGACGGCCTCGCTGTTGCCCTCGCTGAGGTCCAGGTCGTTGCTGAAGTGCCAGATGGCGGCCTGGGTGGCAGCGAGGGCGTCACCGTTGCTCAGGCCCTCGACACCGGCGGCCTCACCGAGGGCGGCGGCGTCGGTCCGGGGGTAGGAGTTCTGGAGGATCCACAGGACCTTGCCGGGCTGGGCGAAGGAGCCCTCACCGGGGTAGTTGGCCCAGTCGTCCTCCTTGTACTCGGCGCCGCCGACGATCTGGGTGCGGAAGTCGATGCAGTACGTCGTGAGGACGCTGCCGTCGGTCAGCTCCAGGTTGAAGAGGCTGGGCCGGACCTCCTCGCCGTTCATGTGGACGTTCGGGCCGTTCTCGGCGTTGCCGGTGTACCTGCCTTCGAGGGAACCCTCGTAGGTCTCCACCTCGTCGGCGGCCGCGGGGGCGGCCAGACCGAGGGCGAGGAACGCCGCGGCGGTGGCGGCGAGACCAGCGCGTCCGGCGGTGCGGGGGAGGGAGAAGTTGCTCAAGTTGTGTCCCGGTGTCTGCTAGGGGTTACCGGATGGAATCCGCCCAGGTCGATGGGGAGCCGTGTGCGGAGGGCGCGGTCGCCACGGATGGGAGCCCTCGTCGATGAGGGAGGGCTGTCGGGTGCGCCCCCGGGGTGTCGCACGATGTCGGGGGCAGGGGCGCGGTGGCCGTTCAGGCCGGAAGCGGTCCTTCCGATCGGACTCGCTCACGCGGGAGGCGGGCCGCGTGCGCCATGGGAATGGCGACCGCCCGCCCGATACTAGCGATCGGATTCCCCACTTCCAACCCGACTCACTGAAAATGTGACGAATAACGGGCGGCGGAGAATTCCGGCGGGGCGAAGCCGCATTATGTCGCGATGTTATGGAACGCCAGTTCGGAGAAGGACGAGTTCCCTGGTTCTCAGTCGCGTCGTTTTCTGCCCAGAACCAGGATGAGCAGCCCGGACACGACCAGTGCTCCGGCGATCACCAGCAGACCGGACAGCCACGTGCCGGTGAGCGCCAGGCCGCTCCCGGTGTTCCGGTCCTCCGCCACCGCGGTCGGGGTCTCCTCGGGCTCGGGCTCCGGTGAGGGCACCTCCCGGACCTCCGGGGCCTCGGGCTCCACCGTCTCCGGCTCGGGCTCCTCGGTCCGCTCCTGCGGCTCCTCGCCCCGCCAGGTGAACGTCGCGCTGGTCGAGCTCGTCGCCGAACCCGGCTCGGCGGTGATCAGCGGCTGCGTCCGCACCCCCTCGCGGCCGGTGAACAGGCGGCCCTCCTCCAGAGGGACCTCGTCGCCGCGCATGTGGAGGGTGACCACCCCGGCCGGAACGGACGGGTCCACGTCGAGGAACAGCTCGTCCCCGTCGTGGGCCTGGGAGACCTCCTGTCCCGCCGCGTCGACCAGCCACGCCGCCGGGGCGCCGCGCAACGAGAGCCGCACCGGCCCCTCGCCGGCGCTGGAGACGGTCAGGGGGCCCAGCGGCTCCTCGGGGGAGACCGCCTCGACCTGGGCGGGGGAGACCTCCACGGAACGGGCGGTGGTCCCGCCCCCGGCGTCCACGCTGCCCTCCACCAGGTACGTGTAGAGGGCGGTGACGTCCGGATGGTTGGCCTCCGGGTCCGGCTCCACCCCGTCCAGCACGTTCCACAGCGCGGCCTGGGTCGCCGCGATGGCGTGCGCCTCCTCCAGGAACAGCACCCCCGAGGCGGCGCCCAGCAGCGGCAGGGCCACGTTCGGGTAGGAGTTGCTCACCACCCAGTTGGCCCGGTTCGCGGGGGCCGAGGTTCCGGTGGTTCCGGTCCACTCCGGGCGGTCCGCCCACGACGACTCCACGTAGGCGGTGCGCGGCCGCACCTCCTCGTCCACGACCAGCGCGTAGGCGCGCACCGAGACCTCGTCGGCCACGCGCAGGCTGAACAGCGCCGTGTCCACCTCGTCGCCGTCAGTGAGCACGACGGGCAGACCCGCGACCGGGTCTCGGTCGAGACGGGAGAAGTCGTCGGCCGCCACGGGGGCGGTGGTCAGGGTGCCGATCAGCGCGGAGGCGGAAAGCAGCGCGGCGCACCGAAGCAGGATGCCGGACATGCGCGGGCGCTCCTGTTGGGACGGGCGGAAGGGGGCGAAGGCCCCTACCGGCGAAATCGTGTTCCTGGGCAATCAAGACTAACGGCCCGGCGCCCGTCACCGAGGAGATCGTCTCCACAGCGACCCAATCGTGTGCTTGCCGTGACATCCGTCAGCCGCACCCCACCCGGGGACGGGACCGCCGGACCTCTCAGCCTCGGTAGGCTGACCTGGAAGGTATGTCCTCTACTGAAACGGGTTTGCGGCGATGGCCCACGCGGTGACTCCCAGCTTTGAACAGGCGCTGAACACGTACGAACCCGTGCTCGGCCTGGAGACCCACATCGAGCTGGGTACCGCCTCGAAGATGTTCTGCCCCTGCCCCACCGCGTTCGGCGCCGAGCCCAACACGCAGGTGTGCCCGGTCTGCCTCGCCTTCCCCGGCTCCCTGCCGGTGGTCAACGAGAAGGCCGTCGAGGGCGCGATCCGGCTCGGTCTGGCGCTCGACTGCTCGATCGCCCCGTGGGGGCGGTTCGCGCGGAAGAACTACTTCTACCCGGACATGCCGAAGAACTACCAGATCTCGCAGTACGACGAGCCGATCTGCGTGGACGGGCACCTCGACGTCACGGTCGACACCCCCGAGGGGCCGCGCGTGTTCCGCGTGGAGATCGAGCGCGTCCACATGGAGGAGGACACCGGCAAGTCCTCGCACGTCGGTGGTTCCACCGGTCGTATCCACGGCGCCAGCCACTCCAACGTCGACTACAACCGCGCGGGGATCCCGCTGCTGGAGATCGTCACCAAGCCGATCACCGGCACCGGCGAGCTCGCCCCGCTGGTGGCCCGCGCCTACGCCGCCGAACTGCGCGACCTGGTCCGTTCGCTCGGCATCTCCGACGTGCGCATGGAGGAGGGCTCGATGCGCTGCGACGTGAACGTCTCGATCAACGAGCGCGGCGCCGACAAGTGGGGCACCCGCAGCGAGACCAAGAACGTGAACTCCCTGCGCTCCGTCGAGCGGGCCGTCCGCTCGGAGATCGAGCGCCAGGCCGGCGTCCTCGACGCCGGGGAGCGGGTCGTGCAGGAGACCCGCCACTTCCAGGAGCACCTCGGCCGCAGCACCTCCGGCCGCTCCAAGGAGGAGGCGCAGGACTACCGCTACTTCCCGGACCCCGACCTCGTCCCGGTCGCCCCGTCCGAGGCGTGGATCGAGGAGCTGCGGGCCACCCTGCCCGAGCTCCCCGCCGCCCAGCGGGCCCGGGTCACGGCCGAGTGGAACCTCTCCGACACCGAGCTGCGCGACCTGGTCAACGCCGACGCCATCGGCCTGGTCGAGGCGACCGTCACCGAGGGCGCGCCCTCGGCCGAGGCCCGCAAGCTGTGGCTGAACGAGCTGTCCCGCCGCGCCACCGAGCAGGAGGTCGAGCTCTCCTCCCTGCCGATCACCCCGGCGCAGGTCGCCCGGGTCATCGCGCTCGTCGCGGAGGGCACGCTCACCAACAAGCTGGCACGCCAGGTTGTCGAGGGCGTCCTCGCTGGTGAGGGCGAGCCCGACGCCGTCGTGGAGGCCCGCGGTCTGAAGGTCGTGAGCGACGACGGCGCCCTGGGCGCGGCCGTCGACGAGGCGATCGCCAACAACCCCGACGCCGCCGACAAGGTGCGCGGGGGCAAGGTGGCCGCGGCCGGTGCCCTGGTGGGCGCCGTCATGAAGGCCACCCGGGGCCAGGCCGACGCCGGTCGCGCGCGGGAGCTCATCCTGGAAAGGCTTTCCGCGTAGGAGGAGGCGGGTCGCACCGCCCCTCGGGGCAGGTGTGAGGTAGGGCTCCTCCGTTCGGCCCGGGTGCGCGGAACCGCCACCGGGTCCAGTTCGTTGCCCGGTGCGTGAGCGGCGCCGCGGGGACTCGGTCCCCGCGGCGCCGACGTCCCTGCGGGGGAGGGGAGCACCCGGCTGACGCTTACTCACGGTGATGGTTCTGTCGTCATCTCTCGTCCGCTCCTCAATCGCTGTGTGACCTTGGTTGCGTAGGGTGTCCACGCACGGGGGTGAGTCCGGCCCGCCGGTTCCACCCCGCCGCCGTTCGTCCCGGTCCCGCGAGTACTCCGGGCGGCAACCAGTGGTGCGGCACGGCGCCGCGTCCTGACGCGAGTGATCACGAGGTGGGTGCTCCATGTTCGAGGAGAGAGCGCGACGGCGGCCGGGGGCCGCCCGGGTCGCCGCGCACCCGCTGGGAGGCCGGTGATGGGAACGAGGGCACGCCGCCTGGGACTGTTCGGGTTGGGCGCGCTTTTCCTGCTCTACCTCGCCGGGACCGTCGTCCCGGTGGGGGACGCCACGCTGGCCGCCTCCCTGGGGCAGTGGCCCACCGCCGTGGTGGCCGGTGTCGCGGGCGGTTCGCTGCTCTACGCCTCGCGGCGCTGGGCCCGGACCGGCGCGGACCGGGAGGCCCACGTGGACGGGGCCGACGGCCCCGCCGCGCTGCGCTTCCTCGGACTGGCCGCGCTGGCCTGGTGCGCGGGTGGTCTCACTCACGCCATCACGCGTTCCTTCAGCGGGGCGTCGGTCCTTTCGCTCACGCTGGGTGATCTCTTCGCGCTCGCGGCGCTGCCACTCTTCGTGATCGGGTTCACCCGGTTCGCTCCCTGGCCGGGCGGCCTGCGCACGGCCCTGCGGCACATCACCGACAGCTACGTGTGCGCCGCCGCCGTCTTCTCCGTGGTGTGGATCCTGCTGTTCTCCCCGCTCTACGAGGAGCTGGGCGAGGGGGCCGGGTTCCTCGGTTTCGCGCTGGTCTACCCGGTCGCCGACATCGTGGTGCTGTGCCTGCTCATACCGCTGGTGTTCATGTCGCCGCACAGCACCCGGCGCGCGGTGCTGGTGGCGATCGGCGCGCTGGTCGTCATCGCGGGTTCGGACATGGTCGGCGCGGTCACGCGCCTGACCGGTCCGCCGGTGGCGGGCGGCGTCGAGCAGCCCGTGCGCTTCCTCGGCTTCGCCCTGCTGGGCGCGCTGCCGTGGCTGGTGGAGCACCGGCCGGGCGCCGCCCCCCGGAGGATCACCGGTCGGGGGCTGTACCGGTTCGCGCCGGAGATCGCCGCCGTGGCCTCGGTGTTCGTGGCCACGGTGGTGCTCACCGTGGCGGCGCTGCGCCTGCCGGACGTCGCCCCCGTGCTGCCGCTGGCGGCGGGCACGGCGGTGCTGGTCCTGCTGCTGCGGGTCGTCGGGATGCTGGAGGAGAACTCCACGCTCGCCCGCATGGTCCGCAACCGTGAGGGGCACTTCAACGAACTGGCCCGCAACAGCGGCGACGTCATCCTGGTCCTGGACCGCGACGGCGGCGTCCACTACATGAGTCCGGGCACGGCGGAGGCCTTCGGCTACCGGCTGGACGACGTCCTGGCCGCCCCGGTGACCACGCTCATCCACCCCGAGGACCTGGCGCGGACCAAGGCCGTCACGGACCTGTTCACCGAGCGCGCCAGCCAGGGCGTGCACCTGCGCCTGCGGGTGCGCGCGGCGGACGGCACCTGGCGGCACACCTCCTCGACCATCTCCCTGTACGAGCAGCCGGGTGAGCCCGACCGCCTGCTGGTCACGACCAGCGACATCAGCGCCCAGGTCGCCCTCCAGGACGAGGTCCAGCACCTGACCTTCCACGACGGCGTCACGGGCCTGCCCAACCGCGCCTACCTGGAGGAGCGGGCCAGCGACGTGCTGGCGCACCGGGCGATGAGCGAGGACCCCTCGGGGGACGTCGCGGTCATCTTCCTGGACATCGACGGGTTCACGGCGGTCAACGACTCCGCCGGACACGTGCGCGGCGACCACATGCTGGGACAGGCCGCCCGCCGCCTCCGGGGCGAGCTGGGCACCGAGGCCACGCTGGCCCGCTGGGGCGGGGACGAGTTCGCGGTCCTGGTGGAGGACGTGCCGAAGGCGCAGCGGGTGGTCGACCTCGCCGAGCGGCTGGGCCGGGTGATCGCCTCGGAGCCCTTCCAGGTGGCGGACCGGGACATCCTGCTGACCGCCAGTATCGGAGTGGCCTTCGCGGACGCGGCCACCGACAGCGGTGAGCTGCTGCGCAACGCCGACGTCGCGATGACCCGGGCCAAGGAGCGCGGGGCCGGGAACGTGGAGGTCTACGCCGCCCACATGCACGACATGGTCGTGTCCCGGCTGGAGCTCCAGATCCGGCTGCGCCAGGCACTGGCCAACAGCGAGTTCTTTTTGGAGTACCAGCCGGTCGTGGACCTGGGCACCTCGCAGGTGAACGCGGTGGAGGCGCTGGTGCGCTGGGACCGCGACGGCGAGGCGGTGGGCCCGGCCGAGTTCCTGGGCGCCGCCGAGGAGTCGGGCCTGATCGTTCCCCTGGGTGAGTGGATACTGCGGGAGGCCTGCGAGAAGGTCGCCGTGTGGCGGGTCTCCGACTGGGACATCGGCCTGTCCGTGAACCTGTCCGTGAAGCAGGTGCTGTCCCCGAGGTTCGTGGAGACGGTCGAGGGCGTGCTCGCGGAGACCGGTCTGCCCGCCGAGGTGCTCACCCTGGAGGTGGACGAGGAGGTCCTCCTCGACGACGGGGGAGACGCCGTCGCCCGCCTGGGCGAACTCCGGGAGCTCGGCGTGCGCCTGGCCATCGACGACTACGGCATGGGGTACGCCTCGCTGGCCCACCTGCGCGAGCTGAGCGTGGACGCGATCAAGATCGACCCGTCCTTCATCGCGGACCTGGGCCGCGACGACACGGTCACCCTGCTCACGCACACGATCATCCAGCTCGGCCGCGATTTGGGCGTCCAGGTGGTCGCGGAGGGCATCGAGCGCCCCGAACAGCTGGAGCAGCTGCGGGTGATGGGCTGTGACCACGGCCAGGGGTTCCTGGTCGCCCGGCCCATGGCCGCGAGCGGCGTGGAGGCCCTGGTGGGCGGGGAGGCCGGGGCCACCCTGTAGTCCGTCCGGAACCGGGCGACATGCGGTGTTAAGTCCGGCTTACGAAGGAAGTGTCGAGCCCCTGTCGCGTGTTCTGCGTTACACGCGACGGGGGCTTCGTCGTTGTTCGCCCAGGTCAGCGCGGTGGTGCCGGTGTCGGGTCGGCCGCATTCTGACATTTCTGTATCAAATAGTGAGACAAACTTCAGTTCTGGTTGACGCGCGACCGTCCCGTCGGCCAATGTTGTCAACGTGCAGAACAACTCCCTGATTCTCGTACTTGGTCGGCGCGCAGCCCACTGAGCTACTTCTGCTGCGCGCCACCCTCGACCGCCACCCGGCGGTGGGGGTTTTTTTATTGCCGCACCAGGCCGAGAACCAGAACCACCACCGCCAGAGCCGCAGTACCGCTCTGGACCCTCGCTGAAGGATCTTGAGATGACCGAGCAGATGACCGGCGCCCAATCGCTGATCAGGTCGCTGGAGCACGTCGGCGTTGACACTGTCTTCGGGATTCCCGGCGGCGCCATCCTCCCCGCGTACGACCCCCTCTACGACTCGGTGAAGGTGCGCCACATCCTGATGCGCCACGAGCAGGGAGCCGGGCACGCGGCCGAGGGCTACGCCTACGCCACCGGCCGACCCGGAGTGTGCATGGCCACCAGCGGTCCGGGGGCCACCAACCTCGTCACGCCGCTGGCCGACGCCCACATGGACTCGGTCCCGATGGTCGCCATCACCGGCCAGGTCGCCTCCCCGATGATCGGCACCGACGCGTTCCAGGAAGCCGACATCTGCGGCATCACGATGCCGATCACCAAGCACAACTTCCTGGTGAAGGACGTCCGCGACATCCCCCGCACCATCGCGGAGGCCTTCCACATCGCCTCCAGCGGCCGCCCCGGCCCGGTGCTCGTCGACATCTCCAAGGACGCCCTCCAGAACAGCACCGACTTCGTCTGGCCCGAGCGCCTGGACCTGCCCGGCTACCGCCCGGTCACCAAGCCGCACGGCAAGCAGGTCCGCGAGGCCGCCCGCCTGATCGCGGACGCCAAGCGCCCGGTCCTCTACGTCGGCGGCGGGGTCCTGCGCGCCGGAGCCTCCGCCGAGCTGCGCGTCCTGGCGGAGCTCACCGGTGTCCCCGTCGTCACCACGCTGATGGCGCGGGGCGTCTTCCCCGACAGCCACCCGCTGAACGTCGGCATGCCCGGCATGCACGGTGACGTCGCCGCCGTCGGCGCCCTCCAGAAGGCCGACCTCATCGTCGCCCTCGGCGCCCGCTTCGACGACCGCGTCACCGGTCGGCTGGACAGCTTCGCCCCCGACGCGAAGATCGTCCACGCCGACATCGACCCGGCCGAGATCTCCAAGAACCGCCACGCCGACGTGCCCATCGTCGGTGACTGCCGCGAGGTCCTCGCGGACCTGGTCGTGGCGGTCCGCGCCGACCAGGAGAAGGGCCGCCAGGGCGACTACGAGGCCTGGTGGCACCGGCTCAAGCAGCTGCGCACCACCTACCCCAAGGGCTTCGACGCCCCCGACGACGGCACCCTGTCACCGCAGGCGGTCATCCAGCGCCTCGGCCAGGTCGTCGGCCCCGAGGCCACCTACGTGGCGGGTGTCGGCCAGCACCAGATGTGGGCCGCGCAGTTCGTCGACTACGAGCGCCCCGGCTCCTTCGTCAACTCCGGCGGCCTCGGCACCATGGGCTTCTCCGTCCCGGCCGCCCTGGGCGCGAAGGTCGGCGACCCCGACCGCGTCGTCTGGTCCGTGGACGGCGACGGCTGCTTCCAGATGACCAACCAGGAGCTGGCCACCTGCGCGATCGAGGGCATCCCGATCAAGGTCGCCGTGGTCAACAACGGCAACCTGGGCATGGTGCGCCAGTGGCAGACCCTGTTCTACGAGGGCCGCTACTCCAACACCAACCTCCAGACCTCGCCGCTGGACGAGAAGGTCCGCATCCCGGACTTCGTCCGCCTGGCGGAGGCCTACGGCTGCGTCGGCCTGCGGTGCGAGAGCCCCGAGGACATCGACGCGACCATCGAGAAGGCGATGGCGATCAACGACCGCCCCGTCGTCGTCGACTTCACCGTGAACCACGACGCCATGGTCTGGCCCATGGTCGGCCCCGGCGTCAGCAACGACAACATCCAGTACGCGCGCGACATGGCGCCCAACTGGGAACACCAGGACTAGGAGTAGGGCCGAACCACCATGAGCCGTCACACGCTTTCCGTTCTGGTCGAGGACACCCCGGGCATCCTGGCCCGGGCCTCCGCCCTCTTCTCCCGTCGTGGGTTCAACATCGACTCGCTCAGTGTCAGCACCACTGAGTACACCGGACTGTCCCGGATGACGATCGCGGTCAACTGCGACCTCCACCCTTTGGAGCAGGTGACCAAACAGCTCAACAAGCTGGTCAACGTCGTCAAGATCGTGGAGATGGACACCACCGCGTCGGTGCAGCGCGAGCTGCTCCTGGTCAAGGTCAAGGCCGACGCGTCGAGCCGCACCCATGTGCTTCAGACGGCCGAGCTGTTCCGCGCGCACGTCGTGGACGTCAGCCCGGACGTCGTCGTCATCGAGGCCACCGGCGACCCCGAGAAGCTCGATGCCCTGGTCAGGAACCTGGAACCCTTCGGGATCCGGGAACTGGTGAAGTCAGGGCTGGTCGCCCTGGGACGGGGTCCCCGTTCGATCACCGACCGCTCCCTGCGGGCGGTCGACCGCAGCGCCTGAGCCGTCACCGGCGAAACGGCACCCGGCGGAGCCCGAACTGAGAGGCTGTCCGGACACGGCCGGACGGCACCCCGCCCCCAAGAACGTGAGAAACAAGGAGCAACACCAAGTGGCAGCAGAGATGTACTACGACGACGCCGCCGACCTCGCGCTCATCCAGAGCAAGAAGGTCGCCGTGATCGGTTACGGCAGCCAGGGCCACGCCCACGCGCTGTCGCTCCGGGACTCGGGCGTGGACGTCCGGGTCGGCCTGGCCGAGGGCTCCAAGAGCCGTGCCAAGGCCGAGGAGGAGGGCCTGCGGGTCGTCACTCCCGCCGAGGCCACCCGCGAGGCCGACGTGATCATGATCCTGGTCCCGGACCACATCCACCGTGACCTGTACGCGCAGGAGATCGCGCCCAACCTGGAGGCGGGCAACGCCCTCTTCTTCGGGCACGGCTTCAGCATCCGCTACGGCCTGATCGAGGCCCCCGAGGGCGTCGACGTCGCCATGGTCGCCCCCAAGGGCCCGGGCCACCTGGTCCGCCGCCAGTACGAGGCCGGGCGCGGCGTGCCCTGCCTGGTCGCGGTCGAAAAGGACGCCAGCGGCGAGGCGTGGGACCTGGCGCTGTCGTGGGCCAAGGGCATCGGCGGCACCAAGGCGGGTGTCATCAAGACCACCTTCACCGAGGAGACCGAGACCGACCTCTTCGGTGAGCAGGCCGTCCTGTGCGGTGGCACCGAGGAGCTGGTCAAGGCCGGTTTCGCCACCCTGGTCGAGGCGGGCTACCAGCCGGAGATCGCCTACTTCGAGTGCCTGCACGAGCTCAAGCTCATCGTCGACCTCATGTACGAGGGCGGCATCTCGAAGATGAACTGGTCCGTCTCGGACAACGCCGAGTACGGCGGCTACACCCGCGGCCCGCGCCTCGTCACCGAGCAGACCCGCGAGGAGATGCGCAAGATCCTGGGCGAGATCCAGGACGGCTCCTACGCCAAGGAGCTCATGGACGAGTTCGACGCCGGTCAGCCGACGTTCTCCAAGCGCCGTGAGGCCGAGCAGAACGAGCAGATCGAGAAGGTCGGTGCCGAGCTGCGTCCGCTGATGAGCTGGCTCAAGGCGTAGTAGCAGCCGACGTTTGGCGAACTCCCCACCGGGGCGGGGCGGGTGCTCCGCCCCGGTGGCGTTCGCGGGGGAGGGTGACTCTTCTTTCGTCGGAGGTCCCCCCTCCGCCCGACGGGCTTCCCTACCCCGCTAGTAGACTTTTGACCGGCCGTCACACCCGACTCGGGCAGCGCCTCCACCTGCGCGATCGGGTCGCACCACCCGAAAAGGAACAGTTGTGACCAAACCCGTCGTACTCGTCGCGGAAAAGCTCTCGCCCGCCGGAATCGCGCTTCTCGAGGAAGACTTCGAAGTACGCCATGTGGACGGTGCCGACCGGTCCCAGCTGCTTCCCGCCCTGTCCGGCGTCGACGCCCTGATCGTGCGCAGCGCCACCCAGGTGGACGCCGAGGCGGTCGCCGCGGCCAACCGCCTCCAGGTCGTCGCCCGCGCCGGAGTGGGCCTGGACAACGTGGACGTGGACGCCGCCACCAAGGCCGGTGTCCTGGTGGTCAACGCCCCGACCTCCAACATCATCAGCGCCGCCGAGCAGGCCATCAACCTGCTGCTCGCCAGCGCCCGCAACACCGCCCCCGCCCACAACGCCCTCATCAACGGCGAGTGGAAGCGCTCCAAGTACACGGGTGTGGAGCTCTACGAGAAGGTCGTCGGCGTGGTCGGCCTCGGCCGGATCGGCGCCCTGGTCGCCCAGCGCCTGCTGGCCTTCGGTACCCGGGTCATCGCCTTCGACCCCTTCGTGCAGCCCGCCCGCGCCGCCCAGATCGGCGTGGAGATGGTGACCCTGGACGAGCTGCTGGAGCGCTCCGACTTCATCACCATCCACCTGCCCAAGAACAAGGACACGGTGGGCCTGATCGGTGACGAGGCGCTGAGCAAGGTCAAGCCCTCGGTGCGGGTCATCAACGCGGCGCGCGGCGGCATCCTCGACGAGGAGGCCCTCTACCGCGCGCTCAAGGACGGCCGGGTGGCCGGTGCGGGCATCGACGTGTTCGCCAAGGAGCCCACCACGGACAGCCCGCTGTTCGAGTTCGAGAACGTCGTGGTCGCCCCGCACCTGGGCGCGAGCACCGCCGAGGCGCAGGAGAAGGCGGGCACGCAGGTGGCCCGCTCGGTGAAGCTGGCCCTGTCGGGCGAGTTCGTTCCGGACGCGGTGAACGTGCAGGGCACCGGGGTCGCGGAGGAGATCAAGCCGGGTCTGCCGCTCACCGAGAAGCTCGGCCGGGTGTTCACCTCCCTGGCCGGGGCGCTCGCCGCGCGGATCGACGTCGAGGTGCGCGGCGAGATCGCCCAGCACGACGTGAAGGTCCTGGAGCTGGCCGCGCTCAAGGGCGTGTTCACCGACGTGGTCGAGGACACCGTGACCTTCGTGAACGCGCCGCTGCTCGCCAAGGAGCGCGGTGTCGAGGTCAACCTGGTGACCAGTGACGACAGCAACGACTGGCGCAACCTGATCTCCGTGCGCGGTGTGCTGGCCGACGGCACCCGGGTGTCGGTCTCGGGCACGCTGACCGGTCCCCGCCAGTCCGAGAAGCTGGTGGAGATCAACAACTACACGATGGAGATCGGCCTCGACGAGCACATGGTGTTCCTCTCCTACGAGGACCGCCCGGGCATCGTCGGCAAGGTCGGCGCGCTGCTCGGCGACGCCGAGGTCAACATCGCGGGCATGCAGGTCATCCGGGACCAGGAGGGCGGCAAGGCGCTGATCGCCCTGACCGTGGACTCCGCGGTGCCGGACGACATCCTGACCTCGATCTCCGCCGAGATCGACGCCGAGATCGCCCGTCAGATCGACCTGGAGGACTGACGGCCCGAGCCGGTCAGAACGGGGCCGTCCCGCCCGGATATCGAAAATTCGACATCCGGGCGGGGCGGTCCCTTTTCGGTGTCCCATGAATTTCCCCTATATGTCCCTATGGCGATTCATTCCATCTTTTGTATTCCGTCTCAAAATGGGTGCAAGGGATTGGCAAACATCGTGGTATGCGCGCCAGCCTGGTTCTTCGTTGCGGTAGTGGAGGTGGAACTGTGGGGTCGGGTGGGTCGTGGGCGCTTCTTCCCTCCGGCTGGCCCTGGGGAAATCCGGTGTTCCGCGCGAATGGGGTTTGAATTGCGATTTCTGCGGCGGCGTCTCGTTCTCATGGCATTTCTTTCGGTGCTCGCGGTCTCCGGGACACTCGGATTCCTGTACCTCCTGGGGCTGATCGACCCGTGGTCGGCCGTGCAGATCACCGCCCTGGCGGTGCTCTGCGGGCTGGTCGCGCTGCTCGTCGTCCAGTCACGACGCACCGCCGCCCAGGTCAGGCAGCTCCGTAAGGGCCTCGACCGGCAGGTGCGGGAGGTGGCCGAGATCGCCGGTGAGAACCGGGCCGAGATGTTCGGCCGCGCCGACGACCTGACCGACCAGCTGGACACCGTGGCCGAGTCGGTGGCCGAACTGCGGACGGAGGTCCGCGGCCGGGTGCCCGACGTGCAGGTGATCAAGGGCGCGCCCGTCCACTCCCGGGCATCCCTGTGAGGGAGGGGCTCCTGGCGGAGGCCCTTCGGGGCCGCGGCTCGGGGCGCCTGCTCCTGTGCCATGTCGGCGCGGGGACCGATCCGGGCCCCGGCACCCATGGGAGCGGTGTGGAGACCGTCGACCTGCGCGGCGCGGGTGGACGGGCGGTCGAGGGGCCGGTCGAACGCGTCGTGCTCCTCGCGGCGACCACGGCCGACCTGCGAGCGGCGGTCCCCCTGAGCGAGGGGCTGCCCTCGGCGGCCGAGTTCAGGGTGGTGGTCGAGGCCACGGCCCCGCACACCGGCCCGCCCTTCCCCGCGCCGCCCGGCCTGGGGCAGTGGCAGGGCCTGCTCGACTTCCACGTCGGCCGCCTGTCGGACCGGGGGTGGACGTGCTCGTTCGCCTTCACCGACCCGGTCGACACGCGTACGGTCCTGCGCGCGGTGGCCCAGGGGATGGTGGGGGGACGGCGCGGCCAGGCCCCGTCACCGCGCGAGGCCCCGGACACCGCCCCCGCCCCGGCGCCCACCTGGGAGGGGCTGGGCCGCCCCGGAGCTTTGTCCGCCCGCCCCGTGCTGCGCGAACTGTCGGTGGACGACGTGCCGGCGCTGGACGAGCGCGTGGTGAACCCGATGGGCTTCACCCGGGGGTCGAAGTCCCGTGTGGGCAGTCTGGTCTCCCGTGGGGGCCGCTGGGTCCTCATCGCGGGTGGCCGGGTGCTGTGGCGGGTGCCGGAGGACGGCTCCGTGTCGGACGTGGACGTGGTCGGCCTGCGCGACCTGCGCGCGGTGCGCGTGGAGTGGGGTCGGCACAGCGGTCCGCTGGAGGCGGTGCGCGCGGTGGCCGGACTGGCCGCCTCGGGGATCCCGCTGGTGAGCGGGCCGATCCCCGGATGGGCCCGGTGCCTGGGCGGGGAGCTGTCGGACCTCGTCTCCTCCGCCGAGGAGCGGCTGATGGCGGACCCGCAGGCGCGGGAGGAGCACAGTGTCCGGCTGCGGCGGGCCGCCCTGCGCACGCACGGGTCGTACGGGCGGGCGCGGCGTCTCGCGGAGGCGGGCGGATCGCCGGTTCCGGCGGAGCCCTCGGTGTCGGTGGTGCTGTGCACGCGGCGGCCGGAGATGGTGGGCTTCGGTCTGCGCCAGGTGGCCCGCCAACGCGGTGCCGAGGTCCAGGTCGTGCTGGCGCTGCACGGGTTCGGGGTGGAGGCCCCGGGCGTGGCGGCGGCGGTCGCCGAGTACCGGCGGAGCGGGCGTTCGCTCGTGGTGTGGGAGGCCGGGACCGACCTCGTCTTCGGTTCCGTGCTGAACGGGGCGATCGAGCGGGCCAGCGGCACCCTGGTGGCCAAGATGGACGACGACGACTGGTACGGACCCGACCACCTCTCCGACCTCCTGTCGGCCCGCCGGTACTCCGGCGCCGACCTCGTCGGGAGCATCGTCTCCTTCGCCTACCTGGAAGCCCTCGACCGCACGGTACGCCTGGCCGGGAAGACCGAGGCCCTGTGGCACCGGGCGGCCGGCGGCACCCTCATGACCGACCGCAGGACCCTGGAGGAGGCGGGCGGGTTCCCCCTCGTCTCCACCTCCGAGGACACGCACCTGCTCGCGGCGATCGAGCGGATGGGCGGCCGCGTCCACCGCGGGCACGGCTGCAACTACGTGTTGCGGCGCAAGGCGGGGGGTCACACCTGGGGTGTGGGCGCGGGCTACTTCCTGCGCCTGTGCGGGGAGCGACAGCTTCCGGGGTGGCGTCCGAGCGCCCTCCTGGAGCCGGACCCCAGGGACCTGCCGCCCACCGCCCTGGCCGGGACCTGGACGGACCTGGCCGAGTCGGAGGACGAGCGGGTCCGTGCCTCGGGGGCGGCACGGTGATCGAGGCGTTGCTGACCCGTGCGCTGCGTGCGCACGGGGCGCGGACGGTGCTGGTCGGCCACACGGGTCCGGGGAGCGCGGAGACCGCAGGAGTGCTGGCCGGGGAGCCCGGGGCCCGGGTCCTGGACCTGGGCCGAGGCGGTGGGGGCACGGGCCGGAGGGGGAAGGAGCCGGTCGACCTGGTCGCGATCGTCGCCGCCACCTCGGGCGACCTGCGCGCGGCCGTGCCGCGCGCGGAGCGGCTGCCCTCCGCCACCGGGTTCGTGGTCGCGGTCCGGGCCACCGCGCCGGGCCAGCTCCCGCCGGTGGTCGCGCCGCCGGGGCTGGGCGAGTGGGCCGACCTGCTGTACTCGCGGACGCGCCGACTGCCGGACCAGGGCTGGCTGTGGGAGTTCTCCTTCACCGACCCGGTCGAGGCGGCGGTGGTCCTGGCGGCCGTGGCGCGCGGACTGGTGGGCGGCCGCCGGAGCCCGGCCGTGCCGTCCGGCGCGCGGAACCGGCCGGTGGCGGGACCGACCTGGGTACGCCTGGGCGGCCGGGGCGCGGTGTCCCGTGCCGCGCGGGTCTCCCGTCTGTCGGTGGACGACGTTCCGGTGGTGGACGAGCGGGTGGTGAACCCGATGGGGTTCACCCGGACCTCGACCTCCCGTGTGGGCCGACTGGTCTCGCGCGGCGGTCGCTGGGTCCTGCTCGCGGGTGGCCGGGTGCTGTGGCGGGTGCCGGAGGACGGCTCCGTGTCGGACGTGGACGTCGCGGCCCTGCGTGACCTGCGCGCGGTCCGGTTGGAGTGGGGTCGGCACAGCGGTCCGCTGGCGGCGGTGCGCGCGGTGGCCGGACTGGCCGCCGCGGGGATCCCGCTCGTGGGCGCCCGCCCGCCGCTCTGGGCGCGGCCCCTGGGCGAGGAGCTTCACGACCTGCTCGCGTGGTCGTTGGAGGAGGAGCTCGCCGACGAACTGATCCGCGAGGAGCACAGCATCCGGTTGCGGCGCGCGGCCCTGCGCACGCACGGGTCGTACGGGCGGGCGCGGCGTCTCGCGGAGGCGGGCGGATCGCCGGTTCCGGCGGAGCCCTCGGTGTCGGTGGTGCTCTGTACGCGGCGGCCGGAGATGGTGGGTTTCGCGCTGCGCCAGGTGGCCCGTCAGCGGGGTGTCCGGGTGGAGGTCGTGCTGGCGCTGCACGGGTTCGGGGTGGACGCCCCGGGCGTGGCGGCGGCGATCGCGGAGTACCGGCGGGGCGGGCGTCCGCTGGTGGTGTGGGAACCACCGGGCGACACCGTCTTCGGGTCGGTGGTCAACGGCGCGGTGGCACGGGCCAGCGGCACCCTGGTCGCGAAGATGGACGACGACGACTGGTACGGGCCCGACCACCTCTCCGACCTCCTGCTGGCCCGCCGCTACTCCGGCGCCGAACTGGTCGGCGGCGCGACCGAGTACCACCACCTGGAGCACCTGGGCCTGACCGTGCGGCGCCTGGTCCCGTCCGAACGCTTCGCCCAGCACGTCACCGGCGCCGCGATCCTGACCGACCGCACGACCCTGGAGGAGGTGGGCGGCTTCCGGCCCTGGCGGGCCAGCGTGGACGCCGGACTCCTCGACGACGTGCGGGACGCGGGGGGTTCGACCTACCGGACCCACGGACTGGGATGCGTCGTCCGCCGCAGGAGGGTCGGCCACACCTGGAACGAGGACACCGGCTACTTCCTGCGCGAACCCCTGCGCCAGTGGCGCGGATGGCGACCCAGCGCACTGCTGGAGTCCAGCCCCGAGGACGCGCCGGGCCCGGTGCCCGAGACGACCACACCCGACTCTCCGACAGCTGGGAGCGACCGATGACGCTTGTCCAGGGCGGCCCGGCACAGGCGCCGTCGACACTCCGTCCGTTCATCCGCCGCAACGACTACTCGGTGCTGGAACCGCCGCCGCTGGGGGCGTGGGAACCCGCCCTGTCGGTGTGCGTGGTCGTCCCGGCGTACGGGGGGCAGGAACGGCTCGACCTGACGCTGGCGTCGATGGCCGCGCAGAGCTATCCGGCCGCCCTCACGGAGGTCGTGGTGGTGGACGACGGCAGCGAGCCCGCCCTGCGGCTGCCGCCGATCCGCCCCGAGACCACCCGGATCGTGCCCAACGAGCCCGGCGGGTGGGCGCGCGGGCACGCCCTGAACACCGGCGCCGCCTCCACCGACGCCGACGTGCTGCTGTTCTTCGACGCCGACATGATCGCCTTCCGCGAGCACGTCGAGGCGCAGATGCGCTGGCACCACCTGGCCGACTACCTCGCGGTCACCGGCCACCTGCGCTGCGTCGACCACGCGCCCGGGACCCTGTTCCCGGCGGCGGTGCTCGACGCCGTGCGCGGGGGAGAGCCGGAGGCCCTGGTGGCCGGTCCGGGTGAGGAGCTGAAGTGGCTCCAGCGCGCCTACAAGCGCACGAACGGCCTGCGCGAGGCCGGTCACCGGGGGTTCCGCTACTTCATCGGCGGGACCGGATCGGTGCGCCGCGCCTTCTTCGAGGAGTCGGGCGGTGCCGCGTCCGCGCTCGTCCTGGGGGAGGACACCCACCTCGGCTACCGGTTCGCCCAGAACGGGGCGGTCTTCGTGCCCGAGGGGGAGGCCGACAGCTGGCACCTGGGGCTCCCGCAGATGGAGAGCCGCAGGGAGGAAGGCGACCGCTTCCGCCGCCCCTTCGTCGGGACCCGGCTCCCGCTCGTCGACGAGCGTCGGGACCAGCGCGGACGCCAGTGGGAGGTGCCCCGGGTCGACGCGGTGGTCGACACCGGGGAGTCGGGCTTCGACGAGGTGGCGGAGACCGTGGACGCGCTGCTCGCCGGTGACCTGGCCGACGTCCGGATCACGGTGGTGGGCGAGTGGGACCGGGTGACCCCCGGTCGGCACCGGGTGCTGGACGACCCGGCGCTGGACGTGCGGCTCCTCCACGAGCACTATCGGTGCGAGCCGAGGGTGGTCCTGGCCCCGACCGCGCCCGAACCGGACCCGGACGTGCCCTTCGTGCTGCGGGCGGCACCCGGCCAGCCCCTGGTGCGGCGGGCCCTGGACGACATGATCAGGCTGGCGGACGAGACCCAGGCGGGTCTGGTGTGCGCCACCGGGCCCGACGACGACCTGGGCGGCCCCCGCCTCGAACGCGCGGCCGCCTTCGCCCGCGCACGGCGGCTGCGGGCGGCGGAGGAGGACCTCGACGACGTGGTGGACCGGGTGGCCGGGGTGCACTGGGTCGACGGTGCCTCGGTGCTGTCCACGCGGAAGGAACCGGCGGAGGCGCCCCCGGTGAAGGCGGTGGCGGGGCCGCCGGGCGACTGGCGGGAGCGGCTGGCGGAGGCCCAGGCCCTGGCGGAGTCGCAGCGGGTGCGCGCCGAGCGGCTGGAGGGCCGGTTCCACTGGTTGACCAGGAGCCGAACCGGTCGGCTCCTGTACCGGATCATCGGCTGAGGACATGGGACGGCACATGGCGAACGACGGCGCGCGGGGCGCGGAGGCCGATTCCGGGACGGTGCGGGGAGGGGGCCGCGACGGGCGGCCCAGAGTGGTCCGCAACGACTACTCGGTGCTGGAACCGCCGACCCTGGGGGCGTGGGAGCCCGAGCTGACGGTGTGCGTGGTCATCCCGGCGTACGGAGGGCAGGACCGGCTCGACCTGACCCTGGCCGCCCTCACCGCGCAGACCTACCCGGCGGCCCTGACCGAGGTCGTGGTGGTGGACGACGGCAGCGAGCCCGCGCTCCGGCTGCCGTCGATCCGCCCCGGGAACACCCGCCTGGTCGTCGCCCCCGAGCACGGGTGGGGCCCCGGCCACGCGCTCGACGCGGGGGTGGCGGCCACCCGGGCGTCCGTCGTGATGCGGTTGGACGCGGACGTGGTGGTCGGCCGCGAGCACGTCGAGGCGCAGATGCGCTGGCACCACCTGGCCGACTACCTCGTCGTCATGGGCGGGGTCGAGTTCGGTGACGGTCCCGACGGCGGGCTCACCCCCGACGAGGTGTACGAACGCGTGCGCGCCGGGAGGTACGCGGACCTCACGGGCGGTGACACGGACACCATGGGGTGGATCACCGAGCTCCTGGAGCGCACCGACGGGCTGCGGACCGCTGGCCACCGGGCCTGGCAGGTGTTCACCGGGGCGACCGCCTCGCTGCCGCGGGCGCTGTACTCGGCCGCCGGAGGATCGGCGTCCGGACTGGTCATGGGCGAGGACAGCGAACTCGGCTACCGGCTCGCCCAGCGGGGCGCGGTGTTCGTCCCCGAGCCCGTGGCCACCGGCCTGCACCTCGGGCGGCCGACGACGGAGCTGCGGGGGCCGGAGGCGGCGCGCTTCCGGCGCCCGTTCATGGAGAACCGCGTGCCCCGGCTGAACTCCCGCCGCGTCGCCCCCGGGCGGACCTGGCAGGTGCCCTTCGTCGACGTGGTGGTCGACACGGCGGGCCGCGGGTTCGACGACGTGACCGCGACGGTGGACGCCCTGCTGGCCGGTGACGTGGCCGACGTGCGGATCACGCTCGTCGGGGAGTGGTCGAGGGTGACACCGGGGCGGCACGCCACCGTCGACGACCCGGCGCTGGAGGTGCGGCTCCTCCACGAGCACTACCGGTGCGAGCCGAGGGTGCGGCTGGCCGAGTCCGAGCCGGAGGCCGACCCCGACGTCCCCTTCCGCCTTCTGCTGTCACCCGGCCTCCGTCCGACGCGGCGGATGGTGCGCGCCCTGACCGGGGCGGCGGACCGGGAGGGTGCCGGGCTCGTCCGGGTGCGCGGCTCCGCGAGGCGCCCCCACTTCCTGAGGCTGGAGCGCACCGCGGCCTTCGCCCGCGCGCGGCACCTGGGGGTGGACGCGGTGGACCGGGACGCGGCCGTGGCCGCACTGTGGGGCGTCCACCTGCTGGACCGCGCCGGGGTCCTGACCGAGGACGAGGAGGAGGGCGACGGCCCGCCGAAGGACTGGGACAGGAAGATGCGCCGGGCCGAGAAGGAGGCGACCCGCTGGCAGACGGAGGCCGAACGGTGGGAGCGCCGCGTCCGCGCCCTCACCCAGGGGCGCTGCGCCTGGCTCCTGTTCCTGGGGCTCCGTAGGTGAGACCGGGGCCTGAGCCTCGCTCGGAGGTCTTCGAGGTGCGGCCGTGACCTGCCGAAACGCCGAAGCGTCTCACAGTGTGGGAATCTCTGGTCATATAGTTGGACCTCCGATATTCTGACGTCCTAGGAGTCAGTGGTGTCGGCTCCACCGCCGCACACCACGGTCCAGCGCCCATCCGCCGCCCGGGCGCCACCCTTGTCCGGGCGCACCTGACGCGGTGCTCCGCGTACAGGTCGTGTTCGGCGCCTCCGGCAGACGATCCCGCCGGGGCGAGCTCCTGTCCCATCTGTCGTGGACAACGTCGCCCACACCGCGCCCGCCCGGGCCGACCCGGCTCCGCCGCCGTCGGGCCCCGGGGCGCACCACCGTCGACCGCCGACGGCCGAGCCGTGCGCTCCCGCCGTCACGCAGAGCCTCCGGAGGATCACATGTACGACCTGATCGAGTACCCGTCCACGCCCGACTCCGACGACGAGATCCACCGCGCGCTCCAGGACGCGATCAACCGCCGCGACTGAGCGGAGCCGAGGTCGGACGGCTGTACCGGTCACCCGGGCCGGTACAGTTGTCTCACTTACTGTTCCCTTGATCTCGCCAGGTGAGACGACCGTGGTGGGGTCACGTCCGAGTTAGAGGCAGTCCAATGGCAGCTCGCACCGTGAAACTGGCCGTCATCCCCGGTGACGGGATCGGCTCCGAGGTGGTCGCCGAGGGTCTCAAGGTGCTGGAGGTCGCGGCCTCCCAGTACGACCTGGCCGTCGAGACCACCGAGTACGAGCTCGGCGCCAGGCTCTGGCACCGCACCGGCGAGACGCTGCCCGACTCGGTCGCCGCCGAACTGCGCGAGCACGAGGCGATCTTCCTGGGGGCCGTCGGTGACCCGTCCGTCCCCAGCGGCGTCCTGGAGCGGGGGCTGCTGCTGCGCCTGCGCTTCGACTTCGACCACTACGTCAACCTGCGCCCCGTGCGCCTCTACCCCGGGGTGGACAGCCCCCTGGCGGGCGTGGCCCCCGAGGACATCGACATGCTCGTCGTCCGTGAGGGCACCGAGGGCCCCTACGCGGGTGCCGGGGGCGTGCTCCGCAAGGGCACCCCGCACGAGATCGCCACCCAGGACAGCGTCAACACCCGCTTCGGTGTCGAGCGCCTGGTCCGCTACGCCTTCGAGAAGGCGGCGAACCGCCCCCGCCGCAAGCTGACCCTGGTGCACAAGGACAACGTCCTCACCTTCGCGGGCGAGCTGTGGCAGCGCACCGTGCGGGAGGTCGGCGCCGAGTACCCGCAGGTGACCGTGGACTACTGCCACGTGGACGCCGCCGCGATGTTCTTCGTCAACCAGCCCGGCCGCTTCGACGTGGTCGTCACCGACAACCTCTTCGGGGACATCATCACGGACATCGGCGCCGCCATCACCGGCGGTATCGGCCTCGCCGCGAGCGGCAACATCAACCCGGACCGCACCTTCCCCAGCATGTTCGAGCCGGTCCACGGCTCCGCGCCGGACATCGCCGGCCAGGGCAAGGCCGACCCGACCGCCACCGTGCTCTCCGCCGCCACCATGCTGGACCACCTGGGCCTGCCCGAGGCCGCGCGCCGGATCGAGGCCGCCGTCTCCGCCGACCTCAAGACCCGCGCCCAGGACGGTGTGGTCCGCACCACCTCCCGGATCGGCGACGACCTCGCCGCGCGAGTAGCCGAGCAGGGCTGACACCATCGGCGTCGGCCCTGCCACCCCTGAGGCGCGGCCGACGAACGAGCCAACCGTGATCGTCAGCGGGCGCGCCGGAGACCCTTCCGCGCGCCCGCTGTCCGTGTGACCCGACCTGGCACCGGGTGCGCTCTTCCGACACACTAGATCCCAGGTCGGCGGCGCTGCCGACCGGTTGCATCCGAGAGGACCACCGACGACATGAACAACAACACCACCACCACTGGGTTGACGTTCGACATCCAGCTCTCCGACCAGCGGAAGACCCCGCAGGAACGGGAGGCACTGCTGGAGAACCCCGGGTTCGGTCAGGTGTTCACCGACCACATGGTGAGCATCCGCTACACGGAGGGCAAGGGCTGGCACGACGCCAAGCTGGAGCCCTACGGTCCGCTGAGCCTGGACCCCGCCACGGCCGCCCTGCACTACGCGCAGGAGATCTTCGAGGGGCTCAAGGCCTACCGCCACCCGGACGGCTCGCTCGCCTCGTTCCGCCCCGAGGCCAACGCCGCCCGCTTCAACAGAAGCGCGGCGCGGATGGCGATGCCCGAGCTGCCCGAGGAGCTCTTCCTCAGGTCCATCGAGCTGCTGCTCGAGCACGACGGCGACTGGGTCCCGTCCAAGGAGTACTTCAGCCTCTACCTGCGCCCGTTCATGGTCGCCACGGACGTGGGCCTGGGCGTCAACAACCCGTCGCGCAGCTACGTCTACCTGCTCATCGCCTCCCCGGTGGGCTCCTACTTCTCCGGCGGCGTCAAGCCGGTGACGGTCTGGCTGTCCAAGGACTTCACCCGCGCCGCCCCCGGCGGTACGGGCGCCGCGAAGTTCGCGGGCAACTACGCCGCGAGCTTCCTGGCCCAGGCCCAGGCCGTGGAGAAGGGCTGCGACCAGGTCGTGTGGCTCGACGCCCGTGAGCACCGCTGGGTCGAGGAGATGGGCGGCATGAACCTGTGGTTCGTGTTCGGTGAGGGCGAGAACGCCCGCCTGCGCACCCCTCCGCTGACCGGCACGCTGCTGCCCGGCATCACCCGTGAGTCGCTGCTCAGCCTCGCCCCGGACCTGGGCATCCCCGCGGAGGAGGAGCCGCTGTCCATCGAGGAGTGGAAGGCGGCCGCCGAGTCCGGCGAGATGACCGAGGTCTTCGCCTGCGGCACCGCCGCCGTGGTCACCCCGGTCGGCCACGTCAAGAGCGACGACGGCGAGTTCACCATCGGTGACGGCCAGCCCGGCCCGGTCACCATGCGCCTGCGCGAGGAGCTCGTGGGCCTCCAGACCGGCCTGCGCGAGGACAGGCACGGTTGGATCACCCGCTTCTAGGAGCGGGGCCCGCCCAGTCCCGACAGGGGCCGCCACCGGACGCCGGGGCGGCCCCTGAGACGTTCCGAGGGTCCTTCGAGGCGTACGCCAGGTGCCCGGAGTGTCCGGAATGAGGATTGTTCGTCTCACACAGTGAGACATCTCGGCCCCGAGCTGCGACTCCGCCGGGGTCGTGTGGCACACTGACCACATGCTGTCCCAGGTACTCATTATTTTGGGGCGCGCTGGCTGACGACTTCCCGCGTAGACGCAGGGAAGAAACCGGACCCTGCCAGCGCGCTGACCTCTCGTGTCCACGAGGGGTCTTTTTTGTTGGCCGGGGCCGCCACACACAGCATCGACCGGGAGTTCCACCCATGAGGAACGACAGTTTCCACGTCTTCGACACCACGCTGCGCGACGGAGCCCAGCGCGAGGGGATCAACCTGCGGGTCTCCGACAAGCTGGCCATCGCGAAGCTGCTCGACGACTTCGGGGTCGCGTTCATCGAGGGCGGCTGGCCGGGCTCCAACCCCAAGGACACCGAGTTCTTCCAGCGGGCTTCACGAGAGCTGACGCTGGAACACGCGCGACTCACCGCGTTCGGCGCGACCCGCCGACCCGGTGTGAGGGCCGCCGACGACCCCCAGGTGGCCGCACTGCGCGACAGCGGCGCGTCGGTCGTCACCCTTGTCGCCAAGAGTGACGACCGGCACGTCGAACGGGCCCTGCGCACGACCCTCGACGAGAACCTCGCCATGGTCGCGGACACCGTGGCGCACCTGCGCGAGCACGGGCAGCGCGTGTTCGTGGACTGCGAGCACTTCTTCGACGGCTACCACCACGATCCGGAGTACGCCCTCTCGGTGGTCCGCGCCGCGTCCGAGGCCGGAGCCGACGTCGTCGTCCTGTGCGACACCAACGGCGGCATGCTCCCCGGCGACGTCACCCGCGTGGTCACGGAGGTGCTGGAGGCCACCGGCGCCCGTCTGGGCATCCACGCCCAGGACGACACCGGTTGCGCGGTGGCCAACACCCTGGCCGCCGTGGACGCGGGAGCCACGCACGTCCAGTGCACGGCCAACGGCTACGGCGAGCGGGTGGGCAACGCCAACCTCTTCTCGGTGGTCGGCGCGCTGGGCCTCAAGCGCGGCATGGAGGTCCTGCCCGAGGGCTGCCTGGCCGAGATGACCCGCGTGTCCACCGCCATCGCGGAGATCGTCAACCTGGCGCCGGACACCCACCAGCCGTACGTGGGGGTGTCGGCCTTCGCGCACAAGGCCGGGCTGCACGCCTCGGCCATCAAGGTCGACCCCGACCTGTACCAGCACACCGACCCCGAGCTGGTCGGCAACCGCATGCGCATGCTCGTCTCCGACATGGCCGGGCGCGCCTCCATCGAGCTCAAGGCGCGGGAGCTGGGCCTGGACCTGTCCGGCGACCGCGAGCTGTCCGGCCGGGTCGTGGAGCGGGTCAAGAGCCTCGAACTGTCCGGGTACAGCTTCGAGGCGGCCGACGCCTCCCTGGAGCTGCTGCTGCGCGAGGAGCTGGGTTCGCCGGTCCGCTACTTCGACACCGAGTCCTGGCGGGTGCTCACCGAGCGCCGCCCGGCCGTGGGGGCCAGCCCGCTGTCCAACGAGTACGAGAGCCTCAGCGAGGCCACCGTCAAGCTCCGGGTCAAGGGCGAGCGGGTCATCGCCACCGCCGAGGGCAACGGTCCGGTCAACGCCCTGGACCGGGCGCTGCGCAGTTCGATGGAGAACGTGTACACCGCGCTGGCCGGGCTGGAGCTGACTGACTACAAGGTCCGCATCCTGGAGGGGACCTCGGGCACCAACGCGATCACCCGCATCCTCGTCAGCTTCAGCGACGGCGCCGAGGAATGGACGACCGTGGGCGTGGGCCCCAACGTCGTCGACGCCTCGTGGGTGGCGCTGGAGCAGGCCATCACCTACGGGCTGCTGCGGCAGGGCTACCCCAGGGGCTGATCCCGCGCCGGTGTACGGCGACCCCCGCCCGGGTGTCCTCCCGGTGACGTGATCGCCACGGGCGGAACCCCCACGTCACACGACCGCCTGACCTCGAAGGTGGAGGTCAGGCGGTCGAGCCTTACCTGGGGGTAAGACAGACCTGTCCTTGAGGCCATAGCCAGTGTGTCTCCGGTCACTCGATACTGCGGACTTTGACGATGTCCGAAATGTACGAGTGGTGATAGATGCCGGTCATAACCAACGTGCGCGCTTTCGTTGGCGCGCAGTTCGCCCTCCAGCGAACCGCAGGCCACCTGCCCCGTGAAGACTTCGGGTCGTGTCCTCACCCACCATCCGACGGGGCGGGGGGAACGGTGTGACCCACGGTTCGGTGACGGAACGCCGCGCCGCGTCGCCGCCCTCCCCCACGTCCTCGAACAAACGCGCCCGCCCCGGCCGGGACGCGATCCTCGCCTGGGGCTTCCTCGGCCCCTCCGTGGCGGTCTTCGCGCTCTTCCTGGTCTATCCGCTGGGCCGGACCGTCTACCTGTCGATGCACGGCAACGACATCATCGGCCAGCCCAACCGCTTCGTCGGGCTGAGCCACTTCGCCGAGATGGCCTCGCCCGAGTTCGGGCGGATCCTCCTCACCACCCTGGTGTTCACCCTCGGCGTCGTCGTCCCCGGCGTCGTGGGCGCCCTCGCGGTCGTCCTCCTCCTGGAAGGGGTGCTGCGGGCCCAGCGGTTCCTCCGCGGCGCCTTCGCGCTGCCCTTCGCCTTCTCCGTGGCCAGCGCCTCGGTGATCTTCGCGGTCTTCTACAGCCCCGGGAACAGCGTCCTCAACGGCGTCCTCTACCGGATGGGCCTCGACCAGGTCCCGTGGCTGACCTCCCAGGAGATGGCCCTGTGGTCGGTGGCCCTCACCACGGTGTGGATGAACCTCGGATACGGCGTGCTCGTGCTCGCCGCCGGGGTCGGCTCCATCCCCAAGGAGGTCAACGAGGCCGCCCGCATCGACGGTGCCACCGGGCCGCGCCTGGCCTGGGACGTCACCATCCCGATGCTCGGCCCCCAGCTCTTCTTCCTGATCGTCATCTCCACGATCAACGCGCTCCAGAGCTTCGGCCAGATCCACATCCTCACGGCGGGCGGACCGGTCGGGTCCACGACCACCCTCGTCTACTCCATCTACCAGGACGCCTTCGCCTACGGAACCAGCGACTTCGGTCGGGCCAGCGCCCAGGCGCTCGTGCTCCTCGTCGTGGTCCTGGTGTGCACCGTCGTCCAGTTCGGTGTCATCGAGCGGAAGGTGCACTACTCATGAGCCGGACCTCCGCGACCGCCACCGCCGACCGGATCGCCCGGAACGAACCGGTCCGCGCCCGCCACCGGCACGGGGCCGGCCACGTCGTCGGCCGCGTCCTGCTGTACCTCATGCTGGCGGTGCTGCTCGTCCCGGTGCTGTTCCCCGTCTACTACGTGTTCGTGGGAACCCTCATGGAGCCGGGGGAGCTGTCCACGTTCCCGCCGCGCCTGCTCCCCACCGGTGTGAACCTCGAGAACATCCAGGGCGCGCTCGGCGCCGTCCCGCTCCTGCGCATGTACGCGAACTCGCTGGTCATGGCGGGGATCATCACGGTCTGCCAGCTGGTGACGTCGGCCCTGGCCGCGTACGCGTTCGTCTTCCTGCGGTTCCGGGGCAGCGCCGTCGTCTTCGCCCTGTTCCTGTCCACGCTGATGGTCCCCGCCGAGGCGACCTTCATCCCGAACTACCTCACCCTGACCGGGTGGGGACTGGGCAACACCTACGCCGGTCTGGTCCTGCCCTTCCTGGCCTACGCCTTCGGCACCTTCCTGCTGCGTCAGAGCTTCAGGCAGTTCCCCCGGGAGCTGTACGACGCGGCGCGCATCGACGGCATGGGACACCTCAGGTTCCTGTGGACCATCCTCATGCCGCTCAGCAAGCCGGCTCTGACCGCCGTCGGCATGTACGTGTTCATCACCAGCTGGAACATGTACTTCTGGCCGCTGATCATCACCCGCAGCACCGAGATGCAGACCCTCCAGATCGGTCTGAACAGCCTCAAGGCGGGCGAGGCGGCCAACCCGGGCCTCGTCCTGGCGGGCGCGGCACTGTCCGTCATCCCCACCCTCGCCCTCGTGATCTTCGGACAGCGCTTCATCGTCCGGGGCCTCACCGCGGGCGCGGTCAAGTAGGTCCCGAAACCCAGTGGAGACGAAGAACCCATGACACGTATCCCCCGACGTCGCGGCGTGCAGGCCGCGGCCCTGCTCACCAGCCTCGGCCTCGTCCTCAGCGCGTGTTCCGGCGGAGGAGGCGGCGGTGGCGGCAGCGACCTCACCGCCCCCGGGCCGGAGGTCCTGGACGACCTCGACGAGGCGGTCCAGGTCGAGTTCTGGCACAGCATGGACGCCACCAACGGCCAGGTGCTGGACGGGCTCATCGACGAGTTCAACGCCCAGAACGAGGGCCGGGTGCAGGTCACCGGCTCGTTCCAGGGCCAGTACGACGAGGCCCTGGCCAGCCACCGCGCGGCGATCCAGCAGGGCGACACCGCCGAGATGATCATGATCTTCGACCTCGGCACGCAGTTCATGATCGACTCCGCGCAGACCGTGCCCGCGCAGTCCTTCCTGGACGTGGACGACTACGACACCTCGCCGATCGAGGACGCGCTCCTCAACTACTTCACGGTCGGCGGGGAGCTGCGGTCGTTCCCCTTCAACAACTCGACCCCGCTGATGTACGTCAACCGGGACGCGTTCGAGGAGGCCGGACTCGACCCGGACGCGCCGCCCACCGACCTCGCCGGGATCCGCGAGGCCGCCGAGAAGCTCACCGTCAGGGACGATGACGGCACCGTGGTCCAGTACGGCTTCGGCGCCTCCGTGTACGGGTGGTTCATCGAGCAGTTCATGGCGCGTTCCGCCACCCCGTACTGCGACGCCTCCAACGGCCGTGACGGCCGCGCCTCCGAGGTGCTCTTCGACGACCCGAAGATCGTCGAGCTCGTCGAGTGGTGGGACCAGATGATCGAGGACGACCTGGCGGTCCAGATCGGTCGCAACACCGACGACGGCCAGGCCGCGTTCACCTCCGGCCGCGCCGCGATGACCCTGGAGTCCACCGGCTCCCTGGGCGGCTTCATCGAGCAGTCCGACTTCGAGGTCGGCGCCGGGTACTTCCCGCTGATCAGCGCGGACGACCCGGGCGGCTCGATCATCGGCGGCGCGTCCCTGTGGATCAACGGCGAGGGCCACACCCCCGAGGAGATCCGCGGCTCCTGGGAGTTCGTCCAGTTCCTGCTGACCCCGGAGGCGCAGTCGGTCTGGCACGCGGGAACCGGATACCTCGCGGTCAACACCGAGGGCTACGACGGGCCGGAGGCCTCCGAGCGCGCCGAGGAGTTCCCGCAGTTCTCCGTGGCCGCCTCCCAGCTGGCGGACTCGGAGATCAACGAGAACACGGCGGGCTGCATGATGGGCGTCATGTCCGAGGCCCGCGTCGCCGCCGAGGAGGGCTGGGAGACCGCCCTGACCAGTGACACCTCCGCCGAGCAGGCCATGGCCGACGCGGCGGCGGGCGTGTCCCGCACCATCGGGGAGTACAACGCCTCGGTCGAGGACTGACCCGGGCGGATGACCGGAGGGGCCGCGGTGGTGCCACCACCGCGGCCCCTCGCGCGTTCCCTCAGGCGAGGACGATGGAGTCGCCGTCGACCCTGATCCCGACCTCCTCCAGCGGGCTCCGCGCCGGACCCTCGGTCGGGGAGCCGTCCTCGACCGAGAAGCGGCTGCCGTGGCAGGGGCACACGATCTGCCCGTCGATGACCTGGTCGACCGGGCAGCCCTCGTGGGTGCAGGCGGTGGAGAAGGCGCGGAAGACACCCTCCTCGGGCTGGGTGACGACCACCTCGTGCTCGCTGAGGACCGCACCCTCGCCCACGGGGATCTCGTCGGTGGTGGCGATCGGGGCGTCCGTGTCCTGCTCGGCGTAGCCGTCACCGCCTCCGTCCTCGCCGCCTTCGGAGCCGCCGCAGGCGGTCACCACCCCGGCCAGCGCGCCGCCCCCGGCGACACCGAACGCGGAGCGTCTGGTCACCTCGGGTCCGACGGCCTCGGATCGGGCTGCGCGGCAGTCACACATACGGCCTCACTCTCTCGCCCGACGCGGCGCGGGCGGACCCCCGCACGGGGCGGCGGACCCCCGTCACGGGCGACGTACGGCCCCAGGGTCGGCGGGGCCAACCCCATCGAACACGGTGCGGTGTCCCCGTGTCCGGGAAACCCGGCAGCTCTTCGCGGGTCTAGGGGTACACCCAGCCGTTGGCCTCGCAGCCCTGGAGGCCCAGGGTCTGTTGCTGCATGACCGGGGCGAGCTCCCCCTCGCCCGGGCAGTCCACGTGCCCGTGGCCCAGGGTGTGGCCCACCTCGTGGTTGATCAGGTAGATCCGGTAGGTCTCCAGGTCGTCGCCGAAGTCCTCGACGCCCGACACCCAGCGGTTCTGGTTGATGATGGCGCGGTTGCCGTTGGCGCAGGACACGTACCCGTTGGTGTTCAGCGGCGCGCACAGGCGGTCCACCGTGTCCGGCGCGGCCAGCAGCACCCGGATGTCCGCGTCGTCGCCGTCCACCCGCTGGAGCGAGCGGTCCCCGTCGTTGCCCCAGCTGCGGTCGTCCCCGAGGATCTCCTCGACGGCGTCCGCGAAGTCCCCGGTCCGGCCGGGCAGGCCCTTCTCCACCTCCACGGCGAAGGTGGTGAGCGGGCCGTCTCCCATGACGTCGCCCTCGCCCTTCACCACCTTGAGGTCGCCGTCCGCGGTGTCGACCTCCTCCACCACCGAGCGCAGCAGGAGGGGGAGGTCGTCCTCGTCGGTCGGTGACGCGCTGGGGGAGGGGTCCGCCGCGCCGGATCCGGAGTCCTCGGAGCCGGGGTGTCGGCGGGTGCTGTCCTCGGGCACCCCGTCGCCCACGGGGCCGGTGGCGGAGGTCTCCTCGGGGGAGTCGAGCTCGGATCCGGGCTCGGGCACGCTGACCATCAGCACGGCGGACGCGCCCGAGACCAGGCACAGCCCGAGGGCCAGTCCCATGGGATACCGGCGGCGTCGGCGGTGCTTGGCTCGGGGAGCGGAAGCGGGCACGAGGCTCAACCTCTCGACGGTGGACGGTGGTACCGCCGGGACTCCGGCGGCGTGAGGTGCGGCCTCCCGCGCCGTCCGGCGGTCGTGGGACCGCTCCGACCAGCGCGGTCGGTGGAGACGCCCCACACGGCTGGCCGAATGTCGCGGCGGCCAGCCCGGACGGAGTCACCACGCACACTGGTGGTATCGCCGACCTCCGGAACGACGGTTCCCGGGGGCCTCGGACCACGATCCCAGCATGCCAGAGTTCGCCCCCGGGAAGGGCCAGGTCGCGTTCCGGGAAGGGTGGGTGTGTCACGCCTTCGGGCGTTTGCCTTCATCATATCGTGAACGACTCGTCACTCTGGGTGTCTGGTTCTGGATCGGCTCGGGCCCCGCACACCCGGACGTACCGGGCGCGGTCGCGCCGGGCGCCGCTACGCTTCAAGCGGCAAGAACGAGCAAGAGGGCTGCTGGGAGGCATCAGGTGCGTATCGCACGGTTCGCGGCCGGTGACGAGGTCGGGTTCGGCCTGGTCGAGACGGACACGGACAGCGGAGAGGAGTTCGTGGCCCGGCTGACGGGGCATCCGCTGCTGGGGGACATCAAGCTGACGGGCGAGCGGGCCAGGCTCTCCGACGTGCGCCTGCTGTCGCCGGTGCTGCCCACCAAGGTGGTGTGCATCGGCAAGAACTACGCCGACCACGTGGCGGAGATGAAGGAGGTCACGGGGGAGTCCACCGACGAACCGGTGGTCTTCCTGAAGCCGTCCACCGCCGTCACCGGCCCGTACGACCCCGTCTTCTACCCCTCGGTCTCGGAGTGGGTCAGCTACGAGGGCGAACTGGCCATCGTCATCTCGCGGCCCTGCCGCGAGGTGCCCCGCGAGCGCGCCAAGGACGTCATCTTCGGGTACACGGTGGCCAACGACGTCACCGCCCGTGACCTCCAGAAGACCGACAAGCAGTGGACGCGGGCCAAGGGCTTCGACTCCTTCTGTCCGATCGGGCCGTGGATCACCACCGGCCTGAGCATCGAGGAGGCCCAGGACCTCGCGGTCACCACGACCGTGGACGGCGAGGTCCGCCAGGATGGACGTACGTCACAGTTCATCCACGACATTCCGGGCATCATCTCCTACGTCACCTCCTTCATGACGCTGCTCCCGGGCGACGTGGTCCTGACCGGCACTCCCGCCGGGGTGGGCCCCGTCGAGGTCGGCCAGGAGGTCGCCGTCACCGTGGAGCGCCTGGGCACCATCACCAACAGGGTGGTCACCCGGGACTGATCCCGCACCGCCGGGCGGGGGCGCACCACGGCGCCCCCGCCCGGCGGCGCCCACCGACGCACCGAGCGGAAGGTCCGAACCCCTTGGCACCACGACTGGCACGACGGCCCGGCCTCGGCCGCCCCGCGATCCTCGCCGGGGTCCTCGCCCTGGTCCTGGCGCTGGTGGGGTCCGGCCTGTGGCTGGTCACCCGGCCGGGCCTGGGAGCTCCCGACCCCGCTGACGAGGCCGACCGGGGAGCCTGGTTGGAGGACCGCGCACGGGTACGCGTGATGCTCGCCGGGGACTCCATGACCCACGGGGCGGGCGGTGACCGGACCTGGCGCTTCCACCTGTGGAACCACCTCGACCCGCACGTGGGGAACCTGGACTTCGTCGGCCCGTACTCCGACCCCGCCACTCCGGAGCAGATCATCCCGCCGGAACTCTTCGGCGGTGACGGGGACGGGGGCCAGGACGGCCTCCTCGGCTCCCTGGAGGGCGGGGAGGCGGCGGAGGAGGGCCCCGAGGCCCCGGCCACCCCGGAGCCCACCGGATCCCCCGACCCGGACGGCGTCACCTATCGCGACCCGGACTTCGACCAGGACCACAACGCCCGCTGGGGGCGCACCCTGGCCGACGCCCTCACCACCATCGAGGCCGACGTCGCCGCCCACCGGCCGGACGTGCTGTGCGTGATGATCGGCATCAACGACCTGCTGCACCCCATCACGGCCGAGGACATGGAGCAGCGGCTGACCTCCTACGTCCAGGCGGCCCGCGAGGCCAACCCGGAGATCCGCGTCCTGTTCGCCGAGGCGCTCCCCATCACCCTCGCGGACAAGGACCAGGGCTTCGCCCTGCGCGTGTACGTGTACAACGAACTCGTCCGCTCCGTGGCCGCCGACCTGTCCACGGAGGAGTCGCCGGTGGTCAGCTTCGACCTGGCGGCGGCCGAGGCCTGGGACCCCTACGCGGACACCTACGACGGCACCCACCCCAACGACGACGGTGAGATGAAGATCGCCGCCGGGTTCGCCGACGCCCTCTCCCGCGAGTTCGGCCTGGGCCCAGTTCACGCCCGACCGCTGCCGATCCGGCCCTGACCGGGACCTCGGCGGCTCCGTCCCCGTCCCGTGGCCCTCTCCGGGACTTCCCACAGGTCATCCCGGGCCACCGATATCCTCGGAAGCGTGACTGAGACTCCGATTCGTACCCGCTTCGCCCCGTCCCCCACGGGCATGTTCCACGTCGGCGGTGCGCGCTCCGCCCTGTTCAACTGGGCCCTGGCCCAGCAGCAGCCCGAGGGCCGCATGGTCCTGCGCATCGAGGACACCGACGCCGCCCGCAACCGTCCCGAGTGGACCGACGGCATCATCCGCGCGATGTCCTGGATCGGCATCGACGAGAGCGACCCGCACTTCGAGGGCCCCTACTTCCAGTCGGCCTACGTCGAGAAACACCGCGAGACCGCGCAGGAGCTGTACCGCTCCGGCCGCGCCTACTACTGCGACTGCACCCGCGAGCAGGTGCAGGAGCGCCGCGACAACCCGAACCTGGGCTACGACGGCTTCTGCCGCGACCGCGGCCTGGAGCCGGGCCCCGGCAGGGCACTGCGCTTCCGCGTGCCCGAGGGCGGCCCCACGGTCGTGCGCGACCAGATCCGCGGCGACGTGGAGTTCGACCACGCCGCCATCGAGGACTTCGTGATCGCCCGTGCCGACGGCTCCCCGCTGTTCGTGCTGGCCAACGTGCTCGACGACGTCGAGATGCGGATCACGCACGTCATCCGCGGCGAGGAGCACCTGTCCAACACCCCCAAGCAGCAGCTGCTGTGGGAGGCCCTGGACCTGACCCCGCCGGTCTGGGCCCACCTGCCCGTCATCGTCAACGAGCAGCGCAAGAAGCTGTCCAAGCGCCGTGACAAGGTCGCCCTGGAGTCCTACCAGGAGGAGGGCTACCTGGCCGAGGCGATGGTCAACTACCTCATGCTGCTGGGCTGGGCGCCGGGTGACGACCGCGAGATCATGCCGTGGTCGGAGATGATGCCGCTCTTCCGCGTCCAGGACGTCAACAGCTCCAGCGCGTTCTTCGACGAGAAGAAGCTGCGCGCGTTCAACGGCGAGTACATCCGCGCGCTGGGCGTCGAGGAGTTCGTCGAGCGCTGCCAGCCCTGGCTCACCGGCGAGGGCACCCCCTGGGACGCCGCCGACTACGACCCCGCGGTCTTCGCCGCCGTCGCCCCGCTGGCCCAGAGCCGCGTGGCGGTGCTCAGCGAGATCGTCCCCAACGTGGACTTCCTGTTCCTGAAGGAGCCCGCCGAGGACGAGAAGAGCTGGAAGAAGGCCATGAAGCCGGGCGTCGGCAAGGAGATGGTGGAGGCCGCCCTGGCGCGCTACGCCGACCCCGGGCTGGAGTGGACGGCCGACGCCCTCAAGGACGCCACCGAGGAGACCGGGACGACGCTCGGCCTGAAGCTGGGCAAGGCCCAGGCCCCGGTGCGCGTGGCGGTCACGGGACGCACGGTGGGCCTGCCGCTGTTCGAGTCCCTGGAGCTGCTGGGCCGTGAGCGGGTCCAGGCGCGTCTGGAGACCGCCCTGGAGCGCCTGCGCGCAGAGGAGAAGGACACCGACGGGAGCTGACCCGCGGGGGTGGTCGGGGCCACAGACCGGCCACCCCGTTTCCGGTTCGCGAGCACTCCGAATGTCCGCTAGAGTTGAACACGTCGCCAAGGGGGACAGGGAAGCGAAAGCGACCAGGTCCTCCGAAAGCAATGGCCTATGGTGTAATCGGCAGCACGACTGATTCTGGTTCAGTTAGTCTAGGTTCGAGTCCTGGTAGGCCAGCGCAGATCATGGTTATCCGTGGTCGGCCCGGGTCCTGTGACCCAAGGTGCGCCCCCGTCGTCTAGTGGCCTAGGACGCCGCCCTCTCAAGGCGGTAACGGCGGTTCGAATCCGCTCGGGGGTACCAACGGCAGGAAGCTTCCACTCGGTGGAGGCCCTCCTGTTGGCCGGTGCTTGTCACCGGTGTCCGGTTCGCGTGGGTATCGTAGTACTACGGTTCACCCGGACCAGCGGTCCGCGCGACCGTGTAGGCCCCCGTCGTCTAGTGGCCTAGGACGCCGCCCTCTCAAGGCGGTAACGGCGGTTCGAATCCGCTCGGGGGTACCAACGGAGAAGGCTCCATCCACTGGATGGAGCCTTCCGTCGTTTCCGGGGCCCCGCGCCTACCCGGCGGGGGCCTCGATCTCCAGCGTGCGGATCACCGTTCCCGCCCTGAGGTCACGCGCGTGCACGGCCACCGCGCCGTCCGCCGCCACCTCGATCCGCAGCCCCTGCGCCGCCGAACCGTCGATCGCGCGCTCCCCGCCCCGGCCGTCCGGGCCGAACAGGGTCTGCACGAACCCCGTGTTGACCACGGCGAACCCGCGCGGGTCCCCGCCGGAGACCACCTTGCGCACCGCCCAGTCGTCGCGCTCCAGCGACCAGTGCGTGTGCCCGGACAGAAAGACCGCGTTGGCGTGCCCGCCGAGGATCTCCAGGAGCTCGGTCTCGTCCACGAAGTCCTGGTCATAGAAACGGGCCGCGTCGTCGCCGGTGGTGCCGGACACGCTCTCGGGGAGCACGTGGTGGCTGAACACGAACACCGGGCGGCCGGTGCCCGCGTGGTGGGAGAGCCGCTGGTCCAACCAGGAGAGCTGTTCCGCGCCGAGCGTCACGAACGGGCCGCTGGAACCCGCGATGGGCGCTGTGGTGCCGACGGTCAGCAGCGGGACGCCCCCCACCAGCCGTTCCGAGTACACGCCGGGCATCCCCGTGTACTCCAGGAAGCGGTCCACCTGGGTGTCGAAGGGCGCGTCGTTGTACTGCTCGTGGTTGCCGATGGTGCTGACCACCTGCTCCGGGTGCGGGTGCGCGTCCAGGACCTCCCGGTAGGCCTCGTACTCGGACACGTGGCCGTTGGCGACCAGGTCGCCGTTGACCACGAGGGCGTCGGCGGTCCCGAGGGAGTCCAGGTGGTCCAGGACGTGCGCGAGGTCGGCCAGGTCCCCCTGGACGTCCGAGATCACGTCCAGGGTGGTGGCGGCGCCCTCACGTGCCAGCGCGGTGCCAGCGGGCAGGAACGTGAGGCCGGTGGCGGCCGCGGCGGCGCCGGTGAGCGTGGTGAGGAAGCCTCGTCGGTCGGTTCCGGGGTGCGGAGAGCCGGTCATGGGTGTGCCCTTCTACGGCGGGGAGGCGGACGATCCGCACCGTAGGCCCCGGTGGTGGCCCGGGGACGTGGGCCGGGTGTACACGGGGTGACCACTCGTTCCTGGATGTGACGGGCGGGCCCGTCGCCGCTCAGCCCGTGTGGGCGGCCAGGAGCTCCCGTTCCTCCCCGGGGCCCCCGGCGGCGAGCAGCATGGCCGTCAGCTGGTCGAGGAGCCAGTCCGCGAGCTCGTCACGGGACATCTGCCGTTCCCGCAGCCAGGACATCACCGCGGTCTCCACCGCCGACACCCAGCAGCGCAGCGCCAACAGCAACAGGGGCGAGGGGTCGGTGACACCGACCCGTTCCAGGATCAGCGCGCGCACGCCGTCGCGGACGCGGTCGATCTGGGCCTCGGTCTCCTCCGTGGAGACCACCGATCCGCCGTTGAGCAGGGCGGCGTAGGAGGGGGCGTAGGAGTCCGCGAAGTCAACGAAGGTGCGCAGGGCCGCCCGCAGCTGTTCCGCCGGGGGGAGGTCGTCCGGCGGGGCCAGCCGCGACATGAGCTCGGACATCGCCTGTTCCAGCGCGGCCCGCCGCAGCTCGGCCATGTTGGGGAAGTAGCGGTAGACCAGGGCCCGGGAGACGTCGGCCTCCTCGGCGATCTCCTCCGGGGTGACGTCGCCGGGCGGGCGCCGCGCGAACACGCGCAGCGCCGTCCGGATCAGGTCCTCCCGGCGTTCGTGCGGCGCCATGCGGCGTGGCCGCCGCCCGGTCCCGGGTCCGTGGACCGGGGCCGCCGAACCCGTCACCCGCGCCTGGTGACGGTCGGTCCTGTGGGACACCACCGCTGCCGCTACCTCCCGAGCCCTTCGCCCCCGCCCGTCGTCGGGGTGCTCCTCGAAACTACCGCCCCCGGAACCCCCTCACAGGTCGAGCACCAGCCGCTCGCCCTCGTCGGCGCGGGAGACGCACAGGGCGAACTCCGCGCCGCGAGGGGACCCGCCGGTGGGCCGGTCCCGGTTGTCGGGCGTCCCGGACAGCAGCCCCACCCTGCAGGTGCCGCAGAAGCCCTGACGGCAGGAGTAGGCGGTCTCCGGGCGGGCCCGGAGCACCGCGTCCAGCGCGGACTCGTCCTCCGCCACGGCCACCACCGGTCCGGACCGGCCCAGGCGCACCTCGAAGCGGCGGCCGTCCACGACGGGCGGCGGCGAGAAGCGTTCGGAGAAGAACGGCGTGCCCGGGGGCACCCGTCTCCGCGAGGCGTCGATCAGCGGGGCCGGTCCGCACACGTACACGGCCGTGCCCGGGGTGATCCCGGTCAGGAGCGCGTCGGCGTCCGGGCCTCCGTACTCGTCGTCGGGGCGCACCGTCACGTCCGCGTTCGCGGACGGCTCGGGGAGCTCGTCCAGGAAGGGCATGCTCTCCCGGCTCCGGCCGGTGTAGACGAACCGGAACGGGCGGCCGGCGGCGTGCGCGGCCCGGACCATCGGCAGGATCGGGGTGATCCCGATGCCGCCCGCCACGAAGAGGTACCGCTCGGCCCGGGCGAAGGGGAAGGCGTTGCGCGGCCCGCGCAGTGCGAGCGCGTCCCCCTCGGTGAGCGCGTGCGCCAGGCCCGAACCCGTGCCGCCCTCGATCCGGCGCACCGCGATCCGGTAGGCGGAGCGGTCCTCCGGGTCTCCGCACAGGGAGTACTGGCGCACCACCCCGTCACCGAGGACCGCGTCCACGTGGTGGCCGGGCTGCCAGCGGGGCAGCGTCGTCCCGGGCCGGGCGGGGGCCAGGGTGAGGGCCGCGACGTCCGGGGCGGGGCGCTCCACCCGGGCGACCCGCACCGGCAGGTCTCCGGTGGGCGCGGGCGGGGGTCGGCCGGGGCGCCAGCGCGAGGTGACCGGTTCGATCCGAGCGGCCAGGCGCTCCAGGGCCAGCATGAACCGGTCCGGGCCCCCGCCCCGGCCGAACAGCGACACGGGGGAGTCCGGGTGCGCGTAGGACTCGGCGCTGTGCGCGATCCTCCGGTCGCCCCGGTCCGGGTCGTCGGCGTCCCGGAGGGATCCGTCCGTCACTGTGCCCCCTCCCCGCGTGCCGCCTCCTGCTCCGCGGCGTCGGCGGCCCGGGCGGCGGGGGAGACCGCCAGGTAGGCGACGGCCTGGCTGGTGGAGCCGTAGTGCGAGGGGTGGTACCTGCGGCGGAGGTACTCGGGGATGGCGCGGGCCAGACGGCCCAGGTGCGGGATCAGGCCGCGTCTTCCGTCCCGCACGGCCCAGGAGGCCCTCGGTCTGCGCCCCTCGATCCTGCCTCGGAGGTAGGGGTCGTTGGTGACCAGGAACCGGACCCCGCGCACCCACAGCGCGGCCAGGGCGAAGGCGGCCACCCCCATGGCGAGGGCGCGGCGCGGGTAGCCGCCGTCCAGGTGCGCGTACAGGTCGTAGGCGACCGCGCGGTGCTCCACCTCCTCCGCTCCGTGCCAGCGCAGCAGGTCCAGCATGGTGGGGTCGGTGCCGACCTCGTCCAGCTTCCGGGCGTCCAGCACCCACTGGCCCAGGACGGCCGTGTAGTGCTCGATCCCGGCGATCACCGCGAGCCGGGTCCGCAGCCACGCGAACTCGCGGTCGCCGGTCAGGTCGCGGTCTCCGAGCACCACCCGGAACATCCAGGCGATCTGTTCCACGTAGGGGCGCGGGTCCAGACCGTGCGCGTCCATGTGGTCGAGGACGCCCGCGTGGGCCTCGGCGTGCACGGCCTCCTGGCCGATGAAACCGAGCACCTGTTCGCGGAGCTCGTCGTCGGTGATGTGCGGGACGGCCTGTTTGAAGACCTCCACGAACCAGCGCTCCCCCTCCGGCAACAGCAGGTGGAGGACGTTGATGACGTGGGTGGCGAAGGGTTCGCCGGGGATCCAGTGCAGGTCCAGTTCGCTCCAGTCGAACCGGACGTCGCGGGCGTTCAGCACGAGCCGGTCGGGCTCGTCCACGCCGGTCGGGGCGGGTGTGGTGGGTGTGAGGGCGTCGTCACCGCTCATGGGCGGCCTCCGTGAGGGGTCGGTGCGGGCGGGGGTCGGCTCAGGACGGTGGGGCCACGCGGGCGTAGGCGCGGACGGCGGCCGGGGAGAGCCGGGACAGGGCCAGGCCGATGTGGGCCTCGGCGGTGACCGGGACGATCTCCGGGTCGGACTCGACGGCGTCCGCGATCCGCCGGGCCGCCCTCTCCGGGGTGTAGCCGCGCAGCCGGTACAGCCGGTTGAGCCGTTCCTTGGCCCGGGAGACCTCGCCCATGCCGGAGAGGCGGGCGTCGGAGATGATCCCGGTGTCGATCAGGCCCGGGCAGACCGCGGTGACGGACACCCCCCGGCCCGCGAGCTCACCGCGCAGGGAACGGCTCAGACCGAGGACCGCCGCCTTGGTGGCCGAGTAGGCGCCGTACAGGCGTGAGGGCAGGTAGGAGGCGGCCGAGGCCGTGTTGACGATCCGGCCGCCGCCCCCGGCCTCCACCATCATCGGCGCGAAGGCGCGGACGCCGTTGACCACGCCCCACAGGTTGACGTCGACGACCTGTTCGAGGTCCTCCCTGCTGGCCTCCAGGAAGGGTCCGGCCACACCGATCCCGGCGTTGTTCACGACCATGTCGGGTACCCCGTACTCGTCGCGCACCCACGCGGCGAGCCCGTCCATGGCGGTGGAGTCGGTGACGTCCACGCGCCGGGCGGCGGAGCCGGGTGTGACCAGGGAGCACAGCGCGGCGGTCCGTTCGGCGGCGGGCCCGTTGACGTCGACCGCGACGACGCGCGCGCCGCGCTCGGCCAGCTCGAAGGCGAGACAGCGCCCGATACCGCTGCCCGCCCCGGTGATCACGGCGACCTGGCCGGCGAACGCGCCGCCGTGGCGGCGGGCCTGCTGGGCGGTGAGGTTGCGGACCGGGCGCGGCGCCCCGGACCCGATCTCGGCCACGAACGCCCGGACGCGGCGGGCGACGGGGGCGGGCCGGGAACGGAGCGACCAGTGCCCGCCCTGGAAGCGGTGGAACCGGAAGTCGTCCGCCCAGCGTCCCGCGTTGGACTGGACCTGGTCGACCATGAACGCGTCGTGGGTGGGGGCCAGGGCCTGCACCGGCACGCTGGTGCGGCGTTCGGTGGGGCGGGTGAAGCGGCGGAGCATGTTGGCGCGGTAGAGGGCCAGCCCGTTGAGGTAGTCGCGGGTGGCGCGGTGGGCGGGCACGCGGGGGCCGCCGCCGACGCGTTCCAGACCGGCCAGGGCCAGTCCGCCGATCCCGCTCAGCCAGGCGGCCTCGGGCAGCCCGGGGGTGCCGAAGAACCCGATGTAGCTGGAGCGCACGGCCTGGCGCAGCACGTTGCGGACGCCGTCGGGGGCCTCGCGGAGCCAGTGGCCCGCGTGGTCGAGGTCGGGGCCGGAGATCGAGGTGAAGGACGCGAAGCGGTGGGCGTGCCGGGGCTCGGTGACGGCGTGCCAGGTCTGGATGGAGCCCCAGTCGTGGGCGACCAGGTGCACGGGGTGGTCGGGGCTGACGGAGTCGACCACGGAGCGCAGGTCGTCCGCGAGCTGGTCCAGGAGGTAGCCGGAGCGGTCGTCGGGGGCGGTGGAGCGCCCGGCTCCCCGGACGTCGTAGGTGACGACGTGGTGGTCGGCGGCCAGGTCGGCCACGAGGGCGTCCCAGACGGCGGCGTTGTCCGGGTAGCCGTGGACCAGCACGAGGGTGGGGAGGGCGGGGTCCCCGGCGGAGTAGACGGCCAGGCGCTGGCCGTCGGTGGTGGTGACGCGGTGGTGCGGTCGGGTGCTCATACGGTCACGGTCTCCTCGCTGGTCGCGGCGGGGTCGGGGGACGTCCGGGCCCAGCGGCGGACGTGCGGCAGGTCGTCGTCGAGCCAGTGGGCGCCGTCCTCGGTGACGACGAGGATCTCCTCGAACTTCACCCCGATGTCGCGGAAGCCGATGTGGGGTTCGACCGCCCACATGCCGGGGGTGGCGGGGTGCGCGGAGATGTCGCCGTCCGCCCACAGGGGGGAGCGGTGGTGCAGGCGTTCGACGACGAGGTCACCGACCAGGGTCTGGAGGGAGCGGACGCCGAACCCCGCGACGATCGCCCGGGGCAGCCGGGACTCGACCCTGCCCACCTGGTGGGCGATGACGCGACCGGGATAGACCCGGTGCCGGTTGTCGTAGCCCTGTTCGCGGATGAGGGCGTCCACGGCGCGGTAGACGTCCTGGAGGGTGTCGCCCGCGCCGACCCGCTCGACGATCAGGTCCCGGTGCGCGCGCAGGTCGTCCATGAGGAGGTCGTGCAGGGGGTTCTCACCGAGGTAGCCGGAGTAGCCGATGTCCGTGACGAAGCCGTTCCGGACGGGGGCGCAGTCGAGGATGAAGGGCATGCCCTCCTCCAGTCGGCGTCCGGTCGGGAAGAACTGGAGCGGCACGCGGAAGTTCCGGAAGGCGGTGCGGTCCCCGAACCAGGCGAAGGGGGTGTGGAACCAGTCCTGGACGCCGCGCGCCTCCAGGTTCTGGCGGATGCGCCGGGCGGCCTCGCGTTCGGTCACACCGGGTTCGAGGGCGGCAGCCACGTCGCTGGCGGCCTGGTAGGCGAGCTGTTGCAGCTCACGGAAGGCGTCGAGCTCGGCCCGGGAGGCTGTGTTCCCGGTCACGTTCTTGTGAGACATTCCGTCATGTTAGACAGAGTGTCAATAAGAGTCCAGGGGCGGGGCCGGACTTTCGCGCGGTCCGTCGCTGACCCGCGGCGGCCCTGCGCGGCCCCGGGCGGACGGGTCCGGGAACGACGGCGGCCGCGCCCGCCGGGGTTCGGCGGACGCGGCCACGGGCGCGTTCCTGTGTACGGGGGAGGGGATCGGGCGGGGTCCGGTCCGGGATGGTGCGGTGGTCGGGGCGCTGCCTAGTGCGAGCCCTCGTAGGTGTGCAGCGACTCGCTGATCTTCTCGGCGGCCGACACCACGGCCTGCGAGTGGATGCGGCCGGGGGAGCGGGTCAGGCGCTCTATGGGGCCGGAGACGGACACCGCCGCGATCACGCGCCCCCCGGGCCCGGACACCGGGGCGGAGACCGAGGCCACGCCCTGCTCGCGTTCCGCGACGCTCTGGGCCCAGCGGCGGCGCCGCACCTGGGCGAGGCTGGCGGCGGTGAAGCGGGCACCCACGAGCGAGCGGCGGATGCGGTCGGAGTCCTCCCAGGCGAGCAGGACCTGGGCGGCCGAACCGGCGTTCATGGGCAGCTCGCTGCCGACCGGGACGGTGTCGCGCAGGCCGCTGCTGCGTTCGGAGGCGGCCACGCACACGCGCAGGTCGCCCTGGCGGCGGTAGAGCTGGGCGCTCTCGCCGGTCAGGTCGCGCAGCTGGACCAGGACCGGCGCGGCCACGGCGAGCAGGCGGTCCTCGCCGGTGGCGATCGACAGCTCTCCCAGGCGCGGCCCGAGCACGAACCTGCCCTGGCTGTCCCTGGTGACCATGCGGTGCCGTTCCAGGGCGACGGCGAGACGGTGGGCGGTGGGGCGGGCCAGACCGGTGATCTGGACCAGCTGGGCCAGCGACGCGGGCCCCGACTCCAGGGCGTCGAGGACGGACATCGTCTTGTCCAGGACACCGACACCGCTGGATGAGCTAGAGTTGTCCATGGCTTGATATTGCCGTCTCGAAATATGGAATGCAAGTCGGCCGCACATCCGTGCGCGAGGCCAGCGGCCCTGGCGAAGCACCCCGTGACGAGGCGAGCACGAGACGCGACACACGAGAGGGGCGATCGCCCATGGCACGCACGATGGCCGAGAAGGTCTGGGAGGAGCACGTCGTCCGGCGTGCCGACGGCGAGCCGGACCTGCTCTACATCGACCTCCACCTCGTCCACGAGGTGACCAGCCCGCAGGCCTTCGAGGGCCTGCGCCTGGCGGGTCGCGGCGTGCGCCGCCCGGACCTGACCATCGCCACCGAGGACCACAACGTCCCGACGATGGACCTCCTGGCCCCCATCGCGGACCCGGTCTCCCGCAAGCAGGTCGAGACCCTGCGCAAGAACTGCTCCGACTTCGGAGTGCGCCTGCACCCCATGGGCGACATCGACCAGGGCGTCGTGCACGTGGTCGGCCCCCAGCTCGGCCTCACCCAGCCCGGCATGACCGTGGTCTGCGGCGACAGCCACACCAGCACCCACGGCGCGTTCGGGGCCCTGGCCTTCGGTATCGGCACCAGCCAGGTCGAGCACGTCCTGGCCACCCAGACCCTGCCGATGCAGCCGTTCAGGACCATGGCCGTCACCGTCAACGGCACGCTCCGGCCCGGGGTGTCCGCCAAGGACATCATCCTCGCCGTGATCGCGAAGATCGGCACCGGCGGCGGCCAGGGCTACGTCATCGAGTACCGGGGCGAGGCCATCGAGGCCCTGTCCATGGAGGCCCGTATGACGGTGTGCAACATGTCCATCGAGGCGGGCGCCCGCGCCGGGATGATCGCCCCGGACCAGACCACCTTCGACTACGTCCAGGGTCGCCCGCACGCGCCCCAGGGTGCGGACTTCGACGCCGCCGTCGAGCACTGGAAGAGCCTGCGCACCGACGAGGGCGCCGAGTTCGACGCCGAGGTGGTCCTGGACGCCGACGAGCTCAGCCCGTTCGTCACCTGGGGCACCAACCCGGGCCAGGGCGTTCCCCTGGACGCCGAGGTGCCCGACCCCGCGTCCTACGAGGACCCCTCCGCGCGCGCCTCCGCCGAGAAGGCCCTCAGGTACATGGACCTGAGCCCCGGGACGCCGATGCGCGAGGTGAGCGTGGACACGGTCTTCCTCGGCTCCTGCACCAACGGCCGGATCGAGGACCTGCGCGCCGCCGCGGAGATCGTGCGCGGCCGCAGGGTCGCGGACGGCGTCCGGATGCTCGTGGTGCCCGGTTCCATGCGGGTCAAGGAGCAGGCCAACGAGGAGGGCCTGGGACAGGTCTTCCTGGACGCGGGCGCCGAGTGGCGCGAGGCGGGCTGCTCGATGTGCCTCGGCATGAACCCGGACCAGCTCAAGCCGGGCGAGCGCAGCGCCTCCACCTCCAACCGCAACTTCGAGGGACGCCAGGGCCGGGGCGGTCGCACCCACCTCGTGTCGCCGCAGGTCGCCGCCGCCACCGCCGTGCGCGGCACCCTGTCCTCGCCCGCCGACCTGGACCCGCAGTAGTCCCCGACCCCGTCAGGAGAGTCCTCCCATGGAGAAGTTCGACGTCCACACCGGTCGGGCCGTCCCGCTGCGCTCCAGCAACGTCGACACCGACCAGATCATCCCCGCCGTCTACCTCAAGCGGGTCAGCCGCACGGGGTTCGAGGACGGCCTGTTCGCGGAGTGGCGCAAGTCCGACCCGGACTTCGTGCTCAACCGCCCCGAGTACGAGGGCGCGTCCGTCCTGGTGGCCGGGCCGGACTTCGGTACCGGCTCCTCCCGTGAGCACGCCGTGTGGGCGCTCCAGGACTACGGCTTCAGGACCGTGCTGTCCTCGCGCTTCGCGGACATCTTCCGGGGCAACTCGCTCAAGGGCGGCCTGCTGACCGTCCTGCTGCCGCAGGAGGTCATCGACCGGCTGTGGGCGGCCGTCGAGGCCGACCCCGCCACGGAGGTGACCGTGGACCTGGTGGCCCGCGAGGTGCGCGCTCCGGGAGCGGACGTGCGGGAGCCCTTCGAGCTCGACGACTACACCCGCTGGCGTCTGCTGGAGGGTCTGGACGACATCGCCCTGACGCTCCGTCACACGGACGAGATCGGTGCGTTCGAGACCACGAGGGAGCCCTGGAAGCCGGTCACGCTCTAGCTTCGGAACGCCTCTCCGACACGGGATCGGGGGTCGCTGTGACTCAGCGCACCCCCGGTCCCGAATAATTTTACCTTTACTTGACGTGAGCGCTCGCTTACGGTCTTTGTGTCCTTAAGCGCGGCGCGGCCGGAGCCCGGAATCCGGTTATACGTAGGCTTTTGAGGCCCACAGAAGGGGGCAAAAGGGGCTGGTTCACCACCCCCGTCCCTTGCTCCCCAACCGTCGCGGAGGGTGACCTCGCAGGTCGGAAGGGGCCCGACACGCCTTGCCCGTGGGCGTTTGTATTTGTGTAAGGGCCTCTGCTTCCCCTAATTTCGTGCGAGCAAGGGGGAACCGGAGGAACCTTATGAACAAGCGTGACCTGATCGACGCGATCTCCGACCGTCTCGGAGACAAGAAGACCGCGACCGAAGCGGTCAACGCTGTGCTTGAGACCATTCAGGCCACCGTGGCGTCGGGCGACAAGGTCGCCATCACGGGCTTCGGCGTTTTCGAGAAGTCCGAGCGTGCGGCTCGTACCGCCCGCAACCCCGCCACGGGTGCCACGATCAACGTCCCCGCGAGCTTCGTTCCGAAGTTCCGCGCTGGCGCTGACTTCAAGGCGCTCGTCAACGGCGACAAGAAGTAGCCTCACCGCCACCAGGCGGTCAGGACGCACCCGCCCGGGTTCCCATCAGGGGCCCGGGCGGAGTGCTGTCCGGGGTCGGCCCGGGACGCCGCCACCAGGAGGCGCCCCGTGCCCCGCGCCACCGGGGCATGGGCCTCAGGACCGGGCCCGCCCGCGCGTCCGGTCCGGTGGGACGGTCGGGAGGCGCTCCAGCAGCGCACGCGTCCGGGGCCCCACGCCCATCTCCGAGACGGCCGCCAGGTCCTCCGGGGTGTCCACGTCCCGCCGGACGGACCCCACACCGGGGATCAGCAGCTCCCGTGCCCCACCGGCCAGGTGGCGGGCGCGTGAGGCCCCCTCGAAGGCCGGGGCCAGCGGTCCACCGGGCGCCACGGCGAGCAGGGTGGTCCCCACGCGGGGCGTGTCGGCCAGGAACGACCGTCCGTGGGCCGAGGCGGCCGCCAGGACCAGCTCCAGCTCCTCCGGGCGCAGCGCGGGCAGGTCGGCCGAGAGGGCGCACACGCCGAACCCCGGGAGCCTCCCCGCCGCGACCCGGGCCCCGTGCTCCAGGGCGGGGTTCAGTCCGCCGCCCGGTTCACCGCCGACCACCGCCGCGCCCAGCTCCGTCAGTTCGGCGCGCGCACGGGAGTCCCCGGTGACGGCGAACACCGCCGCCGTCGCCTCGCACGCCAGGGCGGCGGCCACCGTGTCGCAGGCGATCGCGAGCGCCAGCTCCTCCCGCAGGTCCCCGGCGGCCCGGGCCAGTCGTGTCTTGGCCAGACCGAGGTGCTTCACTGGGACGATCAGGGACCAGCGCACTCCGAGGTGCGAGGCCCCGTCACGCTCTCCAAAGCCGGTCACGGTTCCCCCGGGACGTCGATACGGCCACGACAGTGACGAGGGTAGGCCTTCGGGGTACGGCGCGGCGCGGGCGCCCTGGGCGTGTCCGTCCGGGCCGGTGACGGCGTCACCCGGAACTTCGGTACACGTCCTAGACTGAGTCGGTTGAGCTTCCGTGGTCCGGACCGGGCCGGGAGCGAGAAGTGAGGAGTCCCCCGTGGCCAAGCAACGAGAATCGCGATGGGTCAAGTGGGTCGTGTCCCGCATCGTCCGGTTCGTCCTGTGGTTCGTGACCAAGCCCGAGTGGAAGGGCACCGAGAACGTGCCCGCCCAGGGCGGGGTGATCATCGCCGCCAACCACCTGTCGGTGACCGACCCCCTGACCGTCGCGCACTTCCTCTACATCGGTGCCCGCCGCTGGCCGACCTTCACCATGAAGGACGGGGTCATGAAGATCCCCGTGGTCCGCTCGGTGGCCAGGAGCACCGGCCAGATCCCGATCAGGCGCGGCAGCTCCGACGCGGTCAAGGCGCTGGGCGAGGCCGAGAAGGCGCTGGTCCAGGACGGCTCGTCGGTGATCTTCTACCCGGAGGGCACCTGCACCCGCGACCCCGAGCTGTGGCCGATGACCGCCAAGAACGGCGTGGCCCGGCTGGCCCTGACCACCGGTGTCCCGGTCGTCCCGGTCGCGCACTGGGGCGAGCAGAACATCCTCCCCTACGGCGAGAAGAAGCCGCGGCTGCTGCCCCCGCGCAAGCGGATCCAGTTCAGCGCCGGTCCGCCGGTGGACCTGTCCGAGTTCCGGGACCAGCCGCTCACCGCGACCGTCCTCGACGGGGCCACCAGGGCGATCATGGCCGACATCACCGCCCTCCAGGCCGGTATCCGCGGTGAGCAGCCGCCCGCCGAGCCCTTCGACTACCGGAAGGCCCGCCAGCAGGAGGCCGAGACCCGGCGCGCGGAGCGCGGGGAGGCCGCGGACGACACGGGGGGCGCCGGGGACGCGGGCGCCGACACTGACAACGGGAAGAACAGCACGGGGGCATGACCGACCAGATGAGCGCTGAGAACGTGAAGGTCGCGGTTCTGGGCAGCGGGTCCTGGGGGACCACGTTCGCCAACATCGTCGCGGACGCGGCGGACCTGGCGCGCAAGAACGGTGAGGGCCCCGTGGCCGAGGTGGTCCTGTGGGGTCGCCGGGCCGAGGTGGTCGCCGCGATCAACGAGTCCTCGGAGAACCCGGACTACTTCCCGGGGGTCACGCTCAACGGGGGACTGCGCGCCACCACCGACCCGGCCGAGGCGCTGACCGGCGCCCGGGTCGTGGTCCTGGCCGTCCCCTCGCAGACGCTGCGGGAGAACCTGGCCGCCTGGCGCGCGCACATCGCGGAGGACGCGGTGGTCGTCAGCCTCATGAAGGGCGTCGAGCTCGGCACCCTCATGCGGATGAGCCAGGTCGTCGGTGAGGTCCTGGGCCTGCCCCGGGAACGGATCGCCGTGGTGTCCGGCCCCAACCTGGCCCGGGAGATCATCGAGCACCAGCCCGCCACCGCCGTGGTGGCCTGCCCGCACGAGGAGACCGCCGTCCACCTCCAGGGGCTCTTCAAGTCCGCGTACTTCCGCCCCTACACCAGCACCGACCTGGTGGGCGTGGAGATCGGCGGCGCGATGAAGAACGTGATCGGCCTGGCGGTCGGCGTCGCGGAGGGCATGGGCTTCGGCGACAACACCAAGGCGTCGCTGATCACCCGGGGCCTGGCCGAGACCACCCGGCTCGCGGTCACCCTCGGCGCGGACGAGCACACCCTGTCCGGGCTGGCCGGGATGGGTGACCTCGTGGCGACATGCTCGTCCCCGCTGTCGCGGAACCGGACCTTCGGTGAGAAACTGGGCGCGGGCAAGACCCTCGAACAGGTCGTCGCGGAGACGAGGCAGACCGCCGAGGGGGTCAAGTCCTCCGAGTCGATCCTCGAACTCGGGTGGACCCACGGGGTCGACATGCCCATCACCGAGTCCGTCGTCAAGATGATGCACCACGACATGAGTCCGGCCCAGGCGCTGCTGGCGTTCATGTCACGCAGCACCAAGCCCGAGCGCTACGGGGTCTGAGAGCGAGCACGATGACACACACACCCGGTTCCGGGAGCGCGGGGGAGCACACGCGGGCGGTCCGGGCCCCGGCGGCCCCGGTGCCCTCCGAACGCCCCATGCGGATGCCCGTCCACCGCGCCACCACCTACGCGTTCGACACCTCGCAGGGGTTCGCGGACGTCCTGGCCGGTACGCGCGACGGCTACTCCTACGCCCGCATCGACAGCCCCACCGTGGACGCCTTCGCGGACGCGGTCGCGGCGCTGGAGGGCGCGGGGCTCCCGGACCGGGTGCGCGGCCAGGCCTTCGCCTCCGGCATGGCGGCCATCAGCACCGTGCTGCTCGCCCTCACCGAGGCTGGCGCGCACGTGGTGGCCTCCCGTTCGATCTACGGCAACACGTACTCGCTGCTGGACCGGCTGATGCGCCGGTTCGGCGTGCGCACGGACTTCGTGGACATCACCGACCTCGACGCCGTGGCCGCGGCGGTCACCCCCGAGACCCGGGTGGTGTTCACCGAGACGCTGTCCAACCCGGCGATGACCGTCTCCGACCTCCCCGGGCTGGCGCGGATCGCGCGTGCGGCGGGCGCCGCCCTGGTGGTGGACTCCACGTTCGCCTCCCCGGCGGTCTGCCGCCCGCTGGAGTTCGGCGCGGACGTCGTCGTGCACTCGGCCACCAAGTACCTGGGCGGGCACAGCGACACCACCGGCGGCGTGGCGGTGGCCGCGCCCGCCCTGATCGACCGCGTCCGCTCGGCCCGGATCGACCTCGGACCGTGTCTGGCCCCGGACGAGGCCTACCTGCTGCACCGGGGGCTGGAGACCCTGCCGCTGCGGGTCGAGCGCCAGTGCGCGACCGCCGCGGCCTTCGCACTGGCCCTGGAGGGGCACCCTCAGGTGGAGCGGGTCGACCACCCGTCGCTGCCCTCGCACCCCGGGCACGCGCTCGCGGGCAGGCTCTTCGACGAGGGCCGCCACGGTGCAGTGGTCACCGTGCACCCGCGCGGCGGCCGGGCCGAGGGCATGGCCTTCGCGGACCGCCTGGAGGTGGCCACCATCGCGGCCTCGCTCGGCGGCACCCACACGCTGGCCGGGCACGTGGCGTCGACCTCGCACCGGAACATGAGCGAGGCCGAGCTGACCGCCGCCGGCGTCTCCCCGGGCGCGGTCCGGTTCTCCATCGGCCTGGAGGACCCCCGGGACCTCATCGGGGACGCCCTCGCGGCGCTCGACGGGGGCAAGTGACACACGGGTGCTTTTCACCCGTACCGGATTCATCAGCAGGCGAGATAGGGTCAGGCAGCATGTCGTCCGAGCAGCGCAAGATTCGGGTCGCCGTCGTCTTCGGCGGTCGTAGTTCCGAGCACGAGATCTCCTGCGTCACGGCGGGCAGCGTCCTGTCCGTCATCGACCAGGACCGATACGAGGTCGTCCCGGTGGGGATCACGCCCACCGGCAACTGGGTCCTGACCTCGGGCGACCCCGAGAGCCTGCGCATCGACGCGGCGACCAAGGCCCTGCCGACCGTCTCGGAGGAGGGCGTCGAGATCGCGCTGCCCTTCGACGTGGCGGGCCAGCTCATGACCGTCAGCCCCGACGAGGGCACGCGGCGGCTGGCCGAGGTCGACGTGGTCCTGCCGCTGCTGCACGGTCCGTTCGGTGAGGACGGCACCATCCAGGGCCTCTTCGAGATGATGGGCGTGCGTTACGCGGGCGCCGGGGTCTTCTCCAGCGCCGCCGCCATGGACAAGGTCTTCATGAAGGCCCTGCTGGTCGGCAACTCCATCCCCACCAGCGACTACGTGGCGATCACCGAGCGCACCTGGCGGACCGAGCGCAAGAAGGTCCTGGACGACGTCGCGGAGCTGGGCCGGACGGTGTTCGTCAAGCCCGCCCGCGCCGGGAGCAGCGTCGGCATCAGCAAGGTGAAGGACTCCTCGGACACCGACGCCGTGGTCGCGGCCGTCGAGGCCGCCCGCGAGCACGACCCCAAGGTGCTGGTCGAGGCGCAGGTCATCGGCCGCGAGATCGAGTGCGGCGTGCTGGAGTCCGAGGACGGCGGCACCCCCGACGTCTCGTTCCCCGCCGAGGTGCACGTGGCCGAGGGCTTCGACTTCTACGACTTCGAGGCCAAGTACCTGTCCACGAGCGGCCTGACCATCCCCGCCGAGATCCCGGAGGAGGCCGTCGCCCGCCTGCGCGCGATGGCAGCCGACGTCTTCGAGGCCATGGGTTGCGAGGGCCTGGCCCGGGTGGACTTCTTCTACACCGAGGACGGCCGGATCCTCGTCAACGAGCTCAACACGATGCCCGGCTTCACGCCGTCGTCGGCCTTCCCGCAGATGTGGGGCGCCACCGGCCTGGACTACGCGGCGCTCGTCGAGCGCATGATCACCACGGCGCTGCGCCGTGACCCCGGTCTGCGCTGACCGCACGGGAACGAGGGGAGGGGGCGGGCGACCTGGGGTCGTCCGCCCCCTCGCGTGTCCGGGGGTGATTCAGGGGTGCCACGGAGGGCTGAGGCGGCTACTGGGGCCCCTGCGGCGCCTGGGGTGGGGCCGGGTCGGGGTCCGTGGGAGTTCGCGGGTCCTGGGGCGTCTCGGGCAGCAGCTCGCGCGCCAGGATGGTGCCGCCGGCGGTCGCCGCCGGGAACACCGCCACGGCGACGAACGGGATCGCCAGCAGGAAGTACGTGGGGACCGCGAACCCCAGCGCACGCCAGCGCCGGGTCCCCATGAAGCGGCGCCGGTCGCGGACGCGCAGTAGGCCGCGGCGGTCGAAGGCGCTGGCCGTGAGTTCGATGCACAGCAGCCAGCCGCCCATCACGGCGGTCAGGACCGGTCCGATCATCCAGCCGAGCAGGGGGACGAGCCCCAGCAGGAACGCGCAGACGGTCACCACGAGGGAGACCAGCACGATCCCCACGGACTGGCGGATCGAGCGGGCCAGCCCGGCGGCCAGGGACTCGTCCTGGGCCTCGGGCGCTCCGCCCAGCTCCTGCTCGACCAGCTCCGCGATCTTGTCGTAGACCGGCGCGCCCAGGGCCAGGGTGACGGTCGTGAACGCCACCACCATGACCAGGACCGCTCCGGCGAGCAGACCCACGGACAGGGCGCCGCGCACCAGCCCCTGCCAGGCGGTGTCCCACTCCCGGGCGAACGGCGTCGCCCACGCCACCAGGCCCTCCAGGTTCACCGCGAGCGCGATCAGCGCCGCCAGGAACAGCAGGGACGTGACGAGTGCGGGCAGCGCGCCCAACAGGAACAGGCGTGGTCGGCGCAGCACGATCGCCAGACCGCGCAGCAGAACACCGAAACCACCGAAGACCTCACGTACGGGATTCACGGGCGAACACTAGCGCCCGGGACGGACCGGTTCCACCCGTGGCCCGCCGCCGCCAGCCTCAACGGACGCCTACGGCGCGGTACCGCCCGCCCGTCGCCCCCCACCGCCCTCAATGGACGCCTACGGCGCGGTACCGCCCGCCCGTCGCCCCCCACCGCCCTCAATGGACGCCTACGGCGCGGTACCGCCCGCCCGTCGCCCGCCGCCACCCTCAATGGACGCCTACGGCGCGGTACCAGCCCGGCTGCTCCATCAGCTCCGCGTGTGTCCCGGACTGGATCACCCGGCCGTCGCGGACCACGATGACGCGGTCCACCCGGTCCAGCCCGGTGAGGTCGTGGGTGATGAGCAGGGTCGAGAACCCCTCGGCGGCGTCGAGCAGGTCGGCCACCACCGCGTCCCGGGTGTCCGGGTCCAGGTGCGCGGTCGGCTCGTCCAACACCAGCACGCGCGGCGCGGCCAGTACCGCGCGGGCCAGCGCCAGCCGCTGCCGCATCCCGCCGCTCAGCCCCATGCCGTGCGAACCCACCTGGGTGTCCAGACCCTTGGGCATCGCCTCGACCTCACCGGCCAGACGCACCGCGCCCAGCGCCGCCCACAGCTCGTCGTCCCCGGCCCCCGGGCGCGCCAGCCGCAGGTTCTCCCGCAGCGTGGACGCGAACACGTGCGGGTCCTGCGGCACCCCGGACACCACCCGGCGGACCTCGTCGGCCGGGTAGTCGGTGATGTCCACCCCGCCGATCTCCACGCGGCCGCCGTCCGGGTCCCGGAAGCGCAGCAGGACCGAGGCGAGCGTGCTCTTGCCCGCGCCGCTCGGACCGACCACCGCCACCGTCTGCCCGGCGGGGATCTCCAGGTCCACCCCGTCCAGCGCCCACGGTTCCTCGGGGCCGTACCGCACGCGCAGGTCGCGGATCCGCACGGTGGCGTCGGCGTCCGGGTCGATCTCCAGGCCCTCCCTCGCGGGCGGCGCGACCCCGGGCGGCGTGTCCAGGACACCGAACAGCCGCTCACCACTGGCGCGGATCGAGCCCAGCCGCGCCGCGACGGCGGGCAGCGGGGCGACGATCTCGAAGGCGGCCAGCGTGGTCAGCACCAGCACCGCCAGCGCGGTCGGGCCGATCGCCCCGTCCTCCACGGCGAGCACGCCCAGGAACAGCGCGCCCCACACGGTCAGCCCGGTGATGAGGGCGGTGGCCCCGGCGCTCAGCCCGAGGGTGGCCGCGTCCCGCCGGGCCACCCGCGTGAGCTCCGCGTCCGCCTCGTTCACCCGGGCCACCTGACGCTCCATGGCCCCGTAGGCGACCAGGTCCGGAGCGCCCTGGAGGGTGTCCACAAGGGCTGTGGAGAGTCGGCCCCGAGCCCGGGCCTCCCGCCGCCCGGGGCCGCGCCCCAACGCGGCGGCGGCCAGCGGCACCGCGAGCCCGGCCAACAGCAGACCCGCGGCGAGCAGCAGGCCCCCGGGGACGTACACCACGGTCAGGAACAGCACCGTCGCGCCACCGGTGACCACCGACACCAGCGGCGGGGTCAGGCCGCGCACCAGCAGGTCGAGAGTGGCCTCGGTGTCGTTGACCAGGCGCGACACCAGGTCGCCGGAGCGGAAGCGGCCGAACGGTTCGGTCCGGGCCAGCCGCTCGTACACCCGGACCCGCACCTCGGCCAGGGTCCGGAACGCGGCGTCGTGGGTGACCAGCCGCTCCAGGTAGCGGGTCACGCCCTTGCTCACCCCCAGCGCCCGGGTGGCGACCACGGCCACGCTCAGCGCGGTGATGGACGGATGGTCGGCGGCGGTCGCCAGCATCCACGCGGCCACGCCCAGCAGGGCCACACCCGACCCGGTGGCGGCGGCGCCGAGCAGCACGCCCAGCGCGAACCGCGCGCTCCTGGGCCGGGCCAGGCCGATCATCCGGCGCAGCGGGTCCCGGCGCCGTTCCCGCTCGTCGACCAGCGGGGCCGTCTCGGAGCTCATCGGCGGGCCTCCTGGGTGAGCAGTGGGAGTGCGGCGGTCCGGAGGCGCGCGCCGAGCTCGGACTCGGCCCATCCGGTGTCGTGGGCGACGATCACGGCGGTGCGCCCCTCCAGCAGGCGGGCCACGGCGGTGCGTACCGCCCGGGCGTTCTCGGGGTCCAGGTGTGCGGTGGGCTCGTCCAGCAGGACCAGCGGCGCGTCCCGGCACAGCGCCCGGGCCAGGGCGATCCGCTGCCGCTGCCCGGCGGACAGGCGCGCGCCCCGCTCACCCAGCAGGGTCCCGTACCCCTCGGGGAGCGCGGACACGAACGCGTCGGCCTCGGCCAGCCGGGCCGCCTCCCGCACCCGCTCCATGTCGGCGTCGGGCGCGCCCAGACGGATGTTGTCGGCGACGGAGACGTCGAACAGGTAGGGGTGCTGGGGGACCCAGGCGACGCCGAGCCGCCAGTCGTCGGCGGGCACGTCGTCCATCGGGGTCCACTCGCCCCCCGGCGCCCGCACGCTGATCCGCCCCTCGGTGGGTTCCCCGAGCCGGAGCAGGAGGGACAGCAGGGTGGTCTTGCCCGAACCGCTGGGGCCGGTGAGCAGCAGGTGTTCGCCGGAGCGGACGGTCAGGTCCAGCCCGGCCAGGGCGGGCACGTCGCGGCCCGGGTAGAGCAGGCCCACCCCCTCGAAGCGGATGTCGCCCGCGGCGGCGGGGGCGGCGACGCCGGTCGGAGCCGGGGCGGGCCGCTCCTCGCCGTCCCCGGCCGGAGCCCGCGTCCCGCGCCTGCGGTCCAGTTCGGTGAAGACCTGGTCGGCGGCGGCCACGCCCTCCATGCTCGCGTGGAAGCGGGCGCCCACCTCGCGCAGCGGCAGGTAGGCCTCGGGCGCGAGGATCAGGACCAGGAGGGCGGTCTGGTAGTCCATGTGCCCGCCCAGTAGGCGCAGCCCCACCTCGACGGCGACCAGCGCCACCGCCAGGGTCGCCAGGAGCTCCAGTGCGAAGGCCGACAGGAACGCGATCCGCAGCGTCCCCATGGTCGCGGCCCGGTGGTCCTCCCCGACCTTCCGGATGATCGCCGCCTGCGCCTTGGCGCGGCGGAACACCGCCAGGGTCGGCAGCCCCTCCACCACGTCGAGGAAGTGCCCGCCCAACCGGCTCAGCAGCCGCCACTGGCGTTCGGTGCGCTGCTGGGTGTGCATGCCGATCAAGGCCATGAAGATCGGGATGAGCGGCAGCGTCACCAGGATGACGATCCCGGAGATCCAGTCCGCCCAGAACACGACGGCCAGCACCGCGAACGGCACGATGCAGGCCAGGACGAGCTGGGGCAGGTAGCGGGAGAAGTACTCGTCGAGGGCGTCCAGGCCCCGGGTGGCCAGGGTGACGAGTTCCCCGGCCCGGGGCGACCCGTCCTCCCGGTCGCCGCCCTCGGCCAGCCACACCTTGCCCGAACCGGTGACGTGGGCGACCAGCTGGCGCCGCAGCTGCGACTTGGTGCGGGCGGCGCTGTGCAGCGCGGAGGCCTCCGCGAGGTAGGACAGCAGGGCGCGGACGACGGCGATGGCGGCCACCGAGGCGATCATCCAGCCCAGGGCGTCCAGTCCCTCCCCGGCCCAGGCCCCGGTGACGACCCGGGCGAGCAGCCAGGCCTGGGCGAGGATCAGGCCGGTGATCAGCACTCCGCTGACGACGGTGACGGCCAGGTGGGTCCGGACCGCGCCCGCGGTGCGCACCAGTCGTGGATCGAGCGGTTTCATCTGCGTGGAACCTCGTGGCGTCGGAGCCCGGCCGGGGCGGTGGGGCCGGTGGGGCGGATGTGTCGGGGACACGGGGCACGGTGCGGTCCGGTCCCAGTATCCAGGGAGGCCTCCGGCGGTGCCGTACCCTCCGCGTCCCGGGGCGACGCGGGAGGCGGAGGGTACGGGGACACGGACCGCGGCCGGTTCAGGCGGCCTGGTCCGGGCCGCCCCCGCCGGTGGTGGCGGGGGCGGACATGCTGACCTGTTCGCCGGTGACCCGCTTGCGGAACACCCAGTAGCTCCAGGACTGGTAGCCGATGACCAGCGGCAGGAACACCAGGGCCACCCACGACATCACGGTGAGCGTGTAGTCGGCGGAGGAGGCGTTCTCGACGGTGAGGCTGAACGCCGCGTCGGTGGTGGACGGGAGCACGTCGGGGAACAGCGACCCGAACAGCGCGGTCACGGCGGCGAGGATGGTCACCGCCGTGGCCACGAACGACCAACCCTCGCGCCGGTACCAGGCCGCGACCACACCGGCCACCAGGGCCAGGGCGGCGACCAGCACGAGCGGCAGCGTCCACGGCTTGCCGTGGGCGAACTGGGTCCACAGCAGGAACCCGGCTCCCGCGGGGACCGCCACGCAGGCGGCGATCAGCGTGGCCCGGCGGGCGCGGACCCGGACCGGACCGTCGGTCTTGAGGGTCAGGAAGACGGCGCCGTGCAGGGTGAACAGCGACAGGGTGGTCACCCCGCCGAGCAGGGCGTACGGGTTGAGCAGGTCGAGCAGGGACGCGGTCACGATGTGGTCGGAGTCCATCGCCACGCCCCGGACGATGTTGGCGAAGGCCACGCCCCACAGGAACGCGGGGACGGAGCTGCCGAAGAAGATCGCCCGGTCCCACCAGTCCTGCCAGCGGGGGTCGTCGCGCTTGCCCCGGTACTCGAAGGCCACGCCGCGCAGGATGAGCGCGATGAGGATGAGGAACAGCGGCACGTAGAACCCGCTGAACAGGGACGCGTACCAGGCGGGGAAGGCGGCGAACATGGCTCCGCCCGCCGTGAGCAGCCACACCTCGTTGGCGTCCCAGACCGGGCCGATGGAGTTGATGGTGACCCGGCGGTCCACGGAGTTGCGCTTGCCCATGAAGGGCAGCAGGGTGCCGACCCCGAAGTCGAATCCCTCCAGGACGAAGTACCCGATCCACAGGACGGCGATGGCGACGAACCAGATGACGGCCAGTTCCATGGTCGTTGGCTCCTAGTAGCTGAAGTGGGGGATCTGGGACTCGTCCTCGTCGTTCTCCAGATCCGGGACGAGGTGTGAGGGGCCCTTCTTGACGTACTTCCACAGCAGGCCCGCCTCGATGACGAACAGCAGCCCGTACACGGCGGTGAAGATGCCCAGGCTCATGGCGACCGTCCCGAGGCTGACCCCGGGGGAGACGCTGTTCGCGGTGAGCAGTTCGCCGTGGACGGTCCAGGGCTGGCGGCCCATCTCGGTGAGCACCCACCCGAAGATGTTGGCGAGCAGCGCGGCGGGCAGCGCGGCGATCGCGGCGTAGTAGAACCACCTCGTCCTCGGCAGCCGCTCCCGTCCCCGTGTGAGCCACAGCCCGAGCGCGGCCACGGCCACCCCGAACATCCCGAAGCCCATCATGAGGCGGAAGGCCCAGTACACGACGAACACGTTGGGGATGTAGTCGCCCGGGCCGTAGAACTCCTCGTAGGCCTCCTGGAGATTGTTCATCCCGTGCACCTCGCCGTCGAAGTGCCCGGTGGCCAGGAAGCTCAGGATGTTGGGGACGCCGACGTCGATCGGGTTGTACCGCGCCTCGGTGTCCCCGACCGCGAACGTGGAGAAGGGCGCGCCCTCCTCGGTCTCCCACAGGGCCTCGGCGGCGGCGAGCTTCATGGGTTCGTACTCGGCGGCGAGCTTGGCCTGGTGGTCGCCGGAGACGAACGTGAGCGCCCCGGCCAGGAGGGTGAAGACCAGGCCGACCTTCAGGGTGGAGCGGAAGAGCGCGAAGTCCCGCTTGGGCGGGGTGACGCCGACCTCGCCGGTGTCGCCGTGCCGGGTGTTGCGCCACAGCTTGAAGGCGCTGACCGCGACGACGAAGAGTCCGGCGGTGACGAAGGCGGCCGAGACGGTGTGCAGGTACGTGGACCAGGCCTGGTCGTTGCTGAGCACGGCCCAGATGTCGTTGAGCTCGGCGCGGCCGTTCTCCGGGTTGATCTCGTAGCCGACCGGGCGGCGCATCCAGGCGTTGGCGGCCAGGATGAAGTACGCCGACAGGTTCGTGCCGATCGCGACCATCCAGATACAGGCCAGGTGGAGTCCGCGCGGGAGCCGGTGCCAGCCGAAGATCCACAGTCCGATGAAGGTGGACTCCAGGAAGAAGGCGAGGAGGGCCTCCATCGCCAGGGGCGCCCCGAAGACGTCCCCGACGAAGCGCGAGTACTCGCTCCAGTTCATGCCGAACTGGAACTCCTGCACGATCCCGGTGACCACGCCCATGGCGAAGTTGATCAGGAACAGCTTGCCGAAGAACTGGGTGGCCTGGAGGTACTCGTGCCTTCCGGTGCGGTACCAGAAGGTCTGGAGCACGGCCACGATGAACGACAGCCCGATCGTCAGGGGGACGAAGAGGAAGTGGTAGATCGTGGTGACGCCGAACTGCCACCTCGCCAGGTCTAGTGCTTCCATGCCCGCCTCCCAGTTACCGACCGCCGGTAGTACTACGAACTGTAGTGCTACTGCTTGTCGTATGTGGGGGCACCCCCCTGAGAGACCGGACACGTCGGGATCGGCAGGCGGGCGGGCGCCCCCGGAACGCCCCTGGGTAACACGACGGCGCGCCCCCGTTTCGGGGGCGCGCCGTCGTACTGCCGTGTCTTTGCCCGCCCGGGCGTCCGGCCGGGTCGGGGGCTCGCTGAGCGGAGGCGGGGCTACCGGCGCAGCTCCAGCAGCCGCTCCATGTTGTCCACCTCGGACTGCTGGGCGTTGACCATGCCCTGGGCGAAGGTGGTGACCAGGTCCTCGTCACCGAGCTCCACCTCGGCCTCGGCCATGTCGATCCCGCCGAGGTGGTGGGCGATCATCAGCTCCAGGAAGAGGACCTCGGCCTCCTCGCCCTCGGCGTCGGTGAGCCGCACCATCTCCTCCTCGGTGGCCCAGCCCGGCATGGTCTCGGGCACCACGCCCTCACCGCCGCCGTGGTCGTGGGCGGCCATCCAGGTCATCGGGGGCTCGGAGGCGCGTGCGTTCAGCCCCCACGAGCTCAGCCACCCCTGCATCATCCCGATCTGCGCCTGCTGGGTCCGCGCCATGTCCGTGGCGATCGTGTGCAGCTCGACGTCGTCGGTCTTCTCCATGACGATCAGCGCCATGTCCACGGCCTGGGCGTGGTGCGTGCTCATGTCACGCAGGAAACCGGCGTCGGCGCTGGTGTCCAGCGGGTACGACGGACGGCCCAGAAGCAGCCCTCCGACCAGCGCGAGGGCGACCAACGTCACGGTCATCCAGAGCGGAACCGAGCGTCCCGGTGAGGGGGGAGCGGCGGTGTCCCCCTCGTCCTCCGAGTACGCGTCGGGCTCGGCCGTCCCGTCCTCGCGCGACTCCTCGTCGGCACGGTCGGCCTCGTCGGACGCCGCCCCGGTCACATGCCCCATCTGAACCACCCTGGTCAAATCGCACCACTCTGATGCCAAAGTAGAGGATAGGAAAGTCCCTTTCGACCACATCCAGCCCAGGAGAACCAGTGGCCAAGAAGACGAAGGCGGAGGAGCGTCGAGCTCGCGCCGCCGCCCTGCGGGAAGAGCAGCGCAAGAAGGAACGCCGCGCCAAGATCCTCAAGATCGCAGGGATCAGCGTAGCCTCCGCGGCGGTCCTGGGTCTCCTGGGAACCGCGGTCTTCATGGAGTTCCGCTCCCGCAACATCGCCGGTGTGCAGGAGTACGCCATCGACGAGTACAACCACGTGCCGGACGGGCAGCGCGTGGACTACGAACAGTCCCCGCCGGTCGGCGGCCAGCACTGGAACAGATGGCAGAACTGCGGCGTGTACACCGAGCCGCTGATGCCGGAGTTCGCCGTCCACGCCCTGGAGCACGGTGCGGTCTGGATCACCTACGAACCGGACATCGCGGAGGACCAGATCGAGGCGCTCCAGGGTTTCTACAACCCCGGCGACTACCTGGTCATCAGCCCCTACGAGGGTGACATGGACGCGCCGATCGTCGCCTCCAGCTGGGGCCGCCAGATCACCGCCGACAGCGCGGACGACGAGGACCTGGCCCGCTACATCCAGTACTACGAGCGCGGCCAGGACGTCCCCGAGCCCGGCGCCGCCTGCTCCGGCTCCATCTCGTTCACCGCCGCCGAGATCGAGGCGGAGATCGCCCAGGACGGCCCCGACGCCGAGTCCCTGGAGGGCGCGGACAGCGACGAGTCCGGTTCCGACGCCGACAACGAGGACACCGACGCCGAGGGCACCGACGAGCCCAGCGCGGCCCCCGAAGAGGGCACGGAGTAGGACCGAACCCGAACACACCCCCCCCAGGACACGAACGTGGGGCCGAAGGCGATCCTCCGCCTCCGGCCCCACACGTGTGTCAGGGGGTGAGCGCCGCTCCGGCGCGGTCACCGACCGCTGTCGGCGCGCTCCTCAAGATGCTCGGAGATCAGGTCGCTCAGCTCGCTGAGGGCCGGAGCCGGGGCGCCGTAGGAGGGCGGCACGCTCAGCTCGACGTAGGCCTCGCGCTCGACCGCCGTGTACACGGTGGGGGCGTCCTCGGGCTGGGGAAGCCACGCCACGCCGTTGACCTCCTCCAGGATCGAGTCCATCTCCAGGGAGGAGGGCCGGGGCACGCCGCACCGCAGGCCGATGGGCGGGTCGCCCCAGGCCGCCATGACCTCCGACTCGGGTTGGACCGTCGCGCGGTCGGCGTCGAGCAGGGTGTCCGGGAGGTCCGCGACCAGCGCGGCACAGGCCTCGGCGGTCTGCCCGTCCGTCTCGGGGGGCTGCATCTGCACGGTTTGGCCGCCGCAACCGGCCGTCACCAGGACGACGGCGAGAGCCGCTCCGAAGTAGCGCTTGTGCACGGGCAACCTCGCTCCGTCGACTCGGTCGACCTCAGATGTTGACGATGGGACAGGTCAGGGTACGGGCGATGCCGTCCAGACGCTGGATGCGGGCGACCACGAGGGAACCCAGGGCGTCCATGTCCTCGGCCCGCGCCTGCACGATCACATCGTAGGGACCCGTGACGTCGTTCGCCTGGTCGACCCCCGCGATCCCGCGCACGCGCTCCGCGACCTCGGCGGACTGGCCCACCTCGGTCTGGATCAGGATGTATGCCTGCACCATGTTGACTTCTCCTTCGTGCCGGGCCGGAGGGGGTGGCGAGCGGACGCGGCCCCGGCCGGAGGGCACAGCCGATGACGAACGGATGAAACGTGGGGCCTGACCACGGGGTCTAGACCTCTGCGCCGGAGCGTCACCGTACCCTGATCTGTGTGTTGAGCACCATTGGGGGTCTTGGCGAGTTCGCTCTGATCGAGCGCGTGACGAGCCAATTCCCCAGGACGGACGACGTAATCCTCGGACCCGGCGACGACGCCGCGATCGTGGCCGCGCCCGACGGGCGTACGGTCGCGACCACGGACCTCCTCGTCGAGGGCCGCCACTTCCGACGGGACTGGTCCACCGCCCGCGACGTCGGGCACCGGGCCGTGGCGCAGAACTACGCCGACGTCGCGGCCATGGGCGCACGCCCCACCGGGCTGCTCATCGGCTTCGCCGCGCCCCCGGAACTCCCCCTGGCCTGGGCCGAGGAGTTCACCCTCGGGGTGCGGGACGAGTGCGCCAGGGCCGGGGGAGCGGTGGTGGGCGGGGACACGGTGGGATCGGACACCCTGACCATCGCCGTCACCGCCCTGGGCGACCTGGAGGGGCGCTCCCCGGTCCGCCGTGACGGCGCCAGACCCGGTGACGTGGTCGCCTACACCGGCCGTCTCGGCCTGTCCGCCGCCGGGCTGGCCCTCCTGGAACGGGGCGTCGACGGACCGGCCGAGTGCCTGTCCGAACACCGCAGGCCGAGCCCGCCCTACCTCGCGGGCCCTGAGGCGTCCCGGCTCGGGGCGACCGCCATGCTCGACGTCAGCGACGGGCTCGTCCAGGACCTGGGGCACGTCTGCCGGGCCAGTGGGGTGAGCGTCCGCCTGGAGTCGGAGGGGTTCCGGCCCGAACCCGCACTCCTCGAGGCCGTCCGTGTACTCGGGGCTCCGGCGGGGAAGGCTGAGGAAGCCGCCCGTCGCCTGATGGTGGCCGGCGGCGAGGACCACGCGCTCGCGGCGGTCTTCCCACCGGAGGTCGTGCTCCCGGAGCACTGGCACCGCGTGGGGACCGTGGGCGAGGCGCCGGAGGAGGACGGACGGGCCTCCGTCACGGTGGACGGGAACGTGGTCGAGCGCGGTGGGTGGGATCATTTCCGACGGGACTGAGCCCGTTTGGATTTGTCCCGTTTGGCGATGGCGCTAGGCTTTGCCATCGCGGTCAGCGTTGGTCTACGGACAGTGGTCCGGCCTCGCGGGGCCCGAACCCGCGGCGATCCACCGAGGTGAGAACCCTGGTCGGCGCGGCCGTCGGCCCAGGGTGAGCAGGGCGAGCGGAACAACGTCGGAGGGCGGCACATGGGGCGGCATGGCTAGGCGGCACGGCCATCGTCGTGGAGCCCACCGCAGCGAACCGGAGAACGCCGGGGCGCTGCGGCGGATCGGTGGACTCCTGGAGAGCACGGTGCCCAAGCGGGTCGAACCGCCGAGGCTGCTCAACGTGCTGGTCGTCTCCGGGGTGATCCTGGGGCTGCTCCTGTTCGGCTACAGCACCACACAGATCTACCTCCAGTTCGGCGGCCCTCCCGGCGCGACGGAGGCCCCCGGCCCGCAGGACGGGGCCGACCCCACCCAGGACGCCTCCCCGCGCCCCGACCGGGGCGGCGCCTCGTCGGGATCGGGAGAGGGGAACACCGGGCCGCAGACCCAGGCCGGGTCGGAACCCACGGCCGTCTCGTACCAGGTGCTGGAGGCGACGTCGGTCGGCTTCACCAGCAGGGTGACCGTCACCAACATCTCGCGGACCCGGCTCGACGCGTGGGAGCTGGCCCTGGCCTTCGAGAGCGCCGACGTCACCGAGGTCCACGACGCCGACTGGGAACCGCTGGAGGACGGCATCCTGGCCCGCCAGTCCGGGACCGAGGGGCACCTGGATCCCGGTGAGTCGGCCACCCTGACCTTCGACGCGATCGGCGTCTCCCAGAGCCCCGTGCGGTGTTCCCTCAACGGTCACGTGTGTGACCTGTAGCTCCGCTGCGCTGGCTCTGATCGCCACTCGCGTCGCACGCTTCACCCCGGCACCGGTTCCGGACAGCACGAAGGCCCCCCGACCGGAGTCGGAGGGCCCTTCGAGAACTACGGGTGGGAGGGGACCCTAGCGGGTCACCTTGCCAGCCTTGATGCACGAGGTGCACGCGTTCACACGCTTGGGCGTGCCGCCCACGCGGGTGCGAACGGTCTGGATGTTGGGGTTCCAGCGGCGGCGGGTGCGACGGTGCGAGTGGGAAACACTGTTACCGAACCCTGGTCCCTTGCCGCAGACGTCGCAGACGGAAGCCACGGTAACTCCATTCAAGTGCTCGGGATCGCGCACGTCGCCGCACGCGAGAGGTCATCCGGCCAGAGGAGGCCGGGTGGGCAGGCTGGCGAGGACGCCAACCGGGGAAGAGTACACGAAGGACATGCCCGAAGGTGAAATCAGACCACTGGCGGGCGTCCGTACGCGCAACGGCGGGGAACGGCGCGACCGAGGCCTCACACACCCACCGGAGCATCGAGATCAGCCACGCGGGCATGGCGAAAACGCGATGAACTCTGACGAGTATACCCCGGTTGGGACGGCCAAGCGTCAAGCTTGGCTTGACCCCGGTCGTCACACCGGAGGTCTACGGTGACAGGGACGGGCGACCCCACGAGGCCAGGACGGGAACCACAGTGAGCACCTGGGACGAGCCGCTGCGCAAAGGACCGCTCGGCGGCAGGACGGCGAAGGCACTCGCCGACAAACTCGACCTCCACACCCTCGGTGACCTGCTGCGCTACTACCCGCGCAGGTACGACCGCCGGGGCGAACTCACGGACCTCGCGCTCCTGCGCGAGGGTGAGGACGTCACCGTGCAGGCCAAGGTCCTGGACGCCCGGCGGCGCACCATCCCCGCCCGCCAGGGCCGCCGCCGCATGGACATGATGGAGGCCACCGTCACCGACGGCACCGGCCGCCTGCACCTGACCTTCTTCAACCGGGGGTCCCACCACCAGAACACCCTGGTCCCCGGGCGGCTGGCCATGTTCTCCGGCCGGGTCTCCACGTTCAAGGGCCGTCGCCAGCTCGACCACCCCGAGTACGTGCTCCTGGACGACGAGGGCCTCGAAGGCGAGGCCGCCCGCGCCTACGCCAACGAGCTCATCCCCGTCTACCCGGCGGTCAAGGGGCTGGACTCCGCCACCATCGCCCGGTCGGTCGGGGTCGCCCTGGACTACGCCGTGGACCTCCCCGACCCCCTCCCGCCCGAACTGCGCGACCGCAAGGGGCTCCTCGACGTCCACCGGGCGCTCGTCCAGATCCACCGGCCCGCCGAGTGGGCCGAGGTCGGGGCCGCCAGGCGCCGCCTGAAGTGGGACGAGGCCTTCGTGCTCCAGCTGGCCCTGGCCCAGCGCCGCCAGCAGGCCGAGGAACTGCCCGCCAGGCCGCGGCCCGGCGCGGACGGCGGGATCCTCGACGCCTTCGACGCCCAGCTCCCGTTCACCCTCACCGAGGGCCAGAAGGAGGTCGGTGAGCGGCTGGCCGAACGGCTGGACGCCACCCACCCCATGCACTGTCTCCTCCAGGGCGACGTCGGCGCGGGCAAGACCCTGGTGGCCCTGCGCGCGATGCTGCGGGTGGTGGACTCCGGCGGCCAGGCGGTCATGCTCGCCCCCACGGAGGTCCTGGCCCAGCAGCACCACCGCTCCATCAGCGCGATGCTCGGGGCGCTCGGCCGGGCCGGGCAGATCGACGGAGCCGACACCGCCACCCGCGTCGCCCTGCTCACCGGATCCATGAACACCGCCGCCCGGCGCGAGGCACTGCTGGAGGCCGCCTCGGGTCAGGCGGGGATCGTCGTCGGCACCCACGCCCTGCTCCAGGAGCACGTCTCCTTCGCCGACCTCGGCCTGGTGGTCGTGGACGAGCAGCACCGTTTCGGAGTGGAGCAGCGCGACGCCCTGCGGGAGAAGGCCCGGGACGGCCGCCCACACGTGCTGGTGATGACGGCCACACCCATTCCGAGGACCGTCGCGATGACGGTCTACGGCGACCTGGACGTGGTGGCCCTCACCCAGCTGCCCCAGGGGCGGGCTCCGATCTCCACCCATGTCGTCCCCGCCCATGAGAAGCCGCACTTCCTCACCCGCGCCTGGGAACGGGTCCGGGAGGAGGTGGGCCAGGGCCGCCAGGCCTTCGTGGTCTGCCCCCGGATCGGGGACGGCTCCGGCGGAGCGGAGGCCGGCGACGAGGTCGACACCCCGCCTGAGGACGCTCCCCCCGGTGCGCGGCCGCCGCTCGCGGTGCTGGACGTGCTGGCCCGCCTTCAGGAGGGGCCGCTGGCGGACGTGCGGGTGGAGGCCCTGCACGGGCGGATGGCCCCGGACGACAAGGAGGCGGTGATGCGCCGCCTGACCTCGGGCCAGACCGACGTGGTCGTGTCCACCACCGTCATCGAGGTGGGCGTGGACGTGCCCAATGCCACGGTGATGGCGATCATGGACGCCGACCGGTTCGGGATCTCGCAGCTGCACCAGCTGCGCGGCCGGGTCGGCCGTGGCCAGCTGCCCGGCCTGTGCTTGCTGGTCACCGAGGCGGAGGAGGGCAGCCCCGCGCGTGAACGGCTGGCCGCCGTCGCCTCGACCACGGACGGGTTCGAGCTGTCCCGCACCGACCTGGAGATGCGCAGGGAGGGCGACGTGCTCGGTGACGCCCAGTCCGGGGCGCGGTCGAGCCTGCGCATGCTCACGCTGGTCAAGGACGAGGAGCTGATCGGGGAGGCCCGTGAGGAGGCCACCCGCCTCGTGAGCGAGGACCCGGGGCTGACCGGTCACCCGCCGCTGGCCGACGCCCTGGCCGCATTGCTCCCCGAGGAACGCGCGGAGTACCTGGACAAGACCTGACGGCGGCTGCCCGCGCCCGTCGTCCACGGGAGGTCCCGGTGACGGACCAGGGTCTCTGACAGGGCGGTCCCCGGCTCGGTGCTCGTGGTGGCGGAGGCATCTCCCGGTCCGGCCCCTGCGGTGCTGTCCGTGCCGCGGCCCCTGTGAAGGGCCGGTGGCCCGTGGGGAGCGGGTGGCTGCGCGCACGAGGTGGCCGCTGGCGGGTCCGTTCTGGGCTCCGTGCTCATGTGACGGGGTCTCCCAGCCCGGCCCTGGGCGCGGGTGCGGTCCGGTGGAGAGCGAGCCGGTGTCCTTGGTCCACTGGAGTCGGACTCCCGGTTGTCCAGAAGGCTGTCGGATACCCGGCTGTGCACAGGGTGGGGCTCGGTCTCCACCGGCGGGCGGCGGTCCCGGCTCGGCGCTCGCGCGGCGGACTCCCGTTTGTCACAGGGGGTCGAATCCCCGGTTGTCCACAGGCGGGAAGGCCCCCACTGGCGTGCCGAGCCGCCCCGGTGTTGACTCGATATCGGGGGAGCCTCCTCCGCCAGCCTCGGCGTGCCCCGGGGCGCACTACCGTGGGGGCCATGACCCGCATCATCGCCGGGGCGGCGGGCGGACGGCGCATCTCCGCCCCCGACGGCCGCACCACCCGACCCACCAGCGACAGGGCCCGCGAGGCGCTGTTCTCCTCCGTCCAGTCCGACCTCGGCTCCCTCGACGGGCTCCGGGTGATGGACCTCTACGCGGGGTCCGGGGCGATCGGCCTGGAAGCCCTGTCTCGCGGGGCCGCGCACGCCCTGATGGTGGAGGCCGACCACAAGGCGGCCCGGGTGGTGAGGGAGAACATCGCCACACTGCGGCTCCCCGGGGCGGAGCTCGCCGCCGACCGGGTCGAGCGGGTACTGGCGCGCGGCAACCTCGCCGGCCCCTACGACCTCGTGGTGGCCGACCCCCCGTACGCGGTCACCGACGAGGAGGTGGCCTCGGTGCTGTCGGCCCTGGTCGAGCACGAGTGGCTGGCCCCGTCCGCGATGCTCGTGGTGGAGCGGTCCAAGCGCGGTGCCGAACCGGCGTGGCCTCAGGGGATCGAGCTGGACCGCAGCCGCAAGTACGGCGAGGCGATCCTCTGGTACGCCCGCACCACCGAGTAGATATCGGGCATACGCCACGTTTTCCGGCGCCGCGCGGGGGAAGGTTCAGACGACCCGGTGGGCTCGGCCTCCGCCGTGCCCGCGCCGGGTGTGAAAGCGGACACGGGGGACCGCTAAGTGGGAGTTGCCCGAAATGGGACGGGAGTGAGCCCCTACGATCGCTGTACCCGTGAGTAGTACCTGAGAGGGGCGATCCACCGTGCGCCGAGTCGTCTGTCCGGGCTCCTTCGACCCGGTCACCTACGGACACATCGACATCATCGGACGAGCCGCCAAGCAGTACGACGAGGTCATCGCCGCCGTACTCAACAACGTCAACAAGCGGGGGCTCTTCACCGTCCCCGAGAAGCTCGACATGCTCACCGAGGGCACCGCCGAGTTCGACAACGTCCGGGTCAGCGAGTTCGACGGACTCCTCGTCGACTTCTGCCGCGAGAACGGCATCGAGACCATCGTGCGCAGCCTGCGTTCGGTCAGTGACTTCGACTACGAACTCCAGATCGCGCAGATGAACTACCGGCTCTCCGGCGTGGAGACCGTCTTCATGACGGCCAACCCGCAGTACTCGTTCCTGTCGTCCAGCCTGGTCCGCGAGATCGCCCAGCACCGGGGCGACGTCTCCAGTCTGGTCACGCCCCACGTCCAGGCGCGCCTCAAGGAGAAGTACGCCGAACGCGCCCAGGGATGACCCCCGCCCGCGAGCGGCTTCGGGGGGCTGATTTGGGTGGTCGGGGACATGGTAGGTAGAATCTGGGTTCGACCATGGGCGTCGCCGGTCCTCGGCGTGCGCTCAGGCCGGTCAGCACCACCGCGACAGCCCGATCTGCACCATGTCGGCGGCCCGTGCCCGGCACCCGGAACACTCTCCTGAAAGCGCGATCACCCTGTCTCGTCTAGATGCCCGCGACCCGTACGTGGTCGACACCCGCCAGCTGGGCCGCCAGCCGGGGTCGATGCGTACCGTCAACCGAATCGTGACCGTCCCCGACGCGCTCGAGACGGCGATGGCCAGCGTGCCCAAGGGCCAGGAGATCGAGCTGGACCTGCGCCTGGAGGCGGTGATGGAGGGCGTCCTCGTCACCGGGACCGTCAATGGTCACCTCACGGCGGAGTGCTCCCGCTGCCTCGACCCCATCTCCGAGGAGCTGGAGGCGGGCTTCCAGGAGATGTACCGCTACGCCGCCGACGACGACGATGTGAGCGTCCGAAGCGACGAGGACGCGGACGGCGATGATGAGGACTACTATCTAGAGGGCGATCTGCTCGACCTCGAACCAGTGATCCGAGACGCCGTCGTGCTCGCGCTCCCACTCTCACCGCTGTGCGGCCCGGACTGCCCCGGCCTGTGCGCCGAGTGCGGTGTCAAGCTCGCCGACGCCGGGCCCGACCACGGTCACGGCGACGGTGTCGACCCGCGTTGGGAAGCGCTCCGCGACATCGCGGAGAAGCCCGACCAGCAGTGAGTCAGTGAACCGATCGCGTGTGGTACCCACAGGGAACCGCCGACGACCGGAGCACACCCTCCCCGCCACAGCGCGCGGGGTGACCAGATAAGCGACCTCCCGCGACCGCGGGGGTGACCCAGGAGGATTGAAGTGGCCGTCCCGAAGCGGAAGATGTCGCGGAGCAACACCCGGACCCGCCGTTCCCAGTGGAAGGCGTCGCGCCCGGTGCTGGTCAACTGCCCGCGCTGCCGTGACCCGAAGCAGCCCCACATCGCGTGCCCGACCTGCGGCACCTACAACAACCGCCAGGTCACCAACCCGGCCTAACCCGGACGTGCCAGGCTTCGGGCAGCTGCCCGATCCCGTACTCCCGGACATCATCGGGGCGGAACCCTCTGAGGGCTCCGCCCCGAAGTGCTGTCCGGGAACGGCCGTCCTGGGGGCCACTGTCCCCAGGGCTTTGTAGAGTGAACCCGACGGACCGTGGGAACACCCATGTTCCGTGGTGTCCGACACCGGTGATCCCGGTCCCACAGGGGCTCCCGAGATCGTGGTGGCCGCCGGGGGAGTGACCGCTCCCGCGACGATCACCTCGTTTTCGAGCGTCCTGGACGGGTCGGGGGACACCTCCACCTCCGCGCGCCGCCGCCGGCGCGCCCAACAGGGAAGCGAACTCGCGTGGCAAGTCAACTCTCCGTCTCCGAGGCCAGGTCCTTCCACCGTGCGATCGGGGTGGAGGTGGACCCGAAGATCCTGCTCCGGGCCCTGACCCACCGCTCCTTCGCCTACGAGAAGGGCGGTCTGCCCACCAACGAGCGCCTGGAGTTCCTGGGGGACTCCGTGCTCGGCCTCGTGGTCACCGACACCCTCTTCCGCAAGCACCCGGACCTGCCGGAGGGCCAGCTCGCCAAGCTGCGCGCCGCCGTCGTCAACATGCGGGCCCTGGCCGACGTCGCGCGCGGTCTGGGCATCGGTGAGTACATCCGGCTGGGCCGTGGCGAGGAGGGCACCGGAGGGCGCGACAAGTCGTCGATCCTCGCGGACACCCTGGAGGCGATCATCGGCGCGGTCTACCTGGACCGCGGCCTGGACACCGCCTCGGAGTTCGTGCACCGCCTCTTCGACCCGCTGATCGCCACGGCCTCCGGGCTGGGCGCCGGGCTGGACTGGAAGACCTCGCTCCAGGAGCTCACCGCCGCCGAGATGCTGGGCGTGCCCGAGTACCACGTGGACGAGAGCGGCCCCGACCACCAGAAGACCTTCCGCGCCACCGTGCGGGTCGCGGGCGAGAGCTACGGCCTGGGCGAGGGGCGCAGCAAGAAGGAGGCCGAGCAGCAGGCCGCCGAGTCCGCGTGGAAGGCCATCCGGGCCCGCGCGGACCGCGCCGCCGAGGAGGCCAAGGGCGGCTCCAGCGGTAACGGGCGGGGCTGAGCGGTGCCCGAACTCCCCGAGGTCGAGGTGGTCCGGCGCGGCCTGTCCGAGCACGCCGTGGGGCGCCGGATCGGCTCCGTCGAGGTGCTGCACACGCGCTCGGTCCGCCGCCACGTGCCCGGCCCCGCCGACTTCGCGGCACGGCTCGGTGGGCAGACCCCCACGGCGGTGCGCCGTCGCGGCAAGTACATGTGGCTGGTGCTGGACAGCGGCGACATGCTCCTGGCCCACCTGGGCATGAGCGGGCAGATGCTGGTGCAGCCCCAGGGCAAGCCCGACGAGCGGCACCTGCGGGTGCGGATGCCGCTGGACGACGGCAACGAGCTGCGCTTCGTCGACCAGCGCACCTTCGGGCACCTGCTGCTGGACCGCGAGGGTGAGCGCGCCGAGGTGCCGTCGTCGGTGGACCACATCGCGCTGGACCCGCTGGACGCCGCGTTCGTCCCCGAGGCGTTCGTCAGGGCGCTGCGGGCCAAGCGGACCGAGGTGAAGCGGGCGCTGCTGGACCAGTCGTTGATCAGCGGTGTGGGCAACATCTACGCCGACGAGGCGCTGTGGCGGGCCCGGCTGCACTGGTCCCGTTCCACGCGGGGGCTGTCCAACGCCCAGGCGCTGGAGCTGCTCGGCCACGTCACCGACGTGATGACCGAGGCCCTGGAGGTCGGCGGCACCACGTTCGACGGGTTGTACGTGAACGTCAACGGCGAGAGCGGCTACTTCGAGCGGGGGCTCAACGCCTACGGGCGGCGGGACCGGCCGTGCGGCCGCTGCGGCACGCTGATCGTGCGGGAGGCGTTCATGAACCGCTCCTCGTTCAGCTGCCCGAGCTGTCAGCGCACACGTTGACAGAAGCCTCACCGGTGCCCACACATGCAACGGTCACTCGCGTTCGTACGACTCGCCTCGACTCACTGCCGGGTGCGGACAGTGCCTGAACTCCCTGAAGGCGAGGTTGTGCGCCGGGACTCGCCCCGAAGCGCGGACGGCGGCAGCGACCCCTGGCCCTGATCCTGTCGGTGATCGACGCCGCGTCTGCCGAGCGGCCCTCTGGCGGACAGCGCGAACGCTCGAGGGGTCGGGCGACCGCACGCCTCCGCCCACGCCGAGCCCGGATCGGCAGGCCACGGCGGGGTGAAGGGCTCGGACGTTCCGTTCGTCATCGTCGGCCTCTCCTCTCCACCGTGTGCGTGAGTGCCGCCTCCTTGCGTCTGACGCAGAGGGTGACCAGAAGCAGTCCCACCGGTATGGCCGAGATGCTCACCGTGAGCGCGACACCAGGGTGGAACCAAGCGGGGAGGTCGGTGAACATGTCGCCGCCGAAGACGATCCCGCCCGACAGGATCGGTGTCAGCGCGAGCCCGGCCCACATGACGACGAAGCCGCAGCTCGCGAGGACGCTCCAGATTCGGGCGCGGAGCGCGCCGGGGCCCTCGTGCCGGACCGGTGCCAGCGCTCGACGCGCCACCGGTGGCCACCGGGTGACGAGAATGTCGTCGCTGTGGTCCGGGTCGTAGGTGGTGTGCCGGAACTGGACCTCGTGTCCGATGAGGCCGCGACCGCTGCCGGGCGTCGGCAAGGGGCATGAGATCCGCCGGTGGAGGGTTCCATGGCCCGGGACATCGGCACTGATGATCAGTTCGTCGGCCCCTTGCACGTCCTGGCCGGGTGCGTCCTCGATCCGGTCGTCGATCGTCCCGAGGGCGAGATGTCCCACGGCGAGCTCACTCTCGCTCGGCGCTGGGCGCGGCTCCGGTGGTGGAGTGAACTCACTGACGATCGCTTTCCAGACGCGTCGGAGCAGGGCCGGGCGCCCGTTCACTGCTGATCCCGGTCTCGCCGCGGCGCGTCCTCGTCGACGAACGCGACGAACAAGATGTCATGGAGGTCGTCGGGGTCACCGGTGTTGTGCCGGAAGCGCACTGTTCTTCCTTCCCGTTTCGCGGGTGCCCGCGGCTCGTCTCTCCGGTCGATCTCGCGCAGGAGGGTCGTGCCCTCCGGCAGTTCGGCGCTGACGAGGAGGCGGTGGGTCGTGAGGCCGTCGGCGTCCTGTGGGAGGGCGACGGTCTCGACGACCCGGCCCAGGAAGAGGCGTCCGTCCGCGAACTCGCCCTCCTCTCGGCGCTGCTGCGCGATCAGGGCTCGAACCTCCGTTTCGAGTCTTCACGGAGGAACGGCGATCCCGGCCCTGGTGTGACCGGACCGCTTTCGCCTCCGAGTCGGACGCCGTCGAGCTTGTAGCCGTCGCGCCAGACATCGTCGTGCGCCTCGGTGAGGAAGACGACGGAGTTCGCGAGTCTCGGGTCGCGGAAGGCGTAGACCTGCCAGGTCGTGCCCGGCGTGAACTCGCCCAGCCAGGAGTCGTCGATGAGGTCGGCCAGCTCCGCGTCGTGCTTCTCGCCGTCGGCGCCCCGGTAGCGCACAGTGATGCCCTGCCTGCCCTCGGAGTCCTCAGTGTTGAGCGTCACCCGCGCCGACCGTGGCGTCCGGTCCAGTGCCGGGAGCGGCTGTCTCGTCTGTAGCCGCATTCCGAGGGCCGCGATCGCCGTGAAGACCACTGCTCCGACGCCAGGGACGGCGAAGGACCACTCGGGAAGGGTGCCCGGGCCGAGCCAGAAGACGTAGGGGATGCCCGCTGCCAGTGAGATGGTCATGGCGCTCCACCCGAACGCGGTGAGCGCTTCCCCCACCCACACCGCTGCGGGCTCACCCGCGCGGAGGCTGCGCCACGGGTCGATGGCGAGCCAGACGGTCATGACCAGGCCGAGCCCGAGTCCGAGCCACACCATCGTCAACCGACCCCAGTCGCTCAGTGACAGCACCACCATGCCGCCGACGATGACGATGGAGCCGATCACGATGAGTGCGATGAGATGTTCGAGCCAGAACGGCACCTTGTCGTCTTCGCCGTAGACGACGGTGTGCTCGGAGGAGGTGATCCTGGCTCGCTTGCTCAACGCCTGTCCTTTCCGCGCTGCGAGCGCCGCTTCTTCCTGTCGGGCCAACCGGCGAAGCGCACGTCGTCGACCTCCTCGGGGTCGAGCGTGTTGTGGAGAAACCGCATGCGGTCCCCGACGTGACGCTCGAACCCTTCCCCCTCGACGTGCAATCGACGGCGCAGCGTTGCCCCGTTCGGGAGCTCGGCACTGATCCGGAGGTCGTACCAGGTCTTGTCCTCGCCGCTGCCGGGATGTTCGATCGCCCGATCCAGTGTCCCCACGGTCACCCAGCCGTCGGCGAAGCAGGCTTCCTCGCGCCGCCGAGTGGCGATCAGGTCCGCGACGGTCCCGCACGCGGTCACGCCGATCGCGACGCCCCAGATCCACCAGTACGGGTCCGGGCGGTTGTTGTCAGTGGCACTGGACCAGACGGCCACCGCGATCGACGCGAACGATGCCAGGACGATGAGCGCGATGCCCACCAGGATCGTCGTCATGCCGAGGGTCTCGACCTTCGACCAGCGCCGGATTCGTGCGCGAGTCTCGGGTGTGCGCGCCGCGGCCATCCATCCCCGGGTCTGCTCGTCGGTCGTGAACAGGGACTGTAGCGAGACGGTGATCTCACGTGTGATCATGGCGTGCTCCCTCCCGCTTTCCGGCGGAGTCTGCGACGAGTCCTTTCGAGCTTCTTCGGCACGGGGACCGGTGTGACGATCACGTCGCCGTCACCATCCTGCGGCTCGGTGATGAGCATCCACGCGTGATCGGCGGTCGCGCCGGCGGTCGCGGAGACGGGGAGGTGGAGGAGGAAGTAGCCGCCCGCGGCCTCAGCACCGAACAACGTGCTTGAGGAGATCGGACCCGAGCCTGCGGGAGGCAAGCCCGCCCGCGCGAGCCACTGCTCGAACGCGGCGTGGATCCGCGCGGCCCGCTGGTCGTCGATGCGGTGGTCGAGGGCGATGTAGGTGGCCCAGCTCGCTTCACCGTCATAGTCGAGGGACGCCCGGTGGATCGAGTGCGCGATCCCGCTCTCGAAGATCCGCTCGTTCTCGACACGCAGGTCCCGCTGAATGCTCAACCGCAGGACAAGCACGCAGACAGCGACGAGCAGCCACATGCCGACGCCGATCCACGCGAGCCACGGCACCCACCCGGGCCAGGAGTCGTGGCTCTCACCGTTGATCGTGATGTTCCAGCCCGCGCCCGTCGGATCCGCGACCGTCTGCTGGATCAGGAACCCGAGCCCGGCGAGGGCGAGCAGTACCCAGAACACCGGCGCGTAGACGAGTTCGACGCGGCGCGAATCCTCGCTGCCCGCCCATGCGGTCACTTCTTCGACCGACTCCGGCTGCGGGACGTCGTCAGGGCGGGGGATCCGCGGACACGGCGACGCCGGAACGCTCGCGCAGATCGCGGATGGATGACCGGAAGACGTGTCAACCCTCCTGCTCTGGTCCATGCCGCCTTCTTTCTCTTCCGGTCAGGGTCGCCACGAATGCAGTTGTCTGTCGTACCGATGCGCATGTGCGGTGAGCCGGGATGCGACGTCCCTTCTCTCGTTTCCGCATTGTCCCATGTCTGGTGATACCCATCACATCTGGCTTTTCGGGGAGACGTCCAGGCAGTAGGGGAGCGGGTCATACTTCTGGGGTGGGATCGACGTCGACGGGGGAGCGGAGGCTTTCCTCGTGCAGCCGGATGTGGAAGCCGTCGGAGTCGGGCAGCAGGATGACCAGGCCTTCGCTGCTCTCGTCGGCGATGAGGACCGGCTCGCTCTCGCCAGTCGACTGCTCGTTCGGCTGGCGATGCATGGACGTGTCCATCGTGTCGAGTCAGGCTGCTTCGAGCGGGGGCTCATCGCCTACGGGTGGCGGGACCGGCCGTGCGGCCGCTGTGGCACGCTGATCGTGCGCGAGGCGTTCGTGAACCGCTCCTCGTTCAGCTGCCCGAGCTGTCAGCGGGCCCCGCGGGTCCTGCGGGCCTGAGCCGGGCGGTCGTCGTGCGCCAGGGGACACGGAACGTAATATTTCGTCCCTTTTTTGGTGCCTTTGTGGTCTCGCGTGGCGTGTCGGTGAGCAAAGTGTCTCCGTGAGGTAAGGGAGAGTTCGGGGCCGTGGGGCAAGAGGGAGAGCCGGTCCGGCTGACCGCGTGGGTACGGGGCCGGGTGCAGGGCGTGGGTTTCCGCTGGTGGACGCGGGCCCGTGGGTTGGAACTCGGTCTCACCGGTGCCGCCACGAACCTCGACGACGGCCGGGTGGAGGTCGTCGCGGAGGGGTCACGGGAGTGCTGCGAGAGGCTGCTGGGACACCTGAGAAGTGGAGAAACCCCCGGAAGAGTGGACTCCGTGGTCGAACGCTGGGCTTCGCCCGGGGGTTCCTTCGACGGTTTCGTCGAGCGGTGAGTATGCTGGAACGGTAACGCGGTTCGAGCAACGACCGTGGGGCGGCGCGACCGGGCAGCAGACGGGCGCCGGGATCCACGGGGACCACCGCGCAAGCCGTTCGAGGCCGTGCGTACCGGCGACACCGCCGGGGGTGGATCACGTTCTGACCGTGCGGTGCCACGTGCCCGGGTGGTTTCGGCCTGGGGTGTGGTCGTTACGGACTGTTGTAATCCAATCTTGACCAGCGGCGCGCGGAGTGAGACTCTGGAAGGCACACCGCGCAACTTCCGCCCGTGGCGGCGGCCCTGAGTAACCGGGTCGACAGGTGCACACGGGGACACGTATGCGCGCATCCAACTGGTCACTCAGTGTGGAGGACCCACATCATGGCGAAGGCTCTGTTTGGCCACGTCGGCGGCTCCGACCCTCGTATGGTCTCGGAGATGCGACGGCTTCAGAAGCGGGTACGCGACCTCGAGGACGAGATCAGCCGTCTTCAGGCGAAGAACGACCAGCTCAGCATGGCCGTCACCGACGTCGCCTCCAGCGCGACCGACCGCGAGCCCGCGCTCGCCTGACACCGTGACGTCGTGAGGGCCGTCCGCGACGGCCCGGAGACGACACACGGAGGATGATCCACTGACGGGGACGCCGAAGCCACTTCCTGGCGTCCCTGGCCGGATCTCCACCGGACAGTCGAGGACTCGACGCCCGATCGGCCGGTACCGGATGCGTTCCGGCGCCGAACGGGAACCCGAAACCACGCTCACTTTCCCTTCCCTTGCGGTTTCCTTTACCGTTGTACCCGGCGGAATCTCCCGCAACCCTCCGTGTTCGCGGGACATCCCCGCCTTCCGGCACCTCTCGGGCGTCGGCACCGTCGGAAACGTCACGGTGTCGCAGCTCATCGCCCCCGGGTGCCCCCAACGCCGCACTTCGCGCGCCGCTTCATGGCACCCTTGAGGTCGGCCCCGTGGCGACCGCCCGTGGCGACAACGGTGACCGTCGTGGGAGGCGCGGGTGTACCTCAAGAATCTGACGCTGCGCGGCTTCAAGTCGTTCGCGTCGGCCACCACCCTGCGCTTCGAGCCCGGCATCACCTGTGTGGTGGGACCCAACGGGTCCGGCAAGTCCAACGTCGTCGACGCCCTCTCCTGGGTGATGGGCGAGCAGGGCGCCAAGTCCCTGCGCGGCGGCAAGATGGAGGACGTGATCTTCGCGGGCACCTCCACCCGCCAGGCGCTGGGCCGCGCCGAGGTCAGCCTCACCATCGACAACAACGACGGCGCCCTGCCGATCGACTACACCGAGGTCACCATCAAGCGGACGATGTTCCGCAACGGCGGCTCGGAGTACGCGATCAACGGCGACACCTGCCGTCTGCTCGACATCCAGGACCTGCTCAGCGACTCCGGCATCGGCCGCGAGATGCACGTCATCGTCGGCCAGGGCCAGCTGGACACCGTCCTGCACGCCGGCCCCGAGGAACGCCGCGCCCTCATCGAGGAGGCCGCGGGCATCCTCAAGCACCGCAAGCGCAAAGAGAAGGCGATCCGCAAGCTCAACGCGATGCAGGGCAACCTGGACCGCGTCACCGACCTCACCGCCGAGCTCCGCCGCCAGCTCAAGCCCCTGGGCCGCCAGGCCGAACTCGCCCGCAGAGCCGCCGTCATCCAGGCCGACCTCCGCGACGCCCGGCTGCGCCTGCTCGCGGACGACATCGTCACCCTCACCGAGCAGCTGTCCAAGGAGGAGGCGGACGAGAAGGAGGTCCGCACCCGCCGCGGGGCCGCCGAGACCGCCCTCAACCAGGCCCAGGAGCGCGAAGCCGAGCTGGAGGAGCGCTCCACCGCCGCCGCCCCCGCCCTGGCACGGACCACCGAGACCTACCACGCACTGTCCCGCCTCACCGAACGCCTCGACGCCGTCCGGGGGCTGGCGACCGAGCGCCACCAGAACCTGGTCGCCGTCCAGGGCGAGGTCGTCCAGCGCCGCGATCCCGAGGAACTGGAGATGGAGGCCGAGGAGGCCGCCGCCCAGGAGGAGGAGCTCCAGACCCGTCTGGAGGAGGCCCGCGAGGTCCTGGAGACCAGCGTCACCGAGCGCGCCGCCGCCGAGGACGCCCTGCACCGTGAGGAGCGCCGTCTGGAGGCCGCCTCCCGCGCCTCCGCGGAGCGCCGCGAGGGCATCGTCCGGCTGGCCGCCCGCGTGGAGGGGCTGCGCGGGCGCCTGACCTCCAACGAGGCCGAGATCACCCGGCTGGAGGAGGCCGCCCAGCAGGCCGCCGAGCGGGCCGCGACCGCTCAGTCCGAGTACGAGATGGCCGCCGAGGAGGCCGCCGGACTGGACGAGGGGGACGCCGAACTCGACGAGACCCAGGAGCGGTTCGCCCGCCAGCTGTCCGCCGTGGACGCCGAGCTCAACCAGCTCCGTGACACCGAGCGCTCCGCCGAGGGCGAGCGCGCCGCGCTGGCCGCCCGCAAGGAGGCCCTCGAACTGGGCCTGGCGCACAAGGACGGCGCCGGAACTCTCCTGGAGGCCGGGCTGCCCGGCATGCTCGGCAGTCTTGCCGCCCTCGTCCAGGTCGATCCGGGCCACGAGACCGCCGTCGCCGCCGCCTTCGGGGTGGCCGCGGGTGCGGTCGCCGTCAGCGACGAGGCCAGTGCGGCCGCCGCCCTGGAACTCCTCAAGTCCGAGGACGCGGGCCGGGCCGGGATCGTCGTCGCCCGAGCCGTTCCCTCCGCCGACCGCGCCAGCTGGCCGTCCCTGCCCGGGGGCGTCCGCTACGCCGCCGACGCCGTCACCGCCCCCGAGCACCTGTCCGACGCGGTGACCGCGCTCCTGGACCGGGTGGCCCTGGCCGCCGACGCCCCGGGCGCCCGCGAGCTGGTGTCCGCCCTACCGCAGGTGCGCGCGGTCACCCCGGACGGCGACGTGTTCGCCGCCGCCATGGTCCACGGCGGGACCGCCGCCGCGCCCAGCCTCCTGGAGGTCCAGGCCGCGGTGGACGAGGCCGCCGAACGCCTGGAGGCCGCCACCGAGGCCGCCAAGCGCGTCGCCGTGGAGCTGGACGAGAAGAAGCGCGAGCGCGCCGAGATCGCGGAGGCCGCCGAGGAGGTCACCGCCCGGCGCCGCCAGGGTGACCGCAGGCGCAACGAGTCCGCCCAGCGGCTGGGCAAGCTGGGCGGCCAGGCCCGTTCCGCCGAGGCCGAGTCCGAGCGCTACGCGGCGGCCGCCGCCAAGGCCGCGGCTTCGCGGGGTGAGGACGCGCAGAAGCTGGAGCGTCTGGAGGAGGAGCTCGCGGAGGCCGAGGAGATCGCCGCCGCCGTCGAGGAGGAGTCGCCCGACGCCGACCACCGCGACGAACTCTCCGCGCTGGCCTCCCGCGCCCGCGCCACCGAGATGGAGCGGCGGCTGGCCGTGCGCACCGCCGAGGAGCGGGCCCGTTCGATCGCGGGCCGCGCCGACGCCCTGCTGGCCCAGGCCACCGAGGAACGCCGGGCGGTGGAGCGCGAGGCCGAACGCCGCCGCAGCCGGGCCGCCCAGGCCACCGTCGCCCAGGCCGTGGTGGAGAGTGCTCGGCTGGCCCTGGAGCGTATCGCCGTGTCCCTGGCCACCGCCGAGACCGAACGCGTGGCCGCCGAGGCCGAGCGCGAGGCCCGCGACGGCGAGCTCAAAACTGTACGTGCCCGGGTCCGCGAGCTCTCCGTGGAGCTGGAGAAGCTGACCAGCTCCGCGCACAGCGGCGAGGTGGCCCGCGCCGAGCGCCGGATGCGTCTGGAGCAGCTGGAGACCAAGGCGCTGGAGGAGCTGGGGGTGGACGTGCCCACTCTCATCGCGGAGTACGGCCCCCGCGTGCCGGTGCCCCCGGCGGCCGACGCGGACGAGCACGCCGTGCCGCTGCCCTATGTCCGCGAGGTGCAGGCCAAGCGGCTGAAGGTGGCCGAGCGCCAGCTCAACCAGCTCGGGAAGATCAACCCGCTGGCGCTGGAGGAGTTCGCCGCCCTGGAGGAGCGGCACGCCTTCCTCAACGCGCAGCTGGAGGATCTCAAGAAGACCCGCCGGGACCTGATGGACATCGTCGCGGAGGTGGACGCCCGGGTGCAGGAGGTGTTCTCCTCGGCCTACCTGGACGTGGAGCGGGAGTTCGCGGCGATCTTCGGCCGTCTGTTCCCCGGCGGTGAGGGCCGTCTGGTGCTGACGACTCCCGAGGACATGCTCACCACGGGTATCGAGGTCGAGGCCCGGCCGCCCGGCAAGAAGGTCAAGCGGCTGTCCCTGTTGTCCGGTGGTGAGCGTTCCTTGACCGCCGTGGCCTTCCTCGCGGCGATCTTCAAGGCCCGTCCGTCGCCGTTCTACGTGATGGACGAGGTCGAGGCGGCCCTGGACGACACCAACCTCCAGCGCCTGCTGGTGATCTTCGAGGAGCTGCGGGAGTCGTCGCAGCTGATCGTGATCACCCACCAGAAGCGCACCATGGAGGCGGCGGACGCCCTGTACGGCGTCACCATGCAGGGTGATGGAATCTCCCAGGTCATCAGCCAGAAGCTCGACCGCCCCGCCTGACGGGGGTCGGGTGACGGAGGTCACTGCCTCCACGGTGTCCCGACGCGGGCCTCGGACGGGCCGGAGCCCTAGCCTGGCGGTTGCAGTGCCAGCACCAACCCCAACCTTCAGGTCGAAACGGACGCCGTGTTCTTCATCCCCCTCGTGCTGTGGGCCCGACAGCGGATGCGCCACTTCCCAGGCGCGGTCCGCGCCAGTGTGGCGGTCGGGGGTACCGGCGTCTTCACCATGATGCTGCTTCTGGGTACGTCGTACCGGGTGCAGCCGCCGCCGGGCGAGGAGGGCCGGGTGCGTTGTTCCCCAGTTGTGTGGGTGGGGCCCGCCCTGTGGGACGACCGCCGCGACTGGGGCGAGGACATCGAGCAGATGATTCGCCAGGAATGGGTGGACTCGTCCTGTTCGGAGCGGCAGAAGCGCCGCGCCGCCCTGTCGTTGGCGCTGGCCCTGCCCTCCAGCCTGTGCTTCGCCTACGCCCTCGTGAAGCTCCCCAGAGCGAAGGACGGGGATTCCTGATCGGGCCTACGATTGGGGAACGGGTGGCTGTACGCGTTGTACGGGCAGTGGAAAGAGCTGAGATGACCGTGGCGAGTATGGGTGAATTGTCTGTTTCTCAACAACTTGCAGATTTGGCGTCTTTCCGCTGACAAACGTGCAGGTCAGTGAGACTGCTCCCCGCGCACGCGGGGATGGACCCGCCAGGGCGTCGATCAAACCGGACTTGCCCGACTGCTCCCCGCGCACGCGGGGATGGACCCATGGTGCTCGCCCTGCTGACCATCCTGCGTTCCTGCTCCCCGCGCACGCGGGGATGGACCCGCTGAGCCGTCCAAGGAGGCCGATGATGCCTTCTGCTCCCCGCGCACGCGGGGATGGACCCCTGCCCCATCACCGGCGCGGGTGCACCGCCGCCTGCTCCCCGCGCACGCGGGGATGGACCTAGTGACAGAAGTTGCCTCACGTTGCATACGGGCTGCTCCCCGCGCACGCGGGGATGGACCCACGAGCAGCAGGTCCCATTCGTTCGAGACAGCCTGCTCCCCGCGCACGCGGGGATGGACCCAGGTACGGCCACACACCGGTCAATCCCATGTCCTGCTCCCCGCGCACGCGGGGATGGCCCCCGTTCGGAGAGTGGCAGCTCAGCCGCATGGACTGCTCCCCGCGCACACGGGGATGGACCCATGCGGTACGCCAGGGGCCACCCCCCGCCCCGACTGCTCCCCGCGCACGCGGGGGGCACCTAGCCCAAGTACTTGCTCGGTCAAGGTCTCTGATGCGAGTGCTCGAAGGCCAACGATGACGCCGATGTCCTTGGCGTTCTATCCTTCCTTCAGCTTGATTGCGGAGGCCACGCGGATGCACGACTCACGCGGCAACTGTGATTGCCTGATGGTTGCAGGCCGCGACCTCCAGGGAGACAACGCATGCGTTGGACCGTGCACTCGGAGAAACCCCTCTACACCGATCAGTGGCTCGACATTCGCCTTGCGGACGTGGAGATCACAGGAGGCAGACGTCTGTCTCACCGGGTCATCCGCTCGGCTCCTGGTGCCGGAGCGGCTGTACTCGATGGGCAGGGGAACGTCTTGCTCATGTGGCGCCATCGCTTCATCACCGACACCTGGGGCTACGAGATCCCCATCGGAGGCATCAAGGAAGGTGAGCTCCCCAAGGATGCTGCCGCGCGCGAGGTCGAGGAGGAGACCGGATGGCGTCCGGGCCCTTTGCGTCCGCTGCTGTACACCCAGCCCTCGAGCGGACTCTCCGACAGCGAGCACCACATCTTCGTGGCTGACAGAGCTGAGTACATCGGTGAACCCGAAGAGGACTGGGAAGCCGAACGCCTGGACTGGGCACCGGTCGAGCGAATCCCGGATCTGGTGAGTAAACGCGAACTCGTCAGCGGCACCTCCATGAACGCGCTCCTTTACCTTTACGCAACCGAAGTTATCGAGCGGTGACCGCGACGCGGAACCGGCGTTTCACGTAGAGGATGGCCCATTCCTGGCCGCGGACCCCCGCGTATCTGGAGATCGAAGCGGACAGTCTTGCCATCCTGTCGTTGGCGCTGGGCCTGCCCTCCAGCCTGTGCTTCGGCTACGCCCTCGTGAAGCTCCCCGGGGCGAAGGACGGGGATTCCTAGCGGACCTATGATTGGGGAACGGGGTGGCTGTACGCGTCGGACGGCGGCGGATAGAACAGAGGAGTTCGTGGCGAGTATGGGTGAATTGTCTGTTTCTCAACAACTTGCAGATTTGGCCTCTTTCCGCTGACAAACGTGCAGGTCAGTGAGCCTGCTCCCCGCGCACGCGGGGATGGACCCAAGCTGAGCTGCGGACAACGGACATGAGGCTGCTGCTCCCCGCGCACGCGGGGATGGACCCAGCGCCGAGGGCGCGGTCAACGCCGCGCTGGCCTGCTCCCCGCGCACGCGGGGATGGACCCCCAAGATCATCGCCGTCTACTGCGGGAAAGGCCTGCTCCCCGCGCACGCGGGGATGGACCCATCCCCGCGAACACGGCGACGATCACGACAGCCTGCTCCCCGCGCACGCGGGGATGGACCCTGATGACCCAGCAGCCTCCCCACATCCGGGCCCTGCTCCCCGCGCACGCGGGGATGGACCCAGGTCCGAGAGGCCGGTCACCGGGTCGCCGCCCTGCTCCCCGCGCACGCGGGGATGGACCCGTGCCGCTGCGGCGGAACGCGCGAATGGTGGGCTGCTCCCCGCGCACGCGGGGATGGACCCGCCTGGGCGCGGTCCTGCTAACCGCGGAGTGGCTGCTCCTCGCGCACGCGGGGAGCGGACCGCCGTGCCCGCGCTCGTGGCGGAGGGCACCGGCTGCTCCTCGCGCACGCGGGGAGCGGAACAGCCGAGGCGCGTGTGTTCGCGCGCGGCAACCAGGCTGAGACTGATTCCAGGACACCGGGAGTTCGCAGCGGCCCCTTGGAACGGCCTCCGGGAGCACGGGCGCGCATTTCGACACCAAACGCCCTGAAGCCGCGTATACGTTCGACTACGGAAAGATAGCCCGAACGTCGAACAACCCGCCGAGGAGCTTCCCCGGATGAGTGAGAACACCCGGTTCGAGCGCGGACGCCCCGTCGTCCTGCGCGGCGGAACGGTGCTGCCGATGGACGATGCCCGCACCGTTCTGCCCGACACCGACGTGCTCGTGGTCGACGACCGCGTCGCGCGGGTCGGCCGCGACCTGGCCGTGCCCGACGGTGCCGCGGTCGTCGACGCCACCGACGGCATCGTCATGCCGGGAATGGTCGACACCCACCGCCACATGTGGCAGACCGCGATGCGCGGTTACGGGGCCGACTGGACCCTGACCCAGTACTTCGTCTGGTACTACCTGGAGGGTGGCAAGCTCTTCCGCCCTGAGGACGTGCACGCGGGCAACGCACTGGCCGGGGCCGAGGCCCTCGATGCCGGGGTGACCACGGTCGTGGACTGGTCGCACGGACTGAGCACGGTCGACCACGCCGACGCGGCCGTGGACGCCCTGAAATCGGTTCCGGGCCGGTTCGTCCTGGCCTACGGCAACATCCAGGCCCAGCCCGGCGAGTGGGCCACCGACCCGGCCTTCCGTGACTTCGTGCGCCGCCGCTTCGACGGGGACCGCGACATGCTCGACGTCCAGATCGCCTTCGACGTCACCGGCGACCCGGACTTCCCCGAGAAGCGCGCGTTCGAGGTGGCCCGTGAACTGGGGTTGCCGGTGACCACGCACGCGGGCGTGTGGGGCGCCACCGGCGACGACTCCATCAGGCTCATGCACGAGCACGGGTTCATGACACCGGAGACGGTGTACGTGCACGCCGCCTCGCTGTCCACCGACTCCTACCACCGCATCGCTGCGACCGGCGGCAGCGTCTCGGTCTCCACCGAGAGCGAGCAGAGCGCCGGGCAGGGCTATCCACCCACCTGGAGGCTGCGCGAACACGGCATTCCGGTGTCGCTGTCGATGGATTCCAGCGCCTGGTGGAGCGGCGATCTGTTCTCGGCCATGCGCACCACCCTGGGCGCCGACCGTTCCCGCGAGCACCTGGAGGCGCACGCACGCGGGGAGACGGTCACGCACGCGTCCCTGCGCGCGGACCAGGTCGTGGAGTGGGCGACTCGCGGTGGCGCCGACGCGCTGGGCCGCGCCGACCTGGGTCGGGTGCGCCCCGGGGCCAAGGCCGACCTGGTGCTGATCAAGAACGAGCACTCCCCGGTCTCGTTCCCGCTGCTCAACCCCTACGGCCACGTGGTCTTTCAGGCTCAGCGCGGTGACGTGCACACGGTCCTGGTCGACGGCAGGGTCGTCAAGCACGAGCACCGCCTGGTCGGTGTCGACCTGGGCACGATCCGCCGGAACGTGGAGTCGACCCTGGACCACCTGCGGGGCGCACTCGGCGACGAGGAGTGGGTCAAGGGCATGAACCCCGACGTGCCCGAGCCCACCCTGCTCGACAACCCCTACTCCTACACCGACTACAAGAGCGCCTCCACCCACGGTGGCTGAATCCGCGAGCCCGGGACGGGCAGCCCCCGCTGGAGGTCCCGGTGGAGACTGCCCGTCCCGGCTCGTGACCGTTTTTCGCCGGAACCCCCGGGCGATCAGGGCCGGAGGGTCGGTGGCGTCCTGCCTGAGGACGAGCGGAGGCCCCCAACCCACGAGCGCTTGAACCCACGCGGTGCGCAGAACACCATCCACCCACACTGCCCTGAGTGGAACGAAACACCCCAAGGGCCACGCGGTGAGCGGGCCCGTCCACGGCTGGGGTTATGAGCGGGTCTGCCGTAGAGGATTCCCGCCACAGCAACTCAAGTCATAGAACGGTCATCGGCGCTCAGCTCTAGCCGGTTCTGCGGTGCAGGTGACGTTGTCCCAGCCGACGCTTATGTGGACGCTGATTGCGGAACGGAGTAGCCGTGAGCGCCGGGTGGGCGGTAGAAAGAGCAAAGGAGATCGCCACGAGGATGGGTGAAATGTCTGTTTCTCAACAACTTGCAGATTTGGCGTCTTTCCGCTGACAAACGTGCAGGTCAATGAGACTGCTCCCCGCGCACGCGGGGATGGACCCTCCTCGGGCCGCACCTGCTCGACCAGGGCCAGCTGCTCCCCGCGCACGCGGGGATGGACCCGCGACCACCGTCGCGCCCTCGGTCGACCAGTGCTGCTCCCCGCGCACGCGGGGATGGGTGGGGCCCGACGTCTGCCGGGCCCCGCGTTCGCTTGGTGGTTCAGGTCGGGAGGCCGATGTTGTGGGTGAGGGGCTGCCCCAGGATCTCCAGGGTGGTCAGGCCCAAGAGGAGCGCGGAGCTTAACGCGGTGGCGGGCCATCCCCACCAGGGGCGGGGTGCGCGGTGGCGGCCTCGGGGGACGGCTGCTTTCGGCTCAGCCCGGGGCATGGCGGCCTCCCGTGCCTTCCGTTCGCGCTGTTGGCGGGCGACGTGCACCCAGTGCGGGAGGGGTCCGTGTTCGAGCATGTAGGCCACCCGGGGATTGCCCTGCATCTGGCGCAGGAGGCGTTCCTGACGGGCCTGGTGTGACTCGGACCAGGGCAGCCCCGTGTGAGCCCATTCGATCTGGGGCGACTTCGCGCGGGGAGACGTTGCCGGAACGACTCGGGACGGCGCGGTCCGCTGTGGGCGTGCTGGGCGGGGGAAGCGGTGGCCTCGGGGTGAGGCCAGGACGGACCGGACTCCGGCGCTGACCTGATGACCGGTCATCGGGCGCACCTGCCAGCGACCAGGGCGGGCAGGGTGAACTCGGCCCAGATGACGGTGCCGAGCCCGGCGCAGAACGGGAAGTCCAGCACGGGGCGGAACCCCCACCGGGTGGCGAGGTGGCCGAGTATGAGCAGGCCCCGGCCGCGTTCGGCCTCAGTCCAGTCCCGCTTCGTGCGACGGCGCGGAACCCTCGGAGCGCTGTCAGTGGTGGTGTCGGTTCGGGTGCCGTCGTCGATGATCGAGATCCGGGCCGTTCCCACCCTGGGCCTGTCCAGGGTCCGGACCACCCTGCCGTCGGGGTCCTGTCCGGAGCGGGAGTGTTCGCAGGCGTTGGCAAACATCTCGCTCACGCACAACACCATCTCCTCCTTCACCTCGGCGGTGGGGGAGAGCAGATCGTGGAGGTCGGCGTCCAGGTCCGCTCGGACCCGGCTGGTCTGGGAGAGCTGTCCGGGGTAGACGCGGCACTCCCACCGGTACTCGGAGGGTGGGCTGTTCGTGTGGTTGAGGGCAGGGGTGTGCGGCACAATGGCCATGTCGGCAATCTCTTCTCTGCAAGGGGTTGGGGTGTCGGCCTGCTCTGGGGGTGTTGGCTCACCCGCCAGAGCTTTTTCTTGGACTGGCTTCGGGGCCTCTCAGGCAGCGGGCGGAGGTTCCGGGTCACTCCTGTGAACACCGAGGTGGCGGTGGGCGAGTAGCCGCAGGAGTTCGGTGCGGTCGGGTGCGGTGATGCGTTCGTAAGGGTCCCCGTCACCGGTCCACCCGAGGGGGCGGCGGGCCACGAAGGTCTCGTTGGGGACTTGGCCCTCGACGGTCATGTTCCAGTGCTTGTGGAGCAGGGCGCAGAGCACGTGTTCAGGGATCGGCAGCGACTCCGGTTGGGGGTTGTTCAGCTTCGGAATCTTGCCCGCTACGGGCCTGTTGCCGGGTACCCGGGTGGGTGCGGGGTGGTCGTGGATGGCCTGGTCGATCAACCGGACCGCCAGTTCCCCATCGCTCTCCTCCCGCGCGATCCGTAGGGCTTCCAGGACCAGGGGGATGCGGTTGCGCAGGGTGTGGTTGTGCCACACGTCCACCTGCGCCGGGGTCAGATGGGCGGGGGCGGTCAGGGCGTCCTCGGCCACGGCCAGCAGGTCCCGGGTGTCGATGTCCAACATCAGCACTCCACCTCGTTCGCTTCGGTGTTGATGTGGTTCCAGGGGTTGTGGGTGAGGTCGTAGGAGAGGTGGAACCAGACCTGTCGGAATTTCGGGTTGCCGTTGTCTCCCCACCGGTCCGCGAGGGCGTTGACCAGCCCCAACCCGATCCCCTGGCCGCTGCCCGGACCCGCGTCGGGGGCCAGGGTGGCGAGGTCGGTAGCGGTGAGTGGCCCGGGGGCCATGGGGTGCCGGGTGCCCTGGTCCTGGCAGGTCAGCGTCATGCCGGTCGCGCCTCGGTCGACGGTGAGTGAGTAGGTCTGGCCGTGTTCGCTGGAGAGCGAGTGCGCGATCGCGTTGTTGGCCAGCTCCGAGCCCAGGAGGGTGAACAGGTATCGGTAGTCGGTCGAGCGTTCGGCGGCGCTGGTGTCCAGGAACGCGCGGACCAGGGGCATGAGACTGGGGAGTCCGGCGAAGGCGTACTTGCGTTTGCGGAATGGGGTGCCCACGGTGCGGGAGAAGTAGTGGGCGTGGAAGGGCTTGATGAAGCTGGCGAGGGGGACCATGGCCTCGCGGTGGGTCAGTTCTGGGGAGAACACGCTCACGTGGCCACCGCCAACCGTCGCAGCCCAGACAGGAGGGCACACAGGACCTGCATGGGGGCGGACTCGATCGGCCTTCGGGGCGCGGGGATCAGCGGACCACGGGAACGAGCAGTGGTGCAGCGGGGGTTGGTGGGTACTCGGGTGAACCACCCAGGTCGAGGCGGCAGGCGGTCAGTGCTCATTTTCGTCCAGTTCTCTGTTGAGGGTGTGTTGTGGGTTGGCGACGCGAGGTGTGAGGGGCGGGAGTTCCCGCCGGGAAATCCGGTTCGGCTCCCCTGTGTGGCGGGAGGTGAGGGTGGTGGGTCAGCTGAGGTCGAGGACAACCTCGACGGTGGTCTGCTGGATGCGGTTGCCGTCCCAGGTCCAGGAGGGCGTCCAGGACAGGGCGAGGCGGTTGAGGACCGCTAGGCCGGAGGCGCTTTCTCGGGGGTTGAGCTGCGGGTACTGCGGCCGGTCGGTGTCTCGCGGTCCTTGATCCGTGACGTAGAGGTGGGGGAGTAGCGGTCGGGACTGGTCCATGACCACGCGGACGGTTCCGCCAGGCAGGCCCGACCGGGAGTGCTGGTGGGAGTTGGTGACGAGGATGCGCGTGATGCGGGCCAACCGGGTCCCCTGAACGGGGAGCATGTTCCGACACCAGGAGGAAAGGGCTCGGTACTCGCGGGTGGGTCCGAGCAGGATGCCGTGGCGTGCGGGTTCGGAGAACCGGAGAGCGCGGGGATAGCGCCCGAAAGAGGTGTTTGGTGTCCTGGAGTGGTTCTGGGTAGCCCGCATCTGTCTCACCTCGGGTGCTTCGGGGTGGGTCTTGGCTTCGGGTGGTCACTCTCGACATCCGCCATCAGGGTTTTCGTGTCCTGGGGGCATCGACCTATGAGTCGTGACGATCGTGGGGGCGAACGATCAGCTAAGAATCCCCACATTTGACTAGAAAAGGGCTATTTAGCTGGAGCCGCTGAGTTCCGCTCTGTTGCGGCCTCACCACAGACCTTGCCAATGGCGTCTCCTATGGGTCCAGGCATATCGCTAGGATCGGTAGAGAATCTTTGTTCAGCCATAGCGACAGATATCTCATGGAGAGGGCGATGTGATGGGCAGTACTGAGGCGGGCTCCCTTGCCCGTTTTGGCCGATTGCTCAAGCAGCTGCGCGGAAACACGGGCATGACGCAGCAGGAGCTATCAGCCATGTCCACCGTCGGTCAGAGCACGATCAGCGATATGGAACTGGGGAAGAAGGGGACGCGACGGGAGAATGTCTCCCAGTTGGACGCGGCTCTTGCCGCCCGTGGGGTGCTCCTCGGAGCCTGGGATGCTGCGTTCGGTGACGGTGGGACCAGCGCCTACTTCCGAGAAGTTGCTGAGTCAGAACACACCGCGATAGAGATCCGTCAGTACTCGCTGGGTTTGGTGCCTGGACTCCTCCAAGTCGAGGAGTACGTGAGGGTGGTCAGCGTCATCGCCCGGCCCAAAGCCGAACCGAAGAGCATCGAGCAGACCGTCCAGGCTCGGAAACTTCGGCAGGAGATCCTGTCCAAGGAACATCCGCCTGCCTTCACCGCGCTCCTCGACGAGTCGGTCCTGCTCCGAGAGTTCCAGAATCGTGGCGTGATGGCGGCTCAGATCGACCACCTCATCGAGTTGTCCTATCGACCTCGGCTCCGCCTCCAGGTCGTGCCGCTGAAGGCGGAGAACCATGCGGGTCTCGGCGGGTCGTTTACGCTGATGGAGGTTCCTGAGTCGGGCACCTTCGCCTACGTCGAGTCTCAGGAGACGGGGTTCGTACTGAAGCAGCCAGACCTTGTGGGAAGCTACGACCGAACTTTTGCGGAACTTCGCAGCGTGGCCCTGCCAGCGCCGGAGTCCCGCATCAAAATGAAAGAGATTCGAGGCAGCATCACATGATGACCGAGGATTGGAAGAAGTCCAGCTACAGCAACGGCACGGGCGGCGACTGCGTGGAGGCTCGTTCCACCGAACAGGGCGCTGCGGTGCGCGATACTCAGCATCGCCACTTGGGTCACATCGATGCGTCCGCCGCTGAGTGGAAGGCGTTCGTGGAGGCCGTGCGCCTCTAAAGCCAAATGAACCGGACCCCGCCAGGCCTATTGGCGGGGTCCGATTTATGTTGTGCCTGTTCAGGCTACCTGTAGAGGAAGGGCAACTCCAGGACCAAAGACCTGAGGAAGCTTTTGCCACAATGGCCCCATCCTCCGCTCTGGTTCATGACGCTCGACTACCTGCGGAGAAGCTCTTTTCTGGAGAGACCCCGAGGGGATGAGATCGTGGATGTGGCGTTGGAGATGTCGACGCTGTTGGGTGAGATGCGGTCCGGAGGTCGCTTCCTGAGCGCACAGCTGGACCTAAGGAAGAAAGCGGAGGATCCCGATGACAGAGTGGCGCAAGTCTTCGTACAGCACTGCTGGTGAGAACTGCGTAGAGGTGTCGGAAGGCGCCAAAACCTGTGTGCGGGACACCCAGCATCGACACCTGGGCAGCCTGCACGTGTCTGCTCGTGAGTGGGAGGCGTTCGTGGCGGCCGTGCGCCTCTAAGACGAGGCAGACTCGCGTCGTACCGGCCGGGGGCAACAACCTCCGCGATCAGTCCACTAGCCCTGGTCGAGGCTTCCGATGAACCGGGACGCCTCGTCCTCGGTCATCCCGGTCTCCTGTGCGACCATCCGAACCGCGTCCGCCACACGGTCCTGCGCTACGAGTTCACGCACCCGGTCGGCCAGGCTCCGGTCCGGAGCGGGCGCCCACCGCCCCGCTTCAATGGCCTCGGAGAGGTTCTTGGCCTCCAGCAGCCCCATGCCCGTGAGCTCCCGGATCCGCTTGATGGCCAGGATCTTGTTGTCGGTCCTCAGGAGATCCAGCACCTCCTCGTACCCCTCCCGGGTGAGCTCCGCGCGTACGGGCTCCGGCTCGGGATTGCGGAAGCGGTCGAAGAATCCGGCCATGGGTCGGTGGGTCCTTTCAGAGCGGGAGAAACGGGGCGATCCGTCCAGGTCCCGCAGTGTACGCCCGGCCGGTGACCCGCCCTTACCCCGCACCAGCACACGGACGGGGCCGCCCCCCAAGGGAGACGGCCCCGCGACGTTCACCAGGCTGGATCAGCCCCGGTCGATGGTGATGACCGGGGAGGTCCAGGTCTCCCAGTGGTCCGGGTTCTCCGGGTCACCGAGCGCCTTCAGCGCCTTGGCCCGCAGACGGTAGTCCCCGTCACGGACGTCGGTCACCCGGTTCCGCGAGTCCACCACGGTGCCGTCCCAGACGTAGCTGAAGAAGGCGGTGCTGGTGGCGCTGCGGTTGACGTGGTCGACGCCGACCGCCAGGTTGCGGTCCGGGTGGACCGGGCGGCCGGTGCGCTCGTCGACGACGGTCATCTCCAGCCGGGTGACGTGGTGGTCGAAGTGCGCGATCACGTACGGCACGTCCGGCAGACCGTCCACCCAGTCCATCGAGAAGGTGGCGCCGTCCGGCTGGTTCCGGAAGGTACCGCCCCCACTGTCCGCGCACTCCAGGCCGGTGAAGACCTCGCACTGGGAGATGCGGGTCAGCCACGGCAGCTCGTGCACGTTCCCGTTGGCGTCGGTGATCGGGGTCATCGCCTCGATCTCCTGGTAGTCGCCGTTGTAGGCGGCGTACGGAACACGGACGGTGCCGGTCTCCGCCGCGCCACCCACCTCGGTGACCTCGACGTAGCCGCCGTAGAGCATCTGCGCGTACTCACGCGCGGGCGGCGTGACGGTCACCTCGACCTCGGCGGACTCGCCGGGAGCCAGGGTCACCTTGTCCTCGCTGAGATCGGCCCTGGCGTAGGAGTCGTTGAAGGACGGGGCGAAGGTGTCGCCGTGCGTGCCCAGCGCCGGGGTGTGCGCGATCTCGTACGTCGCCTCCTCGTCGCCGTGGTTGGTGACGGTCACGGTCTCGGTGACCGGCCCCTCGGTGGCGCCCAGGGGCAGCTTCGCGGGGGACAGGCCGGTGGTGGTCAGGACCGAACCCGGGACGTCGAGCATGCCCGCGCCCTGGCGGTGGACATTGTCCAGGATCCCCAGGTCCGGGTTGCCCCACCAGGCGGTGGGGTCGGCGGTGTTCTGGAGGACGTCGCGCACGTCGTGCGCGGCCAGGTCCGGACGGGCCTCCAGCAGCAGGGCGACGCCGCCCGCGACGTGCGGGGAGGACATCGAGGTGCCGCTGATGGTGGCGTAGCCGCCCTTGGCCATCGGGTACGTGGAGTTGATCAGGCCGCCGGGCGCGCCCAGGTCCGGCTTGATGTCCAGGTCGGCCGACATGCCGTAGGAGCTGAAGCTGCTGATCAGACCCCCGGTCGGGTTGGGGATCGTGGTCTCCTCGCCGGTCCAGGTGAGGGTGACGGGCTCGCCGCCCTCCAGGAGTTCGCGCAGGTGCGCCCCGGCCTCGTCGGAGACGCCCACCGCGAACGCGCCCTGGTCGACGATGCCGCCGCCCGCGAACATGCCGGGCAGGTTGTTGTGGACCACGACGCCGGTGGCACCCGCTGCCAGCGCGGCGTCGTACTTCTCACTGAAGGCGCACTCGCCCCGGACCATGAGCGCCGTCCGACCCTCGGGGTCGCCCTCCAGCTCGTCGCCCGCAGCGAGACAGCCACGGCCGACGTACACGAGCTCGTCGGTCTCACCGGAGGCGGGCGGCGGAGTCGCGTCGTCCATCTCCATGTAGGCGACGGTCTCGCCGCTCTGGGTGACCTCGGCGGCGTCCGCGCGGATGTGGGTGTTGTCGTAGGCGGCGACACCGATCACGTCGGCGCCCAGACCGGGGGCCCCGGCGGAGTAGAGGCCGGAGGCGCCCTCGTTGCCGATGGAGGCCACGACCACCATGCCCTCGTCGACCAGGTTGTCCGAGGCGACGGCGGTGGGGTACTGCGGCCAGGAGTGGGCCGACCCCACGCTCATGTTGAGCACGTCCATGTCGTCCGCGAGCGCCTGCTCCATGGCGGCGATCATGATGTCGGAGGTGGTGGAGCCCGTGCAGCCGAACACCTTGTAGGCGCCGAAGACGACGTCGGGCGCGACGCCGGTGACCTCGCCCTGGGCGCCGATGATGCCCGCGACGTGGGTGCCGTGGCCGTTGCAGTCCTGCGGGTCGTCGTCGGGGACGGGGTTGTTCTTCGCCGGGACGCTCGCGTTGAAGTCGTCGCCGACGAAGTCGTGTCCGGCGACCACGCGCTCGGACGGGAAGCCGCCCGGCCCACCGAGGTCGGGGTGGGTGTAGTCGACACCGGTGTCCATGACGGCCACGCGCAGGCCCTCACCGGTCAGTCCGAGCTCGCTCTGCGCGATGTCCGCCCCGGTCATGCCGAGCGCGGTGTCCATGTCGGGTGAGCTCTCGTCGTGGTCGGGGAGCTCGTGGCGGACGACCGGGTGGACGGCGGCGACGCCGGGGATCTCCCGGGCCGTGCTCACCTGGGCGTCGTCCATCTCCACGGACAGGCCGTTCCACAGTTCGTTGAAGGACAGCCGCTCGGTGTACTGGAGACCGAACTCGTCGGCCTCGGCGCGGAACTCGGCGTGCTCGTCCTCGACGCGCGCGGAGGCCGTTCCCTCGGCGGTGGGAGGGCTCTCCAGTTCGATGAACCACAGGTCCTGGACCTGGTGGGTCAGTTCGCCGTTCTCCGCGGTGGGCGCCGGGTGCAGTGGTGCGAGTTCCGAACCCTCGTCGGCGCCTGCCGGTGTGACCGCGGCGAGTCCCGCGATCAGTGTCAGCCCGGCGATCGAAGCCAGACGTGACAGGTTGCGTGCCACCTTGTCAACACATCCCTTCTCGTGCGCGCCTCAGGACACAGGGGGAACGGCACCCCGCCGGGTGCGGAGGAACGCGCACGGGGGGATACGCCGCATGTGGTCCGTGATCGGATATTCGACGCGCATGGCAACGAGATCATTGCCTCGTGCGATAGAGGTGTCAATGTGCTGTGAGGATCAATATGGCCACACAATGGATTCATGTGGTTCAAGTTCCTCTGGAGCCTCATCTCCTAATAAAGGGGACATAAAGCGCTTGTGGGGCGAAAGGGCGCCATACATTCCGGCGGTAACACTTGGTGCCGAGTGCCGCTGCCCGTACGCTCCCACGAAAAGCACAGGTGAGAGCGGTACGCGCGCCCAAGCGGAGGTCGCTGAGGTGCCACCGGGGCCCGGGAGTACCGCCGAGTAGAGTGGAGGGGTTGTGCCGCCCTCCGGCGGTGCGACGGGTGTCGAACGAGCGAAGTCCGGTCCCGCGGCCACCACGGCCCGCGCAATCCGGCGCTGCCCCGCAACTGTGATGCCCCGCGCGTGCGCGGGGACGAGCCAGGTCGCCTCCTCGGCACCGACGAACCCCGTCCTCGTGGGAAGGACCGGCCGTCCCCGACCGGGTCGTGCTCTTTCCCCTGCTCACCGAAGGAGCACCGCACCGTGCGGATCGCCCACCAACTCCCCGTCGCACTCCTGGGCGCCACCCTCGCCCTCACCGCCTGCGGCACCACCGAACCCGAGTCCGAGCCCGCGCAGGAGACCGAGACCGCCTCCGCCGAGTGCGGGGCCCCCGAGCCCGCGGCCGACCGCGCGACCGTCGGTGACGGGACCTTCCCCGTCACCGTGACCGACATGGTCGGAGAGGTCACCGTCGACGCCGCCCCCGAGCGCATCGTCTCCCTCTCGCCCAGCAACACCGAGATGCTCTTCGCCATCGGTGCCGGTGACCAGGTCGAGGCGGTCGACGACTACTCCAACTACCCCGACGAGGCCCCCACCACGGACCTCAGCGGCTTCACGCCCAACGTCGAGGCGATCAGCGAGTACGACCCCGACCTGGTGATCCTCGCTGACAGCGCCGTCGAGACCGCCGACCAGCTCGGCGCCGTCGACATCCCCACCCTGGTCCTGCCCGGCGCCGCCGACCTGGAGGACGTCTACGCCCAGATCCGCCTGCTCGGGGACGCCACCGGGAAGACGGAGGAGGCCGACACCGAGGCCGACCGGATCGAGGACGAGTTCAACGGGATCGTCGAGTCCGTCTGCGCCGAGATCGGTGACAGCGAGCTCACCTTCTACCAGGAGCTCGACGACACCCTCTTCTCCGCCACCTCCAGCACCTTCGCCGGACAGATCTACGACTCCTTCGGACTGGTGAACATCGCGGACCAGGCGGACGACGGCGAGAGCGGCGGCTACCCGCAGCTGTCCCCGGAGTTCGTGGTCGAGGAGAACCCCGACCTCATCTTCCTCTCCTACGGTGACGAGTCCGCCGTCGAAGCGGTGGAGGAACGCCCGGCCTACGACACCGTCTCCGCCGTCGAGACCGGCTCGGTCCACCTCCTCGACACCGACATCGCCTCCCGCTGGGGCCCGCGCGTGGTCGACTTCGCCCAGTCCGTGGGCGACGCGGTCATCGAGACCGCCCAGCAGTAGGTCCGGTACCGCCCGGGCCGCGCGCCCGGGCGGACGGGGACGAGAGCAAGGAGAGCTGGACGTGAAGGGCTTCGGGGTTCCCCTGGGCTGGGTGCTGGGCGGCGCGGTCGCCCTGTTCGCCGCCGGGGTCTTCGGCGTCGCGGCGGGCGCCGCCTCGATCTCCGCCGGTGACATCCTCCGCCACCTGCTCAGCCTCCTGCCGTTCGGGGCGGTCGAGACGCCGCTCACCGAACGGCAGGAGGCGCTCCTCATGGAACTGCGCCTGCCGCGCGTGGTGATGGGCGCCGTCGTCGGCGCCCTGCTGGCCACGGCGGGCGGCGCCTACCAGGGCGTCTTCCGCAACCCGCTGGCCGACCCCTTCCTGCTCGGCGCCGCGGCCGGGGCCGGACTGGGCGCCACCATGGTCATGGTCTTCGGCCACGAGGTACTGGCCGACCCGCGCGCCCTCGTCCCGGTGGCCGCCTTCGTCGGAGCGCTGGCCGGTGTGGCCGCCGCCTACCTCCTCGGCGCCACCGCCGGGGGAGGGGGCACCGCCGCGCTGGTCCTGGCCGGGGTGGCGGTCTCCTCGTTCCTGTCCGCCGCCCAGACCCTCGTCCAGCAGATGGGCGTGGACCAGCTCCAACGCATCTACGCGTGGCTGCTGGGCGGGCTCGGCCGGGGCGGCTGGGACGACGTCCGCCTCATCGCCCCGTACGCGATCGTCGCGCTCGTCGTCCTGCTGCTCTGCGGCTACCTGCTGGACATGCTCGCCCTGGGTGACGACAAGGCGGTCAGCCTCGGCCTCAACCCCGCCGCCGTGCGGATGGTCGTGATCGCCGCCGCCTCCCTGGCCACCGCCGCCGCCGTCTCCGTGAGCGGGCTGATCGGGTTCGTCGGCATCGTCGTCCCGCACATCGTGCGCCGCCTCGTGGGCTCCAACTACCGGGCGATCCTGCCCGTCACCGTGCTCATGGGCGGTGCCTTCCTCGTCCTGGTGGACGTCGTCGCGCGCACCATCGTCGCCCCGGCGGAACTCCCCATCGGGGTGGTCACCGCCTTCCTGGGCGCACCCTTCTTCGTCCTCATCCTGCGCACCACGCGACACCGCGGCACCTGAGGGCGCGGAGGCCACCGCCGGCATCGTTCCCGGCACGCCACCGGGGCGTGACGCGAACGCGTCGGACACTCTGGGAGACTGGTGAACGCTATGGACATCACCTTGCTCGTAAGCATCATCGTCGTCGTCGCCCTCCTGGTAATCGGCGGGTTCTTCCTGGTCAGGGCCGGACGCTCGGTCAAGCCGGGTGAGGAGGAGACCAAGCCCGAGGTCACCGGGGCGCCCGAGGCCACCGCCCCCGAAGAGGACCGTGAGCAGGACGGGGGAGTCGCACAGACGCCCCCCGCCCACGCGCCTCCGGCCGAGGAAGCCGCCGCCACGGCCCCGGCCGAACCCACCGCACCCGAGATCGAGACCCCGCCCCCGTCCGCCGGGCGCATGGTCCGCCTGCGCGCCCGCCTGGCCCGCTCACAGAGCTCCTTCGGCCAGGGGCTGCTCAGCCTGCTCTCCTCCAAGAACCTGGACGAGGACACCTGGGAGGAGATCGAGGACACCCTCATCACCGCCGACATCGGCGTCGCCTCGGCCACCCAGATCGTGGAGAACCTGCGCACCCGCGTCAAGGTGCTCGGCACCCGCGAGACCGACGAGGTCCGCGCCCTGCTCCGCGAGGAACTCCTCAAGCAGATCAACACCGACGCCGACCGCGCCGTCCGCACCGAACCCCACGGTGACCGCCCGGCGGTCATCATGATCGTGGGCGTCAACGGCACCGGCAAGACCACCACCACCGGCAAACTCGCCCGCGTCCTGGTCGGTGACGGCCGCAGCGTCGTGCTCGGCGCCGCCGACACCTTCCGCGCCGCCGCCACCGAACAGCTCCAGACCTGGGGCAGCCGGGTCGGCGCGCCGGTCGTGCGCAAGGAGGAGGGCGCCGACCCCGCCAGCGTGGCCTTCGACGCCGTCGCCCGGGGCATCGACGACGGCGCGGACACCGTGATCATCGACACCGCCGGGCGCCTGCACACCAAGACCGGCCTGATGGACGAGCTGGGCAAGGTCAAGCGCGTGGTGGAGAAGAAGTCCCAGGTCGACGAGGTCCTGCTCGTCCTGGACGCCACCACCGGCCAGAACGGACTGCGCCAGGCGCGCGTGTTCGCGGAGGTCGTCAACGTCACCGGCATCGCCCTGACCAAGCTCGACGGCACCGCCAAGGGCGGCATCATCGTCCAGGTCCAGCGTGAGCTGGGCGTGCCCGTCAAGCTCGTCGGGCTCGGTGAGGGCCCCGACGACCTCGCCCCCTTCGACCCCGAGGTCTTCGTGGACGCCATCCTCGGCTGACCCGGGGGCACCACGAGCACCCGGAAGCACCACGACCACCAGACGGCCGGACACCCGTGACACGGGGTCCGGCCGTTGGTCGTTCGCCCCTTGAGCACGGTTCGTTCATGACGGCTTAACACCGCGCGGCGCCCTTTTACCCCCGCGCAACACGTCGGGTCCGACCGGGAAACACCCGGGTCGGACAGTGGTCGCCGTGGCCAGCGCATCGGGCCCGAAGACGCGCTCGCTGACCGCCGCATCTCACGACCATCCCCCGTCCGTGCAACGGAGGCGACGACATGATCGACACCGGCAACACCGCGTGGCTGCTGATGAGCGCCGCGCTGGTGATGCTCATGACCCCGGGCCTGGCCTTCTTCTACGGAGGCATGTCGCGGGCCAAGAGCGTCCTCAACATGATGCTGATGAGCTTCGGCAGCATCGCCATCATCAGCGTCCTGTGGGTCCTGGTAGGCCACTCGCTGACCTACGCACCCGGCCACGGAGTCCTGGACCTCTTCATCGGAGGGTTCGACTACGTCGGCCTGAGCAGCATCATGACCGAGGTCGAACCCGTGGACGGCACCGACGGCGGCTACCCGCTGCTGGTCGACGCCGGCTTCCAGCTCATGTTCGCGGTCATCACCGTGGCCCTGATCAGCGGCGCCATCGCCGACCGCGCCAAGTTCGGCGCCTGGCTGCTGTTCGCCCCGATCTGGGCGCTCCTGGTCTACTTCCCCGTGGCCCACTGGGTGTGGGGCGGCGGCTGGATCGCCCGCATGCACGAGTTCACCGGCCTCCCCGAGGTGATCGACTTCGCGGGCGGCACCGCCGTCCACATCAACGCCGGCGCCGCCGCCCTGGCCCTGGTCATCGTCCTCGGCCGCCGCAAGGGCTTCGGCTCCGAGTCGATGCGCCCGCACAACCTGCCGTTCGTCCTGCTGGGCGCCGCCCTGCTGTGGTTCGGCTGGTTCGGCTTCAACGGGGGCTCCGCCTACGCGGCCAACGAGCAGGCCGCCCTGGCCCTGGTCAACACCCAGGTCGCCACCGCCGCCGCGACCGCCGCCTGGATGCTGGTCGAGCGCCTGCGCTACGGGAAGGTCAGCGCCCTGGGCTTCGCCTCCGGTGCCATCGCCGGACTGGTCGCCATCACCCCCTCGGCCGCCAACGTCACCCCGGTCGGCGCCATCGTGGTCGGCGCCCTGTCCGGTGCCGTCTGCGCCTACGCCATCAGCTGGAAGTTCCGCTTCAAGTACGACGACGCCCTGGACGTCGTGGGCATCCACATGGTCGGCGGCATCGTCGGCTGCCTCGCCCTCGGGTTCATCGCCTCCTCCGCCGTGCCCGGCGGCGGCGACGCGGGTCTGCTCTTCGGCGGCGGCCTCGGCCTCCTCGCCGCGCAGGCCGTCTCGGTGATCGGCGTCATGGTCTACACCTTCATCGTCACCTGGGTCATCGCCAAGGTCATCGACCTGCTCATCGGTTTCCGCATCACCGAGGAGGTCGAGACCAACGGCCTGGACCACGAGCTCCACGCGGAGTCGGCCTACGCCTTCGACGAGCTCGACGAAATGGAGGGAGAGACGGCCTCCTCACCGACGCCTCCGGGTGAGGAGGCCGCCCCACCGCGGGTCGGGTCCTAGCACTCAACGTCGAGGCGACCGGTCCCGAACCACCGACACGGTGGGGCGGACACAGGGGCCGACGGGGGATTTCTCCCCGTCGGCCCCGTTCGCGTTCTGGCTGTTCGCCCCGCCCGCGCCCCACGGATTCCGCTGATTTGTGCGTGTTCATGGAGTGGTGTTGGCAGTGGTGCGTGCTCGTGTTCGATACCCTTTCTGGGCGGTGCGGCGGCCAGCCCGGTTCCGGGGGAACGGCGAAGAGCGCCGGATGGGCCGACCCACGGGGGGCCACCGGACGCAACCGGCAGGTTCGCGCCCGCATCCCATGTCGCGGCGAGGCGGGGCGGTGACGACGCCCGGGAAACACCTCCCGACGACTTCCTTCACGCGCATTCGAATCAGCACCCCACAGGTCGGGGTCAGGAGGCAAGATGGCGCCGGTTACTCACAACAGGGGTCGCGGACGCGGACGGTTCGCCCTCGCCGCGGTGGGCACGATCACCGCACTGGGACTGGCCGGATGCGGCTTCGGCGGCGGTGACGACGAGCCCGCCCCCACCGAGGACGCGGCCGAACCGGTCGACGCGGCGCCCCTGCTGGAGAACGCCCTGGCGGACCTGGCCGACTACCCGGCGCTCACGGCGAACGGGCAGGTCGCCCCCAGCGTGGGCGGGGACATCCAGGAGGCCACCGTGACCGTCGCCGACGGCGGCGCGACCAGCGGCACCGTCCGCGCCAACGGGGTCGAGGCGGAGATGATCGCCGCCGACAACAAGATCTTCCTGCGCGCCGGTGAGGAGTTCTGGCTCGACAAGAACGTCTTCGGGCCCGACAGCGACCAGTTCGACGGCGCCTGGGTGCGCTCCTCCACCGCGCAGGCGGGCATCAACCCGCAGAACACCCTGGCCCCGCCCGCGCTGGCGGCGATCCTGGAGGAGATCGGCCTGGAGGGCGACGAGGCCGTCGAGGAGACCCTCGACGACACCCGCGCCTACAAGGTCGACCTCAACGGCGAGCGCAACCAGCTGTGGATCGACGCGGAGACCAACCAGATCCTGCGCGTCGAGGTCGAGGAACTGGTGCCCGAGGGCGGGGAGAAGGGCCCCCAGGTGCGCCTGGACATCGCCCAGGCCGACCAGGCCGCCGCCGAGGAGCTGTACGACAACCTGACGACCGTCACCGAGGAGGAGCTGAACGGCTCCCGCGACGCCCGCATCGAGGTGAGCTGGGACGGACAGCCCGCCATGGAGTGCGTCGACGGCCCGCACTGCACCTGGTCCGGCACCGTCCGCGACTCCGGGGCCTCGGGCAGCGGCACGGTCCTGGTCCGCATGGACGTCACCTTCAGCCAGGAGCAGATCGGTGACGAGGAGTGCACCGACAGCGGCGCCCTGGAGGCGGGCGGTTCGCTCGATCTGTCCTGTGACGCCAACTACAACATCGTCACCTCCGAGCCCAAGACCTACGAGGACATCCAGGGCGAGGCCCGCCTGTCCACCCGTGGCCTGAGCGGCGAACAGCAGGAGGAGATGCTCGCGGCCCTGGCCGAGCAGCGCGAGGCCACCCTCGCGGGCGACACCGAGGAGTCCGAGGGCGCCGAGGAGAGCGACGGCGCCGAGGCGCAGGAGACCGAGGGCGAGTAGCCCCGGACCCCGCACACCCGAACCGGCACCCGTGTGCGGGCTCGGGTACCCGAGGAACGGGAACCGGGCGGGGGCGCGTCCCCCGCCCCTTCCGTGCCGGGAGGCCCCGGCCGGACCTGGGCTTCGTGCCCGGTGACGGCGGGGCGGTAGGCTAGGAAGTCAAACCCGACGACGAAGGACTGGCCAAACTCGTGTTCGAGACGCTTTCCGACCGGCTGACATCGGTCTTCTCCTCGCTGCGCGGCAAGGGGCGGCTGTCCGAGGAGGACATCAACGCGACCGCGCGCGAGATCCGTCTCGCGCTGCTCGAGGCGGACGTGGCGCTGCCCGTGGTCCGTGAGTTCATCTCGCGGATCAAGGAGCGCGCCCGCGGTGAGGAGGTCTCCAAGGCCCTCAACCCCGCCCAGCAGGTCATCAAGATCGTCAACGAGGAACTGGTCGAGATCCTCGGTGGCGAGACCCGGCAGATCCGCTTCGGCAAGACGCCGCCCACCGTGATCATGCTCGCGGGTCTCCAGGGCGCCGGTAAGACCACCCTCGCGGGCAAGCTCGCCAAGTGGCTCGCCGCCGACCGCAACACCCCGCTGCTGGTCGCCGCCGACCTCCAGCGCCCCAACGCCGTCACCCAGCTCCAGGTGGTCGGTGAGCGCGCGGGCACCCCCGTGTTCGCTCCCGAACCCGGCAACGGCGTGGGCGACCCCGTCGACGTGGCCCGCGACTCCATCGAGCACGCGAAGCGCAACAACCACAACGTCGTCATCATCGACACCGCCGGGCGCCTCGGTGTGGACACCGAGATGATGCGGCAGGCCGCGGACATCCGCGACGCGGTCAACCCCGACGAGATCCTCTTCGTCGTCGACGCCATGATCGGTCAGGACGCGGTCAACACCGCCCAGGCCTTCCTGGACGGCGTCGGCTACGACGCGGTCGCGCTCACCAAGCTCGACGGTGACGCCCGCGGCGGTGCGGCCCTGTCCATCCGGCACATCACCGGCCGCCCGATCATGTTCGCCTCCACCGGCGAGAAGCTCGAGGACTTCGACCTCTTCCACCCGGACCGGATGGCCTCGCGCATCCTGGACATGGGTGACGTCCTCACCCTCATCGAACAGGCCCAGCGCACGTTCGACGAGGCCGAGGTCGAGAAGATGGCCTCGACCATGGCCTCGGACGACGACTTCACGCTGGACGACTTCCTCCAGCAGATGGCGATGGTCCGCAAGCTCGGCCCGATCGGCAACCTGCTCGGCATGATGCCCGGCATGGGGCAGATGCGCGAGCAGATCGACGGCATCGACGACAAGGACCTGGACCGCATCCAGGCGATCATCCAGTCGATGACCCCCGGTGAGCGCGCGAACCCGAAGATGATCAACGGCTCCCGCCGACTGCGCATCGCCAACGGTTCCGGTACGCAGGTCAGTGACGTCAACGGCCTGGTCACCCGCTTCTTCGAGGCGCAGAAGATGATGCGCAAGATGAAGAGCGGCGGCGGTATGCCGGGGATGCCCGGGATGCCGGGCGTGGGCGGCAACAAGAAGAAGGCCAAGGCCCAGGCCAAGAAGGCGAAGAAGGGCAAGCAGCGCAGCGGCAACCCGATGAAGGCCCGCCAGCAGGAGGCCGAGCGTGAGGCCGAGCGCAAGCGGCGCCAGGAGGAGGGCGGCCAGGAGATGCCCCAGCTGCCCCCGGGCCTCGGCGGCGGTGGCGGCGGCCAGCCCACCCTCCCGCCCGGTTTCGGCGGACCGAACATGCCGGACCTGTCCAACTTCAAGCTGCCGAAGAAGTAGTCGCGACGGCACGCGACAGTGACACCCACCACGGCCCGCCCGGGGACTTCCCCGGCGGGCCGCGGTCGTTCCCGAACCGGGCCGCGCGCACCGTGGTGTCCTGTCCAAGGAACACGTCCGCGTCTGGCACAATGAGTAGTCGACTAACGGTGGCCGGGTCAGCCCTCTAACTAACCCGCCGCCCACGTCCTGCCTCGACGGGTTCCACAACCCCACGTGGGTCGCCCATCAGGCGCTAACACCGTTATACGGGAGAAGACCACTCCAGTGGCTGTCAAACTGAAGCTCAAGCGTATGGGCAAGATCCGTACGCCCCAGTACCGTGTCATCGTCGCCGACGCCCGCAACAAGCGTGACGGCAAGGCGATCGAGGAGATCGGCAAGTACCACCCCAAGGAGCACCCGAGCCTCATCGAGGTCGACTCCGAGCGGGCCCAGTACTGGCTGTCCGTCGGCGCCCAGCCGACCGACGCGGTGAAGGTCCTCCTGCGCAAGACCGGTGACTGGCAGAAGTTCAAGGGCCTTGCCGCCCCGGCGCCGCTCCAGGTCGCTGAGGCCAAGGACCCCGAGGCCAAGGAAGCCGCCTTCCAGGCCGCGCTGAAGGAGCTCGTCCTTCCCGGCCAGGAGAAGAAGACCAAGAAGGCCGAGAAGAAGACGGACAAGGCGGCCGACAAGCCCGCCGAGACCGCCGAGGCTGAGAAGAAGTCCGAGGGCGAGGCCTAATCGTGCTGGAAGAGGCGCTTGAGCACCTCGTGAAGGGGATCGTCTCGAACTCCGACGACGTCCAGGTGAGAGCCAAGCGGCTCCGCAAGGGCAAGGTCCTGGAGGTCCGGGTCCACCCGGACGACCTCGGCAAGGTCATCGGCCGCAACGGCCGGACCGCCAAGGCACTCCGGACCGTCGTCGGCTCCCTCGCAGGCGGCCGGTACGTCCGCGTGGACCTGTTGGACCTGAACGAAGTGCGCTGAAGCGCCTCTGGGGGCGCCGACCGCTGACGGTCGGCGCCCCGCACTCGTGCCCGGGGACCGTGTGAACGGCCCCGGGCACGGCTTTCCCCGGGGCCGTTCCCGGTTCGGGGACACCGAGGGGACCCCGGACGCCGGGAGACCCCGTGTGACGTCCGGGAACCGAAGAACGACCCGAAGGAAACACTGCTCATGCGACTCGTGGTGGGCCGGATCGGCCGCGCGCACGGTATCCGCGGCGACGTCGCCGTCGACGTGCGCACCGACGACCCCGACGCCCGGTTCGCCGTCGGCGCCGTCCTCCAGACCGACCCGGCCGCGACCGGCCCGCTGAAGGTGGCCTCGACGCGCCGCCACAGCGGCCGGATGCTCGTCCGCTTCGAGGGCACGGCCGACCGCGACGCCGCCGAGACGCTGCGCGGCACCCTCCTCATGGTGGACTCCGAGGACATCGCCCCCCTGGACGACCCCGACGAGTTCCACGACCACGAACTGATCGGCCTGACCGCCGTCACCACCGAGGGCGCGACCGTGGGTGAGGTCGAGGACGTCCTCCACCACGCGCAGGACGTGCTGGTCATCACCGCCGAGACCGGCGGACACGAGATCCTGGTGCCGTTCGTCGCCGCCCTGGTCCCCGAGGTCGACGTCGCGGGCGGCCGGATCGTGATCGACCCGCCGCCCGGCCTGCTCGACCTCCAGAACACCGACTGAACGAGTACGCAGTGCGCATCGACATCATCAGCATCTTCCCCGACTACTTCGCTCCGCTGGATCTCTCGCTGATCGGTAAGGCGCGCGAGGCGGGCCTGCTCGACGTGCGCGTCCACGACCTGCGCTACTGGACCCACGACCGGCACAACACCGTCGACGACACCCCCTACGGCGGCGGCCCCGGCATGGTGATGAAGCCCGAGCCGTGGGGCGAGGCCCTGGACGCGGTCGTGGCGGAGCGGCCCGCGCGGCTGGTCCTGCCGACCCCGAGCGGACGCCCCTTCACCCAGGCCGACGCCGAGCGGCTCGCGGGTGAGGAGCACCTGGTGTTCGGGTGCGGGCGGTACGAGGGCATCGACTCCCGGGTGGCCGTGGACGCCGCCCTGCGGATGCCGGTCGAGGAGATCAGCATCGGTGACTACGTCCTCAACGGGGGCGAGTCGGCCACGCTGGTGATGGTGGAGGCCATCACCCGGCTGCTGCCCGGTGTGCTCGGCAACCGGGAGTCGCACGTCCAGGACTCCTTCGCCTCGGGTGGGATGGAACACCTGGTGGAGGGGCCGGTGTACACCAAGCCCGGCACGTGGCGCGGCCAGGAGGTGCCCCCGGTGCTGCTCTCCGGCAACCACGGGGCGGTGGACCGCTGGCGCCGTGACCAGGCGCTGCGCAAGACCGCCCGCAACCGGCCCGACCTGGTCGCGGCCACCCCCGCCGACAGCCTCGACAAGCGGGACCGCGAGGTCCTGGCCGAGGCGGCCGACCCCGCCGACGGAGCCGAGTGTGGTGAACGGCCGGTTCGGGACGGCCGGGATCATGTGGCAAACTAGGTGAGTTCCCCCCTGGTGACCCCCAGGCATCCGCATGCCGGCGGTACGACGTCGGCCTCTGTGTCGGTCACCGGGTGGTTCGACTGGTCAGACCCAACAGGGCCTCGCCCGCGCACCCCCTCCCCGGAACAGCCGGGGGGCAGGACGCGGCGCGCTATTGATGAGGATTCGCGAGATGCACACCGCCATTCAGGAGCTTGAGAAGGCTCAGCTTCGCACCGACGTTCCGGAGTTCCGCCCCGGCGACACCCTCAACGTCCACGTCCGCGTGACCGAGGGCACCCGCACCCGTGTCCAGGTCTTCAAGGGCGTCGTCATCCGCCGTCAGGGCTCGGGCAACCGCGAGACCTTCACCATCCGCAAGGTGAGCTACGGCGTGGGCGTGGAGCGTACGTTCCCGATCCACACCCCGGCCGTCGAGAAGTACGAGGTCGCCGCCCGCGGTCGCGTGCGTCGCGCCAAGCTGTACTACCTGCGCGACCTGCGCGGCAAGGCCGCCCGCATCCGCGAGCGCCGCGAGCCCATCAACAAGTAGGTCTGGGCTGATCCGGCCGGAACCACGCCGCCCCACCGGGCGGCAGGATAGGCTTTCGGCCGATGAGCAAAGACGAGAGGGACCTCGGCTCGGACGCGGTCCCGGACGAGGATTCCGCCCGGCCCGGCCCGGAGGAGCACAGCTCCGCCACTGGCTCCCAGACGCATGAGCGCCTGGGAGCCAGTGGTGTATCCGATGCCGCTGGCCAGGGAGCGGAGGAGAGAGCTGACGCCGACATGAGCCAGTCCCAGAGCAGTGCGAAGAAGGGGTCGTTCTGGAAGGAACTCCCCATCCTGGTCGTGATCGCCCTCGTGCTGGCGTTCGTGATCAGGACCTGGGTGATGCAGGCGTTCTACATCCCCTCGTCGTCGATGGAGAACACCCTCCTCGTGGGTGACCGGGTCCTGGTGAACAAGGTGGTGTACGAGATCCGCGACATCGAGCGCGGAGAGGTCATCGTGTTCAACGGCGACGGGTCGTGGGACGACCCGACCGTCGTGCAGCCCCCGGAGTCGACCAACCCGGTCAGCCGCGGTTTCACCTGGGTGCAGCAGCAGCTGGGCGCCGCGCCCACGGGCAAGGAGTACATCAAGCGGGTCATCGGCCTGCCCGGTGACACCGTGGAGTGCTGTGACGAGCAGAACCGGGTCCTGGTCAACGGCGTTCCCCTGGAGGAGGACGCCTACCTGTACCCGGGCAGCGTGGAGAGCCACACCGAGTTCGGCCCCATCGAGGTGCCGGAGGGGTACCTGTGGCTGATGGGTGACCACCGGGCCATCTCCTACGACTCCCGCATGAACCAGAACAACCCCGGGGGAGGCGCCGTCCCGATCGACCACGTCGTGGGCCGGGCCTTCGTCATCATCTGGCCGTTCAGCCAGGCCGGAGGACTGGGCGTCCCGGCGACGTTCGACGAGCTGAACGGGTCCGACGGCTGAGTCGGTGACCGAACCGGGCCGATCGGGTTCCGGGTGTCGTCGCAGGTCACGGTGGTGTCCCCGGAGTGGGTGACCGATCCGTCGAAGGAATTCCGCTCGACGGGGCACAAAAGCCCGTTCCGTGACGCATGATGGAACTCGGATCGTATCGGCGTTCCCCGAACGCGTGGGGGCCGTCTCCGGCGGGAACGAGCCGGACGGCGGAGGTGCCCGCGTCAGGGGGACCGGCACATCATGACCGGAGAGTGCTGACGAAAGCGAGCGCGCACATGAGTTCTGAGGACCTGGAGAAGTACGAGGCCGAGATGGAGCTCCAGCTCTATCGCGAGTACCGCGACGTCGTCGGCCTGTTCGGCTACGTGGTGGAGACCGAGCGGCGTTTCTACCTCACCAACCACGTGGACCTCCAGCCCCGCTCGACGGAGAACGGGGAGATGTACTTCGAGGTCGTGATGGAGGACGCCTGGGTCTGGGACATGTACCGCCCGGCCCGGTTCGTGCGCAACGTGCGCGTGGTGACGTTCAAGGACGTGAACGTCGAGGAGATCACCAAGTCCGACCTGGAGCTGCCCCCGGCGGAGGGCGGCGGACCCGGAGAGTAGCCCCCGCGCGGCGTTCCCTCCCTCCTCCGTGGAGAGGGTTGTCCACAGGAGAAAACTGACCCCTGGCGCGCCCGGCCCCGATCACCGAACGTGGTTGTGGGAGGTGGTCGCCGATGGATCGGTGGGCCGAGTACCGAAGGAAGCTGGGACGCCGCGGCGAGGAACTCGCCGCGGCGTACCTCGAACGCGCCGGGATGCGGGTGGTGGCCCGCAACTGGCGGGCCCCGCGCGGTGCCGGGGAGATCGACATCGTGGCCCGGGACGGGCCCTTCCTGGTGGTCGCGGAGGTCAAGACCCGTGGTTCGCTGCGGTTCGGCCACCCGGTGGAGGCCATCACCGCCGGGAAGCGGCGCAGGCTGCGTGAACTGGGCCGGTCCTGGGCCCGTCTGCACGGCTGCCCGCCGTGGCCGCTGCGGGTCGACGGGCTCTGCCTGCTGGTCACGGGCGGGCGCGTGTTCGTCTCCCACGAACGGGGGATGGGCTGATGTCGCTCGCCCTCACCCACTGCGTCACGCTGCTGGGCGTGCAGGGACACATCGTCGAGGTGGAGGTGCACCTGGGCGGCGGGGAGCCCGGGGTCACCCTGGTGGGGCTGCCGGACGCCGCCCTGCGGGAGGCCCGGGACCGGATCCGCGCGGCGGTGGCCAACAGCTCCGAGGCCTGGCCCAGCGGGCAGATCACCATCAGCCTGTCCCCGGCCAGCCTGCCCAAGTCCGGCAGCCTCTTCGACCTGGCGATCGCGGGCGCCGTGCTGGCCGCCGCCGGTGAGGTGCCGTCGGACCGGCTGGCGGGGACCGTGCTCCTGGGGGAACTCGGCCTCGACGGCCGGGCCCGCCCGGTGCGCGGGGTGCTCCCCGCGATGGTCTCCGCCGCGGACCAGGGGTTCACCCGGTTCGTGGTGGCGGCGGGCAACCTGGCCGAGGCCCGGCTGGTGCCCGACGTGGCGGTCACGGCCGTGACCGACCTCGCGGAGCTGTGCGGCTGGCTGCGCGGTGAGGAGGAGCCCGAGCCGCCCGACGAGCCACCCGCGTCGGCCGTCGCCACGGACCAGGGGAGCCCCGACCTCGCGGACGTCCTGGGCCAGCCGGTGGCCCGCCGCGCGGTGGAGATCGCCGCCGCCGGTGGGCACAACCTGATGATGCTGGGCCCGCCGGGAACGGGCAAGAGCCTGCTCGCGGAGCGCCTGCCCACGGTGCTGCCCACGCTCTCCTCCACCGAGGCCCTGGAGGCCACCGCGATCCACTCGGTGGCGGGGCTGCTGCCGCCCGGCGCCCCGCTGGTCACCGTGCCGCCCTTCGCCGCCCCGCACCACACCTCCAGCCGCGCCTCGATCATCGGGGGCGGCCACGGCAACCCGCAGCCGGGCTGGGTCTCCAAGGCACACCACGGGATCCTGTTCGTGGACGAGGCCCCGCAGTTCGGGCGCGGGGTGCTGGACTCCTTGCGCGAACCCCTGGAACGCGGTGAGGTGGTGATCGCCCGCTCCACCTCCACGGTGGCCTTTCCCGCGCGCTTCCAACTGGTGATGGCGGCCAACCCGTGCCCCTGCGCGAAGCCGGGCAGCCTCTGCACCTGCCCGTCCGGGGAGCGGCGGCGGTACCTCTCCCGGCTGTCCGGTCCGCTGCTGGACCGGATCGACCTCAAGGTGGAGCTCCAGCCCGTGGCACGGGCCGAGCTCCTGGCCGACCGGGCCTTCGCGGAGTCCTCCGCGACCGTGGCCGCCCGGGTGGCGCGGGCCCGGGAGCGGGCCAGGGAACGGCTGGCGGACACCCCGTGGAGCACCAACGCGGTCATCCCCGGTGCCCGCCTGCGCCGGGACTTCCCGGTGGAACCGGCGGCCCTGCGGGTCCTCGGGCGGGCGATGGACGCCGGGCAGATCAGCGCCCGGGGGGTGGACCGCGCCCTGCGGGTGGCCTGGACGCTGGCCGACCTCGCGGACCGGGACCGCCCCACCGAGGAGGAGACCTCCTACGCCTTCGCCCTGTGGTCCGGAAGGGCGTGGTGAGGGTGGGCGAGGACGACGAGGCACACGCGCGCGTCGGTCTGACCGCGGTGGCGCCGCCCAGCCACCGCTGGCTGGGACCGCTGGTGAACGAGTGCGGGGCGGCGACCGTCTGGGCGGCCCTGCTGTCGGGGCGGCCGCCCCCGGGGAGCCCGCCCTCGGCCCAGGCGCTCCGGAGCTGGCGGGGCTGGTCGGAGCGGGCCCGGAAGGTGGACCCGGACCGGCTGCTGGACGCCTCGGCGGAGGCGGGGGTCCGGTTCGTCGCCCCGGGCGACCCGGAGTGGCCGGGGCGCCTCGACGAGCTGCCGGTCTGCTACGGGCTGTGGGTGCGCGGCATGGGCGACCTGCGCAACCTGTGCCTGCGGTCGGTGTCGGTGGTGGGCGCGCGCTCCGCCACCTCCTACGGGCTGCACGTGGCCGCCGAGCTCTCCTACGAGCTGGCCGACCGCTCCTTCGCCGTGGTGTCCGGGGGCGCCTACGGGGTGGACGGCGCCGCGCACCGGGCGGCCCTGACCACGGGGAGCACGGTGGTGGTCCTGGCCTGTGGTCTGGACACGGACTACCCGCGCGGTCACGCGGGGCTGTTCGCGGACGTGGCGCGCACCGGGGTGCTGGTCAGCGAGTGGCCGGTGGGTCGGACCCCGCGCACCCCGGACTTCCTGGTGCGCAACCGGCTGATCGCCGCGCTCACCCCCGGAACAGTGGTCGTGGAGGCGGGGGCCCGCAGCGGAGCCCTGAACACCGCCGCCCACGCCACCGATCTCCACCGGGTGCTCATGGCCGTCCCGGGGCCGGTGACCTCCGCGATGTCGGTGGGCTGCCACCGCCTGCTCCGCGAGGGCCGGGCGAGCTGCGTGACCCGCGCGGACGACGTGGTGGAGCTGGTCGTGCCGTTGGGCGAGGCCGTCCCCGAGCAGGCGGGCCCCCTGGTGCCCGAGGCCGAGCTGGACCGGGAGACCGCACGGGTGCTCGCGGCGGTCACCCGCCGTGGAGTGGGCACCGCCGTGGTGGCCACGAACAGCACGGGGAACCTGGAGCGGACGATCCGGGCGCTGGGCCTGCTGGCGGCGGCGGGGCTGGTGGAGCGCTGCGAGGCGGGCTGGCGCCTGCCCTGGCCCCGACGACCCAGACCGCGCTCGGCGGGCCCGTCGCGCCCGCGCGGGTAGTGGGCACCGTGCGGACCGGCGCCCGGCTTCCGGAGTGCCCCCGCGCCCGCGCGGGTAGTGGGCGAGTGCGCCGAGACCGCCGACCCCACGGGGGTGTCTCCGGGGCGGTTTTCCCACCCTCCGCAGCGCGTACCCGGGGCCGAGGGCCCGCTGTCCTTCACAGGCCAGGGGCCTCGGAGGCGTCCGCTGTGGTGCCCGGGAGCGCACGCGCGGTCATGCGCGCGTGAGGCCGTGCGGCCTCCCGACAGAGGCGGTAAAACGCGATGTAGTCGAGATGTAACTGCGATTGGCCACAGTGGTGGGTGTCGATTATTCGACGCGTTGTCAAACCTTGGACGAAGAAAGGAGTGAGATCGTATGTCTATCGAGTCCGGTCACCTCTCGGCAAGCCTTGGGGACCTTCCGGTCGAGGAATTCAGTTCGAGTGGCGAGGGGGTCGTCGGCTTCGGCTCCAACCAGCCCGGTGGTATCGAGTCGCTCGGTTCCACGCTGGCGATGATGGAGATCGGCGCCTCCGGCGGCGGCGAGTGCTGCAGCTGCTGCAGCTGCTGCCCGTGCTGCTGCTGCAGCTGAGTCGGTGACCTGGCCGGTCGTCCTGCCGGGTCTACTGGCCGGGCGGCCGGTCATGTCGTTGGGGACTGAGGTCGTGCGGGTCGGTCGGGCGACGGTTCGCGATCGGCCCGCCGACCGCTCCCGGATCCGGTCACCTTTCCTCGGAGCGACCACGGTCGTGAATGTATTCAGGTGCAAACCCGCTGTAGGTGCGCTGTAAGCAACAGCGGGGATGATGGTGCGACGCCGGGGCAGAAGCGCCACGGCGTTCCTACTAAGAAAGGGAGGAGGTTCCCATGTCGATGAAGGCTGACCAGATTTCCGCTGGTCTCGGAGACCTTCCGGTCGAGGAATTCAGCACCAGCAGTGAGGGTGTTCTCGGCTTCGGTTCGGACCAGCCCGGTGGTATCGAGTCGCTCGGTTCCACGCTGGCCATGATGGAGATCGGCGCGTCTGGCAGCGGCGGCGGCTGCTGCAGCTGCTGTAGCTGCTGCCCCTGCTGCTGCTGCAGCTGATCCGGCGGGGCGGGCCCGGTGCGGAATCCCGTGCCGGGGCCGTCCCCTCGTAACGGTGAGAGAGAAGAGAGGGGCGCGGATGCGACCGAAACTCCGGCCAGATGTCTACTACGTCCCGACCGCGGACGGGGCCTTCATCATCGACAGCGCGCGGTCAGTGACGCTGCGCGGTGGATCGATCTATCAGTGGGTGGAACTGCTCGCGCCGAGCCTGGACGGTTCCGTTCCGCTCGAGGACCTGACCTCGGGGTTGTCGCCCGCCCACCAGAAGATGGCCACCGACCTGGTGGGGCTGCTCGAACGCAACGGATTCGTCCGCGACGTCAGTGAGGACCTGTCGCACTCGCTGACCGACGCGGAACTCAAGCGCTACCAGGCGGAGATCGCCTACGTCGACTTCCGGTGCGACTCCGGCCCGGCCCGGTTCCAGACCTGGCGCGGCTCCCGCATGGTGATCGTGGGGGAGGCCCCGCTGGCGGACTCCGCCGCGCGCGCCGCCTGGCACCTGGGCTGTGCCCGCGTGGAGGTCGTCGACCCCACGGGCGACACCGACGCCCGCGCCGCGCGCGCCGCCGACCTCGCGGCGATGAAGGAGGAGGACCCGGCCCTCGAACTCGTCGAGACCCCGGCCGCCGACCTCGCCGCGAGCGTGTCCGCCGCCGACTTCGTGGTCGTGCTGACCGAGGACCCGGCGCTGATCGACACCGTCGCGGACGCCTGCACGGCCCCGCTCCTGCCGGTCCTGGTGACCCGGGACACCGCCTGGGTGGGTCCGATCCCTGGCGGCGCGGCCGGTTGGGCCGACGCCAAGGCGCGCCTGACCGACACCGGCGCACTGCCCGTCGGCCCCTCGACCTGGTTGCGCGGCCCCGCCGTGGGCGTGCCCGCCAACACCGCGCTGTTCGCGGCCTTCCGTGCCGTGACCGGCGCCTACCCCGCGCCGGTCTCCGGTGAGGTGGAGCGCATCGACCTGGAGACCCTGGAGTCCCAGACCGGGCGCGTACTGCCGGTCGGCGGCGGGACGGCCCCCGTCAGCGACCCTCGGGTGGCGATCGACAGCGAGGCGTTCTCCCTCGCCGCCGCCGAACTGTTCGACCCGCTCACCGGTCCCCTCCTGGAGATCGAGGAGCACCCGGAGCAGCTGCCGCTGCGCGTCGCCGTGGCCCGTCTGGCCAAGGGCGGGGAGACCAGCGACGTCCTCGGCGTGGCCGACGCCTTCGTCGAGGCGCGCCACGGCGCCACGCTGGCGGCTCTCGGCCGCCTGGCCGCCGCGCACCCGGCGAGCGGCCCCGCCCGTGACCTCGTCAGCGGTGAGCCCGGCCCGGTGGTCGAACCGGTGGGGATCACCGACGCCCACGTTCCCGGTGTCGGAGCGGCGCTGGACCGTGAGTCCGCGCTCTCCCAGGCGGTGCTGGACTACGCCGCCGAGCGGGTCGTGCCCGTCCCGGAGAGGGCTCCGTTGATCGGTCGCGACGACCTCCCCGACCTCGTCGGGGAGCAGCTGCACCGTCTGGAACTGCTCGTGCGGTCGAGTGTCCGCCTCTTCCAGTTGGACGCCGAGCTGCCCACGGTCCTCGTCGCCTCCGACTCCGGACCGCTGGCCCGCGCCTCCGGCCAGGACCTGGCGTCCGCCGCCTCGTCGGCGGTCATCCGCGCCACGACCTCCGTGCAGTGCGGGGAGGACCCCGTCACCCTGCCCCCGCGACCGGACCGCGTACCCGAACCCGAGGGTTCGGCCGCCCCGCTGACGGGTCACACGCTGACGTCCGAGGACGCGGTCAAGCTGGTGGCCGCGCGCGGGCACCGCCTCGGGATCGTGGAACTGGACGGCGAGCCCGTCCTGCGCACGGCCACGCCGCACCTGGTCAGGGTGGTGGAGCTGTGACCGAGTCGTTGACGACCGCGCCCACCGTGGTGGGCACCGGCGCCCTGGCCGAGGCCCTCAGGGCCGCGGTCCCCCCGGAGTACACGGTGCTGGTCGGCGAGGACGGTGTCCTCCCGGAGATCCCCGCCGGGAGCGGGCCGGTGCTTCCGGTGCTCGCACGTCGGGACCGGCTCTACGTCGGGCCGGTGGTGCGCGAGGACCTTCCCGGCTGCCCCGAGTGCCTGGAGTCGCGGCTGCTGCTGGCCCGCGAGTTCCCGGAGCCGATGGCCGAGATCGACCGCCGCGACCCGGAGCGGCTGCGCCGGTGGGCGCCGCCCGCGCTCACCCACCTGCACGCCGAGTTCGCCGCCGAGGTCGCCGGCCGTCTGGTCGAGCTGGACCGGGACCAGGACACGTCCGAGCGGCGATCGGTCATGGTGGTCCGGCTGATCGGCCTCGGTGTGCGGCGCGCGGTGCTGCTGCCCGATCCGTTGTGCGCCGTGTGCGGTGCGCTGCCCGAGGACAACCCCGAGGACACCGAAACGCTCGTGCCGAGCACCTCGCTGTCCCACAAGCCGGGTTCGATGCGGACCAAGTCCCTGGTGGACGACGCGTCCTTCCTCCCGACCTACGTGGACCGGGACGTCGGCCTCGTACGCACCCTCTTCAAGTACGGCGGGGGCGTGTTCCCGAACATGACCGCGCCGCTGGGTCTGCGGAACTCGACCGACATCGAGCAGGGCATCGGCCGCACCCCCTCCTACCGGGAGTCGGGTACCGCCGCCGTCGCGGAGGCGGTCGAGCGCTGGGGCGGGATGAGCCCGTCCGGCCACCGGAGCGTGGTCACGGGCGCCTACAAGGACCTTCCCGAGGCGCTCGACCTGCGTCGGCTCGGCCTGCACGACGAGCACCGCTACGACGAGGAGGGCTTCCCGTGCCAGCGGTGGACGGAGGAGTCGGAGCTGGACTGGGTCTGGGGCCGGTCCCTCACCCATGACCGGCCGGTCCTCGTTCCGGAGACCTACGCCTACTACCGCACCCGGCTGGTCCGCCCGGACCGTCCCCGGTTCCTGTACGAGGTGTCCAACGGCTGCGCGGTCGGCGGATCCATGCCGGAGACGATCCTGCACGGGTTGATGGAGGTCATCGAGCGCGACGCGTTCCTGATGACCTGGTACTCGCGCCGCACTCCGGCCGAGATCGACCTCAGCACAGCCAAGGGGACCACGGTGCCGCTCCTGCTGGAGCGCATCGAGCGCCTGACCGGGTACACGGCGCACGCCTGGGACACCACCACCGAGCACGGGATCCCCAGCGTGTGGGTGGGCGTCGTCGATGAGCGGGAGCGGGACGGCTACGCCCGCTTCCTGTGCGCGGCCGCCTCCCACTTCGACATGGAGGACGCGGTGGCGGCCGGGCTCCTGGAGCTGGCGCCGATCATCGCCCAGCACCAGGACGAGCCCGCCGACGTGCAGGACCTCGCCAGGCGCATGGTCGACGACCCCGACCTGTGCACGTCGATGCTGCACCACAGCCAGCTCAACGGCAGGCCCGAGGCCCAGGACCGGCTGGCGTTCCTGTTCGACGGTCCCAAGCGGGAGATGGCCGAGCCCGACCCGCGCCTGCACGCCGACGGTCCGACCGACCTGGAGGCGCTGCTCAACGACACCGTCGAGCGGCTGCGGCAGCACGGTCTGGAGGTGCTGGTGGTCGACCAGACCACCCCCGAGCACAGGGCCGGCGGTCTGTTCTGCGTGAAGGTGATCGTGCCGGGGATGCTGCCGATGACCTTCGGCAACAGGTTCCGTCGTGTGCGCGGACTCGACCGGGTGTTCGCGGCGGCGGCGGAGCAGGGCTTCGACGACGTGAACCCCGACCCGCACCCGTTCCCATGACGGACACGCACACCGACACGACGGCGGTACCCGTGACCGACGACGATGACGCGACCCTGGTACGGGAGTACCTGTACGACGTGCACTACCGGTGGCAGGCGATCCACGCGGAGGGGCAGGGCGGACTCGACGACCCCGCCCGCCCCCCGCTGTTCACCCGCCCCGCCGTGCCACGGCGCAGGTTCGGACTTCCCTCCGGGCCGCGTCACCGCATCGGTCCGCTCGGGGCCGCGCTCCGGGACGAGCACACGCGTCCCGGAGCCGGCCCCGGCGGGTCCGGCCCCGATCACGGGTCGGACCTGGAGCGGCTGGGCGAGCTGCTGTTCTACGGTTACGGCTTCTCCCGCATGGACATCGGCCCGCAGGTGGAGTGGCCGTGGCACCGGACGGTGGCCTCGGCCCGCTGCTTCTACCCGGTCGAGTTGGCGGTGTGGTCGGACGCGGCGCCGGGAGGCGTCCACCGCTACGACCCGGCCCACCACGAGCTCTCCGAGCTGCGCGACGACGTCGGCCTGTCCGAACTGGCCGCCGCGTCGGCGGCGGAGCTCGACGGCGCGCGCACCGTCCTGATCGTCACCGCGCGGCTGGGCAAGACCGCCTTCCGGTACCGGAACTACGCCTACCGGCTGGTCACCCAGGAGGCCGGGCTGGTCCTCGGCAACCTCCAGGTGGTGGCCTCCGCCCTGGGCCTGGGCGGCCACGCGCGGCTCCGGTTCCTCGACGAGGCCGTCGCCCGCCTGCTCGCGCTGCCGGACGACGACTCCGAGTCGGTGCTGGCGCTCCTGCCCCTCTGGGACGACGCGGACGTGCCGACGGAGCCCGGTCACCGCACGGCCGCACCGGTACCGCCGAGGCGGACCGTGGTCCCGGTGGCGGGCGGCAACGGCATCGAGCCCGCGCTCAGCTACCGGACCCTGGCCGTGGAGCGGGCCTCCCGGCTGAACGACCCGGTCGAATTGGAGCCGGTGAGGGCCCCGGCCAGCACCCCGCTGGTCGGCGCCGAACCGGCGGCCCCGGGCTCGCGGTCCGACCTGCCGCTGGCGCCGCTGCGCCGGGAGAGCGGTACGGACACGGGGGCGGCGGTGGTCCGCCGCGACTCCGGGCCGGACGTGTTCCTGCCCACCGCGAAGCCGGTGCCGTTGGGGGTCGTGGCCGACCTCCTGCTCGACGCGGCCCGGCCGACCGCCGACGACCTCTGGCACGAGGCCGCGCCGCCCGAGGTGGGGGTGCACGTGATCGCGGGCGCGGTCACGGACCTGCCGCAGGGGCACTACCGCCTCGTGGACGGCGCGCTGCGGACCGTGAGCCACGGCGACCTGCGCCCCCCGTTCCAGGCCATGGACGTGTGGCGGACGGAGATCAACGCGCGGACCGCACCGCTGATGGTGGCCCTCACCGCGGACACGGAGCGGCTGCTCGAACACCACCCGAGGCGTGCCTTCCGCGCGACCCAGCTGCTCACCGGAGTGGTGGCGCAGCGGGTCTCCCTGGCAGCGGCCGCGCACGGGCTCTCCGCCCGGGTGACCAACAGCTACGACGCCGACGAGTGCGCCCGCCTGCTGGGGATCGACGGCGAACGGGAGATTCCGGTGTTTCTTCTGGTACTGGGCGAGCCCAACGCGCCCTGGCACCTGGGGACGAGGGTGCGGCCTTGATCGTTGCACGTGTAGCGGGCCTGCCCAGCGGCGGCGCGCGGGTCGGAGAGCTGACCGACACCGCCCGCCGCCTCGGTGACCTCGACGCGTTCCGGGACGACCTCGACCGCCGGGGCGGCGAACTGGCGGACCTGATCCACACGGCGGTGGGCGGGTGCGAGGACCGCGCCGTCCGCCGCGCGCTGCTGGCCTGCCGTCGGGCCGTCCACAACGGGCGGGCTCCCAAGGCGCTGTCGGAGGCGGCGCTGGCCCGCCTGTCGGCGCCCGCCCGGGAACTCCACGCCCGGCTGGTCGCCGACCACGAGACGCTGGACCGGGGCTGGGAGGAGGCCCACGAGGCGTTCCGCACCGAGACGTCGGCCGCCGAACAACGCCTGGCCGACCTCGTCCGGGACGAGGACTTCCGGCGCGCGCTCGCCATGGCCAGCGACGCCCTGTTCCCCGACGTCGAGGCCTGGCTCTCCGGGCCGCCGGGCGCCCCCGAGCACCTCAACACCCGCAGACGCGTGGTCAACTACGTCCTGCGGACCGCGCTGAAGACCAGCCCCTTCTCCACCCTGACCACCGCCGGACCGCTCCCCGCCGGGAACGGAGCCGCGCCGGAGGTCGGATCGGCGGAGGTCGGATCGGCGGAGGCCGTCCAGGTCCCGGCGCCGGAGGGGCTCTCCCGCCACCTCGAACTCAACGCCGAGGTCGAGTTCCAGCTGGAGCGCCTGCTGGCGACCGCGCACGGGCCGCTGTTCCTGCGGACCAACCCCACCCTGACCGTCATGGGGGAGCGGGTCGTGGTCGTGCACGCGGACGGCCGCTGCGTGGGCGTACCCGCCCGCCCCTGGCTGCTCGCGCTCGCCCGGCGGGCCGAGGACGGCGCCTCCCCGGCCGACCTGGCCGGGTTCCTCACCTCCGAGTCCGGCGCGTCCGCCGCCGAGGCCGAGTCGATGCTCGGGCAGCTGGTGGCGGCCGGACTCCTCCAGAGCGACCTCGGTGTGCCCGACCAGGCACGTGACCGTCTGACCGAGGCGGCAGACCGGCTCGGACTCCCCGAGGAGTCCCACGTCAGGAGGGTCGGCGCGGCGGCGCGCGAGGTCGAGACCGCCGACGCGCCCGGTGACCGGTGGCTGTCCCTGGGACGCCTGCGGTCGGCGGTCGGCGCGGCCCTGACCGAGGCCGGGGGAGACCCGTCCCTGATCCCGGGCAAGTACCTCTGCTACGAGGACGTCCTCCCCGGATGGTCCACCCCGCCCCGGACCCCCGACTGGTCGGCGCTCGACCGCGACCTGCACCGGGTCCGGCGCCTCGTGTCGGTGTTCGACGGCGCCCTGCCCGGCCGCCTGGCCATCGCGGAACTGCTCGGCCGCCGCTTCGGAACCGGTACCCGCGTGGGGCTGCTGGAGGCCTGGCTGGCCTGGAACGAGGCCGCCGTGCCCGGGAACGCCGCTGAGGGCGCCCCCGACACCGTCGGCCTCCACGGGCTGCGCGACAACCCCTTCCACCTGGCGGACACCGGGGTACCCCGGATCGAGGAGCTGCGCCGGTTCCAGACCGGGCTGCTCGGACTCCTCACCCCGCCGGACGGCGGCGGCCCCGCCTTCGACGCGGACACCGACGCCCTGGACCGGCTGCTGGACGCCGGGCCCGCCTGGCTGCCCGACGACCACCCCACCACCCTGTTCCTCCAGCCACTGGCGGACGGGTCCGTGGCCTTCAACGCGGCCGCCCCCGGGCACGAGACGGCGGGCTCACGGGTCCGCCGCTGGTCGGAGCCGCCGGTCCCGCACGACGACGGAGACGGACCCCTCCTCGTCGAGGTGGCGGGCCTGTTCCGCAGCTCCCTCAACCGGGTCGCGCCGTACGCCGGACACGAGCTGGTCTGGCCGGGGTGCGTCCCCTCACGGCCTCCCGGGCGACGGGTCCGCCCGGCCGACCTCGAAATCCGCATGGACCCGGCCGGACTCCCGACCCTGTGGTGGCGTCCGGCCGACCGCCCGGTGCTGCTCGTCCACCGGGGCACCATGGGCCGCTACTGGTTCCCTCCCGTGCTGCGCTTCCTCCTCGACCTGACCACCCCCATGGCCGAGGCGTGGGCGCTGGTGGGGCGGGCCCGGTCGCTGTACGTCAACCCGAAGCCGTCCGAGGTGTCGGTCCTGCCGCGCCTGCGGGTCGGCGGGGTCCTCATGGAGCGCCGGAGCTGGATCGTGCCCCGCGCCGAACTGGACCTGTGCGAGGGGGACGACTTCGACCGGTTCACCCGCGTACGCCGCAGGGTCCGGGACCTGGGGCTGCCCGACGTCGTCTTCGCACGGGCCGCCGACGTCGTCGACTCCACCCAACGGGTCATGGAGAAGGCCAAGGACCGCAAACCGCGCCCGCTGGACCTGTGCTCCTGGTGGGGGATCGAGGAGCTGGCCCGGATGTCCAGGGGACGGGACCTGCTGCTGTTCCAGGAGGCCGAGCCGGACGTGTTCGGCACCGACCGGGTCGTGGAGTACGCCGTCGAACTACCGGGGGACCGCGCATGAGCTGGATCACGGCCCACTGCTACTACAACCAGGACCTCGCGGAGGTGGTCACCTCCGTCGTCGCGCCGACCGTGCGGACGCTGGGCGACCGCGCGCCGCGCTGGTTCTACGTCCGCTACTGGACCGGAGGCCCGCACGTCAGGTTCCGCCTGTGGGTGCCCGACCCCGCCGACCGCGAGACCGCGCACGAGGAGGTCCGGAGCCGGTTCGAGGACCTGGTGGCACGACGGCCCTCACGTTCCGCGGCCGACCCGGCCGACTACCAGCGGCTCGCTGGCCTCATCGGGAACCCGGGCGACGAGACCGGCGGCGACCTGCTGCCGGACAACACCCTCACCTGGGAGCCGTACCGGCCCGAGACCGGGATGTACGGCGGCCCCGAGGCGATGGGGCACGTCGAGGAGTTCTTCACCGCGTCCAGCCGCGACGCCCTCGCGTACGTGGGCACCCCCACCGACCCGGTGGCCCGCGCCGTGTGGTGCATGGCCAGCGGCCTGGCGACGGTCGGTGACGCGGGCTGGGTGCACCGGTTCGTGGACCACATGGTCGGCCGCTGGATCGGTGAGCGGATCGGCGCCCAGTGGCAGCGGGTCGTCGACCAGTCCTGGCAGCGGTCCGGGGAACGCGTCCGCCACCTCGTCCGGCACGCCCTGACCACGTCACCGAGCGGCGGCGAGGGCGAGTGGCTGCGCGCCTGCCAGCGGCTTCAGGAGGGGCTCACCGACGTGGAGGCGCGCGGCCTGCTGGAGCCGCCCGAGGGCACGGCGCCGGAGGACGTCGCCCACCTCGACCGGGGGATGGTGACCCTCTCCGCGCTGCACATGCACAACAACCGACTCGGGGTCCACATGGAACGGGAGGCACTGGTGATGGAACTGCTCAGGTTGGCCCTGGCCGAGACCGCGTCGGTGCGGCCGTGACGGCCGCCCGGCGACTCCGGGTCGCCTACCACGACCCCGACCCCGCGCCCCTGCTGCGGACCGGGGTGCGCCCCCTGCTCGCGGAGCTGGCCGCCGAGGGCCTGTCCGCCCACTGGGCGCGGCACTGGCGGCGCGGCCCGCACCTGCGGATCGTCGTGGACGCCGACGACGCCACGTGGGAGCGGATCGTGCGCCCCGCCGCCGAACGCCACCTGGGCGCCGCCCTGGCCGCCCACCCGTCCACCACGGTGATCGACCCCGAACCGCTCCGTGAGACCTACCGGCTCCTGGCAGAGCGCGAACGGGAGTACGGGCCGCTCGAACCTCAGCAGCCCGACAACACCGTCGAGGAGGAGCCGCACGACCCCCGGCTGCACGTGCTCGGCACGCCCGACGCGGTGGCGCTCTTCGAGGGCTTCCACGAACGCACCGCCGACGCCGCGCTCACCATGGCCGTGGGCGAGGGCCCCTCGCTGAGCACCCACGTCGTCGACCTCATGCTGCTCATGGCGCGGGAGGTGGGCGGCTACCTCGAACGCGGGTTCGTCTCCTACCGCTCCCACGCCGAGGCGCACATCATGGGCAGCCCCGACCCCGGGGCCGTCCGCGCGCTCTTCGACGAACGCTCCGCGCGGCTGCGGGAACCCCTCGTGCGGCGGGTGCGGGCCCACGCCGAAGGGGCCGCCGAGCACCTGGACGACCTCACCGCCTCCGTGGGCCGCGAACTCGTGCGGGCCGCCGACGCGGCACGGCCGCTGCTCGCGGACGGCCGACTCGACCTCGACGGTCCCCTCGCCGGTGGCGGGGGCGGCGAGGGCGGTGGCGCGACCGAGGAACAGACCCGCCACAGCGCCTTCCACCGGACCCTGCGCGGCTCCGGGGACTTCGAGCGGACCCTGCGCGGGGCCCCCTGGTTCCTCCGCTACCGGGTGGCGCTGAACCTCCTGTACCTGCACCTGGCGCGGATCGGCGTCCGCCCGGTGGACCGATTCCTGTACTGCCACGTCGTCGCTGACGCGGTGGAGCAGGCCTGTGGGGTCGACGCCGTGGCGATGGTGGCCTCGGGCGCGACCGAACTCGTAGAAGGGCACTCATGAGCACGGCCGAGCGCACGACAGCGACCGACGCCGACCGGGACACCGTCCTGGCGTACCTGGCCGACCGCGAACTGCCGCAGGTGTCGGGGGCGTACCAGCTGTACCCGACGCGGGCGGGGCGGCCGGGCGTGGCCGAGCACGCCCTGCCCCGCCCCGGGAGCGGCCCCGACGGGCCGGTCGACCGCATCTCCCGCATGCTGGCCACCGGCAACGGGCTCGCACGGCACCGGTTCCTGACCGTCTCGGGAGCACGGGCCTTCCTGCCCACCGGCGCCCCCGGATGGGGGTTCGACGAGCAGCACGTGATGACCACGCTGCTCCGGCTCGTCGCCAGCGGCGGCGCGGCCTACCCGGTGGACCTGTGGCTGCTCTCGGGAGGGGAGTCCGGGCTGCCGGTCGGCGCCCACCGCTACAACCCGGTCCACCACGGACTGACCCAGGTCACCACCGAGGACCCCCGACCCCGCCTGGCCCGGGCCCTGGGCGGCGCGGTCTCCGACCTGACCATCGTGCTGACGACCCGACTGGAGCGCACCACCGGGCGGTACGGCAAGTTCGCCCACCGGCTGCACCTGCTGGACACCGGCCACACGCTGGCGCAGCTGTTGATCGCGGGACGGAGCCTCGACTGGGAGTGCACGCCCCGGCTGGCCTTCGTCGACGACGAGATCGAGCACATCCTGGACCTGGGCGACGAGACCGAGATCGCCTTCGCGGTCGTCACGGTCGGACCGACCCGCACGGTGACCCCCGCCAGCGACCCCGCCCCCGTCCGGGTCCCGCCGGTCCCGGACCGCTACCCGCAGGACGTCCTGTGCGCGGCCCGCCGGTCCGAGCCCGGTCCGGAGCTGGAGTTCGGGGAGATCACCATGCCGCGCGACCCGGAGCGGGCGATGCTGCGCCGCCGCAGCCCCGTCGGCGGCTTCGTGGCGCCCCCGCCCTCCGCCGAGGACCTGGCTCCCGTGGCGGAGGCGGTCGATTCCGTGCTGGCGCCCCTGGGCGGACACGGCAGGCTGGTCCCGCCCAAGGACCCGAGGGTGGCCACCAGGATCGGGGCTCCGGGGCACCGGCTCAACCTGTCGCTGGCCGGTGTGGTGGTCCCGGTGCTGGAGCTGTCGGAGCTGGTGCGCCGGCACGGTCCGGGCGCCTTCCGGGTGGGTGCCGTGGCGATCGGCGTCTCCCTCCAGGCGGCGGCCCTGGTCGCCGCCGACCGCGGTTTCGGCACCTTCCCGCTCTGCGCCTACGACGGCCCGGGGATCGAGGGCAACCTGGGACTGCCCGACGCCTCCACGATGTGCGTGGCGCCCATCGGCGTGGCCGCCCACGTCGGCGCCTCGCTGGAGGTGCCGCTGTAGGCGGCGTCGTGATACGGCCCGGTCCCGGTGGTGGGGGATGCCGTCGGGACCGGGCGCGCAGGGGGCCGGGCCGGTCGGGAAACCTCCCGACCGGCCCGGCCCTCACGTGTCCGTCTCAGGTGTGAGCGTCCCGTGGGCGCTCCTCGGGGACGGGGCCGCCACTCGTCGAGGGAGAGACGACCGCATGTGTGGGCTGCGCCGTCACGCGGACCGCCGCCCGCGCGGCGGGGCTGCGCGGGCGGCGGTCCGACGTACTCCGGTGCTGCGAGGGCGGGGCCGGTCGGAGACGGTCCCGGAGTCCGAGGGGGTCGGCCTAGACACCCTCGAAGAGGGAACGCACCTGCTCCCTGGTCCTCGGCCGCAGCGGCTCGGACCAGGCGCGCCAGGTCTGCTCGGTCAGCTCATCGGCGGTGGTGTCCAGGCCCAGCTCCTCGAACTCGGTGGGGAAGCCCCACCGGCGAAGGAGGTCGGCCAGCGCGTCCGCGACCTCGACCGGGGTCACCGACCCACCTGTCAGGCCCAGCGCCCGACCGCCCAGCTCCGCGAGCCGGTCCGCGTGACCGGCCAGCTTGTCGCCGTCCACCACCATCCGCGCCCACCGGGTCAGCAGGACACCGAGGGCCGGTCCCTTGCGAAGCCCCTGGGCGGTGAGCGTGTTGGTCGGGTACCAGACCCAGAACGAGTGCAGGTGGCGGCCGATCTGGTGCAGCGTGAAGGTGCTGACGCTGGCGGCCAGCGCGACGGTGCCGCGCGCCTCCAGGTCGTCGCCGTCCGCGAGCGCCCGTTCGGCGGCCGGGATCACCGCCCTGATCTGGCCGATCGCGACCTCGTCGGGCAGGGCCGTGGTGGGCGGGTCCGACACCATGGGGACCAGGAGCCGCGCGACCGTCTCCAGGGCGCCCTCGGCGGTCAGGGCGGGCGGCAGCGACGTGTGCAGCATCGGGTCGATCACCGCGACCCTGGGGAACAGGGACCAGTGGACCAGGAAACGGCGGTCGGCACCGTCGGCCAGGCTCGCCTTGGCGTTCACCTCGCTGCCCGTCGCGGCCGTGGTCGGCACCGCCACCACGGGCAGGCCGCCCCGGGTGACGGGCTCGGGCATGACGAACCCGCCGCCTGGCTTCCAGCCGGTGAGCAGTCCGGGCAGCGCCACGGCCGCGGCCGCCGCCTTGGCCAGGTCCATCACCGTTCCGCCGCCGATCGCGCAGACGGAGCGGACACCCTCCGCGCGCAGACGGTCGGCCAGCTCCGCGGCCTCCTGCCGGGTGGGAGTGGAGGGGGCGCGGCGGACGGTCACCTCGGGGGCGAGCCGTTCCAGCAGGGAGGCGACACCGGGCACGGAGGTCGCGGCGAACTCGTCGACCACGACCGCCACGGGGCGGCCGGTCCGCTCGATCTCCAGCGGCACGTCACGCAGACGGCCCGCGCCGAAGTCGACCCTGGTGGGCACCCACCAGTGGGGGTTGATGGTGGAACCCGTGTCGGTCATCGTGACCTCACCGCCTTCAACGCGCCGGTCAGCCGGGCCGCGATCTCGTCCACTTCGGCGTCCGTGACGACCAGTGGGGGGAACAGGAGCAGGCAACGGCGGCTCAGGTGCACCAGGAGCCCGTTGCGCTGACACAGGTGGCTGATCATCGCCATGTCCATGGGGGAGAGCGGCGCGCGGCTCTCCCCGTCCCGGACCAGTTCGACGGCCAGGGCCAGGCCCTCACCGCGCACCTCACCGACGATGTCGAGTTCGAGGAGCGTGTCCAGGTGCTGCCGCAGCCGGGCCCCGGCCTTGGCGGAGCGCTCCACCAGGTTCTCGTCCTCCATGACGTCCAGGGTGGCGAGGGCGGCGGCGCAGGCGGCGGGGTTCCCGGACTGGGTCTCCCCGTGCGTGAGGTAGGTCCCCGAGGCCTCGTAGGCCTCGAACACCTCGGCGGGGAAGAGCGTGGCGGCCAGCGGGAGGTACCCGCTGTTGATGCCCTTGGACATGGTCACCACGTCGGGCCGGACACCGGTGTGCTCGGTCGCGAACATCCTGCCGGTGCGTCCGAACCCGGTGGCCACCTCGTCGACGATCAGGTGGGCGCCCATGCGCTCGGTGGCGGCGGCGACCTCCTCCAGGAAGCCCTCCGGCGGCATGAGCACGCCGCCCGAGCAGAGGACGGGTTCGACGATGACCGCGGCCACCTGGTCGCCCTCGGTGCGCTCCAGCTCGGCCAGGGCCGCACGGCAGGTCCGCTCGTCGGGGCCCAGCCCGCGCTCGGCGGCGAAGGGGTCTGGGTAGGGGAGCAGCCGGTTCCACCGGCGGTCCACCCCGTACTCGTCCTGGTCGAGGTCCTCCCCGGTCAGGGCCATGGCGCCGATCCCGGTCCCGTGCCAGGAGTGGGCGTCGAAGGAGATCACCAGACGGCGCTCGGGTTGCCCGATCAGGCTCCGGTACCGGCGCAGCACCTTCACGGCCGCCTCGTTTGCGGAGGAACCGGAGGAGGAGAAGTAGACGCGGTCGAAGCGTCCGGGCGCGATCTCCAGCAGCCGGGCGGCGAGGTCGCGGGCGACGTCGTGTCCGTAGCGGAACAGCGTCCCGTAGGAGAACCGGCGCAGCTGATCGGTGACGGCGTCGACGATCCTGGGATGGTTCCAGCCGCAGGTCACGTTCCACAGGCCGGACGTGGCGGACAGGTAGCTGTTCCCGGCCTCGTCCCGGACCCGGACGCCGTCGCCCTCCACGAGGGTCGTCCCGCCCCGCTCGAACATGGACATCGAGGTCATCGGCAGCCACAGGGGCGAGGCTCCCGAAGTTCCCGGTGGAGCGGGGGGTCGCCCGTCAGAGTTCATCTCGCTCTTTCTTGGCAGGCTTCAGTCGACGCTGTCCCCAGCATGCGGGAAGTCGCTTACACCTCGATTACTGTCCGGTTGCGCCGAACAGGTCTTTCGACCTACTTTCAACACGTGCTGAAGGTAACCGCCGGCAATGATTTGCCACCTAAAGTAGTGATAAAGCTGGCCCGTTCCGGACGCACGGAGATGGGTAGAGCACTTCCCGAACAGGAGGCGACGTGATTGAGTTCGGGATTCTGGGACCGCTGGTCATTTATCGGGACGGCGTTCCGGTTGTGCTCAGGGCCCCCATGTTGCGCCGTCTGTTGGCCGTACTGCTGAGCCAGGGAGGGCACCGGCTCTCGCTGGACGAACTGGCGGAGGCCCTCTGGGAGGGAACGCCACCGGACGGGGCCCGCAGCACCTTGCAGGTCTACGTCCACCGGCTGCGGAAGGTGCTGGACGACAGCGGCCGTCTGGTGCGGGACGGCCCGGGATATCGCATGGAGTTGTGTAGCGCGGAGGTCGACGCGAAGAGGTTCGAGTCGACGGTCGTCCTCGCACGGAGGGCGCGCGGCCGGAGCGAGCTCCAGCAGGCCTCCGAAATGTACTGCCACGCCATGGGGCTGTGGCGGGGAAGACCGTATTCGGATATTCCCAACAGCGGAGTGGTGGCGAACGAGATTCGGCGGCTGGAGGAACTCAGGCTGTTGACCAACCAGGAAAGGATCGAGATCGACCTCGACCGGGGGCACCACGCCCGTCTGGTGCCCGAACTCACCGAGCTCGCCGCTCTGCACCCGTACCGGGAGAGACTGCTCGCCCTGTTGATGCTCGCGCTCTACAGGTCGGGCCGCCAGGCCGAGGCGCTGGGAATCTATCGGGGAACCCGGCTCCGCCTCGCCCACGAGCTCGGTGTGGAGCCCACCATGCCGCTGCGGCGACTCCACGAGGCGATCCTGCGGGCCGACGGCCAGCTCCTGCGGATCACCGCCGACGACCTGGACACGCAGTGGGAACCGAGCGCCGCGTAGGAGGGTTCCTTCGGAGGGTCGTCCCGGATCACCTCCGTCAGCAGACCTGACCAGCCACACGGCCGCCACGGGGGCACGGGTCCGACTCCGCGACGGACCCCGTGTCCCCGGGCGCGGTCTGCCGCCCGAGTCGGGTACTTCCCCTTGGCGCTGTTCACGATGCCCTGAGGGGTGCCGGAGCTCCTGCCTGGGTAGGGTTCGACCATGGCCAGAACGTACAGTGACGCCCTGTTGGCCGACGGTCCGCTCCTCTTCGTCTCCGGTCAGGTCCCGGTGGCCCCCGACGGTGACGTCGCGGGCGACGCGGGCGGACAGACCCGGCAGATCTTCCGCAACATGGAGGCCGTCCTGGCCCGGCACGGGGCCGACCTGACCCACGTGGTGAAGCTGACCTACTACCTCCGGCACATCACCGACCTCGACGAGTTCCGCTCCGCCCTCCTGGACTCCCTGCCCGGAGACCACCGGCCCGCGGCCACCCTGGTCGAGGTGAGCGGCCTGGTGGACCCGCGCTTCCACGTGGAGATCGACGCCGTCGCCTGTCTGCCGAGGGAGCGCGCTTGAGCACCCCCGGCCTCCTGGAGCGCTTCGCCGCGCACCTGTCCGGCGAACTGGGCCGATCCCCGCACACCGTGCGCGGCTACCTGGCCGACCTCACCTCCCTTCTGGAGCACCTCGACGAGAGCGGCCACACCCCGGCCGACCTCGACGTCCCCCTCGTCCGGGGCTGGCTCTCCCGAGCCCGAGCCGCCGGGGCCAGCCGGGCCACCATCGCCCGCCGGGTGGCGGCGGTCCGCGCCCTCACCCGCTACCTGCACCGCGAGGGAATCCTGGCCACCGACCCCGGCCCCCGCCTGGCCACTCCTCGTCAACAGCGCTCCCTCCCCACCGTCCTGGACGAGGAACAAGCCGCCTCCGCCCTGGAGGGCCCCACACCCACCACCCCGGTGGAGCTGCGCCGCCACGCGGTGGTGGAGCTGCTCTACGCCACCGGCATTCGGGTGGCCGAACTCTGCGCCCTGGACCTGACCGACCTCGACCGCTCCCGGAACACCGTCCGGGTCCTGGGCAAGGGCGACAAGGAACGCACGGTCCCGGTGGGCGCCCCGGCCCTGGACGCCGTGGACGCCTGGACCACCCGGGGCCGCCCCGAGTTCGCGTCCCCGACCCCCACCGGAGCCCTCTTCCTGGGTGCACGGGGCGGCCGCCTGGGTGTCCGGCAGGCACGCGAGGACGTCCACGCCCACCTGCGTGCCGCCGGGGTGGACTCCGCCCCGCACGGCCTGCGCCACACCGCCGCCACCCACCTCCTCAACGGCGGGGCCGACCTGCGCAGCGTCCAGGAGTTCCTCGGCCACTCCAGCCCGCGCAGCACGCAGATCTACACCCACGTCTCCGTGGAGCGCCTGCGGACCGCCTACCAACAGGCCCACCCCCGCGCCTGAGTGCGCGCTGCACCGGCGGGCCATGGTGGCGCGTCTCCGTCTGTGCCTGCCCGAGGACGCGCCTCCGCCTGTGCCCCCGTCCTTGGGACGCCTGCCCGAGGACGCGCCTCCGCCTGTGCCCCGCCCTTCGGCCGCCTGCCCGGGGACCCGTCTGCGCCTGTGCCCCCGTCCTTGGGACGCCTGCCCGAGGACGCGCCTCCGCCTGTGCCCCGCCCTTCGGCCGCCCGCCCGAGGACCCGTCTGTGCCTGTGCCCCCCGCCCTTCGGTCGCCCGCCCGAGGACGCGCCTCCGCCTGTGCTCCCTGCCCTTGGGATGCCTGACCGGGGACCCGTCTGTGCCTGTACCCCTGCCCTTCGGTCGCCTGCCCGGGGCCGTCTGTGCCTGTGCCCCGTCCTTGGGACGCCTGCCCGGGGACCCGTCTCCGCCCGCCGGGGCCTCCCGGACCCCGGGCCGTGTCAGGTGACGGACCGGTACGCGTCCCCGACGGTCGGTCCGCGACGGCTGGGGCCGACGGGTCCCCGGCCGCCTGACCGGGAGCGAGGTCCGGCCACCCGCTCCGCCCCACTCGACCCCTGCCGTCCGGTGCAGGGGCAGGAGGCGGACCTCGCCCCGCCCCAGGAGGCTGAGGGGGTCAAGGTAGTCGGAGGCGCGGAGGAGTCCCCAGTGGAGGCAGGGGCGGTCCGGGCAGTGCACGGGCTCGGCGGACAGGGTGCCCAACGGCTCGTCCTCCACCGGGTCGCCCCGGGCGACGGAGGCGTCCACCGGGAGGTAGGTGGTGCGCAGGTCCCCGTGGGAGACGCTCACCACTCCCACCCCCGCGATCCGACCGGCGTAGTGCACCAGGCCCGGTCCCGCCGGATGGATCGGCTGCCCCGGCTCGGCGGCCAGGTCCACGCCCCGGTGGCCGGACAGCCAGGGCTGCGCGGGCGGGTCGAAGCCACGCAGGACCTCGGCGGGGGGATCCACCGGCCAGCGCCAGGAGGGCGTGGTCCGGTGGGAGAGCACGGGCAGGAGCAGGAGGGAGAGCGAGAGCAGGAGGTGCCAGAGGCAGCGAGGGCTCATACTTCCAGCGTGCGCTCGGCGGCCCGGTTCCGCCACCGCCGATCCGGATCTGTGGACAACTCCCCGGAGGTCCGGGAACCCCTTGTGGAAGGGCCCCGGTGCCCGAGTGATCTGCCTGGGCACGGAGCTGTTCCGGGGTGTGTCCCGCGGAGGATAGAATCATCTGTGGTCCGCTGGACCAACCAACAATACGCACGCCCACACGCCTCCTCCGGGAGGGGCCGCACCCACGGTCCACACCGCTTCGGCGGGGTGGCGGTACGGCCGGGGCGTCAGGATCAACCGACGGCGGAGCACCCCTCCGCCACCGCAAGGAGGACCAGGTCATGGCCACAGTCGTGACGATTCGCCAGCTCCTGGAGAGCGGCGTCCACTTCGGGCACCAGACCCGTCGCTGGAACCCCAAGATGAAGCGCTTCATCTTCACCGAGCGCAACGGCATCTACATCATCGACCTCCAGAAGTCGCTGGCGTACATCGACCGCGCCTACGAGTTCGTCAAGCAGACGGTCGCCCACGGTGGCACCATCCTGTTCGTCGGCACGAAGAAGCAGGCGCAGGAGGCCATCGACGAGCAGGCCCGCCGCGTCGGCATGCCCTTCGTCAACCAGCGCTGGCTGGGCGGCATGCTCACCAACTTCTCCACCGTGCACAAGCGGCTCCAGCGTCTCAAGGAGCTGGAGGAGATCGACTTCGACGACGTCGCCGGCTCCGCGCTCACCAAGAAGGAGCTGCTGAACCTTCGCCGTGAGAAGGACAAGCTCGAGCGCACCCTCGGTGGTATCCGCGACATGTCCCGCGTGCCCAGCGCCGTGTGGATCGTGGACACCAAGAAGGAGCACATCGCGATCAGCGAGGCTCGCAAGCTGAACATCCCGGTCGTCGCGATCCTCGACACCAACTGCGACCCGGACGAGGTCGACTACCCGATCCCGGGTAACGACGACGCCATCCGCAGCGTCAGCCTCCTCACCCGCGTCGTCGCCGACGCCGTCGCCGACGGTCTGCTGGTCCGCTCCGGTGCCTCCGGCGCGACCGAGGAGAAGGCCGCCGAGGAGCCCCTGGCCGAGTGGGAGCGCGAGCTCCTCGAGGGCAAGAGCGAGACGGCCGCCGCCGAGGCCGCCGCCGAGCAGGCCCCGGCCGAGACCCCGACCGTCGCCCCGGCCGACGAGGTCGCCGCCGAGGCTCCGGCCGAGGTCACCTCCGAGGACTCCCCGGTGGACGCCCCCGAGCAGGCCCCCGCTGAGGACAAGACCGCCGAGTAGTCAGCGGTCCCTTCCGGGGACACCGTCTCCCGTGCGCCGCCTCGCCCCTCGTGGGCGGGGCGGCCCGTGCGGTGCTCACCCGGTCACTTCCAGATCCGACTTCACTCCAAGGGAATCCGAGAACAGGCATGGCGAACTTCACCGCCGCGGACGTCAAGAAGCTGCGCGACGCGACCGGCGCCGGCATGATGGACTGCAAGAAGGCCCTGACCGAGGCTGACGGCGACTACGACAAGGCCGTCGAAGCCCTGCGTATCAAGGGCGCCAAGTCCGTCGACAAGCGCGCCGACCGCACCGCCGCCCAGGGCATGGTCGTCCTCAAGCAGGAGAGCGAGGGTAAGGCCACCCTCATCGAGCTCAACTGCGAGACCGACTTCGTCGCCAAGAACGCCGGTTTCATCGAGCTGGCCAACCAGGTCGCCGACTTCGTCGCCGCCCAGGACGGCGACGACATCGCCGCCATCGCCGCCGCCGAGATCGAGCCGGGCAAGAGCCTCCAGGCGTACATCGAGGGCAAGAGCGCGATCATCGGGGAGAAGCTCGAGTTCCGCCGCATCGCGAAGTTCGACGGCGCCTACGTCGCGAGCTACCTGCACAAGTCCGACCCGGACCTGCCCCCGAGCATGGGCGTCCTGGTCGAGCTGGACAAGAAGGACGAAGAGGTCGGCAAGGACCTCGCCCAGCAGATCGCCGCGCTGGCCCCGCAGTACGTCAGCAAGGACGAGGTTCCCGCCGACGTCGTCGCCAACGAGCGCCGCATCGCCGAGGAGACCACCCGCGAGGAGGGCAAGCCCGAGCAGGCGATCCCCAAGATCGTGGAGGGCCGCCTCAACGGTTACTTCAAGGACGTGACGCTGCTCGGCCAGCCGTTCGTCAAGGAGAACAAGAAGACGGTCCAGAAGGTCGTCGACGAGGCCGGAGTCACCGTCAAGCGCTTCGTTCGCTTCAAGGTCGGCCAGGCCTAGGGATTTGTTCGGTGGATCGTTCCGAGAAGGCGTCCACCGCACACACCCTGGGGTTTTGACATGATGGAGGTGCCGGGGAGACTTCTCTCCCCGGCACCTTCTGGTGGATATGGGCGGATTTGGGGCGGCGTTCGCCCCGGCCGCCCGCAGCAGGAGCACTCGGGGGACCCTGTGCCACTCGGGGAGAACAAGGGAGGCCACAGGCCGTGTCGGAGAACGAAGCGATGACCACCGAACCCGCCATGCACGATTCCGGCTGGAAACGTGTGATGCTCAAGCTCTCGGGGGAGGCCTTCGCGGGAGGCGGCGGTCTCGGCATCGAGCCCGAGGTCGTCCAGTACGTGGCGGAGTCCATCGCGGAGGCGGTCTCCGAGGGCATCCAGGTCGCCGTCGTCGTCGGCGGCGGCAACATGTTCCGCGGCGCGCAGCTCACCGAGGGCGGGATCGAGCGCGGCCGCGCCGACTACATGGGGATGCTCGGCACCGTCATCAACTGCCTCGCCCTCCAGGACTTCCTGGAGCGCCTGGGAGTGGACACCCGCGTACAGACCGCGATCCACATGAGCCAGGTCGCCGAGGCCTACATTCCGCGCCGCGCCATCCGCCACCTGGAGAAGGGCCGCGTGGTCATCTTCGGTGCCGGCCTCGGCGCGCCGTTCTTCTCCACCGACACCACCGCCGCCCAGCGCGCGCTGGAGATCGGCGCCCAGGCGGTCCTCAAGGGCACCCAGGTCGACGGGGTCTACGACTCCGACCCGCAGCGCAACCCGGACGCGGTCAAGTTCGACAAGCTCAACTACAACGAGGTCCTCACCCGCGGCCTCAAGGTCATGGACGCCACGGCCGTCAGCCTGTGCATGGACAACGGGCTGCCCATCGTCGTCTTCGACCTCATGAGCCAGGGCAACATCCTGCGCGCCGTCCGCGGTGAGAAGATCGGCACCATCGTCGGCCCCGTCTCCGCCTAGCGGACGGTCCGGCCGCGACCACAAGCCACGAACACCCAGCCGAGAACCCGGGAGCGTCCACAATGACCGAAGAAACCCTCCTTGAGGCCGAGGAGAAGATGGAGAAGGCCGTGGTCGTCGCGAAGGAGGACTTCGCCACGATCCGGACCGGCCGTCCCACCCCGGCCACCTTCAACAAGATCACCGTCGACTACTACGGTGCCCGCACGCCGATCAACCAGCTGGCGTCGTTCTCGGTGCCGGAGCCGCGGATGGTCGTCATCTCCCCGTTCGACGTGAACGCGCGGACCGAGATCATCAACGCGATCCGCAACAGCGACCTCGGCGTCAACCCCTCGGACGACGGCCAGGTCATCCGCGTGGTGTTCCCGGACCTGTCCGAGGAGCGCCGCAAGGAGTACGTGAAGGTCGCGCGCACCAAGGCCGAGGACAGCAAGGTCTCGATCCGCAACGTGCGCCGTCGCGCCAAGGACAGCTTCGAGAAGGCCGTCAAGGCCGGTGACCTCGGTGAGGACGAGGCGCACCGCGCCCAGGCCGAGCTGGACGAGCTCTCCCAGAAGTACGTCGCCGCCATCGACGAGCTGTTGAAGCACAAGGAATCTGATCTTCTCGAGGTTTAGCCGGTGAGCACACCTTCCAAGGGTTCCGGAGGCGATGACCACTCACCGGAGCACAGACCCGACGACATTCCCCCGTCCGGGGCGGGCGACCCCACCTCGGACACGGCCGCCGGGCAGCGCTTCGTGCTGCACAAGCCGGGGGGTGAACCGGTCAAGACCGGTCGCAACCTCCCGGTGGCCATCGCCAGCGGGTGCGCCCTGGGCGCGCTCGTGTTCTTCTCGGTCTTCCCGTGGCCGCAGCTGTTCACGATCATCACCTCGCTCGGGGTGCTGATCGGTCTGCGCGAGCTCAACCGCGCCTTCGGTGGCAAGGGCATGACCCTGGCCGTGGTCCCGTTGGCCGTGGGCGGGGTGGCCATGCAGGCCGGAGCCTACTTCGGCGGCGCGGACTGGCTGGCGGGCATCGCCGCCCTCACGGCGATCTCCTGCCTGGTCTGGCGGCTGAGGGGCGGGGCCGAGGGGTTCGTCGCCGACGCGTCGGCGAACCTGTTCGTCCTGGTGTACCTGCCGTTCATGCTGGCCACGTGGATGCTGCTCATCGCGCATCCCGAGGACGGCCAGTACCGGCTCGTGGTGTTCATCCTCGTGACGATCTCCAGCGACATCGGCGGGTACTTCGCCGGGATCCTGCTGGGGCGGCACAAGATGGCGCCCGTCATCAGCCCGAACAAGACCTGGGAGGGTTTCGGCGGCTCCGTGGTGGGCTGCGCGGTGGCGGGCGCGCTGTGCGTGACCCTGCTGCTGGGCGGCCCCTGGTGGGTCGGCGTGGTCCTGGGCCTGGCCGTGGTGCTGGCGGCCACGGTCGGTGACCTCATCGAGTCGCTCTTCAAGCGCGACCTCGGTGTCAAGGACATGGGCCGGTTCATGCCGGGCCACGGCGGTCTCATGGACCGCATCGACTCGCTGCTCATCGCGGGTCCGGTGGTCTGGATCGTGCTGAGCCTGCTTCTGCCGTAGCGACGGGTCGGGCCCCCGACCTCGTGGCACCCAGCGATGGACTGGGCGCGACGAGACCGGGGGCCTTCGTCGTGCCCGGGGACGACGAAGCGGTGTCGGGTGGATACGCTCGACGGGTGGATGAACCTCTGATCGAACGCATGCGCCAGTACGGTGAGACGATCTTCGCCGAGATGACGCGCCTGGCCGTGGAGACCGAGTCCGTGAACCTCGGGCAGGGTTTCCCCGACACCGACGGTCCGCGCTCCCTCCTGGAGAGCGCCTCCCGCAACATCCTGGCGGGGGTGAACCAGTACCCGCCGGGGCCGGGCCGGGCCGAGCTGCGCGAGGCGGTGAGCCGTTACCGCTCCCGCCACTACGGCCTGGAGTTCGACCCGGAGTCCGAGGTGTACGTGACGGTCGGCGCCACGGCCGGGATCGCCGCCTCGATGCTGGCCCTGGTGGAGGCCGGGGACGAGGTGATCGTCTTCGAGCCGATGTACGACTCCTACGCCGCGACGATCTCCCTGGCCGGAGGGGTGCGCCGCCCGGTGACGCTGCGCTGCGACCCGGAGAGCGGACGCTTCACCTTCGACCCGGCCGAGCTCCGCGCGGCGGTGACCCCGCGCACCCGGCTGATCCTGGTCAACACCCCGCACAACCCCACCGGCACGGTGTTCACGCCCGCCGAACTGGAGGTGATCGCCGGGGTGTGCCGCGAGCACGACCTGCTCGCGGTCACCGACGAGGTGTACGAGTTCCTCACCTTCGACGACCGCCAGCACGTGCCGCTGGCCACGCTGCCGGGTATGCGGGAGCGGACCCTGTCGATCTCCTCCGTGGGCAAGACGTTCGCCGTCACCGCGTGGAAGACCGGCTGGGTCACGGGCCCGGAACCCCTGGTCCGGGCCGTGCGCACGGTCAACCAGTTCCTCACCTTCTCCGCCAACGGCGCGCTTCAGCTGGCCATCGCGGACGCGTTGGACAACGAGGGGGAGTGGATCGAGCGGCAGCGGCTCGCGCTCCAGGGCAAGCGGGACCGGCTCGCGGCGGGCCTGACCCGGGCCGGGTTCGACGTGAGCGTCTGCGAGGGCACCTACTTCCTGATGACGGACATCCGCCCGCTCGGGTACGCGGACGGCGTGGACGTCGCCCGCTCCCTGCCCCGCCAGGCGGGCGTGGCGGCGGTCCCCGCGAAGGTGTTCTACGACCGCGAGGACGAGGGACGCCATCTGTTGCGCTTCGCCTTCTGCAAGAAGGACGAGGTGCTCGACGAGGCGGTCCGCCGCCTGACCTCCTGGCACGGCTGGGTGAACTGAGCGTCGTTGCTCGCCGCCCCCTCCGGTCCGCGTCGAGACGGACCGGAGGGGGCGGTACCGGCTGGGGCTCAGGGGGTGGGGGATCTTCGGGCCTCGTCGCGGGCGTCGATGATCTCGATGAGGCGCGCCTCGGCGTCCGGGCCCGGACTGACCCGGGGGAGGCGCCACATCAGGGCGGCACCGCCGATCCACCAGACCAGGACCATGACCCACTCGTGGGGCCAGCCCAGTGCGGCGGGCATGCCCGGCAGGTAGAGCAGGAAGAGGCCGAAGGCCAGCACGAAGGCGGCGACGCCGGTGGGGGTGCCCGCGCGGACCCGGAACGGGCGCTCCATCTCCGGTTCACGGCGGCGCAGCACCAGGAAGCACACCACCACCGTCAGGTAGGCCACGACGATGTTGAGCCCGCCCGCGTTGACCAGCCAGACGAGCATCGGGCGGCCGAAGAGCGGGGCCAGGACCGAGAGGGCGCCGATGAACAGCACCGCGTTGGCGGGGGTGCGGAAGCGCGGGTGCAGCTCACCGAACCAGGAGGGGAGCATCCGGGACCGGGCCATCGCGTAGATGAGGCGGCTGCCTCCGATGAGGAAGGCGTTCCAGCTGGTGAGCAGACCGGCCACGCCGCCCAGGACGAGGAGGTTGCCCATGGCGGCGCTGTTCCACATGGCGGCCATGGCGTCGGCCGAGGCGAGCTCGGAGCCCAGGAGGTCGGCGGAGGGCATCCCGGCTCCGGCGGTCAGCATCACCATCACGTACCAGGCGGTCGCGCAGAAGACCGAGACCACCAGGAGCGACCCGACCAGGCGGTGGGGCAGTTTGATCTCCGAGGCGGACTGCGGGATGACGTCGAAGCCCACGAACAGGAACGGGACGGCGACCAGCACCACGAACATCCCGGAGACCCCGCCGGTGAAGAGGGGTTCCATGTGCGCGGCGGAACCGCCCACGAAGGCGCCGGTGAGCATCGCCACGCCCGCCGCCAGCAGGAACAGGACGGTGACGCCCTGGAACACGCTGGCCGGTCTGATCCCCACGTAGTTGAGGGCCGTCATGGCCACCGCGCTCAGCACGCCGATGGCCACGAGGCTGGCGTGGACGTCGTACCCGGCGATCGTCCACAGGTGGCCGACCTCGATGTTCGGGAAGAGGTAGACGAGGGTCTGGGGGACGGCGACCGCCTCGAAGGCGACCACCGAGACGTACCCCAGCACCATGGCCCAGGAGGCGACGAAGGCGCCCTTCGGGCCGATGGCGCGCATGGCGTAGTGGTGCTCACCGCCCGCGTGTGGCATGGCGGAGACCAGCTCGGCGTAGGTGAGGCCGACGAGGGCCATCACCACGCCGCCGATCACGAAGGCCAGCGCGGCGCCGCCGCTGCCCGCAGCGTCGATGAAGTCGCCGGTCAGGACGATCCAGCCGAAGCCGATCATCGCGCCGAAGGCCAGGGCGAGGACGTCGGCCCTGCCCAGGACCCTGACGAAACCCGGACTCGTGTTGGACATGGAGGGGGCTCCCAACGGTCGTGCCTGTGTCGGGGGACACACGTGTGGGGGACAAGAGAACACGTGGCGGGCCCGAGGTGAAGTGCCGTGCTGGCCAGGGGCTCCGCCGGGGTTGTACAGAGTGGCCGGTGGTGGGTTGATGGGTTCTCTCAGGAGAACAGGAATCCGGGGCACGCGAAAGCCCCGGGGCGTCGCCTGTGGACGACTCCCCGGGGCCGGTGCGAACGGGTCAGCGCTGGGGTTCGAACCAGACCGCGCCCAGCGGCGGCAGGGTGATCTCGGCCGAGAACGGCTGCCCGTGCCACTCCTGGTGTTCGGCCTCGACGGACGCGGGCGCCTCGTGGCCGGAACCGCCGAAGCGCGGCTCGTCGGAGTTGAGCACCGACGTCCAGCGGCCCTCGGAGGGCAGGCCCACACGCCAGTTCGGGCGGGGCACCGGTGAGAAGTTCACCGCGCACGCCAGCACGGAGCCGTCCTCGCCGTGGCGCAGGTAGCTCAGGGTGTTGCCCTCGTGGTCACCGCCGTCCAGCCAGCGGAAGCCCGCCGGGTCGGTGTCCAGCGACCACAGTGCCGGACGCGGCCGGTAGGCGTCGTTGAGCGCCCTGACCAGCCGCTGCGCCCCCGCGTGGTGCTCGAACTGGAGCAGCCACCACGGCACGCCCTCCTCGTGCGACCACTCGTCCCCCTGGGCGATCTCGCCGCCCATGAACAGCAGCTGCTTGCCCGGGTGCGACCACATGAACGACAGCAGCGCCCGCAGCGTCGCGGCGCGCTGCCACTCGTCACCGGGCGGCTTGTTGAACAGCGCCTGCTTGCCGTGCACCACCTCGTCGTGCGACAGCGGCAGCACGTAGTTCTCGCTGTAGGCGTAGACCATGGAGAAGGTGATGTCGTTGTGGTGGTACTTGCGGTGGACCGGCTCCTTCTTCACGTACTCCAGGGAGTCGTGCATCCAGCCCATGTTCCACTTCAGCCCGAACCCGAGCCCGCCCTGGTCCACGGGCTGGGTCACGCCGGTGTAGGCCGTGGACTCCTCCGCGATCATCGCCACGTTCGGGTTGCGCCGGTAGACCGTGGTGTTGAGCTCCTTGAGGAAGTCGATCGCCTCCAGGTTCTCCCGGCCGCCGAACGCGTTCGGTTCCCACTGCCCGGAGTCCCGCGAGTAGTCGAGGTAGATCATCGACGCCACCGCGTCGACCCGGAGGCCGTCGACGTGGAACTCCTCCAGCCAGTACAGGGCGTTGGCGACGAGGAAGTTGCGCACCTCGGTCCGCCCGTAGTTGAAGATCAGCGTTCCCCAGTCGGGGTGCTCGCCGCGCCGGGGGTCCGGGTGCTCGTACAGCGCCGTGCCGTCGAACCGGGCCAGCGCCCACTCGTCCTTGGGGAAGTGCGCGGGCACCCAGTCCAGGAACACCCCGATCCCGGCCCGGTGCAGGGAGTCCACCAGGTGCCGGAACTCGTCGGGGCTCCCGAAGCGCGGCGTCGGCGCGTAGTACGACGTGACCTGGTAGCCCCACGAACCGTCGAACGGGTGCCCCGCCACCGGCAGGAACTCCACGTGGGTGAAGCCGAGGTCGACGACGTACTCCACCAGCTGCCCGGCCAGCTCCCGGTAGTCCAGCCCCGGCCGCCAGGAGCCCAGGTGCACCTCGTACACGCTCATCGGCGCGCGGTGCGGCTCCACGCCCTTGCGCTCGGCCATCCACTGCTCGTCGGTCCACACGTGCTCGGAGGTGGTGACCACCGACGCCGTCGCCGGAGGCACCTGGGTGCGGCGCGCCATGGGGTCGGCCTTGTCCCGCCAGTGCCCGTCGGCGCCCAGGACCTGGAACTTGTACAGGTCGCCGTCGCCCATGCCGGGCACGAACAGCTCCCACACGCCGTTGGCGCCCAGGCTGCGCATGGGGTGCGCGATCCCGCTCCAGTAGTTGACGTCCCCGATCACCCGCACGCCCCGGGCGTCGGGCGCCCAGACGGCGAAGCGCGTGCCGGGGATCTCGCCCATGGGGCTCTCGACCGTGGTCGTGTGCGCGCCGAGCGCCCGCCACAGCTCCTCGTGGCGGCCCTCACCGATCAGGTGCAGGTCGAGCTCGCCCAGGGTGGGGCCCGCCCGGTAGGCGTCGGCCTCCACCCGTTCGGGGCCGCCCTCCTCGTAGCGGACGGCGATCCGGTAGTCGGCGGTGCGGGCGGGGAGCCGGGCGGAGAAGACGCCCCGGTGGCGGTGGGTCAGCCCGACCCTGGTGCCGTCGGGCAGGACGGCGTCCACCTCGACCGCTCCGGGGCGTAGGACCCGCAGGTCACGGCCGTGCAGACCGAGAACCGAGTGCGGGTCGTGGTGCCAGCCGTCCACGACCCGGTCGAGTTCGGCGGCCAGCTCGGCGGAGACCGCGGCGGGTGTGCGGGTCCGCTTGGCCGCGGGCTTCTTCGCGGTCTTCCCCGCCGAGCCCTTCCCCACCGAGCTCTTCCCTGCCGCACCCTTCGCGGCGGGCTTCTTCCCGGTGCTCCCGGCGGCCGACGCCTTCCGGGCCGCCGGAACCTTCTTCTCGGTGTTCCCGGCGGTGGACTTCCCGGGCGTCGCCTTCGTGCTCCGGGCCGCCGTCTCCTTCTTCGCGGCCGAGGGCTTCGCCTTCGTGTTCCGGGTGGCGGCCTTCTTCGGCGCCTCCGCCGGTTGCTCGTCGGCTGTCGCGGACTTCCTGGTCGTGCGCGGTGACAATTCGACTCCGTGATGACTCGTGGTGGTCGGATGGCGGGAGGCGGTGAAGCGATGGCTCGGGCCGGAACGGCGGACGGGGCGGCCGCCGTTCGCGAACGGCGGCCGCCCCGCTGGTCAGCCGGGCACCCGTGGCGACCCGGCGGCGGTGGCGATGGACTCCAGTGGCACCCGGAGCCAGTTGGGCCGGTTCCGGGCCTCGTACAGCACCTCGTAGACGGCCTTGTCGAACTCGAAGGCCCGCAGCACGGTGAGGTGCTTCTCCGGATCGGCGCCGCCCCCGTCGGCGTAGCCCCGGCAGAAGGCCTCCCTGTTGCGCCGCGCCCAGTCCCGCGCGGCCCACGCGAGGTCGGGGTCGTCGTCCTGTTCGACCAGCAGGAACCCGGCCGCGTAGTCGAAGGAGCGCAGCATCCCGGCCACGTCCCGCAGCGGGCTGGACAGCCGCTGGCGCTCGCGCACCGACACGGTCGGCTCGCCCTCGAAGTCGAGCAGCACCCACCCGGACGCGGGCCGGATGACCTGCCCCAGGTGGTAGTCGCCGTGCACGCGCTGGATCGGCAGCGGTTCGTCCAACCCGGCGAAGTCCGCGTAGGCCTCCATCACCCGGGGAGCGTGCTCCGCCAGCTCGGGGACCTCCGCGCTGGCCATGGCCAGGCGCTCCACCATGGCGTCGGCCAGTTCGCCCGCCGCGTTCGGTGACAGCACGTCGGTGGGCAGTGCTTTGGCGAGGGAGCTGTGCACCGCGGCGGTGGTGCGCCCCAGCCGGGCGGACTCCGCGCTGAAGTCCGCGTTCGCGCCGTCCAGCAGCGTGCGGACGTTGGCCGTGGCCATCACCCACCCGTCCGTGGCGTCCGGGACGAAGGTCTGGAGCAGGGCGAGCGTGGTCGGCGTCGAGTGGCCGGACAGGTCCGCCTCGATCCACCCGCACGGGCGCGCCACGTACGGCGAGCCGGACAGCGCCATGTTGAGTTCCAGGTCCGGGTTGCGGCCCGGCCAGAGTCTGCGGAAGGTCTTGAGGACGTAGTCCCGCCCGTACACCAGGGAGGTGTTGGACTGTTCCCCGGTGAGCAGCCGCCCCGGGCCGATCGCCTCCACGCTGGCGCCCGGCAGGGTACGGAACCGCACCCGGCCGCGCCGCTCCGCGTCCCCGCCGCGGGTGAACCGCTCCAACAGCAGCGCCGTGAGCTGCGGGTCGTGCGCGGCGTCGTACACCACCCGTGGGCGGCCGCCCGAGACCTGGCACACGCCGATGGCGGCGCGGGCCAGGTCGGGCGGCAGGGACCGGGGCGGGCGCGAGCCGAGCAGCACCTGGTAGCGGGAGTTGAGGCCGCGCTGCCCCGCCTGCACGACGAGGACGTTCAGATCAGGTCCGCCGGGACCGGCCGAGACCAGGGTGTACCTGCTCTCGATCCGGACCCGCTGGATCGGTATCCCCTTGCCGGAGAACCATCGTTGCCGGGGAAGCCAGACCGCCAGGAGTTCTTCTAGCTGCGACATCTCAGTAAGGCCCGTGTCCCTTCCCGCCACCGTCCCCGGGTCGCGCGCCGGACGCGGTGGTGGACGCGGTGTGGTGGCCGGTGTCGAAGGCGTTCCGGGCGCTGACCCCCGCCGAGGGCAGGCCGTAGGTGGGGGCCTCCTCACGGTCCCCGGCACCCGGCGCGGCGGCGCGCTCGGCAGGGAGCTGGAACCAGTAGAAGCCGTGGCCGGGGAGGGTGAGCAGGTACGGCAGCTCACCGATCTCCGGGAAGCTCACCCCGCCCACGCACTCGACGGGGCTGACCCCGGCGTACCGGGACAGGTCGAGCTCCACGGGCTGCGGGTGCCGGGACAGGTTGTTCACGCACAGCATCCGGTCGTCGCCGTGTTCCCGGATGAACGCCAGCACGCTGGGGTTCGTGGCGTTCAGCTCGGTGAACTCCCCGGTGCCGAACACGGGGTGGCGCTTGCGGATCTGGATCATCCGGCGCGTCCAGTTCAGCAGCGACCCCGGGTTCTCGCGCTGCGACTCCACGTTGACCGCCTGGTAGCCGTAGACCGGGTCCATGATCATCGGGAGGTACAGGCGGGCGGGATCGCTCCGGGAGAACCCGGCGTTGCGGTCGGAGTTCCACTGCATGGGCGTGCGGACGGCGTCCCGGTCGCCCAGCCAGATGTTGTCGCCCATGCCGATCTCGTCGCCGTAGTACAGGACCGGCGACCCGGGCAGGGAGAGCAGCAGCGCGGTGAAGAGCTGGATCTGGTTGCGGTCGTTGTCCAACAGGGGCGCGAGCCGCCGCCGGATCCCCACGTTCGCGCGCATGCGGGGTTCCTTGGCGTACTCGGAGTACATGTAGTCGCGCTCCTCGTCGGTGACCATCTCCAGGGTCAGCTCGTCGTGGTTGCGCAGGAAGATCGCCCACTGGCAGTTGCGGGGGATCTCCGGGGTCTGGGCCAGGATCTCCGAGATCGGGAACCGCTGCTCCTGCCGCACCGCCATGAACATGCGCGGCATCAACGGGAAGTGGAAGTTCATGTGGCACTCGTCGCCGCCGGACTCGAAGTCACCGAAGTAGTCGACGACCTCCGACGGCCACTGGTTGGCCTCGCTCAGCAGCACCCGGTCCGGGTACAGGCGGTCCACCTCGGCGCGCACCCGCTTGAGGAACTCGTGGGTCTCCTTGAGGTTCTCGCAGTTGGTGCCCTCGCGCTCGTACAGGTACGGCACGGCGTCCAGGCGGAACCCGTCGATGCCCAGGTCCAGCCAGTAGCGCAGGACCTCCAGAATCGCCTCCTGCACCGCCGGGTTCTCGAAGTTGAGGTCCGGCTGGTGGGAGAAGAAGCGGTGCCAGTAGTACTGGCCACGGACCTCGTCGTAGGTCCAGTTGGACGTCTCGGTGTCGACGAAGATGATCCGGGCCTCGTCGTAGAGCTCGTCGCTGTCCGACCACACGTAGAAGTCGCCGTAGGGGCCGTCCGGGTCCTCCCGCGAGGCCCGGAACCACGGGTGCTGGTCGCTGGTGTGGTTCATGACCAGGTCGGTGATGACCCGGATGCCTCGGCGGTGGGCCTCGTCCAGGAGCTCCACGAAGTCGGCGGTGTTGCCGAACTCGGGGAGGATCTTGAAGTAGTCCGAGATGTCGTACCCGCCGTCTCGCAGCGGCGACTCGTACATCGGCAGCAGCCACATGCAGTCGATGCCCAGCCACTGGAGGTAGTCCAGCTTCCGCACGAGCCCGGTGAGGTCACCGGTGCCGTCTCCGTTGGAGTCGAAGAACCCGCGCGCGAGTACCTCGTAGAAGACGGCGTGCTTGAACCAGTGGGGATCACTGGTGCCGCCGGTGGACATGAGCGGGCCGGTGGCGGCCCCGGTGGCCGGGGCGAGCGGACCGTGTTCGGCGTGCTCGTGGGCGACGGGTCCGGGCTCGTCGTTGCTCATCTACTGCTCCCCACCAAGAATGTTCGACGTCGGATCAACAGGCTTTTCGCACGATGGAGGGGGCGGCACCCGGTCCGGGTGTCCGCCCGCCTCGCCAGGGCCCGTCATCTGCCGTGGACGGTGAACACGTGCGCCGGTCCGGTCGCCGGGTCGAGCCGGACGTAGTTGTCCGCTCGCCAGGTGTACGTTCGGCCGGTCAGTTCGTCGGTCACCCTGAGGTCCTCCTCCCACGTGCGGCCGATCGACGGCAGGTCCAGGTGCACCGTGGCCTCGCGGGCGTGGTGCGGGTCGAGGTTGACGACGGCGATCACGACGTCGTCGGGCTCACCGGGGGCGCCGGTCCGGTGCTTGGAGAAACACACGAGTTCGGGCCGGTCCACCTGGTGGAAGCGCAGGTTGCGGAGCTCGCGCAGGGCGGGGTGGGCCCGGCGCAGCGCGTTCAGCCGGGTGACCAGCGGGGCGATGGTGTCCCCGGACGCGTCGGCGGCGGCCCAGTCGCGCGGCCGGTACTGGAACTTCTCCGAGTCCAGGTACTCCTCGCTGCCGGGCGCGGCGGGGGTGTTCTCGCACAGCTCGAAGCCCGAGTAGATCCCCCAGGTGGGCGAGAGCAGCGCCGCGAGCACCGCGCGCGCCTCGAAGGCGGGGCGGCCGCCCTCCTGGAGGTACGCGTTGAGGATGTCCGGGGTGTTGGTGAAGAGGTTGGGGCGCAGGTAGTGCGCGGTCTCCTGACTGAGCTCGGTGAGGTAGTCGGTGAGCTCGTCCTTGCCGTTGCGCCAGGTGAAGTAGGTGTACGACTGGTGGAAGCCGACCTTGGCCAGGGTGCGCATCATCGCGGGGCGGGTGAAGGCCTCCGCGAGGAAGAGCACGTCCGGGTCGTGCCTGGCCACGTCGGCCAGCAGCCGCTCCCAGAAGGCGACCGGCTTGGTGTGCGGGTTGTCGACGCGGAAGATCCGCACACCGTGGTCGATCCAGTGCCGGACCACCCGCAGGCACTCCCTGTAGAGGCCCTCGAAGTCGTGGTCGAAGCAGAGCGGGTAGATGTCCTGGTACTTCTTCGGCGGGTTCTCGGCGTAGGCGATGGACCCGTCCGCCCGCCTGCTGAACCACTCCGGGTGCTCGGCCACCCAGGGGTGGTCGGGGGAGCACTGGAGGGCCAGGTCGAGGGCGATCTCCAGACCGTGGTCACGGGCCTCGGCCACGAAGGCGTCGAAGTCGGCCAGGGTGCCCAGGCCCGGGTGGACGGCGTCGTGGCCGCCGTCGGCGGAGCCGATCGCCCACACCGAGCCGGGGTCGCCCGGTCCGGGCTGGAGCGTGTTGTTGCGGCCCTTGCGGTGGGAGTCCCCGACGGGGTGGATCGGCGGCAGGTAGACGACGTCGAAGCCCATGTCCGCGATGGCGGGCAGGCGCTTGGCGGCGGTGGCGAAGGTGCCGGAGACCTCCTGGCCGGGGGCGGTGTCGACCTGCGCCCCCTCCGAGCGGGGGAAGAACTCGTACCAGGAGCCGAAGAGGGCGCGTTCGCGGTGGACGACGACCTTGGTGCGCTTGGAGCGGGTGACGAGTTCGCGGAGGGGGTTGCGCTCCATCTCCGCGAGGACCTCGTCGGTGACGGCGGCCCCGAAACGCTCCAGAGGGGCACGGGAGGTGTCGCGCAGCGTCCTGGCGGCGTTGTTCAGGGCGGGGGTGCGGGGGGTGCGCCGACCGGCCCGGGCGAGGAGGCGGGCACCCTCCTCCAGGACCAGCGCGGTGTCGGTGTCCAGGGGGAGCTTCACGCGTGCGACGTGGAGCCAGGTGGCGAAGGGGTCGCTCCACGACTCGACCGAGAAGGACCAGTTCCCCTCACCGGGAAGGCTGATCTCGGCCTCGTACCGGTCGGTGCCGGGGGCCCGCTCGCGCATGGGGACCAGCGCCTCGCGGCGGCCCCGGGGGGAGTGGACGACGACGCCCGCGGCGAGGGAGTCGTGGCCCTCGCGGATGACGGTGGCGGACACGGTGAAGCGCTCGCCGGGAACGGCTTTCACGGGCCCCAGGCCGTTGTCTGGAGAGATGTCGAGGATGGGCAGTCGTCCGATCACTGGCTACACCGTCATTGTCGTGGTTCGGGCGTTATGGGATGGCGCGCACAAGGATCCGCGCATAAATAACCGGGAGTTAATCAAAGGAAAGACGGAGTTAACGAAGGCTCGGTTCGGAATCTGTCCGGATTGCGGCTTCGGTGCCCTCCGCTGTCTATCGTCGGCCCTCTAGTGGGGTTTGGCAGAGTGTCGAGGCCGCAGAATTAATGTGATCCTCGCCACTCTAGGCGAGGGCGCAAAGACCTGGTATTTGCCGCGATTCACCTCGGTGAACCTCGCATTGCGGGCATACGACATCAAGCGATTCAGGCGCCTCTGTGGTTGTTTTCGTATTCCCCGTCATGAAAATTCCGAAAATTCAGGTCACATGTTGGCGGAGGGGCGGTGTTGGGTAGGGCTGTTCAAATGTGAGGAAGGGCAGCCGGGCTGCATTCCGGACATTCACGTGTGTCCGACGGGTCCCCTGGGAATCATTCGTCCCATATCCGGACCGCCTGCCTCCTGTCTCTCCGGCCTCCTGCGTCGAATCATCTTGACGTCGAGTAAAGGGATGGTTGGTTTCGGATGATCCATCCGGGCATGCGTGCCATGCACGATCTGCCAGCTTTGCCGTGGATTGAGGAAGGTTTTCGCTAACACGCCTGATTTGACGGACTTCCCTTTGCGTAGCGGCTGCGAGTCTGGGCGTCGCAGTGTTCGTGTCGCGCGGCGAGCGGACAGCACACGGCCGTAGGGGGGCGACGTGACGGAGTCGAACCAGGGAGGTCCGTTCCTGGAGGCGATCCGGGGGTTCCTGAAGCACGACCAGCCGCAGGACCGGCGAGAGGCCCTGCTCAGACTCTCCGGGCTCGGGGCCGTCGCCGGGCTCCTGTCAGCGGCCCTGGTCATGCCCTGGGTGGGCGGTGTCGGACTGGTCGCGCGGGACGCGGCCGCGGGGTTCATGTCCCTGCCCGGCGATCTGGACGTGCCCAGCCTGTCCTCCCGGGTCCTGCTCACCGCCGACGACGGCACCCCCTTCGCGGAGGTCGCCGAACGCGAACGCCGCGTGGTGGGCCTCGACGAGATCAGCCCGTGGGTGGGCACGGCCCTCATGGCGATCGAGGACGACCGTTTCTACGAGCACAAGGGCCTGGACCTGCGCGGTGTGATCCGCGCCGCCGCCCGCACCGCCCAGGGCGACACACAGGGCGGCTCCACCATCACCCAGCAGTACGTGAAGAACCTCCTCATCGAGACCGCCGAGACGGAGGAGGAGGTCGAGGGCGCCAGCGCGCAGAACCTGGGCCGCAAGCTGACCGAACTGCGCTACGCCATCGACGTCGAGGAGCGCCTCACCAAGGACGAGATCCTGGAGGGGTACCTGAACCTGTCCTACTTCGGCGCGGGGGCGCACGGCGTGGAGGTCGCCGCGCAGCGGTACTTCTCCGTCCCCGCCGCCGACCTCGACGCCGGGCAGGCCGCCATGCTGGCCGGTCTGGTGCGCGCCCCCTCCTTCTACGACCCGCTCAACAACCCCGACGAGGCGCTCGAACGCCGCAACCTCGTGTTGGACCGCATGGTGGCCACCGACGCCCTCAGCGCCGACGAGGCCGAGGCACACAAGGAGAAGGGCCTGGGGATCGACTCCAGCCCGCGCGGCGGCAGCTGCGCGGAGAGCGACTACCCGTTCTTCTGCGACTACACGATGCGCTGGCTGCGGAGTTCGGACCTGATCGGGGACACCGTCGAGAAGCGCGAGCAGCGCATCGCCCAGGGCGGGCTGATCGTGCGGACCACGCTCGACACCGCCGCGCAGGACGCGGCCCAGGACGCCGTCGACAAGCGGGTCCCGCACGAGGACTCCACGAAGTTCGCCGCCCAGGCCATGGTCGAGCCCGGTTCCGGGCGCGTGCGCGCGCTCGTGCAGAACCTGCGGTACGGGTTCGACGACGAACGGGTCGGGACGACCTCCCTCAACCTCGCCGTGGACCAGGAGGACGGCGGGTCCCTGGGGTACCAGGCCGGATCCACCTTCAAGACGTACACGCTGGCGGCGGCGCTGGAGAAGGGCCTGGGGTACGGGACCAGCTTCGCCTCGCCCAAGAACCTGTCCGTCAGCGGCATGGCCGACTGCGAGGGCACGAGGATGTCCTCGTGGAGCGTCCGCAACGCGGGGGAGAGCGACGACGGCAGCCACAACATGATCAGCGCGACCAAGGGGTCGGTGAACACCTACTTCGCGCAGCTCCAGAAGCGTGTGGGCCTGTGCGAGACCTCGGAGATGGCGGAGAAGGCCGGGGTGCACCGCGCTGACGGCGGCGACCTCGGGGTCTGGAGCTCCTTCACCCTCGGGGACCAGGAGGTGTCCCCGCTGACCGTGGCCGCCTCCTACGCGACCTTCGCCGCGAGGGGCGAGTACTGCGAGCCGCGCCCGGTGCGCATGGTGACCGAGGAGGGCACCGGCACGGAGTTCAAGACCACCTCGGAGTGTGAGCGCACGGTCCAGCAGAACGCCGCCGACGGGGTCAACCACCTGCTCCAGCAGACCTTCGACGGGGGCACCGCCAAGGGTCTGGACCTGGGGCGTCCGGCCGCGGGCAAGACCGGGACCACGGACGGGGCCGCCTACGCCTGGTTCGCCGGGTACACGCCGAACCTCGCCTCGGCGGTGGTCGTGGGCGACGTGCGCGGCGGTGAGGAGAACCCGCTCCAGGGCGTGACGATCGGCGGGCAGCACTTCGAGATCGTCTACGGCGGGACCCTCCCGGGCCCGATCTGGCAGGAGAGCATGCGCGGCGCCACCAAGAACCTGCCGTCGGACACCTTCGCGGGGTCGCCGGGCGCCTTCGGTGACCCGAAGACCGAGCCGCCCGAGCAGCGGGGCGGCGACGGGGACGACGAGGACGAGGAGGGCGGCGGGGGCTCCGAGGACGCGGAGGACCTCGCGGACGGTGCGGGCGACGACGAGGGAACCTAGGGGCGTGTCCCGGGGATCGTTCCCCGGCGCCGCCGCCAGCGGCGAGGCATCCGAACAACACGTCCTGGACGCGCCCCCGGACGCGTCCCCGGGCGGCGCCTCGGCCCGGTGGCCACGGGATACCGGTGACCGCCGGGCCGGGTCGCGGGCCGCCGTCCCGATCCGTACCGTCATCCGGTTCTCACGATCCGTGGTCTGGACCTTGACAGGTCTAGACCACTCTTGCTTAGGTGACGTCACCCCCCCGCGGCGCGCGGTCGGACGCAGCGCCGCACCCTAGGAGTGTGATCACGTGATCCGACGTCTCCTGAGTCAGCTCGCCGCGCTCGGCGCGATCGCGGCTGTGCTCGTTACCCTCCCGGTGGCCGCCGCGCAGGCGGCCACCGCCTGCGCCACCGCCTGGAGCTCCTCCTCCGTCTACACCGGCGGCGGCCAGGTCTCCTTCGAAGGCCGCAACTACACCGCCAAGTGGTGGACGCAGAACGAGCGTCCCGGAACCTCGGACGTCTGGGCCGACCAGGGCCCCTGCGGCGACGGCGGAGGCGGTGAGCAGCCGGGCCCGAACGACTTCGTCGTCAGCGAGGCCCAGTTCAACCAGATGTTCCCGAACCGGAACCCCTTCTACACCTACTCGGGCCTCACCACCGCCCTGAGCTCCTACCCGGGCTTCACCAACACCGGCAGCGTCGAGGTGCAGCGACGCGAGGCCGCGGCCTTCCTGGCCAACGTCAGCCACGAGACCGGCGGGCTGGTGTACATCAAGGAGATCAACGAGGACAACTACCCGCACTACTGCGACCTGAGCCAGCCCTTCGGCTGTCCGGCCGGCCAGTCCGCCTACTACGGCAAGGGCCCGATCCAGCTGAGCTGGAACTACAACTACAAGGCTGCCGGTGACGCCCTCGGCATCGACCTGCTGAACAACCCCTACCTGGTCGAGCAGGACGCCTCGATCGCCTGGCGGACCGGACTCTGGTTCTGGAACACCCAGTCCGGTGCCGGGACGATGTCGGGGCACACCGCCATCGTCGACGGTCACGGCTTCGGCGAGTCGATCCGCTCCATCAACGGCTCGATCGAGTGCAACGGCGGCAACCCCGGACAGGTGCAGAGCCGCATCAACACGTTCACCCAGTTCACCCAGATCCTCGGCACCACCACGGGGTCGAACCTGAGCTGCTGAACCCCGGGTGCCGTGAGGCACCCCTGACGGCACCCGAGCGGGGGTGCGACCGGCGACCACCGCCGGGCGCGCCCCCGCTTCTTCGTGTCCCGGAGGAGGGAAGGTCTTCACCGCGCGTCCTGTTTGCCCCATAATGGAGCCAATCCGACAGGGGAGCGCGTGAGCGCTGAGAGTGCGGCACCCGGCCGCAGACCCTTACACACCTGATCTGGGTCATGCCAGCGAAGGAAGTCGTAGGAAACCGCCGTCGTGCGTGCGTCAGCGCGCGCCCGACCGGCGCTCTTGGCCACATGGGCCCTCGTCACCCCGACGAAGGGACACCAACCATCATGAGTACCGAAAACCGCGGGACCGGCACCGGAGCCACCGCCGAACCCGGGGGCCCCGTCCGGGAGGTCCTCGCGAAGGCCCGGAGCTGGCGCACCGTCGACATCGTCGTCGCCGCCGTCATCGGCGTCGCGGTCGGCGTCGTCTTCTGGCTGTGGAACATCGTCTGGTCGGTCACCACACCGCTGTTCGTCGCGTTCCCGCCCGGGCAGGCCGTCGTCTACGGCATGTGGCTGATCTCCGGCGTGCTCGGCGGCCTCATCATCCGCAAGCCCGGCGCGGCCCTGCTCACCTCGATCGCCGCCGCCTCGGTCTCGGCCGTGCTGGGCACCCAGTGGGGGGTCATGGTCGTCGTCGACGGCACCCTCCAGGGACTGCTGCCCGAACTGGTGTTCCTCGCCTTCGCCTACCGGCGCTGGAACATGGGCGTGGCCGTGCTCGCCGCCGCCGTCGCCGGACTCTCCCCGGCCATCCGCGACAACATCGCCTACAACGTCACCTGGCCGATCGAGTACCAGCTCACCTACGGCGTGATCGTGGTGCTCAGCGCGGCCGTCATCGCGGGCGTCGGCGCGCGCCTGCTCACCACCGCGCTGGCCAGGTCCGGCGCGCTGGCCCCCTTCCCCTCGGCCAGGGGCTGACCGTGACACGACCCAACGCGCGAGGGGCGCGCGTCGAACTCTCCGGCTGGGGATGGAAGCACTCCGGCCGTGAAACGCACGCCCTGCGCGGGGTGGACCTCACCGTCGAACCGGGGGAGCGGGTCCTGCTGCTCGGAGCCTCGGGCGCGGGCAAGTCCACCCTGCTGCACTCCCTGGCCGGGCTCACCGGTGAGGACGGCGCGATCAGCGGGGAGCACGAGGGCTCGCTGCTGGTGGACGGAGCACCCGCCGACCGCGGCCGGGGCGGCGTCGGGCTGGTCAGCCAGGACCCCGAGACCCAGCTCGTGATGGCCCGGGCCGGGGACGACGTCGCCTTCGGACTGGAGAACCTGGGGGTGGACCCCGAGCACATCTGGCCCCGGGTCGAGCGCTCCCTGACGGAGGTCGGCTTCCCCTACGGCCTCCGGCACTCCACGGGCGCCCTCTCCGGCGGGGAGAAACAGCGCCTGGTCATCGCCGGCGCGCTGGCCATGCGGCCGCGCCTGCTGCTCCTGGACGAACCCACCGCCAACCTCGACCCCGCCGGGGCGGTGCTCGTCCGCGACCTGCTCTCCCGCCTGCTCCACGAGACCGAGGCCACCCTCGTGCTGGTCGAACACCGGGTGGCCGACGTCGTGGACCTGGTGGACCGGGTCGTCGTGGTCGAACCCGGCGGGGGAGTGATCGCGGACGGCACCCCGGAGCGGGTGTTCGCGGAACACGGCCGTTCGCTGGCCGACCAGGGCGTGTGGATCCCCGGGAACGAACCCGCCCCCGAGCTCACACCCGGGCCCGGCGGCGCACCGCTGGTGGAGACCGTCGGCGTCACCGCCCGCACCCCCTTCCAGGTGGGCGTGCGCGCCGCACCTCGGAGGACGGTGCTCGACGACGTCGACGTCACCCTGTCCGCCGGGACCGCCACCGCCCTGACCGGACCCAACGGCGCGGGCAAGTCCACACTCCTGACCATGCTGGCCGGGCTCTCGCGCCCGCACCGGGGCCAGGTCCTGCCGCGCGGTCCCCTGGCCGAGGCCGACCGGCGCCCGCTCGTGCGCTGGCCCGCCCGCCGTCTGGCCCGGCACGTGGGAACGGTCTTCCAGCACGCGGAGGACCAGTTCGTCACCGCCACGGTCCGCGACGAACTCCGCTTCGCGCCGCTGCGCGCGGGGATGGGCGAGGCCGAGACCGACTCCTGGGTGGGCGAGCTGATGGAGCGGCTGCGGCTGACCCGGCTGGCCGAGGTGCACCCGTACACGCTCTCCGGCGGGGAGAAACGGCGCCTGTCGGTGGCGACCGCGCTCAGCTCCGGTCCCTCGCACGCCCCGGACCTGCTGGTGCTGGACGAACCCACCTTCGGCCAGGACACCCGAACCTGGACGGAACTGGTGGAGCTGCTCGGCGCCCTGCGCGCCGAGGGGCGGGCCGTGGTCATGGCCACCCACGACGAACTCCTCCTGCGCCGTCTGACGGACGTGGAGGTACGGGTGGCCGAGGGGCGCGCGGTGCCCGTCGAGGCGGCCCGGTCCGCGACGGCCCGAGAGGGGGACGCGTGAGTTCCCGGAACACGGACCGCACGGTGCCGCCCCGCGCCCTGGGCGGGGACACCCTCACCCTGGACGTGCCCGAGGGCGGCGGTGCCCGCTACTGGCTGACCGGCCTGAACCCGGCCGCCAAGCTGCTGGCCGCGCTGATGATCGGTATCGGACTGATCCCGGCGGTCGACGCCGTCACCGGCGGCGTCGTGCTGCTCGCGGTGCTGGTCACCGTGCCGTTCAGCGGAGTGGACCGGCGCACCCTGCTGGTCCTGGGCGGGCCCTTCCTGCTCATGGGGCTCAGCAGCGGCGCGGTCAACTACCTGTACGGCGAGCAGGGGCTGGAGGGCGCCGTGGGCGCGGCGGTGCGCCTGCTGGCCATCGCCCTGCCCGGACTGCTCGCGGCGATCAGCAGCGACCCCACGGAGATGTCCGACGGCCTCGTGCAGCGGCTCCGGGTGCCCGAACGCCCCGCCATGGGCGTGCTCGCCGCGCTGCGGCTCATCCCGCTGCTCGCCGACCAGTGGCGGACCATCACCCTGGCCCGTCGGGCGCGGGGCCTGGAAGCCGGACGCAACCCCCTGCGGATCGTCTCGCTGTTCTTCGGGCGGCTGTTCGCGCTGCTGGTGCGGTCCATTCGGACCGGGACCCTGCTGGCCACCGCGATGGACGCGCGGGCCTTCGGCACCGGACCCCGCACCCACGCGCGGTACAGCCGCTGGCGGGCGGCCGACACCCTCCTGCTGGCGGGCACCGTCCTGCTGTTGGTGGCCGCCTACGCCCTGTCGGCCCGCCTGGGGACCCTGGTGCTGCTCTTCCGCTGACGCGGGTGGTTAGGTAAGCAGCGGACACTGACGTCGAAGCGAAGAAGGTGGAGAACGTGAGCGAGTTCGTGCGCGTCGAGGCCGACCCGGAGAACCCCGGTGTGGCCGTCATCCGGATCGACCGGCCCAAGGCGCTGAACGCGCTGAACGGCACGGTCACCCGGGAGATCGCGGAGGCGGCCGCCGCCGTGTCCGCGGACCCCTCCGTGCGCGCGGTGGTGCTCTACGGCGGTGAGCGGGCGTTCGTGGCCGGGGCCGACATCAAGGAGATGGCCGACCTCACCCACGCCGGCATGCTGGAGTACTCGCGGGCGCTCCAGAACGCTCTCACGGCGGTGGCCCGCATCCCCAAGCCCGTGGTCGCGGCGATCAGCGGCTACGCGCTGGGCGGCGGCTGCGAGCTGGCTCTGTGCGCCGACTTCCGGGTGGCGGGCACCAAGGCCCGGCTCGGCCAGCCCGAGATCCAGCTGGGCGTCATCCCGGGTGCGGGCGGCACCCAGCGGCTCCCGCGCCTGATCGGTCCCGCCCGCGCGAAGGACCTGGTGTTCAGCGGACGCCACGTGCGGTCCGACGAGGCCCGGGAGATCGGCCTCGTGGACGAGGTCGTGCCCGACGAGGAGGTCTACTCGGCCGCCGTCGCCCTGGTCGCGAAGTACGTGGACGGTCCCGCCGTGGCGCTGGCCGCCGCGAAGGAGGCGATCGACCGGGGGCTGGAGACCGACCTGGACACCGGCCTGGAGATCGAGCGCCTGCACTTCTCCGGCCTGTTCTCCACCGAGGACCAGAAGGCCGGGATGAAGAGCTTCGTCGAGCAGGGGCCCGGCAAGGCCACCTTCGTCGGACGCTGAGCCCGGCTGTGACCGGCCCCCCAGTCCGCCTCGGCGCCTGGGGGGTGTCCGCGCAGTTCGGGGCGGGTAGTGTCAGTGCGTCCATCCCGGCGTCCCGCCTCGGGCACCTGCCCCGGCTCGCATCACCTCGTCGCCACTTCGACTCCTCGTCGCGTCGACCGGCGGCGCGGGACCCTGGGAAGACGTCCGGAACCGGCCAACCGGGACGGGGGACGGGGAACCGCCCGCGTGGTTTTTCCGTCATACTCGTCAATGGTCGTCCGAGGACGGACGGTTCGCCCGGAGTCCCCGGTGGCGCGTGTGGCGCCCACACCCCTCCGGCGGGACCGAACAGACCGCAGGCCCCTCGGAGGGGCCACACAAGCCAATGTTGACCCATCCCCCCGGCCGATAAGCTGGACGTGGTGGTATGTGGTCTTTTGAGGGGATGAGTTCTCGATGGCAATGTCGGCAGGTTTCCCCACGGGTGAAGAACTGCCGGAGCGCATCGGCCACTACGTCATCCGCCGCCGCATCGGCGCCGGCGGCATGGGTGTGGTGTACCAGGCCGAGGATCCCCGGACCGACCAGTTCGTCGCGGTGAAGGTCCTCAAGCCCGAGGTCGCCGGTGACCACATCGCACGCGCCCGGCTCGCCCGCGAGGTCGAGACGATGCGCCGTGTGCAGAGCCCCAACGTGGCCGAGGTCATCGACGCGGACACCCAGGCCGAGCTGCCCTGGGTGGTCACCGAGTACATCCCCGGGCCCACCCTGGACGCCACCGTCACCGACCACGGCCCCCTGCGCGGCCGCGCTCTGACCCGCTTCGTCACCGGCATGGCCCGGGCGATCAAGGACATCCACGCGGTGGACGTGATCCACCGCGACCTCAAGCCCGGCAACGTGATCATCTCCAACGGTGAGCCGATCGTCATCGACTTCGGCATCGCGCACGCCGTGGACGGCGCCAAGCTGACCCAGACCGGCACGTTCGTCGGCACGCCCAGCTACCTGTCCCCGGAGGTCATCGAGGGCACGGACCTGGGCCCCGCCACCGACGTGCACGCCTGGGGCGGCACCGTCGCCTTCGCCTCGACCGGACGCCCGCCCTACGGCGCCGGTTCGTTCGAGGTCATCTTCTTCCGCATCCTCAACGGTGAGATCGACATGGACGGGATGCACGAGGCGCTGCGCCCGCTCGTCAACCGCGCGGTCTCCCGCGACATGTCGGCCCGTCCCACCGCCGCCGAACTGGTGGCCGAGACCGGGCGCCTCAACCTCGACCTGCCCTGGACCGAGCCGACCGGCGGCATGCCGTCGGCCGGGCAGACCGGCGGCCACACCGTGCACGCCCCCGCTCCCACCCAGAACCCGGCCGCCTCGGGCGGCCACGGAGGCACGGGGATCGGCGGAGCGGCGGCGGCCGGTGCGGCTGGCGCGGCGCTCGGCGGTGCCGCCGGGTACCTCGCGGGCCGGGCCACCGACGGCTGGGGCCCCGCGCACACCAGCGGCGGCAACCCGACCAACACGGCCAGCGCGTGGGCGAGCCCCTCGGCACCGCAGACCAGCCACGCGCGCTCCGGCGGTTGGACCGCCGACGACGCCACGGACGACCTCGGCGGCGGTCGGCCCGCCACGGGTTCGGGCTGGAACACCGACGACGAGGCCACCAACGACCTCAACGGCGCCCGTTCCACCGGCTGGGGCACGGACGCGGAGGCCACGGACGACCTCAGCGGCGGGCGCGCCGCCGCGACGGGCTGGGGGGAGCCGGACGAGGCCACCGACGACCTGTCGTCCCACCTGCCCGGCACCGAGCGGATCACCCCGGGGTCCTCCGACGACCTCCACGACCCGCAGGGGACGGAGCGCATCCGGCCCGGCCGGAACGACATGCAGGGCACCCAGCGCTTCGAGCCGGGGGAGCTGGGCCGCCAGGACGACGTGCACGGCACCCAGCGCTTCGAGCCGGGCGAGCTGGCGCGCAGGGACGACCCCGCCGGGACCATGATGATGGGCCAGGCGGAGGCCTCCCCCCAGCGGGCCGAGTCGGACGGGGCCCCGCAGACCCAGTTCTTCAACTCCCCGCTGGACCCGAACGCCTTCCAGGACATCCTGACGCCGGTCGGCCAGCAGGGCCGGGCCAACAGCACGCAGGAGTTCGACGAGGAGGAGTTCCAGGAGCGCGGCGGCCTGCTCGGGCGCTTCCGGCGCGGTCGCGGCGACCGGGTCGGGGACTACTTCCGGGGCGACGGCCAGGGCGACGAGTACGACGAGGACGACGAGTACTACGACGAGTCCTGGCGGATGCACCCGCTGGTGCTCATCCCGATCATGGTGGCGCTGGCCGGGGTGGCCCTGTGGTTCCCGTGGATCGGCATCATCCTGGGCATCGTGGTCATCGCGGGCCTGGGTGCGCTGGACGTGGTCAAGTCCGAGCACGCGCGGCGCCTCCAGACGCGCGGGCCGCGCAACTCCGACGGCATGGTGGTGGCGCTCAGCTTCCCATGGGCGTTCGGACGCATGGCGCTGCGCACGGTCGGGTTCGGCCTGATCTACCTGTTGGGCGGCATCCTCGTCGGGATGGTCTACGCGAGGATCATGGACGTGCCGGGGGAGGGCGCCAACTACACGGGTGCCTTCGCGGTCTTCATCATGATCCTGCTGAGCTACATCATGCCCAGCGGGCGTGAGGCTCGTCACCAGGCGGTCTGGCTGGTGGAGCGGGCCCGGTTCGGCAACCTGTACGTCTACGTGGGCGTGGTGGTGGCCATCGTGCTCGTCACCATGTTCATCCTCTCCATCGGGCTGTCCTCGGCGCCGATCTGGACCACGGGGCCGCTCACCGGCCCCTCCGACTGGTTCAGCTAGACGAGGAACAGACCGAGGACGCTCCTTCTCCCCGCCGGGAGGGGGAGCGTCCGTCGTTCGGCGGCGGTGTGCCCGCCAACGGCGTGGAACCGGTCACTAAGGTGGGTGTGGGGGTTCCGCGCCCCGCCGGGGTCGGCACTGGTGACCGCCGTCCGGTGGGCCCGGCGACGGTTGTCGTCCGGGTTCTGGTTAGGGTTTCCTAAGTCGAACGTGGGGGCGCGGGTTGGCCTTCAAGCTACTAGCGAGTAACATCTCTGCTATGAGCACACGGGCGGGTCGGATGTAGACGTGTACACCGGACCCGCCGTCGGATGACCGAACGGCATTCGGCATTGTTGGCAGTATCGGGGCGCGCCAGCGTCCACCCGCCTGACGGCGGATATGGGAGTGCAGGGAGGTCGGCCACCGGCCATGAATATTGTCGTTTTGGTCAAGCAGGTCCCGGACACGGCGACCGAACGGAAGCTCAACGCCGATGACAAGACGCTGGACCGCGCAGCGTCCGACGGCGTCATCAACGAGCTCGACGAGTACGCCATCGAAGAGGCGCTCCTCCTCAAGGAGAAGCACGGTGGCGAGGTCACCATCCTGACGATGGGCCCGGACCAGGCCACGGACTCGATCCGCAAGGCCCTGTCCATGGGCGCCGACAAGGCCGTCTTCGTCAACGACGAGGCGCTGCACGGCTCCGACGCGATCCAGACCGCCTACGCGCTCGCGCAGGCCCTGGGCACCCTTGAGTTCGACCTCGTCGTCCTCGGCTCGGAGTCCACCGACGCCCGCACCGGTGTCATCGGTGCCGCGCTCGCCGAGTACCTCGGCCTGCCCCAGCTCACGCTGGCGGGCAAGGTCGACGTCGACGGCGGCGCCATCAAGATCCAGCGTCAGACCGACTACGGCTACGACGTCGTCGAGGCTCAGCTCCCGGCGGTCGTCTCCGTCGTGGAGAAGATCAACGAGCCCCGCTACCCGTCCTTCAAGCTGATCATGCAGGCGAAGAAGAAGCCGGTCGACAAGAAGTCCGCGGCCGACGCGGGCATCGACACCGGCAAGGTCGGTCTGGCCAACGCCACCACCGAGACCGTCGACTTCGCCGCCGCGCCGCCGCGCGCCGCGGGCACGATCGTCAAGGACGAGGGCGACGGCGGTACCAAGGCCGCCGACTTCCTCGCCGAGAAGAAGTTCGTGTAGGTCAGGCGAGAGACTCAGGAAGGTTCAAGGATTATGGCTGAGGTCCTCGTCCTCGTCGACCACGTCGACGGACAGGTCAAGAAGGTCACCACCGAGCTGCTGACCGCTGCGCGCCGCATCGGTGAGCCCGCCGCGGTGTGGGTCGGAGACGGTGTGGAGTCGGGCCGGGCCGCGCTGGCCGAGTTCGGCGCCGAGAAGGTCTACGTGGCTCCGGCCGAGGTGAACGACTACGTCGTCGCGCCCAGGGCCGAGCTGCTCGCCAAGCTCGCGCAGGAGAAGGGCGCCGCCGCCATCCTCGTCTCGGCCACCGCCGAGAACAAGGAGATCGCCGGTCGCACCGCCGTGAAGCTGGGCTCGGGTGTGCTCACCGACGTCGTCGACGTCAACGCCGAGGTCGTCACCGAGCACAGCGTCTTCGGTGGCGCCACCGTCACGCACGCCCGCGTCACCACCGGTGTCCCGGTCGTCGCGGTCCGCCCGAACTCCGTCGTGCCGGAGGCCGCCGCCGGCGCCGCCGCCGAGGAGGCCGTGGCGGTCGAGATCTCCGACGCAGCCAAGACCGCCAAGGTCGTCGAGCGCGTCGTCCAGGAGAAGGGCGCGCGCCCCGAGCTCACCGAGGCCGCCATCGTGGTCTCCGGTGGTCGCGGTGTGGGTTCGGACGACTTCAGCGTCGTCGAGAACCTGGCCGACTCCCTCGGTGCCGCCGTCGGTGCCTCGCGCGCCGTCGTCGACTCCGGCTGGTACCCGAACCAGTTCCAGGTCGGCCAGACCGGTAAGACGGTCAGCCCGAACCTGTACGTCGCCCTGGGCATCTCCGGCGCGATCCAGCACCGGGCGGGTATGCAGACCTCGAAGAACATCGTCGCGGTCAACAAGGACCCCGAGGCGCCGATCTTCGAGCTCGCGGACTTCGGTGTCGTGGGTGACCTGCACACGGTCGCCCCGCAGCTGACCGAGGAGATCAACAAGCGCAAGTAACCGCGCTTCGCGTGTCCAAGCCGACGCCCGGCCGGAGAAGACTCCGACCGGGCGTCGGCTTTCGTCGTGGAGGGGTGCTTCGGGTCAGTCTCCCCATGCCCAGCGGTCTCCCTCGGGCCAGATGCAGGGGGAGGAGACCGACAACGACAGATACCCCTCAACGCTGGTCTTGACGTTCAGGTCGAACCCGTCCTCACTGTGCGAGGCGCCGACGCGAAGTTTCTGGGGGCGTTCGTCGCGGGTGATCTCGTAGCCGTTGTCCTGCCAGTGTCGGACCAGCGCGTCGACGTTGGCTTCGTTGTCCTCCTCCGGGAGGCCGTCCAGCCAGAACAACTGGGACACCCAGATCTGGTCCTCGGAGGAGTCACAGGGCGGCGCGTTGATCCTTTCGGTGGTGTCGAGTTCGAGCTCGTCGGGGAGGGCGTTCGCGGCGGCGGTCGCGTGTTCTTCGAGTCGTTCCGCGGCCTCGTCGCGGGTGATGCTCGTGCTGGGGGTGCAACCGATGGTGATCATCGTCAGGACGATGAAGAGCACTGTCCGCAACGGACCTTGGACACTTCGAATCATGGGTATTACCTAGTTCGTGTTCGCTTGGCCGGCGATGATCTGGCCAATCCGTTCGAGTGAATCGGAATCGTTCTCGAAATACTCCGAGTGGGCATCCCCGAAAGGGATCTTTCCCCACTTGGATCCCGGACTCGAAGCGAACGTATTGGCTCCGAATTGCTCGTCTGTGGGGTCGGGGCCAAGCGGGAAGCCGGTGACCCAAGTGATCTGGTCGTTCTCGGCGGTGGAAGTGTGCACGTTCTCCGCAGGTAGGCCCAGGTGGTCTGCATGGGTTGTGCCACTTCCTGGGCTTCCCACGAGGACGATCTCGTCCGCATCCAGTCCCCGCTCGCTCCAGGCCGTGTGGCCGACCACGGTGGATCCGTAGCTGTGTCCGATGACGGTGTTGTGCGAAGGGGAGGTGTTCTGGTGGGTGGCGCGTAGACCGTCCTGGAAGGCGCCGAGTTCCTCCACCGCGTTCTCGGCGTGCTCCCTTTCCGCTGCCTCCGGACCTTGTGGAGCGTCGTAGCCGATCCAGGCGATGACGGAGTGGTTCGACTCCTGGCTCTCGCTATGCGCTTGCGTCGCTATCTGGCCCGCGTACTCGAACTGGCCGTTGACGTTTCGCCAGTCGGCGTTGGTACCCGGCACAAGGGTGCCCACGTTGTCTGCAGTGTCCGGGTTGCCATGGGCGACGATCGCCCGGCCCGCGTTCTCGGTGTCAAGGGACAGCAGGAACCGGTGCTCGTGATGTGCCTCCGGCTCGCCTTTCAGCTCCTTGCCCTCCACGTTGTTGCGCAGGCCCCGAAGTGTGGAAATGTCCTGTGTGAGTTCACTGATGGTCTCGCTGGTCTCCAACCGGGTGAAGGAATTACCGGGGCCCGGGTTGCTCCTGTGCTCCTCCCGTGCTTCCTCAAGGTCCTCTTCGAGACGTTCGATCTCATTGTCGAGGTGTTCGCGGTTGAGCTCGTCGCGCACGCTGGCGGGGATACCGTCGAGGTCGCGAAGGAGTTCGGGGTGGTCCTCCATGGCCTCCCGTTGTTCCTCCTCCGTCATGTAGGTCCACCACAGGTTGACGACTGCGGGGGGTTCGTCTCCGGTCAGCTCGTCGGGGACCATGCTCGGGACGGCGTCTCCGAGGTAGGTCAGTTGTGCTCCGGTGAGTAGGCCCGCTTCGACGAGTCGTTCCAGGGTGGCTTCATCGGGGCCGTCGCGCAGGTCCTTCTTGGTCTGGTCGGCTTGCTCCATCAGGGTCTCCCAGCGCCCCGAGTGCTCGGAGAGCAGTTCGATGCGCAGAGTCTCCAGTTCCTCGATCTTGTCTGCTTTGACGGGCGCGGAGGACAGGGAGCCGTGCATGTTGGGTTTGGAACTGATATTGGACACGGCCGACTCCGCGTCGGCTTTGGCCTCATCCCATCGTCGCTGGATGCTGGCTCGTTCGGCGCGGTAGGTCCCGATGTCGCTCGCCCACAGGCGCAGAGTCCCCGCCCCGTAGGTCAGGGCCTTGGTGGCCTCTTCCCAAGCCATCAGTTCGGTGGAGGATGCCGTGACGATGTTCCAGGCGATGAGGTCAGTGAACTCCCCCGACGCGGTGCGGAACTGGGTGTCGGTGGTCTCGGCGTCGCCGAGCATGGTCTGGCGGAGTTGAACGAGATCATCGGCGCCCGATTCGATGTCGCCGATCTCGGCTTCGATGTCGCTGGGTAGTCCGAGGTGCAGGTCGGCGAAATCGGTCATGGCTGTGTCTGTCTCCGGGGCTCAGGTAGGGGCCTGGCGCTAGTCAAGGGGCTCGCGAGCTAGAAGTTGATCTGGATGTCGAGGGCTTCCAAACCCTCTTGGAACTCCTCGGCGTTCTCGTGGTCGGTGTCCGCGATCGCGAGGTCGGCGCCTTGTACGTTCTGGGCCAGATTGATGCCGTTCTGGGCGACCTGGCCCAAGTGGAGGACGGTCTCTTCCTCGTAGTCGCCGATGGCGGAGGACACGTGTTCGGACACGGCGGATCGTAGGTCCGAGGTGATGAGTTCCAGGTCCCTTCCGAGGAACACCATTGCCTCGGCGAGCGCCTCCGCCTGTTCGGCCTCGCTCATCGCCTCGATCGGGTTGACTCCGGCCTCTTCGGACACGATTCACTCCAATCGGGAAAGGGAAGGATGTCGCGATGCTACAGAAAGTGCTTGTTCGCGTGCACGTTCAGAAGCAAGGCCCTCGCGATCTGGCCGGAATCGGCCCCAACAGGCGAGCCTGCTGTGTCAGTTGATCCATCTCCAGCGGTCTTTCCCGGGCCAGATGCAGGGGGAGGAGACGGTCATCGACAGATACCCCTCGACACTGACCTGGACGTAGAGTCCGAAGTCGTCTTCGGTGTCGGTGACGGAGACGAAGAGTTCATCGGGGCGTTCGTCTGCGGTGATCTCGTAGCCGTTGTCCTGCCAGTGTTGGACGAGGGTGTCGACGTTGGTGTCGTTGTCCTCCTCCGGGAGGGCATCCAGCCAGTAGGACCTCGAGAGGCGGATACGGTCCTCGGAGGACCCGCAGGTTGGTGCGCTGAGCTTGTTGGAGGGGTCGAGTTCGAGCTCGTCGGGGAGGGCGTCCGCGGCGGCGGTCGCGTGTTCTTCGAGTCGTTCCTCGGCCTCGTCGCGGGTGATGCTCGTGCTGGGGGTGCAACCGGCGGCGATCACGGCCAGGGCGGCGGCGAGCGCCACCCGCCACGGTCCTTTGATGGATACGCGCATAAGGGATTCCTGGTTCGTGCCGGGGATGTCCCTGTAGATGCCGACGGGGCCGGGACCGTTCGCCAGCGGCTCGTGTCTTCGGGCCCGGAACGCGGGAACGCGCAGGTGGTTTGCGCTATGTGAAACGTTTGGTGTGGTTTTCAGGGGAAGTGTTCGGGTAGATCCCGCGAACGACGACCCTGAGGAGCGTTCATGCGAACGACGGTGCGCGCGGGACGACGCAAGGTGGAGGTCCGCCACTCCGACAAGTCGCTCTTCGGGCCCGGCGGGGCGACCAAGGCCGACCTGGCCGACTACTACGCGCGGATCGCACCGTTCATGCTGCCCTTGGTCAAGGGCCGCCCCGTGGCGTTGGAACGGTACGTCGAGGGGATCGAGTCCCCGGGCTTCCTCGTACAGCACCCCGCCCACCCCAAGTGGGTCCGGACCCTCTGGACCGCCTCCGGGCGGATGATGGAGTGCCACGAGGCGGCCACCCTCGTGTGGTGCGCGGACCAGGACGCCATCACCCTGCACTCGTGGTCCTCACGCACCCCTCGGCTGGGGGTGCCCGACCGGATGGTCATCGACCTCGACCCCCTGGACGGTTCGGAGGACTCCTTCGACTCCTGCCGTGACGCCGCGTGGAACGTGCGCGAGGTACTGTCCGACCTCGGCCTGGCCGCCTACGTGATGACCACGGGCTCCCGGGGGCTGCACGTCCACTCGCCGCTGCGGCCCGAGGTGGACGACATGGAGGTCCGGAGGCTGGCCAAGGCGGTCGCGGACCGGGTGGCTGCGCGTGCTCCGGACGAGTGGACCACCCGGGTGCGCAAGGCGGCCCGGCACGGCCGGATGTTCGTGGACTACCTGCGCAACGGGACCGGGCAGCTCGCGGTGGTGCCCTACGCGGTCCGGCCCAAGCCGGGAGCCCCGGTGGCGGCCCCGGTGACCTGGGAGGAACTGGACCGGCTCAGCACGTCGAGGGACTTCACCATCGAGATGGAGCGCGAGGAGTGCCCCTTCGCCGGGATGCGCAGGCACGCGCGGTCCCCGCGCCGGGCGCTCGCGCAGCTGGACCGGAGTGAGGGACGGGTGGTGCCCGGCCCCCGCGCCGGTCAGCGGGGATGACGCCGGTCAGCCTGAGGTCGATGGGCCCTGGGTGCTCTCGCTGAGCGAGAGCACGAAGCTGACTTCCGGTGTCTGGTCACCCTGGGTGAGTGTCATCGGCGTGGGGGTTCTGGGTGCTTTATGGTGTCTGACCTGCTTTCGTGGGTAATGGCCGCAGCTGGCCAGGCATTCAGGACGTTCGCCTCTGATTTCGGAGCGTGATCACGGGCAGGAGTGCGCGTGAGTCCCGAGTACCTTCCCCCATCGAAAGGCACTGCCATGCGCCTTGCCGTTGACGATCCCGTCTTCCGCAAGTCCACTCACAGCACCACCGCGAAGGAGTGCGTCGAGGTCGCGGTCCTGCGCACCCGTGCTCTCGTCCGCGACACCCAGAACCCGTGGCTCGGGGGCCTGGCCTTCCCGCGCACGGAGTGGGCGGCCCTGCTGGGTACCGCGAGAAGACCGGTCACCGCCTGCGCAGGACGATCAGCAGGTTCCAGGTGACGACCTCGCGCAGCAACGGCACGTGCACGATCGGCCTCATCCACGTGGGCAGGTAGCGCGGCCGCAGGTCCACGACGTCCACGTCGGTGCGGCCCCGGACCCAGCGGATCATCTCCCTGGCGTGCGCCGCGTACATGGTGCGCCCGAAGTCGTTCTTCGGCCGCCGTCCGTTCCTCCGCGTGAACCGCTCGGCCGCGTACGCGCCGCCCAGGTAGTGCCAGGGTGAGGTCTCGTGCCCTCCCCAGGGCGACAGCCAGAGCGTGTACGAGAGGAACACCAGGCCGCCGGGCCGGGTCACCCGCACCATCTCGTCGGCCATCCGCGTCCGGTCGGGCACGTGCTCCAGCACGTTGGAGGAGAAGCACACGTCCACGGTGCCCGTGCGCAGGGGCAGGTCGAGCGCGCTGCCCTGCACGGCGTTGGCGTCGGCCTCGCGCCCGTGCAGGGTCATCTCGTGCGCGTCCGAGTCCACGCACAGGCAGCGGGCGCCCTCGGCGCGCAGCGCGTCGGCGAAGTAGCCCGGTCCGCCGCCCACGTCGACGACCAGCCTGTCGTCGAGGGGCGTGTAGGAGCGGAGCTGGTCGACGGTGTCCCGGGCCAGCATCCCGTAGAAGAACGCCGGATCGCTCTGCTCCTTGCGGAACGCGGAGAACAGGCGGACGGAGCGGGCCAGGGTGGCGCGGAACGGCGCGGAGGTCATGCCCCGACCTCGATGTAGTGGCGCAGGTGGCGCCAGTGGTCCCCGCCCCAGTACTCGTCGGAGGCGGCGATCCGGTGGGGGAGGAGCTCGGAGATCCGCTCGGTGCGCAGGGTGTGCATCCTCATGGGAGCCGGGTAGCGCAGGATCACCCGCTGGGCCAGGGCCACCAGGGGCCAGGGCGCGTACCGGAACACCAGACCCTTGAAGGTCCGCCGCTCGGACTCGGGGACGCCGACCACCAGGGCCCCGCCGGGGCGCACCACGCGGGCGAACTCACGGAGATAGCCCTCCGCCAGGTCGGTGGGCAGGTGCTGGAGGACGAGGTCCGTGTACACCAGGTCGAAGGAGTCGTCCCCGAACTGGGAGAGGTCGGGCCGCTCGTTCAGCACGAACTCGATCCGGCCCCCGGAGCGGTCCAGGCGGCGTGCCTCGTCGAGCATGGGCGCGGAGATGTCCACGCCGACGACCTGGCGGAAGTGCGCGGCCAGTGCGTTGGAGAGCCGCCCGGCGCCACAGCCGAAGTCGAGGACGCGGTCGCGTTCGGGCGCGAGCCCGAGCTCGTCGAGACGACGGACCGCCGGGTCGATCTCCGCGCGGCCCGAGGCGAGGAACTCGTCGTCGTCCCACCCGCCGTCGCGCTTGTCCGGGTCGACGCAGACCGCCCACAGCGGCTCGGTGGAACCCAGTCGGGTCCAGTCACGGCGGACCTGTTCGAGCCCCACCGGCATCACCTCCACGGCACTGGTGACCACCCAGGAACTGGAGCTTGTTCCTGTTCTGGGTTCGCGGTCCATCAGGACCTGCGACAACGGTCAGAGAAGAAAGTGGAACGTGTTGTATTCTGGCACCCATTTTCCGGGATGGCCAACCTAGGGCGGGGAGAGTACCCATGTCGCCTGATTCCCCCACGGAGCGCGGCGCGGCCCCCAGCGTACGCAGGGCGGAGGAACCGCCCGACGAGGACCCCACGTACGGTGACGTGCTGGGCGAGAGTCTGGCCGGGTTGCGGGGGCTGCGGCGCGACCGGATCCTCCAGGTCGGGCTGCTGGTCGTCCTGGCGTCACTGGTCCTGAAGGCGTACGTCCTCAGCGAGTCGTACTTCGTGGAGGACGACTTCCTGTTCTTCGCCGCCGCGCACGCGCAGGACCTGTCTCCGGAGTACCTGCTGGAGCTGCACAAGGGCCACTTCATGCCGGGGGCCCTGTTCCTGGTGTACGTCCAGACCGCCTTCGGTCCGTTCCACTGGGCGTCGGCGGCGGGCACGATGCTGGTGCTCCAGGCGGTGGCCGTCCTGGCCTTCCTCCGCCTGCTGTGGGAGCTCTTCGGCCGCCGGTGGGCGCTGCTGGTCCCGCTGACGGTGTACGCGCTGGCGCCGTTGACCGTGCCCGTGCTGGGCTGGTGGTCGGCGGCGCTCAACGCGGTGCCCTTCCAGCTGGCGATCGTGTTGGCGCTCCTGTGGACCGTGCGCTACCTGCGCACCGGAAACGTCCTGTTCTCCTGGTGGGCCGCGGGCGCCGTGGTGTTCGGGATGCTGTTCTCGGTCAAGGCGCTCTTCCTGCCCTCGCTGGTGTTCGTGGTCGCGGTGGCCTTCCTGTACCCGGGGAACCTCCTGGAGTCCGTGCGCCACGCCTTCCGGCGCCACCCCGGGCACTGGTCGGCGATGGCGGGGATCAGCGCGGCCTACCTCGTCCTGTACCTGGCGCGGCAGCGGGCCTCCACGAGCGGCGAGGGCGCCTCGGTACCCGAGTCCGAGGTGGTGGCGCAGCTGGTGCGGCGGATGCTGGGCGAGGTCTTCCCGACCGGGGCCCTGGGCGGCCCCTTCGAGTGGGGACCGGTCACCCCGGCGGGCGGGCTGGTGGATCCGCTCGGCCCGGTCCTGGTCGGCGCGTGGGCCGTGTTCGCGGTGATCGTGCTGGTGAGCCTGTGGGTGCGGCGCACGTCCTGGCGGGCCTGGGCGATCCTGGCCGGGTACCTGGTGTTCGTGGACGCCGTGCCCACGGCCATCGCCCGGGGCGGTGTCTACGGTGAGGTGGGGTCGGACCCGCGCTACGTGGCCGACGCGGCCCTGGTGTTCGCCCTGGTGCTGGCCCTGGCCTTCCTCGCGACGAAGGAGGAGCGCGCCCGCGAGTGGGTGGAACGGAGGCGGCGGCGCCCGATCCAGCTGACCGGGCCCTCGCGGACCGTGTGGGTGGCGGCGGTCGCGGTCACCCTCGTCTACGCGGGCTCCGCCTCATACTCCACGTACACCTACGCCGGGACGCTGAGCGGCGACCGGCAGCGCGAGTACCTGGCCAACGTCCGGGCCTCCCTGGAGGACGTGCCCCGGGGAGCGGGCCTGTACAGCCGGGCCGTCCCCGACGACATCGTCCTGGAGTGGAACGGCCCGCGCAGGCTCAGCTCCTACGTGCTCTCCCCGCTGGCCGACCGCGAGGTGGCCGCCCGGATGTACGCGCCCGAGGAGTCCGACAGCGCCCACGTCTTCGACGACGAGGGGAACCTGGTGGAGGCCGCGCCGACCGCGCGCGCCAACGCCTTCAGCCCTTCGGAGGACGAGGAGTGCATGGCGAGCTGGGACGGCCTGATGTCCTGGAGCGTGTGGGAGGTCGGCGGGATCGAGCAGGTGGCGACCATCGGCTACACCTCCCAGGAGGACGCCGACCTGGTGGTGGTCGTCGGTGAGGAGGAGGTGGAGACCGAGCTCCCCGCCGCTCCCGACGGCGGGTTCTGGTACGTGCCGGTGAGCGAACGGGACACCACGTTCACGCTGTTCACCGACGCCGGAAGGACCTGTGTCACCTGGGCCTCGCTCGGTCAGCTGTTCCCGGCCAGCCAGGTGGCGGAGGAGGACGCGGAGGCCGAGGAGGGCGCCGAGGACGGGGGCTGAGCGCTCTCCCTCAGCGCCTCGCGGTGAAGAACCGACGTGACCAGCGTCGGCTGGGTTCCTCGACCAGGTGGTAGGTGAGCTTGCCCAACAGCACGCTGCCGATCAGCACCGGGACGATGTCCAGCCAGAACGACCCGGTGAAGATCTCCTGCCCGGTGAAGTCGCGCCACAGGTACAGGACGACGAACTGCCACAGGAACACCCCGTAGCTGATCGGCGCGAAGAAAACCATGACGGGGTGGCGCATCAATCCGTCGAGCCAGGCCCCGTCGGTCCACGTGGCGAGCGCGCGCAGCCGTCGGCGCGGGCCCTCGGGCGCGGGCGGGGCCAGGGCCACCGGGGCGACGACGAAGAACGCGAAGCCGATGCTGGTGGTCGACTCGACGACCGACACCCACAGGTTGCCGGGTTCGAAGAACCGGCCCCCGGCGGCGGGGGTGGCCTCCAGGACGTAGAACGTGGCGGCGACCGCCCAGCAGAGCCCCGGCGAGGTGCCGACGGTCCGGCAGAACCGGCGGACCGGGCCGTCGGGGCCGCTCTCCCGCCAGGCCCACTCGGAGAGGGTGGCCAGCGCCATCCCGACCGCGAACATGCCCATACAGCGCGGCAGCCAGGAGTGCATGAGCTCGCGGGGCTCCGGGAAGTACTGCGGGACCAGCGCCAGGTACGACAGCACCGTGATCACGACCAGTCCGCCGATGAGCCTGCGGCCGCGCGCGTCCACGCTCGCCCCGCCCCTGGCCCACAGGCCGAGGAAGACCGCGAAGAGCGGGAGTGTGAGGTAGAAGGCCACCTCGACCGACAGGCTCCACATCTGGCCGAGGCCCTCGGGTCCCGGACCCGCCCAGTGCGGGCTGGTGTTGAAGGGGAAGGTGAGGGTGAGCACCTCGGCCCAGTGCCGGACCGAGGCCAGGTGGTCGCCCGCGTACAGCACGAGGGCGACCGCGGCCACCACCCAGTAGGCGGGGAAGACGCGCATGACGCGTCGCCACAGGTAGGCGCGGGTGTTCGGCCCCCGTGTGCCGTCCAGCGCGGCCCGGGCCCAGGGGCGGTACAGCAGCACGCCGGAGAGGGCGAAGAACAGCGGCACCGCCATGGCCGAGGCGCTGAGGAGGGCCCCCACGGGTCCGGGGGCCAGGGCGTCACCGGTCTCCGTGGACACGTGGACCACCAGCACCATGAGGCAGGCCAGCCCGCGGACCCCGTCGAGGGCGTGGTGCCGACCGCTCACCTGCGGCAGCAGGAGCGCGGGGTCGGCGGTGGTGGTTCGGGCGCTGCCGGAGGTGGGGTCCTCGGGCGCGGAGGAAGTGGGCGCCATGGGGCCTTCCAGAACGGGAGGGAGCCGAAACGCGTTCTACTAGAACGTGTTATAAAAATTCAGACACGCCCAGGTGACGTCGTTCACTACTGGGCAGTACTCTACCCGGAACTGAACCTAGTTCCAGCTCTGACTCTCATCCGCCCAGGAGGGCACATGCGCCGTACCGTTGCGGTTGTTCTCATCGCGCTGGGGGTCTTCTGTCTCGCCTTGGCACCCATGATGCGCACGTGGATGTCCAGTTCCCTGATGAAGACTCCACTGGACTACTACAACCCCACCGTCAACGTCGGAGAGGTCACCTACTTCAACATCGAGGACGTCGAGCTCGTCGAGGACGCCGACGTGGAGGCGCACTCGACCATCCGGGCCGACGTGGCCTCCAGCACCGACGACGTGGTGGTGTGGGACCAGTTCACGTGGATCAAGGACGCCGAGACCGACTTCGGCATCAGCTCCACGAACCGCCGCGCCGGGCACGACCGCGTCACCGGTGAACTCGTCGACTGCTGCGACGCCATGATCAACGACGAGGCCGTCCAGCAGTCCGGGCAGGGGTGGAAGTTCCCCTTCTTCACCGAGCAGCGCGACCACGACTTCTTCGAGACCACCGTCCAGGAAGTCGTCCCCATGCAGTTCGAGGGCGTGGAGGAGGTCGACGGGGTCGAGGCCTACAAGTTCGTCCAGACCGTCGAGCCGACCGTCATCGACGAGCGCGAGATCCCGCGTTCGGTCGCCGGGCTGGAGGGCGACGGTGACGTGGTCGGAGACGAGACCTTCTCCATCGTCCGGACCTACTGGATCGAGCCGGTCAGCGGTTCCCCCATCGACATGAGCGAGGAGCACCACCGCGTCGTCGTCGTCGACGGCGAGGAGGTCCTCACCCTGCTCAGCGGTGAGCTCCGGTTCGACGACGCCACCCGCGCCGCCGCGATCGAGAACAGCGAGCAGGCCCGCACCGTCCTGCCGATGCTGCACACCACGCTGCCCATCGGCGCGCTGGTGCTCGGCGCCGGGTTCGTCGGCATCGCGGTCGTCCTGCTGGTCACCGGCCGCCGCACCGAGAACCACGGCTGACACCCTCCACGGAAGCGCCCACCCCCCGGGCGCCGCCCCCGCGCCGCCTGACCCCGGCGCCCACGGCCCCGCACCGTGACGGCCGCCCCGCGGCCGTACCGCAGGCACCACCGGCCGGACCGCCCACCCCCCTCACGGGCGGTCCGGCCGCCACACTCTTCGCGATCACCAGGAGGGGGCGCGCATGCACCGCACCGGCGCCCTCGTCCGGGCCTGCCGCCCCCGCCAGTGGCTGAAGAACCTGCTGGTGTTCGCCGCCCCCGCCACCGCCGGAGCGCTCGGTGACCCCCGCACCCTGCTGCTCTGCTCGGCCGCCTTCGCCCTCTTCTGCCTGGCCGCCAGCGGCACCTACCTGCTCAACGACGTCCGGGACGCGGCCCGTGACCGCGAGCACCCCCGCAAGCGGGACCGGCCGGTCGCCTCCGGGGACCTCCCGGCCCCGCTCGCCCTGGCCGTCGGGGTGCTGTTCGTGACCGCCGCGCCCCTGGCCTCGCTGGCCCTGGGAAACGCGGGGCTCACCCTGGTGCTCGTCGGGTACGTCCTGCTCACCCTGGCCTACACGCTCCGGCTCAAGGACGTCGTCGTCTGCGACCTGGTCGCGGTCGCCTCCTGCCACATGCTCCGGGCCATGGCGGGCGGGATCGTGGTCGGGGTACCGCTGACCTCGTGGTTCGTCATCGTGGTGGCGCTCGCCGCGCTGCTGGTGGTGGTCGGCAAGCGCGAGGCGGAGCTGCGCGTCACCGCCGTCCCGGGGGACGGGTCCACCGCGCACCCCACGCGCACGGCGCTGCTCGGCTACACGCCCGGCTACCTGTCCCACATGCGCGTCATGGCCTCCGGTGCCATGATCGTCACCTACTGCCTCTGGGCGCTGGAACAGGGTGGTGGACCGCAGTCCGTGTTCCACGCCGCCAGTATCGTTCCGTTCATCATGTTCGTGCTCCGCTACAACCTTCTCGTGGACCGGGGCGCGGGCGAGGAACCCGAGGAGATCGCGTTGCGGGACCGCCCGCTCCAGCTCGCCCTCGTCGCCCTCGCCCTCCTGGTCGGACTGGGGATCTACCTGTGAGCCGCCCGACCCTCCTCACCGGCTGGGGCCGCACCGCCCCGACCGCCGCGCACGTGGTGCGCCCCCGCACCGCCGAACAGGCCGCCCGGATGCTCGCCGAGGCCGGGCCGCGCGGCGCCCTCGCCCGGGGGCTGGGCCGTTCCTACGGGGACGCCGCCCAGGCCGCGGGCGGAACCGTGCTGGACTGCTCCGAACTGACCGGGCCGCCACGCCTGGACACCGAGAGGCGGGAGCTCACCGCGCCCGCCGGGACCAGCCTGGGACGGATCATCGCGCACCTGCTGCGCCGCGGGTACTTCGTGCCCGTCACCCCCGGGACCAGGCACGTCACCCTCGGCGGAGCGATCGCCGCCGACGTGCACGGCAAGAACCACCACGCGGACTCCTCCCTGGGCGCCCATGTGCGCGCCCTGACCCTGCTCACTCCCACGGGGGAGGCGCACCGGCTCGGCCCCGACGGCCCGGACCCCGACCTGTTCTGGGCCACTGTCGGCGGGATGGGCCTGACCGGGGTGATCACCGAGGCGACCATCGGCGTGCACCCGGTGGAGACCGCCTACGCCCGGGTGGACACCGACCGCACCCCGGACCTCGACTCCACGCTGGACCTCATGGCGCGCTCCGACCACGCGTACCGGTACACGGTGTGCTGGGTCGATCTCCTGGCCCGGGGCGGTTCCCTCGGGCGCGGCGTGCTGACCCGCGCCCACCATGCTCTCCGCGCCGACCTGCCCGCGCCCCAGCGCCGCGACCCCCTGCGGCACCGGCCCGGGACCCCGCTGGCGGCACCGCCCTGGGCCCCGCCGAGGCTGCTCAACCGCTGGACGGTGGGCGCCTTCAACGCCGCCTACCACCGCGCCGCGCCTCTGCGGGAACGGGGCCGCGCCCAGCCGCTCGGCGGGTTCTTCCACCCCTTGGACGCGGTGGAGGGCTGGAACCGGATGTACGGGCCGCGCGGGTTCGTCCAGTACCAGTTCGTCGTGCCCTTCGGGGAGGAGGACACCCTGCGCGCCGTGGCGGAGGGGCTGTCCCGGGTGGGCGCTCCCTCGTTCCTGGCCGTCCTCAAACGGATGGGCGCGCCCACCCCCGGGCCGTTGTCGTTCCCGCGCCCCGGCTGGACCCTGGCCCTGGACCTGCCCGCCGAACTCCCCGGGCTCGCGCGCCTCCTGGACGGGTTCGACGAGCGCGTCCTGGCGGCCGGCGGACGCGTGTACCTGGCCAAGGACGGCCGGGCCCGGCCGGAGACCGTGCACGCCATGTACCCCGGACTGCCCGACTGGCGGGCCACCCGCGCCCGCGTGGACCCGGACGGCGTCCTCGTCTCGGACCTCGCCCGACGCCTGCGACTCGTCTGACCCTCCGCACCAAGTAGCCACCTGTCCCGGAAGGACCCGCCCATGCGTGACTCGCTGGGAAGCGTACGAACCGTCCTGCTGCTCGGCGGCCGCAGCGAGATCGGCCTGGCCGTCGTGGAACGGTTGGTCCGCGAGGGCGCCCGCGAGGTGGTGCTGGCGGCGCGCGGCGGGGTGGCCGAGCCGCCGGAGGTGTTCGGTTCGCTGGGCGCCACGGCGCACTCCCTGGCGTTCGACGCCGAGGCCCCGGGCACCCACGCCGCCACGGTGGCCGCCGCAGTGGAACTGGTGGGCGACCTGGACGTGGTGGTGGACGCCTTCGGGGTGCTGGGCGACCAGACGGCGTACGAGGCGGACCCGCTCGCCGCCGCCCGCGCGGGCGCCGTGAACTACACCGGGCACGTGTCCGTGGACCTGGCCGTCGCCGCGCGGCTGCGCGAGCAGGGCCACGGAACCCTGGTGGTGCTGTCGTCGGTGGCCGGGGTGCGGGTGCGCCGGGCCAACTTCGTGTACGGCTCCGCCAAGGCCGGGCTCGACGGGTTCGCCCAGGGGCTGGCCGACTCCCTGCACGGCTCGGGCGCCCGGGTCCTGGTGGTCCGGCCCGGCTACGTGGCCACCCGGATGTCGCGGCACGTGGATCCGGCGCCGTTCCCCGCCACCCCCGCACAGGTGGCCGAGTCGGTGTCCCGGGGTCTGCGCGGCAACGCCACCACGGTGTGGGCCCCGCGCGTGCTCCGGCCGTTGTTCACGGGCATGCGGCTGGTGCCCCGCCCGCTGTGGCGCCGCCTGGGCCGCTAGCGGGCGACGGCGCGCGGGCCGGGGCGGTCAGTCGGTCCCGGCGCGTCGGCCCAGGTAGGCAGCGACGATCCGGCGCAGCTCCGCGCCGTCCTCGGCCGTGTCGAACTCCTCGTCGTCACTGATCAGGTATCCGGCGTCGGTGAGCGCCACGATCCAGCGCGCCGCGCGTCGCGGGTCCACGGGAGTCCGGAAGACACCCGACTCCTGTCCCGCCGCGACGATCTCCGCGAGGCTGGCCCGGGTGCTCTCGTCCTTGGCCACGACCGTGGCGCCGAACTCCGGGTCGCGCTGGGCCAGCTGGATCATGGCCCCGGCCAGGCCGGGGGCGATCGGGTCGCCCAGGTCCGCCGTGAGGAGGTCGAGGACCTCGTCCAGCGCCCGGTCCGGGTCGGTCCGGTCGATCCGTTCCAGACCGGTGGTGACCGTGGCGAGGTCGTCCGTGACGATCGCCAGGAACATGGTGCGCTTGTCCGGGAAGTAGTGGAACAGGGTGCCCGAGCCCACGCCCGCCCGTTTGCAGACCGCCGCGGTGGTGGCGCCGTCGTACCCCCGCTCGGCGAACACCTCGGCCGCAGCGCCGAGGATCGCGGCCCGGCGCGCCGCGTGCTTCTCCGGATCGACCGTCCGCATGTGCGGCTGCTCCGTTCGTCGGGGGCGTTCTGGTCCTGGGCACAGTTAAGCGCCTTATTATTGTAGTGCTTACTCTATTAATGACGTACGCTGACGCCATGAACAGTTCACGGGGGCCGGTGGCGGCCCGGGGGCGGGCGCTCGGACCCGACCTGGCCCGGGGCGTGATGCTGCTGTGCATCGCGCTGGCCAACTCCCACTACTTCGTGCGCGGGGACGCCTACCTCGGCGGGTTCCCGATCGACGGCGGCTCCGTGGACCGCGCGGTCTCCTGGGCGATCGCCACCTTCGCGGACGGTCGCGCCTTCCCCATGTTCGGCCTGCTCTTCGGGTACGGCGTCGCCCTCCTGGTCAGCCGCAACACGAACGGGGACCGGCCCGCCGCCCGCAGGCTGCTGTGGCGGCGCGCGGCCGTACTGGTCGCCGTCGGTGTGGTGGACGGCTTCCTGTTCTACGCCGGGGACATCCTCGCGATGTACGGCGTCCTGCTGCTGCTCGGCTCCTTCGCGGTGTTCTGGCGCGACCGCTGGCTGCTGGCCGTGGCCGCCCTGTTCCTCCTGGTCACGTCCCTGCCGGACGCGGGGGTGTTCGGCACCGAGGGGCCGGACCCGGTGCTCCTGCCCCAGGACCCGCTGACCATGCTCACCGACCGCGCGGCGGCGGTGGCGCTGGTGTCGCTGGTCGGGCCGATCGGCTTCGCGGCACCGTTCCTGGTCGGGCTGTGGGCCGGGCGGCGCCGGATGCTGGAGCGGGAGGGGCGGCACCGCTGGCTCCTCGTCACCACGGCGGTGGCGGGACCGGTGATCGCCGTGCTGGGCGCGCAGCCGCTGGCCCTGGCCGTCGCGGGCGTCGTTCCGGTTCCTCCCGTGCAGGACCAGGCGGTCCTGGGCGCCCTGCACGGGGCGAGCGGGGTCGCGGGCGGGTTCGGCTACGCGGCGCTCATCGCGCTGGTGGCGCTGCGGATCGAACGCCGACCGAACCCCGGGCCGGTGGTGACCGCCCTGGCCTCGACCGGTCAGCGCTCCATGACCTGCTACCTCGCGCAGTCGCCGGTGTGGGCGGTGGTCTTCACCCCGTTCCTCCTCGACCTGTCCGGCACCCTCACGGTGGCGTCGACCGCCCTCCTGGCCACCGTGGTCTGGCTGACCACCGTCGTCCTCGCCGACCGGATGCGCCGGGCCGGACGACGGGGGCCGTTCGAGACCCTCGTACGGCGGGTGACCTACGGCCCCGATCGCAGGGTGGAGCCGAAGACCGGCGCGGAACACGGCGCCTAGGAGTCGGAGCCGGACCGCCCGCCGGAGAGGTCGGGGCGGGTGCTGGGCAGGAACATCGCGGGCACCATCGCCGCGGCGGTCAGACCTGTCATCCACCCGAAGGTCGCCTGGAAGGCGGTCTCGGGCCGTACGGTGTCGGAGAGCAGGGACGCGAGCAGGAGCGCCAGCGCGGCGGTGCCGACGGCGGCGCCCAGCCGCTGGGTGACGTTCAGGGCGCTGCTGGCCCGGGGCACCCGGTCCGAGGGCAGGCCCCGGTAGGCGGTGGCCAGCATCGGCACCATCGCCGCACCCAGCCCCAGCCCCCGGACGAACATCGCGGCGGCCAGCAGGGCGGGGGAGGTCTCCGGTCCGGCGAGGACGAACGGGGCGGTGGCGGCCGCGCCCACGAACAGGCCGCCCACCACCAGGTAGCGCGGTCCCACGTTGTCCGTGACCGGCCCCATGAACAGGTTCACCAGGGCCACGCCGGCGGCCATCGGTGCCATGAGCAGACCGGCGGTCATCGCGGAGGTGCCCTGGACCTGCTGGAAGAAGAGCGGCAGCAGGAACATGCCCGCCCACACGCAGATCCCGAAGACGAACATGAGCAGCGCGCCCAGCCGGAACAGCAGGTTCCGGAACAGGCGGAGGTCGATCACGGGCGGCGGGCCGCCGGGCCGCTCACGCAGGGCGTGCACCACGAAGCCGACGATGAGCAGCAGCCCCGCAGCGGCGAACAGCGGGGCCAGCGCCGAGCTCCCCAGCACCGACAGCCCGTGCAGCAGGGTCGCGATGCCGGGGGAGAGCAGGAGCAGCCCCACCACGTCGAGCCGTTCGGTGGCACGGGGGGTGCCCCTGGGCACCCCGCGCACGGCCAGGGCGATGGCGAGCAGGATGAACGGCACGGAGATCACGAAGATCCACCGCCATCCCAGCGTGTCCAGGACGATCCCGCCCAGCACCGGGCCGAGCGCGGGCGCCAGCTGGATGGGCACGCTGATCAGTCCGATCGCCCGGCCGAGGCGCTGGGGTCCGGCGGCCTGCACGAGGATCGTCATGACCAGCGGCAGGACCATGCCGCTACCCAGGCCGGTGAGCACGCGGAAGACGATCAGGCTCTCGATGGACCAGGCGGCGGAGCACAGCAGGGACCCCACCCCGAAGAACACCAGCGCGGTGATCCAGGTGGCCCGTTGGCCGTAGCGGTCGATCGCCCAGCCGGTCACCGGGATCACGGCGGCGGTGGAGAACAGGTAGGCGCTGGCCACCCACTGCGCGGTCGAGACCGGGGCGTCCAGGGCGCGGGAGAGGTGGTCCACGGCCACGTTGACGATGGTGGTGTCCAGGAGGGCGGCCATCGAACCGACCAACAGGACGGCGGCCAGCTTCACCAGCGGCCGGTCGAGCCGGTGGGGCGCCGGGGGAGGACCGACAGAGGGGCGCGCGGGGGGCGGGGAGGTCTGTGCGGGGTCGGCGGACACAGCGGAGGAGGAGTGGGGGTCGTGCTTCGCCATAACAGGTAAACTACACGGTGCAGTTTCGCGGGGGAACGGGGTTCTCCCCGGTCGGCGAGGGCACGAGGACAGAGGGCGAGAGATGACCGACACGTGCGGGGACGGGCGGGAGCGCCGGTCGGCGGTCAAACGCGAGGCCATCACGGAGGCCGCGCTGCGCGTGTTCCTCAGGGAGGGCTACGCGCGGGCCAGCGTCGACGCCATCGCCGCCGACGCGGGCGTGTCCAAGCGCACCATCTACAACCACTTCGAGGACAAGCAGCGGCTGTTCCTCACCATCGTCACCCAGAGCAGCGCCGTCCTGGCCGCCGACCACGCCGAGGCCACCGCCCGCCACCTCGGACCGGCCACCGACGCGCGGACGGCGCTGGTGGGCTTCGAGGACGAGTGGCTGTCACCGTGGGGGCGCAGGGCCGACCACACGGCCCTGGTCCGGCTGCTGATCGGGGAGGCCACGCACTTCCCCGAGGCGGCGCGCGCCTGGTCCGACAGCGGCTCGGAACTGGTGGTGGGGGCCCTGGCCGCCCACCTGCGCGCCCTGGCCGACCGGGGCCTGCTGGAGATCGCGGAGGGCGGGGAGGAGACCGCCGCCGGGCACTATCTGGCCCTGGTGCGCGGCCCCGCCAACAGCCGTTCGTTCTTCGGGGCGCTGCCGCTGTCGGACGAGGAGCGGATCGCGACGGTCCGCTCCGGGGTGGACGCCTTCCTGCGCATCCACGGTCCCGTCCGGGGCCGGTAGGGGCGGGGGCGGAGGGGGCCGCCCCCGCCCCCACCGGCGGGGATCAGCGCTCGGTCGCCTCGGACGCGGCACTCGCGGTCTCGGGTGCCCCGGCAGCGGCGTCCTCGACGGGGACGGAACCGGAGTCCTCGGACACACGAGGAGACGGGGCCAGGGACTGGCCGGGGGCGGGGACCCTCGCGCCGGTCGCGGCGACGTCCCGGGTCAGCATGTCGTGGGGGACCGGGCAGCCCTTCGGGAACGTGCCGATGCGGTCCGGCTCGTAGCCGTCGGGGTAGCTGCGGATGTTGGGGCTCATCCGGGCCCAGCGGGGCTCCTGGCGCGGCTTCATCCGCCGTACGACCCGCGCGCGCAGCCGCAGGGCGAGGTCGCCGCCCCTGCGCCAGAACGCCGAGGGCTCCGGGTAGTCGAAGGCCTTGATCAGCGGCGGGTCCAGCAGGGCCTTGGTGAAGGGGCGCACCAGCGGACGCTGCCAGGCCGGGTAGAAGTCCACCATCAGTCCGAGGGTGGCGTCCGAGACCGCGCGGCCTCCCTCGGTGAAGGCGAAGTGCTCCGCCTCGTAGGAGTCCATCAGCTCGCGGAACTCGGCGTAGGTCTCCGGGATGTCCTTGATCCCCATGTGCCTGCCGAGCTTGCGGTAGTAGTTCGTGCTGGCCGCGATCTCGTGGTCGCTCAGACGGCGCCAGCTGTACCCGTAGTCGTTCAGCCAGCGCACCGGCATGACGACGAACGTGCTCAGCACGTAGCGGTAGTCGTCGTTGCTGATGTCGTACGACCGGTGCATCTGGTTCATCCGGCGCAGCGCGTCACGCCCGCGACCCGGCCCGAAACCGTGCTCCATGATGTCGTTGAGGATGAGCGCGGTGTCGTCGTAGCGGTGCTGGGTGCGCGCGGTGAACTCGTGGGTGTCCCCGAGCAGCCGACCGATGGACGGGACCGCGTAGGTCCGGTACAGGGCCAGCCCCAGGGCCTGCTCCAGGTCCCAGGGGAACTCCAGGGTGCCCAGGATCCGGACGATCCTCTCGCAGTCGGCCTCCGCGTCCAGGCCGCGGATCTCGTCTCGCCAATGGAAACGCTGCATGGAACTCCACCTTCGTCCTGGACCTCCCGGGACGTGTGCCCCGGATTCCTCCGAACGCCCGCCGTCGAGGGCACCGCGCTGCCCCGCACTTTACCTGGAACCTACACGTGTACAACGGAAGGGGGAGGCCCCGCGCCGTCCGACACACGCGAAGGGGCGGGTGGAGGGGAGTGCCGAACCCCCTCCACCCGCCCCGCGTCGGACCGGCCGCGCCAGCCGTGACCGGCACGGATCAGGCCGCGACCTGCTCCGACACCCGGTTCATGAGCGCCAGCAGCACCTGCTTCGCGGACTCGCGCTCACGGGCGTCGCACAGCGTCACCGGAATGTCCGGGTTCAGGCTCAGCGCCTCACGCACCTCGTCCGGCTCGTACTGGTGCGCCCCGTCGAAGCAGTTCACCGCGACCACGAACGGCACCCCGCGCTGCTCGAAGAAGTCCACCGCGGCGAAACAGGTCTCCAGGCGGCGCGTGTCCGCGATGACGACCGCGCCCAGGGCGCCCTCGGACAGCTCCTCCCACATGAACCAGAAGCGCTCCTGACCCGGCGTGCCGAACAGGTACAGCACCAGGGCGGGGCTGATGGTGATGCGGCCGAAGTCCAGCGCCACCGTGGTGGTGGTCTTGGACTCCACGCCGGAGAGGTCGTCGATGCCGTAACTGGCCTCGGTCATCACCTCCTCGGTGCTCAGGGGGGCGATCTCGCTGACCGCGCCGACCAGGGTGGTCTTCCCGGCGCCGAAGCCCCCGGCGACCAGGATCTTGAGTGCCGAGGGGACGGGGGCCTCGGGGCCCGGGTCAGAGTCTCTGGATGCCATCGAGAACCGCCTGGAGTACGTCCCGGCTCACCGGGCTCTTAGCTGTGTAGGGGGCGCGGGCCAGGGCCAGCCCGCGGTTGAGCAGGTCACTGAGCAGGACCTTGACGACGGCCACCGGGATGTCCAGGTGGGCCGACACCTCGGCCACCGACAGGGGACGACGGCACAGCTCCAGGATGCGGAGCTGCTCCGGTTCGAGGGCCATCTCGTCGACCTCGGCCCTCTTGGCCGCGATCACCACGCTGATCATGTCCAGCTGGACGGCGTCGGCGTGGTCGCGTCCCTGCGCGATCACGTACGGCCGGACCAGCGGCCCCGCCTCCTCGCCCTCGGGAGCGTCCGCGTCGAACCCTCCGACGGCGTCGCGGTGCGGCAGGCCGTGCGGGGACTCACCAGGATCGAACTCGCTGTGTGCTTGCATACGAACCCCTATCGCGTGGCTTCCCCGGACGCCTCGGCCGCGCCCTCGTGACGGGGAGCGGAGTCGAGGTAGCGGCCCACCTGCTCGACCAGGACGTTCATCTCGTAGGCGATGAGACCGACGTCGGCGCTCTCCTCCGCCAGGACGGCCAGGCAGGCGCCGCGACCCGCGCCGGTGACGAAGAGGTAGGCGCTCTCCATCTCCACGACGGTCTGGAGGACCTCGCCGCCGCCGAAGTGGCGGCCGGTGCCCCGGGCCAGGCTCTGGAACGCGGAGGCGACCGCGGACAGGTGCTCGGCGTCCTCCTTGACCAGTTCCTTCGAGCGGCCGATCAGCAGGCCGTCAGCGGAGAGGACGATCGCGTGGCGCGAACCCACGGCGCGGTCGAGCAACTCGTCCAGGAGCCAGTCGATGTCCTTCTTGCCCGCGGCGCTTCCGCTGCCGCGCTCAGCGCTTTCGGTACTCGTCACGGTTACGCGTCCTTGTCGGTGTCGTTGGTGTTCTGCTTGCTCTCGCGCCGTCCACGGTCGGTTCCCTGCTGGAACGCGGACATGTTCCGACGCAGGCGCGCCAGCCGTTCGGTGCCTTCCATGGGGGACTCGGCGGAGGCGGACCGGCCGAAGGTTCCGGACTCGGCGGGGTCGGTCGCCAGCTGCGGCGCCAGGTTCTCCTGCGGCCGCCGCTTGGGCAGCGCGGGACGGCCGCCGCCGGCCTCGACCGTCTCGGGCTCCTCGGCCGTCTCGGCGGGTTCGGGGGTCTCGGGGGTCTTCGGAGCCGCGGGCTCCTTGGCGGGGGCGTCCTTGGCGGCGTCCGGCACCGCGCTGATACGGGACTGGCGGGTGGGCAGGACCGGACGGGACTCGTCCTTCGTGACCGGGGCGCTGAGCAGGTCGCTCTCCGAGGCCTCGGGGGTCTCGGACGACGTCTCCGGCTCCTTCGTGCTCGGGGACGTGGACACCGAGGTCAGCACGGGCTTGCCCGGCCGGGCGGACCGGCTCGCCTCCAGGGCGACCTCGGGCGTGCGGTCGACGATCTCGCGCACCTCCCAGATGTCGCCGGGCTCCTCCGTCGCGGGGAGCGGGGTGCGGTCGCCGGAGATCAGTTCCTGCGGGAGCAGCACGATCGCCTGGACGCCGCCGTACGGCGACGGGCGCAGGTGCACCTTGATCCCGTGACGGTGCGCCAGGTGCGAGACCACGAACAGGCCGAGGCGCATCTTCTCGTTGAGGCGCATGACGTCGAACTCGGGCGGGTCCGCCAGCAGGGCGTTGGTCGAGGTGAACTCGGCCTCCGCCATGCCCAGACCGCGGTCCTCGATCTCGATCGTCACGCCGTTGGGCACGTCGTCGCTGCTCAGGCGCACCTGGGTGTGCGGCGGCGAGAACATGGCGGCGTTGTCCACCAGCTCCGCGACCAGGTGGATGACGTCCGCGACGGCGGGGCCGTTGAGGTTCACCCGGGCGATGCGCTCACGCTTGACCCGCGTGTAGTCGCCGGACTCGGAGATCGCGCCGCGCAGGACGTCGATCAGCGGCATCGGGCGGTGCCAGGTACGGCCCGGGGCCTCACCGCCGAGGATCAGCAGGTTCTCGGCGTTGCGGCGGGAACGGGTGGCCAGGTGGTCCAGCTTGAACAGCTGGGCGAGCTGGTCCGGGTCCTCCTGCTCGCGCTCCATCTTGTCCAGCAGACGGAGCTGGCGGTGCACCAGCGTCTGGCTGCGGTGGGCGATGTTGAGGAAGACGCGGTTGACGCCGTGGCGCAGCTCCGTCTGCTGGACGGCCTCCTCGACGGCGGCGCGCTGGGCGGAGTTGAACGCCTTGGCGACGTCACCGATCTCGTCCTCCTCCGTCCGCAGCTCGGGCAGGGAGGTCGAGGCGTCCACCCGCTCGCCCCGGTGCAGGCGGTCCATGATCTCGGGCAGCTTGTTCTCGGCCAGGTCCTGGGACTCCTCGCGCAGGGTGAGCAGGCGCGAGGTGAGGTTCCGGGAGGACCGACGGGCCAGGGTGAAGGCGATGAGGAGGACGGCCGCGACGCCCAGGCTGCCGCTGACGGCGAGGATCACTGCGCCGTGCGCGTCGCCGCGGGTCACCTCGGCCGCGTACAGCGACTCCTGCGCGCCCAGGTCGGTGAGCTCGGTGATCACGTGCTCGTACGCCGCGTCCCACTCGGCCTGGGAGACCGGCATGGAGAGGTCGTCGACCGTCTCCGGGAGCAGGGTGACGGGGTCGGTGACCGTGGTGGTCTCGACCTGGCGGTCCGTGATCTGGTCCGAGAGCTCGGTGAGGGTGGCGTACTCGGGGCTCTCCCGGACGGCCTCGTACCGGTCGAGGAGGCCGTCGCCCTCCAGGTAGGGGGCGTTGGCGTCCAGGAGGGCCTCGAAGGCGCCCATCATCCTGGTGAACTCGCGCTGGTCCTCGACGGTGAGCTCGCCGGTGGCGAAGGCGCGGGCGATCTGGGCGTCGGCCCGCGCGCCCACGTCCACGGTGCGGAAGAGGTAGATGGCGGTGAAGCCGGGGCTGACCGCGTCCCCCTCGTTGCCCTCACGGCCCTGGCTGTCGAAGCTGTCGGCGCCGTGCAGGACGAGCTCGTTGTAGAAGTCCAGGACGTCGGCACGGGTGGCGTCGCCGTCGTCGACGGACGTACGGACGCCGTCGATCTCCTGGTACATGTCGTACAGCATCTCGATGTGCATGCCGCCGTCGCCGGGGGCGAGGTCCGCGAAGCCCATGAGGTCGTCCACGACGACGCCCAGGGACTCGTCGGTGGCCTGACGGCTCTGCTCCAGCCGCTGGGCCAGCTCGGCGTCGTCGGGGTCCTCGATGTAGGCGATCGTGGCCGAGCGCTCGGACATCGCGGAGACGAGGCCGACGGCGGCGGGGGTGACGAGGTCGTCGGTGGCCTTGGAACGGATCAGCTGGTAGGCAGCGTCGCCGCCGAGGACGAAGGTGAGGATCAACCACAGTGCGAACAGCGCGGTGGTGGGGATCATGACCATGGCGCGAATACGGGCGGCGATGGTCCGCCCACGTTTCTTCGGTACTGCCTGCACGGTTCTCCTGTCGATCCGCGTCAAAGTCTTCTCAGGCACTGTCGGAGCCGAGCGGTCGCCTGGCCGCGTCCAGCGGGCCGGCGCGCGCGGACCTCCCGCCGTGTGGTCCGCGCTCGTCCCTCCAGGGGTCGGGGCTCGCCGGAGAGTCACCACATGCGGGGGTTTTCGGCGTTGGGGATCGTATCTCGCCCGAGAAACGGCGGATTATCCGGGTGGTGCAGGCAGTCTGCCATGAAGTAGTGAATTGTTCACACAAGGCCAGGTATGGCGCGTGCGAACCACCACGTGGGGAGCCGCGCGCTCGCCGTGGGACCAACGTCACAGGGGGTTTCGGCGGTGTCGGGAAGGTACCCCTCCGGGCCCGGAGAAGCGCGCCAGCGGAGTGATATCACGGTTCCCTCCCCACACACGTGCGGCCCGTACTAGCCTGGCGCACCGGGAACGAGCAAGGGGAACGCACACGCCATGGGGCAACCGTTCGGCGGAGGTCAGGCCGCCATCGAGGTGGCGGTCGCCGCCATACCGCTGTTGATGGTCACCGCATCCGCCCTCTACCTGCGCGGACAGCACCAGAGGTACGGGCGCCTGGTCGGTTGGCCCGGGCAGCTGACCCTCGCCGCCCTCGTCACCGGGCTCGGACTGGCCGCCTACGCGGTCTGGCCCCTGCCCGCCTCCGCCGACGGGCTGTGCGCCGTCGAACCCGCGCCCGTGCCAGCCCTGACCGTGCGCGACGCGGCCCTGGCCCTGGGCGTCTTCCTGCCGGTCGGCCTGCTCGCCCGCTCCCGGTTCCGCCGGGGGCCGGTCACCACGGTCGCCGTCGGAACCGCGCTGGCCCTCGCCGTGGTGGTGGTCCGCGCCACCGGGGTCCTCGGCCTGTACCCCTGCGCCTACAACGCGGTCGGGTTCGGGACCGCCGGGGTCGGCGCCGCCGCGACCCTCCTGGGCTGGCTGCTCGCCCGCTGGGTGCCGACGGTGTGGCCGTTCGGACCGCACCGCTCCTGGCCCGCCGCCGTCCCGGACCGGGTCGCTCCCGACCTCGGTCGGCGGATGCTCGGCACCCTCGTCGACCTGGGCCTGTGGTGGTTCGGCGCGGCCACGGTCGTCGCCCTGACCGCCGCCTACGGAACGGTCGGCCCCGGCGCGCGGGAGCACCTCCTCACCGCGACCCTCCTGGTCCTGGTGGTGCTCTTCGGGCTGTTCTCACCCCTGCTCCGCGGCGACCGGTGCACCCCGGGCGCGGCCTCGGTCCGCCTGGCCCTCACGGAGTGGCACCGCCCCCGACCGGCCTCCCGGTTCCGGGTCCTGGCCCGCACCGCGCTGCTGTACGCGCCGGTCGCCGTGCTGGTCGCCCTCGACCTGCCCTGGTTCTCCCTCGCCGTCCTCGCACTGCACGCCAGCACCGCCGTGGTCCGCCCGGACGGCGCCGGCCTGGCCGACCTCGTCTGCCGCGTGCGGGTCCGCACCCGGTCCAGCCTCAACGGCGACCTGCCCCGACGCCTGGTCCGCTACGCCCCGCCCCGGGAGGCGGAGTCCCCCGCCCCCGTGTGAGCGGCTACTGCTCCCACCAGTGCAGATAGCCCAGGAAGAGGCCGATGAGGACCAGCACGAGGCCCAGCCCGCCGAACATCCCGCGCACCCAGTGGCTCAACCACGGCCCGGAGACGATCCTGGCCCGCTCGGGGACCTCCGGGTCATAGGAGACGGTGACGATCTCCCCGGCACGGGAGGCCATCCACCCGGTGTTCTCGTGCTCGGCGTGGACCTCCTTTCCGTCCTCGGTCTGGAACTGCACGATCATCCGGGAGGCCACCGACGTCTCGTGGTAGCCGATCACCCTCCCCTTGGCGCGCACGCCGTTGCGGACGAGCATCAGCTCGATTCGGGTGTCGCGGGTGACCATCCACAACAGGACGGCACCGACGATCACGGGCAGCAGAGGGTACAGATCGGCCATGGCGGGGGAGTCCTCTCCGGAGTTCTTCTTCGGGTGTCAGCGCGGGGAGGCGGGGGAGCCGATGAGTCCGTCGGCCAGATGCGCCAGGGTGGTGTGGATCTCCTCGACGGGACGCTCTGGCTGGAGCGTACGCCAGTCGAGGGCCACGGTCACCACCATGCCGAACAGTGCCGATCCCGCGAGGGCCGTGTCCAGGTCCGGCCGGGTCAACCCGCGTTCCACCATGGCGTCGAGCTGACCGGTGATGACCCCGATCGCCTCCGTGCGGATCTGCCGGACGGTCGCGTACCAGGCCCGGTTGGTGCGCCAGGCCTCCGCCATGAGCAGCCGGGCCATCGCCTCGTGGGTGCTGATGAAGACCACGCCCGCACGCAGCACCGTGGCCAGGGCCTCCCGGGGTTCGACCTGCTCAGCGGGATCGGGCACCGAGCTCCGCAGGGTCTCGGCCAGCCGGGTGATGCCCCACTCCATCAGGGCCGCGTACAGCTCGTTCTTGCCCCCGAAGTTGTAGTAGACGGTGCCCTTCGCGACACCGGCCCGTTCGGCGATCTCGTCGACCGTGGTCGAGCCGTACCCCTGCTCGGAGATCAGCGTGACCGCCGCCTCGAACAGCTTCTGCCGGGTGGCCTCACGGCGCCCGCTGCGGGGCCTGTCGGGGGTGCTCACGTTCATCGGTTCCCTATCCTTTTGCATCTCCGCTTCGCTTCGGCCCGTGTTCGGGCGCCCAAGAAGCCAGGGACTTCTTCATCCTCGTCCACGCCTGGCTCGTTCCTCGCTGGCGGCTTGACTCGTCTTGCAGAACCCTGGCGGCGCCCGAACCGGGCACCCCCTTGTGGTCAAGCTTCGCAGGTGGCCACTTGGTCTTCGATTGAGGCGGGCAGTCGGGCACTCGGCAGGGGCTCCCGGCCGCTCTTCGGGCGAGGGCCGGGTGCCCCCGGTGATCAGACCTTCAGCGCGGGATAGAGCGTGGACATCGTCCACACCCGCTTGCTGTTCACCGCTCTCCAGGTGAGCAGCAGGGGCACCACGAGCCATAGGGCCATCACACCGAACGCCTGCGCGACCAGCATCATGTCCCCGCCGCCGATCAGGTGCCGCATGGCGGTCACCGCCCAGTGCAGGGGCAGGTACGGGCCGATCGCCTGGAAGAACGTCGGGCTCGTCTCGATCGGGTAGGTGCCGCCCGCCGACGTCAGCTGGAGAACCAGCAGCGCCAGCGCCACCACCCGGCCCGCCGCGTTGAACTTCACGTTCAGGTACTGGACGGTCGTGGTGAAGGCGGCGGAGGTGAGCGCCAGGAAGGCGAGCATCAGCGCCCAGTTCTGCGACTGCAGGCCCAGCCCCAGGTGCAGGACGGTCATCATGACCGCCACCTGTGCCCAGCCGAGCAGCAGCGGCACGACGCGACCGGACAGCGCCACCCGCCAGGAGGGCGCTGAGGAGGCCAGGGCCCGGGTGGACAGGGCGGGCAGCACCATGAAGACCACCATGGCGCCCACCCAGAGGGACAGGGGCACGAAGAACGGCGCGAAACCGGTGCCGTAGTTGGGTGCCTCGTTGTCCACCTCGCTGTCCAGGCGGACCGGCTCGCTCATCATGTCGGCGGCGCTGACCCGGCCGTCGTCGGAGTAGGTGGGGATCTCGTCCACACCGTCGGACAGCCCCTCAGCGAGTTCGTCCGAGCCCGAGGCCAGGTCGCCCAGACCGTCGTGGAGGTCTCCGGCGCCGCCGCTGAGCTGGCCCAGCCCGCTGTTGAGCTCCCCGGCGCCCGAGGAGGCCTCGGAGAGGCCGTCGCGGAGCGTGCGGGACCCCTCGGCCAGGGTCTCCAGGCCCTCGGCGAGCTCGTCTGCCTTGGCCCGCGCGTCCTTGGCGTCCTCGACCATCGTGGGCAGGTCCTCGGAGAGGGCCGCCGCCTTCTCGCTGAGCGCGGCGGCCTCCGCGGCGGTCGCGTTGATGTCCTCGCGGTTGTCGTTGACGTATCCGGCCACCGACAGCGCTGTGTCCATGGCCCCCTGGAGGTCGGTCAGCAGCGCGTGCAGGTCGGGCTGTTCCTTCTCCAGCTCGGGATGGTCCTGGAGGTAGGTGGACAGGCGACCGTCGACCTCGTTCAGGGCGGTGACGTCGATCTCCTGGGGCAGGTCCTCCAGGGCCTCGGACACCCCGGCGGACACCTTGGCGGCCTCACCGGCGCGCTTCTGGATGTCGGGGATGTCCTCCTCCAGCTGCGGCAGCCACTCGTCGGCCAGGTCGTCGAGCTTGTCGACCTGGTCAGAGACCTGCGAGGAGGCGCTCGTGGCACCGGAGGCGAGGGTCTTGGAACCCTCGTGGAGCTCTCCGATACCGCCGCTGAGGGTGCCCGCGCCCTCGTGGGCGCCGTCGATGCCCTCGGAGAGCTCACCGGAGCCGCTCTCGGCGTCCCCGGCACCGGTGGCGATCTGTCCGGCGCCCTCGGCCGCGTCCTCGGTCTGGCCGTGGATCTCGTTGAAGCCCAGGAAGATCTGGTCGAGGTAGTCGCTGATGGCCGAGGAGGTCGCGGCCGAGCGGATCTCGTTGAAGGCGCTGCCCGCGAGCTGGCGCACGACGTAGCTGTTGGAGTCGTTGTAGTTGGCGATCAACAGAGCGGGGACCGGGTCCTCGCGGTCCCGGGAGGGCGAGGTGAGGGCCTCGCTGAAGTACGCGGGGATGGTCAGGGTGACGTAGTACGTACCGTCGTCCAGCCCCCGGGCGGCGTCGGCGCCGTCCACCAGGTGCCAGTCGAGGTCGCCCCGGTCGAGGAGGGTGTCGGCGAGCTCCTCACCCGCGTTGACCTCCTCGTCGTCGACCTCGGCGCCCTCGTCCTCGTTCACCAGGGCTACCGGGAGGTTCTCCATCCGGTCGAAGGGGTCCCAGAACGACCACAGGTACATGCCGGAGTACAGCAGGGGGATGAGCATGAGCGCGGCGAGCGCGGCCGTCGGGAGCGGTGACCGCAGGAAGGACCGCATGGTGAGCAGTCCGAGCCGGGGGACGGACATGAACCGGTAGACGGGTGCGTCCCCGGCGTCCTTCTTCTTCCTGTCACGAAAGCCCACGGTGTCTGCCCCCCTTCCGGGCGGACCCGTCCTCGGACGGCGGATCCGTCTCGGTTCCCTCGTGGAGCAGTTGGTCGATCCCGATCACTTCCTCGGTCGGTTCCTCTCCGGTGTCCGTGTCGCCCTGCCTGATCCGGAGGGGGCCCTGGGTGTCGGGCCCGGCCACGGAGTCGAACTCCTGGGCGTCGGCGCAGGTGGCGATGACGGTCAGCCCCTCGTCGGTGAGGTTCGTCAGGGACCGCCACATGTCGGCCTGGTGTTCGCGGCTGAGCCCGCCGTCCACGTTGTCCACCACGAGCAGGCGCGGTTCGTAGACCAGTGCGAGGGCGACGCCGAGGCGCCGCCGCTCCAGCATGGAGAGCTCCTTGATCATGGTCCGGCGGTCCAGGTCGGCCAGGTCGGCCGCCTCCATCGCCTGGTCGGTCACGGACCGCGCGGCGGGGCGCATACGCAGCAGGCGGGCCTCGGAGAGGTGCTCGCTCACCCGCAGGCGGTCGTCGAGGGCGTTGACGTCGTCCATCAGCCCGAGCGAGCTGATCCGGCGTACCTTCCGTGCCTGCTTGGGCAGTGCGTACCCGTCGACGTGCAGGCTGCCCCCGGTCGGCTTCATCCGGCCGGACAGGGTGAGCAGCAGTGCGCTGCGCCCGCCCCCGGAATCGGCCTGGAAGACGGTGAGCGTTCCCGGCCGGGCGGTGAAGTCGACCCCCGTGTAGACGGGTCCCTCTCGGGTGGTGAGTGTGACGCCCTCGGCGTGCACACGAGCTCCGGTGGCCCGACGCATTCTTGCGGCCTCCCCAATTTTTGAACTGACCGGTCAGTACAAATTCACGGCTCCACGGTACTGCTCCGGGGCGGTGCTCCCGAGCGTTCGGGTCTGTGGCCTCCGGCACAACGCGACGCTCCACAAGGCGTATGAAATTGGGCGGTTCTTTTCTTGGCGGCGGAGTGGTGTACGTTGATACGTAATTACGTAGAAGAATCCCCAGGGAGTCCAGATGCGAGGCATCCTCACGAACCTCGGCGCACCCCTGCTGGTGGTGTACTTCGCCTACGCCGCCGCGGCCATCGCCTTCGGCCTGCCGATGGAACCGCTGCTGCCCCTGCTCGCCGTGGCGGGGGTGTTCCTGTTCGGGCCGCGCCTGTGGACCCGCAAGCCCTCCGAACAGGCCAGGGAGGAGGCGACCGTCACGGTGGCCCCACCGGTCGCGGGCGCGTGGGTGGGGCTCAACAGCCCGGCCGACAGGGTGCCCAGCCACGGCACCCACCAGTACGGGCAGACCTACGCGATCGACGTCTACGTGGACGAGGGCCGCCCCCAGGGCCGCAGCTACTGGTGGCCCCTCTCCCGCCGCCCCGACGACGGCTACCCCGCCTTCGACCGGCCGCTGCTGGCCGTGGCCGACGCCACCGTCGTGCGCGTGCGCGACGGCCAGCGCGACCACCGCAGCCGCGACACCTGGCCCGGGCTCCTGTACCTGCTCCTCGAAGGCACCGTCCGGAGCCTCGGCGGTGCCCGCCGGGTGGTCGGCAACCACGTCGTCCTGGACCTGGGCGACGGCGTGTACGCCGCCTACGCCCACCTGCGGAAGGGATCGGCCGAGGTCCGCGAGGGCGACCGGGTCACCGCCGGACAGCGGATCGGGCGGTGCGGCAACTCCGGCAACTCCAGCGAACCCCACCTGCACTTCCAACTGATGGACCACCCCGATTTCAACCGGGCCATGGGGATCCCCTTCCGCTGGGAGGGGGCCGGGGTGCCCGCCGCCGGGCAGACCTTCACCGGCCTAGACTGCGCCTGAGAGCCCGGACGGGGAGCGGACGAGGGAACCGAGGAACAACACGTGAGCGACGTCGCGCGGCGGGCGGCCCAGGCGCTGGACGACCCGGAGAACTGGCCGAGCGACCCCAAGGAGGCGGTGGCCCGGCAGCGCCTGCTGGCCGACCGGGTCCGCACGGAAACCCTCGACCCGGACGCCGTGCGCTACGTGGCCGGACTCGACGTGAGCTACGGCGTGGGCGACAAGGAGCTGGCGGCGGCCGCCGTGGTTCTGGACGCCCGCACCCTGGAGGTGGTGGACACCTCCCTGGTCGCCGACACCCCGTCCTTCCCCTACATCTCCGGACTGTTCGCCTTCCGGGAACTGCCCCCGGTGCTCCGCGCCATCGAGGGCCTGTCCGTCACCCCGGACGTGTTCGTCTGCGACGGCTTCGGCGTGGCCCACCCCCGCCGCTTCGGGATCGCCAGTCATCTGGGCGTCCTCATCGACGCACCGGTGGTCGGGTCCGCCAAGTCCGTGCTCTACGGCCGCAACTCCCCGCCGGGGGAGGAGCGCGGATCGTGGACCCCCATGGTCGCCGGGCGCTCCGAGGTGGTCGAGGACACCGAGACCCTCGCGGCCGAGGGGGCCGAGGTCATCGGCCGGGTCCTGCGTACCCGCGCCCGCACCAAGCCCGTCTACGTCTCCGTGGGCCACCGTGTGGACCTCGCGGGCTCCGCCGAGCTCATCCTGCGGGTCTCGCCCAGGTACCGGGTCCCCGAACCCATCCGGCACGCGGACCGCCTCTGCGGCCGGTACCGCAAGGAACACGAGGCCGGCAGCCGGGAGGACGGCTCCGCCTAGCCGACGGGCACGGAGCCTGGTCCGGGCACACGGAAGGGGAGGGGCCCGAAGACCCCTCCCCCTCACCGTGTTCCGAACGGTCGCCGTCTACCAGCCGTTCTCCACGGGACGACCCTCGTTGTACCCGGCGGCGCTCTGCACGCCGACCACGGCGCGCTCGTGGAACTCCGCCAGCGAGGTGGCGCCCGCGTACGTCATGGAGCTGCGCACACCGGCGATGATCTGGTCGATCAGGTCCTCGACCCCGGGACGCTCGGCGTCCAGGTACATCCGGCCGGTCGAGATGCCCTCCTCGAACAGCGCCTTGCGGGCCCGCTCGAACGGGGAGTCCTCGGACGTGCGCAGACGCACCGCGCGCGCCGAGGCCATCCCGAAGCTCTCCTTGTACTGGCGGCCCTGGGCGTCGCGCATGACGTCGCCGGGCGACTCGTAGGTCCCGGCGAACCAGGACCCCACCATCACGTTGGAGGCACCGGCCGCCAGGGCCAGGGCCACGTCGCGCGGGTGGCGCACACCGCCGTCCGCCCACACGTGCTTGCCCAGCTCACGGGCGGCGGCCGCGCACTCCAGCACGGCGGAGAACTGCGGACGGCCCACGGCGGTCATCATCCGGGTGGTGCACATCGCGCCCGGGCCCACGCCGACCTTGACGATGTCGGCCCCGGCCTCGATGAGGTCCCGGGTCCCCTGGGCGGTCACGATGTTGCCCGCGACGATCGGCACGTCCGGCGACAGCGCGCGGACCTTGCGGATCGCGGAGATCATCTTCTCCTGGTGGCCGTGCGCGGTGTCGATCACCAGGGTGTCCACCCCGGCCTCGAGCAGCTCCGCGGCCTTGCCGGACACGTCGCCGTTGATGCCCACGGCGGCGGCGACACGCAGCCGGTTCCGGTCGTCCACGGCGGGCCGGTACAGGGTCGAGCGCAGCGCGCCGGTGCGGCTGAGCACGCCCACCAGGGCACCGTTCCCGTCGACCACCGGGGCCAGCCGGTGCCGGTTCTCGTGCAGTATCCCGAACGCCGCCTGAGGGTCGGTGCCCTCGGGGATGGTCAGCAGCTCGGCGGACATCACGTCGTGCAGCTGGGCGAACCGGTCCGCGCCCGCGCAGTCCGCCTCGGTGACCACGCCGACGGGGCGGCGCGCGTCGTCGACCACGATGACGGCGTTGTGCGCCCGCTTCGGCAGCAGGTTGAGCGCCTCACCGACGGTGCTGGTCGGGTTCAGGGTGATGGCGGTGTCGTAGACCAGGTCGCGTTGCTTGGTCCAGGCGATGACGTCGGAGACCACCTCGAACGGGATGTCCTGCGGGATGACGGCGATGCCGCCCCGGCGGGCGACCGTCTCGGCCATCCTGCGGCCCGCCACGGCGGTCATGTTCGCGACGACCAGCGGCACGGTGGTGCCGGTGCCGTCCGGGGACGACAGGTCGACGCTGAGCCGGGAGCCCACGGCGGAGCGGCCCGGAACCATGAACACGTCGCTGTAGGTCAGGTCCTGGCTGGGAACCTGGTCGTTGAGAAAACGCAATGCCTCTACCTCGGTCAAGACCGAAGGGGGTGGACCACTCCGCCCGGCTGCGCGCGGGCGGCACCCTGTTGATCCCCCTCTTACCTGTCAAGTATGCCGTCACCGATTAGGTTGGGGGTACCCCCGTCTGGCATGATGACTCGATTCCCGCCTCAACCCAGCCCTCGCCCCTGCCCACAAACGGTGCAGATTCCGCCGCACCGTAGGCGTTCGCGGGTTAACAGGGCCCTCCAGGAGAACCCCGCATGTCGCGTTTCACGCTCGCGCAAGTCAAGGACGAGACCTACAAGGCGAAGGACGCCTGGTGGACCGTCTTCCTGGTTGATCCGCTCGCGGGTCGGATGGTGGTGTGGACGGCGAACCGGACCAACGTCACACCGAACCAGCTCACGCTGGGCGCGGGCGTGCTGGGCCTGCTGTCCGCGATCTGCTTCGCGGCCCCCGTCTGGGCCGGTGACCTGGGTTGGGCCTGGCTGCTGGCGGGCGCCCTGCTGTTCCACCTGAGCTTCGTGCTGGACTGCATGGACGGAAAGATCGCCCGCCTCAAGGGCACCGGGTCGGTCTTCGGGAGCTGGGTCGACTTCGTCTTCGACCGCATCCGCTTCTTCGGCTGCGTGATGGCGCTGCTGGTCGGCCAGTGGCTGGTCACCGGCCAGGCCGCCTACCTGATCGTCGCCCCCGTGGTGGTCTTCTTCGACCTGCTGCGCTACCTCAACGGCTCGCAGGTCGCCAAGACCCGCAAGACCATGAAGCAAGCGCTCGCCGTGGCCTCCGGGGACACCGAGCGGCTGCGCGACGAGGCCACCAACCCGGACGTGTCCGACCCCGAGGACGACGAGGTGTCGGACGCCCCGGCCAACGCGGACGCCCCGGCGCCCCGCGGCCTCTACCCCCGGGTGCGCGGCGCCCTCCTCAGGCACCGCGTGCGCCCGCACCTGTTCAGCGGCATCGAGTTCGAGATGTTCCTGTGCGTGGTGGCGCCCGCGACCGTCGTGTTCGCCTTCTTCACCCCGCTGAACAGCCTGATCATCCCCGTGGCGGTCTTCTCCTGCCTCGCGCTGGGCTTCTTCGAGGTGGTCCTGGTGGGTCGCCTGTGGAAGGAGTCCCGCCGCTTCGAGGCGCGCCGCCGGGAGCTGGCCGCCGCGACCCCGGCGAGCGTGGGCGGCAGCTGAGCCCGACCCGGCCCGGAGCCGGGTACCCGAACGAGGGAGGGGGCGTTCCGCACCGTGCGGAACGCCCCCTCTTCTTCCCGTCTGTGGACGCGGTCGGCTACACGGAGCTCCGCTCCGCCTCGGCCGTCCGCCTCCTCGCCTCGGCCTCCTCGTGGGCCAGACCCCTGTCGTCCTGGCGCAGGAACCACGTGGGCTGCGGTTCGACCGCCCACCGCATGCACCCGCGCACCCACGGAGTGCACAGCAGGAGGGTGAGCCCCATGCCCAGCGACAGGGTGGTGGCCAGGGCCACCGGGCCGGACATCAGGTCGTACCAGGGGCTGGCCTTGAGCAGGATCAGGAAGACCGAGTGGCCCAGGTACACGTAGAGCGTGTAGGCGCCCAGCGACGTGTACCAGGTCCGCCTCTTCGGGGTGAGCGCCAGGACCGCGACGGTCATGACCAGGGCGATGCCCATGAAGGCCAGCCGGATGCCGATGCTCGGCATCAGCGGGTCGATGGCGCGGTCGGTCAGGCTCTCCTTCCAGAAGAGCCAGTCCCTGCTCATGCGGCCCGAGACCGGTACCGCCAGGACGGCGGTGAGGCCCAGCACCAGCACGGAGGCGATCCGCACCCAGAGCCGGTCCAGGTGGGCGAAGTGCTCGCGGCGCAGGCTCAGGCCCAGCACGAAGAAGGGCAGGAAGCTGAGCACCCGGCCGATCGAGAGGGTGCTGCCCAGGTCCGCCGTGGTGGCGAACAGGGAGATGACCACCGCGATCGCCACGGGCCAGCGCAGCCGCTGCCAGACCGGCACGGTGAGGCGCCACAGGAAGAGGGCGACCAGGAACCACAGGGTCCAGGTCGGCTTCAGCACGGACAGGGTGTCCGGGAGTCCGCCGCGCTCGACCGTGTAGATGGTCTGGTGGATGGTCCAGAAGATCAGGTAGGGGACGGCCAGCGTCAGGACCAGCTTCTCCACCCGCATCGACGAGGAGTCGAAGGAACGGGAGAGGTAGCCGCTGATCATGATGAACGCGGGCATGTGGAAGAAGTAGACCCAGTAGTAGAGGGCACTGGCGGGCCCGTAGTCCGAGAGCGGCTCGATCGCGTGGCCGACGACGACCAGAGCGATGAGGATGAACTTGGCGTTGTCGAGTCGGGCGTCACGGCCCGGCGGTCGCGCTGCCGCCGAGGCCCTTGCTGCGGAGACCGGGTCGGTCGCGCCGTTCCCGTTCTCCGTGGACTGGGGTGCCGGACTGGTCGTGGATGAGGCCACTAGGGACTCCGAGATCACTGATTTCTGGGGCTTGTGTGTCGGTCCCGCGACCCTCTGTGCGGGATGTGGTCGACCGTCGGTCAGGGGCCAGGGGCCGATGGTGTGGTGCCGCGTGGCGCGCGAGGGGGGCACCGGCGAATCCGTTGCGCGAACGTAGTTCCGTTACCCTACTGAGACATACTGCGGTATGCCAGTAGTTCGCACAAATCAGGCAAAGGTCCCCAACGCCGTGCCGGGATCCGAGGAACGGGGACCCACGAGGGCACGCGCACCCGAGGACACGGGTGTGGGATGGCTTACCGTGTGCAGACCCTAACCCATGGGCACCACCAGGGGACGCCAAGGCGCACCGCGGCACCAACGTGTCGGTGTGAACGCGCGACGGACACGCCGATAGGCTGCCCCCAGGCGGCGGAACCCCCTGTCAACCTGTCATAGCCCGCCAGACGAGAACGAAGAAGGCGGTGGAAACCGTGCCGCACGCGGTGGACCCCAACCGTGCAGCCCAGCACGGAAGCGTGGTCATGCGACTCCTCGACGAGCTCTTCCCGCTCGTCGAGGGCGTCTACGTCGACCTGCACAAGAACCCGGAGCTCTCCCACTCCGAACAGCGCACCGCCAGCGTCGTCGCGGAATGGCTGAACCGAACCGGCTACGAGGTCCACCGGGGCGTCGGCGGCACCGGTGTGGTCGGCATCCTCCGCAACGGCCCCGGCCCCACGGTGATGCTCCGCGCGGACATGGACGCCCTCCCCCTGGAGGAGAAGACCGGTCTGCCCTACGCGAGCACGGCCAAGGCCCACGGCCCCGACGGCGTCGAGGTCCCCGTCATGCACGCCTGCGGCCACGACGCGCACACCGCCTGCCTGATCGGCGTCGCCGACCTGCTCTCCGAGACCCGCGAGGAGTGGGCCGGGACCATCATGATCGTGGCGCAGCCGGGCGAGGAGACCCTCGACGGCGCCCAGGGGATGATCGACGACGGACTCTACGACCGCTTCGGCCGCCCGGACGTCATCCTCGGCCAGCACCTGGGTCCGCAGCCCGCCGGGCTCATCTCCCACCGGGCCGGGATCATCCTCGGCGCGGCCAGCGCCTACCGGGTGCGGATCTTCGGAGAGGGCGGCCACGCCTCCCAGCCGCACACCACCGTGGACCCGGTCCTCATCGCCGCGAACATCGTCACCCGCCTCCAGGGCGTGGTCTCGCGCGAGATCAGCCCCAGCGAGATGGCGGTGCTCACCGTCGGCAGGATCCAGGCGGGCACCAAGGCCAACATCATCCCCGACGAGGCCTACCTGGAGATCAGCACCCGGGCGCTCAACGAGAACGTCTCGGACCAGCTGGAGCGGGCCATCGAGCGCGTCGTGCGCGCCGAGGCGGCCGCCTCCGGGGCCAGCCGAGAGCCCGAGGTCGAGCGCTTCCAGAGCAGCGGGGTCACCCACAACGACCCGGCCAGCACCGCCGACGTCGCCGCCGCCCACCACGCCTACTTCGGCGGCGACTACGTCATCCACCTGCCCGACCCCTCCCCGGCGACCGAGGACTTCTGCCGCTTCGGACTGCCCGAGGACCCGCAGCCCATCCCGTACGTGTTCTGGTTCGTCGGCGCCACACCGCACGACGTGTGGGACAACGCCCCCGGCGACACCCCCTACGAGAAGATGGGGAACGTCCCGAGCAACCACTCGCCGTTCTTCTCACCCGACCGCGAACCCACCCTGCGGGCCGGGCTCGCGGCGCTCACCATCGCCGCCCTGTCCTACGTGGGCAGCGACAACCCCAACCCCGCCGCCATGGCGTCGCCGCCCGGAGCCGCCCCGATGGGCACGGCCTTCCCGGGCCCGGCGCCCTCCGAGGCGGCGGACACGCGCGGCAACACCGACCCCGGCGCCCACTCGGGGGAGGCCCAGCCCCGCACCGAGGCACCCGCCCCGGTCCACGCCCTCTCCGATCCCCTCTCCGACCCGCTGACCGGGCCGCGCCCGGCGGAGCCCAGCTTCTCGGACGAGGCCAACGACGCCTACGACAGCGCCTTCCTGGCCGCGTCCTCCGCCTGGCCGGAGGAGCCGGGCAAGGCCACCCACGACACCGACATGCAGTCGATGATGGGCCGCCAGGACCAGGAACGCCGCGACGAGTGGCGCAGTGAGAAGGCCGAGGAGTCGACCCTGTCCGCCGACATGGCCGCGATCATGGACGAGGACGAGGCCCCCGCTCCGCCGCCGTCGGCCCCGCCCGCCGGTCCCGCCTTCGGGGGGCCGCCGCCGATGGGCAGCGCCCACTCCGCGCCCCCGCCCCCCGGCCCGGACGACGACCTCCCCGACGCGCAGTACCGGCTCTGACCGCACGTGGGGGCCATCCTCTGGCGATGGGGTGACCCCCGCGTCCGCCGCTCCCTGCGCCATCACCGGGAGACACCCCTCCTGGTGGGCTGTGTCGCCGTCACCCTGCTCGCCGTCGGGGGCGCCGTCAGCCGTGCGCTCTCCGGCGACCCCAACGAGCCGCTGCTGCTCCTGAGCATCCCCCTGCTGGTCTTCTTCGTGCGCGGACAGCTCTACGCGCGGCAGCGGGTCAACGGTGTGCGCATCACCGAGGCGCAGTTCCCGGACGCGTACCGGATGGTCCAGGACGCCGCCCGCGCCTTCGGGATGAGCCAGGTCCCCGAGGCGTACATCGTGCTGGGCAACGGCACCATCAACGCGTTCGCCTCCGGGCACGGGTTCCGCCGCTACGTGGCCGTCCACAGCGACCTGTTCGAGGTGGGCGGCCGCCTGGGCGACCCCGACGCGCTGCGCTTCGTGATCGGCCACGAGGTCGGCCACATCGCCGCCGGGCACACCTCGTTCTGGCGCCAGTTCGCCGTCTCCATCGCCCAGGTGATCCCGGGGGTGGGCAGCACCCTGGGCCGCGCCCAGGAGTACACCGCCGACAACCACGCCTACGAGTTCTGCCCCGAGGGTGTGCAGGGCATCCGCGTTCTGGCCGCGGGCAAGTACCTGTACCCGGCCGTGGACTTCGACGACATCGCCGCGCGCGCCCACACCGACACGGGCTTCTTCGTGATGCTGGTCAACCTCCTGTCCAGCCACCCCGTGAACACGTTCCGCTTCGCCGCCCTGGCTGACCGGTCCACCCCCGGAAGGGTGCTCTAGGAGGTAGGGCCTCTTTTCACCTCCGCTTCGCTTCGGCCCGGGGTTCGGCGCCTTTGCAGAGGAACCTTCGGCACCTTCGGTGTGATGGCTCGTTCCTCGCAATCCCACCTGCGGCACCTCCAGAACCCTCTCCGGCGCCGAACGGGCACCCCCCGGTGGCCAAGACCAGGGGCAGGGCTCACGCCTGTGGCTCAGGCTGGGCGGACCGGCTTCCTCCATGACTGAGGTGCTCGCTTCGAGGTCGCTGGCCTGGGCCTACCGGTGTCCGGACCCGGCCGGGCGGTGGCCGAGCTGGGCGGGCAGGGGCTCGTGGCGCAGGTAGTCCCGGGTGAACACCCCGGTGCCGTGCGAGACCGAACGCAGCTCCACGGCGTAGCGCAGGATCTCCAGTTCGGGGACCTCCGCGCGGACCACCACCCGGCCGCCCGGCGCGGTCTCGGTGCCCACCACGCGTCCGCGCCGGGCGGCCAGGTCGCTGAGGACCGCGCCCAGGTGGGCGTCGTCGACCTCGACCGTCACCGTGTCCACCGGCTCCAGGACCGACAGCTCCGAGGAGGCGGCGGCATCCCTCAGAGCGAGCCTCCCGGCCTTCTGGAAGGCCATGTCGGAGGAGTCCACCGAGTGCGCCTTGCCGTCGTACAGGGTGACGCGCAGGTCCACCAGCGGGTGCCCGTCGGCCACGCCCTCGGCCATCTGGGCGCGGACGCCCTTCTCCACCGAGGACACGTACTGGCGCGGGACCACACCGCCCACGATCCGGTCCACGAACTCCAGACCGGCACCGGACGCCAGCGGCTCGACCCGGATCCGGCACACCCCGAACTCCCCGTGCCCACCGCTCTGCTTGACGTTGCGGCCCGTGCCCTGGCAGGGGACGGTGAAGGTCTCCCGCAGCGGGACGAGGACGTCCTCCGTCTCCACGCGCACCCCGTACCGGTGCTCGAGGCGGTCCAGGGAGGAGTCCAGGTGGGCCTCGCCGAGGCTCCACAGGACCATCTGGTGGGTCTCCTCGTTCACCCGCACCCGAAGGGACGGGTCCTCGGCCAGGAGCCGGGCCACCGCCAGGGAGAGCTTGTCCTCGTCGCCGGCGGAGGCCGCGCGGATCGCCACCGGCATGGTGGGGTCCGGGAAACGCCAGGGCGACACCCGGAGCGGCAGCTCGGGCGCGGAGAGCGTGTCCCCGGTCCGGGCCTCGGGAAGCTTCGCCACCAGGCACAGGTCGCCCGCGATCACCTCTCCCACCGGACGGGCCCTCGAACCGAGCGGGACGGAGAGGGCCCCCGTGCGCTCGTCGTCCCCGGACCGTTCCCCGTGCAGGTGCACGTCGGCGTCGGGCCGTAAGGTCCCGGAGAAGACCCGGACCAGGCTGACCCGGCCCACGTACGGGTCGGTGGACGTGGTCAGCACCTCCGCGACCAGAGGCCCGTCCGGGTCGCAGGACAGCCCCTCCACCGGTCGGCCGTCGGGGCGGGTCACCGACGGGAACGGGCGCCGGGTCGGGTCCGGGCAGGAGAGCGGGAGCTCGCGCAGGAGCTCGGGGACCCCCACGCCGTGGGTGGGGCTGAGCGCCAGGACGGGGTGGAACCCGCCCGCCGCCACCGCCTCCTTGAGGTCCTTGATGAGCAGGTCCGGGTCGAGCTCACCGCCCTCCATGTAGCGCTCCATGAGCGCCTCGTCCTCGCTCTCGGTGATGACCTCCTCGATCAGCGTCTCCCGCAACGGGCCCGCCTGTTCACGCAGCCAGTCGGGGGCGGAGTCCGGGCCGCCCTCGCCCGAGTAGTCGTGGTAGCGCTCCGAGACCAGTCCCCAGAGCCCCACCAGGGCGCGATGGTCCCCCGAACCCCGCATGGCGGGCACGTAGGCGGGGTGGACACCGGGGCCGAACGCCTCCTGGCAGCGCGCCACCACCGCGTCGAAGTCGGCGCGCGGATGGTCGATCTTGGTGACGGCCACGGCTCGCGGCATGCCGACGGCCGCGCACTCCTCCCACAGCATGCGGGTGCGTCCGTCCACGCCGTCCAGGGCCGAGATCACGAAGAGGGCGGCGTCGGCGCCCCGGAGCCCGGCGCGCATCGCCCCGACGAAGTCGGCGTAGCCGGGGGTGTCCAGCAGGTTGACCCTGACGTCGCCCACCATGATCGGGTTGAGGGTCAGGTGCACCGACCTCCTCTGGCGGACCTCGACCTCGTCGTGGTCGCTGACGGTCGTGCCCTCCTCCACGCTGCCGGGGCGCCTGATCTCCCCGGCGGCGAGGAGCAGCGCCTCGACCAGGGTCGTCTTGCCCGCGTCGGCGGGACCCACCAGCGCGACGTTGCGGATGTCCTGGGGCCCGTCGGCCCCGGGTACGGCTCGATCAACCATCCTCGTCCACCCAACCCTCGGGGTTCCGGGCGGTGGTCGTACGGGACCACCGCTGGTATGACCTGCGACACTCACCACCGTCGCTCTTCGCGGCTCCGACCACAAGGGGTACGCCGGTCCGTATCCGGGATGGGCGCTTCCGTGTCCCTATGACCCGGGTCGTTCTTCTAGGCTGTGCCCGTGCCATGGTCGGAGAGTCTTCCTCAATTCAGTCTCGCCGGGACCCTGCTGACGGTCCTGCTGCTGTTCTTCGCGGCGTTCGGCGAACCCCTGCTCGGACGGCGCGCGTTCGCGTGGCTGTCACGCCGTGAGAACGGCGACGAGCGCGCCCTCGGGCTGCTGTACGCCGTCACGATGGCGATCCACGTGCTGTGGGGCCTGCTGGTCCTCGCCGTGCTCCTGCTGTCGCCCGAGCTGAACCTGGTCGACCTGGGGCTGCGCGTCCCGGACGCCTTCGGCCCGATCGTGGGCGCCGCGATCGGCGGCACCGTCGCGCTGGCCGCCTTCTGGGTGCTGGTCAACGGTCTTCCCACCCGGGGCGCCAAGGGCGGTAAGGGCCGCAAGGGCCACCGGGGACGCCGGGGCGCGGCCAAGCCCATGACCCTGCCCGAACCCGGCCGTCGGCAGTACCTGCTGCTGCCGCGCACCGGCCGTGAGCGGGCGCTGGCGGCCGGGATGGCCGTCACCGGAGGTGTGTTCGGGGAGCTCCTCTACCGGGGTCTGTTCATCACGCTCGTCGCCAGCATGGGTGTCCCGCTGTGGATCGCCGCTGTGCTGTCCGTCCTGCTCTTCTCGCTGGCCCACGCCTACCAGGGCTGGTGGGGTCTGCTCAGCGCGGGCTTCTCGGGCACCCTGTTCACCGTGCTGTACCTGGGAACGGGCAGCCTGGTCGTGCCGGTGCTGGTGCACGTCGCGCTGAACCTGCGTTCGGTCGTCTTCCCCCCGGCCTCGGAGCGGGAGGCGGCGGAGGAGGCCCTGCGCCCGGACGAGGACTACTACGACGACGAGTACCCGGAGGACGAGTACGCGGACGACGGGTACCCGGACGACGAGTACGGTCGCACGGGTGAGTTCGAGGCGGTCGGGGAGGAGACGCCCGCGGGCCGGGCGCACGTCCAGGACACGCCTCCCCACGGTTCCGCGCCGGTCGACCCCCACCCGCAGGCCCCCCAAGGGCCGCCGCAGGGTCAGTTCCAGCAGGGTCGGCCCCCCGGCCAGTACCAGCAGGGCCCATCGCCGGACCAGTACCAGCCGGGACCGCTCCCCGGTCAGTACGCACCGGGACCACCGCCCGACCAGTTCCGGCAGGGTCCGCCGCCCGGCCGGTACCAGCAGGGTCCGCCCCCCGGTCAGTACGCGCCGGGTCCGCCGCCAGGCCAGTACCAGCAGGACCCACAGCCGGGGTATCCCGCGCCGAACCCGCAGCGGCCCGCCCCGCCCCAGGGCCTCCCTGACGGCCCGTACCCGGGTCCCCACCCCGGCCACCGGCCCGGGGGCGACACACCGGGGCCGCACTCCCCGTACAGGGACTGATCGTGCACGATGGAGTGGTGTCCGACGCCATTGACCACTCCATCGCCCAGCCCCGGGAGAACCGTTTCTGGCTGACCACCACGGACGGTGTGGGGATCGACGCCGTGCTGCTGCGCGGCTCCGTCCCCCGCACCACCGTGGTGGTCCTCGCCAACGGCTTCACCGGCACCTACCGGAGCCCGCACACGCGTGCCATCGCCCAGGGACTGCTGTCCGTCGGCGACGTGATGACCTTCGACTTCCGGGGCCACCACGGGTCCGGCGGGCGCAGCACCGTGGGCAACGCCGAGATCCACGACCTCGAAGCGGTCGTCGGCCGCCTGCGCGAACTCGGGTACACCCACATCGCCACCCTGGGCTTCTCCATGGGCGCCGCGGTCGCCATCCGGCACGCCGCCATCTTCGGCGGGGTCTGCGCCGTGGTGTCCGTGAGCGGCCCCAGCCGCTGGTACTACCGGGGCACCCGCTCCATGCGCCTGCTCACCTTCGGCGTGGGCCGCAGCTTCGGACGCGCCTTCCTACGGCGCTTCCGCAAGGTCCGCGTCACCGACCAGCGCTGGAACCCCACTCCGGCCGAACCCCGGGAGGTCGCCGGAGAGGTCGCCCCGGCGCCGCTGCTCGTCGTGCACGGCGACTCCGACAGCTACTTCCCCGTCTCACACGCCACCGCCATCCACGACGCGGCGCGCCAGCCGAAGGACCTGTGGATCGTCCGGGAGATGGGGCACGCCGAGCGGGCGGTCCGCCCCGAGCTCGTGGTCCGCCTGCGGGACTGGCTGGGGGAGCGGCTGCCCCAGCCGGAGCAGCCGGGATAGGGGAGCCGGGCCGTGTCGACAGCCCGCCACGGCTCGGTTAGAAAGGACGGATGATCCCATCTGGCTCCCCGGCCGCAGGTAGCGGTGCCCCCGTGCCCGACGACGACCTTCCCGGACTCCGGGGGCGGGGCTTCGCCCTCCTGATCATGGCCACCGCCGTCGGCCTCTGCGGGTTCGCCGCCGTCCTGCCCCTCGTCCCCCTGTGGGCCAGTCGGGGCGGCGCGGGCGAGTTCGGCGCGGGCGGCACCACCGCCGTCTTCATGCTCACCACGGTCCTCACCCAGCTGGCCATGCCCTGGCTCCTGGACCACGCGGGCGGCTACCGGTGGACCTTCCCCGTGGGCTCCCTCATCATGGGCCTGCCCATGCCGCTGTTCGCCCTCACCACCGACCTCGGCCCCCTGGTGGCCATCTCGGCGGTGCGCGGGATCGGTTTCGGGATGGTGACCGTGGCCGGGACCGCGCTCGCCGCCCGGCTGGTGGCCGCGCACCAGGTCGGCCGGGCCACCGGCTACTACGGACTGGCGATCGGCCTGCCGCAGGTCGTGATCCTGCCCGGCGGGGTGGCGCTGGCGCTCAGCCTCGGGTTCGACACCGCCTTCTGGCTCACCGGGATCTGCGGCGTGGTGGCGGCGGTGCTCGCCTCCGGCATCTGGTTCGCGGACGGCGGCCGCAACCGGGCGGCGCTGCGCGGAGCCGGACACGACGAGGGTGACACGGCGGCCCCCTCGGGCTCCTCGCGCGGACTTCCGCTGATGGTCGCCCTCGCCGCGCCGCTGGTGATCATGCTGGTGGTGGCCTCGGGTGCCAGCGGGGTCGTGACCTTCCTGGCGATCCCGCTCGAACGGGCCGCCTGGCTGGTCGGTACGCTGCTGGCCGCCTACGCCCTCGGCGTCGTCGCCGGGAGGTGGACCGCCGGGATCCTGTACGACCGGCACCGGCGCACCCTCCTGCTGATGCCGGGAACCCTCGCGGCGGCCGCCGGGGCGGGACTGATCACCGCCGGACTGTGGGCCAACGGCGACGCGACGCCCGGCGCGGGCGTGGCCCTGCTGGTCCTCGGCGGGTCGGCGCTGTTCGGCCTGGGGTTCGGCGCGGTGCAGAACGAGACCGTCACGGTGATGCTGGGCCGCGCGGGACCGGCCGGGTACGGCAGGGCCAGCGCGGCCTGGAACATCGGCTTCGACGCGGGCACGGGGGTCGGGGCGGTCGGCCTCGGCCTGCTCATCCAGCTCACCGGATACGGCCCCGCCTTCGCGGTGGTCGCCGTGGCCCTGGTCGCGGTCCTGCCGCTCGCGCGGGCCCGGGCGCCGCGGCCACGGATCAGTACGAGCTGATGTGCACGTGGTCGTAGTGGTTCTGGGTCAGGTCGCCGCGGTCGTTCATCCAGGTCCACTGGCGCGACGTCGACTGCCAGATCTGCTGCTCCCAGATGATGTACTTGATGCCCAGGCGGTCGGCGTTGGCGATGCCGTAGTCGGAGATCTGCTGGCCGAGGGCCTTGTTCGCGGCTGAGGGAGCGGCGCCGTTGGCGCTCATCATGAAGTCGCAGGCGGTACCGGTGCCGTGGTCGTCACTGCTGGGACGCCAGCAGCCCACCGGGTAGGGCGCGCCGAACTGCATGATGATCTCGTCGCGGATGGCCGCCATCCGGGGCGTGGTCTGCTCCCAGCCGCCGCCGCGCGCGCTGTCGGGGATCGAGCCGTTGCCGGGGTTCTCCGGAGCCTCCGGGACCTGCTCCTCCTCGTACTCCTCGATGCGCTTGGTGACCTCCTCGCGCTGCTCCTCCAGGTCGTCGATCAGCTCCGAGGCCTCGGACATCTCGTCCTGGAGCTCGCTGGTGAGCACGGCCTGCTCGTCGCGGAGCGTGATGAGCTCGGCGATCTGCTCGGCCTGGCTCTGTCCCAGGTAGTCGACGGTCGCGGCGTCCGCGAACATGTCCTCGGGCTGGCTGGAGAACACGATCTGGAGGGTCGGGTCGAAGCCGTCGCCCTTGTACTGGGCGGCGGCGATGGCCGACACCCCGCCGCGGGACTGCTCCAGGCGCTCGTCGAGCTCCTCGAGCTCGGCCTCGGCGGTCTCCACCCGGTCCTTGATCTCGGTGTACTGGAGCAGCTCGCCGTCGTAGGTCTCCTCCAGCTCCTCGGCCCGCTGGTTCAGCTCGTCGATGTCGACGTCGTCGTCGGGGTCGGCGTGGGCCGCACCGGGCAGGCCGACGAGGACGAGTGCGGTCACGGCGGCGACGGACGCCGTGAACCGGCCGCGACGAGTGGCGTTACGAGGAGTGGATGTCATTTCTGCTCCGTGGATGATCCGAGAGCATCCGCTGCGCCGAGGGGACGGTTGGGCCGTCACGGGAGGGGAGGTGCTCAGCGGACCATACGAGGTCTCGGTGATACGTGCACAGTGAGTTGACTCGCGTTGCTGTGGGGGTTGAGCGGGGGTCTGTCCAGAAGATACCCGGACCGGGTGACCGCACCGAACGTCCGGGTCAGGCTCTGCCGCCGAACGCGCTGGGCAGGCTGACGGAGGTCGAGGGGGCGGGCGTCTCCGAGGGCAGGAACCAGTCCGAGCGGCGGATGTCACGCAGGGCCTGCTTGCGGGTCCCGGCGTCCAGGCGGTCGATGTAGAGCATGCCGTCCAGGTGGTCGGTCTCGTGCTGGAGGCACTGCGCCATCAGGCCGGTGCCCTCGACGGTGACCGGCTCATTGCGCAGGTCCACGCCCCGGACCACGGCCCGCAGGGCGCGGCGGCTCCTGTACCAGAGGCGCGGGATGGACAGGCAGCCCTCGTCGCAGTCCTGGAGCTCCTCGGAGAGCTCGACGATCTCGGGGTTGATCACATAACCGGTACGGCCCTCGACGTCGTAGCTGAACACGCGCGAGCCGACCCCGATCTGGGTGGCGGCCACCCCGGCGCGCCCGGGGGCGTCCACGGTGTCGAGGAGGTCGCGGACCAGCTTCTCCGTGCGCTGGTCGAAGGTGGTCACGGGTGCGGTCCGGGTCACGAGGACGGGGTCGCCGAAGCGGACGATGGGGCGCATGGTCATGTCCCCAGATTAGTTGCCCGGCCCGGTGGGCGGACCGGTGGCTCAGGTGGCCAGCCCCGGCCGCAGGGACTCGTCCAGGACCATCTCGATGTAGTCGAGGGCGGCGCGGCGGCGGGCCAGGGCGCTCTCGTACAGGGAGGGGGCCTGGACGCCGCGCCGGACACGCAGGCACTCGTTGACGATGCGCTGCCAGCGGTCGGGGAAGGCGTGCAGGGCGTACAGGCCGGCCCCGGACTTGGAGGTGATCTCCCCGGTCTTCAGGGTGAAGTGCAGGCGGCTGACGCTGAGCACGCTCCAGGACGGGGCCAGCGAGCCGAGGACGGCCAGGCCGCGCGGGGTGACCAGGCGTCCGGCCTTCTCCCGCCAGCGGCGCCAGTGCTCGTCGAGGGAACCGAGGGACCAGGTGCGCAGGCTCTCCGGCTCGTCCCACACGTCCAGCTCGGAGGGGTGCGGGCCGCGCACGGTGACGCCCCGGTCGGCCAGGACGTGCCAGGTGACCGGGTTGACGTCGACGGAGGCGCGGTCGCGGAACCGGCCGTTGATGACGGAGGGGACGGGGCCGCAGGCCGAGGGGTCGCGGTTGAGCTCGTCCCAGGTGACGTGGACGCCGTTGAACTGGGGGCGCGGGACCTCGCTCCGGGTGCGCGCGTGCACGCGGCGCAGGGCGTCCAGGTCCTCCCGCTCGGCGCGGCGGTTGGTCACGATGACGAAGTCGACGTCGCTGGTGTGCGGGCGGAAGTCGCCGAGGGCGACCGAACCGGTCAGGTAGAGGCCCTGGACCAGGCCGGGAGACTCCTGGTCGGCGTTGGCGAGGAAAGCCTGGGTCAGCGTCTGCACCCGAGGGTGGACGGCCATGCTCAACTCCAGTCTGGGACGGCTCGGTGGTCTTCGGTGGTGGTCCGTACGGTGGGGCGGGCGGCCCCGTCGCGCTGTGGGGAGGTCCTCCGGTGTGCCGGGGGGACAGCGGGACGCTGGTGGGACCGGAGGTCCCTGCCCATTTGGTTCCCAGTGTGCTGCGGGTGCGGGGGTATCGCAAGTGATCACGCCGGACTCGCACCCTGTCTCCCCACGTCAAGTGGTGTGCGGTTCTGCTGGGGAGGGGGAGTGTGCACCCTTGACAACGGGGCTGCCATGTGGCAAGGGGTGGGAGCTCCATTTCCGGTGTGCGGGGTGAACCCGCGCATTCCGTGGCACGTGCATCCGGCCCGTGCATTCGCCTCGGTCATCCATTTACGGCGGATTTCTCTGGAGAGGTCCGGGAAAGGTTGTGAGTGGCGTCCGGGAGTTGGTCGAGAAATCGGGACCCGGTTCCCTTTGGGCGTTCCTCGTCGGCCTATTCGCGTGTCCCACGAGGTCAGTGGGGAGAAAGGGAAAGGCTGCGAGTTCCGAGTCCGCGTTCTGGAGACGCACGCCACTCTCCGGGGAAGTGGACACGCGTCCTCCGGTGGTGGATTGTTATGATTCACCAAGACTTCCCCTGGTGATAACCATCACAGCCATTGTCCACTGTTTTCCTCCGCGTAACACCGGGGCGCATTCACGAAACCCCGCCTCCCTACGCTCGGTGGACCATGGCTGACGCCTCAGCGATCCCAAGGAGCCGATCATGGTCCCCACGATGGTTCTCGTTGCCGACGACTCGCGAGACGCCCACCGACGCGAGGCCCTGTGCGGGCTGGCCGAAGCGGTGGCCGACCGCGGAGAGGCGCCCGTCTCGGCGGCCTTCGGCAGCCCGGACGAGGTCAGGGCGGCGATCCGCGCCGTCCGCGGCCCCAAGGTGGTGGTTCCGGCCTTCGTCGCGGGGGGCGACGTCGCCAGCGCCCACCTGCTCACCCAACTGGACCTCGGCCGCATGGGGGACTCCTGCCAGACCTCTCCCCTGGGAGCGGTCCCGTCGATCGTCGCGGACCTCGCCGGTCGGCTCGCGGACTCCGGCCGCAGACCGGACGACGGCGTGGTCCTGGCCGCCGACGGCACCACCGGTACCGAGGAGCGCCAGGTGGTCATGGACGTGGCCCGGATGCTGAGCCGACGCCTCTCCTCCCCGGTTCAGGTCGGCTACCTGCGCACCTGGGCGCCCTCCGTCCTCGACGCCGTCGCGCGGCTGCGCCGTGACGGCCAGGACCAGGTCGCCGTGGCCGCCTGGAGGCTGGTCGACGGACCCGACTTCGACCTGCTCCGGCGCCTCGACGCCACCGCGATCACCGCTCCGCTCTGGCCCTCCGAACTGGTCGTGGACACGCTCCTCGCCCAGCACCGGGCGGCCAAGGGGCGCCTCACCTGACGTGCCCGGGCGGTCCCCCTCCGTGGTGGCGCCGCCGCGAACAGCCACGATGCCGTTACCGTCGCCGCGAGGATGGGTATGTGCCCCACGGGCGGGAACTCCCCGCACCCGCGACGCGGCGACGGTGCGGCCACGGCCCCTACGCGAGGTACCCGAACGTCAACCCGGTGCGCGACCCCCTCCACGGCGGGCACCGGCGTGAGCGAACCGAAGGTGGATGTATGAACGACGGAACAGCGCAGTTCGTCGACGACCGGCAGCGCCGCCGCCTGGAACGGCGCTTCGGGGGCCACGTCACCGAGTGGCTCGCCGAGCTGCCCGCGATCGTCGAGAAGCTGGCCTCCGAGTGGGGGCTGACCGTCGAGGGCCCCGCCCCGCACGGGCGCACCTCCGTCGTCCTCTACGTGCGCCGCTCCGACGGCGTCGAGGGGGTCCTCAAGATCTCCCCGGACAGCGGCCTCTCCGTCTCCGAGGCCGACCTCCTGCGCATGTGGGCGCCCTCGCGGCGGGTGCCCGACGTGTGGGGGGTGGACGCCGACCGGGGCGCCTTCCTGATGGAACGGGTCGAGGGGGACACGGTGGCGGCCACCGGCGTGGTCCCCGCCATGGAGACCATCGGCGGCCTCGTCGCGGAACTCCACGCCGTGGAGGTCAGCCCGGCCGAACGCATGGAACTGCGCCCGCTCAGTGCCAGGGTGCAGTTCGTGTTCGAGATGTGGGGCCGTGAACGTGAGGAGGGCGCCGCCGCGGACATCGTCCCGGCCGCCGTGATGCACCGGGGCGCGGCCAACGCCCGCGACCTGGCCCACGGAGACGTCGACGTGGTCCCGCTCCACGGCGACCTGCACCCCGGCAACGTCATCGACGGCGGGGAGCGCGGACTGGTGGTCCTCGACCCGCGCGCCTGCCTGGGTGACGGCGCGGCGGACGCCGTCGACTGGGCCGTGTGGAAGGCCGCCGACGTCACCGAGGTGGAACGGCGCGTGGACGCGCTCGCCCGGGCGATGTCCGTGGACGCGAACCGGCTGATGGAGTGGGTGCGCGCCTTCGCCCCCTGCTTCGCGGTGGCCAAGGCCAACCGGGGACAGACCGACTCCGTGGAGTTCGACCTGATGATGGACCTGTGCGGGGCCGCCGCCCCCTGAGGGGGACGCCCCGCACGGGTGCACCCCGGACCCCGCGCCCCCGGGAAGGGCGCCCGCACCGTCCTCGGGCAGGGGGTCAGCCCTCCCGCTCGAAGCGGTAGCCGCGACCGGCCTCGGTGATGAGGTGGCGCGGGTGGGAGGGGTCGGGTTCGAGCTTGCGGCGCAGCTGGGCCAGGTAGACCCGCAGGTAGTTGGTCTCGTTCTGGTAGTTGGGCCCCCACACGTCGTGCAGGAGCTGGCGCTGGCTCACCAGCTGCCCGGCGTTGCGGGCCAGCAGCTCCAGGATGTGCCACTCCGTGGGGGTGAGCCGCACCTCCTCGCCGTCCCTGGTCACGCGCTTGGCGCCCAGGTCCACGTCGAAGGAGTCGGTGTGCACCACCGGGGCCTCCTCGGTCTGGACCGCGCGGCGCTCGGCGGCCCGCATCCGGGCCAACAGCTCGTCCATCCCGAACGGTTTGGTGACGTAGTCGTCCGCCCCCAGGTCCAGGCAGCGCACCTTCTCCCCGGCGGAGTGCCGGGCCGAGAGCACGATGATCGGCACCTGCGACCAGCCGCGCAGCCGTTGGATGACCTCGACGCCCTCCATGTCCGGAAGTCCGAGGTCCAGCAGCACCACGTGGGGGTGGCGCTCCGAGGCCAGGCGCAGCGCGCTCTCACCGTCCGGGGCGGTGTCCACGTCGTAACCGCGCGCCCTCAGGTTGATCCGCATCGCCCGGATGATCTGCACGTCGTCGTCGACGACCAGGACCCGCATGCCGCTCCTCACTCGTCCGCCTCGTCCACCGCACGCAGGGTGAACACCATGGTCAGTCCGCCGCCCGGGGTGTCCTCGGGGGCCAGGGTCCCGTGCATCGCCTCAACGAAACCACGCGCCACCGCCAGTCCGAGCCCCACCCCGGTGCCCTGGGGGGCGTCCCCCAGGCGTTGGAAGGCCTCGAACATCCGCTGTTTGGCCTCGTCCGAGACGCCCGGCCCCCGGTCCACCACCCGCAGCTGCACGCTGTCGCCGTGCGCGCTGGCGGCCACCAGCACCGGGAAGCGGGGATCGGGGTTGTACCGCACCGCGTTGGTGACCACGTTGGCCACCGCCCGGTCCAGCAGGCCCGCGTCCACGCGTACCCGGGGCAGGCCGTCCGGGACGTCCACCACGACCGCGTCGCCGGGAACGCCCAGCAGCGTCGCCGGGATCACCTCCTCCAGCGCCACCGGCCGCAGTTGCGGTCGCACGCTGTCGGTCTGCACCCGGCTCATGTCCAGCAGGTTCCCGATGAGCCGGTTCAGCCGGTCCGCCGACTCCTCGACGGTCTCCAGCAGCTCCGCGCGGTCCTCCTCGGAGAGCTGGATGTCCGTGGCCCGCAGACTGGACACGCTCGCCTTGATGGACGTGAGGGGTGTGCGCAGGTCGTGCGAGACCGCCGCCAGCAGCGCGGTGCGTATGCGGTTGCCCGCCACCTGGCCGCGCGCCTCGGCCGCGTCCCAGGCCAGCCGCTGGTGTTCCAGCGCGATCCCCACGTGCGTGGCGAAGGCCTCCATCACGCCCCGGTCGGCGGCGGGCAGCACCCGGCCGCGCAGCGCGAGGGCCACGGTGTCGGAGACCGCCACCAGGGCGTCCGCCTCCTCGGGGGCCTCACAGGCCGGTGCCCCCACACTGTGCACCGGGTACCAGCGGCCGTCGTCCAGGCGCTCCAACAGCGTCGCCGAGCGCTGCCCGAAGGTCTCCCTGATCCGCCGCAACAGCGCCTGGAGCGGTTCGTTCCCGGACAGCACGCTCGCGGCCAGGAGGGCGACGGCGTCCGCCTCCGCCCGCGCGCGCAGGGCCTGTGACGACCGCCGCGCGGCCATTTCGACCATGGTCGCCACCAACCCGCCCACGAGGATGAACGCCGTCATCGACAGGAAGTTGTCCAGCGACACCGAGGGCCGTCCGTGTAGCGGTGACAGCAGCACCGTGAGCAGGACCGCGCTCCACAGGGCCGAGGCCAGCGCCGGTCGCAGACCCCCGACGGCCGCCGTGGCCACGGTGATCAGCAACAGGAACAACGGGTCCGCCGCCGGTCCCACCTCGGAGAAGACCGGCAGCGCCAGCACCAGGGTGACCAGGGGAGGGGCCATCAGGGACAGCGACCACCCCCACAGCCGCCGGTGCTCGTTCAGGCCCCGGCCCGGCGCGGGCAGCGGCCAGCTCCCCCGACCCACCTCCTCGTGCGTGACGATGTGCACGTCGATGTCGCCGGACTCCCGGGCCACGATCGTGCCCACTCCGGGGCCGAACACGTACTGCCAGGGCCTCCTGCGGGAGGAGCCGAGGACGATCTGGGTGGCGTGGGCGCCGCGCGCGAACTCCAGCAGCGCCGAGGGCACGTCGCCCCCGACCACCTGGTGGTAGGTGCCGCCCAGCTCCGCGAGCAGGTGCCGCTGCCGCAGCAGCTCCCCGGTGGGGCGTTCACCGATCCCGCTCGGCGGCACCACGTGCACCGCCAGCAGGTGGCTCGGTTGGGGGCGCCCGCCTCGTGAGCGGGCCGCGACCCGGGCGGCGCGGCGGATCAGGGTCTCGCCCTCCGGGCCCCCGGTGAGCGCCACCACGACCCGTTCCCGGGCTTCCCAGGTGTCGCGGATCTCGTGCTCGCCCAGGTAGTGGCTGAGCCCCTCCTCGACCCGGTCGGCGGTCCAGAGCAGGGCGAGTTCACGCAGGGCCGCCAGGTTCCCCTCGCGGTAGTAGTCGGCCAGCGCGGCGTCCACCCGCTCGGCGGGGTGCAGGTCGCCGTGGGCCATCCGGCGGCGCAGCTCCTGGGGGGTGGCGTCGACCAGCTCGATCTCGGCGGCGGCGCGCACCACCCGGTCCGGGACGGTGTACTCGGGCCGGACGCCGGTGATCTGGTGGACGACGTCGTACAGGGAGTCCAGGTGGTGGATGCCCACGGTGGCCAGGACGTCGATCCCCGCCGACAGGAGCTCCTCCACGTCCTGCCAGCGGGTGGGGTTGGGGGAGCCGGGGTCGTTGGGCCGGGCGAGGTCGTCCACCAGGACCAGTCGGGGCGCGCGGGTGATCACGGCGGCGGTGTCCACCGCCCCCGTGGGCAGGGGCGGGACGGTCTCCAGGCCCTCCAGCAGCGCGGAGGTCTGGGCGCGGCGGTGGGTGTGGACCGCGCCGACCACCACGTCGGTCCCGCGTTCGGCACGGCGTCGCGCCTCGGCCAGCGCGTGGTGCGTGCTCCCGACACCGGGGGCCGAGCCCAGGTGGATACGGAGTGTTCCTTTCACGTGTCCCATTGTGGGTGCGCGGAGCCGCGAACGCCTTCGTCCGGGTGTGATCATGGCGACGGTAGGTGACCGAAAGAGGACGCGCGCAGATTCTTCACGTCCTGTGTCCGGTAGAACTTGAAGGGCCCGATTTCGACAGATCAGACCACGAGGTACCCCCATGGGACAGCCCCCGCCCCCGAACGGCCCGCAGGGCCCCTACCCCGGCCAGCCGCCCCAGGGCCCGCCGCCCGGGTACGGGCAGCAGCCGCCCCAGGGTCCTCCCGGCCAGTTCCCCCCGCAGGGGATGCCTCCCCAGGGTCCGCCGCCCGGGTACGGCCACCAGCCGCCCCAGGGCCCGCCCCCGGGTTTCGGTCAGCAACCTCCGCAGGGACCTCCTGGCCAGTTCCCCCCGCAGGGGATGCCTCCCCAGGGTCCGCCGCCCGGCTACGGACCGCAGGGCGCCCCCAAGAAGAAGACCGGTCTGATCGTGGGCGCCGCCATCGGCGCCGTGGTGCTGGTCGCGGCCATCGGCGGCGTGGTGATCGCGCTCAACTCCAGCTCGGTGTACACGGCCATGCCTAACAACTGCGCCGACGCCTTCGACAACCGCGTGATGAGCCCCTTCTTCGAGGGGGACGTCCCCTCGGCGTCCGGCGGCTTCGATCCGGAGGACCGGTCCATCGGAGAGTCGTTCGGCACCCTCTCGTGCTCGATCGAGTCCGACGACGCCTACATCGAGGTCACCGCGGAACTCATCGATCCCGACGACCCGGAGACCCAGCGGGACCTGGACGAGCTGTTCAGCGGGGAAACGATCCGCGACGAGCTGCCTGACTCGCTCCCGCCCGCCGGCGAGATCACGGACACGGAGCACGGGTACGGCGTGACGTCCCAGGTCCTGTGGGACTTCGCCTCCATCGGCACCGAGAGCCTCGTGTTCGCCTCGATGGCCGAGGGCGGCGGCGACATGGTCAGCGCCTCGGCCTCCGGGGGCATGGGAACCTTCCTCACGGACAACATCGTCGGCGTCGTCGTTGTGAGCGGTGCCGGGAGCGATGGTGACGTGCAGGACCTGTTCAACACCGTGGAGTCCGTCAGCAGTGACGTCTCCCGCCAGCTCAAGCGCTCGGCGGAGAAGTAGGCGGTCGCGCCGCCCCCGCACCGGTGACGTGCGGGGGCGGCGCGGGCCGTGACGACCTCCCTCAACGGACATCGGAGCGCAAGGCACCACCATGGGACATCCCCCGCCCCCGAACGGCTCTCCCGACCCCTTCCCGGGGGTGCCCGGGCCGCCTCCCCCTCCCGGCCGACCCCCGGGCTCGGCGCCCCGCCGACGGTGGGGCCCGATCCTCGGCGGGACCGGAGCGGTCCTCCTGCTCCTGGTCTCCACGGGGGTCGTGGTGGCGTCCCTCTCCGGTGGCAACGGCCCCTACGCCTCCCTGCCCGGGTGCGGCACGCTGATGCCGCGCGAACTCCTCCAGGAGATCCCCGGTGTCGGCGCCCCGAGGGCCAGCGGTCAGTACACGGACTACAGGGAGGCGGGGGCGGGCGCCCTCCTCAGGGACGACGACTTCGCCTTCGTCGGCGCCCTGCCCTGCGAAGTGACCGACGGTGGCGAGGTCCTGATGGTCGTCGACATCTCGTTGAGCGAGCCCCGCCCCTCGGATCCGGAGGCCGCCCAGCGGCTCAACGAACACCTCGTCGAGGCGATGGGGGAGCGCCGCGAGCCCTGGGAGAACGGTGACGCGTTCGACTCCGCCCTGGGCCGGGACGTGCGTGAGTGGCGCGAGACCGGGGTCGGGGACGGAGGGACCGTCGCGTTCATGGAGACCTCCGACAACTCCCGCTCACGGGAGGCGGTGATCTTCGAGTTCGTCACCGACAACCTCTGGGTCCGGGCCCTCCACACCCCCGAGGGCACCCCGGAAACGGGGGAGACCCTCGACCGCATGGAGCGGTTCTCCGAGCGGCTGCACCGGCGGATCACCCGGGAGGCGGAACCGGCCGTCTGACGCACGGCCGGGCGCGGACCCCCTCGGAGTCCGCGCCCCGCCCGACCGCTCAGGCCTCCGGGATGAGCTTGCCCGGGTTGAGCACACCCTCCGGGTCCAGCGCCGACTTCACCGCGCGCAGCACGTCGGCGCCCAGCGGGCCCAGCTCGGCCGCCATCCACGGGCGGTGGTCGGTGCCCACGGCGTGGTGGTGCGTGATGGTGCCGCCGTTGGCCACGATCGCGTCCGAGGCCGCCCGCTTGGCGCGGTCCCAGCGCGTGGCCGGGTCCTCGCCCGCGCCCGTGGCCACGGTGAAGTACAGCGAGGCACCGGTGGCGTAGGTGTGCGAGACGTGGCACTGCACCACGGCCCCGCTCTCGTCGTCGTCCAGGGCACCGGTCAGGGCGCCCGCCACGGCCGTGTACAGGGGCAGCAGGTCGCTCCAGGACGCGGCGGTCTCCAGGGTCTCCGCCAGGATCCCCGCCGACAGCAGGGTGTCGCGCAGGTACGGGGCGTGGAAGCGGGTCTCGCGCCAGTGCGCCACCGGGTCCGGGCCGAGCGGGGTGCCGCCCGCCGCCTCCATGACCTCCCGGACCACGGCCGCGCGCGCCTCGACCTCGGCGTCGGTGCCCTCGAAGCCCAGCACGGCCTGGCAGCCGGGGACGGCCTCGCGCCCGCCGAGGGCCGCGTTCACGAAGGTCTCGGTCTCGTCGGACAGCCGCGCCATGGTGGGCCGGGTGTCCGACTGCGCGAGGGTGCGCAGCGCGTCCACCCCGGTGGCGTAGTCGGGGAAGGACCAGGCCTCGTCCAGGACCCGCTCCGGCCTCGGACGGACGCGGACGGCCACCTCGGTGATGACGCCCAGCGTGCCCTCCGAACCCACGAACAGACGGCGCAGATCGGGTCCGGCGGCGGAGGCCGGCGCGCCGCCCGCGTCCAGGGTGCCGCGCGGTGTGGCGACCCGCAGGCCCACCACCATGTCCTCGAACCGCCCGTACCCGGCGGAGGCCTGGCCGCTGGAGCGGGTGGCGGCGTACCCGCCGATGGTCGCGTACTCGTAGCTCTGCGGCACGTGCCCGAGGGTGAGGCCGTGCTCGGCCAGCATCGCCTCGGCGTGCGGGGTGCGCACGCCCGCGCCGAGGACGGCCGTCAGGGACGTGGCGTCCAGGGAGACCAGCCGGTTCAGGCGGCGCAGGTCGAGGGTGACGACCGCGCGGAAGCCGCCGTCCAGGGGGGAGACCCCGCCCACCACGCTGGTGCCGCCGCCGAAGGGCACCACGGCCACGCGTTCCGCCGAGCAGAGGGCCAGGATCCGCTCCACCTCGTCGTGGTCGGCCGGGTACAGCACGGCGTCGGGGGCGGGGGCCCGACCGGCCCGGCGGGCGAGGAGGTCGGGGGTGCTCTTGCCGCCGGCGTGGACCAGGCGGGTGGCGTCGTCCGCGAGCACGTGCCCGGCGCCGAGGACGTCGGTGAAGGCCGCCAACAGCGGGCCGTCCAGGCGCGAGGGGGACAGTTCCACATCCGACGCGGCCACCGGGGGCATGTCCGCGGTCCTGGTGCGCAGCACCTGGGAGACCAGTTCACGCAGTCCGGGGTCGAGCTCCTTCGCCTTCGCGGGGTCGCCCCAGGCGTACCAGCTCATGTCCGGAGCGGTGGCGGCGGTGTCGGTGAGGCTGACAACGCCGGATTCAGTGCGAGCATCGTGGGTCATGCTCTACAGTTTTACACATGGCGTCAAAACGTAACGTAGAGGACGACATCCTCGACGCGGCGCGCGCATGCGTCGAGGCCTTCGGCGTCCGCCGCACCACCCTGACCGACGTGGCACGGCGCGCGGGGGTCAGCCGCCCCACCGTCTACCGGCGGTGGCCCGACGTGACCGCCCTCGTCGCCGACCTGCTCACCCGCGAGCTCCGGCAGATCCTCGTCGCGGAGGAGGTGGGCCCCGGCGGCGCGGAGAGCATCCGCGCGCAGCTGGTACGGCACGCCGCCAGGGTCGCCCGGGCGATGCTCGCCCACCCGCTGGTCACCCGCATCGTGGACACCGAACCCGAGCTCCTGGCCACCTACACCTTCCACCGGCTCGGCAGCAGCCACCGGGCCGCGCTGGAACTCCTCGAACCGGCCGTCGCGCAGGGCCAGGCCGACGGATCGGTGCGCGGGGGAGACCCCGCCGTCCTGGCGCACCTGATCATGGTCACGGTGCAGAACACCGTCACGTCCCACCGCCTCCTCACCGACGTCCTCGACCACGACGGCCTGGTCGACGAGCTGTCCACCCTGCTGGACGGCTACCTCCGGCCCTGATCCACCGCTCCCGGCCCCTGCTCCCCGGCCACCCTCTCTCGGAAAGGACGCCACGATGCGTCAGCAGAACCGGTCCGCATCCCTGAACGCCGCCCGGCGCGCCGCCGACCTCGCTGAACTGGAGGCACGTCCCGAGGTGGACGTCCTGGTGGTCGGCGGGGGAGTCACCGGCACCGGGGTGGCCCTGGACGCCGCCGCACGCGGTCTGTCCACGGTGCTCGTCGAACGCGAGGACCTGGCGTTCGGCACCAGTCGCTGGAGCTCCAAACTGGTCCACGGGGGGCTGCGCTACCTCGCCAAGGGGCAGGTCGGCATCGCCTACGAGAGCGCCCGCGAGCGCGACGTCCTCATGCGCGTCACCGCCCCCCACCTGGTCCGGCCCATGCCGATGGTGGTCCCGGTCTTCCGCGGGTCCGGTCTGGCCCGCTCCCTCTTCGTCCGCACCGGTATGGGCCTGGGCGACCTCCTGCGCGTGCTGTCCGGCACCCCCTCCTCGGTGCTGCGCGCCCCCCGCCTCCTCAACGCCCGCCAGACCACGCGCCTGTTGCCCGGGGTGCGGACCGAGGGGCTGCTCGGCGGCATCCTCTCCTTCGACGGGCAGCTCGTCGACGACGCCCGCCTGGTGGTGGGCATCGCCCGCACCGCCGCACGCGAGGGCGCCCGGATCATCACCCGCTGCTCCGCCGAGAGCGTCAGCGCGGACGGGGTGGTCCTGCGCGACGAGACCACCGGCCGGATCATCCCGGTCCGGGTGCGCGCGGTGGTCAACGCGACCGGCGTGCACGCCGACGCGCTCGACCCCAGCGTCCTGCTGAGTCCGAGCCGGGGCACCCACCTGGTGCTGGACGGGGTCAGCCTCGGCAACCCCACGGCCGCGCTCACCGTCCCGCTGGAGGGCAGCGTGAGCCGGTTCGTGTTCGCGCTTCCCCAGCCCGACGGCCGGGTCTTCGCCGGGCTCACCGACGAACCCGTGGACGGCCCCGCCGCCCGCGTGCCCGAGGTCCCCGAGGAGGACGTGGACTTCCTGCTCACCCAGTTCAACCGCGCACTGGCGACCCGCCTGACCCGGGCGGACGTCATCGGCTCCTTCGCCGGGCTGCGCCCGCTGCTCCAGGGGGACGGCTCCAGCGCCAACCTCTCCCGCGAGCACTCCGTCTCGGTCGCGCCCAACGGCACGGTGACCGTGGTCGGCGGCAAGCTCACCACCTACCGCGCGATGGCGGAGGAGACCGTGGACGCGCTCGTGGCCGCGCACCGCCTGTCGGCGGGGCCCTGCCGCACCCGCACGATCCCGCTCGTGGGCGCCGCCTCCCACGAGGAGCTCGACGGGTTGGACGCCCCGCGCCACCTGGTGGCCCGGTACGGAACCGAGGCGCTCGACGTGGTCGCCGAGGCTGGCGGAGACCCGGCGGCGCTGACACCGGTGGTCCGGGGCATCACCCCCGCCGAGCTCCGCTTCGGCGTGCGGCACGAGGGCGCTCTGGACGTGGCGGACCTGCTGGAACGCCGGAGCAGGCTGGCCCTGGTCGACGCCGAGCGGGAGCGCGCCGAGGACGCGGCCAAGGAGGCCCTGGCCCTGGCTGAGTGACGGGAGGGGGCGGGAGGGGGGACGGATACGGCTAATTCGGGAACTCACCACACCGGGCTCCCCTGTTCCGCGACGATGTGATCGCGTAAGGTCATACCGGTTCGAGCCCTCCCTCCCCCCTCGGACACTCCCGCAGCCGCCCCCGTTCCGGCGCGCCCGTCCACTGAGCCGCCCCGCCGAAGGAGTCAGTCATGCCCACGCTCGTTGCCGTGCCCACCCTCACCAGGAACGAGGACGGTGTTCTCGCGAGGGTCCCGGACGAGTACCGGCACTACTTCAACGGCCGTGTCCCGGTCCCGTTCACCAAGCGCCGCTGGGAGTTCGCGGGTGAGCCCGTCAGTGTGCCGATGGTCCGCGCCTTCCTGGACACCTGCGCGGCCGGACGGGACTCGGACTACCGGTACGTCCTCACCCTGCTCGGCGCCGAGCTCGCCACCAACGCGATCCGGCACAGCAGGTCGGGGGAGCCGGGTCAGAGCTTCGTGATCCGGGTGGACCGGGGGCCGAACGGGCTGACGGTCACCTGTAGGGACAACGGGACGCCCCTCAACGCGCTGAGAGACGAGGGGGGCCAGCTGTTCGCGTCGCCCCCCGAGGACCGGCTCACCGCCGAGGACGGGCGGGGGCTGGCGCTGATCGACAGCTTCGCCACCACCTGGGGGGACAACGGGCACCCCAGTATCCGCAAGGTGTGGTTCCACCTGGCCTACGACATGACCGGGAGCTCCTGGCCCGCCGCCTGACCTGGTGCGGAGGGGCCCTTGCCAGTCGGGGTGACGCGTGCCACCATCTCCTACCTGTAGGTAGCCATGTGGCGTGGGTCACGTGTCCACCCCGACCGCTCCGCCGCCCCCGCGGCCCTCCCCCCAAGGTGCCCCCATGGACTCCGCCCTCACGACGATCGGTCTGCCGGTCGCCCTCGGCGTCATCATGCTCGGACTGGGCCTGTCCCTGACCGTCCGGGACTTCACCCGGCTGCTCTCCATGCCCTGGACGATCGTCCTGGTGCTGGGCTGCCAGATCGTCCTGCTGCCACTCTTCTGTTTCGGCCTGGTCCTGCTGTTCGTCACCCGCTTCGACCTCTCGCCGCTGCTGGCGGTGGGCATGATGATGATGGCCGCGTCCCCCGGCGGCACCACCGCGAGCCTGTACAGCTACCTGTTCAAGGGGAACGTCGCGCTCAACATCTCGCTGACCGCGATCAACTCGCTCACCGCGATGGTGACCCTTCCGCTGATCACCGGCTTCTCCCTCGGCTACTTCACCGAGGGCGGCTCCATCGGACTCCAGACCGACAAGATGGTGCAGGTCTTCGCGGTCATCCTGGTCCCGGTCGCCCTGGGCATGCTCGTCCGCGCGAAGCTGTCCTCCTTCGCGGAGCGCATGGAGAAGCCGGTCAAACTCGGCTCCGTCCTCGTGCTGGTCGCCGTCATCGTCGGCGCCATCGCCGCCGAGTGGGCCAACCTGCCGGAGTACATCGTCTCGGTCGGCCTGATGGTCCTGGTCTTCAACGTGGTCAGCCTCGTGATCGGCTACTGGGCGCCGCGCCTGGTCGGTACCGAGCGCCCCGAGGCCGTCGCCTCCTGCATGGAGATCGGCCTGCACAACACCACGCTGTCGCTGACCATCGCCGTGACCGTCCTGAACAGCACCGAGATCGCCATCCCCTCGGCGGTCTACGGCGTGCTGATGTTCTTCACCGCGGCGGCGGCGGGCGCCCTGCTCAACCGTCGCGGTGCCCGTGAGGACCGAGCGGCCCAGGCCGTCTGATCCGTCCCACCCGGCCCGGGCGGAGCCGCGCCGCTCCGAGCGGCGCGGCTCCGGCCTCAGGCGCGGTGGCTCAGGTAGGCCAGGACCGCGCGCACCCTGCGGTGGCCGCTGTCCGTGGGGGCCAGGTCCAGTTTCTGGAAGATGTTGCCGATGTGCTTGTGGACCGCGTTGGTGGTGACGACCAGCCGCGTGGCGATCTCACCGTTGTCGTGCCCCTCGGCCATGAGCGCGAGCACCTCGCGCTCCCGGGCGGTCAGGGTCTCCAGCGGGTCCCGTCTGCGCGAGGTCAGCAGCTGCTGCACCACCGACGGGTCCATCACCGTGCCGCCCCCGGCGACCCGGTCCAGCGCCTCCACGAACTCGCTCACCCGGCCCACCCGGTCCTTGAGCAGGTAGCCGACCCCGCCCTGGCCGTCGGAGAGCAGCTCGCCCGCGTAGTCGCGCTCGACGTACTGGGAGAGCACCAGGACGGGTAGTCCCGGGTGGGCGCTCCGGGCGGCGATGGCGGCGTGGATGCCCTCGTCGCGGAAGCTCGGCGGCAGCCGCACGTCCACCAGGGCGAGGTCGGGGCGGTGCTCGTCCACGGCCGCCGCGAAGGCGGGCACGTCCACGGCGACGGCGGCCACCTCGTGCCCCCGGGTGGACAGCAGCAGTTTGAGGCCTTCGGACAACAGCACGTTGTCCTCCGCGATCACGATCCGCACGGCAACTCCACCCTGATCGTCGTCGGTCCCCCGGAGGGGCTGCTCACGGTCACGCTCCCGTCCAGGGCCGCGGCCCTGCGGCGCAGCCCCCGGACCCCGCTTCCGGCGGTCTCGTCCACGCCGCCCCGCCCGTCGTCGGACACCTCGACCCGCAACAGGGCGTCCTCCCGGGTCAGGCGGACGGAGATCGTCTCCGCCCCGCTGTGGCGGACCGCGTTGGTGACGGACTCGGTGACCGCGTAGTAGGCGGCGGTCTCCACCGCCACCGGCAGGGTGCCGGGGTCGGCCACGTCCAGCCGCACCGGCAGGGTGGTGCGTCCGGCGAGCGCGGTGAGCGCGCCGGGCAGGCCCCGGTCGGCGAGGATCGGGGGGTAGATGCCCCGGATGACGTCGCGCAGCTCGGTCATCGCCTCCTCGGTCCCGCTGTGCGCCTGTTCGAGGAGGGTGGCGACCGCCGGGTCGGAGGCGGCCTCCTTCGCCACGCCCAGCTGCATGGCGATCGCCACCAGGCGGGCCTGGGTGCCGTCGTGCAGGTCGCGTTCGATCCGCCTCAGCTCGGCGCCGTGCGCGTCCACCACCCCGGCGCGGGTGCGCTGGAGCTCGTCCACTCGGTGCGCGAGCACCTCCTGCTCGGAGGGGGCCAGGGAGCGCACGCACATCCGGGAGTACGCGTCGGCCATCGGCACCATCGCCCACCTGAGGAAGGCCAGGCCGAACGCGAGCTGGAGGACGGCGGTGACCACCGCGATCCCCCATCCGTCGACGGTGAACCCGAGCTGCGCGAGCCGGTCGTCGGCCGGGAACGCCCACCACAGGAGTGACAGCGCGGAGTTGAGCACCATGCCGGGGCCGAGCAGGGCCAGGCATCCGAGCAGGACGCTCACCAGGGAGAAGAGCGGCATCCACAGGAGTACCCGGTGGGTGGCGGGGGCGCCGAGCAGTGCCCGGAGGCCGCTGTCGGCGGGGCCGGGCAGGTCGGGGATGTCGACCCCCAGCCACCGCGCGGCGCGCCGCCGGTGCGAGTCGGCCCACGCGGTCACCAGGCGGACCCACCAAGAGACCAGGAAGGTACCGACCCCGCTGAGGGGGAGGGCCAGCGCCACCACCAGGGTCAGGGGTGCCATGACGAGGGTGAGCAGGCCGGCTCCCAGCGCCGCCAGCAGGAGGCCGCACGCCCGTATCGGCCGATCCCACACCTTCCGCATTCCGTGCTCCTCAGCCGAGTGTCCGTGACGGCGTCGGTCCGCCGTCACGGACCAGTCTGGGGCACCGGCGGACCGGGGACACTACAGCTGGCTACCGGAAGGGGGGAGGGTCAGTCGTCGTCCCCGTCGTGCCCGTCGTCGCCGGTGAGGGCGTCCACGGCCACGGCGACCGCGATCACCAGGGCGGGGTCCCCGGCGAGGTCGCGCCGGTGGGTGTTGACGTCCACCGCGTAGGTGTCGCGCATCCGGAACCACTTGCGGGAGACGACCGCGACGGTGCCCTCCTTGTCGCTGATCGAGTACTCCTTGTCGAAGAAGCTCCCGACCACCTCCCAGTCGTGACCGTCCGCGACCTCCACGTTCAGCTTGTCCCGGACGGGGTTGAACAGCCGCTTGCGGACGGTGGCGACGGTGGTGCCGTCGTGCTCCACGCGCATCTGGTCGCGGACCTTGAAGAGCTTCTTGCGGATCACCATGAGGACCTCGCCCTTCGGGTCCTTGAGCTCGAAGGTGGTGCGCAGTCTCAGGGCCTTGCCGTCCACCCAGAACACCTTGGCGCCCTGTTCGTCGGTCACCCAGAAGTCGTCGCCGATGTCGAACACGCGTTCACGTACCAGAAACTTCATGCCCCGACGGTAGGGCATAGGCCGGTCTCGGCCACACCTCACCGCTGTGGGCGGGCCGGGTGGCCGTGATCGGGCGTGCCCCCCCCGCCTCAGCGCCGCGTCCCCTGGCGCTGGGACAGCCAGATCGCCAGGACCACCAGCACGCAGCCGCCCAACTGGACGGGTGTGACCCGCTCGCCCAGGAAGACCGCGCTCATGGCCACCGCGAGCACCGGCGGAAGCACCAGGATCGCCGCCCCCGTGCTCGCGGTCAGCCTGGGCAGCGCCGACCCCACCAGCAGCCAGGTCAGCACCTGCCCGGTCAGCGCCAGCATCGCCAGCCACAGCCACGCCATGGCGTCCAGCGAGGCCAGGTCGATCCCGCTCCACAGCGCGCCCAGCACACCGGCGGCCAGCGCGGCGGAGGCGGTGGAGACGCACACCGGGGTCACCGTGTGCCCCTGGCCGCCGCCGAGCCGGGACAGGAAGAGGTAGCCCGCGTAGGTCACCCCGGCGGCACAGCCGTAGAGCAGGCCGAGCCAGGGGTCGCCCCCGGGGGCGGCGCCCGTGCCCGGACCGACCACCCCGGCGGTCAGGGCCACCCCGGCCAGCATCACGGGGACCGCGAGCAGGAACCGCAGCGGGGCCCGGTCGCCCAGGAACACCCACGCCAACAGCGGGAAGACCACCACCTGGATGTTGAGCAGCACGGTCGCCATCCCCGCGCCCACGTGCTGGATGCTCGCCACCCAGAACACGTAGTCCACACCCAGCAGCAGTCCCGCCACCAGGTCCAGTCCCACCAGGCGGAGCGCCCGGGGGCCCACCCGGCGGACCTCCACCAGGGCCATCGGGACCAGGACGAACAGCGCCAGCGCGCACCGGAGGAAGGCCGCCGTCCCGGTGTTGGCGCCGGACAGCTTCACGAACACCCCCGTGGCGGAGGTGGTGGCCGACCCCACGACGGCCAGGACCACGGGGTTGGCCCGGTCCAGCACCGACCCCTGATCCGTCCGCCTCGTGTCCGTTCCCGCCACTGGTCCCGCGCCCCCTCCGTCACCGCCGACCCGCCGCGCACGGGCCACAGGTCCAGGGTGACGCCTCCGACCCAGAAACAAAAGCGATGATTTGTCGCAGGTAATCGGTAGTGTTGCTTACGTGTTCAGCTTGGAACGACTCAGGGCGCTGGCCGCCGTGCGCACCCACGGCTCCATCGCGCGCGCCGCACGGGTCCTCCACGTGACGCCGTCGGGCATGTCCCAACAGCTCGCCAAACTGGAGCGGGAGGCCGGGCAGACCCTGCTCGAACCCGAGGGTCGCACCGTGCGGCTCACCCACGCGGGCCGGGTCCTGGCCGCGCACGCCGACCGGGTGCTGGCCCAGGTCAGCGAGGCGCAGACCGACCTCGCCGCCCTCGACCGGCAGATCCTCGGCCCCCTGCGCCTGGGCGGTGTGGGCAGCGCCGTGCGCAACCTGCTCCCCGGCGCGCTGTCCGCACTGCTCACCGCACACCCCCGGCTGGTCCCCACGGTCCGCGACGGCGAGGTGGTCTCCCTGATCCCCCCGCTCCTGCGCGGCGAACTGGACCTGGTCCTGGCCGAGAGCTGGTCCAGCCGCCCGGTCGCGCTGCCCGCCGGGGTCCGTACCGTGGAGCTCCTGGAGGAACGCGTGTGCCTGGCGCTGCCGGGGGGCCACCCCCTCGCGGACCCGGCCCCCGTCGACCTCGCGTCGCTGGCCGCACCCGGCGGCCTGCCCTGGGCCAGCTGCCCGGCGGGCACCGAGCCCTACGAGGCGATCCTCCAGGCCCTGCGCTCCCGAGGCGTCGAACCCGACATCAGGTACACACTCGCCGAGATCCCCTCCCAGTTGGAACTGGTGGCCTCCGGGCTCGCCATGGCACTCGTCCCCGACCTCGGCCGACGCACCGCACCCGAGGGTGTGCTGTTCCTGCCCACCGACCCGCCTCTGCGTAGGACGATCAAGGCGGTGTGGCGGGCCGACGCCGAGACCCCGGCGATCCGCGCCTGCGTCACCGCGCTCACCGAACACACGGTCCCACCCCGCACCGAACCGAGAACACGAGGAAACACGTGAACACTTCCTGGCACACCCGGCCCATGGCCGCCTTCGACGTCGAGACCACCGGCCTGGACGTCGAGGGCGACCGGATCGTCACCGCGGCCCTGTGGCGCATCGACCCCGCCAACCGGACCAAGGACGTCACCACCTGGCTGGCCGACCCCGGGATCGAGATCCCGCTGGAGGCCACCGAGATCCACGGCATCACCACAGAAAGGGCCCGCACCGAGGGGCGCCCCGCCGCCGAGGTGGTCACCGAGATCGCCGCCGCCCTGGAGGCGGTCATCGCGGAGGGTCTGCCCGTCGTGGTCTACAACGCCCCCTACGACTTCACCCTCCTCGACCGCGAGCTCGCGCTCCACCGCCCCGGCCAGCCCCTGGCCGCCCAGCCCCTGGTGGTGGACCCCCTGGTCCTGGACAAGCAGGTGGACACCTTCCGCCGCGGCTCGCGCAAACTGGTCGACGTCTGTGCCCACTACGAGGTCCCCCTCGCCCAGGAGGAGGCGCACGGGGCGGCCGCCGACGCCCTGGCCGCGGCCCGCCTCGCCTGGAAGATCGCGGCCAACCACCCGGAGATCGCGGCGCTGACCGCCGAGGAACTGCACGCCGCCCAGATCACGTGGAAGTCGGAGCAGTCGGCCAGCTTCCAGGAGTACCTGCGCCGCCGGAACCCCGAAGCGGTGGTGGACGGCTCCTGGCCGCTGATCCCCGCCTGAGCGCGCCGTCCCGACCCCGAGAACACGAAAAGACCGGCGGGACAGTGTCTCCGCCGGTCTTTCCTCGCTGTGCCCCCTGGAGGATTCGAACCTCCGCACCCGGCTCCGGAGGCCGGTGCTCTATCCCCTGAGCTAAGGGGGCGCTGCTGCGAGAACAACTGTAGCAGGGGTTCCGGGAGGGTTGACCACCCGAGCGCCGGACCCGCCTCCGGCCCCCCTCAGATACTGGATTCCAGTGGTGCGGCCACGCTCGGCGGCGGTAGTGTCACGGGCGTGAACGCCCTTCCCGCACGGGTTCTCGTCGTCGAGGACGACGAGGTCATCCGCGAACTCATCCGCCTCAACCTCGAACTGGAGGGGTTCGAGGTGTTCACCGCCATGGACGGTCAGGACTGCCTGGACCGGGTCGGCCACGTCGACCCCGACGTCATCACCATGGACGTGATGATGCCCCGCCTCGACGGGTGGTCCACGGTCGAGCGCCTGCGGTCCGACGGTTTCGCGCGCCGCATCGTCATGGTGACCGCCCGCGCGCAGGCGGACGACCGCCGACGCGGAGAGCGGATCGGTGTGGACGACTACCTGACCAAGCCCTTCGACCCCGACGAGCTGGTCGACCTGATCCGGGCGCTCCTCGGGGAGGGTGACGGCGGGATCGGGGGAGCGGCGTGACGCCCCGGAAACTGGAGACCCTCGTCCGCAGGGCCGCCCTGGGCGCCTTCGGGCTCGGCGACGCCGACGTCCCCCACGTGTGGCCGCGCGCCGACCACGCCGCCGAGGGCACCGACGCCGCGATCGCCCTGGCCCCCCGCCTGGTCGGCCGGGTCAGGGACGAGCTCCCCCGCGGCCGTGAGGACTCCCACCGGCTCATGGTGTCCGAACGCATCGTCGCCAGGATCGAGGACATGGCCGACGAGGGCGATCCCGACGCCGGATTCGCGCGCGTCCACGCCGACCGGCGCGGCTTCGCGAACTTCACCTTCACCTGCGAACAGCGCCAGAGCCTCCTCGACGCGGCGGCGGACGGGCCCCGCTACCTCACCGGCCGGGCCTGGACCGGGACGGGGGAGTGGCCCCGCTCCGACCTGCACGAGGCCGGACCCCTGGCCCAGGCCCGCCGCTACGCCCGCGCCGACGCCCGAGCCCGTATCGCCATGGCCGTGGAGGGGGACCCCCCGCCCGGCCCCGAGGGCGAGGTCTCCTGGCGCGACCGCTACCTCGACACCGACCAGTCCGCGCTCTTCACCCCCTCGGGACGCGCGCTCGGCCGGATCGGTGAGGCCAGCGCCCGCGTGGCCTTCTGCCGGTCGGTCCCCGAACGCCCCAGGGAGAACGAGACCACCGGCCGCGACCTGCCGGTGCTGCCCTCGGCGGAGAACGCCGGATCCTGGGTCCGGCTCACCGACGCCAACCCCGCCTTCCGGCTCCGCTACGCCCACGCCCACGCGCTGACCAGCACGCGCTGGGCGGAGGAACAGCGGGCCGCCACCGGACGGGGTTCCACACGGACGCGCTGCCACCACGCACACGGCGCGAAGGTGCGCGGACTCCTCTTCGACGGCCCCAGCGTCCTGGACACCGCGGCCCGCCGAGAGGAACCCCATATCCTGGTGAGATACCTGGAGGCACTGACCAGTGCCTACGATGAGTGGCGGACCGGTTCCACCGCCGGGGCCGAACCGGCCTCGGAGCCGGAACCGACCTGGGCCGCGCTCGACCCCGCGCTGCCCGCCGCCGTCGCCGGTGTGGTCGGCACCGGACTCTTCCTGCTCGGAGTGTCAGCGCCCACAAGGCTGTAGACACCCGAGGCCGTGAACCCCCGGTGGGGCCAGCCCAACCCCTGTGTTCCGATCGGCTTGGTGGACAATGGGCGGAGCGACCGCCCCGACCCCCCGCGCCGCACCGAACACAGCACAGCCAAGACGCACCAGCAGTCCCAGCCGAAAGACCGTCATGAGCCGCTACGCCCACCCCGCCGGATCCCGCCACGCGGAGGTCCTGCCGGAGGAGAACCCGCCGCTGCCGCCCGAGGACCTCAACGCCCTCAACCCGCGGATCTGGCCCGCCACGGCGCACCGCTCCGACGGTGAACTCACCGTCGGCGGCGTCGGTGTGCGCGCGCTCGCGGCCGAGTACGGCACCCCGCTCTTCGTCATGGACGAGGAGGACTTCCGCGGCCGTGCCCGCGCCTACTCCACGGCCTTCGCGGACGCCGACGTCTACTACGCGGGCAAGGCCCTGCTGAACAAGGCCGTCGCCCGCTGGGTGGTCGAGGAGGGGCTCAAGCTCGACGTGTGCTCCGGGGGCGAGCTGGCCGTGGCCCTGGCCGCCGGGGTCCCCACCGACCGCGTCGCCATGCACGGCAACAACAAGTCGGTCTCCGAGCTGCGCCGCGCCGTGGAGGCCGGGGTCGGCCGGATCATCCTGGACTCCCTCGACGAGATCGACCGCCTGGAGGCGGTGGCCGCCGAGTCCGGCGCGCACCCCCGGGTGCTCATCCGGGTCACCACCGGCGTGGAGGCGCACACCCACGAGTTCGTCGCCACCGCGCACGACGACCAGAAGTTCGGCTTCGCGCTGAGCACCGGCGCCGCCGCCGAGGCGGTCCGCCGCGTCCTGGCCGCCGACCACCTGGAACTGGTGGGCCTGCACTCGCACATCGGCTCGCAGATCTTCGACACCTCGGGCTTCGAGGTCGCCGCCCGCCGCGTCACCCGGTTCCTCACCCGGATCCACGAGGAACTGGACATCACCCTGGCGGAGCTCGACCTCGGCGGCGGCCTCGGTATCGCCTACACCGCCGGGGACGACCCGCTCGACCCCAGGACCATCGCCGCCAGCCTCACCGAGATCGTGCGCCGCGAGTGCCAGGACGCGGGGCTGCCCATGCCGCGCATCGCCGTGGAGCCGGGGCGCGCCGTGGCCGGTCCCGCCGGGATCACCGTCTACGAGGTCGGCACCGTCAAGGACGTCGAGGGCATCCGCACCTACGTGAGCGTCGACGGCGGCATGAGCGACAACATCCGCACCGCCCTCTACGGCTCGGAGTACACCAGCCAGCTGGTGTCCAGGGAGAGCGACGCCGAGCCGATGCTCTCCCGCCTGGTCGGCAAGCACTGCGAGAGCGGTGACATCATCGTGCACGACCTCCACCTGCCCGCCGACCTGCGGCCGGGCGACCTGGTGGCGGTCGCCGCCACGGGTGCCTACTGCTACTCCATGGCGAGCAACTACAACCACCTGCCCCGCCCCGCCATGGTGGCGGTCCGGGACGCGAACGCACGGGTGATCGTGCGCAGGGAGAACGAGGAGGACCTCCTCCGCCTCGACGTAGGCTGAACAGTCCGCCCTCCGGGCGCCGCACCGGCGCCCGGCTCGGACACGAGAGAAGTGGGAGTCACGCCCAAATGGCGATGAAGGTGGCGCTGCTCGGATGCGGCGTTGTGGGTTCGGAAGTCGTCCGCCTGGTCAACGAGCAGTCCGAGGAACTGGCCGCGCGGATCGGCACGCCGATCGAGATCGGCGGCATCGCGGTCCGTCGGCTGGACCGCGACCGCGGCGTCGACCCGGCGCTGCTGACCACCGACGCCACGGCGCTGGTCACGCGCCCGGACATCGACGTCGTGGTGGAGGTCATCGGCGGGATCGAACCGGCCCGTTCGCTGATGCTCGCCGCGATCAAGTCGGGCAAGTCCGTGGTGACGGCCAACAAGGCCCTGCTCGCCGAGGACGGTCAGACGCTCCACGCGGCTGCCCGCGAGGCCGGGGTCGACCTCTACTACGAGGCGTCCGTGGCCGGGGCGATCCCGCTGCTGCGCCCGCTGCGCGACTCCCTGGCCGGGGACCGGGTGAACCGGGTCCTGGGGATCGTCAACGGGACCACGAACTACGTGCTGGACCGCATGGACTCCCTGGGCTCGGGGTTCACCGAGTCCCTGGAGGAGGCGCAGACCCTCGGTTACGCCGAGGCCGACCCGACCGCCGACGTCGAGGGCTTCGACGCCGCGGCCAAGGCCGCGATCCTGGCCCGGCTGGCCTTCCACACCCAGCGGGTGACCGCCGCCGACGTCCACCGCGAGGGCATCACCGGGGTGTCGGCCGCCGACATCGCCAGCGCCCGCGCGATGGGCTGCGTCGTCAAGCTCCTGGCGATCTGCCAGCGCTCCGAGGACGGGACGTCCGTGGGCGTGCGCGTCCACCCGGTGATGCTGCCGGTCGAACACCCCCTGGCCAGCGTCAAGGAGGCCTACAACGCGGTGTTCGTCGAGGCGGAGTCCGCCGGGCGCCTCATGTTCTACGGGGCCGGTGCCGGGGGGACTCCCACCGCCAGCGCCGTCCTGGGCGACCTGGTGGCGGTGGTCCGCAACCGTTTGGCCGACACGTCCGTGTCCGAGGGCGCGCACGACACGGGCCTCCCGGTGCACGACATGGGCCACACCATCACCAGCTACCACGTCGCGCTCGACGTGGCCGACCGCCCGGGTGTGCTCTCCAAGGTCGCGGAGATCTTCGCGGACCACGGGGTGTCCATCAAGAACGTGCGCCAGGAGGGGACCGGGGACGACGCCCAGCTCGTGCTGGTCAGCCACCCGGCGCCCGACTCCGCCCTGAGCAGCACCGTCGAACAGCTCAGCGCGCACCCGATGGTGCGCGACGTCGCCAGCGTGATGCGCGTGGAGACCTTCCAGGACTAGGGCGCCGGCCCGGGTCGCACCCGGGCCGGAATGTCCACATTGTGAGAACAACATTCCCGAGATGCAAGACGGCTCGGGCTTGGTCATAGACTCGTGGCTGGTGGGACGGATCGCTCCGCGACGCCCGCCACATCCCCACGCGCGCCGGTCCGGCCGCGCGTCAACAGAATCCACCCGAAAGGGACACCGTCGTGAGCATGACACGGGCGTGGCGAGGCATCGTCGAGGAGTACCGCGACCGCCTTCCCGTCAACGAGAACACCCCCGTCGTCACCCTCCAGGAGGGCGGCACTCCGCTGCTGCCCGCCACGCGCGTATCCGAGCTCACCGGATGCGAGGTCCTCCTCAAGGTCGAGGGCCTCAACCCCACCGGTTCCTTCAAGGACCGGGGCATGACCATGGCCATCACCAAGGCCGCCGAGGACGGCGCCAAGGCCGTCATCTGCGCCTCCACCGGCAACACCAGCGCCAGCGCCGCCGCCTACGCCATCCGCGCGGGCATGACCTGCGCCGTGCTGGTGCCCCAGGGCAAGATCGCCATGGGCAAGCTCGCCCAGGCCCTCGTGCACGGCGCCCGCCTCCTCCAGGTGGACGGCAACTTCGACGACTGCCTGGAGCTGGCCCGCAAGCTCAGCGTCGACTACCCGGTCGCCCTGGTGAACTCGGTCAACCCCTACCGCCTCCAGGGGCAGAAGACCGCCGCCTTCGAGATCGTGGACGCCCTCGGGGACGCCCCGGACATCCACTGCATCCCGGTCGGCAACGCCGGCAACATCACCGCCTACTGGATGGGCTACACCGAGTACGCCAAGGACGGCGTCTCCACCAAGGCCCCGCGCATGTTCGGCTTCCAGGCCAGCGGCTCCGCGCCCATCGTCGACGGCGCCCCGGTGACCAGCCCGAGCACCATCGCCACCGCGATCCGGATCGGCAACCCCGCCTCCTGGAAGCTCGCCGAGCAGGCCCGCGACGAGTCCGAGGGCCTCATCCACAAGGTCACCGACCGGCAGATCATGGCCGCGTACAAGCTCCTCGCCGCCGAGGAGGGCGTGTTCGTCGAACTCGCCTCCGCCGCCAGCGTGGCCGGGCTCCTCCAGTCCGCCGAGGCCGGACTGGTCCCGAGGGGCAGCCGCATCGTGTGCACGGTGACCGGAAACGGCCTCAAGGACCCGGACTGGGCCCTGGCCGGAGCCTCCTCGGCCACCACCGTGCCCGTGGACGCGCTGGCCGCTGCCAAGGCCCTCAGCCTGGCCTGACCCCATCCGCAGCCCCATCAGGCGAAGAGTCGACCGGAAGTCCCAGCCCGGACACGGGGCTGATCGGGTGCCTCCGTTCCGGGAGGCGCCCGTTCAGGGACCTCCGTAGCTGACCGGACGTCTCAGCTGACAGACGAATCGCGCCTGCTCACCCGTGAACCGGATCGAGCGCTGACGGGGTCTCCTAGGCCACAGCCGTGGATCCTGCACGTTCACCTGAGCCGCAGAGGTGTGCTGGCCGGGCCAGCTCAGCCAGAGGTGTGAGTCGGCCCGTCCGCCTCGGCCACAGGTGTGATTCCCGCCCGAACACCCCTGCCGCAGGGGGGTGCCCCGTTCGAGCGCCGGAGAGGGTTCTGCAGGAGGAGTCGAGCCGCTAGCGAGGAACGAGCGTCAGGCGTGGACGACGACGAAGAATCCCTCTGCAAAGGCGCCGAACCCGGGCCGAAGCGAAGCGGAGGCCCAAAGTGGTACAGCCGAACCCCGGGCCGAAGCGAAGCGGAGGCCCAAAGAAAGCAGGAAAAGGAATGACCCCACCACGCGTGTCCGTCCGGGCCCCGGCCACCAGCGCCAACCTCGGTCCGGGCTTCGACGCCCTCGGTCTGGCCGTCCGGCTGTACAACGAGTTCCACGTCGAGCTCCGCACGGACGGCGAGCTGCACATCCGTGTCGAGGGGGAGGGTGCGGGCGAGGTGCCGCTCGACGGACGCCACCTCGTGGTCCGGGCCATGCGGGAGGCCTTCGACCGGGCCGGGGAGAAGCTTCCCGGGCTGGACCTGCACTGCGTGAACGGGATTCCGCACGCGCGCGGGCTGGGGTCCTCCTCGTCGGCGATCGTGGGCGGGGTCGCGGCGGCCTCGGCGCTGCTGGGCCGGTCCGGTCCCGGGGGCGGGCCGGACCGGGAGTGGATCTACCAGGTCGCCGCGGACATCGAGGGCCACCCGGACAACGTGGCGCCGTGTGTCCACGGCGGTTACACGGTCGCCTACCGCGACGGCGGATCCTGGGGCGCCGCCCGGCTGACTCCGGACCCGCGGGTGCTGCCGGTGCTGTGCGTGCCCGGGTGGCGGCTGTCCACCGAACGCGCGCGCGGGCTCCTGCCGGAGTCCGTCTCCCACGCGGACGCCGCCTTCAACGCGGGGCGCGCCGCGCTGATGACCGCGGCCGTTTGTGGCCAGACCGAATCCCTGTACGCGGCCACCGAGGATCGGCTACATGAGGCGTACCGGGCCCCGGCGATGCCGCGTACCCTGGATCTCATCCGTGACCTGCGTGAACACGAGAAACTTCCGGCGGTGGTCTCCGGTGCGGGCCCCACGGTGCTCGTTCTGTGCTCCGTTTCGGAGGGACACGCGCGGGCGGATTCACCGGAAATCACCCGACAGGTTGATTCGATTCGCCTGCGGGCGGGTAATGATTGGGACATACGCCCCCTGCACATCGAGCCGGTGGGGGTGCGGACCCCATCTCCCCATCCGTAGCATCTGTGTCGAGGAATAGCCGTGGCCTCTGGTGATGTTAGGCTTGGTGAAGCACCAGATGCCCCGTTGCGGGGCGTGTGCTCATCCGCCACAACGGCTTCCGCGTCTCATACTCCGGCGGTCCGATCTCTCGACCTGTTGGAAGCGGTGGCCCAAGTGTCGATCCAGCGGATCTCCCGCTGTGCCCACGTCTCCCGAGTACTCTCCTCCGTCATGGTCGAGTGTGTCCTCAGGGTAGACAGGCAGTACCTCCGAGCCACTCGCCCCGACGTCTGGCTGTACCCAGAGCCCGCCGCGATTGGGTAGGGGACCGTCTTCGCCGGTTTCCGACATCCACGTGGGGCACGCCCTACCCGGCCCCTGCCGGTTCGCACCACCGGGCCGGCCGCTCAAGCAATCCGCTGACGGCCGAAGCCCGCTCCTTGGGAAGGACCCTTAGTGAGCGACACCACCGAACTCCGAACGGACGCGGCGGTCGACAGCAAGAAGAGCGCCGACGCCTCCTCGGAGGCCGGCGAAGCCACGACCGCAAGGTCACGCACGGCCTCGCGCGGTACCGGGCTCTCCGCCCAGAAGCTCCCCGAGCTCCAGAAGCTCGCGTCGAGCATGGGTATCACCGGCACGGGGCGCATGCGCAAGAGTGACGTCATCGCCGCGATCGAGGCCAAGCAGGGCGGCCCGGTCGGCGGACCGTCGACGGCCAAATCCGCAAAGAAAGCCGACACCGCCCCCAAGGCCGGTAAGGTCGAATCAACTGACGGCCCGGCCGAAGCCCAGTCTCCCGCCAAGTCGGGCACGGACGAGGCACCGCGCAAGAGCGCCGGTGAGCGGTCGTCCGACCAGGCCGTGACCGAGACCCAGGGTGGGAAGGGCGAAAAGCCCTCCCGTAACCGCCGCTCGTCCCGCAGGCGCGGCGACGAGTCCGGTGACCAGACCCGCTCGGTGGACGGCACCGACTCCTCTACCTCCGCGAGCAGCGTGACCAAGACATCCAGCACCCCCCAGAAGAACGGCCCCGACTCCGAGGACCGTGACACCAGGTCCGGGCAGGGTCGCGAGCGCCAGCGCAACCGTCGCAACCGCAACCGCGGCGGTGACGACCAGAACGCGAACAACAACTCCGAACGCCAGCAGGGCGGCGGCGGTGGCGGCGGCCAGAACCAGGGCGGCCGCGGCAACAGCGGGAACAACAACGACGACGACGACTTCGGTGGCGGTCGCCGCCGCGGGCGCCGTCGGGACCGCCGGGACCGTCGCGGCGGACGCGGAGGCGGCCAGGAGCCGGAGCCGGTCATCGGTGAGGACGACGTCCTGCTGCCGGTCGCGGGCATCCTGGACATCCTGGACAACTACGCCTTCGTCCGCACCACCGGCTACCTGCCCGGGCAGAGCGACGTGTACGTCTCCCTGGCCCAGGTGCGCAAGCACGGACTGCGCAAGGGCGACCACATCATCGGTGCGGTCCGCCAGCCCAAGGACGGCGAGCGCCGCGAGAAGTTCAACGCCCTCGTGCGTCTGGACTCGGTCAACGGCATGTCGCCGGACCAGGCCCGCGGCCGTCAGGAGTTCTCCAAGCTGGTTCCGCTCTACCCCCAGGAGCGTCTGCGCCTGGAGACCGAGCCGAACATCCTGACCACGCGCATCATCGACCTCGTCGCGCCCATCGGTAAGGGCCAGCGCGGTCTGATCGTCTCGCCGCCCAAGGCCGGCAAGACCATGGTGATGCAGTCGATCGCCAACGCGATCACCGAGAACAACCCCGAGTGCTACCTGATGGTGATCCTCGTGGACGAGCGTCCCGAGGAAGTCACCGACATGCAGCGCACGGTCAAGGGCGAGGTCATCCACTCGACCTTCGACCGCCCGGCCGAGGACCACACGGTCGTCGCGGACCTGGCGATCGAGCGGGCCAAGCGGCTCGTGGAGATGGGCATGGACGTGGTCGTCCTGCTCGACTCCATCACCCGTCTGGGCCGCGCCTACAACCTGGCCGCCCCCGCCAGCGGACGCATCATGTCCGGTGGTGTGGACTCCACCGCCCTCTACCCGCCGAAGCGCTTCTTCGGCGCGGCCCGCAACATCGAGGGCGGCGGCTCGCTGACCATCCTGGCGACCGCGCTGGTCGAGACCGGCTCGCGCGCCGACGAGGTGATCTTCGAGGAGTTCAAGGGCACCGGCAACATGGAGCTCAAGCTCAACCGGTCCCTGGCGGACAAGCGGATCTTCCCGGCCGTGGACGTGGACGCCTCCAGCACCCGTAAGGAGGAGATCCTGATGTCGCCGGAGGAACTGAACGTCGTCTGGAAGCTCCGCCGGGTGCTGCACGCCCTGGACACGCAGCAGGCGATCGAGCTGCTCCTGGACAAGATGAAGGAGTCCAAGAGCAACGCCGAGTTCCTCATGCAGATCCAGAAGACCACGGTGGGCCCCGAGCGCTCGTAGCCGCTTCGGAGTCCGTCTCACGAGGGCCCCCTTCCCGGGTTCGGGGAGGGGGCCCTTCGTGTGTCCGGGGTGCCTCCGCAGGGGTGGTTTCCGGAGCGCGGAAGCCGATGATCACCGATGTGTCTCGGATCACAGTGGGGGGCTGGTGGGTGTCGGTCCGCGAACGTAGGGTCACGCGGGCCAGAGTGCACACCCCCTACCAGGGAGCCGCCTGGATGGACAACCTCGCCCTGCTCAGCCTTCTCGCGCTCACCCCGATCCTGGTCGTCGGAGTCCTGCTCGTCGGGTTCCGCCTCCCCGCCATGTACGCGATGCCCGCCGGATACGTCGTCGTGGTCACGATCGCCGTCCTCTTCTGGCGGACCGAATGGGCGACCGTCGCCGCCTCCACCCTCCAGGGCCTGATCCTCGCCGCGGGCCTGCTCTACATCATCTTCGGCGCGCTGCTCCTGCTCTCGACCCTCACCAGGAGCGGGGCGGTCGCCACCATCCGCCGGACCTTCACCGACATCACCCCCGACCGCCGGATCCAGGCGATCATCATCGGCTGGCTGTTCGGCAGCTTCATCGAGGGCGCCTCCGGGTTCGGCACCCCCGCCGCCGTGGTCGCCCCCCTCATGCTCGCCCTGGGCTTCCCCGCCATGGCCGCGGTCATGGTCGGCATGGTCATCCAGAGCACCTCGGTCAGCTTCGGCGCGGTCGGCACCCCGATCCTCGTCGGCGTCGGCGGCGGCCTGGAGGGCGGCGGAGGGGTGGAGGCGCGTGCGTCCGAACTCGGCATGAGCTTCCCCGAGTACGTCACCGAGATCGGCTTCCAGACCGTCCTGCTGCACTCGATCACCGGGACCCTCGTCCCCGTACTCATCTGTTGCATGCTCTGCGGTTTCTACGGCGGGAGGCGGCGCTTCTCCGACGGTCTGGAAGTGTGGCGGTTCGCGCTCTTCAGCGGTTTGGCCCTGACCGTCCCCTCCCTCCTGTACAACTACTTCCTCGGCGTCGAGTTCACCAGCCTCCTCGGCGGACTCACCGGCCTGGTCATCGTCGTGCTCGCCGCCCGTCGGGGCTTCCTCATGCCGAAGCGGGTCTGGGACTTCCCGCCCCGGGAGGACTGGCTGGCCCGCTGGACCGGGCGGATCGAGTCCGGCGGCGCGGAGCGGACGGCCGACACCGGCCGACGCGTCGGCTTCCTCAACGCGTGGGCCCCCTACCTCCTGGTCGCCGCCCTGCTCGTGGCCACCCGCACCGTCGAGCCGGTCAAGGACTGGCTGTCCGGCGTCACCGTGGGCGCCACCGACATCCTCGGCACCTCGATCGGGGACTCCGTGGCCCCCCTCTACTCGCCCGGCGCCACCTTCGTCCTCGTCTGCCTCGTCACCTACGGCCTGCACCGGATGCGGCCGCGGGAGATCCTCGACTCCTGGCGGACGGCCGCCTCCCAGCTGGCCGGTGCCGCCGTGGCCCTGCTCTTCGCCGTGCCCCTCGTACGGGTCTTCATCAACACGGGGACCGGGTTCGGCGCGACCGACCTGGAGAGCATGCCGCTCACCCTGGCCACCGGGGCCGCCGAACTCGGCGGCCAGCAGTGGCCACTGCTGGCTCCCTGGATCGGTGCCCTGGGTGCCTTCGTGGCCGGGTCCAACACCGTCTCCAACCTGATGTTCTCCCTGTTCCAGCACTCCACCGCCGAACGCATCGGGGTCCCGCCCGAGAACGTCGTCGCCGCCCAGGCCGCCGGTGGTGCGGCGGGCAACATGATCACCGTGCACAACGTGGTGGCCGCCTCCGCCGTGGTCGGCCTCGCCGGGAGGGAGGGCGACATCCTCCGCCAGACGGTGTTCCCGCTGACCTACTACCTGTTGACGGCGGGTTCCCTGGCCTACCTGTTCATCCACGGGCCCGGTGCCAACGCGGGACTCCTCATGCTCTGCCTCACCCTCGCGGCCACCGGCGGCACCCTGGCGTGGCTGTGGCGCCGCGACCGCCGTGAGTCCGCGGCGGTCGGGACACCGGGCGCGAAGACGCCGGAAAGGGGGCGGGAATAGGTACTGGTCCCGGCACGGTTGATGGTCTGGCAAACTGGTATCAGGGAACGGCCGTCCTCCCGAGGGGGAGTGCACGCCGCCCTCTTACCTGGATCGCCGCGACACCGGTTCGCGCATGGTCAACGAACGCCGCCCCACCCCCGACGGTGGTGCGGTCGTCATGCGTCCGGCGGTCGCGCACTAGCAAGGAGACACACATGCAGGCCGACATCCACCCCGAGTACGTCCCGACCGAGGTGACCTGCACCTGCGGGGCCCAGTTCGTGACGCGCAGCACGGTTTCCGAGGGCAAGATCCGCGCCGACGTGTGCTCCGCGTGCCACCCCTTCTACACCGGCAAGCAGAAGATCCTCGACACCGGTGGCCGGGTCGCCCGCTTCGAGAAGCGCTTCGGCAAGCGCAAGTAGCGCTGCCCGTCGCCCGGTGGTGCCGCCCCTCCCAGGAGCGGGCGGCACCACCGGGCATCCAGGCGGTTCCCCGTACGGGGGAGACGGACAGGGCGAGCGACAAGACGGGAACGTGGGAAAGTGAAGCTGGACGACCTCCTTGGGGAGTACTACGAGCTGGAACAGCAGCTCGCCGACCCCGAGGTGCACGCCAACCAGGCCAAGGCGCGCACGCTGGGCAAGCGCTACTCACAGCTCACCCCGATCATCGAGGCCTACCGTCAGCTCAAGGAGGTCGAGAACGACATCGACGCCGCCCGTGAGCTGGCCGCCGAGGACTCCTCCTTCGCGGAGGAGGCCGACCGCCTGACCGAGGATGCCGAGCGGCTCACCGAGCGCCTGCGCGTCCTCCTCGTCCCGCGCGACCCGGCCGACGACAAGAACCTCATCATGGAGGTCAAGGCCGGCGAGGGCGGGGAGGAGTCCGCCCTGTTCGCGGGCGACCTCGTCCGCATGTACCTGCGCTACGCCGAGCGGCAGGGGTGGAAGACCGAGGTCATCGACGCCACCCACTCCGACCTGGGCGGGTACAAGGACATCACGATCGCCTTCAAGAACCGGGGCACCCCCGAGCCCGGCACCGGCGTGTGGCCCATGCTCAAGTTCGAGGGCGGCGTCCACCGGGTTCAGCGCGTCCCGGTCACCGAGTCCCAGGGGCGCATCCACACCTCCGCCGCGGGCGTCCTCGTGGTCCCCGAGGCCGAGGAGATCGAGATCGTCATCAACGACAACGATCTGCGCATCGACGTCTACCGCTCCTCCGGGCCCGGCGGTCAGAGCGTCAACACCACCGACTCCGCCGTGCGGATCACCCACCTGCCCACCGGCATCGTGGCCTCCTGCCAGAACGAGAAGAGCCAGCTCCAGAACAAGGAGCAGGCCATGCGCATCCTGCGTGCCCGCATCTTCGCCGAGGCCCAGGCCAGCGCTGACGCCGAGGCGTCCGCCGAGCGCAAGAGCCAGGTCCGCACCGTGGACCGCTCCGAGCGCGTGCGCACCTACAATTTCCCGGAGAACCGTATCTCCGACCATCGCGTCGGCTACAAGGCCTACAACCTCGACCAGGTCCTCGACGGGGAGCTGGACGGGGTCGTCAAGGCCCTGGTGGACGCGGACACCAAGGAGAGGCTCGAAGCCGCCCAATCATGAACTTCCTGCTCGACGAGGTCGCCCGCGCCACACTGAGGCTCGCGGAGGCGGGCGTGGCCTCACCCCGTACGGACGCCGAGGAACTCGCGGCGTTCGTGCACGGTGTCCGTCGAGGGGAACTCCACGCCGTCTCCGACGCCGACTTCGACGCACGTTACTGGGAGTGCGTCTCCCGCCGCGAGGCGCGCGAACCCCTCCAGCACATCACCGGCCGCGCCTACTTCCGGTACCTGGAACTCCAGGTGGGCCCGGGGGTCTTCGTGCCTCGGCCGGAGACCGAGATCATGGTGGACTGGGCGATCGAGACCCTGCGCTCCATGGACGTCGCGGACCCCCTCGTCGTGGACCTGGGCTCCGGCTCCGGCGCCATCGCGATCTCCATCGCCCAGGAGGTCCCCCGCTCCCGCGTGCACACCGTGGAGATCGACCCCGGCGCCCTGTCCTGGACCCGCCGCAACATCGAGGCCACCGGGCACGCCGACCGCGTCACCTCCCACGAGGGCGACATGCGCACCGCCCTGCCCGAGCTCAACGGCCGCGTCGACCTCCTCATCAGCAACCCGCCCTACGTCCCCACCAGCGAGGCCGGGGTGATCCCGCCCGAGGTGCGCGACTACGACCCGGCGCCCGCCCTGTGGTCCGGCGCGGACGGGCTGGACATGATCCGCGAGCTGGAGGCGGTCGGCCGCAGACTCCTCCGCCCCGGCGGCGCCATGGCCGTCGAACACCACGACGGCCAGGGCATCGACATCCCCCGGCTGTTCCCCGAGGACCGCGGCTGGCGCGACGTCCTCAACCGCAAGGACATGGCCCGGCGCGACCGCTTCGTGGTCATGCGCCGCGCCGACGACGACGGTTAGCCGCCCCGTGTCCGCAGAGCCACACCCCCCATCCCCACCGCAGGACCGGCAACCAGGTCCGGTCGACCGAGATTGAGGTGACGCAGGTGAGCCGCATCTACGACTGCGCGGACGAGACCGCCCGCAAGGACGGCATCGCCGACGCCGCGTCCGCGGTACGCCGAGGCGAACTCGTGGTGCTGCCCACGGACACCGTGTACGGCATCGGCACCGACGCCTTCAGCCCGAAGGCGGTGGCCGGACTCCTGGAGGCCAAGGGTCGCGGGCGGGACATGCCGCCGCCGGTCCTCGTGGGCTCCATGCGCGCCGCCTCCGCGCTCATCGAGGACCTGGGCAACCACGGACGTGACCTCATGGAGGAGTTCTGGCCCGGCCCGCTCACCCTCGTGTGCACCGCCACCCCCAGCCTCTCCTGGGACCTGGGCGACACCAAGGGCACCGTGGCCGTGCGCATGCCGATGGACCCGGTGGCGCTGGAACTGCTCAAGGAGACCGGCCCCATGGCGGTGAGCAGCGCCAACAAGTCCGGTCAGGCCGCCGCGACCACGGCGGAGGAGGCGATCGAACAGCTCGGTGACGACGTCGCCGTGTACCTGGACGGCGGCGAAGCCGAGAGTCCGGTGGCCTCCACGATCGTCGACCTCACGTACGCGGTACCCCGCGTGCTGCGCTCCGGAGCGATCTCCATCGAGCAGCTGCGTTCGGTGTGCGGCACCGTGATCGGGGAGCTGCGCAAGGGCCGCACCAAGCCGAAGAAGGCGCAGGAGGGCGAGGCCCCCGCCGAGGCGGCGGCCGAGTCGCCCGAGTCAGCGGAGGCACCCGAGTCCGGGGCCGCCGAGCCAGAGACCCAAGGGTCCAAGGACACCGACCGCTCCGAGAGCTAGAGGGATCAGGCAGTGCGGGAGTACGCGCTCACCTTCGTCATCGCGGCCGCGGTGACCTACCTGCTGGTCCCGCTGGTACGCCGACTGGCCATCGCCTTCGGCGCCGCGCCCCCCGTGCGCGACCGCGACGTGCACACCGAACCGATCCCACGGCTGGGCGGGCTGGCCATCTACGGCGGGTTCGCGGCGGCGCTGCTGATCTCCGCGCAGCTGCCGCACCTCCAGAACGTCTTCGTCGCCAAGACCTGGATCGGTCTGCTGCTGGCGGGCGGGCTCATCACGGTCATCGGCGTCATCGACGACCGGTGGGGGATGGACGCCCTGAGCAAGCTGGCCGGTCAGGTCGCCGCGGCGGGCATCCTCGTGTGGCAGGGCGTGCAGCTGCTGTGGCTGCCGCTGCCCGGAACCCAGCTGTCGCTGGGGCCCTGGCTCGGGGCGATGATCTCCATCCTGCTCATCGTGGTGACCATCAACGCGGTCAACTTCGCGGACGGGCTGGACGGCCTCGCGGCGGGCATCGTCGGCATCTCGTCGCTGGCGTTCTTCGCGTACTACTACGTGGTCGCCGTGGAGCAGGGCTTCGTCCGCCAGTCCTATCCGGCGATGATCGCGATCATCCTGGCCGGAACGTGTGTGGGCTTCCTCTTCCACAACTTCCACCCGGCCCGCGTGTTCATGGGCGACACCGGCTCGATGCTGCTCGGCCTGCTGCTGACCTCCATCACCATCACGGTCACCGGCCAGTTCGACGCCAACACCGCCAGGGAGGAGTTCAACTCCTCCGGTCTGGTCGTCTTCCTCCCGATCGCGCTGCCGCTGCTGGTGATCGCGCTGCCCCTGGCCGACCTGGTCCTGGCGGTCCTGCGCAGGACGCTGGCGGGCAAGTCCCCGTTCGCGCCCGACCGGGGCCACCTCCACCACCGGCTGCTCGACATGGGGCACACCCACACCCGCGCGGTGCTGCTCATGTACCTGTGGGCGGGGATCGTCGCCTTCGCCGCCGTGTCGCTGTCCATCTTCGACTCGGCCCTCATCGTCCTCACGGTCACCGTGTTGGTGGCCACGTGTGCGGTCGGTCTCATCGCGCTGCCGCGTCTGCGCCGCCGCGGACTCCTTCCGTGGGACCGGGGGAGCCGGGCCCCGGAGAGCGCAGATCACCATCGGTCAACCGATGGATAAACGCGGCGTCACGTTCGGGACGGAGGTCCCGCAGTGCGTTCGGAATGTGCGCTGGTGTGAAGCTCGAGGCAAGTGTGGCCAAGGTGACACAAGGGCCGAAGTGGCCGTGGAACGGCGCTTTCGCGAGGCGTTAAGACCGCGTTAAGGGCACCCTGGATATGGCACCAAAAACCTTGTGATAGCTTTCACGAGCAGGTAATCACTGAACCCCACGGAGCTTCGTCATGCAGGAACACGACGCCCGGATTCTCCGCGGCGCCGCGCTTCCGAGCGCCGCGTGCGGGGTCCTGGCCATCGCGGTCTCGGCCCTCTTCGCGGGTATGGCCGGAGCTCTCAGCTCGGCCCTTGCGGTCGGCATCATCCTGGCCTGTTTCGGGCTGGGCCAGTGGGCGGTCATGATGGTCACCCGGAGGAACAAGGACCTGTTCCTCGTGGCGAACATGCTCGGCTTCGTCGTCAAGATGGCGCTGCTCGGCATTCTGCTGGTGACCCTCGGTCAGAGCCCCTTCATCGCTGACCTGAGCAGTAACTCCTTCGTCTACAGCGCACTGGCCGTCGTCGTCACGTGGCTGGGCGGGCAGACCTGGGCCACCTCCCGGGCGAAGATCCTCCACGTGGACCCGAGTGAGAGCTCGGAGAACACGTGATGGGGTGCCCCGCCGCAGCCCGTGGGAACGGGCGTAATACCCTGTTCCATGGCAGGCGGGCAGCCACGGTCCAGCCGTGCCCCACATGCTATATTCCGGAGCGAGATGAGCAGCGAACCAGCCAAGAAGAAGGACTCCAGCGCGCCCCGGGCGCCGCGCGAGTCCGACGGCTGGGCACTCTTCTCCACTCTGCTCTCGGGTGTCCTCCTGTGGAGCGCGGTCGGCTGGGGTGCGGACAAGCTCCTGGGTTTCCAAGCGCTCTTCCTGCCCATCGGGGCCGTTCTCGGCATGGCCGGCTCGATCTACCTGATCGTCGCCAGGACTCGCCACCTCTGAGCACCCCGCAGTCCCGCGTCGCCCGCACTCGCGACGACGCTTGCAGTAACAACCATCAACGAGGCTTTCTTGCGTCACGACGAAAGGATTCGCCGTGAGTGCTGACGTGCGCATTCTCGCGGCCGAACCGGGTTGCCATCTCTTCGGCGACAACGGTTGCGGGTTCGAGGCTCCCACCATCAAGATGTTCTTCCCGGAGCCGTGGTTCGCCAACATTCCGGGCAGCGCGGGCATCGACCTGTACCTGGTTCTGTTGCTCGTCGCGGTCGGTGCGGTCCTGCTTCTGTGGTCGTGGTTCAGCAGGAAGCTGAGCCTCGTCCCCAGCCGCAGGCAGAGCGTCGGTGAGATGCTGATCCTGTTCATCCGGGACAACATCACCCGACCCACCATGGGTGCCAAGGGTGACAGCTTCATCCCGTTCCTGACCGGCATCTTCACGCTCATCCTGGCCATGAACTTCACCGGGCTCATCCCCGGGATGCTCCCGGTCAACAGCAACCTCGCCTTCACGGCGATGTTCTCCCTGACCATCTACGTGATGACCATCGTCATCGGTATGCGCAACCAGGGCGGTTGGGGTTACTTCCGTAACCAGATCTTCCCCCCCGGCATGCCGAAGGTGTTCTACGTCATCGTCACCCCGATCGAGATCCTCTCGGTCTTCCTGATCCGCCCCGCGACGCACGCCCTGCGTCTGTTCGCGACCATGTTCGCGGGCAGCCTGCTGCTGGCCGTGTTCGCCTACGGCGGCTGGTACATGCTCAACCTGACGGCGGAGCCGATGCTCGCCGCGGTCTCCGTGGTCTTCTCCGGTGCCGCGCTGCTCGGGTACATCGCCTTCTTCGTCTTCGAGATCCTGATCATGCTGATCCAGGCCTTCGTGTTCACGCTGCTCGCGAGCCTGTACCTCAGCCAGTCGCTCGAAGCGGCTCACTAAAGACCCCCTCCACGTTCCCCCGATCCCCTGATCGGACCAGGGCGCGGAGTGCTTCTGACCCGTCCACACCGGCGCACTGACCAATCGCAGAACGCGACGCCGGACGTCGAGTAAAGGGAAACACCATGGACATCGCCGCTATCTCCGGCAGCATCAACACCGTCGGCTACGGCATCAGCGTCATCGGCGCCGGTATCGGTGTCGGTATCGTCTTCGGTCTCGGTATGCAGGCCATCGCCCGCCAGCCCGAGGCCCGCGGCCCGCTCCAGACCAACATCTACCTGGGCATGGCCCTCGTCGAGGCTCTGGCCATTCTGGGCTTCGTCCTCGCGTTCGCCGTCAACTAGCCGGTCGGATCGCCAACCGTTTTTTGATGGCTACTGACGTGAAGGAGGGCTGACCATGTTGGTCGAGTTGGCAGCCGAACCAAACATTCTGCGGATCGACTGGGTGAAGTTCACCTTCGGTGCGATCGCGCTCGCCGTGGTCTACTTCTTTGTGGCCCGCAAGGCGGTCCCCAAGGTGATGAAGGTCCTCGACGAGCGTCACGACGCCATCGAGGGTGGCATCGAGCGGGCCAAGAAGGCCGAGGCCGAGGCCGAGGAGATCCGCCAGCAGTACCGCGAGAAGCTCGAAGAGTCGCACCGCGAGTACGCGCAGGAGCTCGAGAAGGCCAAGGAGCAGCGCGCGGCGATCATCGCCGAGGCTCGCGAGGAGGCCCAGGTCGAGGCCCAGCGCATCATCGAGTCCGCCAAGGCGCAGATCGAGGCGGACCGGCAGCAGGCCTTCGTCCAGCTCCGCGGCGAGATCGGCGCCCTGTCCACCGAGCTCGCGAGCCGCATCGTCGGTGAGACGCTCAGTGACGGCGCCGCTCACACCCGTGTGGTGGACCGGTTCCTGGAGGAGCTGGACCAGGACGAGAGCGCGAAGCAAGCCGGGGTGCGCTGATGCGTGGTATCAGCCGTAGCTCCCTGGCTGAGGCGATCCGGCGCCTGGACGAGAACGTCCTGGCGTCGGCCAGCGCCGAGCAGGCGGTCTCGCTGGGTGGCGAGCTCTTCGAGGTCGTCGCCCTGATCAGCGGCGAGCACTCGCTCCGCCGCTGGCTGGCGGACCCGGCCAACGACCCCGAGAAGAAGACCGCGCTGATCGGTCAGATCCTTGAGGGCAAGGTCTCGCCGTCCACGGTCCTCGTGGTCAGCGACGTGGTCTCGCAGCCTTGGTCCACCGGGCGCGACATGCTGGACGCCCTGGAGCGGACGGCGCTCTACGCGACCGTCGCCTCCGTCGAGGGCACCCGGCTGGACGAGCTGGAGGACGAGCTGTTCCGCTTCCAGCGGATCGTCGTCGCCCAGCCCGAGCTGCGTTCGGCCCTCACCCGTGAGGGCGTGGCCGACGCCCACCTGCGCGCGCTGGTCGAGAACCTGCTCTCGGGCAAGGTGAGCACCGCGACGCTGGCCCTGGTCGGCCAGGCGGTCACCCACCCCCGGGGACGTACGCTGGAGCAGGCGCTCGACAACTTCGGACAACTGGTGGCCGAGCGCGCGAAGCGCTTCATCGCCGTCGTCCGTACCGCCCACGCGCTGAACGAGACCCAGCAGACGCGCCTGCGCACCCTGCTGAGCCGCAAGTACGGCCGCGAGATCCACCTGAACATCGAGGTCGCCCCGGAAATCCTGGGTGGACTCTCCATCCAGGTGGGCGACGAGGTCATCGACGGCACGATCGCCGGGCGCATCGCTGAGGTCCAGCGCCGCCTGGCCGGCTGACGCGAAGACAAGCAAGCACGCACGGCGCCGGCCCGGCGCCATTTGAGAGCAAGGACAACGTAGAGATGGCGGAGCTGACGATCCGGCCGGATGAGATCCGGGACGCGCTACAGCGCTTCGTCCAGTCGTACGAGCCTGACGCCACCCGCGCTGAAGAGGTCGGTACCGTCACCTACTCCGGTGACGGCATCGCCCGCGTCGGTGGCCTTCCCTCGGCGATGGCGAACGAGCTGCTGCAGTTCGAGGACGGCACCCTGGGCATGGCCCAGAACCTTGAGATCGGTGAGATCGGTGTCGTGGTGCTGGGTGACTTCACCGGCATCGAGGAGGGGCAGAAGGTGCGTCGCACCGGCAAGCTCCTCTCGGTCCCGGTGGGCGACAACTTCCTCGGCCGTGTGGTGGACCCCCTGGGTAACCCCATCGACGGCAAGGGCGAGATCGAGACGACCGAGACCCGCGAGCTTGAGCTCCAGGCCGCGACGGTCATGGAGCGCCAGCCCGTGGGCGAGCCGCTCCAGACCGGCATCAAGTCGATCGACACGATGACCCCGGTCGGCCGTGGCCAGCGCCAGCTGGTCATCGGTGACCGGCAGACCGGCAAGACCGCGATCGGTATCGACGCGATCATCAACCAGAAGGCGAACTGGGAGACCGGCGACCCCACGAAGCAGGTGCGCTGCATCTACGTCGCGGTGGGTCAGAAGGGCTCGACCATCGCCAGCGTGCGCGGTGCCCTCGAAGAGGCCGGCGCCATGGAGTACACCACCATCGTGGCCTCCCCGGCGTCCGACCCGGCCGGCTTCAAGTACCTCTCCCCGTACACCGGTTCGGCCCTGGGCCAGCACTGGATGTACGAGGGCAAGCACGTCCTCGTCGTCTTCGACGACCTGACCAAGCAGGCCGAGGCCTACCGCGCGGTCTCCCTCCTGCTGCGCCGCCCGCCGGGGCGCGAGGCCTACCCGGGTGACGTCTTCTACCTCCACTCCCGGCTCCTGGAGCGCTGCGCCAAGCTCTCCGACGAGCTGGGCGCGGGCTCGATGACGGCCCTGCCGATCATCGAGACCAAGGCGGGCGACGTCTCGGCGTACATCCCCACCAACGTCATCTCGATCACCGACGGTCAGGTGTTCCTGGACTCGGACCTGTTCAACCAGGGCCAGCGTCCGGCGATCGACGTCGGTGTCTCCGTCTCCCGAGTCGGTGGCGCCGCCCAGACCAAGGCCACCAAGAAGGTCTCCGGCACGCTGCGTCTGGGCCTGGCCCAGTACCGCGAGCTCGAGGCGTTCTCCGCCTTCGGTTCGGACCTGGACGCCGTCTCCAAGCAGCAGCTCGCGCGCGGTGCCCGGATGATGGAGCTCCTCAAGCAGGGGCAGTACTCGCCCTTCTCCATGGAGAAGACGGTCGTCTCGGTCTGGATGGGTAACACCGGCCTGATCGACGAGGTCCCGGTCGAGGACGTCCGCCGCTTCGAGGAGGACCTCCTGTCCTTCCTGGACCGCGAGCACAAGGCCGTCCTGGACACCATCCGGGACACCGGCAAGTTCGAGGACGACAGCCAGAAGACCCTCCAGGCCGCCATCGAGAAGTTCAAGCAGAGCTTCCAGACCTCCGCCGGTACCCTCCTGGGCACCGAGGCCGAGGCCGAGGCTCTCGCTGAGGAGAAGGTCGGCCAGGAGACCATCAAGGTCGCCAAGGGCGGGAAGTAACCCATGGGTGCACAGCTTCGCGTCTATCGCCGGAGGATTCGCTCGACGAAGTCGATGGCGAAGATCACCCGCGCGATGGAGCTCATCGCCGCCACGCGCATCACCAAGGCGCAGCGCGCGGCCGAGGCTGCCGGACCCTACGCACGGGAGATCACGCGGGCGGTGTCGGCTCTGGCCAGCCGGGTGACGGATCACCCGCTGCTGACCGAGGCCGAGAACCCCACCCGTGCTGCCGTCCTGGTCGTCACCAGCGACAAGGGTCTGGCCGGCGCCTTCTCGAGCAACGTCATCAAGGAGGCCGAGTCCCTCACCCAGCTCCTCAAGGAGCAGGGCAAGGAGGTCCTCACCTACATGGTGGGCCGCAAGGGCGCCGCCTTCTACAAGTTCCGCGGCCGTGAGGTCGAGGAGTCCTGGGAAGGCTTCACCGAGCGGGTGACCTACGCGCACGCCCAGGAGATCGGCTCCACTCTCATGGAGAGGTTCTCCCAGGACACCGCCGAGGGTGGTGTCGACGAGATCCACGTGGTTTCCACGGAGTTCGTGTCGATGCTGACCCAGCGGGCGGGGGCGGTCCGCGCCCTTCCGCTGGAGGTGGAGGAGGTCGAGGCCGAGGAGCTCGAGGAGAGCGTCGGCGGCGAGGCGTTGCCGCTGTACGAGTTCGAGCCCTCCGCGGAGGAGGTCCTGGACCAGCTGCTTCCGCAGTACGTGGTCAACCGGATCTACGCGTCCCTCCTGGAGTCGGCCGCCTCCCAGCAGGCGTCCCGTCGGGCGGCCATGAAGGCCGCGACCGACAACGCGGAAGAACTCGTCAAGAACCTGACCAGTCTGGCCAACCAGGCTCGTCAGGCCGAGATCACCAATGAGATCAGTGAGATTGTCGGCGGTGCCGATGCGCTCTCTGGGTCCAGCGCGGGAAGTGAGTAACAGAAGTGACTGCGACAGTTGAAGGTACGGCCGGCGCTGGCACCGCCACCGGCCGCATCGCCCGGGTCACCGGCCCGGTCGTCGACGTGGAGTTCCCCGTCGGCTCCCTGCCCGGCATCTACAACGCCCTGCACACCGACGTGAGCATCGGTGGCACGGAGAAGGTCGTGACCCTGGAGGTCGCCCAGCACCTGGGTGACAACCTGGTCCGCGCCATCTCCCTCGCCCCGCAGGACGGCATGGTCCGTGGCGCCGAGGTCCGCGACACCGGCGCGCCCATCAGCGTGCCCGTCGGCGACGTCGTCAAGGGCCACGTGTTCAACACCCTGGGCGAGTCCATGGACGTGCCCACGGCCGAGCTCGGCGTGACCGAGCGCTGGCCGATCCACCGCAAGGCCCCGGCCTTCGACCAGCTCGAGTCCAAGACCGAGATGATGGTCACGGGCATCAAGGTGATCGACCTCCTCACCCCGTACGTGCGCGGTGGGAAGATCGGCCTCTTCGGTGGCGCGGGTGTGGGCAAGACGGTGCTCATCCAGGAGATGATCACCCGTATCGCCCGCAACTTCGGTGGTGTGTCCGTGTTCGCCGGTGTCGGTGAGCGCACCCGTGAGGGTACGGACCTCTTCCTGGAGATGGACGAGATGGGCGTCCTCCCGGACACCGCGCTCGTCTTCGGCCAGATGGACGAGCCCCCGGGCACCCGTCTGCGCGTGGCGCTCTCGGCTCTGACGATGGCGGAGTACTTCCGCGACGTCCAGGGTCAGGACGTGCTGCTCTTCATCGACAACATCTTCCGTTTCACCCAGGCGGGTATGGAGGTCTCCACGCTGCTGGGCCGTATGCCCTCGGCCGTGGGTTACCAGCCCAACCTGGCCGACGAGATGGGTCAGCTCCAGGAGCGGATCACCTCGACGCGTGGTCACTCGATCACCTCGATGCAGGCGATCTACGTCCCCGCGGACGACTACACCGACCCGGCGCCGGCGACCACGTTCGCCCACCTGGACGCGACGACCGAGCTCTCCCGCCCGATCTCGCAGAAGGGTATCTACCCGGCGGTCGACCCGCTGGCCTCCACCTCGCGCATCCTGGACCCGCAGTACGTGGGCGAGGAGCACTACCAGGTGGCCCAGCGCGTCAAGGAGATCCTCCAGCGCAACAACGACCTCCAGGACCAGATCGCCATCCTCGGTATGGACGAGCTGTCCGAAGAGGACAAGATCATCGTCAACCGGGCTCGTCGCCTGGAGCGTTTCCTCTCGCAGAACATGTTCGTGGCCGAGAAGTTCACCGGCACCCCGGGTGTGTTCGTTCCGCTTGAGGAGACCATCGCGTCCTTCAAGGGTCTGTGTGACGGCGAGTACGACCACCTTCCCGAGCAGGCCTTCCTCGATGTCGGCAACATCGACATGGTCGTGGAGAAGGCCAAGAAGCTGCAGGAAGGCTAGTACTGCGCGTCAGTGTCCCCCCGCTCTGGGAGCGGAGGGCGACGGGCGGGGCTAGACCCGAGGCGGGGCCGAGTATCCATTTCGTACTCGGCCCCGCCGAACCCACCCGCTAGCCGAGGAGTTTGTGGCAGTGTCGAAGAAGCTTTTCGTCGAGATCGTCTCTCCGGACCGCGAGGTCTGGGCGGGCGAGGGCGACATGGTCATCGCGAAGACCGTCGAGGGCGAGATCGGCGTCCAGCCCGGGCACGTCCCGGTGCTGTCGCTTCTGGCCGAGGACGCGGTCGTTCGCGTTCTGGGCGCGCGTGAGACCGGTGAGATCCGGGCCGCCGCCCACGGTGGGTTCGTCTCGGTTTCGGGTGAGGGCCGTATCTCCATCCTCGCCGAGACCGCGGAGCTCGCCGAGGACATCGATGTGAACCGTGCGCGTCAGGCGCTGAAGGACGCGGGCGAGTCGGGTGACAACCTGGCCGCCGCCCGTGCCCGCAGCCGCCTGCGCGCTGCTGGCGAGGAAGTCGCCTAGCGAAGCCGGGAGGCGACGAGACGTGGGAGTGGCACCGCTTCAGGGAACACCGTGGTTGGAGTCCTTGTGGTGGGTGGTCCTCGCCATCGTCCTGCTCGTCGTGCTGGTGCTCGGCACCGGCTGGATGCGACGGTTCGTGCTGCTGCGCAGCGGCGGGGCCGTCGAGTGTTACCTGCGCGCGCGTGGGGAGAAGGGGCGTCGGGGATCCTGGCGGATCGGCTTCGGCCGGTACGGATCGGGTGACCTCGGCTGGTTCCCCGTCCTCTCCCTCAGACCGCGGCCGACAGTGCGACTGTCGCGCCGCGGTCTCGTCGTTGTGGGGCGTCGTTCCCCCGGGGCGGGGGACGCGCCCCTGCCCGCCGACGTCACCGTCCTGGAGATCGGTTGGGCCGGGTCGGACGGCAGCGACCCCAGTGCGGCGGCCTTCGAGGTCGCGATGGGCGAGAGCGCGCTCACCGGGTTCCTGTCGTGGATCGAGTCGATGCCCCCGGGCACCCAGTGGCAGGCCTGACCGCCGCGCGGCGGAGCCCCTGAGGTTCACAGGGACGGGGCCCGTGTGTTTGCATGGCCCCATGAGTACCATCGTCGCTTTCTCCGTGTCCCCGCTCGGTACGGGCGAGTCCGTCGCCCCGGCCGTGGCCCGTGCGGTCAGGGTCGTACGCGAGAGCGGGCTGCCCAACGAGACCTCCGCCATGTTCACCACCGTCGAGGGTGAGTGGGACGAGGTGATGGACGTCGTCAAGCGCGCCGTGGAGGCCGCCGGTGAGGGTGCCGCGCGGGTGAGCCTGACCCTGAAGGCCGACGTCCGCGAGGGCGTGACCGACGGACTGCACAGCAAGGTGGAGGCCGTCGAGCGCGAACTCGGCGGCTCCTCCTGATCCTCGTCTCCGGGCCGGGCGGCGGGAGTCCCGGGAGCCTCCGGGGCGCCTAGCGTTCGCCGCCCGGCTTCCACAGGATCTCGTCGCCGTCTCCGGCGACGTGGCGTCCCAGGATGAACAGCAGGTCCGACAGACGGTTCAGGTACTGCGCCGTGAGCGGGTTGACGCCGTCCCCGTGCTCCTCGATGGCCGCCCACACCGAGCGTTCGGCGCGGCGGACCACGATACGGGCGGCGTGCACCAGGGCGACGGTGGGCGAGCCCCCGGGCAGGATGAAGCTGCGCAGGGTCGGCAGGTCCGCGTTGTAGGTGTCGCAGGCCTCCTCCAGCCGGGTGACGTACTCGGGCAGGACGCGCAGCGGGGGGTACTCCGGGTCGGGCACGATCGGCGTGGACAGGTCCGCGCCCAGGTCGAAGAGCTCGTTCTGGATCCGCAGCAGGAGGACGCGCACGTCTTCGGGGAGGTCTCCCAGGGCGAGCGCGACGCCGATGGCGGCGTTGGCCTCCTCGGTGTCGGCGTAGCCCACCAGGCGGGTGTCGTTCTTGGAGGTGCGGCTCATGTCGCCGAGCGCCGTCGTGCCGGAGTCACCGGTACGCGTGTAGATCTTCGACAGTACGACCGGTTTGTCCGTGTCCCTTGTGCTCATGGCCCCAGCCTAGGGGAGGGCGTGGTCGGGGGCCGGGTCGGGGCTCTGAGCACGGGTGGGTCACGGAGGATAACTGTTCAGTATCAGGGGGTGGTGGTGATGTGGCTCACTGATACCTTGAGGTACGAGGGAGCTACACACCGTAGTTTCCGGCGGTGTTCACGCGCGGACACCCGGGCGAGACTGAGGGGGGTCGCCCGGACGACCGTACGAGGGGGAGACATCGCGAAGGGCGGGCGGCGTGGAACCGGGGGGTTCACGCCACCCGCCCTCCAGCATTCCGGGGTCAGCGGATGTTCACGCGCCTAACGGACCCAGGCGTCGCCCTTGCGGGGCAGGTCCACCGTCACGGAGGACATCGACAGCACGCCGTTGACCGGGAGGGTGCTGTCTGCGAAGAACTCCACGCCGTGCGCGCCCGCCGCCGACAGCTCGGCCACCGAGTCCCAGTTGACGTTCTCCATGGTGTCGTCGGCCGTGTGGTAGTACGGGTCGAACGGCTGGCCGGCGGTACCGCCGTACCACTCGGCCTGCTCCTCCGACTTCACGACGTCGGCGCCGCTGAACAGGCCGCCGGAGGGCACGCCCGCCTGCATGAAGGCGAGGTAGTCGCTGCGGCCGCTGAGCACGCCCGGCTCGCTGACCTGGCCCTGCTCCTCGAAGTAGTCCTCGAAGACCTTGGCGATCGCACCGGAGCCGGACGGGGCGCCGCCGGACTCCGGCAGGTCCATGCGGCCGTCGAGCACGAACCGGCCGTAGTTGTGCGAGCCGATCATGTCGAAGTTCAGGTAGAGCGCGAGGTCGTCGAGCTGCCGCTCGTCCAGACCGGCCACGTACTCGCTGGAACCGACCAGGCCGGACTCCTCGGTGCCCCAGAAGGCGAAGCGGACCTGGTTGTTCGGGTCGGCCTGCTCGGCCATCCGGATGGCGGTCTCCAGCAGGAAGGCCGTGCCGCTGCCGTTGTCGTTGATGGCGGGACCCTCCTCGACGCCGTCGAGGTGGGCGCCCACGACCACCACGTTGTCGTCCCTGCCTCCGGGGGTCTCCGCGAGCACGCTGTAGGAGCTCTCCTGGCGCACCTCGGAGTCCACGGTCACCTGGAGCTCCAGGTCCGGGATCGACAGCAGGTCGGCGCCGACCAGACCGGAGACGCCGACGGCCGGGATGGCGGACAGCTCGCCCACGGTGCCGAGGAAGACCTCGTCCTCGTTGTTGACCACGACGGCCGCCGAGGCGCCCGCATCGGCGGAGTTGGTCACCTTGTCCTCGAACGCGCAGCTGCCGCGCACGGTGATGGCGATGGCGCCCTCGGGGAAGTCCGCGAAGTCGTCCGGGGAGCAGCCGCTCGCGGCGCTGTCCGGGGCGACCGCGACGGCGGGGGCGGTGACGTCACCGGAGCCCGAGTAGCTCATGGTGACGTAGTCCTGGTCGAGCTCGTACGCGTGCTGCTTCGGCGCGGACTGCGCCAGCACGGCGGGGGAGTTCTCGCGCCAGGCCTCGAAGTCGTACTCGTGGCGGTAGGGCTCGTATCCGGCCCGCTTGAGCTGGTCCTCGACGTACAGCGCGGACACGTCGTACCCGGGGGTGCCGCTGGCCCGGTTGCCCCCGTTGTAGCGGGCGATGGTGGCCAGGTTGGCCATGTGGCCCTCGATCGCCTCGGCCGTCACGAGGTCGGGGAGGTCGGCCTGCTCGGCGTGGGCCGGTGAGCCCGCCAGGGTGCCCGCGGTCATCATGAGGGCGGCCAGACCGGCGGTCGCGGCGGTGCGCCGTCTGGAGGAGGGGAGTGCGGCCGCTCTGTCGCGCGGGCTCCCAGGGGTGGTCGGTTGCACGGACTTCCTCCGGTTCGCGGGGGTCCATCGTGCCGTGGTGTGGGGGATGGACGCCTGGGGTGGGCGAGGTACCGGAGAAGCCTCGCAGGAGGTTCCGGTCGCGGCAAGACATGGCACGGGACATTGCCACAATCAGCCACAGACCTTACGAGAAGGTGCGCGCTGTGATTTGATGGACGGCCCGAAAAGCCCGGATCGTCGCGTCAGTCGTCGCCCTCGCCGTTCTCCTGGTGCCTGCGCGCGCGGTACGAGACCCCGACCCCGCCCATCAGCGCGATACCCCGGATGTGCACGATCGGGGCGCCCGGCTCCACCACGCTCGGGGTGTCGCCCTCGATCCCGAAGCCGCCCATGACCGGCAGGCCGTGCACGCGCACCTGGATGTCGTCGGGGACGATGATGCCGACCCCGCCCATGACGGCGCCGATCCAGACGGTGGTCTCGCGCTCGGTGAACCGGGCCTCGCGCAGGTCGAGTTCGACTCCTCCCATGGTCGCCACGGCGAAGAACCGGCGGGGGACGACCCAGTTGCCGGAGCGGTCGGCGCCGCCCATGAGGGCGATCGCGCTGTGGCTGGTGGGCGGCTGGTCGACGATCCGGCTCGCGCCGTACACCGGGCGCGGGGACCGGAAGTCGGACGGGGCCGGGAGTCGTGCGGACACCGGGTCGGAGCCCGGCAGGTCCTCGGTGAGGGGGACCAGCTCACCGACGGTCTTGGCGCGGTACACCGCGTCCAGCCGGTCGCTGTGCTCGTCGGGGTCCAGGCGCCCCTCGGCGAGGGCCTCCCGGAGCAGGTGCGCGACGGCGTCGCGGTCGGCGTCCGAGGCGCGCATCCGGCCGTTGCCGTCGTCGTGGGGGGTGAGTTGGCTCATCTGTTCCACCATATGCCGATTCTGCCGTCCGCGGAGGTCCACGGGATCGGGGAGAACCCCCGAACCGACCCTGAGAACCGGGCCCCGGGGCTACTTCTCGGGGAGCAGGCCCCGGCGCATCGCCTGGGACACCGCCGAGGTCCGGTCGCCCACCCCCAGCTTCTCGTAGACCCGCATGAGGTGCGTCTTGACCGTCGTGGCGCTGATGTGCAGGGCGCGACCGATCGCCGCGTTGGTGAGCCCGTCCGCGGCCAGCCGCAGCACCTCGACCTCGCGGGGGGAGAGGGCGGGCCCCTCCGGCTCGGTGCGCTGTCGCACCCCGGTGAGCAGCTTGCCCGCCAGTCTCCCGCTGAGCACCGTCTCGCCCCGGGCCGCCGAGCGGACCGCGTCGGCCAGCTCCGCCCTCGGAGTGTCCTTGAGCAGGTAGCCGGTGGCGCCCGCCTCGACCGCGCGCAGGATGTCGGTGTCGGTGTCGTAGGTGGTCAGCACGAGGACGTGGACGCCCGGGTGCTCCGCACGGATGCGTTCGGTGGCCTCGGCGCCGTCCCCGCCGGGCATGCGCAGGTCCATCAGGACCACGTCCGGGACCAGGGACGCCACCCGGGCCACCGCCTCGGGTCCCGAACCGGCGTCACCGACGATGTCCAGGTCGGGTTCGGCGCTGAGCATGCCTCGGATGCCCTCGCGGACCACGGGGTGGTCGTCCACCAGAAGGACACGGATCATGGGACGGCTTCCTCTCCGGGGCGGATCATTCGTCCGCTTCGTCATGGGGGATGGCCAGGCGGACGGTGGTGCCCCGTCCGGGGACGCTCTCCAGGTCGAGCAGGCCGCCCACCGACTCGGCCCGGTGGCGCATGTTGGCCAGGCCGTTGCCATGGGCGGGCAGGGAGGTGTCGAAGCCGAGCCCGTCGTCCGCCACGGTCAGCCGTACGCCCACGTCGGTGTAGGCGAGGGTGACCGCGGTGGTGCGGGCTCCGGCGTGCTTGCGGACGTTGGCCAGAGCCTCCTGCGCGGTGCGCAGCAGACAGATCTGGAGGTCGTTGGGGAGCTCCTCGGGCTCACCGGCCACCTCCGCGTTCACGGAGATGCCCAGTTCGCGGCCGAGCCGTTCGCAGATGCGCCGGACCGAGGCGTCCAGGCCCTCGTCCTCCAGCCGGAGCGACTGGCGGGCGGCCACCATGGCACGGGTCTCGGCCAGGTTCTCCGAGGCGGTCTCCCGCATCAGCGCCAGGTGGCGGCGGGCGGTCACGGGGTCGCTGTCCAGTTCCGACTCCACCGCCTGGGCCAGGGTGACGATGCTGGTGAACCCCTGGGCGAGGGTGTCGTGCATCTCCCGGGCCAGGTGTTCCCGCTCGGCCAGCGCCCCGGCCTCCTCGGACAGCCGGGACACCTCCTCGCGGCTGCGCCGCAGGGCCTCGATGAGCTCGTACCGCTCGGCGCTCTGCACCACGATCCGCTCGATCCAGGTCCCGAACCACAGGGCGTAGCCCAGGAGCGCCCCGTTGATGAGCAGGCTGACGCCGACCGAGGACCAGGCCTCCCAGCCGAGCAGCCCGCCCAGCACGGTGGGCAGGATCAGGATCACGCCCACCGTCGCCACGGCCAGCACGCTGCCCACCGTCATGAAGCAGACCGGGGCGATCGCGATCAGCGCGAACACCAGGGTCGGGTTGATGATCACGGCGGGGACGCTGGGCAGGAGGAAGAGGCCCATCAGGCCCAGTGCCCTCCGCGTGCTGGGGAAGTCCTTCGCCGGGCTGATCAGCGGACGGGCGAAGACCAGGTAGACGAGCACGACCGCGATCATCAGCGCCGCCGTCAGCCAGCGCCACTCCGGCGGGCCGGTGACCAGGGCCAGCACGGTCACCGCGGCCATCGCGGCGGTGAAGGCCACGTGCCACCAGGTGCCCATGTTCCACGCGTGCCGCTCGTCCCGGTCCGGCGACGGGGCGGAACCGGTCGGGTCCGACCCGGTGGGATCGGACCCCGGCGGCGCCGTCGTCTCCGGCCCCGGGGCCCGGTCCGTCGTCATGTCATCCGTCCTTGCGGGTCTTCCAGCGGAACGTCAGGAGTGTCAGGACCAAGCCCACCACACACCAGCCCCCCAGGACCAGGGCGACCATGGGCAGGTCCCAGGCCCCCGACGCCTCCATGACGGCCATCTCGTCGGGGAAGAACGCGGCGCGCATGCCCTGCGCCATCCACAGCAGGGGGAAGAGCGAGGCGCCGGTCAGGATCCAGTCCGGCATGAGGTGGACCGGGACGAAGATCCCGGAGGTGAACTGGAGCAGGAGGAAGGGGATCACGACCACGGCGGAGGCCGTCTGCGCGGTGCGGGCCAGGGAGCTCATGGCGATGCCCAGCAGGGAGCAGCCGACGGTCCCGAGCACGAACACCCAGGCGACGGTGGACCACGCGGCCAGCGTGGACGGCATGGTCCCGCCGAAGAACAGGGCCGCGACCGCCAGGAGGAGGGCCACCTGACCCACGGCGAGGAAGAGCACGAGCAGCGTCTTGCCGACGAAGTAGGCGCTGGGCGGCATGGGCGTCCCGCGCAGACGGCGCAGCGCCCCCTGGTCGCGTTCGACCGCGATCGCGATTCCGAGCGTCTGGAAGCTCACCGACATCAGACCCATCGCGATGAGCCCGGGCAGGTAGTAGTCGACCGCCGCCATCTCCATGTCGAACATGCCGTCGAAGATCGACGCGAACATGACCAGGATCAGCGCGGGCAGCGAGAAGGTGAAGATCAGGCTCTCCCACTCGCGGGAGAAGGTGCGGATCTCCAGCCAGCCCCGGGAGAGGCCCACGCGCACGGCGCCCGGCGGGCGGCCGTGGGCCTCGGGGGCGGGGGAGGCGGGGGCCGCCGTCACGGTGTCGGTGCTCATGCCGCGACCTCCTCGTGGTCCTGGTCGTCCTGGATCATGTCGAGGTAGATGTCCTCCAGGGTGGGGCGGTGCACGCTCAGTTCGGGGATCTCCCCGGGGATGCGCGCGCTCAGCTCGGCCACCAGCCGGGTGGGGGTGTCGGTGCGCGTCTCGTGCCTGCGCCCGTCCTCCGTCCAGGAGACGGTGGCCTGCGCGGAGGCGCGGCCCCCCAACTGCCCGGGGGCGTCCACGGCGCGGATGCGGCCGTTGGCGATCACGCACACCCGGTCGGCCAGGAACTCGGCCTCCTCCAGGTAGTGCGTGGTGAGCACGATGGTGGTGCCCCGCCGGGCCAGGCCCTGGATGAGCTCCCAGAACTCCCGGCGCGCCCGGGGGTCGAAGCCGGTGGTCGGCTCGTCGAGGAAGAGCAGTTCGGGGCGGCCGACGATACCCAGGGCGACGTCGAGGCGGCGCCGCTGACCGCCGGAGAGCGCGTCGGGCAGGGCTCCGGCCTTCTCAGAGAGGCCGACCATCTCCAGGACCTCGTCGCTGCCGAGAGCCCGGGGGTAGTAGCCCGCGAAGTGCCGGACGACCTCGCGCACCGGCATCTTGGGGACCATGGTCTCCTTCTGCCACACGATCCCGATCCGGGAGCGCCAGACCCGGCTCGCCCGGCCCGGGTCCTCGCCCAGCACGCTGACGTCGCCGCCGCTGCGGGTGCGGAAACCCTCCAGGATCTCCACGGCCGTGGACTTGCCCGCGCCGTTGGGCCCGAGGAAGGAGAAGACCTCTCCCCGGGGGACGCTCAGGTCGATCCCCGCGACCGCGTGGTTGTCGCCGTAGCGCTTGGTGAGGCCCTCGACCTCGATGACTGTTCCGCTCATACGCCCAGCGTTCCGTGAACGGGGCGTGAGGGGTGTCCGCTGGGGGGACCGACCGCTGTCCTCCGAACGGAGGACAGGCGGGGGCGTGCCAGCACGCGGGCCCGCCCCCGGGTGGTCAGAACAGGCGCAGGGTGTCGGGCTCGATGCCGCGCAGTTCGTCGTAGTCGAGGACCACGCAGGCGATGCCCCGGTCCTCCGCGAGGACCTTCGCCTGGGGCTTGATCTCCTGGGCGGCGAACACACCGGACACCGGGGCCAGGGAGGGGTCCCGGTTGAGCAGTTCGAGGTAGCGGGTGAGCTGCTCCACGCCGTCGATGTCCCCGCGCCGCTTGAGCTCCACCGCGACGGTGTTGCTCTGGCCGTCGCGGCAGAGGATGTCCACGGGGCCGATGGCCGTGGGGTACTCGCGGCGGATGAGGGTGTACCCCTCGCCCAGCGTGGTGATGTGCTCGGCCAACAGCTCCTGGAGGTGGGCCTCCACGCCGTCCTTCTGGAGGCCGGGGTCCTTGCCGAGCTCGTGCGAGGAGTCGTGCATGACCTCCTCGATGGTCAGCACGAGCTTCTCACCGGACTTGCTGTGCGTGACCGTCCACACGTCGGGACCGTCCTCGACCGTCTCCTCGCGGAGCTTGCACGGCGGGTTCATCCAGTTCAGGGGTTTGAACGCCCGGTCGTCGGCGTGGATGGACACGCTCCCGTCGGCCTTGATCAGGATCAGGCGGGGAGCCATGGGCAGGTGGGCGGTGAGTCGGCCGACGTAGTCGACGCTGCACCGCGCGATGACGAGACGCACGGGACGTCACGTTACCGCCTCCGCCGCGCCCGCGAACCCGCTTCCGGGGGAGGGACGCGCGGGGGGCGCGCCGGGGGACGGCTCCGACACTCCCTAGGCTGGCGGGATGCTCGTGCGCAATCGTTGGGTCGTCCTGTCGGTCAGCATGGTCGCGCAGGTGGCCAGCGTCTCGGTGATGTTCGGGGTGCCGGTCGTGCTGCCGCAGCTGCGCGAGGCCTTCGGGGTCTCCACGGCGCAGGCGGGGATGCTGGCGGGTCTGCCCTCGTTCGGGCTGCTGGTCACCCTCCTGGCCTGGGGCGTGGTCATCGACCGAGCGGGGGAGCGGGCGACCATGGCGCTGAGCCTGCTCCTCACCGCGGGCGCGCTCGGGCTGCTGTGGACCGTGACGGACCTGTGGGGCGCGGCCGCGGTCCTGCTGCTGGCCGGTGCTGTCGGCGGCCCGGTCAACGCCGCCAGCGGGCGACTGGTCATGACCTGGTTCGCGCGCCGGGAACGGGGGCTGGCCATGGGGATCCGCCAGTCAGCCCTGCCCCTGGGCGTGGGCCTGGCCGCCCTGGTGCTGCCCCGGGCGGCGGACGCGTGGGGGTTCGTCGGGGCGATGACCCTACCGGCGGGGCTCGCCCTGGTGGCCGTCCCGCTGGTGCTGGCGATGGCCTCGGCGCCGCCGGTGGCCGTCCCGGAGGCCGACTCCCCGGAGGCAGACTCCCCGGCGGTCCCACCCGCACCGGCCCGAGCGGAGTCCCCCTACCGCCAGTGGGCGATCTGGCGGGTGCACGGCGTGAGCATGCTCCTCGGGGTCCCGCAGGTCACGCTGATGGTCTACACGGTCATCTACCTGGTCCAGGAACAGGGGTGGAGCCCGCCCGCCGCCGGAGCGGTGGTCGCCGCCGCGCAGATCCCCGGGGCGGTGGGGCGGCTGCTCCTCGGCGCCTGGTCGGACCGGACCGGCGACCGCATGCGACCGGTCCGCTGGCTGGCCGCGGTCTCCGGGGTGAGCCTGGTCCTGCTCACCTTCCTGCCGAACGTCTGGGGCGGGGCGGCCGTCCCCCTGGTCCTGGTCTGCCTGGTCCTGACCATGTGGCACAACGGCCTCACCTTCCTCTCGGTCGCGGAGATCGCCGGAACCGCCTGGGCCGGACGGGCGCTGGCCGTGCAGAACTGGCTCCAGTCGGTCAGCACCACCCTCACCCCCGTACTGATGGCCGCCGTGATCACGCTCGCGGGGCTGCCCGCCGTGTTCGCGGTGAGCGCCGTGTTCTCCGCGCTGGCCCTCGCCGTGGTGCCGGTCCGGCGCGGGCGTATTACCGAGCAGTAGTAAAGATCTGGTCCCCGTGCGCGGTCGGGACCCCCGGGAGGTCTAGGGTGGGGCCCATGGTGCAGGAATTTGACAAGGTCGGCGTCGTAGGACTGGGCACGATGGGTGCGGGCATCGCTGAGGTGTTCGCCAGGGCCGGGTTCAACGTCGTCGGGGTCGAGATCGACCAGGCCGCCCTCGACCGCGGCCGTGGCCACGTGGACAAGTCCCTCTCGCGCGCGGTGAGCAAGGGCAAGATCACCGAGGAGGAGCGCTCGGAGATCGACGCCCGCCTCACGTTCAGCACGTCCCGCGAGGACCTCGCGGACGCCGACTTCGTCGTCGAGGCCGTTCCCGAGCGCATGGACATCAAGCGCGACGTGTTCGGGGACCTCGACCGGATCTGCCCGCCCGGCACGATCCTGGCGACCAACACCTCCTCGCTGTCGGTCACCGAGATCGCTGCGCTGACCGACCGCCCCGAGAAGGTCGTCGGCCTGCACTTCTTCAACCCGGCCCCGGTCATGAAGCTGGCCGAGGTCATCACCACCGTCTCCACCAGCGCCGAGACCGTCGACATCGTCACCGAGGTCGCCAAGCGCGTCGGCAAGACCCCGATCGCGGTGGGCGACCGCGGCGGCTTCGTCGCCAACGCCCTGCTGGTGCCCTACATCAACGACGCCGCCCGTCTCTACGAGCGCCGGATCGCCACCCGCGAGGAGATCGACGAGTCCGCGAAGAAGGCCGCCGGCCTTCCGATGGGCCCGCTCGCCCTCGCCGACCTCGTCGGCCTGGACGTGTGCCTCGCCGTCATGGACGTCCTCTGGGACGAGTTCCGTGACCCCCGCTACGCCGCCACGCCGCTCATCCGCCGCATGGTCGCCGCGGGCCGCCTGGGCCGCAAGACCGGCCAGGGCTTCTACGGTTCCGGTGACGAGGCCCCCGAGCCCCGCCCCACCGGCCGCCTCGCCGAGATGGTCCGCGAGGAGGAGACCCTCGACCTGGGCGAGATGCTCCTCGTGCCGCAGATCGACGACGCCATGCGGATGGTCGGTGACGGCTACGCCTCCGCCAAGGACGTCGACACCGCCATGCGGTTCGGCTGCGGCTACCCGAAGGGCCCCACCGAACTCCTGGAGGAGCGCGGTGCGGAGTCCGTCATCACCACGCTCGTCGCGATGTCGGAGTACAGCCTCACCACCATCGCCGTGCCCGCCCCGCTGCTCATGGACCAGCTCCCCGACGCCGAGGAGGGCGCCGCGCACGGAGGCGGCTGCGCCTGCCACTAGTGTCCTCAGGGACTTCGGCCGCCGTCACACCACGAGATGTGACGGCGGCCACTGTTCGTTCTCTCCTACCCTTGGAGGGTGAGCCCGCGCCGTAACAGCCCCCGCCGCAAGACCGCCCGGGGCAAGAGCACCCCCGGAGGCCCCCCGGACGAGGACGCCCTCATGCTGCGCGTCACCGGAGGACAGCGCCGGGAGACCGGACCCGACGGCGAGTGGGTCACCCGCCGGATCAGCGGCGGCGCCGCGACCAAGGTCTACCGCTGCCCCGGCTGTGCCCAGGAGATCCCCGCCGGAATGCCCCACGTCGTCGCCTGGCGCCCCTACGGTGACGGCGGCGACCGGCGGCACTGGCACACCTCCTGCTGGGACCGGCGCACCCACCGCTCGCCCAGGGCCCCCAGACACTGACCTGACGAAGAGGACCCATGGAGATCCGCGCCACCACGGTGCTGCCCGCCGTCCGACGGCCCATCACCCTGCACACCGCCGACGGACTGGAGCTGGTCGGAGAACTGGCCCTGCCCGAGGGGCGCAGGCCCGTCGCCACCCTCGTCTGTCTGCACCCGCTGCCCACCGCAGAGGGCATGATGGACAGCCACGTCCTGCGCAAGGCGTCCTTCCGCCTGCCCGCGCTGGCCAACGTCGCCGTGCTGCGCTTCAACACGCGCGGCACCACCTCGCGCCACGGCACCAGCCAGGGCGAGTTCGGAGAGGGCGAGACCGAGCAGCACGACGTCATGGCCGCCATCGAGTTCACCGAGTTCGAGGACCTGCCCGAACCCTGGCTGCTGGGCTGGTCGTTCGGCACCGAACTGGCCCTCAAATGGGGCTGCGACCCGCAGGTCCGGGGCGCGCTGCTGCTCTCCCCGCCGCTCCACCGCGCCGACGAGTCCGACATGCGGGTGTGGGCCGACTCCGGCAAGCCGGTGGTGGCCCTGGTCCCCGAACACGACGACTACCTGAGGCCCGACGAGGCCCGTGAGCGCTTCGCGCCCCTCACCCAGGCCGAGATCATCGGCGTCGACGGCGCCAAGCACCTGTGGGTGGGCGAACCCTACGTGCGCCGCGTCCTCGACGAGGTCGTGAAGCGGGTCAACCCGGAGGCGTACCCGCTGCCCACCGAGTGGGACGGGCCGTGGGAGAAGGATTCCGCATAACTTTGGGCCTCCGCTTCGCTTCGGCCCGGGGTTCGGCTGTATTTCCTTGGGCCTCCGCTTCGCTTCGGCCCGGGTTCGGCGCCTTTGCAGAGGGATTCTTCATCCTCGTCCACGCCTGACGCTCGTTCCTCGCTAGCGGCTCGACTCGTCTTGCAGAACCCTCTCCGGCTCCGAACGGGCACCCCCCCTGCGGAGGGGGTGTACGGGCGGGAATCACGCCTGTGGCTGAGGTGAGTGAGCGGCTTTCCTGTGGCTGAGCCCCCGGGCCTGGGTCTTCGGGTGAGAGTCACGTCTGTGGCTGAGGGGGACGGCAGAGCACGCTTCTGGACGGTGGTCGGACACGCGTGTTGGGCACTGAGGCGTGATGCGGACGTGCGAAGGGCCCGGCCCGGGGTGAACCCCCGGGGCCGGGCCCTTCGTCGTGTCAGGACGACTCAGCCGAGGCCGGTCGTTACTCCTGCCACCAGTCCTCGTCGTCGGAGCCCTTGCCGGAGTGGGCGGGCTGCTTCGGCTCCTCCGCCACGGGGGCGGGGGCGGGCGGAGCGGCCGGGGCCTCCTGCTGGATCGCGGCGGGGGCGGGAGCGGCCGGAGCGGCGGGGGCGCCGCCGCCACCGAGCAGCTGACGCAGCTGCTGGAGGTGCGACTGGATGCTGTCCCGCTGGCGGTTGAGCTCGTCGACCTCCTTCTTGGCGGCCGTCATGATCCGGTTGGCCTCGGACTTGGCGTCGCTGAGCTGGTGGTCGGCCTTGGACTTGGCCTCGGTCTCGATCTGACCGGCGTTCTTCTTGGCGTTGCTGACCAGCTGCTTGGCGTGGTTCTCGGCGTCGCGGCGGGTCTGCTCGGCCTGCTGGCTGGCCTTGGTGGCCCGCTGCTCGGCGCTGGAGGCGCGCTCCTCGGCCTCGTTGACCATCTTCTGCGTGGCGGCCTGGGCGGCGGCCAGACGCTCCGCGTCCTGGCGCTCGGCCTCGGCGCGGCGGTCGGCCAGCTGGAGCTCGAACTGGTCCTCGGTCTCGGTGCGGCGCGCCTCGGACTCGGCGTAGGCCCGCTCGGCGTTCTTGCGCAGCTCCTCGGCCTGGCTCTTGGCCGACTGGATCGTCTCGTCGCGCTCACGCTTGGCGGCGGCACGGGCCTGGGCGCACTCGCGCTCGGTGGTGGTGCGCAGCTTCGCGATCTCACCCTCGAAGGTGGCGCGCTTCTCCGCGATCTCGTGGTCGACGGCCGAACGCTTCTTCTGCACCTCGCGCTCGGTGGTCGAGGCCAGCTCGTCGGCCTCGCGGCGGGCGGTGGTGCTGATCTCCTCGGCCTCGGTCTCGGCGGCCTGGCGCTGCTCGTCGGCCTCGCGCTGGGCCAGCGTGCGGACCTCGGTGGCCTCCGATTCGGCGGCGGCGCGCATCTCTGCGGCCTCGATCTGGGCGGCCGAGCGGATGTCGTTGGCGTCGATCTGGGCGCTCTGCACCAGCTCGTTGGCCTGCTCCTCAGCGAGGCGGAGCAGTTCCTCGATGCGCGAGCCCAGGCCGGAGTAGGAGGGGCGCTCGCGCTCCTGGAGCTGGCGGTTCTTCGCGTTCAGCTCGGACTTGGCCTTCTCGAGCTGCTTGCTGGACTGCTTGACCTCGTTGCGCAGCCCGTCCAGGTAGTCCTGCACCTGGGTGCGGTCAAAGCCACGCAACACCACGTCGAACTCTGGCGGGGTGTTGTCCTCGTCGAAGATGTTGTTGAGCTGGGTGTCAATGTTGTTTGACGACATGTGGCGGAATCCTGAACGGGTGCGAGACGGCTACTTGCAAACTGCCGGGGGACGACAGGAGGGCTGCTGTGCCCCCGGGGGACGGGTTGTCGCCGGGGTGGCCGGGACGCGGGCGGACCGGTGGACGGGTTCCCGAAATGACCCTGACCGCCTCCGACGGACGCCTGGGTACTGGTGGACACCCGGATGCGACCGCCCCGGCTCACTGACCGGACTGCAAGACATGGACCAACGCCGGAGGGACATACAAATCCGGCAGCTAGCCGACTTTATCAAGCGTGACACCCCTGGGAAGGGGGTTTCGGGTAACTTCCGGCGGGGTGGGTGGTCAACCGCACCACGGGAGCTCAAGCTGTGATGAGTCCGGAACGTCCCCGTGACGTGAACCGGTCGGTCGGTTCCCTCAGCATGGCGCTAGTGGGCGCTCTGCACCAACTCGGTGAGGACGCCACCGCAGTCCTTCGGGTGCAGGAACACGATTCGCGAACCGGCCGTGCCCGAACGCGGCTCGGCGTCCAGCACGCGCACCCCGCTCTCCCCGATCCCCGCCGCGCTCGCCGCGACGTCGGCGGTGCCGAACGCGATGTGGTGCACGCCCTCGCCGTTGCGGGCCAGGAACTTCGCCACGGGGGAGTCCTCGCGCGTCGGCTCCAGGAGTTGCAGATACGTGGCGCCACCGTCGTCCGTACCGTTGATTCGGAGCATGGCCTCACGGACCCCCTGCTCCTCGTTGACCTCCTCGTGCTCCACCTCGAAGCCGTAGGTGGTCCGGTAGAACTCGACGGACGCGTCGAGGTCGCGGCAGGCGATCCCCACGTGGTCCAACCGGGTCAGACCGCCGAATGGGCCGGTGGGGCTGGGTGTGTCACTCACTGGCGAACCTCCCGAACGTCGCTGGGACCTGTGTGGGTATCGTTGCAGACCAACTGCGACACTCATCACTTGGAGGCCAGTCAGATGCCCGGTTCCGTCATCGTCGGTGGGGCCCGCACCCCGACCGGCCGTCTCCTCGGCTCCCTCGCCGGGTTCTCCGCCGCCGACCTGGGGGGCTTCGCGATCAAGGCCGCCCTGGAGCGCGCCGGGATCAGTGGTGACCAGGTCGGGTACGTGGTCATGGGACAGGTGCTCCAGGCGGGCGCCGGTCAGATCCCCTCCCGTCAGGCCGCCGTCAAGGCGGGCATCCCCATGGACGTCCCGTCGGTGACCATCAACAAGGTCTGCCTCTCCGGTCTGGACGCCATCGCCCTGGCCGACCAGCTCATCCGCGCGGGCGAGTTCGACGTCGTGGTCGCGGGCGGCATGGAGTCCATGACCAACGCCCCCCACCTGCTGCCCAAGTCCCGCAAGGGCTACAAGTACGGCTCCGTCGAGGTTCTGGACGCGACCGCGCACGACGGCCTCACCGACGCCTTCGAGGGCGACTCGATGGGCGCCTCCACCGAGCGCCACAACGGCAAGCTCGGTATCGAGCGCCCCGAGCAGGACGCCTTCGCGGCCCGGTCCCACCAGCGCGCGGCCGCCGCCGCCGAGCAGGGCCGGTTCGACGCGGAGATCGTCCCCGTGGAGATCCCGCAGCGCAAGGGCGACCCGGTCGTGTTCGCGCACGACGAGGGGGTCCGCCCCGACACCACCGCCGAGAGCCTGGGCAGGCTGCGTCCCGCCTTCGACAGCGACGGCACCATCACCGCCGGGTCCTCCTCGCAGATCTCCGACGGCGCCGCCGCCGTGGTCGTGATGAGCCGGGAGAAGGCCGAGGAGCTCGGCGCCCCGATCCTCGCCGAGATCGGCGCGCACGGGAACGTCGCCGGTCCGGACAACTCCCTGCACTCCCAGCCCTCCAACGCCATCAGGCACGCGCTCACCAAGGCGGGCAAGAAGGTCGCGGACCTGGACCTCATCGAGATCAACGAGGCCTTCGCGGCGGTCGGCATCCAGTCCACCAAGGACCTCGGCGTCTCGGAGGACATCGTCAACGTCAACGGCGGCGCCATCGCGCTCGGTCACCCGATCGGCGCCTCCGGAGCACGCATCGCCCTCCACCTGGTCCACGAGCTGCGCCGTCGCGGCGGCGGGCTCGGCGCGGCCGCCCTGTGCGGCGGCGGTGGCCAGGGCGACGCCCTGCTGTTCACGGTGCCCGGGGAGTAGCGCCGCCCCGGTCCGTGCGCGGGCCGGGCGGGAGTGAGATCGTACGGGGCGGGGGCGTCGGGCCTCCGCCCCGACACATGTCCGCAGGTCGAAGTCGAGGAGTCGCATGAACGCCCCCCAGTTGGTCGAACGGGTTCGCGGGGGTGACCGCCGGGCGCTGGCCCGCGCGATCACCCTGGTCGAGAACGGTGCCGCCGAACTGCGCGAGATCATGGCGGGGCTGGCGCCCCACACCGGCCGGGCCCGCGTGGTCGGGTTCACGGGCTCCCCCGGGGTGGGGAAGTCCACCACCACCAACGCCGTGGTGCGCGCGCTGCGTGCCCGGGACCTGTCGGTCGCGGTCCTGGCGGTGGACCCCTCCTCGCCGTTCACCGGCGGCGCGCTGCTCGGTGACCGGGTACGGATGCAGGAGCACGCCACCGATCCGGGGGTGTACATCAGGTCGGTGGCCAACCGCGGACACCTGGGCGGGCTGTCCTGGGCGACCCCGCACGCGCTGCGGGTGCTGGACGCGGCCGGGTTCGACGTGATCCTCGTGGAGACGGTCGGCGTGGGCCAGGCCGAGGTGGAGATCGCCGGTCTGGCCGACACCACCGTGGTGCTGAGCGCGCCCGGGATGGGCGACGGGGTCCAGGCCGCCAAGGCCGGGGTCCTGGAGGTGGCCGACGTGTTCGCGGTGAACAAGGCGGACCGCGACGGCGCCAAGGTGACCCTGCGGGAGCTGCGCCAGATGATCGCCATGAAGGACCGCTCGGACGACGAGTGGAAGCCGCCGATCGTCATGACGGTGGCGGCGAAGGACGAGGGGATCGACGAGCTCTGGGAGCGGGTCGAGGAACACCACGCGCACCTGGAGGGCTCGGGGGAACTCGTGGCGCGGCGCCGTCGGCGCGCCCGTGACGAGGTGGAGGCCATCGTGCTGGACCTGCTGCGCGCCCGGATGGGCGGTGTGGGCTCGGAGCACGGGCTGGACGAGCTGGCCCGGGAGGTCGCGACCGGTGAGCGTGACCCCTACGCCGCCGCAGACCTGCTCCTGAAGGAGCTCGGCGCCGTCACGGCGGAGTGGACCCCGGTGGGGGACTCCGGGCCCCGGACATGAGGCGGCCGGGGCGGACCGTCGCACGTCGGTCCGCCCCGGCCTGGCGGCGGTGCTCCCCGGATCAGAGCACCGACGCCGCTGGTTCCCGCCACCGGCCTGGACCGGAGGCGGGGGTCCTCGGTCCTACCCGCCGAGCGACGAGTCGATGGCGGCCATCAGGCTGCCGTCGGCGTCGTCGCCGTCGATGGACCAGATCATGACGCCGCCGAGGCCGTTCTCCGTCACCCAGTCGGTCTTCTGGGTCATGGCGGTCTCGTCGTCGAACGTCCAGAAGGTCTCGCCGTCGTAGAGCCAGGCCGTGCCGAGGTCGTCGTCACGGAACAGCTCGTACCCGGGGAGGTCCTTGAGGTTGCGGTACTCCTCGCTGCCGTCGGCGTAGGTGCCGGGGGCGGGGCCGGTCGCGGGCTGGAAGAGCCCGTCGCCCTCCGGGCCCGGTTCCACGCCGGTCCAGCCCTGCCCGTAGAAGGGCACGCCCAGGACCAGCTTGTCGGGGTCCACGCCGCGGTCGAGGTAGGCCTGGATGGTGGTCTGCGTGGAGATGACGTCGCCCGGGTCGCGCGGGTCCGGCGCCAGGTTCGACTGGTGGTTGGTGACCGACTCCCAGGTGCCGTGGTAGTCGTAGCCCTGGACGGTCACGAAGTCCATGTTGGGCATGATCTCGTCCAGCTCGAAGCCGGTGTCGATGCGCCACGGCCCGGCGGGCATGAACGAGCTGATCTCGTAGTGGCGGTCGGTCTCCGCGCCGAGCTCGTCCAGCTGGTCGCGGAACTCCTGGACCAGGGCGGTGAAGTTCTCCCGGTCCTCGGGGCGGACCACGTTGTGCGGGTTGCCGTCGGAGGCGGGCCACTCCCAGTCGAGGTCGATGCCGTCGAAGACGCCGTAGCCGACGCCCTCGCCGCCGGCCCCGTCGATGACCGGCAGATTCCCCTTCAGGTACAGGTCGACGCAGGAGCTGACCAGTCGCTCGCGGGACTCGGGGGTGAGCGCGGCGTCGGAGAAGTGCTCCGACCAGTTCCAGCCGCCCAACGAGATGTTGACGATCAGGTTGGGGTACTGCTCCTTCAGCTTGCGGATCTGGTTGAAGTTGCCGCGCAGGGGCTGGCCGGGGCCGTCGGCGGCGCCGTCGACGCTCTCCGAGGCGGGGACGGCGCGGCCGTAGTCGGCGCGGGCGTCGCCCTGCTCGGGCTCGTTGGTCATGAAGCACTCGCCGTCGGGGCCCACGTTGCCGAACGCGTAGTTGATGTGCGTGAGTTTCTCGGCGCTGCCCGAGTCGACGAGGTCGCGGACGGTGTAGTCGCGCTCCTCGACGCCCCACTGGGTGAAGTAGGCGATGCTGCGGCTGCCGTGCTGGGGCCCCTGGTCGGGCTCTCCCGCGCACGGTGCGCCGTTGACGGTGCAGTCGAGGAGGTGGCTGTTGCCGCCGGTGTGGACGCCGTTGAACCCGAACTGGTAGCTGCCGCCGGCGGGGATCGCGGCGCCCCAGCGCGGCGGGGTCACGGTGTAGCCGTCCTGGGCGGTGCCGGCGAGGGAGGCGTTCCACAACTGGTGGACGCTGCTGCCCTCGGGGAGGTCGAACTCCAGCGTCCAGTCGGTCAGCTCCGCCCCGGAGGTGTTGTGGACGGTGATCTCGCCGCTGTAGCCGGTGTTCCACCGGGCCGACTCGACGTAGGTCACCCGGAGGTCGGAGGGCTCGGCGTTCTCGGCGGCCACGGGCGGGACGAAGAGGGCGAGCGGCGCCACCAGCGCGGCGGCGGCCGCCACCGAGAGGTGGTTTCTGAGTCGTCGTGAGCTCACGTCGCGAGTTCTCCTGGGGGGAGGGTGTCAGGGATCTGGGGGCTGCCCGCGTCCCTGACGTGGGGGGATAAATTTTTAGGAAACTTAACTAATAATTACAGCCCCCGTCAACGCCCCGCCGGGAAGTTTTCGCCGACCCGCACCGGATTCCCTGGTCGGCGAGCGGTCGGTTCGACGAATCTGCCGAGTTGGCGGGCCGGACCAGTGGGTCGCGTCGAGAACTGTCCCTTTGTGGCCACGGAAGAGTCTTGACACGTCGTGCGCTGAAAGGGTAGGAGCCCCGGCTGGGACAGTCGGGGCTCCTGTTTCTGATGTGTCGGGAGTGGGGGCTACTGGGCCAGCGCGGCGTCCACGGCTGCCATCAGGGTGCCGTTCGCGTCGTCACCGTCGATCGACCAGATCATCACCCCGCCCAGCCCCTGGGCCTGCGCCCAGTCGGTCTTCTGGGTCAGCGCGATCTCGTCGTCGTAGGTCCAGAAGGTGGTGCCGTCGTAGAGCCAGGCCGTACCCAGGGCGTCATCCCTGTGCAGGGTGAAGCCCGGCAGGTCCTTGATCACCTTCCAGTCGTCGATGCCCTGCTCATAGGTACCCCGGGCCGGGCCCGTCGCGCTCTGGAAGAGACCGTCCCCGTTCGGTCCGGGAGCGACACCGGTCCAGCCGCGGCTGTAGAAGGGCAGTCCGAGGACCATGTCCGCGGGGTCGACGCCCCGGCTGACGTACTCCTGGACGGCGATCTCGCTGGAGAACCGCCGCGGGCTCGGGTCGTCGGCGTCGAACACCGTGTTGGACTGGTGGGCGGTGGCGTTCTCCCAGGCGCCGTGGAAGTCGTACCCCTGCACCGTGACGAAGTCGAAGTTGGGCATGAGCCGGTCCATCTGGAAGCCCGCCTCGACCTTCTCCGGGTCGGCGGGCAGGAAGGCGGTCAGCTCGTAGGGTCGACCGGTCTCGGCGCCCAGGGCGTCCAGCTGGGTGCGGAACTCCTGGACGAGGGCGGTGAAGTTCTCCCGGTCCTCGGGGCGCACCACGTTGTGCTCGTGGCCCGCGCTGCCGGGCCACTCCCAGTCGAGGTCGATGCCGTCGAAGACCCCGGCCGCCGCGCCCGGACCGCCCGCGCCGTCGAACAGGGGCAGGTTGCCGCGCAGGAACTGGTCGACGCACGAGCTGACCATCCGCTGGCGCGACTCGGGGGTCCGGGCCGCGTCCGAGAAGTGCTCGGACCAGGTCCAGCCGCCGAGCGAGATGTGGACCTTCAGGTCGGGGTGCCTCTCCTTGAGCTTGCGCAGCTGGTTGAAGTTCCCGCGCAGGTCCTGGTTCCAGGTGTCCGCGACGCCGTCCACGCTCTCGTCCGCGCGGAAGGAGCGGCCGTAGTCGGCCCAGGCGTCGCCCTGGCCGAGCTGGTTGGCCATGAAGCACTCGCCGTTGGCGTTGACGTTGCCGAACGAGTAGTTGATGTGGGTGAGGTTCGCGGCCGTGCCGGAGGTCTCCAGGTTGCGGACCAGGTAGCCGCGGTCGTAGATGCCCCACTGGGTGAAGTAGGCGACGCGGCGCTCACCGGTCGGTGAGGTGCCTCCCCCCTCCAGTGTGGTGGCGGTGACCGCCGGGCTCTCCGCGCCGCGGTTGTTGGAGGTGTCGAACGCCCGGACCGTGAAGCCGTACCGGGTCAGGGGCGCCAGGCCGCCGACCGTGGCCGTCAGGGCGTCCGCGCCGACCGAGCGCACGACCTGGCCGTCGGAGACGATCTCGTAACCCGCGACGGCGACGTTGTCCGTGGCCGCGTCCCAGGACAGGGCGACGGTGTTCGAGGTGACCTCTCCGACGGTCAGCCCGCCGGGTGCGGAGGGCGCCTCCGTGTCGGGCTCGGCGGGTCCGCCGGAGCAGGAGGCGCCGTTCACCGTGCAGTTGACGGGTGCGGTCTCCGCGCCGCCGTGAGTGCCGTTGAAGCCGATCTGGTACGAACCGTTCGCGGGGACGGTGGCGCCCCAGGACGGCGGGGTGAGGGTGTGCGTGTTGCCGTTCGCGGTGTGGACGGCGTTCCACAGGCTGGTGATCCGGACCCCGGTGGGGGTGTCGAAGCTGACCGTCCAGTCGGTGAGGTCGCTGGCGGTCTCGTTCCGGATCGTGATCTGTCCGCCGTAGCCGCTGTCCCAGCGGGACGTCTCGACGTAGGTGACGGACACCTCGCCCGGCGCGGCGGCCGCCGGGGCGGGGGACAGGAGGGGGACGACCAGCAGTGCCGCGGCCAACGCGGCGAGCCGGGTTCTCAGATGGCGTGCTCTCACGGGGCTCTCCTCATGGGGGAGGGGTGGGGGGACCGCAGGGGAGTGGGGGGCTCCCGGCAGCGGAAGGAGTCCTTGCGGAGTCGGGGTGCGTGGGATCTGAGATGGGAATTCCAAGGACGGTGGCGAGCGAGCCATAGCGCCTCTGAAGTGGGAAAACCAATTTTTAGGAAAGTTAACTAATAGTTTCCCGCGCGTCAATGAGAGTACGCCGACTTTCTTCGCCTTTCGTGGAGTGGGGGCGGGCCCGGACCGCCCCGGACCGGCTTTTCCGAGTTGGGGTACCGGACCAGTGCCGCGTGGCCCTCCTGTCCCCTTCCGGCCAGGGGAACCCCTTGCCCTTCCCCGTCGATCGTGCAGCGGTGCGGGATCGGGGTGAGAGGTGCCGGGTCGCGGCGGGGCGGTGGTCCGGCCCCCCGTGCGCCTCTTCACGGGGGTCGGAGGGCCGGGGAGCACGGTTAGAGTGACGGCGTGGGAAACCCTTTGAACCTTCCGTTCGACCCGATCGAACGCGCTCACGACAACTGGAGTGAGAGATGGGGTGCCTCGCCCGCCATGGCGGCGGTCACCTCCCTCATGCGCGCGCAGCAGATCCTCATCGGTGAGCTGGACGGCACTCTCAAGCCGTTCGGCCTGACCTTCGCCCGGTACGAGGCGCTGGTCCTGCTCACCTTCAGCTCCTCCGGCTCACTGCCGCTGGGCAAGATCGGTGAGCGCCTGATGGTGCATCCCACCAGCGTCACGAACACCATCGACCGGCTGGAGGGGCAGGGCCTGGTGCTCCGCCTCCCCAACCCGAGCGACGGCCGCGGCGTCCTGGCGGAGATCACGGAGGCCGGGCGCGAGGTCACGGAGGAGGCCACCCAGGCGCTCCTCGGAATGGACTTCGGGCTCGGCTGCTACTCCGGTGAGGAGCTGTGGGGCATGCACGAGGCGCTCACCCGGCTCAGGGTGGACTTCGGTGACTTCCCCGCCCCCGTGGCCGAGGCCGCCGAGCAGCGCTGACCGGGCCGGTCACCGGCGCTCGCGCGCCGGAGGCGCCGTGTCTGTACATATATAGTTGGACGTCCTACTATCTTCGTATGGCGAACACCACAGGAGAGCCCACGGGCGGCGGGTCCGACGAGATCGAGGCCGGACGCGACCGCTGGCAGCGCCGCTACGACGCCGCACGCAAGCGCGACGCCGACTTCACCTCGCTGTCCGGCCGCCCCCTCGCACCCGTCTACGGGCCCCGGCCCGGCGCCGAGGTCCCCGGGTTCGAGCGCGTCGGCTGGCCCGGCGAGTACCCCTACACCCGCGGCCTCTACCCCACCGGTTACCGGGGGCGCGCCTGGACCATCCGCCAGTTCGCCGGGTTCGGCAACGCCAGGCAGACCAACGAGCGCTACAAGATGATCCTCGCCCAGGGCGGCGGCGGGCTCTCGGTCGCCTTTGACATGCCGACCCTCATGGGCCACGACTCCGACTCGCCCCACGCCCTCGGAGAGGTCGGGCACTGCGGCGTGGCCATCGACTCGGTCTCCGACATGGACCTGCTCTTCGACGGCATCCCGCTCGGTGAGACCACCACGTCCATGACCATCAGCGGACCGGCCATCCCGGCCTTCTGCATGTACCTGGTCGCGGCCGAACGCCAGGGCGTCGACGTCGGCGGCCTCAACGGGACCCTCCAGACCGACATCTTCAAGGAGTACATCGCCCAGAAGGAGTGGCTGTACCCGCCCGAGCCCCACCTGCGCCTCATCGGTGACCTGATGGAGTACTGCGCGGAGCACATCCCGGCCTTCAAGCCGCTCTCGGTCTCCGGGTACCACATCCGCGAGGCGGGGGCCACGGCCGCGCAGGAGCTGGCCTACACCCTGGCCGACGGGTTCGGCTACGTGGAACTCGGCCTGTCCCGGGGGCTGGACATCGACCGCTTCGCGCCCGGTCTCTCCTTCTTCTTCGACGCCCACATCGACTTCTTCGAGGAGATCGCCAAGTTCCGCGCCGCCCGCCGCATCTGGGCCCGCTGGATCCGCGACACCTACGGCGCGAAGACCGAGAAGGCCCAGTGGCTGCGGTTCCACACCCAGACCGCCGGGGTCTCCCTCACCGCGCAGCAGCCCTACAACAACGTCGTGCGCACCGCCGTCGAGGCGCTGTCCGCCGTGCTCGGCGGCACCAACTCGCTGCACACCAACGCGCTCGACGAGACCCTGGCCCTCCCCACCGAGCAGTCCGCCGAGATCGCCCTGCGCACCCAGCAGGTCCTCATGGAGGAGACCGGCGTGGTCAACGTCGCCGACCCGCTCGGCGGCTCCTGGTACGTGGAGGCCCTCACCGACGAGATCGAGGCCGAGGCCGAGCGGATCTTCGAACAGATCCTCCGCATGGGCGGGGGAGAGGACGCCGAACACGCCATCGGGCCGATGACCTCCGGCATCCTCGCCGGAATCGGGAACGGCTACTTCAGCTCCGAGATCGCGGAGTCCGCCTTCCAGTACCAGCAGGCGCTGGAGAAGGGCGACAAGCGCATCGTCGGCGTGAACTGCCACACCAACACCGTCTCCGGCGAACTCGACATCCTCAAGATCAGCCACGAGGTCGAGCACGAGCAGAAGCGCGCCCTCACCGACCGCCGCACCCACCGCGACAGGGACGCCGTGGACCGCGCCCTGGCCCGCCTCCTGGAGGGTGTCCGGGCCGACGACGGCAACCTGATCCCGCTCATCATGGACGCCGCCCGAGCCGAGGCCACCCTCGGCGAGATCTGCGCCACGATGGGCGAGGAGTTCGGTACCTACACGGAGGACCCGCAGTTCTGAATTGGGCCTCCGCTTCGCTTCGGCCCGGGCGCCTGAACACGAGCGCCCCCTTGCGGCGAAGGCCTGGGGGTGTGGTGGGAGATCCCGGGGCGGTCCTCGAACCGCTCCGGGATGCGGCAGGATAGGGAACATGCAGCCTTCGGACTTTTCACCGAACAGTGCGGTTGACCTCGGGGCGCGCAAGGCGGCCTTGGAGCGTGAGGCCAAGCAGCGTGCCGAGGTGTCGGCCGGTCGAACCAACCCCTATTCCGTCAACGCCGACGAGTCCAACTTCCAGCAGGTGCTGGAGCGGTCGATGGCCGCCCCGGTCGTGATGGCGGTTCTGGCGAGCTGGTCCGAGCAGTCCAAGCAGGTCGAGGCGGTCCTCGACAAGCTCTCCCAGGGCTCCGGCGGGAACTGGCTCCTGGCCAAGATCGACAGTGACGCGAGCCCGCAGCTGGTGCAGGCCCTGCGCGTGTCCGGGACCCCCACGATCATCATCGCGGTCCAGGGGCAGGTGATGCCCCTGATGCAGGGTCCGGCCAACGAGGAGCAGCTGCGCGACGCCCTCACCCAGGTGTTCGGCGCGCTCGCCCAGCAGGGCATGCTGCCCCCCGGCCACCCCGGGACGGTGGACGGCGACCCCTCCGAGATCCCGGAGGAGTCCGAGCCCGCCCCCCAGGAGGACCCTGTGGCAGCGCAGGCCCAGGCCGCTCTGGAGAGCGGGGACTTCGAGGCCGCGGCGGCGGTCTTCGAGAAGGCCCTGGAGGACGACCCGAAGAACGTCGACCTCAGGGCCAACCTCGCCCGGGTCCGGCTGGTCGGCCGTCTCCAGGACGTGGACGGTCCCGCTGTGCGCCGGACGGCGGACGAGGACCCCGCGAACGTGGACGCGCAGATCACCGTCGCGGACATCGACGTGTACGGCGGCGAGTACGAGGCGGCCTTCGACCGGCTCGTCGAGACGGTCCGGCGGACCTCGGACGACGACCGCGACCGGGTGCGCGGGCACCTGATCTCCCTGTTCGACCTGCTTCCCGCAGGTGACCCCCGGGTGAACGCGGCCCGCCGCAAGCTCACCTCGGCCCTGTTCTAGGTCGGTTGTGACCGGCCCCGGGACCCCCGGGGCCGGTTTCTTTATGCGGATTTCCTCCCCGTGTGTCACCAGGAGCGGCAAATCGGTGCGTATTTACCGATTTGAAGATGGGGGGATAGCGCCCCCGCCGCGGGGTAGAAGCTGGGGAGAAGTTCCGTTCGGCGAACCGGGCAGGTGTTCCATGGTGAACAACGACGCTACGGCGCCCGTGGTCACGATCTCCGCGACCTTCGGCGCGGGCGGCAGTGTGGTCGGCCCCGCGGTCGCCGCCCGCCTCCACGTCCCCTTCCTCGACCGCGCGGTCCCGAGTGCGGTGGCGGCCGAGATCGGCTGCTCCCTGGACGAGGTGCTCCAACGCGACGACCGGACCCCCGGCGGGTTCGAGCGGCTGCTCGCCAGCGCCGCGCGCCTGCCCACGGTCACCCTCGGCAGCGTGGACACCGGCTTCATCGGCACCACCAACGAGGAGGGGCGCCTCCTCTACGACCACGAGTTCGTCGAGCAGACCGAACGGGTCATCCGCGACGTCGCCCGCACCGGCGGCGTGGTCCTGGGGAGGGCCGCCGCCGTGGTGCTGGCCGACCACCCCGGTGCGCTCCACGTGCGCCTGGACGGGGAGCGGACGGCCCGCCTGCGCAGGGCACGCGGCCTGTGGGAGAGGGGCGACCCGGGGGAGTTCGGCGGGCGCACCTGGGACCCGAATCCGCCCACGCTCCGGCTCCTGGACGACAACGACCGCGCCCGCGCGGCCTACGTGCGCCGCTTCTACCGCACGGATCCGGCCGACCCCGGCCTCTACCACCTGGTGGTCGACTCCACGGCGCTGTCCACCGACGCCTGCGCGGACGTGGTGGTGCGCGCCGCCGCCGACCGCGCGCGGGGCTGAGATCCCCGAAGATGCTCGGAATTAATGCGATTTTTTCCGAAGGCGTTAATTGTCACCTTGTGCTGACGTTACCTGCTTGACTCGGGTAAGGTGAGGCGACTCGGTTGTGGGATCCCAAGTACCGCCCCCGCCCGGCAACCGAGGCCCGCGCAGGACGCCCGATGACCGGGTGTTCCACGGCGGGACGCGCAACCGTCACGGACCCGGGTCCGATCGGCGCGCAGGCGCCGACGAGGCTCCACCGGGTCCGGCCACGGAGTGCAGGCCGTGCGCCCGACCCCCGGTGGAGGAGTCCCGACGTCGGTCCGTACGTCCACGGGAGGGGCCGCCGGTGTGCCCCGCGGACGCATGACATCAGCAAAAGCCAAGGAGCAATACGTGGCCACCCTTCCCAGCGTTTCGTACTCCATCACCGTCCGCCTCGAACTGGACGCCGGAGGCAGCGCGGTCGGCAGCCTCACCAACGCGGTGGAGCAGGTCGGCGGCATGATCACCGCCCTGGACGTGGCGGCCGCTGGGCACGAGCGCATCCGCATCGACGTCACCTGCGCCGCCCGCGACACCGACCACGCCCAGGCCATCGTCGACGCCCTCGGCGGGGTCGAGGGGGTCGTGGTCCACAAGGTCAGCGACCGCACCTTCCTCATGCACCTCGGCGGCAAGATCGAGATGAAGTCCAAGGTCCCGCTGCGCAACCGCGACGAGCTCTCCATGGCCTACACCCCCGGTGTCGCCCGCGTCTCCCAGGCCATCGCCGCCAACAAGGACGACGCCCGCCGCCTGACCATCAAGCGCAACAGCGTCGCCGTGGTCACCGACGGCTCGGCCGTCCTGGGCCTGGGCAACATCGGCCCCGAGGCCGCCATGCCCGTCATGGAGGGCAAGGCCGCCCTGTTCAAACGCTTCGCGGACATCGACGCGTGGCCCATCGCCCTGGACACCCAGGACGTCGACGAGATCGTCCGCACCGTCCAGCTGCTGGCCCCCGGCTTCGGCGGGATCAACCTGGAGGACATCTCCGCCCCCCGCTGCTTCGAGGTCGAGGCCCGCCTGCGCGAGCTCCTCGACATCCCCGTCTTCCACGACGACCAGCACGGCACCGCGATCGTCGTGCTCGCCGCCCTGCGCAACGCCCTGCGCGTGGTCAACAAGAAGCTCTCCGAGGTCCGCATCGCCATGTCCGGCGCGGGCGCGGCCGGTACCGCCATCCTCAAGCTGCTCATGCACGCCGGTGCGCGCGACATCATCGTCAGCGACGTCCACGGCGCCGTCCACGCCGGCCGCGACAACCTGGACAGCAACCTGCGCTGGATCGCGGAGAACACCAACCCCCAGGGCTACAGCGGCGACCTCAAGGGTTCCGTGGCCGGGGCCGACGTCTTCATCGGCGTCTCCGCCCCGAACCTGCTCGGCGGTGACGACATCGCGGAGATGAACGAGGACTCGATCATCTTCGCGCTGGCCAACCCCGACCCCGAGGTCGACCCCGAGGTCGCCCACCTGCACGCGGGCGTGGTGGCCACCGGCCGCAGCGACTACCCGAACCAGATCAACAACGTCCTGGTCTTCCCCGGCTTCTTCCGCGGCCTGCTGGACGCCCAGAGCCACCACGTCACCTCCGACATGATGGTCGCCGCCGCCGAGGCCCTGGCCGACGTGGTCACCGAGGACGAACTGGGCCCGAACTACATCATCCCGAGCGTGTTCCACGCGGACCTGTCCACCCACGTGGCCACCGCCGTGCGCGAGGTGGCCCAGCGCGGCCAGTCCGAGTAGCGATTCGGGGAGTCGGCCCAGCGAGGGGCGACCACCGGGCCGGTTTTCCGGGTAGGTGTGGAGCATGGACCAGTCGACACTGACCGGGCGCCTGCTGGTGGCCGCCCCCCTCCTCCAGGAGGACTCCTTCCGCCGATCGGTGGTCTTCGTCGTGGACGACGCCGACGACGGCACCCTCGGGGTCATCCTCAACCGTCCGCTGGAGCTGCCGGTGGACGAGGTGGTGACGGACTGGGGCGCCTACGCGAGCGCGCCCCGGGTGATGTTCTCGGGCGGGCCGGTCGGCACCGACTCCGGGATCGCCCTCGGCACCGTGCCCCCGGACGAGGCTCCGCCCGGCTGGGCCCCCTTGGAGGGGGTCGGTCCCGGCCCGGAACTGGCCGGGGTGGGGCTGGTGGACCTGGAGGCACCCACCGAGTTCCTGGGCGCGGCACTGGTTTCCCTGCGGGTGTTCGCCGGGTACGCCGGATGGGGTGCCGGGCAGCTGGCGGGGGAGATCGGGGAGGGCGCCTGGTACGTGGTGGACACCCTCGCCGACGACCTCTTCGGAGGTTCCCCGGAGACACTGTGGTCGCGGGTGCTGCGCCGCCAGGGCGGCGAGATGGCCCTGTTGTCCACCTATCCTGACGATCCCACCATGAACTGAGCGGTTCGCCGAGGGCTTCGAAGTGGGGCGCGTCACCCTATACCGTGGTAGACGGACGTTGAAAGGTGTGAGGACGATGTCGATGGATGTCCTGAACAAGGTTCTTCCGGACAGCGAGACCAGGCCGGACATCTCGCACGACGACGGGGACCGGGAACGGTTCGCCCACTACGTGCAGAAGGACAAGATCACCCAGAGCGCGGTGACCGGCGACCCGGTGATCGCGCTGTGCGGCAAGGTCTGGGTGCCCAACCGGGACCCGAAGAAGTTCCCCGTGTGCCCCGACTGCAAGAAGGCGTACGAGGACATGATGAAGTGACGGCCCCTCGTGGCCGGAACGCGGAAGGGCCCTGACCCACCCCGAGGGGTGAGCCGGGGCCCTTCGTGCCGTCCGGGGGCGGGCCCCGGGGATCAGGCCACGGCGCCCGCGCGTCGGCGGGTGGCGACCAGGGCGGTGCCGCCCGCGGCCACCGCGACCCCCGCCGCGACCAGGAGGCCGGTCAGGGCCGCACCGGTGTTGGGCAGGCCGGGCTTGCCGCCGCCCTCACCGGGACCGGGCGTGGGGTCCGGGGTCGGAGCGGTCCCGCCGTCGCCGCCGCCGGTGCCGCCACCGGGAACCCGCACGTCCTCGTCCACGCTCACGGTGAGGCTGATCGGGTCGAGCCGCTCGCCCGCGCCGTAGAAGTCCGCGAAGGCGGGGACGCCGTCGGCGGTCAGGGTGGCCGGGATCGGGTCCCAGGACAGCACGCCCTCGTCCAGACCGTGTCCGACGCCGGACAGGTCCAGGTCCGCGAAGGCCACGTCGTCGTAGGTGACGAGCTCCTCGTCGGTGAGGGACTTGCTGACCACGTCGGCGTAGAGCGTGCCCGTGTCGCCGTCGATCTCGACCCGGGGGTCGGAGACGGTCATGTACAGCAGGGGGTCGGCGTCGCCGTAGACGTGTCCCTCGAAGAGCACGGTCCCGGCGAAGTCGATCTCCGCGACCCCCTCCTCCAGGTTCACGCTGCCCGTGCCGTCGGTGAAGGAGAAGGTGTCGTCCTCGTTGCGGGTGGCGCCGTCCTCGGTGCGGATCGCGCCCTTGGCGATGTTGCCCTCGATGTAGGTGCGGAAGGACTCCTTCACACCCCAGTCGGCGCGGCCGTTGTACACGGTCAGGTCGCCCTCCGGGGTCTGGCCGCCGCCCTCGCCGCCGCCCTCGCCGTCGCCGTCGCCGTTCCCGGCGGCCGTGAAGGTGACGGGGGTCCACACGTCCTGGTCACGGTTGTCCAGGTCGTGGCGGTCGTTGAACACCGCCACGTAGCACTGGCTCTCCAGGCAGTCGTAGGCCGTGCCGCCCTTCTCGAAGGCGCCGACGACGTCGAGGTCGGTGCTGAACGCGCCGTCCGCGTCGGGCGCGGATCCCTCACGCAGCCACACACCGCTGCCGTACCAGTGCTGCGGGTGCGAGGCGTCCGACCGGGCGATGCCGGTGAGCGCCACGTACACGCCCGACCCGGGCCGGAACCCGGTGCCGTCGACCCGGACGGTCTGGCCCTCGGGGTCCAGCCCGGTGGTCTGGTCGACCCGCACCTCGGGGGAGGGGGCGGGCACCTCGGGGTCGGTGGGGTCGGTCGGGTCGGTGCCCCCGGCCGCCTCGGTGGTGAAGGACAGCGGGTCCATGGTCTCGCCCGCCGAGTAGAAGCTGGCGAACGGTTCCACGGCGTCGGCGTGCAGGGTCCCGGCCTCGGAGGTGAAGGTGATCACGTCACCGTCGACACCGATCTCGGCGCCGGTCAGCTCCGCGACCGCCACCTCGCCGTACTCGACGAGGTCGCCCGGGGGGAGCGCCGGGTTGGCGCCCGCGAACTCGCGGCTGGTCACGTCGGCGTAGACGGTGGCCGCGCCCTGTCCGTCGAACTCCACGCGCGGGTCGTTCACACGGATCTCCAGGACGGGGCCCTGGCCGTAGTCGTGGCCGCTGAAGACCACCCCGCCGGAGAAGCTCACCGCACCGGAGGAGTCCTCCTTGGAGACCGTGCCCTCGGCGGTGGGGAAGTCGAGGGTGCCGTCGGTGTTGCGGCTGGCGCCGTCGACCGCCTCGTAGCCGCCGTGGGCGATGGGGCCGGACACGTAGTTGCGGAAGGACTGCTTGACGCCCCAGGTGGCGGAGCCCTGGGTGACGGTGACGGGGGCCTCCTCGGCCAGGGCCGGTGCGCCTCCCAGGGTGAGGGAGGCGCCGAGGGCGGCGGCTCCCGCGAGGCAGAGGAGGGCGCGCGGGGAGCGGCGGCGTGGGCCCGCTCCGGCGGCTCTCGTGACGGTGCTGCTCATGGGGACGGGTTCCTATCGACTCGGGGGATGGACGGGTGCCGGTTCCGGTCGCGCACCGGGTTCCGGGCAGGGGAGTGGGGCAGCGGTCCCGGGGCTGAGCGGGCGCTGGTGGGGCCGCTGAGGGAGAACGTGGTCGGTGGTGCCTAGGCGGTGGTCGGGGCCGGGGTGGCGGCACGGCGGCGCGCGGCGAACAGCGCCACGGCACCGGTGAGCACGGCGACGGCGGCGGCCAGGACCAGGCCGGTCAGGGAGGACCCGGTGGTGGCGAGCGGACCGTTGCCGCTCCCTCCGGAGCCGCTGGGGCCCGCGCCACCCGCACCGGACGCCGTGGTGCCGCCGGTGGTCCCGGATCCGGTCGCGCCGTCGCCGGAGGCGCCGCCGTTCCCGCCGGACGCGCCCGGGTCGCCGGTCTGTCCGCTGAACGTCACGGGGACGAACACGTCCTGGCCACGGTCGCTGGAGCGGGTGTGGTCGTTGCGGGTGACGACGGCGCAGTCGGTGGCGGCGGAGAGGCAGTCGGTGTGCTCGTCCGATCCCTTGACGGTGAGCTCGACCGTGAACCCGCCGTCGGTGCCGCCGCCGGTGTAGGGGGTGGCCAGGCCCTCGCCGTAGGGCGGCGGGTTGCTGGAGACCCAGACGGAGGCGCCGCCCTCGCCCTCCATGTCCACGCCGCCGATGCACGGGCTGGGCGCCTGGGTGGAGCTGGCGTTCGCGGTGTCGCACAGGGCGACGTAGACGCCCTTGGAGGTGTCGTAGCCCGTTCCGGTCACGGTCACCTTCTCGCCGGAGGGGTCGAGCCCGCTGGTCCGGGAGACGGTCAGGGCCGGGGTGCCCGGGGTCCGGGGAAGGGTCCGCGGCGCGGACTGGGCCTGGGGAGCAGCGGGCGCCTGGGCGGAGGCGGGGGCCTGGGGCCGGGAACGCGGTGCCGACGGTGCGGCGGGGGCGGCGAAGCTCACCGGGACCACGCCGACGACGGGCGCGCTCCGGGGGCGCGCCGGGGCGGTCACCGGTGCGCTCCGGCCGGGGCCGGGGGCCGAGACGACCTCGGTCCCCTCCACGTCCCGTGCTTCCGGCGCGGTGTCGCCCTCGGGGTCCGGAGAGCCGGGAGCAGTGGGTTCGGGGGTCCCCGGGGTGGTCTCCTCGGGGACGGGAGCCCCGGCGATCTCGGTCAGGACGATCTCGAAGGGGTCCTCGGCCGTGTCGAGCCCGGCCTCGGCGGCGAAGCCGACGCCGGTGACGAGGTCCTCCGTGAACAGGCCGCGCTCGTCCACCTCGACGCGGACGGTGTTCCCGGTGTCCAGGACGGCGGACTCGTCGGAGTCCTCGGCCGACGCGGCCGGGGCGGGCAGCGCCCGGGTGGTGATCTCGATCAGGCTTCCGGGGTCGTGCCCGATCCCGGACACCGTGACGGTGTCGCCCCGGGGGTCGAGCCCCTCGGTGCGGTCGACGACGGTGGTCCGGGGATGGGCGCGGTGTTCGGTCGGGGCGGCGAGCGCCGTGTCGGGCAGGGAGGCGGACAGGACCGTCGCGGCCGCCACTGCGGCCAGGGAGGGGAGGAACCCACGGAGGGAAACCGCTGCTTGCATCGGGGGCCTTCGCGTTCGTGCGGGCCGGACGGTGTCCGTCACCCGCGAGACCTGGGGAATGGGGTTTAGGTTATGCTTACCTTGGCAAAGTGAGCCTTACCTAACTTGATCCCGCGCTGGAACAGTGGAACACCGCACCTCCACGGTTGTCAAGAAGATGACGACCTGTCATGAAAAAGGCCGCATCGCACCCCCGCTCCCCGGCGACACCCGGCACACGGATCCATCGAAAGCGACCGCCATGCCCCACGCCCTCCCCCGATCCCCCCTGCGCGGACACCCAGGAACAGGGCCGGCCGCCGTCCTGCTCGCCGTGGCCTGCGCCCTCGCCCTGACCGCCTGCACCGGATCGCCCGCCCCCGAGGACGCGGCGGCGGGCGAGGGCATCCCCGAGCTCGCGGAGAACCGGCTCCAGGTCCTGGCGGACGCCCCGGACCCCGAACTCCCCGTCACCGTCGACTCGGTGGTCCTCGACCCCTACCGCACCAGTGCCGACCCCCTGGAGTACGAGGAGGTCGAGGTCACCGACGCCAGTCGCGTCCTCCCGCTCACCGGCGGCCTCGCCGAGATCGTCTTCACCCTCGGCCTCGGAGACCGGGTGGTCGGCCGCGACGTCGCCGCCACCTTCGACGAGGCCGCGGACCTGCCCGTGGTCAGCGAGGGCCACGACGTCTCCGCCGAGTCCGTCCTCGCGCTCCAGCCCACCGTGGTCCTGGCCGACACCCAGACCGGGCCGCCCGAGGTGATCGAGCAGATCCAGCGCAGCGGGGTCCCCGTGGTCATCGTCGAGGAGGCCTGGTCCTTCGACGAGATGTACCCGCGCTTCGAGCGCGTCGCGGAGGCGCTCGGCGTCCCCGACGCCGGGACCAGCCTGGTCGACCGCACCAGGGAACAGATGGCCGAGGTGCGCGAGACCTCCGTGGAGACCGCCGGCGACCCCCTCGTCGCCTTCCTCTACCTGCGCGGCACCGCCGGGGTCTACCTCCTCGGCGGTCCCGGATCGGGCGCCGACGCCATGCTCTCCGAGATCGGCGCCCGCGACGCGGGGGTCGAGATGGGCCTGACCACACCGTTCACCCCCATCACCACCGAGGCGCTGATCGAGGCCCAGCCGGACGTCCTCCTCGTCATGACCAAGGGCCTGGAGTCGGTGGGCGGTGTGGAGGGGCTCGTCGAGATCCCCGGAGTCGCCCAGACCCCGGCCGGTCGGAACCGGGCCGTCATCGACTTCGAGGACGGCGTGCTGCTCAACTTCGGGCCGCGCACCCCCCAGGTCATCGTGGCCCTGGCCGAGCAACTGGCCGCGCTCCCCGACGACGGGGACACCGCGTGACCGCCCTGCGCCACCGCGGCGCCACCGCGCCCGGACCCCCGACGGAGGGCGGCGGCCGCGTGCGACGTCGGCTGCGCGCCGGGCTCCTCCTCGGCGGGCTGTCCGCCACCCTCGTGACCGTCGCCGTCGTGGCCGCCGGGGTCGGTGCCTACCCCATCCCGGCGGGACAGGTGGCGGCGTCCCTCCTCCAGGAGGTCGGTCTCGACGTCGGCGCCGAACCCGACCAGATCGCCCGCACCGTCCTGTGGGACGTGCGGCTGCCCCGCGTCGTCCTCGCCGTCATGGTCGGCGCGGCCCTGGGCAGCGCGGGCGCCATCATGCAGGGCGTCTTCGGCAACCCCCTCGCGGAACCCGGCGTGATCGGTGTCTCCGCCGGTGCGGCGGTCGGCGCGATCGCCGTCATCTTCACCGGGATCACGGTGCTCGGACACTGGACCGTCATCGCCTCGTCCTTCGTCTTCGGGCTGGCCACGACCCTGTTCGTGTACGTCTTCGCGCGCTCACGGGGCCGTACCGAGGTGGTCACCCTCCTGCTCACCGGGATCGCGGTCAACGCCATCGCCGGTGCCGCGATCGGTCTGATGACCAACTTCTCCCAGGACGCCGAGATCCAGACCATCACGTTCTGGCAGCTGGGCAGCGTCTCCACCGCCACCTGGTCCAAGGTCGCGGCGATCACGCCCTGCCTGCTCCTGGGACTGGCGGTCGTCCCCGTGTACGCCCGCCGCCTGGACCTGCTCGCCCTCGGGGAGGGGCCCGCCCGCCACCTGGGCGTGGACGTGGAACGCATGCGCCTGGTCCTCATCGGCGCCATGGCCCTGCTCACGTCGGCGGCGGTCGCCTTCGCCGGGATCGTCGCCTTCGTGGGTCTCGTGGTCCCGCACATCATCCGTATGGTGACCGGACCCGGCCACCGGGTGCTGCTGCCCGCCTCCGCGCTCGGCGGCGGACTGCTGCTGCTCGCCGCCGACTTGCTGGCCCGAACGGTCGCCGCCCCCGCCGAGATCCCGCTCGGCGTGGTCACCGCCGCCCTGGGCGGGCCGTTCTTCTTCTTCCTCCTGTACCGCACCCGCGCCAAACAGGGAGGCTGGTCGTGAGCACCGACACCACGGGCACCCCCGGTACCACCAGCACTGACGGCCCCACGGGGCACACCCCACGGCGCTCGGCCCTCGCCCGCGGGTGGGCCGCGGCCGTCGCGCCCCTGACCCGCGCACCGGCCCCGCCCGCACCCGCCGAACCCGGATCCGTGGTCGTGCGCGCCGAGGGACTCACCGTCCGCCGGGGCGGCCGCGCCCTGCTCGACGGGGTCGACCTCACCGTCCGCGCCGGTGAACTCCTCGCCCTGGTCGGACCGAACGGCGCGGGCAAGTCCACGCTGCTGTCCGCGCTGTCAGGAGACGTCACCGGCGGCCCGACCAGGGGCGAGCGCGACTCCGGAACGGTGCGCCTGCTCGGCCGCCCGCTGCCGGAGTGGAGCCCGCCCGAACTCGCGCTCCGCCGGGCGGTCCTGCCCCAGGAGGCGGCGGTCAGCTTCCCCTTCTCCGTCACCGAACTCGTCGCCATGGGTCGTGCGCCCTGGGCCGGGCTGAGCTCCCCGGACCGGGACGACGCCCTGGTCCGGGACGCCATGGCGGAGGTCGGCGTCACCCATCTGGCCGACCGCCGCTTCCCCACGCTCTCGGGGGGAGAACGGGCCCGCGTGATGTTCGCCCGCGTCCTGGCCCAGGACACCCACCTGCTCCTCCTCGACGAACCCACCGCGGCGCTGGACATCCGCCACCAGGAACTCGTACTCTCCATCGCGCGCGGCCTCGCGTCCCGCGGTGGGGCGGTTATCGTGGTCCTGCACGATTTGGGGCTTGCGGCCGCGTACGCCCATCGTGTGGCGGTACTCTCCGGAGGACAGGTCGCCGCGCGGGGAACCCCCGCCGACGTGTTCAGCTCGTCGCTCCTCAGCGCTGTGTACCGACACGAGGTCGAAGTTCTGCCGCATCCGCGTACGGGGGTCCCGCTCGTCGTCCCCCTCCGGTCGCCCGGGTGCACACGAAAGCGTCCACAGGAGTAGGTCGTATTGGTGTCCACAACTGAACGGCAGTCCCATGATGAGCCCCACCCCTCGGGCGAGGGGCGTGAGCGGCCCCCACGGGGCCGTCGGCGCCGCCCGCGCAAACGGGCCACCCCGGGCGACGTCGTCCGGGGCATCGTCCGCTTCTTCGGCGAGGTCCTCCTGACCCTGGGTCTGCTGATGCTCTTCTACGCCTCCTACGAGGTGTACGGCTCCCAGTGGGAGACCGACCGGGAGCAGCAGGGGCTGGCCGACGGTCTGGACGAGGCCTGGGCCGCCGCCGACGAGCGCGGCCCGGACTCCGAACCCCTCCCCGGCAGCGCCGACAGCCGCCTGTACGTCCCGAGCCTGGACCTGGACTGGGTGGTGGTCAACGGCACCACCCCCGACGACATCCGGTACAGCCCCGGCCGTTACACGGAGTTCGACAGCGCGCCCGGCGAGCTCGGCAACTACGGCGTCGCCGCGCACCGCACGCCCGGTCTCTTCTGGGACCTGGACCTGCTCGACGACGGCGACGTCATGGTGCTGGAGGACGGCGAGAACTTCCACACCTACGAGGTCTTCCGTGAGGAGACCGTGCTGCCCGAGGACTTCTGGGTGGTCAACCCGGACCCCTTCGAGGAGGCCTCCGAGGAGGACCCCGAGCGGGCACTGCTCACCCTCACCACGTGCGCGCCCAAGCTCAACAACACGCACCGGCTCATCGTCTGGGCCGAACTCACCGAGACCACACCCAAGTCCGAGGGCATGCCCGACAGCATCGCCCACATGGCTCCGGACGCCTAGGGGAAGGGACGCACGAATGTACGGTCTGATCTGGCGCATCCTGCCCGGCCCCTGGGCCTCGAAGTTCATCATGTCGGTGGGCCTCCTGGCGGGCGCGGCCGCCCTGCTGTGGTTCTTCGCCTTCCCGGCGCTCTCCCCGCACATGCCGTTCAACGACGGCGCCGTCGACATGACCGGGGTCGGGGGCGAGGCCCCCGTCGGGGAGGCCGACCCGGCGACCGGTGAGGCGGACCCCGGGGAGACGGAGGTCTCCGGCGAGGGCACGGGGAACTAGGGGAGGAGCGTTCCCGAGGGGGATCTCCACACGGATTCGGAACGACGGCGCGGCGCGGTGCGGCAGGCACCGTGCCGCCTTGTCGTGGGGTGCGCGGGAGGCGCGGGGCCCGGCTCCGCGGCCCGATCGCCGGACACGCCCGGGGTGGCCGCTGTGCCCGGCGCCACCGCCGGGGCTCCCGATACGGTCTCCGGCGGCCGCTAACCTCAAGCAGGTGAGTAACGGGGGACGGAACGAATGACGGTGACGCAGACCACGACGGAGAACCGCCTGAGCGGTCTCCGGGCCTGGCAGCGGGAGGCCTTCGAGGAGTACTTCCGCAGGCAGCCACGCGACTTCCTCGCCGTGGCCACGCCCGGGGCGGGCAAGACCACCTTCGCCCTCACACTGGCGAGCGAGCTCCTCCAGCGGCACGCGGTTCGAGCGATCACCATCGTCTGCCCCACCGAGCACCTGAAGAAGCAGTGGGCGGAGGCGGCGGCCCGGTTCGGGATCGCCATCGACCCCGACTTCAAGAACGGGCAGGGCGCCCTCGGCCGCCAGTACGTCGGCGTGGCCGTCACCTACGCGCAGATCGCCGCCCACCCGATGCTGCACCGCAACCGCACCGAGGCGCGCAAGACCCTGGTCATCTTCGACGAGGTCCACCACGCGGGTGACGCCCTCTCCTGGGGCGACGCCGTCCGGGAGGCCTTCGACCCGGCCACGCGGCGGCTCTCGCTCACCGGAACCCCGTTCCGCTCCGACATCAACCCCATCCCGTTCGTGGACTACGTGCAGGACGGGGCGGGTGTGCGCCGCTGCTCGTGGGACTACAGCTACGGGTACGCGCCCGCCCTGGAGGACGGGGTCGTGCGCCCGGTCATCTTCATGGCCTACTCCGGGGAGATGCGGTGGCGGACGCGGGCGGGTGACGAACTCGCCGCCCGCCTCGGCGAACCCCTCACCAAGGACGCGCTGTCCCAGGCGTGGCGGGCCGCGCTCGACCCCAAGGGCGACTGGATCAAGAAGGTCCTCCAGGCGGCCGACCGCAGGCTGACCGAGGTGCGCAAGACCCACGCGGACGCGGGCGGCCTGGTCATCGCGAGCGACCACGAGAACGCCCGCGCCTACTCGCGCATCCTGCGGCAGATCACCGGCAAGGGCGCCACCGTGGTGCTGTCCGACGACCCCACCGCCTCGAAGAAGATCACCCGCTTCTCGAAGAGCGACGACCGCTGGATGGTCGCGGTCCGGATGGTCTCGGAGGGCGTGGACGTGCCCCGCCTGATGGTGGGCGTGTACGCGACCTCCACCAGCACCGCGCTGTTCTTCGCGCAGGCCATCGGCCGTTTCGTGCGGGTGCGCCAGCGCGGCGAGGTGGCGTCGGTGTTCCTGCCGTCGGTGCCGACCCTGCTGGAGTACGCGGGGGAGATGGAGCGCGAGCGCGACCACGTCCTGGACAAGCAGCCCGCGGACGACGAGTACCCCGAAGAGGACCTCCTCAAGGAGGCCAACAAGAAGAAGGACACTCCGGACGCGGGGGAGGAGCTCCCCTTCGAGACCATGGAGTCCGCCGCCGAGTTCGACCGCGCGCTGTACGACGGGCTGGAGTACGGGGGCGGGGCCGCCGGGTCCAGCGAGGAGGAGGACTTCCTCGGGCTGCCCGGACTGCTCGACCCGGACCAGGTCTCCCAGCTGCTGCGCAAGCGCAAGGCGGACATCCACGCGAGCCAGCTCAAGGCCAAGGGGAAGTCCGAGCCGGAGGAGGAGTCGGGGCCCACGCACGAGGTCCTGGCCGAGCTGCGCAAGGACCTGAGCAACCTGGTCGGCGCCTGGCACCACCGCACCGGCAAGCCGCACGGGGTGATCCACAACGAGCTGCGTCGCGCCTGCGGGGGGCCGCCGGTCGCGCAGGCCACGCCGCCGCAGATCCGTGAGCGCATCGCCAAGCTCAGAGCCTGGGCCGTGGGCCAGAAGTAGGTCCGCGGCGGGGAGCGGGGCGTACGGGCGGCGGCCCCGCCCACGGGCCGGGGACGGCAAACACTTCGCAAGGTCGGGCAAGTTCACCAAACGCATAGCAATCGGACCACTACAGTCCGTGAGGTGATTGGACGAAGCCCGCGCGGAGGCTCAGCCGCGACCTGGACCGGCCTGACCCTGTGCGCACTCGCACTGACCGGTCTGGTGGCGAGCTCGCTGCCAGAACCCGCCCACCCCGAACCACAGCGGGCCGGGGTGACGCTCGCCGCGGACCAGCACTGTCCCCCCGAGGGGGACCGGGTCGACGACGCCGTTGACACCGCCGCCCGGGCGGCCTCCACCAGGGTCGCCGGCCCCGGGGCCGGGACCGCCGAGGTGGAGATCACCCCGGAGAAGGCGGCCGAGTACGAGGAACGGCTCCGCGACGCCCTGGTCGCCGAGCGCGGACGCGAGCTCGCCGCGCCGTACACGGTGCCGGTGGCCGTGCACGTGATCTCCGCCGAGGACGGCCGGGGCGAGGTGACCGACGAGCGGATCCAGGAGCAGGTCGACGTCCTCAACAAGGCCTACCAGGGCGGCTACGCGCTCGGCTCCGAGGGCACCGACACCGGTTTCCGCTTCGAGCTCTCGGACGTCACCCGCAACGTGAACGACGCCTGGTTCCGCGACTTCAACCGTTACCGCGACACCATCCGGGCCGACCTGCGCCAGGGCGGTGCCGAGACGCTGAACATCTACACCACCCAGCTCGACTCCGGTCTGCTCGGCTACTCCACCTTCCCCCAGGACTACGCCGCCGACCCGGAACAGGACGGCGTCGTCATCGCGCACGACACCTTCCCGGGCGGGACGCGCGACCGCTTCAACGAGGGCCACACCGGCACCCACGAGGTCGGCCACTGGCTGGGCCTGTTCCACACGTTCCAGAACGGCTGCGAGAGCCCGGGGGACTACGTGGACGACACCCCGTACGAGCGCGAGGCGGCGGCGGGCTGCCCTGAGGGTCGGGACAGCTGCCCCGATCTCCCGGGACTCGACCCCGTCACCAACTTCATGAACTACAGCGACGACGCCTGCATGACCCACTTCACCCCGGGGCAGTCCCAACGCATGGCCGAGCACTGGGAGGCCTTCCGAAGCGGATCGGCCCGGCTCTGACCGGTCCGCTCCCAGGAGGACGGCGCCCCGCCCGGCGGGGCGCCGTCCGCGTGTCCGGGGCCGGGCGGCGTCGATAGGCTGGGAACATGGCAGCGAACACCTATCTGACCGGGATCAAGCCCACCGGCGACTTCCACCTGGGCAACTACATCGGCGCGATCAAGCCCGCCCTGGCGGCGGCGGAGGTCTACGACACCTTCTACTTCATCGCGGACTACCACGCGCTCAACATCATCAAGGACGCGGACGAACTCCGTCAGAGCATCCGGTCGGGCGCTGCCACCTGGCTGGCCTGCGGACTCGACCCCGAGCGCACGGTCTTCTACCGTCAGTCCAGCATCCCCGAGATCTTCGAGCTCACCACGATCCTGAGCACCCTCACCCCCAAGGGGCTCATGAACCGCGCACACGCCTACAAGGCCGCGCGCGACCGCAACACCGAGGCGGGCGTCACCGAGCTCGACGCCGGGGTCAACATGGGGCTGTACAACTACCCCGTGCTCATGGCGGCCGACATCCTCATCATGGAGGGCGAGCGGGTCCCCGTGGGGCGCGACCAGTCCCAGCACATCGAGTACACCGCCGACATCGCCGGGTACTTCAACCACCGGTACGGCGACCGATACAGCTTCCCCCTCCCCAAGGGCGTCATCGACGACAGCGAAGCGAGCATCCTGCCCGGGACCGACGGCCGCAAGATGAGCAAGTCCTACGACAACCACATCCCGCTCTTCCTGCCGGAGAAGAAGCTCCGCAAGGCCATCAACCGCATCCCCACGGACTCCACCCCCGTCGAGGACCCCAAGGACCCGGACACCTCGATCCCGTTCCAGCTGCTCACCCACTTCGCCGACGCCGAGAAGGTGGCCGACGTGCGCCAGCGCCTGGAGGCGGGCGGCATGGGCTGGGGCGACCTCAAGAAGGAGCTCTTCGAGGCGGTCAACACCGAGCTCGGCCCCAAGCGCGAGCGCTACGAGGAGCTCATGGACTCGAAGACCGAGCTCGACGAGATCCTCGACTCCGGCCTCGAACGCGCCCGTTCGCGCGCCCGCCGCGTGCTGGGCGACGTCCGCGCCGCCATCGGCATCGACTAGGGAGTGTTTTTTGGATGCTTTCGCTGGTGGCGGCGGAGCCGCCATCGATGCGAGCGGCCGTCGCCCCTACTGTGCACTGCTACGCAAGCTCCGCAGCCTCGCACAGCGGGGGCCCGGCAATCTCTCGCAAGACGTGGAGTGAAGCTGCCCCTACTGTGCGCTGCTACGCAAGCTCCGCAGTGTCGCACAGCGGGGGCCCGCCCGGGTTTGGCTGTCCGAGCTTCATCGGCGCAGTGAGAGGCAGCCTGGTGGTCGCGAGCGCGGAATGATCCAAAAAACACGACCTAGGTTGTGTTTTGTGGTTCGGCTGCGGGGGCGGATGCCGTGCTGTTAGTGATGGAAGCGTGGTTCGACGACACGAGATCACTGACCAGGCCTGGGAAACGATTGCCCCGCTCCTGCCCACCAACCAGGGCCGAGGCGGCCGCTGGCACGACCACAGAACCATGCTCAACGGCATGATCTACAAACTCGCCACCGGATGCCCCTGGCGTGACCTGCCCGAACGCTACGGACCCTGGCAAAGCGTCTACGGCCGCTACCGGCGCTGGGCCCACGACGGCACCATCGACCGAATCCTCGAACACGTCCAGGTCCGTCATGACGCCGTCGGCCGTATCGAATGGGAGGTCAGTATCGATTCGACCGTGGTGCGCGCCCACCAGCACGCCGCCGGCGCACCAAAAAAGGGACCGAGCACAGAACAAAGCAGGACCAAGCACTCGGACGCTCCCGAGGTGGGCTGAGCACCAAGGTTCACCTGGCCACCGACGGGCGCGGACTACCGCTGGCCCTGGTCATCACCACGGGAAACACCAACGACTCCACGGTCTTCGCCCAGCTCATGAACACCATCCGGGTTCCCCGGCCGGGCCGCGGACGTCCCCGTAGCCGACCCGAACGCGTCATCGCGGACAAGGCCTACTCCTCCAAGGCGATCCGGCGGCTGCTGCGCAGCCGCCGGATCGGGTGCACCATCCCCGAGCGCAGCGATCAGAAGGCCTGGAGACAGCGGCGCGGCTCCTATGGCGGGCGCCCGCCCGCTTTCGACCGCGGCGCCTACAAGCGCCGCAACCTGGTCGAACGCTGCATCGGATGGCTCAAGCACTACCGGGCGGTCGCTACGCGCTTCGACAAACTCGCCACGCACTACCGCGCCGGAGCCGTACTGATCAGCGCCCTGTTCTGGCTCAACCACGAACCAAAAAACACGACCTAGGGAGTGTTTTTTGGATGCTTTCGCTGGTGGCGGCGGAGCCGCCATCGATGCGAGCGGCCGTCCAGGCAATCTCTCGCAAGCCGTGGAGTGAAGCTGCCCCTACTGTGCGCTGCTACGCAAGCTCCGCAGTGTCGCACAGCGGGGGCCCGCCCGGGTTTGGCTGTCCGAGCTTCATCGGCGCAGTGAGAGGCAGCCTGGTGGTCGTGAGCGCGGAATGATCCAAAAAACACGACCTAGCGGTACCCGTACACAGACGGGGGCGGTGGTGATCGCGTCACCACCGCCCCCGCCGTCGTTCCGGGCCCCGGACGGGGCCGCCGCCGGGCTCAACCCACCAACGGCTCGCCCTCCAGCTCCACACCGGCCCCGCGCAGCCGCTCCAGCGCCGAGTCCACCGTGGGCCTGGCCACCCCCGCCGTCAGACCGAGCAGGACCCGGGTCCGGATCCCCTCGCCGTTGGCGTCCAGAGCGGTCGCCCGCACGCAGTGGTCGGTGGCGACGCCCACCACGTCCACCTCGTCCACCCCGCGCTCGCGCAGCCACGCCGCCAGAGTCGTCTCGCCATCCCCGGCCGTGCCCTCGAAACCGCTGTAGGCCGCCTCGTACTGCCCCTTGCTGAAGACCTCCTCGGCCAGCGAGGCGTCGAAGTCGGCGTGGAACTCCGCGCCGGGCGTTCCCGCCACACAGTGCACGGGCCAGCTGTCCACGAAGTCGGGGTCGTCCGAGAAGTGCGCCCCCGGGTCGATGTGGTGGTCACGGGTGGCCACCACGTGGTCGTAGCCGCCGGTCCGCGCGAGCTCGGTGACGGCGGCCGCGGTACGGGCGGCCCCCTTCACGCCCAGGCTGCCGCCCTCGCAGAAGTCGTTCTGAAGGTCCACCACGATGAGTGCCCTGGTCATGTCGGCACCTCACTTCCTTGTCGTCGAGAAGCCGATCGGGATCGGCGGGGTGGCTCGGATCAGTGGAAGACGGTCGCCAGCGCGACGTCGCCGCGGGACATCCTCAGCGCCTGCTCGGGAAGCTCGGCCAACGCCGCGCTGTGGCGTGCCCGAGCCTCGTGCACGCTCTCGTGTCCCACCACCTCGCCGCCGGTGACCAGCGGGCGCAACAGCGGCCGGGTCCCGACCTGGTCGGTCGGCTCGTGCGGGTACACCTCCTCCGCCACGGCGATCCCCTTGTCGTCCAGCCGCCGGACCGCCCACTTGCGGCCGCCCCGGCTCGGCTTGCCGACCGAGCGCTTGGCGACCGGCTCCAGCGGAGCGTCCGGCTCCAGGCCGCGCGCCCGCGCCACCAGCTTGTACACCAGAGACACGGTCGGGGCCCCCGAACCCGTCACCAGGGACGTACCCACTCCGTACCCGTCGACCGGGGCCACCGCCAGCGCCTGGATCGAGTGCTCGTCCAGGTCACCGGTGACCACGATGCGGGTCCCGGTCGCGCCGAGGTCGTCCAGCTGCCGACGCACCCGGGAGGCGGTCGTCCCCAGGTCCCCGGAGTCGATCCGGATGGCGCCGAGCTCGGGTCCGGCCAGCTCCACCGCGTGCCGCACCGCGCGTTCGACGTCGTAGGTGTCCACGAGGAGCGTGGTCCCCGTGCCCATGGACTCCAGCTGGGCCTTGAAGGCGTGCTGTTCGCTGTCGTGCAGCAGGGTGAACGCGTGCGCCGCCGTGCCGCCGGTCGGTACCCCGAAGCTGCGCCCCGCCTCCAGATTGGAGGAGGTCGAGAACCCGGACACGTAGGCGGCGCGGGCCGCCGCGACGGCCGAGCGCTCGTGGGTGCGCCGGGAGCCCATCTCGATCAGGGGCCGCTCTCCGGCGGCCACGCGCATCCGGGTGGCGGCGGAGGCGATCGCGCTGTCGTGGTTGTACACCGACAGGGCGAGGGTCTCCAGGATCACGGCTTCGGCGAAGGTGCCCTCCACGACCAGGATCGGCGACCCCGGGAAGTAGGCCTCGCCCTCGCCGTAACCCCACACGTCCCCGGAGAAGCGGTACTCCGACAGCCACTTCAGGGTGGTCTCGTCCACGACTCCGTGGTCGGACAGGAAGTCCAGTTCCTCGGAGCCGAAGCGGAAGCGCTCCAACAGGTCCAGGAACCGGCCGGTCCCCGCCACGACGCCGTAGCGTCGGCCCTCCGGCAGGCGTCGGCCGAACATCTCGAACACCGACCGGCGTGCGGCGGCCCCGCTGTGCAGGGCTCCCTGGAGCATCGTCAGTTCGTAGTGGTCGGTGAGCAGCGCGCTGCTGCTGTCCTCGCTCATAGGGGCGAGCCTACGTGTTCCGGTCTGGGCGGGTACGCGCGCCCCACCTGCGCCGGGGTGCTCTCCGGAGTGACCTCCCCCGCATTAATACCCACTTGGTTGGTAGAGAAGCGGATGTGGGTACCCTGGAGCCATGCTGAGGATCGACCGCTCCATCCACGACCAGATCGTCGCCCACGCGCGACGCGACCACCCCGACGAGGCGTGCGGTGTCGTCGCGGGGCCCGAGGGCTCCGACCGCCCGGAGCGGATCATCGAGATGCTGAACGCGGCACGCTCCCCGACGTTCTACGAGTTCGACTCGACCGAGTACAAGAAGGTCTACGACGAGCTGTGGGACCGCGACGAGGAGTTCGTCGTGATCTACCACTCCCACACCGCGACCGAGGCCTACCCCTCGCGCACCGACATCACGTACGCGCAGTGGCCCCAGGCCCACTACGTCCTCGTGTCCACCCGCGAGCCCGACACCGCCGAGTTCCGTTCCTTCCGGATCATCGACGGCGAGGTCACCGAGGAGCCCGTCGAGATCGTCGACGCCGACGGCTCCGGCGCGGACCAGTAGGTACGCGCCCATCGGACGACCCGGCACGACGGCCCACGGAATGCCACCGGCGGGCCGCCTGTTGGACCTGAACGCACAACAACGACCGTTTACGGAGTCACCTTCATGGCCATCGAGGTCCGCATCCCCACCATCCTGCGCAACCTGACCAACGACGCGAAGGTCGTCCAGGGGTCCGGCGAGACCCTCAGTGACCTGGTCACCGACCTGGACCAGCAGTACCCCGGCATCGCGGAGCGCCTGGTGGACGGCGGCAAGCTGCGCCGGTTCATCAACGTCTACCTGAACGACGAGGACGTCCGCTTCGTCGGCGGTCTTGAGGCCAAGCTCTCCGACGGCGACAACGTGACCGTCCTGCCCGCCGTCGCGGGCGGCTCTCGCTGAGGAAGCCATGCGCTACGACTCCCTGCTCGACTCCCTCGGAGGCACGCCGCTGGTCGGCCTGCCTCGGCTCTCGCCCTCGCCGGAGGTCCGGCTGTGGGCGAAGCTGGAGGACCGCAACCCCACCGGCTCGATCAAGGACCGCGCCGCGTTCTTCATGATCGAGCAGGCCGAGAAGGACGGGCTGCTCTCCCCGGGGTGCACCATCCTGGAGCCGACGTCGGGGAACACCGGCATCTCGCTGGCCATGGTCGCGAAGCTGCGCGGCTACCGCATGGTCTGCGTCATGCCGGAGAACACCTCCGACGAACGCAGGAAGCTGCTGGCCATGTGGGGCGCCGAGGTCCACTACTCCGACGCCGCGGGCGGTTCCAACGAGGCCGTCCGGGTCGCCAAGAAGATGGCCGCGGAGAACCCCGACTGGGTGATGCTCTACCAGTACGGCAACCAGGCCAACGCGCGGGCCCACTACGAGACCACCGGGCCCGAGCTGCTGACCGACCTGCCGGAGATCACCCACTTCGTGGCGGGGCTCGGCACCACCGGAACCCTCATGGGTGTCGGCCGGTACCTGCGCGAACGCAAGCCGGACGTGCGGATCGTGGCCGCCGAGCCGAGGTACGGGGAGCTGGTCTACGGGCTGCGCAACCTCGACGAGGGGTTCGTTCCGGAGCTCTACGACGAGTCCGTGCTCACCACGCGCTTCTCCGTCCCCTCGGAGGCGGCGCTCCGGCGGACCCGCGACCTCCTGCACAAGGAGGGCATCTTCGCGGGCATCTCCACGGGCGGAGCGCTGCACGCGGCCCTGGGCATGGCCCGCAAGGCGGAACGGGCGGGCGAGAGCGCCGACATCGCGTTCGTCATCGCGGACGCCGGGTGGAAGTACCTCTCCACCGGCGCCTACGAGGGCACCGTCGAAGAGGCGGAGGAGCGCCTGGACGGCCAGCTCTGGGCCTGACCCGGGCCTGACCCGGGCCCCGCGACGGCGCGGGCCGGGCCGCGTCCGGGGTGGACGGGTCCGGGTGCCCGTCGCAGGGTGCCACGGTGTCACGGAGGCCGGTTTCCCACGGGGAACCGGCCTCCGGTACGTTCCCCCACAGGTCAGTTCCTGTCCTGAACTCGGCCCCGGTGAACCGGTCAAATCTGGTCAATCGGTGTGAAAAATTCACACGTGATGCACGTCGCCTGAGATGCGGGCCACATTTTGTACCACCCAGGCGGTCATTGGGGTACACCCGTAACAACGGGACATCCGCAGAACCAGCCGCCCACCGCTCTCCCCGCACACGTCACCAAGGGGCCACGGAAGCAGTGCGGCCGATCGAAAAGGCGACGACGACGTGCGACTCACGATTATCGGGTCCTCCGGGAGCTTCCCCGGGCCGGACAGTCCGGCCTCCTGTTACCTGGTGGAGGCGGACGGCTTCCGGCTCCTGCTCGACCTGGGCAACGGCGCGCTCGGCGCCCTCCAGCGCCACGCCGACCTCTACTCCGTCGACGCCGTCTACCTCAGCCACCTGCACACCGACCACTGTGCGGACATGTGCGCCTACTGGGTCGCCCGGATGTACTCGCCCGGGGGCGCCAAGCCCCCGATCCCCGTGTACGGCCCCGAGGGCGTCGCGGACCGCCTCGCGGAGATCTACGGACTGGACCCCGACCCCGGCATGACCGAGGTCTTCGCCTTCCACGAGCTCACCCCGGGTGAGTTCCGGATCGGTCCCCTGACCGCCCGCGTCGCCCGGGTCAACCACCCCGTCGACGCCTTCGGCATCCGCCTGGAGCACGGCGGCGTCAGCCTCGTCTACTCCGGCGACACCGGCTCCTGCGACTCCCTGGTCGACCTGGCCCGCGACACCGACCTGTTCCTGTGCGAGGCCGCCTTCCACGACCACGTGGAACACCCGAAGGACATGCACCTCACCGGCAGCGAGGCCGGCGACCACGCCACCAGGGCCGGGGCGCGCAAACTGCTGCTGACCCACCTGGTGCCGTGGAACGACGACGACGTCACGCTGGCCGAGGCGCGCGGCACCTACGAGGGGCCCATCGAACTGGCCCGGGGCGGAGAGGTCCGCGAGATCGGCGCCTGACCCCGACCGTTCGGTGAGGCGGTACCCGGACCCGACCGAAACACGGAGGGTCACGGACACACCGGGTCACCAATGAGGTGGGACCGTGTCCGTGTGAGTAGGGGTGGGTGGGGCCCGTGTGGCGCGGGTCCCACCTGACCGGTAGGACCCGGCTCCAGCACAGTGGAACACCGTGCCGATATACGCTCGTGTCCATGGCTCGACCTGACGGACGCGTTCCGACCCAACTCCGCCCTGTGAACATCCACCGCAACTGGCTCCGCCACGCGGAGGGATCCGCCCTCATCGAGTTCGGGGACACCCGCGTGCTCTGCGCGGCCACCGTCGAGGACGGTGTGCCCCGCTGGCGCCGGGGTACCGGCGAGGGCTGGGTCACCGCCGAGTACGCGATGCTCCCGCGCTCCACGGACACCCGAGGCGCCCGTGAGTCGGTGCGCGGCAAGATCGGCGGCCGCACCCACGAGATCTCCCGCCTGATCGGCCGCTCCCTCCGTGCCGTCGTCGACTTCAAGGCGATGGGCGAACACACCATCACCCTCGACTGCGACGTGCTCCAGGCCGACGGCGGCACCCGCACCGCCGCGGTGACCGGCGCCTACGTGGCCCTGGCCGACGCGATGAAGCACCTGCGCAAGCGGCGCAAGCTCAAGAACAACCCGTTGACCGGCTCGGTGGCGGCCGTCAGCGTCGGTGTGGTGCAGGGGCAGCCCCGGCTGGACCTGAACTACCTGGAGGACTCGGTCGCGGACACCGACATGAACGTCGTGCTCACCGGTGACGGGAAGTTCGTGGAGGTGCAGGGCACCGCCGAGGGCCAGGGAGCCGCCTTCGACCGTGAACTGCTGAACAAGCTGCTCGACCTCGCCTCCGGCGGGTGCGAGGAGCTGACCGCCATCCAGAAGAAGGCCCTGTCGGAGTGACTGTCGTGAGCGGGCCGGTCCGGTACCGGCACCGCTCCCCAGGGGGAGGTCCCCTGGGAGGAGTAACGGTGAGAGCGGAGGAGGCACGGTGAAGCTCGTCCTTGCGACGCGCAACGCGAAGAAGGTGCCCGAGATGCGCGCCATCCTGGCCGAGGCCGGGGTGACGGCGGAGGTGCTGGCCCTGGACGCGTTCCCGGACGCGCCCGAGGTCCCCGAGACCGAACCCTCCTTCATCGGCAACGCCCTGCTCAAGGCGCGGGCGATCGCGGCGCACACGGGTCTCCCGGCCGTCGCGGACGACTCGGGTCTGAGCGTGGACGAACTCCGGGGGATGCCCGGGGTGCTGTCCGCGCGCTGGGCCGGGCGCTTCGGTGAGGGCGACCAGGACCGGGCCAACCTGGACCTGGTGCTGGACCAGCTCGCGGACACCCCCGCCGACCGCAGGGGAGCGGAGTTCGTCTGCGCGGCGGTCCTGGTGATGCCGGACGGAACCGAGGCCGTCGCCGAGGGCGTGCTGCGCGGGCGCCTGGTCGGCGAACGCCGTGGGAAGAACGGGTTCGGCTACGACCCGGTCTTCGTCCCCGAAGGGGAGACCCGAACGGCGGCGGAACTGTCGCCCGAGGAGAAGAACGCGATCAGCCATCGAGGCATCGCCTTCCGGCAGCTCGCCCGTGAACTGGCGGAGATGGTCTGAGCCGTCGGCAGGGCCGTCGGACCAGCGACGGTGGGGGCGGGTGCGGGACCCGGTCGGGTCCCGCACCCGCCCCCACACGGTTTCCGAGGCCATGGTTCGGAAAAGAATCGCTGACCGGTGTTTGACCGGACCCCGTGCGGGGGAGGACCACCTATGTCTGACAAGCAAGCCACGAGAAGCGCCGGTCTCCGTCTGTGGGACCGAGCCGAACGGGGCGTCGCTCCGCGGACCGGTGAAGGACCCGAGATCACGGGGGCTTCCGGTTCGACGCGGAACGTCCGGGCAGATCGGGGTTCCTCCCACGGTCCGGACGGATTTGACGTCTTCGGACCAGTTACCTAGACTCAGCGAGTCGCTGCGGGACGGCGAGCGGAACCTTCGCGGTTTCGACTCGGAACCGGGCCGCGATCACAGACATCCTCCCGAAGCAGAGTGGTTCGAGCAGTCGCTCGGAGCATGTAGGCTCGGGGAGTTGCTTCAAAAGCCCGGCGGAAACGCAGAGCGGACGAGGCACCGGGAATTCTTTCTCCGGATCAGGTTTGAAAGCGAAAACGCCGATTTGGCGGGGCGCGGAACACCTGATAAAGTAAAGACACAACACAGCGAAGAAGCCGCTAAAGCGGTGGAAACGCAGAGGCCTTCTCCGGAAGAGCAGACGGAACCTTGAGGTTCTGGCGCTTGTACGGGAAGAGCGATTGTTTCTTGAGAACTCAACAGCGCGTGTTTGATTTTCTTTAAGCCATGTTTGTTTTGGCCCCGACGCACTTCGGTGCGTAGGGTTCCTTTGATTAACCAACGCGAGTTGGTTGGTCAGGATTTCTTCTAGGTTTACTCGCCCCAGGCTGACCTCTGGTCGCCGGGACGGGTTGTTTGACCTTTATGGAGAGTTTGATCCTGGCTCAGGACGAACGCTGGCGGCGTGCTTAACACATGCAAGTCGAGCGGTAAGGCCCTTCGGGGTACACGAGCGGCGAACGGGTGAGTAACACGTGAGCAACCTGCCCCTGACTCCGGGATAAGCGGTGGAAACGCCGTCTAATACCGGATACGACCCGCCACCTCATGGTGGAGGGTGGAAAGTTTTATCGGTCAGGGATGGGCTCGCGGCCTATCAGCTTGTTGGTGGGGTAACGGCCTACCAAGGCGATTACGGGTAGCCGGCCTGAGAGGGCGACCGGCCACACTGGGACTGAGACACGGCCCAGACTCCTGCGGGAGGCAGCAGTGGGGAATATTGCACAATGGGCGAAAGCCTGATGCAGCGACGCCGCGTGGGGGATGACGGCCTTCGGGTTGTAAACCTCTTTTACCACCAACGCAGGCTCCACGTTCTCGTGGGGTTGACGGTAGGTGGGGAATAAGGACCGGCTAACTACGTGCCAGCAGCCGCGGTAATACGTAGGGTCCGAGCGTTGTCCGGAATTATTGGGCGTAAAGAGCTCGTAGGCGGCATGTCGCGTCTGCTGTGAAAGACCGGGGCTTAACTCCGGTTCTGCAGTGGATACGGGCATGCTAGAGGTAGGTAGGGGAGACTGGAATTCCTGGTGTAGCGGTGAAATGCGCAGATATCAGGAGGAACACCGGTGGCGAAGGCGGGTCTCTGGGCCTTACCTGACGCTGAGGAGCGAAAGCATGGGGAGCGAACAGGATTAGATACCCTGGTAGTCCATGCCGTAAACGTTGGGCGCTAGGTGTGGGGACTTTCCACGGTTTCCGCGCCGTAGCTAACGCATTAAGCGCCCCGCCTGGGGAGTACGGCCGCAAGGCTAAAACTCAAAGGAATTGACGGGGGCCCGCACAAGCGGCGGAGCATGTTGCTTAATTCGACGCAACGCGAAGAACCTTACCAAGGTTTGACATCACCCGTGGACCTGTAGAGATACAGGGTCATTTAGTTGGTGGGTGACAGGTGGTGCATGGCTGTCGTCAGCTCGTGTCGTGAGATGTTGGGTTAAGTCCCGCAACGAGCGCAACCCTTGTTCCATGTTGCCAGCACGTAATGGTGGGGACTCATGGGAGACTGCCGGGGTCAACTCGGAGGAAGGTGGGGACGACGTCAAGTCATCATGCCCCTTATGTCTTGGGCTGCAAACATGCTACAATGGCCGGTACAATGGGCGTGCGATACCGTAAGGTGGAGCGAATCCCTTAAAGCCGGTCTCAGTTCGGATTGGGGTCTGCAACTCGACCCCATGAAGGTGGAGTCGCTAGTAATCGCGGATCAGCAACGCCGCGGTGAATACGTTCCCGGGCCTTGTACACACCGCCCGTCACGTCATGAAAGTCGGCAACACCCGAAACTTGTGGCCTAACCCTTCGGGGAGGGAATGAGTGAAGGTGGGGCTGGCGATTGGGACGAAGTCGTAACAAGGTAGCCGTACCGGAAGGTGCGGCTGGATCACCTCCTTTCTAAGGAGTCTTTTGAAGACCAACACCTTTCTATCGTTGGTCGGACTCGAAAGTGGACCTCACACCCTTCGGGGTGATGGGGAGTGGCTGAAGTGAAATCGAACTTAACCTCCGGCGACTAGAAGCGTCGGGGGGCGCGCTGTTGGGTATCTGAGGAAGCAATCCTTGTGGTTGGTTCCCGCTACCACCTCCAGTAACTCCCACGATCCTGGCCCTTGCGGGTTGGGTTTGTGGTTTGAGGTAGGGGAGTTTGTGGTTGGTGTTTTGATTTGTGAATAGTGTGCGCGAGCATCTTATTATCTGTAGTGGCCAAGTGATAGTGGCACACGGTGGATGCCTTGGCATCAGGCGCCGATGAAGGACGTGGGAGGCCACGATAGGCCGCGGGGAGCTGTCAACCGAGCTTTGATCCGCGGGTGTCCGAATGGGGAAACCTAGCCCGAGTTGTGTCGGGTTGCCGCTACCTGAATGTATAGGGTAGTTGGTGGTGACGCGGGGAAGTGAAACATCTCAGTACCCGTAGGAAGAGTAAACAACAGTGATTCTCCTAGTAGTGGTGAGCGAACGGGGAAGAGGCTAAACCGTGCGCGTGTGATAGACGACAGTCGTTGCGTGTGCGGGGTTGTGGGATGCATCTTTTCAGGTCTGTCGGCCTGGAGCGCTGATGATTTTTCTAGCTGAATCCGTTGGGAAGCGGTACCGGAGTGGGTGAGAGTCCCGTAGGTGAAGGAAGAGTCTAGGTGTTGATGTTCTCCCGAGTAGCGCGGAGCCCGAGAAATTCCGTGTGAATCTGGCAGGACCACCTGCTAAGCCAAAATACGTCCTGATGACCGATAGTGCACTAGTACCGTGAGGGAAAGGTGAAAAGTGCCCCGGTGAGGGGTCGTGAAATAGTACCTGAAACCGTGTGCTGTCAAGCCGTCAGAGCAGTCCTTCGGGGTTGTGATGGCGTGCCTTTTGAAGAATGAGCCTGCGAGTCATGGTGTGTGGCGAGGTTAACCCGGGTGGGGTAGCCGTAGGGAAACCGAGTCTGAATAGGGCGTTTGAGTCGCATGCTGTGGACCCGAAGCGGAGTGATCTACCCATGTCCAGGGTGAAGCGGGGGTAAGACCTCGTGGAGGCCCGAACCCACCAGAGTTGAAAATCTGGGGGATGAGGTGTGGGTAGGGGTGAAAGGCCAATCAAACTCCGTGATAGCTGGTTCTCCCCGAAATGCATTTAGGTGCAGCGTCGCGTGTTTCTTGCTGGAGGTAGAGCTACTGTTTGGCTGATGGGCCCTACAAGGTTACTGACGTCAGACAAACTCCGAATGCCGGTTAAGTGAAGCGTGGCAGTGAGACTGCGGGGGATAAGCTTCGTAGTCGAGAGGGAAACAGCCCAGATCATCAGCTAAGGCCCCTAAGCGTGTGCTAAGTGGGAAAGGTTGTGGAGTTGCCCAGACAACCAGGAGGTTGGCTTAGAAGCAGCCATCCTTTAAAGAGTGCGTAATAGCTCACTGGTCAAGTGGTTCTGCGCCGATAATGTAGCGGGGCTTAAGTACACCGCCGAAGCTGTGAAGTCCAAGTTTATTCTTGGGTTGGTAGGGGAGCGTCGTGCATCCAGTGAAGCTGCCGAGTGATCGAGTGGTGGAGGGTGTGCGAGTGAGAATGCAGGCATGAGTAGCGAAAGCAACGTGAGAAACGTTGCCGCCGATTGACTAAGGGTTCCTGGGGCAGGTTAATCCGCCCAGGGTGAGTCTGGACCTAAGGCGAGGCCGACAGGCGTAGTCGATGGATAACGGGTTGATATTCCCGTACCCGTGCACGAGCGTCCAGTATCGAATCAGGTGATGCTAACCACGCTGGTTCTTGGTGGTCCCTTCGGGGAGTGCCTCTGAACTGGTCTGGGACCCGAGCTTGTAGTAGGTAAGTGATGGGGTGACGCAGGAGGGTAGCTCTACCCGGCGGTGGTTGTCCGGGGGTAAGCGTGTAGGCCGAGGGGTAGGTAAATCCGCCTCTCATGAAGGTTGAGACGTGATGCCGAGCCGTTTTTGGCGAAGTGAGTGATCCCATGCTGTCGAGAAAAGCCTCTAGCGAGTTCGTGTGTGGCCAGTACCCTAAACCGACGCAGGTGGTCAGGTAGAGAATACCGAGGCGTTCGGGTGAACCATGGTTAAGGAACTCGGCAAATTGTCCCCGTAACTTTGGGAGAAGGGGAGCCCTGTCCGGTGAAGAAGCATGCCTTCGGAGCTGGGTGGGGTCGCAGATAGCGGGGGGAAGCGACTGTTTATTAAAAACACAGGTCCGTGCGAAGTCGTAAGACGCTGTATACGGACTGACGCCTGCCCGGTGCTGGAACGTTAAGAGGACTGGTTAGTGGGTTTCGGCCCGCGAAGCTAGGAATCTAAGCGCCAGTAAACGGCGGTGGTAACTATAACCATCCTAAGGTAGCGAAATTCCTTGTCGGGTAAGTTCCGACCTGCACGAATGGCGTAACGACTTCCCCACTGTCTCAACCATGGGCCCGGTGAAATTGCACTACGAGTAAAGATGCTCGTTTCGCGCAGCAGGACGGAAAGACCCCGGGACCTTCACTATAGCTTGACATTGGTGTTTGGGATGGTTTGTGTAGGATAGGTGGGAGCCTGTGAGACTGTCACGCTAGTGGCGGTGGAGGCGTTGGTGAAATACCACTCTGACTGTTTCGGGCATCTAACTTTGGACCGTGATCCGGTTCGGGGACAGTGTCTGGTGGGTAGTTTAACTGGGGCGGTTGCCTCCCAAAGAGTAACGGAGGCGCCCAAAGGTTCCCTCAGCCTGGTTGGTAATCAGGTGTTGAGTGTAAGTGCACAAGGGAGCTTGACTGTGAGACGGACGTGTCGAGCAGGAGCGAAAGCTGGGACTAGTGATCCGGCACCGGCGTGTGGAAGCGGTGTCGCTCAACGGCTAAAAGGTACCCCGGGGATAACAGGCTGATCTTCCCCAAGAGTCCATATCGACGGGATGGTTTGGCACCTCGATGTCGGCTCGTCGCATCCTGGGGCTGGAGTTGGTCCCAAGGGTTGGGCTGTTCGCCCATTAAAGCGGCACGCGAGCTGGGTTTAGAACGTCGTGAGACAGTTCGGTCCCTATCCGCTGTGCGCGTTGGAGACTTGAGAAGGGCTGTCCCTAGTACGAGAGGACCGGGACGGACGAACCTCTGGTGTGCCAGTTGTCCTGCCAAGGGCATGGCTGGTTGGCTACGTTCGGGAGAGATAACCGCTGAAAGCATCTAAGCGGGAAGCTTGCTTCGAGATGAGGTCTCCTGCCTCCTTGAGAGGGTAAGACTCCCTGTAGACGACAGGGTTGATAGGCCGGGTGTGGAAGCCTTGTGAGGGGTGGAGCTGACCGGTACTAATAGGTCGAGGGCTTGTCCGCTGCAGATAATTGGATGTTCGCGCACACTTTGTTCACGAAGCTTGCTCGTGGCTGTCATTCCCTTTCGGGGTTGAGTGGTGGTTGTGGGTGTTGGTTTCCGTGGTGGTTTTGGCAGGAGGGTCACACCCGGTCTCATTCCGAACCCGGTCGTTAAGTCTCCTTGCGCTGATGGTACTGCCCTGTGATGGGGTGGGAGAGTAGGTCGCCGCCACGGTTTTTCTTGGAAGGGGAGGGGAAGGGTTCACGCCTTGGGGTGTGGGTTCTTCTCCTTCTCTTTTTTGTTGTCCTGGTTTGTGCATTTGTGAATTGGGAAAGTGGTGGGTGGGCGGGTCTGTGTGGGTGGGGGTGGATGTTCCCCCGGTGTCGATGTTGGGTGTGGTGGGTGGGGGTTGGCCATGGCGGGTTTGTGAGCCTGCGGACAACCTCCGACAAGGCGATCGTCCGGGGTGCTGGCGGTGCCGTTTTCCCGCGATGGGAGAATTTCCCCATGACGAAGACAATCCCCGAGGACCTGCTGGCGGCCGCTGAGGCGGCGACCGGTTTCATGCCCACTGACGAGGGGACGGCCCTCTTCGAGGCCGCCCTGGAGTACGCGGATCGCGGCCCCGTCGTGGAGATCGGCACCTACTGCGGCAAGTCCACCGTGTTCCTCGGTGCCGCCGCCCGTGTGGGCGGGGCGAAGGTCATCACCGTGGACCACCACCGGGGTTCTGAGGAGCACCAGGAGGGCTGGGAGTACCACGACAGCTCCCTGATCGACCCCGTCACCGGGAAGTTCGACACCCTTCCGCACTTCCGGCACACGATCACGAAGGCGGGCCTGGACGACGAGGTCATCGCGATCACCGGTGCCTCCGTCGATGTCGCCGCGGTCTGGGGCACGGAGCTGGGCATGCTCTTCATCGACGGCGGGCACAGCGAGACCGCCGCCCAGAACGACTACGAGGGCTGGTCGCCGCACGTGGCCATGGGCGGGGCGCTGGTGATCCACGACGTCTTCCCGAACCCCGAGGACGGGGGTCGGCCGCCCTACAACATCTACTGTCGGGCGCTGGACTCCGGGCAGTTCCGGGAGGTGCGCGTCGTGGGCTCCATGCGGGTCCTGGAACGCGTCCAACGCGTCTCCTGAGGCCTGGCGAGGAGGCGTCATTTGTGACGGGGGTCCCTGGAGTCGAATGCGCACGCTCCGTGATTGTTCCTGAGTATGGCAATATTGGTTCAGGAAAGTGAGTGAGCCAACATCCGGACATAGACACGTCTTCGAAGGGTAAGCCTTCGGTAAGAAGTGACCGTGCGGTTACGGATTCGACCTTGACACGGTTACGTGCGGGTATCGTGGCTTCGAGGGTGGAGCGATGATGGTGATTTTCCCCGAAATACCGCTTCAGCCCTGAATCGAACTGAACCGATCAGGGGCACTCGCGCGTCAAACACCAGGACGGCACGGTGCCGGACGTGATTTGCCTTGGGGGCGGGGAGCTGAGCAAGAGCACACACGGCGATGGCGGGACGGACGGACAGCGTCCCGATTCGAACACGCCGGAGACGAACGACACCTCTGCTGAGGAGCTGTCCAGTCCAGCGACCCCCCAGGGTGATGATCTACCCACCAGTGGTGAGGATCAATCCGAAGGGGAGACTTCGGAGTCGGGTACGGAGCCCAACGGCCAACCCGAGCCGGAGTTCATCGCGGGACCCATCGCATTCAAGACGAGCGGCACGTTCCTTCGTGACCGCGTGGCAATGACACTCGCTGAACAGGGCTTCGAGTCCGAGGGGTCGGACTCCGCCGGTGGAGCTGACGACTCCGCCGACGGGTCGGAGCAGGCGGAGACCCAGGTTCCCGAAGAGGTCACCGACGACTCCGCCGCCGCCGAGGCGCCTGTCGCCGGTACGGCCGGGGAGAGTGACGGGGACTCCGCGCGGGCGGCCACCGAGGACGCCGAGCCGGAGGAGAGCCGGACGGAGCAGATCCCGGTTCTGGGGACCGAGGAGACCGACCAGTCCGAGGACACCGTCGAACCGGCGGTGGCTGCCGCAGCCGCCGCCGTCCCAGGGACCCCGTCCGAGCCTGAGGGGGACTCCGCGGTCGAGGCTGACACGGGAAGGGGCTCCGACGAGGAGGCCCGGACCGAGGCCATGCCCGCACCCGCCGCAGGGGCGGTGGCCTTCGCCGCCGCTCCGCCGGAGGGGAACGCCACCGGAGGCGACGGTGCCGAGGGCCCGACCGAGGCCACTCCCGCCGAAAGCGGATCCGGCGAGGGCACCGACCCCGGTGCCTCGGCGGAGGACGCCGCGATGTGGCCGACGCCCCGACGGCTGTCCGACTACGTGTCGGACCAGCCCGGGTCGGAGGGCTCCTCCGGGAGCTCCGACGGTGCGGAGGGTGTCGCGGCGGCCGGTGCCGGCGGTGCCGGGACCCCGGGCGGGCCCGAAGGTCCGACCGACAGCGCCGGGGGCCCGGGTGACGGGTCCGGCAAGAACAAGAAGAAGAAGGCGAAGAAGCCACTCTGGCTGCGGATCCTCCTGTGGTTCCTCGCCATCACCGGCCTGGGCTTCATCCTGGCCTGCGCCGTCTTCACGTTCTTCTACGTGACCGTCGAGGTCCCGGACGCCGCCAAGGCCGACGCGGTCGAGCAGGGCTCCACCTTCTACTTCGCGGACGGCGAGACGGAGTTCGCCTACCGGGGCACCGACCGCGAGGTCATCGACTACGAGGACATGACGGCCGGCGGCGACCACGTGGTCGAGGCGGTCATCTCCGCCGAGGACCGCGGATTCTGGACCGAGCCCGGTGTCTCGCTGAGCGGCACCATGCGTGCGGCGTGGTCCACCATCACCGGCGAGCAGGTGCAGGGCGGCTCGACCGTCACCCAGCAGATGGTGCGCAACTACTACGAGGGCGTCTCCCTGGAGCAGACCGTGTCCCGCAAGGTCCAGGAGATCATCATCTCCATCAAGGTGGACCAGAGCGAGGACAAGGAGTGGGTGATGGAGCAGTACCTCAACACCATCTACTTCGGTCGCATGTCCTACGGTGTCCAGGCGGCCTCGCAGGCGTACTACCACAAGGACGTCGACGAGCTCACCGCCGAGGAGGCGGCCTTCCTGGCCGCCGCGATCCAGCAGCCGACCCGGTTCGGCCAGGCGGACGTGGAGACCACGCCCGACATGGAGAACCGCTGGCAGTACGTGGTCAACGGCATGGTCACCACCGGGGCGATCACCCAGGCCGAGGCGGACGCCATGGAGTTCCCGGCGCCCGAGCCGGAGAAGACCACGGAGGACCTCAGCGGCTACCGGGGGTACATGCTCCAGGAGGCCATGAGCGAGCTGTCGGACCTCGGCTACACCGAGGACCACATCAACCGCCAGGGCTTCAAGATCGTCACCACGTTCGACAAGGACATGATGGACGCCGCCTACGAGTCGGTGGAGGAGATGGTCGACCCGGAGAGCCTCCCCGAGGGCGTCAACATCGGCCTGACCACCATCGACCCGAAGACCGGTGAGGTGCTGGCCTTCTACGGCGGGCACGACTACCACCTCAACCAGTACGACAGCTCGTTCCTGGGCGCCGCGCAGGCGGGTTCGGCGTTCAAGCCCTACGTGCTGGCCACGGCGTTGGAGCAGGGGTACGGCCTCAACTCCACGGTGGACGGGCGCGGTCCGCAGACCATCCACGGTTCCCGTGTGCAGAACGCGGGCAACGCCCCCGGTGGGGTCATGACGCTCACCCAGGCCACCACGGTGTCCAACAACCTCGGGTTCGTGGAGCTGGCCCAGGAGGTCGGGTTCGAGGAGGTCAGGCAGACCGCCTACGACATGGGCCTGCCTGAGGGGAGCATCGACGACAACCAGCTGGTCCCGGTCATGCCGCTGGGCGCCACGAGCGTCCGCTCGGTCGACCAGGCGAGCGGCTACGCGACCTTCGCCAACGGGGGTGTGCACATGGAGGCGCACGTCATCAAGGAGATCGTCAACCAGGAGGGTGACAACGAGCGGCCGGAGATCGAGGGCGAGCGAGCCCTGGAGGCCTCGACCGCGTCCGACGTCACCTACGCCCTGGAGCAGGCGGTCAGCTCCGGTACCGGTACCGCGGCGCAGCTGTGGGACCACCCGGTGGCGGGCAAGACCGGTACCACCAACGGCAGCGTGGCGGCCTGGTTCGTCGGGTACACCCCGCAGCTGTCCACGGCGATCGGCGTCTACAGCGGGAACAACGAGAGCTTCTACATCCCGGGGCACAACATCTCCGGTGGCGGTCTGCCCGCCCAGATGTGGAAGTCGTACATGAACCGCGCCATGGAGGGCTACGAGCGCGCCTCGTTCCCCGGGCCCGAGTTCGGCGGCACCACGGAGAACTGGGCGCCCGACCCGGCGACCCAGGAGCCGCAGCAGCCGGAGGCACCGGAGGGCGGCGAGCCCGAGGTCCCGGAGGGGCCGGAGACACCCGAGGTGCCGACCGATCCCGAGCCGGAGGTCCCGGACGTTCCGACCTTCCCGGAGAACCCGGAGGGGCCGGGCGAACCGGAGGAGCCGGGGATACCCGAGATACCGCCGGGCCGGGGCGAGGAGACCGGATAGTACGCGAAGGAGGGCCCCACGGGGCCCTCCTCGTGTGTTCAGGCCCCGGTGTGCAGGAAGACCCGCGACCCCGGTGTGGTGCGGGTGAGCGCGTCCACCGCCAGGATGATCGCGGCCGAGGTCCAGGTGCTGCGCTCCACCGGCCAGCGGACCTGCTCCGCGAACTGGTAGCCGGTCCAGTAGACGCCGTCGTCGGCGTCGCGCAGGTGCTGGACGTCCCGCAGGACGCGCACGCCCGTGTCGGTCTCGCCCATGGCGGCCAGCGCCATGACCAGCTCGGAGGACTCCGCCGCCGTCACCCAGGGCTGGTCGCTCACGCAGCGCACACCCAGACCGGGCATGACGAAGGTGTCCCAGCGCTCCGCGATCCGCTCCTTGGCGGCCTCGTCCCGCAGCACGCCGCCGAGGATCGGGTAGAACCAGTCCATCGAGAAACGGGAACGGTCCGAGAACAGGCCCTCGTCGTGGGTGATCAGCTCGGCCAGCCGGTCCGCCGCCTTGGACCAGTCCGGCCGTTCGCGGCCCAGCCGCGCGCCCAGGGCGGCGCCGCAGCGCAGGGCGTGGTGCACGCTCGCGCACACGGTGAGCAGCGCGTGGTCGCCCGGGGAACCGTCCTCGGAGCGGGCCCACAGGATCTCCCCGTGCTCGCCGCGCAGGCCCAGCACGAACTCCAGTCCGCTCTCCACCACGGGCCACATCCGCTCCGCGAAGGACGCGTCGCCGGTGGTCAGCAGGTGGTGGAGGAGACCCACGGCCGGGTAGGCGGCGTGGTTGGCCTCGCGCAGGGCGGTCACGGGTCGGCCCTGGCGGTACTTGGCGTACCAGCCGCCGTCGGGGTGAGGGCTTCCGTCCAACCACAGGTAGGCGCGGCGGGCCGCCTCGGCGTGCTCGGGGACGAGCACACCGGTGACGGTCAGCGCCATGGCGCACTCCACGTGGTCCCACACGTCGGCGTGGCCGCCCGGGAACCACGGGATCACCCCGTCGCCCTCCTGGGTGCGGGCGAGGTAGTCGGCGGACCGGTACAGCTGTTCGGCGCTGAGGACCCCGGGCAGGCGCAGGGCGCCGGGGTCGGACGGTACGGGGGCCATCAGGCGGCCGCGTCGGCGTGCGGCTTGCGCACGTACACGATGACGCTCTTGCCGATGACCGGGTTGAGGAGCCGCTCGGCCACGCGGGTGACCCTGGGGGCCTGGAGCATGTCCCAGACCAGGAGGTCGTGGTAGGCCTTGGCCGCCGGGTGGTCGTTGTTGTCGGTACCCACGGCGCACTTGATCCACCAGTACGGAGCGTGCAGGGCGTGCGCGTGGTGGTGCGGGCCGATCACGAATCCGGTGGCCTTGAGCTTGGCCTCCAGTTCGGCGCGGGTGTAGATGCGGATGTGGCCGCCCTCGTTGGTGTGGTACTCCTCCGAGAGGGCCCAGCAGATGCGCTCGGGCAGGAAACTGGGCACGGTGACGGCCGCGATGCCGCCGGGCCTGAGGACCCGGTAGAGCTCCTTCATGGCGGCGGTGTCGTGCGGCAGGTGCTCGAAGATCTCGGCGGCCACGACGCGGTCGAAGCTGTCGTCGTCGAAGGGCATGTCGAGGGCGTCGCCCTTGACCGTCTCGGCCTTGGCGGAGGAGGGGGCCTCGCCTTCGTGGGCCATGGCCGCGAACATGGTCTCGACGTCGGCGAGGTCGCTCACGTTCTGGTCGAAGGCGACCACGTCGGCGCCGCGGCGGTAGATCTCGAAGGCGTGGCGGCCGCCGCCGCAGCCGAGGTCGAGGACGCGGTGGCCCGGGCCGACGGGGAACAGGTTGAAGTCGACGGTGATCAGTGGAGGCTCCCTAGGGACGGTGCTGCGGGTCGTGCGTGGAGTCAGGCGCCGTTCGCGCGGGCGGCCCGCGCGGGTGCGGGCCGGGTGTCGTCGTCTCCGGTACCGGCGCTGGTCCCCTTGACGGCGTCGATGGTGGTGGCGTAGCGCTGGGCGGTCAGTTCGGCCACGGCCTTCCAGGTGAAACGCTCCTGGACCCGGCGCCAGGCGGCGGCGCCCATGCGCTCGCGTTCGGCGGCGTCGTCGAACAGGGAGGCGAGTTCGGCGGCCAGGAGCTCGGGGTCGCCCGGGGGGATGAGGCGTCCGGCGTCACCGTCGGTGCCGACCACCTCGGGCAGGGCGCCCGCGTGGCTGGCCACGAGGGGGGTGCCGCAGGCCATGGCCTCCACCGCGGGCAGGGAGAAGCCCTCGTAGAAGGAGGGGACGACCGCGACCTCGGCGCTGGAGACGAGTTCTCCCAGCTGCTCGTCGTCGATACCGCTGACGAACTCCAGCCGGTCACGCAGGCCGAGTTCGTCGACGAGCTGGTCGGTGGGACCGCCGGGCTTCGGCTTGCTGACGATCCTCAGGGTGACGTCGCGCTCCGTGGCGAGTTTGGCGGCGGCGCGCAGCAGCACACTGACCCCCTTGAGGGGGCTGTCGGCGCTGGCGGTGCAGACGATCCGGCCGGGGACGCGCTCGACGTCGGGGCGCGGGTGGAAGTACCGGGTGTCCACGCCGAGCGGGGTGACCTCCATGGTGGCGGGGTCGACGCCGAACTCGCGGGCGATGTCGTCGGCGGAGGACTGGGAGGGGACCAGGATCGGGTCGAGGCGGCGGGCCACCCGGGCCTGCATCCTCACGAAGCCGTACCAGCGGCGCTTGGAGAGCTTCTGGAGGCCCCGGGCCTCCTCGATCTCGATCCGGCGGTCCACGCTGATGGGGTGGTGGATGGTGGTGACCAGCGGAAGCCCGGCGGACTTGATGCCGAGCAGGCCCCAGCCGAGGGTCTGGTTGTCGTGGACGACGTCGAACTCACCGAGGCGGCGGCGGAGCTCGCGGTTGGCGCGCAGGGAGTAGGTGAGGGGTTCGGGGAACCCGGCGGTCCACATGGTGGCGACCTCCAGGACGTCGATCCAGTCGCGCCACTCGCGCACGGGGGGCGCGACGAACGGGTTGACGTCGTTGTAGAGGTCGAGGGAGGGGAGCTTCTCCAGGGTGACGCCCTCGTCGAGGACGGGGTAGGGCTGCCCGGAGAAGACGGTGACCTCGTGACCGAGCGCGGCCAGTTCGCGTGACAGGTGGCGGACGTAGACTCCCTGCCCGCCCACGTGCTGTTTGCTGCGGTACGACAGGAGGGCGACGCGCAGGGGGCGGTCGCCGGAGGGCCGTGGGGTCGGTTCCGTGCTGGTGCCCGACTGGGTCAAGAGTCCACCTCTTCGTTGGATCGCGTGCCCGGTCGCCGCCGTTGGTGTCCCGGCCCTGGCCGGAGCCACTGGTGGGCGGCTGCTGGGATGCTGCGCGCCCCCATATGTTACTCGCGAGTTCACTCGGGGTCGGCGCCGGGCATCAGGTACAGGGGATCATATTCGGGGCGTGGTCCCCGGGGTGACGCTGGCCCAGCGGGGGAGGTGTGCGGGTCCCTCGCGGGCGACGCGGCCGCGCTCCTCCAGCAGTCGCAGGTGCGCGGCGGTCTCGGAGGCGGCCATGTGCCGGGCCAGGGGGCGCATGTCCGCCCAGGCGCGCCGCCACTCCAGTCGTGACGTGAGCTCCCAGAGGGTGGTGGGGCCCTGGCCGACCAGACGCACCATGAGGTCCAGCCGCTCCTCGTGGTGGTCGACGATCTCCTCGGCGCGCTCGGTCAGCCCGGAGAAGCGCGTCTCGTGTGAGGGAAGACATAGGAGCCGGTCCGCGCCGGGCAGGCGGCCGATCCGGGCCTGGGAGGCGAGGAAGTCACCGAGGGGGTCGCCCTCGGCCGAGTCCAGGGGGAACTGGCCCACGTGCGGGGTGATGCGCGGCAGGACGTGGTCGCCGGTGAAGAGGAGGTCGCGTCCGGCCAGGTGCAGGCACAGGTGCCCGGGGGTGTGGCCGGGCGTCCACACGGCGCGCAGGTCCAGGCCGGGGAGGTCGACACGCTCGCCGTCGTCGAGGGAGGCGTCGGGGAGCGCGGGCGGCCGGAAGACGGCGGGGGAGTCGCGGAAGGCCTCGATGTCCTGCTGGGGGAAGCCCGCGCGGACCATCTGCTCGATCACGGAGGCGGCGCGTTCGTCGTCGGTGCGCCCCTCCTGGCGGCGCAGGACCTCGGCGTCGGCGGGGTGCATGGCGATCCAGGCGCCGGAGGCCTCGCGTAGGCGGCCGGTGAGCCCGGAGTGGTCGGCGTGGAAGTGGGTCACGACGGCGCCCCGGACCTCGTCCACCCGGTGGCCCGCCTGTCGGAGGCCGCCGACCAGGGCGTCCCAGGAGTCGTCGTGGTTCCAGCCGGTGTCGACGAGGAGGGGGCCGCCGGGCGTGTCGAGGGCGTAGACGTAGGTGAACCCGATGGGGTTGTGGGGGACCGGCACGGGGATGCTCCACAACCCCTCGCCCAGATCCTCCACTGGGGGAACCTCACGCATCCTGGCCCGACCTCTCCACTGGAAACCGAATCTGGTTCGATTCTAGGGAAGCGTCCTTCGGGGCGTGCGGGCGGTGGGTGCCTCCGAGGGCCGGTCGCGGCCCGGACGATTTCGGCCCGACAAAATAGAACATATTCTACAAAGGTCGGGGCGCCTTCCTGAAAGTTGCCGTCAAGCCCTCGTATTGCCTCTGCCACGTCGGGCAATGAGGCGAGGATCATGGGTTCCAGGCGCTGTGATCAAGGGAATTCGTTGGATAACGTGTTCTCGTGAGCCGGGTCGTCGGGCGGGGAGTCCACCCGGTGCGGTCGACCTCGGCGCCGTGGACACGACGGCGACGCGCGGACCGAAGACGAATGGGAGAGACCCTGTGGCGGTGCAGGCACCGATCGGAACGATGACACGGACTCAGACCCAACGTCGTCGGCGCATCGTCCAGACCGCGGCCGCACTGGCCGTGCGCGGGGGCGTGGAGGCGATGCAGATGCGTTCGGTCGCCGAACGCGCGGGGGTCGCCCTCGGCACGCTCTACCGCTACTTCCCCTCCAAGATGGACCTGGTCGTGGCCGTGGTCACCGAGGAGCTCGACCTCCTGGAGGGCGGCATCGTCCGCCGACCGCCCACCGCCGACAGCCCCTCCGGCCGCGCGGTGGACGTCCTGCTCCGCGCCACGCGCGGCCTCATGCGCGAGCCCGAACTGGCCGACGCCCTGGTGCGGTCCCTGATCATGGCCGAGGTCAAGATCGAGCTCGACGTGCGCATCAGCGACCTGGTGTGGCGGGTGGCCACCGGCAACCTGGAGGGCGCGGTCACCACCGACGGGCCCCGGGACGACGAGGCGGAGACCGGCACCGACGTGGACCGCGACAGCACCGGATACGTCCTGGTCGGCGCGCTCACCAGCGTCTGGATCTTCGAGCTGGTGGAGATCCTCAAGGGACGCCGCGACATCGACGAGGTCGAGGGGCGGCTCCAGACCGCCGCGAGCCGCCTGCTGTCCTCCTTCTAGCGGATCCGGCGCCCGGCCGCCCAGGGCTGAGCGGGCTACTCGTCCGGTTGGTCGGCCTCGCTCTGACCGCTCCCGAACAACAGCCCCAGCAGGCCGCCGAGCAGACCGGAGGAACCGTTCCCCGGAGCCGCGCCCCCGTCTCCGGGGGGATCCTCCTCGTCGGCGCCCTGGCCGGGGTCGGGGTCCTGCGCCGGGGGACCCGGCGCGCTCGGCGCCTCCCCCGGGTCGTCGGGTGTGCTGCCGCCGCGTTCGGGCGGCCCCTCGCGCTCCTCGTCCTCCGGCCCGTTCGGGCCGCCGCTGGGATCGTCGTCCGGCGCGTCCGCCCCGGGGCTCTCGGCGCCCGCGTCCCCGGTGACCGTGACCGGGGTCGGCTCGGTCCCCGGCTTGCCGTCGGAGGCGGTGGAGACCGCCTCCGCCTCGGACAGGCCCGGACGCTGGCCCGGCAGTACCGGGCCCGAGTCGATCATGGTGGTGGGGTCGCCCATCGAACTGGCCCACCACCACAGCCCCACCGCCACCGCGACAGTGGCCAGCCCGGAGATCGCGGGCAGCGGCCAGCGCCGACGCCCGGTGTCGGTGACCTCGTCGAGCGGGTCGTGGTCGGGGGAGGGCAGCGGGGAGCGCGCGTCGTCGCGCACGGGGTGGTCGGCGGTGGTCAGGAGGTCGCCGGGCAGGGCACGGGGGAGCGGGACCTCGACGGGCCCGCTCTCTTCGGGGTCCTCGACCACCGGTGCGCCCGGCGGGCGTGAGCGGTGGACCGGGTAGCCGTCGGCCGTGAGCGGCTGCATGGCGGCGGAGATCCGGGAGCGCTCCTCGGCGGCGTCGGGCGCGGTGCAGGTGTGCACGACCCGGTCGCGTAGACCGGGCGGGGCGCCGGGCGGACGCAGCAAGGCCAGCGCGGAGGAGACCTGGTGCACCTGGGTGCGCCAGGTGCCGCTCGGGGTGTCCTCGTCGGGTTCGGGCGCGGGCGCGGGGAGCTCCTCCAGCCCCTCCGCCGCGCGGCGGATCGCGGAGCGGGACAGTTCGCCGCAGATCCTCGGCTCCAGTCCCAGGACCCGGGAGACGGCCGAGGTGGACAGCGCGTGGCGCAGGTTCAGTTCGACCAGTTCGCGGTGGCTGGCGGGCAGGCGCGAGAACATCCGCGCGACCGGGGCCTCGTCGGGCACGGTGGCCAGGCGCGTGTAGGGGCAGGTCGGCGCGAATCCGCGCCGCTGGCAGGCGGCGCGGACGAGGGCGAAGAGCCAGGGGCCCCGGTCGGCGGGGTCGCTGAGTCTGGACTCCAGTCCGATCCCGGCGACGAGGGCCTCGTGGACGGCGTCGGTGACCGGGTCCTCGTCGGGGCGGTCGGCGCCGTCGGTGTACTGGTCGGGATCGCCCAACAGGGACCACGCGTACCGGTAGAGCGGCTGCGCGAACGCGTCGTGCAGCGCCTCGACGGTCTCCGCCTCCGGTACGCCTGTTTCGTTACCTCTGGTCACGATTCTCCCCCCGCTCCTGAGGTGACGCTAGCGAGGGGAGGCGTCTGGTGTGGGCGAATGGATCAGCTGTGGCTGGAAGGTGAGACTTCTGTTACCGTCCAGGCGCGTGCGGCGCCACGCGCACGCGCGCCTCCTCGCCCGACGCGACGGCTACTCGCCGCCCCGTGAGGGCTGTCCGATGGCGACCATCCGCTCCACGGAGCGGCGGGCCCGCTCGGCGGTCCCGGGGTCCACCAGGATCTCGGTGGTGCCGTGCCGGAGCGAGTTCAGCAGCTTGTCGGCGTCGATCATCTTCATGTAGTGGCACTCGGCGCGCGAGTTGACCGCCTCGAACTCCGTGGTGGAGTTGGCGTTGCGCAGCTGGTGGAGCATGCCGGTCTCGGTGGCGATCAGCACCTTCTTGGCGGTGGTGTTCTCCGCGGCGCTGAGCATCCCGCCGGTGGAGAGGACCTTGACCCGCTCCTCGGGGACGGCTCCGCTGCCCACGAGGTAGAGGGCGGAGGTGGCGCAGCCGCACTCGGGGTGGACGTACACCTCGGCGTCGGGCTCGGAGGCGACCCGCTCACGCAGGGTGTGGCCGTCGATCCCGGCGTGCACGTGGCACTCGCCCATCCAGATGTGGATGTTCTCGCGGCCGGTGACCCGCTTGACGTGGGCGCCCAGGAACTGGTCCGGGAGGAAGAGGATCTCCCTGTCCTCCGGGATGGACCGGATGACGTCGGCGGCGTTGGACGAGGTGCAGCAGATGTCGGTCTCGGCCTTGACCGCCGCCGTGGTGTTGACGTAGGCGACCACGACCGCGCCGGGGTGCTGGGCCTTCCAGGCGCGCACGTCCTCGGCGGTGATGGTGTCCGCCAGCGAGCACCCCGCGTTGGGGTCGGGCAGCAGAATGGTCTTCTCCGGCGCGAGGATCTTGGCGGTCTCGGCCATGAAGTGCACGCCGCAGAAGACGATGGTGCCGGCGTCCACGCTCGCGGCGAGCCGGGAGAGTGCCAGGGAGTCGCCGGTGTGGTGGGCGACGTCCTGGATTTCCGGGCGCTGGTAGTTGTGCGCGAGGATGACAGCGTCGCGCTCCTCTGCCAGGCGGCGGACCTCGGTGGCCCACTCCTGCCTGGTCATGGTGTCCGCCGTCGCGGTGACCGATGCCATGTCCTACTACTTCCTTGGGGCTGTGGGCACGCCGTGCGGGCGCCGTGCCAGGGGAGATGCGTGCGAAGACCTAGTTTTTGTCTGTCAGGCACAAACCTGGTGAAGCTTAACATGGCGTGGAACGGAAGGGACAGGGTGGATATCCCGGAAGCAAACGGACAGGCCATGGTGGCCGCCGCGGGCCCGACCGCGACGGCCGACCCCGAACGGAGGGGAGGGGCGGCGGTGCTCTCGGCGCACGAGGCCCTCGCGGTCGTCCTCCAGATCCGCGCGGGCGAACTGTGCGTCCTGTTGTGGCGGCGGGCCCTGCCGCCCTGCGAGGGCGAGTGGGCGCTGCCCGGCGGACGGCTGGGCGCCGACGAGAGTCTGGGCGCCTCGATCCGCCGACAGCTCGCCCAGAAGGTCGACGTCCGCGACGTCAGTCACATGGAACAGCTGGAGACCCGCAGCGACCCCCACCGTGATCCCCAGCGCCGCACCCTGGCCACCGCCTACCTGGGCCTGGTCCCGGCGCACATCGACCCGGTGGTTCCGGCCGACACCGGCTGGCACCCCGCCGCGGACCTGCCGCCGATGGCCTTCGACCACGCCTCCATCGTCCGCTCCGGCCGCCGACGGCTGCGCTCCAAGCTGAGCTACACCAACCTGGGGTTCGCCCTGGCTCCCCCGGAGTTCACGATGTCGGAGCTGTCGGCCCACTACCGGGCCGCCCTCGGGCACGACGTGGCCGCCACCAACCTGCGCCGGGTCCTGCTGCGGCGCGGGCAGATCGAGGAGACCGGCCGCTCCGTGCCCTCCGGCCGCTCCGGCGGCCGACCCGCCGCCCTCTTCCGCTTCCGCGCTCGGGAACTGGAGGTCACCGACGCCTTCGCCGTGCTGCGCCCGCCCGGCGCCTGAGCCCTCCTCGGCGCGGGCCCGGGCGCCACGGCCCGGGTCCGCGCCGGTGCACGCCTTGTACACTCCCTAACCGTGGCAATTCGTACTGTGGTGTTCGACGTCGGCGAGACGCTCATCGACGAGACGCGGATCTTCGCGCGCTGGGCGGACCGGTTCGCCATCCCGCACATGGCGTTCTTCGGCACCATCGGCGCGGTGATCGCCTCCGGTGGCACGCTCACCGACGGTTTCCGGCTGCTCGTGCCCGGGTTCGACCTGGAGACCGAGAGCGCCCGCTGGCGCGCCGAGGACCCCGAGGGCGTCCGCGAGCACTTCGACGAGCGCGACCTCTACCCCGACGTCCGCCCCGCCTTCAAGGCCATGAGCGCGGCCGGGCTGTCCCTGGTCATCGCGGGCAACCAGCCGCCCGAGGCCGGACCCACCCTGGACGCCATGGGCCTGGGCGTCGACGGCATCGGCATCTCCGACGTGTGGGGCACGCAGAAGCCGCAGCCGGAGTTCTTCGACCGCGTCCTGGAGCTGGCCGACCGCGGCCGCCCCGGCGTCACCGCCGAGGAGATCCTCTACGTGGGTGACCGCGTCGACAACGACGTCCTGCCCGCCCGCCGCGCCGGTATGGGCACCGCCCTGCTACGCCGGGGCATCTACGGGTACCGGCACGCCGCCACCCCCGACGCCCGGAGGGCCGACGTGATCGTGGACGACCTGCACCAGCTCACCGAATGGATCGCCGCCCGGGGCTGAGCCCGGCCAGCGCGGAACGTGCCCCGATTCATACTCCTGTTCGATTCGGGCGGAGTGTCGTCGTGTCCGCCACCTCCCGGCCTCGGGTACCCTTCCCGGCACGCCCAGGGACCGACCGGGGTCGCGGTCCGGTCACGGTGCCCGCTTCCACCCGTTTGATCCCCGAGCCCAGGGGAAGGCCGTGTACCCGCGCGGCCCCCCGCGGTAACCCAACAGGCCCCCGAACGGAGACGACCCCGCGATGATCACATTCGAGGGCGCCGCCAAGACCTATCCGGACGGCACCGTCGCCGTCGCCAGTCTGGACCTGACAGTGGAGTCCGGCGGGACCACGGTCTTCGTCGGCCCCTCCGGCAGCGGCAAGACCACCTCCCTGCGGATGATCAACCGCATGGTCGAACCCACCGCCGGAACCATCCGCGTCGACGGCGCCGACATCCGCGAGCAGGACCCGGCCCAGCTGCGCCGCTCCATCGGCTACGTCATCCAGCAGGCGGGGCTCTTCCCGCACCGCACCGTCCTGGACAACATCGCCACGGTGCCGCTGCTCCTGGGATGGCGGCGCGCCAAGGCCCGCGCGCGAGCGGCCGAACTCATGGAACTGGTCGGCCTCGAACCCGCCCAGGCCAAGCGCTACCCCCACCAGCTCTCCGGCGGACAGCAGCAGAGGGTCGGCGTCGCCCGCGCCCTCGCCGCCGACCCGCCGATCCTGCTCATGGACGAGCCCTTCAGCGCCGTCGACCCGGTCGTGCGCACCAGCCTCCAGGACGAGCTGATCCGCCTCCAGCAGGAGCTGCACAAGACCATCGTCTTCGTCACCCACGACATCGACGAGGCGGTGCGCCTCGGTGACCGGATCGCGGTCTTCCGCCCCGGTGGCGAACTCGCCCAGTACGACACCCCGAAACGGCTCCTGGCCGAACCCGTGGACGCGTTCGTGGAGTCGTTCATCGGCTACGACCGGGGTGTGCGCCGCCTCTCCTTCTTCCCCGCCAGCGCGCTCTCCCCGCGTGAGGACGTGGTCTTCGACGACGAGGACCGGGTCGAACGCGCCAAGGACGTCGTCACCGAGGACGGCGAACCGTGGGCGCTCGTGGTGGACGCCGACCGGATGCCCCGGGGGTGGGTCAGCGCCGCACAGCTCGACCGGGCCCCCACCGGCGTGCCGCTCGGCTCACTGGGCCTGGCCCCCTACGGGCACACCTTCGACGTGGGCGCCGACTCCCTGCGTGCCGCCCTGGACGCCGCCGTGCTCTCCCCGGCGGGACGGGCGGTCGGCGTGGACGACGAGGGCCGCGTCGTCGGGGTGGTCTCCCAGGACGACCTGGGCGCCGCGATCTGGTCGGTGTCCGAGTGATCGCCGCCGACGGCGGGAACTGGGCCGTGGGCGTCTGGGAGTGGGCCGTCCGGGTCACTGACTGGGGCGTGACCAACTGGAGCTACCCGGGCGAACCCGACCGGGGGATCCTGCCCCGGCTCCTGGAGCACATGCGCCTGGCCTACCTGTCCATCCTCATCGGGCTGGCCGTCGCCGTGCCCCTGGGGCTGGCGTGCGCGCGCTGGCGCGGGGTCTACCCGCCGGTGCTCACCGGCGTGAACGTGCTCTACGCGGTGCCCTCGATCGCCCTGTTCTTCCTCATGCTGCCCTACACGGGGTTCAGTGACTGGACCGCGATCATCCCGCTGTCCCTCTACACCCTGGTGATCCTGCTGCCCAACGTCGTGGACGGGCTCCGCCAGGTCCCCGACCACGTACGCCAGGCGGCGGTCGCGATCGGCTACGGCCCGTTCCGGCGCCTGGTGACCGTGGAGATGCCGGTGGCGGTACCGGTGATCATCGCCGGGCTGCGCGTGGCCTCGGTGGCCACCATCAGCATGGTCAGCGTCGCCTCCCTGGTGGGCCTGGGAGGGCTGGGCCAGCTCATCCTCAGTGACGGGTTCCGCCGTCAGTTCGACGCGCCCATCGTGGTCGGCATCGTGCTGGTGGTCCTGCTGGCGTTCGTCACCGACGCCCTGCTGGTGATCGCCCAGTACCTGCTCACCCCCTGGACGCGCGGCACCGGGCGGAAGGGCACCGGGTTCCGGGCCCGCCCGCGCCGAGGGGCCGCCGCGCCCACCCTGGCGACCGCGGGCACCGCGCCCGCGCACCCGAGCCCAGCCACGGCGGGGGAGTGACCATGGACATCCTGAACGAACTCGTGGCGTGGTTCGCGGACCCCGCGCAGTGGAGCGGCTCGGCGGGCATCCCGGCCCGGCTGGGCGAACACGTCTCCTACTCGCTGCTGGGCCTGCTCATCTCGGCCGCCATCGCGGTGCCGATCGGCCTGTTCACCGGGCACACCGGCGTGGGCGGCTTCCTCACCGCGAGTCTGGCCAACTTCGCCCGGGCCCTGCCCACCATCGGCGTCCTCTTCCTGATCGTGCTGGCCGCCGGGATCGGGCTGGTGCCCGTCATCGCGGCCCTGGTGGCACTGGCCGTCCCGCCGATCCTCGTCAACACCCACGAGGGGGTCCGCGGCGTCGAGCCCCGGCTCAGGGACGCCGCCCTGGGCATGGGCATGCGCGGCCGCGAGGTCCTGTTCAAGCTCGAACTCCCGGTGGCCACGCCGCTCATCCTGATCGGGATGCGCACGGCCGCCGTCCAGGTGGTGGCGACCGCCACCATCGCCGCCTACGTGGGAGTAGGCGGTCTGGGCCGCTACATCGTCGACGGGCAGGCCCGCCAGGACCTCACGATGATGCTGGCCGGCTCCGTACTCGTGGTGGCGCTCGCCGTGGTCACCACGCTCCTGTTCGCCGGGCTGCGACGGGTCCTCGTCGCACCCGGACTGCGTGCCGAGTCCGCGGTGGCGCGCTGACCGGGCGGTCTTCGGGCACCGCCCGTCAAGTAGGACTCCCCAGAGAGAAGGTTCGGACATGCACAAGAAGCTCGCCCTCATCGGGCTTCCCCTGGTGTTGCTCCTCAGCGCGTGCGGTGGCAGCGACCCCTACGAGGAGGACGGTGGCGAGGACGCCGCGTCGGGAGCGGTGGTCATCGGCTCGGCCGACTTCCCCGAGAGCACCCTGCTCGCGGAGCTGTACGGCAGAGCCATGGCGGCCGAGGGCGTCGAGGTCGACTACCAGCTCAACATCGGCAGCCGCGAGGTGTACTACTCGCAGATCGAGTCGGGCAACCTCTCCGTCTTCCCCGAGTACAACGGGGCGACCCTGGCCTACCTCGACGACGAGGCGCCCAGCGCCGACGCCGAGGAGACCAACGCCCTGGTCGAGGAGGCCCTGCCGGAGGGGCTGGAGATCCTGGACTCCTCCAGCGCGGAGAACAAGGACTCGATCACCGTCACCAGAGAGGTGGCCGAGGAACACGACCTGGCCAGCCTCACCGACCTGGCCGACGTGGCCGACCAGCTCGTGCTGGGCGGACCGCCCGAGTTCGAGACCCGCCACCAGGGCGTGGTGGGCCTGGAGTCGGTCTACGGGATCGAGTTCTCCGAGTTCCGCTCGCTGGAGGTCGCCCTGCTGACCAAGGCGCTCAAGGACGGCGACATCCAGGCGGCCAACCTGTTCACGACCGACCCGCAGATCGCGGTGGAGGACCTCGTGGTCCTGGAGGACCCGGAGAACCTCTTCGGCTCGCAGAACATCACCCCGCTCATCAACGGCGAGCAGGTCGACGACACCGCGCGTGCGGCCCTCAACGCCGTCTCCGAGGCGCTGACCACGGAGGAGCTCACCCAGCTCAACGAGCGCGTCGTGATCGCCAACGAGAACGCCGCCGACGTCGCCCAGGAGTGGCTGGAGGAGAAGGGCCTGGTCTGACCCGCCCGTCCACGAGGGGCCCCGGAACCGCGTACCGGTTCCGGGGCCCCTCACACGTCCGGCGGGATCAGCCCAGGGAGTGGTACCGGCCGTCCCAGCGGACCATCGCCGGGCCGCGCCGCTCCGCGCCCACCTCGGGCAGGCCCACCACGTCCGCGAAGAACACCGTGTGGTCACCGACCTCCACCCGCTGGCGCACCGAGCACTCCAGCGCGGCCAGGGCGTCGTCCAGCACGATCGCCCCGGTGTGCCCGCCCCGGTGGTGGGACAGGCCCGACACCAGGTGCCGGGCGCTGGGGCGTCCCTCGGCGGCGAACCGTCCCGCCACCGCGCGCTGGTCGGCGGCGAGCACGCTCACCGCGAAGGCGCCGACCTCCTCCACGACCTCGGCCACGTAGCCCTCCCCGGCCACGCTCAACATCACCACCGGCGGGTCCGTGGAGATCGACACCAGGGCACTCACCGTCGCCCCGATGTCGTCGCGGCCGTCCGCGACGGTCACCACGGTCACACCGGTCGGCAGCAGCGCCATCGCCTCCAGGTAGGCGCCGCCCGGAACGCTCAACGGATCTCCCACGAGCCGGGCATGCTCAGCGGACCGGAGGCGGGCAGCCCCAGCCGTGCCGCCACGTGCTCCAGCGGGCCCCAGGCGCTCAGGACCGTCTGCGGCTCGGCGGAGGCCACGTCCTCGCTGGACTCGTGCTGGCGGAGCCGGTCCAGTGGGTGCGAGCGCGGGAAGACGCGCACGGGGAGCGCCCCGGCCCCGGCCTTGGCACGGGCCAGTCGCACCGCCGTCTCGACCCCGCCCAGCTCGTCGACCAGACCGTTCTCCAGGGCGTCCGCCCCGGTCCAGATCCGGCCCTTGGCCACCGCGTGGATCTCGTCCCAGGTACGGCCCCGGGCGGCGGCCGCCTTCGCCACGAAGTCCTCGTAGATGGTGTCCAGCAGCGTGTTGATCCGCTCCCACTCGGAGTCGCTGAACCCCGTCAGGGTGTCGAACATGCCCGCGTGCGGACCCTCGCTCACGGAGTCGGAGGTGATGCCGAACCGCTCACGGAGCGCGCCCAGGACCGGCTTGCCGATCAGTACGCCGATGGACCCGGTGATGGTGGCGGGCTGCGCCACGATCGCGTCGGACCCCAGCGCGACGTAGTAGCCGCCCGAGCCCGCGACGTCGCCCATGGTCGTGATGACCGGCTTGCCGGCCTCACGGGTCAGCTGGCTCTCCCGGCGGATCAGGTCCGAGGCGATGGCCGACCCCCCGGGGCTGTCCACCCGGAACACCACGGCCCGGACCCGGGGGTCCTGTCGGGCGGCGCGGAAGGCGGCGCAGACGGTGTCCGAGCCCATCACGCTGCCGCCCAGCGGGGAGCGGCGGCTCTTGCCCAGGTTGATGCCGCCGTTGGCGGAGATCAGGGCGATGTGGTCGCCGCCGTCCGCGATCCGGGGCCGGGGCGGCGGGACGTGTTTGCGGTGGTAGCGGGTGACGAACTGGAGGGCGGGCTCGGGGGAGTCCTCCCCCTTCCGCGCGCGCACCTCGGCGTTCAGCTCGGCGTACACCTCGTCGCGGTAGGCGAGCTGGTCGACGAGCCCGGCGTCCAGCGCCTCCTGGCCCAGGATCGGCGCGGTCGCGACCAGCTCCCGGACCCTCTCCTCGCTGAGCCCGCGGCTCTTGGCGACCGCCCCGACGATCTGGTCGTTCATGGACGCGACGAGCCGCCCGGCGGCCTCGCGGTGGGCGTCGGTGTACCCGGTCTGGGTGTACGGGTTGATCGCGTTCTTGTACTCGTGCCGGGCCCCGGCCTCGAACTTCACGTCGAGCCGGTCCAGGGCGCCCTTGAGGAAGGTGGTGCGCGACATGAGGCCGCTCAGCCCCACCAGGCCGGTGGGGGACAGGACCACCCGGGAGAAGGCGGTGGCCAGGTAGTAGGGCAGGTTGCCGTCCCCGGCCTCCCCGAAGGTGTCCGCCCAGGCCACGGCGGGCTTGCCGGTGGCACGGAAGTCGGTGACGGTGTCGCGCAGCTCCTGGATCTTCGCGATCCCCAGGGAACGGGCGTCCACCCGTACGATCAGACCGCCCACGTCCGGGTCGCGGGCGCCTCTGCGAATGCCCTCCAGCACCTCCAGGTAGTGCTGCTTGCGCCTGTTCATGATCTGGCTGAGGGGGTCGCCCGGCGCCTCGTCGGCGACACCCTCCGTGAGGTCCAGCTCCAGGACCAACGGCCCCTTGGGCCGGGGGCCGAACCGGTTGAGGGACAAGGGCTCAGTGATCTTCGCGAGGTCCACCATGGACCCAGAGTAGTGGGGGAGGTGGCCCGGCGCGGAGGGTGTGTCGGGGGCGCTATGGTCGACTGTGCTCCGATCTGTCAGACACGAGGTCGGGGACCGTACGAGAAGGGCGGAACGGACAATGGCGGGCACGACGGACCTGGTTCGGCACCGGCTGGGGGGCGGTCGCGTGGCGGCGGTCGCCGCTGCGGCCCTGCTCGCGCTCACCGCCTGCGGTTCCGACGAGGCCTCGGGCGGAATCGAACTGGAGCGCGGCGAGAGCGGCATGATGCCCGCCGTCGAACCGCCCGGCCCGGAGGGCTTCGACAACGCCGACGTGATGGGCGTGCGGATCGACACCCCCGAGGACTGGGACGTCCAGAACGACGGCTCCCAGCTGTGCATGACCCCGCCCGGACAGAGCTCCTGCGCCTACGGTTCGATCCAGCTCGTCCCCAAGCAGGCCGACCAGCACCCGCAGAGCTGGCCCAAGAAGGACGACGCCTTCCACGACGACGACGGCTGGGCGGACAACACCGACAGCTGCCGCAGCCTCAACACCGCCGCCTCGGGCAACATCGGGGTCGAGGGCGCGACCCTCACCACCGGGCCCGGCAACGTCTTCGAGCACGCGGACGGCCTCAAGTCCCACCACTCGCTGTGGACCGTCACCTGCGACAACGACGACACCTTCGAGGTCCGTATGTGGTTCCTGCCCGAGAGCGACGTGCTCCTCTACGTGTGGTCCGTGGACGCCCAGTACAGCGCCGTCTACGACGAGATCGCCGCGTCGATGGACACCACCGAGTACCGGAACGGATAGAAGCGGGTAGGGCTGTATCTTTTTGCATCTCCGCTTCGCTTCGATGCGTGTTCGGGCGCCCAAGTAGCCAGGGATTCTTCATCCTCGTCCACGCCTGGCTCGTTCCTCGCTGGCGGCTCGACTCGTCTTGCAGAACCCTGGCGGCGCCCGAACGAAAGCACCCCCCTGGTGGTGACGGCCCCCGGGCGGGTCTCACGGCTGTACTTCTTTGGGCCTCCGCTTCGCTTTGGCCCGGGGTTCGGCGCCTTTGCAGAGGAACCTTCGACACCTCCGGTGTGACGGCTCGTTCCTCGCAATCCCACCTGCGGCACCTCCAGAACCCTCTCCGGCGCCGAACGGGCACCCCCTCGTGGCGGCGGTGTGCGGGCGGGACTCACGGCTGTGGCCGGGGTCCTGGGCGGGGCTCAGGGCCCGGTTCCGTGCTCTGCGGTGCGGCCGGGACGGGGGTCAGGTTCGCGTCCGTGGATTGCCCGAATCGTGTGTCCCGGAAGGGGTCCGAGGACATAGGGTCGTGTTCGGTGAAGCAGTCAACGGAACTTGATGGGGTGCATGCGCTGGTGACCACCATGGGAACGGCGGGACGGGTCGAGCAGTACACGCTGGACAACGGACTGCGTCTGGTGACGGCTCCGGCCTCCACCGGCCAGGTCGCCTCGGTCAACCTCTGGTACGGGGTCGGCTCTCGGCACGAGGTGACCGGCCGCACCGGGTTCGCGCACCTGTTCGAACACCTGATGTTCCAGGGCAGCGGGAACGTCACCAAGGGCGAGCACTTCGACGTGGTCGAGCGGCTGGGCGGCGACATCAACGCCTCCACCTCGACGGACCGCACCAACTACTTCGAGACGGTGCCCACGCACGCCCTGGACACCGTCCTCTGGCTGGAGTCGGACCGGCTGGCGACCCTGCGCGACGGCATGACCCAGGAGGTCCTGGACAACCAGCGCGACGTCGTCAAGAACGAGCGCCGCCAGCGCTACGACAACCAGCCCTACGGCACGGCCCTGGAGCGCATCCTGCGCCTGGCCTACCCCGAGGGCCACCCCTACCACCACTCCACGATCGGCTCCATGGCCGACCTGGACGCCGCCGACCTGGACTACGTCAAGTCGTTCCACAAGGCGCACTACGGCCCCGACAACTGCGTGCTGACCATCGTCAGCGACCTGGCGTCCGAGGACGTCCTGGCCAGGGTCGAGAAGTACTTCGGCGGCATCCCCGCCCGCGAGGAGATCCCCGAGACCCCCGACCCCGCGCTGCGCGCCCCCCTGGGCGGCCCCGTGCGGGACGCCGTCACGGAGACCGTCCCGGCCGCCGGCGTCTTCATCGGCTTCCGCGTCCCCTCCTACGGCGAGCGCGGCCACGACGCCGCCCAGCTGGCCGCCGCCGTCCTCGGCCAGGGACAGGGCAGCCGCCTGTACCGTTCGCTGGTCGTGGACCGGCCCATCGCCGCCGACGACGGCGGCGGTTCCGCCGACATCCTGCCCTTCCGCTACACCGACAGCCTCCTGCTGGTGAACATGCTGGCCCGTGAGGGCGTGGAGGGCGACGTCCTGGAGCAGGCCATCCGCGAGGAGGTCGCCAGGCTCGGCAACGGGATCACCGACGAGGAGCTCGACCGCGCCCGCGCCGTCCTGGAACGCGAGCACCTGCACTCCATCGCCAGCCCCTCCGGTCTGGCCGACACCATCGGCAGCTGCACCCAGCTGCTCGGCGACCCCGAGCTCGCCTTCACCTGGCCCGAGCGCTGGGCGGACATCACCGCCGAGGAGGTCCGCGCCGCCGCCGCGAACCTGCTCGTCGACGACAACATGCTGATCGTCCGGTTCGACCCCGAGCCGGAGACCGCCGCCGAGACGCTCCAGGCGGAAGCCGAGGCCGACGCCGCGGCCCACGTCCAGCAGGCGTAACCGCCCCGTTCCCGCCCAGCCGCAGAAAGAGCCGCAGAGCATGCAGCAGAACCGCCCGGACCTCGGCGCGCCCGCGTCCTTCACGTTTCCCAAGCCCCAGCGCATCACCGTCGGCGGCGGCACCATCGTCGCCCTCGACGTCCCCGGCCAGCAGCTGGCCTCGCTCCGCCTCGTGCACCCCTTCGGCGGTGCCGTCGAACCGCTCGACGCCATGGGCGTCAGCGCCCTGACCAGCGAGGCCCTGGAGGACGGCCCTGGTGGCAACAGCTCCCTGGCCCCGGCCCTGGAGCGCCACGGCGCCGAGTGGATCGCGCGCGTCAACTGGGACGGCTTCATCACCGGCCTGGACGCGCCCACCAACCGCCTCGGTGAGGCCGTCCACCTGTTCGCGGACGCCGTGCGCCGTCCGGCCCTGAACCCCGACGACGTCGTGCGCCGCCGCGAGCAGCTGTTGGAGCGCTTCTGGCTGGACGCCTCCTCCGCCTCCACGCTGGCCATGCGCAGCCTCGGCGGTCAGCTGTTCACCGGCCGCTACGCCACGCCGCTCGCGGGCGGACCGGTCAAGCTGGCCGACATCACCCCCGAGACCGTCGCGCGCTTCCACGCCGACTCGATCGCCTCGGTCGCCGGGACCCTCGTGGTCGTCGGGGACCTCGCCAACGTGGACCTGGAGGAGCTGGGCCGGATCGTGTTCGGCGACGCGGCGCCCGCGCCCGAGCGCCAGACCACCGAGCCCGCCCCGCCGCCCGGCGACCTGCCGCGCGTGCTCATCGTGGACCGGCCCGGCTCCGTGCAGTCGGCCCTGGTCATCGCGCACCGCGCCCCCTCGCGTTCGCAGGTGGACCTGCCGCGCGCCGAGGGCATCGGTGAGATCCTGGGCGGGATGTTCACCTCCCGCCTCAACATGGAACTGCGTGAGCGGCTGGGCTACACCTACGGCGCCGGGAGCCGCTTCGACCTGCGCCGCGACAGCGGTGTGTTCTTCATGAGCACGCAGGTCGAGGCCGGGACCACCGCGCACTCGGTCACCTCCTCCCTGGAGCAGGTGAACAAGCTGCGGGACCAGGGCGTCACCGAGGACGAGCTGTCCACGGTCCGCGAGTCCAACACCGTGGGCCTACCGGTCACCTACTCCACGGCCCGCGCCATGGCCGGGGCGCTGGTCGACATGGTCGTGCACGACCTTCCCGACGACAACGTGGACCGCATCCGCGCCGGGTACGAGAAGCTCACCGCCGAGGACCTGAACTCCGCGGCCGTCGAGTACCTTCGTCCCGAGGAGGCCGTCGTGGTGGTGGTCGGTGACGCCGACAGCCTGCGCGAACCGCTGGCCAAGACCGGCGTCGGGCCGGTCGAGGTACGGACGCCCGAGTCCCTCTGGAGTTGATCCCCCGGAGGCGGTGCCCGCGCGCACGCACGTGCACGTGAGGACCGCCCAGGTCAAGGATTGGCAAGGGAGAGCCTCGTCACGGTATGCGTGGCTCTCCCTCGGACATAACGAAACCGAACCTATGTGTCAGCCATCAGACAACCAGCGGCGTGGCCCCGGCGTCATCCTGGTATAACGAGTGATCCGTGCACCTAAGTGGTGACAGCGACCGCAATGCTCCGCAGGAGGCCACCATGGCCGGTGAATGGACCCGTGGATAACCGTGTCCTCCCTAGAAAACCCGCACACCCAGCGGCCCCAGACGTCGCCCGACGCCGCGCGTCCCGAGGCGGCCGTGGCTGAGCCGGAGGGCGGTGGTCGGCTGCTCAAGGGTCGCTACCAGCTGACCTCCGAGATCGCCCGCGGCGGTGTCGGTACCGTCTGGCGCGCCACCGACCTGGTCATCAAGCGGGAGGTGGCGGTCAAGGAGCTCCGCCTGCCCTCGGACCTGAGCCGGAACGAACGCGAGTCACTGGTCCAGCGCACCACGCGGGAGGCCCGGGTCGCCGGGCGCCTCGTCCACCCCAGCCTCGTCACCGTCCTCGACGTCGTGGACGAGGACGAGCGGCCGTGGATCGTCATGGAGCTGCTGGAGGCCTCCACCCTGGAGGAGATCATCCAGGTGGGCGGCCCGCTGCCGTACCAGCGGGTGGCCGAGATCGGGCTCCAGCTGATCGACGCGCTCAAGGTGGCGCACAACGAGGGCATCGTCCACCGCGACGTCAAGCCCGACAACGTGATGATCAGCGAGGCCGGACGGGTGGTGCTGACCGACTTCGGCCTGGCCGCCTGGAACGGCGAGTCCGCTCTGAGCGCGTCCGGACGCATCATCGGTTCACCCGCCTACATCCCGCCGGAGCGCGCCAAGGCCGGTCCGGTCGGCCCGGAGTCCGACATCTGGTCCCTGGGCGCCACCCTGTACGCGGCGGTCGAGGGCTACCCGCCCTACGACCGCAAGGGCTACATCAAGATCCTGCGCCAGGAGCCGTTGGACGAGCCCAAAGAGGCCACCAACGCCGGTCCGCTCGCTCCGGTGCTCGCCGGGATGCTGCGGGTCGAGCCGGGTGAGCGGCTGCGCGCGGAGAACGCCGCCAAGATGCTGCGGATCGCGGCCCTGGCTCCCTGGGCCCCCGAGCGCACCGACCCGGAGCGGTCCTCCGCGGCCGGGTCCGAGGAGGGGGCCGACGGCGACGAGGAGCCGGAGGAGCGCGAGTCGGCGCGGGAGCACTTCCGCGCGGGCGCGCACGTGCTGGCCGAGTCCATCAGCGAGCGGCTGCGCAACAGCCCCGAGGCGGTCAACTCGATCATGCTCTCCATCCGGGAGTCCACGGAGACGCTGGGGCTGACCAAGTCGGGCAAGCACTCGGAGCGCAGCCACCTGACCGTGGCGGCGGGCGTGGGCCTGGGCGTGGTCGCCCTGCTGGCCCTGGTCGTGTGGGCGCTCTTCGGTCTGTGACCACCGGACACACGAAGAGGCGCGCGAACGGGTTCGCGCGCCTCTCGTCGTTCCTGGTTCCGCCGGGCTCCTCCGTAGGGCTCCCGGGGCGAGTGGGGCCGGCGGGATTCGAACCCGCACTGTACAGCACCTAAAGCTGCCGTCTCCTGCCAGTTGGACTACGGCCCCGACGGGGTCACTCTACCGGGATCGGGGACTCGACCGGCCGTCCGGGGCCCGTGGCCGCCGGACGGCCGGTCGGCGGGCTCAGACGCCCAGTTCCTTCTTGACGCGGTCCACGTGGCCGGTGGCCTTCACGTTGTAGAAGGCCCTGCTCACCTTGCCGTCGGTGCCCACGATGACGGTGGAGCGGATGACGCCCTGGACGACGCGGCCGTAGTTCTTCTTCTCACCGAAGGCGCCGTAGGCGCGGAGGGTGTCCTTCTCCGGGTCACCGAGCAGGGTGAAGGTCAGGCTCTCCTGCTCCCGGAACCGGGCCAGCTTCTCGGACGTGTCCGGGGAGACGCCCAGGACGGTGAACCCGGCACTGGCGAACTCCGCGATGTTGTCGCGGAAGTCGCAGGCCTGCGTGGTGCACCCGGGCGTCATGGCGGCCGGGTAGAAGTACAGGACGACGCTCTTGCCGGTGTCGGCCAGGACCTTGCTCAGGGTGACGGGCTGGCCGTCGGCGTCGCTGAGGGTGAAGTCGGGAGCCTGGTCGCCGGGCTCAAGGCGGATGGGGTCGCTCACGTTGTGTCTTCCTGTCTGCTGCTGGCGGACCGCGTGCGACGGTCCGCGTCGTTCACGCCTCACAGTACGAGATCCGCCTGAGCGGAGGGAGGGCCGGTTCGTCGGCGCTGGTCGTCGGGGCGGATGATCTTCGGTTGCGATTCCGGTTCGGTTCATCCGCTTTGGGATCGACCAACGGTTCGATCACCTATTGTTGACCCTGTGCTATAGGTTGGTCGTCCTCTGGGACATGGCGCAGCGTGCGCGGGTCTCCCGTGACCCGATGGTGTGTCCGACGGCCACGGACCGGGACACATCCGCTTCGCTTTGGGAGTAGTTCGTCACGATGCCTGGATACACACTCGACGAGGTCAGGGCTCGTACCCTCAAGGAACGCGACTCCTGGTTGACGGTGTACCTGGTCGACCCGATCGCGGTCCGGCTCGTGCGACTGTTCGCGAACCGGACGGCCGTCACCCCCAACCAGCTGACCGTCGTCGCCCTCTTCCTCGGCCTGGGCGCGGCCGTGTGCTTCGCGTTCGGCTACTGGCAGCTCCTGCTCCTGGGAGCGCTGCTCTACTACCTCTGCTTCCTCGTGGACTGCACGGACGGCAAGCTGGCCCGCCTCACCGGTTCGGAGTCGCTCTTCGGGGCGTGGATGGACTACGTCTCGGACCGGTTCAGGGTCCTGGTGTGCGTGGTCGCCCTCATGGGCGGCCAGTACCGGGAGACCGGGCACGTGGCGTTCGTCTGGCTGGCGCTGGCCGTGGTCTTCCTGGACATGCTGCGGTACCTGAACGCCCTCCAGGTGTACAAGGTCCGCCGTGAGATGCGCTCGCACCTGGCGGCCGCCCTGGAGCGGGCCCGCGCCACCCTGTCCATGCTGGAGCCGGAGCGCGACGCCACCGGCGACGCGACGGGCGGCGGCGGCCGCACCATGAGCGACGGCGGCGAGCAGGCGGTGCTGCGGCACGGCATCGGCGTCCTGGAACAGATCCTGCGCAGCCAGAACGAGCGGGAGGCCCGCAACCAGCGCACCGCTGGCAAGCAGCCGGACCTGACGCTGCCCAAGGTGGACCTGCACCAGGAGTTCCGTACACGTTTCCCCTGGTACCAGCGGTTCTGGGCGGCCCTCAACGCCCGACGGATCCGGACCCACCTGGTGGGCGGGATCGAGTTCCAGATGGCGGTCTTCGTGGTGTCGCCGGTCGCGGCGGTGGTCTTCGGGCCGCCGGTGATCGGCTGGATCACCGCGTTCGTGGGCGTTTCGCTGCTCGCCTTCGAGATCGCCATCATCTATAAACTGTGGTTGTCCACGCGGGACTTCTTCCGCGTGGTCGACGGAATCGATGGCGCGCTGAGATTCTCCAGTCCGTTCGACGGCGCGGAGGAACAGGGTCGGGACACCGGCTCGGACTCGGGCTCTCAGACAACCGTGCGCTAGTGAAGAGAGGCACCCCATGACGGGACACGAGACCGAACCGCGCCAGACCCCCGCCGAACTCCAGGCCGAGATCACCCGAGAGCAGCGCCGGTTGGCGGAGACGCTGGACGAGCTCAGCGTGCAGGCCCGACCGGCCAACATCGCCCGGCGGCAGATCGACCGGGCCAAGGACCGGGGCACCCGCATCTTCGACGAGGCCCGCGCACTCGTGTTCGGCGGCGGCGCCGTACGCGTGGAGAGCCGCCTGGTGCACCCGGAGGAGGGCAGCATCGTGGTCAAGGGCGACGACAAGGTGGTGACCACCTACCAGTCGCGCGGCCAGCTGCCCCCGGAGGCGCTCCTCCTGATGGCCGGGGTGGGTACGGTCGTCGCGGTGGGCGTCGTCGCCTGGGCGGTCCGCCGCAAGCGGAAGTAGCCGCACCCGGGCCGTTTCCGGCCCACCGAAGGCAGTGAGGGGCCCGCGCGAGAGTTCGCGCGGGCCCCCTCGTCGTGTCGGGCGCCGCCGTGGGGGCGGTGGGTCAGAGGAAGGTCCGGCCCTCGCCCCGGTAGGTGGGGACGGAGCCCTCGTAGGTCCCGGTGTCGGAGTCGACGAGGTGCAGGGTGTCGAAGCGTTCGCAGAGTTCCCCGGCCTTGGCGTGGCGCATCCACACGCGGTCACCGACGCGGAGCCCGCGGGCGGCCTCACCGATCAGTGGGGTCTGGACCTCTCCGGCACCCTCGGTGGAGCTGTAGGACAGACCGGCGGGCAGGTGGGGGACCGGGGGACGGTGGGCGTCGGCGGGCCCCGAGGCCGGGTAGCCGCCGCCGAGGACGGTGGCCACGTTCGGGGCGGGGCGGCGGACGACGGGCAGGGCGAACAGGGCGGCGGGGCGGCCCCGGAACGAGCGGTACTGGTCGAACAGGTGCGGTTGGTAGAGACCCGAACCGGCGGACAGCTCGGTGACGGCGCGTTCGCGCCCGGTGGTGTGGAGGCTGCCGGTGCCGCCGCCGTTGACGAAGCGCGGTTCGCTGACACCGCGGACGGCGCGGGTGATCGCGGCTCTTCGTCTGGCCAGTTCGACGGCGGAGCGGCGCTGGACGGCGCGCAGGACCCGGCCGTACAGGGGGCGGCCGGGGGGCGCGTCGCCCACTCCGGCGATCTGCCCCTCATAGGCCATGATCCCGTCCAGTTCCAGCTCGGGGCGGCGCACGACGGCGCGGGCGAGCGCGGCCGCCTGCGCGGGGGTGCGGACGGGGGAGCGGTAGGCGCCCACGCGCAGGCCGGAGCCGAGCGGCTGCCAGCTGGTGTCGATGTCCAGGCAGACCCGGATCGGGGGCGCGTCGGGGGCTCGGTCGGCCCGGGCGACCGCGGCACTGATGAGGTCGAGGTGGGCGGTGTCGTCGACCATCAGGGTGATCACGCGGGCGGCGCCGGGTGAGGCGGCGAGTTCGGCCAGGGCGTCGGTGTCCGCCGTGGGGTAGGCGACGAGGATGTCGTCGCTGAGCGGTTCGGTGTCTCCGGTGGCCAGCCAGAGCGCCTCGGGGAGGGTGTAGGCCATGACGCCCTCGTACCCGGGAAGGTCGAGGACGGCGCGGAGGAGGGCCCTGGAGCGCACGGACTTGCTGGCCACCCGGATGGGCCGTCCGTGGGCGCGGCGGGTCAGGTCCGCGGCGTTGGCGCGGAAGGCGGCCAGGTCGACCATGGCGAAGGGGGCCTGGATGTCGCGCGTCGCGGCCTCGTACTTCTCACGCAGTCTCGTCATGTTCCCGAGGATGCCAGAACATGAATGAGCTTCATATTGTCCGGAGGGCCCGATTTCGTGCTTTTCGGGTCAGGCGCGGGTGACGCGGGATACCCGGGCGGCGGCCCCGTGGGTGCCGCACGCTGGATATCCTGGGGCGTCACGGCTGATCAGCCGGTCGACCCCGGGAGTTGTTTCCATTCATGAACGAGCGCGAGTACGTCCTGACCCTCTCCTGCCCCGACAGCCGGGGCATCGTCGCGGCGGTGGCCAACCTGTTGGCCGACCACGGTTGCAACATCACCGAGAGTCAGCAGTACGGTGACCACTTCAGCGGTCGCTTCTTCCTCCGGACACAGTTCGTGGCCGAGGCGGGGCACGCGGGCGCGGTCAGCGAGGACGTCCTGCGCGGAGCCTTCGCCGCCCTGGCCGGGGGGTTCGGCGGCGGCGACGGCGGCTCGTTCGTGGAGTGGGACCTCCAGGCGCGGGACGTGCGCCCCCGCATGATCGTGATGGTGTCCCGGTTCGGGCACTGCCTCAACGACCTCCTCTACCGCCAGCGCAGCGGTCTGCTGGACATCGACATCGCGGCGGTGGTCTCCAACCACCCCGACCTGGAGTTCCTGGCCGACTCCTACGGCGTGGACTTCCACCACCTGCCGGTCACCCCCGAGAGCAAGGGCGAGCAGGAGGGGCGGGTCCTGGAGCTGGTCGACTCCTACGACGTGGACCTGGTGGTGCTGGCCCGCTACATGCAGGTGCTCTCCGAACAGCTGTGCACCAAGATGTCCGGGCGCATCATCAACATCCACCACTCCTTCCTCCCCAGCTTCAAGGGCGCCCGTCCCTACCACCAGGCGCACGCGCGCGGGGTGAAGCTGATCGGTGCCACCGCCCACTACGTCACGGCCGACCTGGACGAGGGCCCGATCATCGAGCAGGAGGTCTCGCGGGTCGACCACACCCACAGCCCGGAGCAGCTCACCGCGATCGGCCGGGACCTGGAGTCCGTGGCCCTGGCGCGCGCCGTGAACTGGCACGCCCAGCGGCGGGTCCTGCTCAACGGGGACCGGACGGTCATCTTCGGCTAGGGTCGCCGCCCGGCCCGGCGACGCGGCGGGCACAACACGATTTCGGACGCAGGGGTGCCTACGGGCACCCCTGACGTTTTTCCAGCCCAGCCGGGGTTCCGGATGTGTTTTTGGGGCAAGGATGGAATCACCGTGACCCTTCTGACCTGCAAATCATGACTGCTGGTGTCTTGTTGGCTACATAGAGTGCGTATAAGGTGTGATGAGGCCGAAACCGTTCCGGTCGTCCCGACCCGGGGGCGACACGGGTTTCGGACTGACAACCCTGAGCCGTATCGGCTCTGATCAGGGGGTACTCATGGGCAAGCACTTCGACGACGCGGCCGGTAAGGGCAAGGAAGCCCTCGGCAAGGTCACCGGGGACAAGGGCACCGAGGCCGAGGGCAAGGTCGACCAGGCCAAGGCGGGGGCCAAGGACGCCGCCGACAAGGCCAAGGACAAGGCCGAGGACCTCAAGGACAAGGCCGAGGACAAGATCAAGGGCGTCTTCAAGAAGAAGTAGCGGCGTCCAGGACGGTTTTCGCACTGCGTAGGGGGACCAGTGTCGGACATCAAGACCGAATCGGCGGTACCGAGCGCCCGTGAGTCCAAGGGCGGCGACTCCGCGAGCAGGAACGAGCACGGACACACGCAGATCGCTGACGGCGTCGTGGCCAAGATCGCCGGTATGGCGGCCCGCGAGATCGGCGGCGTCCACGCCATGGGCGGCGGCGCGGCGCGCGTGGTCGGGGCGGTACGCGACGCCGTGAGCGGCGGCAGCTCCTCCGGGTCGGTGGCGCAGGGCGTCTCCGTCGAGGTGGGGGAGCGCCAGGCCGCCGTCGACATCGACCTGGTCGTCGAGTACGGGGCCGCCATCCAGGACCTCGCCTCCGCCGTGCGGCGCAACGTCACCCACGCGGTCGAGCGGATGACGGGCCTGGAGGTCACCGAGATCAACATCCGGGTGGACGACATCCACCTGCCCGAGGACGACGAGTCCGCCGACGACGGCGGCTCCGAGCCCAGGGTCCAGTAGCCGTGAGCGGCGACGACCGGGGCGCGGTCGCACGGGCCCTCGCGGAGGGCGCACTGCGCTTCTCCGACGTGGTGGAACTGTCCTCCGGATCCTTCGGAACCCTGAGCACCGCGGTGCCCGGGGGCCGTGTCCGGGGGGTGGCAGTGCGGGAGGACCACGTCGAGGTCGGTGTGGTGCTCCGCTACGGGCGTCCGCTGCCGGAGATCGCCGCCGAGATCCGCCGGGGCCTGGCCCCGCTGTCCGGCGGCCGCGCCGTCCACGTGTCCGTGGAGGACGTGGTCGCCGGGCTCGGAGACGGCACACGCACCGCCAGCTAGACCTACAAGCAGGGATTAGAGGGGGTAGCCATGTGGCCCATCGTTGGTCTGTCCTACGGGACGGTGCTCGGGCTCGCTGCGGCGTTCGGCGGGTTCCCCGCCTTCGCGCTGGTACTGGTCCTCGGCCTCGTCGGGTTCGTCGCGGGCCGGGCGATGGAGGGTGAGATCGACCTCGCCGAGATGTTCACACGGCGGTCGGCGTAGACAGGGGTGAGGTCGTGGTCGGGGTTCGCAGTGACACCGTCCCTCGTCAGCGGGGACCCGCCCCCGAGGGGGAGGCCGGGAGGCACGCCCGGGACCGGGACCCCGGAGGCCGCACGGACATCCCCGGGGCCGCCATCGAGAAGGTGGCGGCCAGGGCCGTCGGGGAGGTCGCCGGGGCGCGGGCCGCGCGGTCCCGGGCGGCCCGCGCCAGGGTGAGCGGGGAGATCGTCCTCCTGCGGCTGCGGGTCGGGGTGCGCTACCCGAGGCCCGCGCGCCAGGTTGCCGAGGAGGTGCGCGGCCACGTCAAGGACCGGGTCGAGCGGATCACCGGCAAGCAGGTCCACCACATCGACATCGAGATCGCGGAGCTGGTGCGCTGACATGACCACTGTGGAAGAGGCGCTCGGCCGTCCGAGCCAGGGGATCGACCGCCGCGCCAAGCGGGTCGCCGTCCACACGTTCCGACCGCGCAGGTCATGGCCCGCGGTTCTCACCGGGTTGCTGATCCTGGTGGTGGCCGTGGTCGCCGCCGCCGAGGTCATCGCCGCGCTCGCGGGCAACCCGCTGCGGCTGATCCCGGTCGCTCCGGCGACGGACTACGCCGCGGCCACGACCTGGTCGGAGCCGTCCGTGCAGATCGCCTCGGCGGTCCTGGCGCTGATCGGGCTGGCCCTGATCGTGGTGGCGCTGGCGCCGGGGCGGAGCCGGTGGACCGCGCTGCGCACCGACGACCCGGCGCTGGTCGTCGGCCTGACCCGGCCCGCCCTGCGGCGGGCGGTGGCGGCCGCGGCGCAGGACGTGAGCGGGGTCGACCACGTGCACGTGGCCGTGCGCGGCAACCGGCTCCGGGTCCACGTGCGCACCGGGATGCGTGACTCGCACGGGCTGCCCGCCGAGGTCACCTCGGCCGTGGAACACCGGCTGGAGGAGCTGGCCCCGCTGCGCAGCATGCGGATCGCCACGCACGTTCGATACGCGGAGGGTTGACCATGGCGAGGGACAGGTCTCGAAGGTCGGCCCGGGGCAACCGCCTGGGCCTGGTGATCGTGGGTGTCGTCCTGTTGGCGGCGGGCCTCGCGGCCCTGGCCGCCGGACGGGGCCTCCTCGGCGGCGACCTCGCCGCCACCCCGCTGCTCGGGGACCGGACCAACGAGGTGCTCGCCCAGCAGTGGGTGCCCTACGTGGCGGTGGCCGTCGCGTTCGTGGCCGGATTCCTGGCCCTGCGGTGGCTGATGGTGCAGGGCATGAACGACACGGTGGGCCGCCTGTACCTGGCGCGCGACGAGGCGGGCAACGTGGAGATGTCGGAGAGCGCCGCCCGGGGCGCCCTGGAGCAGGAGGTCGCGGACTATCCGGGTGTGCGACGGGCCCGGGCCCGCCTCACGGAGTCGGGCGACCGCCCCCACCTTCGGCTGGCGCTGACCCTGGAGGACGACGCCGACGTGGCCGGGATCTGGCGGCGCGTCCGCTCGGAGGCCATCACCAACCTGCGCGGCGCCCTCGAACTCGACCAGGTGCCCGCCGTCATCCGGATGTCCATGACCGCCCCCGCCAGGAACCCCCGGCGCAGCCTGGCCTGAGGGACCCCGTGGAACGAGGGAGGGGGCGGCGCGAGAGGCGCCGCCCCCTCCGTGCCACTCACGACTGGTCGGTTTGAGGACCGTCGGGACTCACTGCCAGCGGATGATCGACTCCCCGTACACGGGGGACGGGAAGGCCTCCTCGGGCTCAGCGGAGCCGTCGAGGGGGACGCGGTACCAGCTCTCGTCACCGGTCTCCGGCTTCGAGACGAAGAGGACCTCGGTGCCGTCCGGCGAGACGAAGGGGTAGGTGTTGACCCGGGGGCTCTCCGGAATGAGCGTGTGTGCGGTCGGAAGCGGATCCCATTGGGTGACGGGCTCCTGTTCCCGGTCGCCCGCGTACTCTTCCAGCGTCTCTTCGGTGAACTCCACGACAGACAGGGAGTTGTCCGCGATCAGCAGGGTGTTGTCGTCGACGAACACGGGCAGGCCGTTCGTCTGCAGGTTCACCTCGCGTTCGGTCAGCTCGTGCGCCTGGCCGGTGCCGATCAGCGCCGGGGCGTCCTCGGTGACCGTCTCGAGGCCGAAGAAGCCCAGCTGGAGGCCGCTGCTGTTGCTGTCCGCGTAGATCAGGGTCGTACCGTCCGGAGACTCGAGGAGCTTGCCCTGGCCGACAAGGTCGCTCAGAACCGGGGTTCCGGTCTCGGGCAGAACCTGGAGTTGGCCGCACGTGTCCTCGCAGCTGCCGACGTCACTGACGTCCCCGCTGTACAGGTCCATGGCCTTGACCGCTCCGGTGCGGCGGTTGTCGCCTTCGTACTCCACGTAGAGGATGCGTTCGTTCAGAGCGTCGTAGGTGGGGTGCTCGTAGTTCACGGGGGTCCCGAAGTCGGAGATCTCCTGCTCGGGGGACAACGTGGTGACGCCGTTCTCCGGTGAGAGCACCCCGAAGTTGCTCACGGTGTTGCCGTTGATCTCCTCCTCATAGGACACCAGGAGCAGCTGCTCGTCCGGTGAAAGGTGGATGAGGTTCTTCGAACAGATACTGAGGCCGGTTGGATTCGGGGAGGCCGCTCGGCCGTGGTCGAGTGCCTCCGGGGGATCCGCGGGCTCCGGGCTGTTCTCGAAGGTCACGCTGGTGATCTCGGAACCGTCGTCGGGGGAGTGCAGGGTGAAGACGTTGGTGGTGTTGTCGCAGGCAACGGCGAGCAGGCCCGCGTCGGTGATGGAGGGCTGGTTCGCGGCGTCCTCGGCCCCTTCTTCGGTGGAGGCGCCCGCCTGGTTCTCGTCGGAGGATCCACCCTCTCCGTCGGAGCCGCCGCAGGCGGAGAGCAACAGGGCCAACGCGGCCGCGGGGGCGAGCGCGCGGATAACGGGGGAAATGGTTCTGGAGGTCACGGGCGAAATCTATCCCACTCGCGGAGGGTGGGAATTCGGGGAGTTCTGGGAATGACAGTGAGAATGGCCATGCGTTTCCCGCGAGAATCGGCTCGAAACAGGAGTATTCGGAGGCGGCACAGGCCGGAACGACCCACCCGGGGACCGGTGGCCGGTTGTGGCCAGGTGGGTGCCCTCAGGAGTTATCGCCAACCGATGACCGTCGAGACGTTCCCGGGCATCCCGGGCAGCTCCTCCGGTGCGCCGGATCCGTCCGTGGGCACCCTGTACCAGCTGGCCGGACCGCTCTGGGGCTGGTTGCGGAAGAGGATCTCGGCGCCGTCGGGGGAAGGCACGACGTGGGAGTTCTCCCCGTCGCCGTCGGGGGCCAGCGTCCGGTTGACCGGCAGGGGCTCCCACAGGTTCCGCGGCGTGGTGGCGTTCTCCTCCTCGTAGCCGGCGAGGGTGCTGTCGGAGAATTCCAGGACGCTCAGCACCTCGTCGTCGAAGAGCAGGGTGTTGGAGTCGAGGGCCTGAACGGTGCCGCTGGCGTCCACGTCCACCTCGGTCGTGCGGTCCCGGTTGAGGAAGTTGAGGGTCAGGTCGACCACGTCGGAGTCGGCCTGGTCCCCGATGTCGAAGAAGGACAGGCCCAGGTCGTTGCTCTGGACCACCGTCGAGCCGTCGAGGACCACTGCCATCGGAGTGCTCTGGCCGTCGTCGATGGCGACTCGGTCGAGCCCCGGCATGATCGTGAGGTTCTCGCAGACCTGCTGACTGTCACAGGTACCGAGGTCGGTGAACTCCCCGCTCTCCAGGTCGAGGGCCTGGACGGTGTCCTCGCCCTCGCCGGTCTCCGTCACGAAGACGATCCTGTCCCCTTCCGGATCGGCCACGGGGTGGACGTGGTCGGCCGGGGCGTCGGCCCCGGACTCCTCGTGGTCGGGGCTGAGCGCCGTGAACGTGCCGTCCTCGGCCATGACCCCGAACCCCGTGACGGCGACGCCGTCGACCCTCTCCTCGAAGGTGCCCAGGACGAGGCCGCGTTCGGGGAACAGCGACGGAGCGTCCGTGTCGCACGAGGTCTCCAGGGAGACGCTCCGCGCGTCCACCGCACGGCCGTGGGTGAGGTCGTCCGACTCGGCGTGGACGGCCTCGGCGGTGTCGAACCGGACGCTGGTGATCTCCTGGGCGTCCTCGGCGGAGTGGAGGGTGAACTCCAGCCAGCCGGACTCGGGCTGGCACGCCGCGGTGAGGATGCCGGGGTCGGCCAGGGAGTTCGACCCCGTGGACCTCTCCCTGGAGGGGCCGCCCTCCTCGGTGTCCGGTGCCTCCGTTTCCTCGGAGGCACCCTCCTCGGTCTCCGTGGAGGCGGGTTCCTCCGCCCTGAGAAGGCCGCAGCCGGAGAGCAACAGGGCCAGCGCGGCCGCGGGGGCGAGCGCTCGGACGGCAGGGGGAATGGTTCTGGAGGTCACGGCCGAAATCTATACCACCCTCGCGCCGGGGGAATTGCCGGAGTGCCGAAAATGGCGCTGGGGCCGTCACGTGTTTCTCGCGGGAGCGACCTGGAAGAGGTGGAACGGGTGGTTATCCGGGCGCGAATCGCCGGGTCCCGCTGCGGTGGCCGGAAGTGGCCAGAAAGGGGGCGAGTCTGGTGGCGAGCAGAGCTCAAGCCACCAGACCCGGGGTGACGGCCGACGAGGGCGAGCGGGTGGGAGCTCGAGCCCGGTCGTCGACCGTGCCCTCCGTACAACCAGGGAACGAACCAGGACATTCCCGGCACACGGTCAGCACTCGATGACGTTGACGGCGAGGCCGCCGCGGCTGGTCTCCTTGTACTTGTCGTGCATGTCGCGGCCGGTGTCGCGCATGGTCCGGATGACCTTGTCCAGGCTCACGAAGTGGCTGCCGTCGCCGCGCAGGGCCATGCGGGTGGCGCTGATCGCCTTCACGGAGGCGAGCGCGTTGCGTTCGATGCAGGGGATCTGGACGAGGCCGCCGATGGGGTCGCAGGTCAGACCCAGGTTGTGCTCCATGGCGATCTCCGCGGCGTTCTCCACCTGCGCCGGGGACCCGCCCAGGACCTCGGCCAGACCGGCCGCCGCCATGGAGGAGGCCGAACCCACCTCACCCTGGCAGCCCACCTCGGCGCCGGAGATGGACGCGTTCTGCTTGAACAGTATGCCGATGGCCGCCGCCGTCAGCATGAAGCGGACCACGCCGTCGTCGCCCGCGCCCGGGCTGAAGTGCAGGTAGTAGTGCAGGACCGCCGGGACGATACCGGCGGCGCCGTTGGTCGGAGCGGTCACCACACGCCCGCCGGCGGCGTTCTCCTCGTTGACCGCCAGCGCGTACAGCGTGATCCAGTCGCTGCCGCGCATCGGGTCCGGGTCCACGTGGGTGGGGGCGAGCAGCCCCTGCTCGTCGCAGTTGCCGCCCAGCTGGCGGTAGAGCCGGTGCGCGCGGCGGGGCACCTTCAGGCCCCCGGGCAGACTGCCCTCGGTGGACACCCCGCGGCGCACGCACTGGCGCATCGCCGTCCAGATCTCCAGGAGCTCCTCGCGGATCTGGTCCGGGGTGCGTCCGAAGGCCTGCTCGTTGGCGAGCATCAGCGCGCTGATCGACATACCGGTCTGCTCACACAGCTCCAGCAGCTCCTCGGCGGACGAGAAGGGGTGCGGCAGGACGGTGTCGTCGGCCTTGATCCGGTCGGCGCCCGCGGCCCGCTCGTCCACCACGAAGCCGCCGCCCACCGAGTAGTACACCTTCGCGGCCACCTCGGCGCCGGAGGCCTCCAGTGCCACGAAGCGCATCCCGTTGGGGTGGTCCGGCAGGCTCTCCCTGCGGCGGAAGTCCACGTCGACGGCGGGGTCGAAGTCCACCGCCGGGCCCTCCGGGCCGCCCAGGAGGAGTCTTCGGTCCGACCGCACCCCCTCCACCAGGCGGGGGACGGCGTCCACGTCCACGCCCTCGGGAGTGTGCCCCATCAGCCCCAGGATCACGGCGGTGTCGCTGCCGTGCCCCTTGCCGGTGAGCGCCAGTGAGCCGTACAGCTCCGCCCGCACGTGGGTCACACGCGACAGGAGGTCCTCGGAGCGCAGACCGGACACGAACGTCCGGGCCGCCTTCATCGGGCCGACGGTGTGGGAACTCGACGGTCCGATACCGATCTTGAACAGGTCGAAGACGCTGATGGCCATGGCTGTCCTCCTCGTTGAGCACAGGGGTGGGGCCGTGGTGACCGGCGCCGTGTGGGCCCGCGCGGCCCACACGGCGGGGACTGCTACAGGTTCGGGTAGAGCGGACGCTTGGCGGCCAGAGCGCTGACCCGGTCGCTCAGGGCGGCCTCGTCGAACTCGGGCTTGAGCGCCTCGGCGATGACGTCCGCGACCTCGACGAAGTCACCCTCGTCGAACCCGCGCGTGGCCAGGGCCGGGGTCCCGATCCGCAGACCCGAGGTCACCATCGGCGGCCGGGGGTCGTTCGGGACCGCGTTGCGGTTGACCGTGATCCCGACCGAGTGCAGCCTGTCCTCGGCCTCCTGCCCGTTGAGCTGGGAGTCGACCAGGTCGACCAGGACCAGGTGGACGTCGGTGCCGCCGGTCAGGACCTTGACCCCGACCTTCGCGGCGTCCGGCTGGGTGAGCCGTTCCGCGAGGATGCGGGCGCCCGCCACCGTACGGCGCTGGCGGTCGGCGAACTCCTCGCTCGCCGCGACCTTGAACGAGACCGCTTTGGCCGCGATCACGTGCTCCAGCGGGCCGCCCTGCATGCCGGGGAAGACCGCGGAGTTGATCTTCTTGGCCAGCTCGGCCTTGGACAGGATCATGCCGCCGCGCGGGCCGCCGAGGGTCTTGTGGGTCGTGGTGGTGACCACGTCCGCGAACGGCACCGGGTTGGGGTGCAGTCCGGCGGCGACCAGACCGGCGAAGTGCGCCATGTCCACCATGAGCAGCGCGCCGACCTCGTCCGCGATCTCGCGGAACTTGGCGAAGTCGAGCTGGCGCGGGTAGGCGGACCAGCCCGCCACGATCATCTTCGGCTGGTGCTCCTTGGCGAGGGCGGCGACCTCGTCGTAGTCGACGGTGCCGTCCTCGTCGCGCACGTGGTACGCCACGGCGTTGAGGATCTTGCCGGAGTAGTTGATCCGCATGCCGTGGGTCAGGTGACCGCCGTGGGCCAGGTCCAGGCCCAGGATGGTGTCACCCGGCTTGAGCAGCGCGAAGTACACGGCCGTGTTGGCCTGCGCGCCCGAGTGCGGCTGCACGTTGGCGTGCTCGGCGCCGAACAGCTCCTTGGCGCGGTCGATCGCCAGCTGCTCGACGACGTCGACGTGCTCGCAGCCGCCGTAGTAGCGACGGCCGGGGTAGCCCTCGGCGTACTTGTTGGTCAGGACCGTGCCCTGGGCCTCCAGAACCGCCTGGGGGGCGAAGTTCTCGGAGGCGATCATCTCCAGGGTGTCGCGCTGGCGCGCCAGTTCGGCGTCGACCGCGGCCGCCACCTCCGGGTCCAGCTCGCCCAGGGTCTGGTTGAGAAGGTTGTCGCTGGTCATGCTAGTTCTCGCCTTCGGTCAGCTCGGTGTACTCCTCGGCGGAGAGCAGGTCGGCGGGCTCCTCGGAGACGCGCACCCTGAACAGCCAGCCACCCTCGAAGGGCTCGGAGTTGATGGTCTCGGGGGCGTCCTCGAGCGCCTCGTTGACCTCCACGACCTCTCCGGTGACGGGGGAGTAGATGTCGCTGACGGACTTGGTGGACTCCACCTCGCCCGCGGTCTCGCCGGCGGTGACCTCGTCACCGACCGCGGGGGTCTCGACGAAGACGATGTCACCCAGCGACTCGGCGGCGAAGGCCGTGATCCCGACGGTGGCGATCCCGTCCCTGACCGCGATCCACTCGTGTTTGGCGGTGTAACCCAGCTCCGTGGGAACGCTCACTTCAACTCTCCTTGGAGGTGTTCCATTTGTCTGCCGTGCGCCCGTACGGCGACCCGGCCCGGCCTACGCCTGGCCACGCCCCGACCGTGCCGGTCCCTCGTGGGGATCCGGCCGCGCGGGGCGTGCAGGTTCTCGGGTCCGCCCGCTGGCGGCCCCGCTTCCTACGACTGCCGCTGGTAGAACGGCAGCTCGACCACGTCGACGTCCTCGCCCCGTCCGCGCACGTCCACGGTGAACGCGCCGGTCGAGGTGTCGAGGTCGCCGTCCACGTAGGCCATGGCGATGGGGCGGCCCAGGGTGGGGGAGGGGGCGCCACTGGTGGTGACTCCGATGACGGTGCCGTCGCGCAGCACGTCCTGGCCCTTGCGGAGCGGGCGGCGGCCACGGGAGACGAGGCCGATCAGGCGCCGACCGCGAGCGGTGCGCGAGGCCTCCTCCAGCGCGGCGCGGCCCACGAAGTCGCCCGGCTTGTCGAGCTTGACCACGCGGCCCAGTCCGGCGTCGAAGGGGGTGAGGTCGGCGGAGAGCTCCTGGCCGTAGAGCGGCATCCCGGCCTCCATGCGGAGGGTGTCGCGGGAGGAGAGCCCGGCCGGGACCAGCCCGTGCGGGGCGCCCTCGGCCATGAGGGCGGCCCAGACCTCGGGCGCCCGGTCGGCGGGCCGGACGAAGATCTCGAACCCGTCCTCGCCGGTGTAGCCGGTGCGGGCGAGCAGGACCGGGACCCCGGCCACGGTGTGCTCGTATCCCGCGTAGTAGCGGATGTCGTCCAGGTCGGCGTCGGTGAGCGGGGCGAGGATCTCCACCGCGCGCGGGCCCTGGACGGCGATGAGCGAGTAGTCGGCGGACTCGTCGATCACCTCGACGTCGAAGCCGGACGCGCGCTCGGCCAGGGCGGAGGCGACCACGGGCACGTTGGCCGCGTTGGCCACGACCAGGTACTCGTCCTCACCGAGCCGGTAGACGATGAGGTCGTCCAGGACCCCGCCGTCCTCGGCGGTGATCATGGTGTAGCGGGCGCGGCCCACCCTGACCTTGGACAGGAAGCCGACCAGGGCGTGGTCGAGCGCCTCGGCGGCCTGCGGGCCGGTCAGCCGGATCTCGCCCATGTGGGAGAGGTCGAACAGCCCGGCGGCCTCACGGACGGCCGTGTGCTCGGCGGTCTCGCTGCTGTAGCGGAGGGGCATCAGCCATCCGGCGAAGTCGACGAGCGTCGCCCCGGCCTCTTCGTGGATCTTGTGCAGCGCGGTGAGGCGCGGCGCGGTCGCGGACTCTGACATGGGCACTCCCGAGAGGATGGGTGTCGTGCGTAAGGCGTTGCCATCCTCCCCCTCTGTCATGGGTGCCTGAGAGCTTCACCGCGCGCTCGGCGTGGTTTGCACCTTCGGCGAGGGAACGCGTCCCTGCTTTCCAGAGTGGTCTCGCCCGTACGGTCCGCTGTGCCTGAGAGGTTGTCTTCGGGGAGGGATTGCTCCTTCGGCGGCCCACGCTGGATACGCGGACACTCTCCCGTACGGGGTCAGCAACACGCTCAGCCTAGCAGCGGCGAACTGGGTCGCCCAAGACTGCCCGGGCGGTTGTGGACGACCCCGCCGCCCCGCATCCGACCGGCGGGGACGACCTTCGCGACACGGTCCGCCGAGGTCACGAAGCATGGTGTGTGACCACCGTGCATGCCCTAGCTTTGTTGGTGGACGTTCCTTCGGACAGCCTGTGGAGGAGACGAGTGCGTACCGACACCGAACACGCTCCCGGGAGGCCGGGGCACGCCCCCGGCCGCTTCGCCCTCGGAGCCGCCGGTTGTGCCATCACCCTGTTCAGCGGGGCCGCCTGCGCGACGACGGACGACACGGAGCCCGCGCAGGGAACCGTCGGCAACCCCGTCCAGCTGGGCGACGTGCAGACCGTGGAACGTGAGGACCTGGAGGCGGTCTTCGCCGAGGCCGGGGTGAACGGGACGTTCGTGCTCTTCGACGCCGGTGACCGGTCCGCCGTCGTGGTGAACCCGGAGCAGGCCGACGAGCGCGCCGTGCCCGCGTCCACCTTCAAGCTGCCCAACACGCTGATCGCCCTCCAGACCGGCGAGGTGTCCGACGTCGACGAGGCGATCTCCCCCGAGTCCGGCGACGAGCTGAGCCTGCGCGAGGCCCTGCCCACCTCCGACGTCCCGGTGCACCAGGAGGTCGCGGACCGGATCGGGTACGAGCGCATGTCCACCTGGGTGGACCGTTTCGACTACGGCAACCGGAACGTCGGCGAGGAGGGGGCGATGGACCGGTTCTGGCTGGAGGGCCCCCTGGAGATCTCCGCGCTGGAGCAGGCCACCTTCGTCGCGGAACTGGCCCGCGAGGAACTGCCCGTGGACGTCCAGCACCAGCGCGCCCTGCGCGACCTGCTGCTGGTCGAGGAGGGGCCGGACCACCAGCTCTTCGGCCGGACCGGCCTGGGCGTGGACGTGGACCCGGTGCCCGGCTGGTGGGTGGGCTGGGTCGAGCGGGGCTCCGACCTGCACACCTTCGCGCTCCGCCTGGAGGTCGAGGACGAGGAGGACGCCGAGCTGCGCGAGTCGCTGGGCCGTGAGCTCCTGGTCGCCCTGGACGTCCTCCCGGCGGCCTAGCGCCCCGGGCCCTACGGGTCGCCGGGGGACCGGAGCTGGACCGGCACCGACCGCACGAAGCGCTGGTCGGCGTCGGTCACCCCGCCCATGAACTTGAACGTGCGCAGCGTCATCCGGCGGTCCGCGATGCGCAGCCCCGGCAGCTCCTCCAGCAACCTGCGCTCCACCCGGGTGAGGTCGGGGGCGTCGCGCAGCCACAGGATGAACAGGGTGTTCTCCGGACCCGCGATGGTCGTGCACAGACGCACCTCGGGGATGCGTTCCCCCAGGTCGGGCACACCGTCCAAGACGCTCGGGTCCACCGTGCCCCACAGGGTGGCGGCGCTCGGCCACCCCATGTGCGCCCGGGAGATGTCGCAGCGCAGCCCGAGGAGGCCGTCGCGCAGCAGTCGGTTGATCCGCCGCGCGGCGGTGGTGGGCGCGACGTCGAGGCGGTCGGCGATGGCCTGGTAGCCCAGCCGCGCGTCCCAGCACAGCAGGTCCACGATGTCCTGGTCGAGCTCGGTGACGCGTTCGTCGCCCACCGGGGCGCGCAGGGTGGGGGAGAGGGCGCGCAGACGGCGCCGCTGCCCGGGTGACAGGGCGCGGACCTGCCACAGGTAGGCCTCCCTGGGTACCTCGGTCACGACGTGCACCCGGTAGGAGACCACGTCGGGGATGCCGCCCACCCAGTTGAGCAGGTAGTCCGCCAGCCCACCGCCGGGCACCACGGTGAGCATGAGCTGGTGGGACCCGGCCACGAACTGGATGCTCAGGGTGTCGCGGTCCTCGGCCAGCGCAGCCGCCACCCGCTCCACCGATCCGTTGCGGCAGCTCAGCTCCACGTAGCTGAGGTGCCGACGGGCCATCACCCGGCGGCGGGGGAACGCCGCTATGCGGGCCAGCCCCTCGTCCTCCAACCTCTTCCAACGGCGGGCGAGCGTGGTGGGGTCCGCGTCCAGCACGGGCCCGAGCTCGGCCCAGGTGGCCCTGGGGGCCAGCTGGAGCGCGTTGATCAGGGACAGGTCGAACTCGTTGGGCATGCTCGATTCCGGCAGAATCCACCTCCTCCATAGCGGTTTCCGGCGATTTCCGAAGGCTACCGGAGCATCCACGTAGGTTTCCGCAAGATCAGAAGCGCGGCTCTGAGCTGCGAGTCCTCGGTTGGATGCGCGCCGTCGCGTCCGGGTGGCCGCGTCGCGGCGCCGGGACCGGGTGCGGGGAGAAAGGTGGCGTCGATGGCCTCGGCTGTCAGGACCCTCGTGGTCCACAACGGAACCGTGATCGACGGGACCGGAGAGGGTCCCCGCCACGACTGGGCACTGGTCCTGCGTGACGGACGGATCGACTGGATCGGCCCCGCCGACCAGGCGCCGCACGTCGGCGAGCCCCACGAGAGGGTCGACGCGGCCGGGGGCACGATCCTCCCGGGCTTCGTCGACACCCACGTGCACATGACCATGTCCGGCGACGGCATGAACCCCGCCGACCTGATCGACCAGCCCCCGCACTACGGCTACTTCACCGCCATCCCGCGCCTGGGGGCCACCCTCGACGCGGGGGTCACCAGCGTCCGCGACCTGGCCGGGCTCGACCAGGCCGTGGTCCGCGCCGTCGACGAGGGCATCGTCCCCGGCCCGCGCGTCACCACCGCCTACCGGGCCCTCGGCCCCACCGGCGGCCACGGCGACTTCCGTACCTGCTGCGGCTTCGACTACGGCACGGTCCTGGGCCCGGACGGGGCCGTCTCGATCAACACCGACGGTCCGGCCGAGGCCCTGCGCGCCACCCGTGAGGTGATGCGCAAGGGCGCCAGGGTCATCAAGGTGATGGCCAGCGGCGGCGTGTGGAGCCCCCAGGACACCCCCTGGCACGACGGCCTCAACGTCGAGGAGATGTCCGTGATCGTGCGCGAGGCGGCCAGCCACGACATCCCGGTGGCCGCCCACGCGCAGAGCGCCCGTAGCATCCGCAACGCCCTCACCGCCGGGGTCACCAGCGTGGAACACGGCTACGAGATCGACGAGCGCGGTATCGAGCTCATGCTGGAGAACGGCGCCTACCTGGTGCCCACCCTGTCCACCGCCACCACCCCGCCCGACCCCGCGAAGTCGGCCGACTACGCGGTGGCCAAGAAGCTCAAGCTCCAGGAACACCTCAGCGAGAACATCACCGCCGCCGTCCGGGCCGGGGTCCGTGTGGCCCTCGGCACCGACTCGGGCATCTGCCAGCACGGCCGCAACCTGCGCGAACTCGCCCTGCTGGTGGAGCACGGCATGAGCCCCATGGGCGCCCTGCTCGCCGGAACCCGCGACGCCGCCGCGCTCCTCGGGCTGAGCGGGCAGATCGGCACCCTCGAACCCGGCAAGCGCGCCGACGTCGTCGTCTGCTCGGGGGACCCCCTCGCGGACATCACCCTGCCCGGCGACCCCGACAACGTCACCGTGGTCATCAAGGACGGCGCGGTCCACAAGGACACGGCCCGCACCCGACCGGGCACCGCGAACTGACCCCCCCGGGACCCACCCCGACCCCTTCATCCCAGAGGTGACCCATGAGCACCCCACGCTCCCACCAGGCCGTCGGCGGCCCCGGCCGCTCCGCGCCCCGCCCCGGGTTCTTCGCCCGCGTGCTGGACGGCATCGAGCGCGTCGGCAACCGGATCCCCGACCCGTTCGTCCTCTTCCTCCTGCTCTTCGCGATCGTCGCCGTGGCGTCCACGGTCATGGCGTCGGTCGGCACCACCTACGAGGTGCCCGGCAGCGACGAGGGCGAACAGGCCATCAACGGTTTCCTCACGTCTGACGGCCTGACCTGGCTGACCACGAACCTGGTCCCCAACTTCATCGGCTTCCCGCCCCTGGGCGTGGTCCTGACCGTCCTGCTCGGTGTCGGCCTCGCCCAGCGGACCGGCCTGCTCAACGCGCTGGTCCGCAGGGCCTTCGCCGGAGCGCCCCAGTGGCTGCTCCCCTACGTGGTCGCTCTGGTCGCGGTCTCCGGCAGCATCATGAGCGACGCCGCGATGGTGGTCATCCCGCCGCTGGCCGCGATGGTGTTCAAGGCGGCGGGCCGCCATCCCGTCGCCGGACTCATGGGCGGCTTCGCGGTGGCCACCGCCGCGTTCAGTTGCAGCCCCTTCATCACCAGCACCGACGCCCTGCTGTCCGGCATCAGCCAGACGGCCGCCGCCTCCGTGGGGATGGGCACCACCGTCACACCGGTCTCCAACCACTTCCTCACGTTCACCATCGCGGTCCTGCTCAGCCTGGTCGGCGGCCTGCTCATCGACAGGGTCCTCGAACCCGCGCTGGAGCGCGGCGGGGTCACCCGCGAACAGGTCGGCGCCGAGGACGCGGGCGACGCGGAGGACCGCCCCGACATGCGGATGGACCCGGTCCTGACGCGGTCCGAGACGCTCGGTCTGCGCTGGTCCGGCGTGGCGCTGCTGGTGACCGTCGCGGCGGTGCTGTCGGTGACCCTGCCCGCGAACGCGCCCCTGCGCAACGGGGAAGGCACCTTCCTGCCGGAGTCCCCGCTGCTCAGCTCGGTGGTCTTCCTGGTCTTCCTGACCCTGGCCGTCCCGGCCGTGGTCTACGGCCTGGCCACACGGACCATCAGCAGAGGAGCCGACGTCCCCCGCATGATGGGCCACACGGTCAGGGAGATGTCCGGCTTCATCGTCCTGGCCTTCGTCATGGCCCAGTTCCTGGAGCTGTTCAACTGGACCGGGGTGTCCACCTGGATCGCGATCCGGGGCGCGCAGGGCCTGGAGGCCACGGGTTTCACCGGGTTCGGGGCCATCCTCTGCTTCATTGTGCTGGCGTTCCTGATCAACCTCTTCATCATCTCGGGCTCGGCCCAGTGGGCCCTGTTCGCCGCGGTGTTCGTCCCGATGTTCGCGCTCATCGGCTTCGAGCCCGGATTCGTCCAGGCGGCCTTCCGGATCGGTGACTCCACCTCGAACGTGCTGTCGCCGCTCAGCCCCTACGTGGTGATCATCCTCGGCTTCCTGCGCCAGTACGAGCCCAGGGCGGGCATCGGCACGGTCATCGCGCGTGCCCTTCCCTTCTCCCTGGTCTTCCTGGTGCTGTGGACCGGAGTCCTCGCCGTGTTCTACTTCGGCGGACTGCCCGTCGGCCCCGGCATGTACCCGCACATCTAGGTCGCGGGCCCGGGGGACCGGGCCCGCCTCCCGCACGCACAACGACGCAAGGAGACCGCCCATGACCCGCGCCAGGACCCTCTACCGGGACCTCACCCTCATCGACGGCACCGGAGCCGCACCGGTCACCGACGCCGCCGTGCTGGTCGAGGACGGGCTGATCGCCTACGCGGGGCCCGCCGCCGACGCGCCCGAGCCCCGCCCCGAGGACACCGTGGAGAGCCTGGGCGGTCGCACCCTGCTGCCCGGGTTCATCGACACCCACGTGCACTTCGGGTTCTCCGACAGCCGGGCCCTGGCCAGCAACAACGCGGCCGTCTCCCGCAGCCTGCACGCCTTCGAGTCCGCCGAGCGGATGCGGGTCACCCTGGAGGCGGGCGTCACCGGCGCCCGCGACCTGGGCGGGGCCGACTCCGGGTTCCGCGTCGCGCAGGAACGCGGGCTGATCCGCGGGCCGCGCCTGAGCATGGCGCTGCGCCTGATGAGCCACACCGGCGGCCACGCCGACTTCACGCTGCCCTCCGGCGCCAACCCGCACGACTGCGAGCACACCGCGGCCGAGATCGCGGACTCCCCGCAGGAGGTCCGGGTGGCCACCCGCAGACTGGTCCGGGACGGCGCCGACGTCATCAAGGTGTGCGCCACCGGCGGGCTCTCCAGCCCCTCGGACGGGCCCACCGACGAGGGGATCACGGAGGAGGAGATCGCCGTGATCGTGGCCGAGACCGCCAAGCACGGCGGGCGGCCGGTCGCGGCGCACGCCCAGGGCGCGGCGGGGATCAGGAACGCGGTGCGCGGTGGTGTTGCCAGCGTCGAGCACGGCTACCTGATCGACGACGAGGGCATCGACCTCATGCTGGAGCGCGGCACCTTCCTCGTACCGACCCTGACCACGTTCGACTTCGAGGACCGGGTCCACCTGATGACCCGGAAGGCGATCGACACCAAGCGGGCCCTGGCCGAGGAGACCTACCGCCGGATCTCCCACGCGGTCAGCCGAGGGGTGCGGGTCGCGATGGGTACCGACGCCGGCATCTCCGAGCACGGCCGCAACCTGCGCGAACTCGCCCAGCTGGTGTCCGTGGGACTGTCACCGATGGAGGCGATCCAGGCGGGGACGGGCAACGCCGCCGAACTGGTGGGCACCGCCGACCGGACGGGCACGGTCGAGGCGGGCAAGTTCGCCGACCTCGTGGTGTGCGAGGGCGACCCCCTCGCTGACATCTCACTGCTGGGTGACCGCGCCAACGTGGTGCTGGTCGTCCAGGGCGGCGAGGTCGTCAAGGACACCCGGGCCTGACCCGGGTCCCCGACCGACCCGGGCTCCGCCTCGGGCGGACACCCGGGCCGACGGGACGGGCCCGGCACGCCGTCCTCGTGCCGGGCCCGCGTACGCCGGGAGTCAGGCGGCGTTCTTGCGGCGCTGGCGGACCGCCTCGGCCAGGTTCTCCAGCACGCCCTCGGTGGTCTCCCAGCTCATGCACTTGTCGGTGATGGACTGGCCGTAGGTGAGCTGGGCCGGGTCACCCAGCTTCTGGGCGCCCTCCTCGATGAAGCTCTCCAGCATGACGCCGACGATCCCCCTCTGGCCCTCGGCCACCTGGGCGGCGATCTCCCGGGCCACACCCGCCTGGCGGACGTGGTCCTTGCCGCTGTTGGCGTGGCTGGCGTCGATCATCAGGCGGCGCGGCAGCTTGGAGCCCTCGAGCACGTCCAGGGCGGAGGCGACCGAGGCGGGGTCGTGGTTGGGGCCGCCGCGCCCGCCGCGCAGGATCACGTGGCAGTCCGGGTTGCCGTCGGTGACCACGACCGAACCGGTGCCGGCCGGGTCCACACCGAAGAACGTGTGGGAGGCGGCGGCTGCGCCCACGGCGTCCACGGCCACCTGTACGTCGCCGTCGGTGCCGTTCTTGAAGCCGACGGGGGTGCTCAGACCGCTGCTGAGCTGGCGGTGCACCTGGCTCTCGGTGGTGCGGGCGCCGATCGCGCCCCAGGAGACCACGTCCGCGATGTACTGCGGGGTGATCGGGTCCAGGAACTCGGTCCCGGCGGGCAGCCCGAGGGCGTTGATGTCGATCAGCAGCTCACGCGCGGTGCGCAGTCCCCGGTGCACGTCGTAGGTGTCGTCCAGACCGGGGTCGTTGATCAGGCCCTTCCAGCCGACCGTGGTGCGCGGCTTCTCGAAGTACACGCGCATGACCACGCACAGCTCGCCGCTGACCGACGGCACGAGGTCGCGCAGGCGACGCGCGTAGTCCAGGGCCGACTCGGTGTCGTGCACCGAGCAGGGGCCGACGACCACGAGGAGGCGGTCGTCGCCGCCGTCCAGGACGCGCTTGACCTCGGCGCGCGAGCTCTCCACGAGGGCGGTGCTCTCCTCGCTCATGGGGAGCTCAGCGAGCAGGTCCTGGGGGGCGATGAGCGGTTTGTAGCTCGCCACCCGTGTGTCGTTGGTGCTCGTCATCGTTTCCCCTGGTCCCATCACGTCGATCGCCTGGCGGCAGATGCTCGTGCCGCACCACGACCGTAGCGCGGTCCGCCGGGGCGGACACGGTCGCGGTGGGAATTGGACCGTGAATCCGGGGATGGGAAAGGCCACACCGGCGCATTCCGCGGGAAGACGTCCCAACCCGCGAGACACAATGGCCCGGTCGCCATTTCCGTCGGGCGCCGTACCGCCCCGCGGGGTCAGTCCTTCAGACCCGGGAGGTCCTCCTCCCAGTACTCGCGGGGGTTGCGCACGCCGTCCGCGACCGTGCCGCGCTCCTCCTCGGCACGGCGCAGCCGGACCCGCCGGATCTTGCCCGACACGGTCTTGGGCAGCTCGGTGAACTCCAGGCGGCGGACCCTCTTGTGGGGTGAGAGGCGTTCCCGGGCGTACTCAAGGATGGCGCGGGCGGTGAGGGCGTCGGCCGCCACACCCTCGGCCAGGGTCACGTACGCCTTGGCCACCGACAGCCGCAGCGGGTCCGGCGAGGGCACCACGGCGGCCTCGGCCACGTATTCGTGCTCGAGCAGAACGCTTTCCAGCTCAAATGGTGAGATGCGGTAATCCGAGGCCTTGAACACGTCGTCGGATCGGCCGATATAGGTAATGGAACCGCGCGAATCCCGCTTGGCGATGTCGCCGGTGCGGTACAGCCCGCGCCGCGTCGCCTCCCGTGCGTCGCCGGAGGCGTCGGCGTAGCCGCTCATCACCCCCACGGGGCGGTCGGCCAGGTCCACGCAGATCTCACCGGTGTCCGAGGGCTCCTCCGTCTCCGGGTCGATCAGGACGACGTCGTAGCCGGGCATGGGCCGCCCCATGGACCCCGGAACCACCTCCTGGCCGGGACCGTTGCCGACGAGCAGGGTGGTCTCGGTCTGCCCGAACCCGTCCCGTACCGAGAGCCCCCACACCTGGCGCACGTACTCCACGATCCGCGGGTTGAGCGGCTCCCCCGCCGCCACGACCTCCCGCAGCGGTACCTTCCAGGCCCCCAGATCCGCCTGGACCAGCATCCGCCACACCGTGGGCGGCGCGCACATCGTGTGCGCCCCGCACCGCACCGCCGCGTCCAGCAGGGTCGCCGGGTCGAATCGCTCCTGGTTCACCACCAGCACCGTGGCCTCGGCGTTCCACGGCGCGAACACACTGCTGTAGGCGTGCTTGGCCCAACCCGGGGCGGACACGTTCAGGTGCACGTCTCCGGGCTGGACCCCCAACCAGTACATGGTGGACAGGTGCCCCACGGGGTAGGAGCTCTGGGTGTGGGTGACCAGCTTCGGGCGGGCCGTGGTGCCGGACGTGAAGTACAGCAGCAGGGGGTCGTCCGGGTCGGTGGGGCTGGGCTGGGTGAAGTCCAGCCCCGAGTGCTCCGAGTCCGGGTAGCTGAGCCACCCGTCCATGTAGCCCACGCAGATCCTGGTCCAGTGGCCGCGCAGGAGCTCGAACCGCTCGGTGTGCTCCGGCGAGCAGATCACGTGCGCGACCTCACCCCGCTCCAGCCGGTCCACCAGGTCGGCGTCGGACAGGTTGGTGGCGGTCGGCGTGACCACCGCACCCAGTTTGACGGCGGCGAGCAGGGTCTCCCACAGCTCGACCTGGTTGCCGAGCATGAGCATGATCCGGTCGCCCGGGTGCACCCCCTGGCCGATCAGCCAGTTCGCCACCTGGTTGGAGCGCTCGGACATCTGGCGGTACGTGTGGTGCGTCTCGGTCCCGTCCGCCTCCACCAGCCACAGCGCGGTGCGGTCCGGTCGGGTGGCGGCGACGTGGTCGAAGTGGTCCAGCGCCCAGTTGAACCGTTCCGGCCGGGGCCACGTGAACTCCCGGTGGGCCGTCTCCTGGTCCTCCCGGTGCTGTAGGAGCAGGTCCCGCGCGGCGCGGAACTCCCGTGCCCCCTCGGACATCTCGTGCGACATCGAAGGCCTCCGGTTCGGGGGCGGCGCGCGGTGCGCACCTCCCACGGGCTCCCGGCCACCGGACGGGTGGCGGGACGAGGTGTGCCCCGGTTCTACCCGGAACCGGACATCCCGACCCATCGTCGCGTCGGTCCCGGCACTGGTCGGGCGCCTTGAGACGTGGAAACCGGGGATGTCCGCCCGGCACGGGCACCTCTAGGATGGTCTGCCATGGAGGAACTGCACGGACACCACGCCATCTGGCGCTTCGACGAGGAGACGGTGCGGATCGGTTTCGGTACCGGCCGCAAGGTCCCGGCCCTGTTCAAGGCGCTGGGCCACTGCTCCGTACCGCTGAGCGCCGTACGCGACGTGGAGTTCGACCCGGGCGACCGCAAGCAGGGGTGGCGGCTCCGGCTGCGCCTGGTGGAGGGGGCCGACCCCTACGCGCCCCTGGAGACCGCGGGCGGCTCCGGGGCCGCCACGCCCCTGGTCCTGACCGGCCCGCACGAGCGCGAGCTGGTCGCGGAGTACTGCGCCGACCGGATCACCGAGTCGGCCCGCTACGCCCGCGAGACCCGCTCCTCCCCGCTCGACCTGGCGCAGGTCGCCAGGGCCCTCGTGGTGGGGCTGCCCTACCAGGCCCGCACCGGAGAGGGCTCCGTGTCGTTCGACGGCGAACGGGTGCGGCTGGTGTGGGACGGCTGGATGGCCAGTACCGCCAAGGGCCAGGAGAAGTCGCGTGAGTTCCCCTTCTCCGAGATCGACTCCGTCCAGTGGTTCCCCCAGCGCGACTTCGACGAGGGCTTCCTCCGGGTCGTGCTGCGCGGGGTGACCATGCCCGAGGCCTCAGGCCTGGAGAACGACTTCTTCACCCTGGCCTCGCACGGCCTCAAGGGCAGCGAGGAGAGCCTGTTGATGGCCGCCACCGTCAACACCCACATCGCCCTCGCCGGGGAGGAGGCCGCCGACGAACCGTCCGGGGAAGCCCCCGCGCTGGAGGCGGCGCCCCCCGCCGAGGGCAGCGACGAGATCTTCGCCAAGATCCGCGAGCTCGGCAGCCTCCACGCCGAGGGGCTGCTGACCGACAGCGAGTTCAGCAGCAAGAAGGCCGAGCTCCTCGACCGGCTCTGACTCCCAGCCACCACCACGAAAGGGCCACGCCTTGCGCACCTTGTACCCGCCCATCGAGCCGTACGACTCGGGCATGCTCGACGCCGGTAACGGACACCGCGTCTACTGGGAACTGTGCGGAAACCCGACGGGCAAGCCGGTGGTGTTCCTGCACGGCGGCCCGGGCGGCGGCTGCACCCCCGACCACCGTCGGCTCTTCGACCCGGAGAAGTACCGCATCCTCCTGTTCGACCAGCGCAACTGCGGCCGGTCCACCCCGCACGCCAGCCGTATGGACTCCGACCTGTCCACCAACACCACGTGGTCGCTGGTCGAGGACATCGAGCGGCTGCGCGAGATGATCGGCGTGGAGGCCTGGCAGGTCTTCGGCGGTTCCTGGGGCAGCTGCCTGGCCCTGGCCTACGCCCAGAAGCACCCGGACCGCGTCACCGAGCTGATCGTGCGCGGCATCTTCACGCTGCGCGACCAGGAACTGCGCTGGTTCTACCAGGAGGGCGCCTCGAACCTCTTCCCGGACCTGTGGGAGTCCTACCTGGAGCCCATCCCGGAGGAGGAGCGGGACGACCTGATCGGCGCCTACGCCCGCCGCCTGGAGTCCCCGGACCGCGAGGTGCGCCTGGAGGCGGCCCGCGCGTGGAGCGTGTGGGAGGGCTCGACGATCACGCTGCGGCCCAACCCGGCGCTGCGCGAGCACCACGCCGACGAGGACTACGCGCTGGCCTTCGCCCGGATCGAGAACCACTACTTCCACAACAAGGGGTTCCTCACCCCCGAGCAGCTCATCGAGGGCGCCGCGAGTATCCGGCACATCCCCGGCGTGATCATCCAGGGGCGCTACGACGTGTGCACCCCGGTGCGCACCGCCCACGACCTGCACCGTGCCTGGCCGGAGGCGGACTTCCACATCGTCGACGACGCGGGCCACGCCTTCAGCGAGCCCGGCATCCTCGACCTCCTCATCGAGGCCACCGACCGCTTCGCCAAGTAGCGGGTGGGGGTCGCGCCCGACCGGGCGCGACCCCCTGTGGTGTTCCGGAACCGCGCAGTCGGCGCGGTCGGAGGCGGCTCCCCCGAAGTCGTGAGCGGGGCGCGGGCGCGCTCACGGGAGAGGTTCCCGGCACCGGTCTCGTCGGAGTACGACAGGCGCGCGACCGGCCCGCGTCACGCGGGGCCGCCATGTGACGTCGGTCTCTCCCGGGCGGTTGGTGGCTAGGGTGTTGCCACCCGCAGACCCCCAAGGGCCCACGGCCCAGGAGAGAAGGACGACATGCGAGTAGAGGTCGACTACGACCAGTGCGAGAGCAACGCCCTGTGCATGGCCGCCGCCCCCGAGGTGTTCGAGGTCAGGGACGACGACTTCCTGTACCTCCTGACCGAGGAGCCGGGCGAGGAGCTTCGCGAGAAGGTCCTCAAGGCGCAGCGGCTCTGCCCCAAGCAGGCCATCACCGTGACGGGGTGACCCCCGCCGCGGCCAGGGCCTCGTCCCAGGTGGTGGGCTTCTCCAACAGGCCGCGGTAACGCATGGTGCGTGGGGTGGAGCGCAGCCCGAGCACACCGGTGAGCATCCCCCCACGCCCCAGGAACGCGACGAACTTTCGGTCCTCCGGTGACCCGTGCACGAAGGTGACCTGATCGGCGGGCGCGCCCTGTCCCAGGAGCTGGATCTTCTTCCGGTACTGGTCAGACCAGAAATAGGGCACCGGGGTGAACGGCGTCCGCCCCGACCCGGCGAGCAGGTTGCGGGCGGCCGCCTCCCCCTGCTCGCTCGCGTTGGTCCAGTGCTCCAGCCGGATCCGGCCGCCGTAGCGCGGGTGCGGCCAGTTGGCCAGGTCACCGACCGCGTACACGTTCGGCACGGAGGTCTCGGAGTACTCGTCGCACACCACCGACCCGTCGTCGAACAGCTCGACCCCCGAACCGCGCAGCCACTCGGTGTTCAGGTGCACGCCCACACCGGCCACCACCAGGGAGGCGTCGATCGTGGAGCCGTCCGCCAACCGGACCCGCTCCACCCGGCCCGCCCCCTCGAACGCGCGCACACCCACGCCGAGGCGCACGTCCACGCCGTTCTCCCGGTGCAGGTCGGTGAGGATCCCACCGATCCGGGGGTCGACCACCCGGGTCAGCGGGGTGGTCGCCGCCTCGATCAGGGTGACCTCCATGCCCACCGCGCGGGCGCTCGCGGCCACCTCGGCGCCGACGAACCCGGCGCCGACCACCACCAGGTGCCCGGAGGAGTCGAAGGCAGCCCGGACCGCCTCGGCGTCGTCCAGGGTGCGCAGGACGTGCACCCCCGCCAGGTCGGTGTCCGGACGCCGGGCCCGTGCCCCGGTGGCCACGATCAGCCCGTCGTAGCGCAGCGCACCCTCCTCTCCCGGTCCCTGGACGCGCACCTCCCGCGCGGCCGGGTCCAGCCCGACCACCCGGGTGTTGGGGCGAAAGTCCAGGTCGAGGCCGTCGATGACGGAGTCCTCGCGCAGCTGGAGCCCACGGTGCCCGACCAGCCAGCCCGGGCCCCCGTTGGCCGGGTCCAGTCCGACACCGGTCAGCGCCTCCTTGGACAGCGGGGGTCGGGAGTAGGGCCGGTGGGCCTCCTCGCCGACCAGGGTCAGACGCCCCTCGAAGCCCCGCTCCCGCAGGGCCTCGGCGGCATGCAGACCAGCCATGCCCGCACCGGCGATGACGATCTCGTTCAGGGTGTCCGACACCGTTCTCTTCTCTCCTTCAGCCGTCCCGTCGTCACGGGAGACCAGTCACAGTCCACGTCCGTCCCAGTGAACCCGCCGCTGTCCCCAACCAGTCCTGGAACCCCCTACAGGGCCCGGACCTCACCCACCTTCGCCCCGCCACCGTTCACCGGTGTGGTCAGGCGGTCGTTGACCGCGCTGACGTCCACGCCCAGGGCGCTCAGGGCGGTCAGGCCGACCACCACCCGCGAGCGCTCCTCGGCGTCGCCGTCGCTGATCTTGACCGCGACGGTCTCACCGGTGGGGGCGTTGAGCACGAGGACGCCGTCCGCTCCGATCTTGGAGACCAGGCCGGGCATCCGGGTCATGAGGTCGGTGTCGACGCGCTCGGGGCCGGAGACGTACTCGGGGTGCGCGCTCATCGCCTCGACGATCCTGCGCTCGTGGGTGCCCTCGGGGGACAGGCGCATCCCCTGGACGCCGCGGGCCAGACCGGTGAGGGTGACGGCGAGTTGGGGCGCGCCGCAGCCGTCGACGGCGGTGTGGGCGACGGTCTCCCCGCACATGTCCTCGGTGGCCTCGCGTACGAGCAGCTGGAGGGGGTGCTCGGGGTCGAGGTAGTCGTCCGTGCTCCACCCCTGGGCGACGCAGGCGGCGAGCATGCCCGCGTGCTTGCCGGAACAGTTCATGTACCGGGACTCGGGTTCGCGTCCGGCCGCGACGAACGCCCGGCGGGCGGCGGGGGCGCCGGGAACGGCGGGCGGGCACCGGAGGGCGTCGGCGGTGAGCCCCACGGAGGCCAGGATGCTCTCCGCCTCGGCGGCGTGGAACTCCTCGCCGCCGTGGCTGCCCGCGGCGATCGCCAGGGAGGGGCCCTCCAGCCGGGCGCCCGCGCGGAGCATGGCCAGTGCCTGGAAGGGCTTGGCGGAGGAGCGGGGGAACATGGGGTCGTGCACGGGGCCGCGCGCGTAGGCGATCTCACCGTCGGCGGAGAGACCGATCACCGCTCCGTAGTGCACGCCCTCACGCATTCCGGACCGGACGACCTCGGCCAGGGGGGCGTAGCTGGGCAGCGGTGGCTGGTTCATGCGGCTTCTCCTCGCCGTTGAGGCTGTGCGGTTCGTGCCCGTTGGTGCCGGGCACGCGTCAAAACGTACACACACCCCTCCTTCTTCCCGTTCGGCGGTGTGCGGTCCGTGGGGCCGTGTACGCGGGGGCGGCCGGTGTCGGGCACGGGCAGTAAGGTCGTGAGCCGACGTTGATCGACCACAGGGAGTAGGGACAGACGATGGGAACGCTGCGGACGGGCGCACTGACCCGGAGAAGGGTCGGCACGCGGGCGGCGGACCTGGAGTACGCGGTACTCGACGTCGAGACGACCGGGCTGGACCCGCGCGAGGGCGCGCGGTTGGTGGAGATCGCGGTGGTGCGGGTACGCGGGGACGGCACCCTCGTGGAGGAGTTCAGCACCCTGGTGGACCCCCGGGCGCCCCTCAGCGGGCAGGAGTTCCACGGGATCGGGGAGGGCGACGTCATCGGCGCCCCGCGTGCGGAGACGATCGTCCCGCGCGTCTCCCAGCTGCTCTCCGGCGCCGTGGTGGTCTGTCACAACCTGGACTTCGAGGAGCGCTTCCTCACCTCGGAGCTGGTGCCCGCCGGGCTGCCGCGCGGGCTGTCGGGGCTGTGCACGCTGCGCGCGCTCCGTTCCCAGCTGGACCTGCCGCGCTACTCGCTGCCGCGCGCCACCCACCTGCTCAGCGGGGAGTGGCCCACGGGCCAGCACACCGCGCTCGGTGACGCGCGCGCGTGCGCCCGGCTGCTCGTGGAGATGATCGCGAACGCCCCCGGCGAGCTGCGCTACACCGGACCGGAGCCGCGTGTGCTCCGGGCCGACGTGTCGTCGGTGGGGGAGGGGTCGGACGAGCCGGTGCGCTGGAAGCCCCGGACCACGCCCCTGCCCGGCGGCCTGACTCCCCTGAACCCCTGGAACGCGCGCTGGCGCGGGAGCGAGCTGGACGCCGCGCTGTGCGGGGGCGCCTTCCGTGAGACCGAGCGGGCGGTCGCGGAGTCCGCCGCGCGGCGCGGGTCCCGGATGCGGAGCCGGGTGGCCACGGCCGCGGCGGTGACCGGAGGGATCGCGGCCACCGTCGCGGGCGGGCTCCTGGTGCGTCTGGCCGGAGGGCGCGGCGGCCGCCGGGGCCGCGCGAGCTGAACCGGCCGGTGCGGACCGGTGCGGTCAGAGACCGGACAGGCTGAGGAAGAACGCCACGATCAGCGCGCTCCCGCCGACCGCGGTGAACAGGGCGCGACCCTGTTCGGTCAGTCGGGCGGAGACCAGGCGTACCCGTGGGGGCACGCTGGTGCGCTGCGCCGTGGCGACCCCACCGGCGGAGCGTGGATCGGGCAGGCGTCCGGGCACGTAGCGGGGCACCTTGTTGAAGAGGGCGAGCGACACCAGGGCGGCGCCGACGGCGATCAGCGTGAGGGACACGAGGAGGAGGGCCTAACGGGTCTCGGCGGCGGTCGGACGGGTACGCCCGGGTGGGGGTCGGGCAGTGCGGGTCGTTCCCCGCTTCCGAAGCCTTCATGCCGCAGGGTGATGGCCGCTAACGGCCACCACCCGGTTAGAACCTGACCCTTATGACTGAGGGTGTTTCAGTTGGAACTCTGTGTGTTCGACTGGGGGTCGGAGGGGAGGATCGTGTCCACGGTTTCGGTCCGCACGCCGAGGGCGCGGAGCACGAAACGGGTCACCAGGGTGTGGGTGCCGTCGATGTCGACCTCGCCGTTGACCAGGGGCAGCCGCTGCGAGCCCACCATGGACAGGGTCAGTCCCGCGACGCGCTCGGCGGGCAGGCGGTCGAACTCCCCGGCGGCGCTGCCCTCCTCCAGGATCTCGGTGAGCAGGCGCTGCATCGGGGCCACGTGCGCGGCCAGCGCCTGGTAGGCGTCGGGTCCCAGGCTGGCGCCCAGCTCGGCGGCGGGCGGGTGCGGGTGCGCGACGATGCCTTCCAGCTGGAGGCGGACGAAGGCTGACAGGCGGCGGGCGGCCGAGACCCCCGAGGGGAGCTCGCGCTTGTAGCGTTCGACGAACGCGTTGCTGACCTGCTCGGTGAAGGCGAGGAGCAGCGCGGGCTTGTCCGGGAAGTAGTTGTACAACGCGGTGCGGGTGATGCCCGCCGCGTTGGCCACGTCGGTCATGGAGATGCGGTCGATCCCCTGTGACCTGGTCAGCTCCTCGACCGCGTCCATGATGCGCTCCCGTGTGCGGGCACGGTGAGCGGCGATGGTCGGAGCCGTGATCTTGGGCATGACTCCTATGGTGGCACGCCAGGGGAGTGCCGGACGTTCTCCCGGGCGTGCGGCAGGGGGAGGCGGGAACGGGTCAGGCGTGGCGCCTGCCGAGGTCCGCGAGCACCTCGGTGTTGAGTTGGTAGGCGAGCCGGGTCTCCCGGAGGAGGAAGTCGGCGGTGCGCTCGTCGAGGTCGAGGGAGTCGAGGCGCTCCCGGTACCCGGTACGGAACTTCGGCAGGCTGCCCAGGGCGTCGAAGACGTAGAAGGCCACGCCCGCGTCGTCGGTGAGGCCGTACGCCCTGGCAGCGATCCGCCGGATGAACTGCCCGCCGGAGACGTCGCCCAGATAGCGGGTGTAGTGGTGTGCCACGAACCCCGCCGGGTGGTCGGCCATCTGCTCGATGCGCGCCACGTAGGTCCGGGTGGCCGGGGTCGGGGAGACGCGGTCGCGCCAGTCGGCGCCGAGCAGGTGGGCGAGGTCGGTCTCCAGTGCGGGGACGCGCTCCAGCTCGGGGTAGCGGAAGCGGCCCGCGACGGGGTCCTCGGCCAGGTCGCGGCCGACCCGCTCCAGGGCCACGTACGCGAAGTAGTGCTGGGCGACCATCGCCGTGTATCCGTCGAGGGGGAGTTCGCCCTCGGTGAGGGCCCTGGTGAAGCCGTGGTGTTCGGCGGCCGCGTGGTCGTTCCAGGTGGCGGCCTTCAGCCGCGCGGAGAACGGTTCGGCCGAGGGGTCGACCGCGGTGGGGGCTTCGGCCGTGGCGCTCATGGTCACCTTCACCTCTCTTTCCGGAATCTTTATGACATGATGTCATTTAGGTGGTTCGGGTTGTCAAGATGGATACGACACTGTGTCAGAAAAAACGTGACACAACGCCCACTCGAAGTGTCCTGTGTCACTGCGTTCACGTGCCTGCGCACGCGCATCTGCACGCGCTGACCACCTGCGCGACCCCTCAGCCACGCCGGGCCCCCTCGCCCGCCCGGCCCCCGCGACACGCCCGAACCAGAGTGGTTCCGCCCCCCGGCGTTGGATGTGTCTCGTCTCGTCTGCTGGTCAACTGGTCGCCGGGGCGTTTATCGTTTGGGTGTCGTGCGGTCCGAACCACCGGTGTGACCCGAGGCCAACGCCTCGGGTACGCGGCGTGACGGACTCCCACGGCCCCGTGGACCTTGAGGCGATGAGTGGATACCAGGAGAACAGGGCACGATCACGTGACAGTGATCGGCGACGACGCGGCCCGAGCCGCCGACGGCGCTGCGACACACGGCAGCGCCGCCCTGGGTGACGACACCGTTCTGGACGACCGGGTGGAGGCTACCGTCGAATCAGTTGACGTCCTGCTGATCGAAGACGACCCCGGGGACGCCTTCCTCGCCGAGGAACTCCTCGCGGACACCGCGCTGACCACCAGGATCACCTGGGTCTCCACGCTGGCGGCCGCCCGCGAGCACCTCACCGGCTTCCGCGGCTGCGTGCTGCTGGACCTCAACCTCCCGGACGGGCACGGCCTCGGCCTCCTGCGCGAGGTCCTCGAGGGCGCGCCCTCCGCCGCCGTCGTCGTCTTCACCGGCCTCGACGACGAACACGAGGGCATCGCCGCGGTCGCTGCGGGAGCCCAGGACTACCTGGTCAAGGGCCAGGTGGACGGCTCCCTGCTGGCCCGCAGCCTGCGTTACTCCCTCGAACGGCGCCGCGCCGACGAGAACGCCCGCCAGCTGCGCGAGGCCCGCATGCGCGCCCGCGAGAACATGCGCCTGGAACGGGGCCTGCTGCCCCAGGTCCTGCTCGACAGCTCGCCCCTGAGCCACCGCGCCTACTACCGCCCCGGCCGCAAGCGCGCGCTGGTCGGCGGCGACTTCTACGACGCGGTCGAGAAGGACGGCACCACCCACGTCATCATCGGTGACGTCAGCGGCCACGGGCCCGACGAGGCCGCCCTCGGCGTCAGCCTGCGCATCGCCTGGCGCACCCTGGTCATGAGCGGGGTCGCCGAGAAGCGCGTCCTGCCCAACCTGGAGGACCTCCTGGTGAGCGAGCGCGCCCAGGAGGAGATGTACGCGACGCTGTGCATGATCAGCCTCGACAGCGGCAGCGACCGCGCCCGAGTGCGCGTCCTCGGACACCCGCCGCCCATGATCGTCCGGGACGGCGTCGCGGAGGAGATCCAGGCCGTCCCGCAGCCGCCCCTGGGCGTGTTCCCCGTCGACCAGGACGAGTCGACCGAGGTGGTCCTGCCCGAGGGCTCCAGCATGCTCTTCTACACCGACGGCCTGGTCGACGCCTACGACGGCGGGCCGCCCGCCCGCCTGGAGGTCGCGGGCCTGCGCCGGATGGTGAACGGGGTCCTCAGCCAGGGCGTGGCCCTGTACAACCTGCCCGAACACCTGGTGGACGAGGCCGAACGCAGCAACGGCGGCCCGCTCCAGGACGACGTGGCGATGCTGCTCATCAACCACGGAGAGCCGCAGTGAGCCCCTCCGGGGAGGAACACCGCACCATGGACACCGACTCCCGGACCGGAGACCACGACGGGGAACCGGACGAGGGGGCCCGGACGTCCGTCGGCGGAGCCCCGTTCGTGAACGCCTCCCCGCACGAGCGCGTCCACTCCAGCCGCCACTCCTGGAGCCTGCGCCGCAGGGTCACCAGCCTGCTGACGGTGGTCGCCGTCGTCCTCGTGGTGGCCGTCTCGGTCATCACCCTCGCGGCCTTCCAGGCCAGGGACTCCCTGGTGCTCCAGGTCGACTCCCTGACCCCCGGGCTGAGCACCGTCGAGCAGACCCGCTCGGCCTACCTCAGCCAGGACCACGCCCTCCGCGGCTACATCCTCACCGGCGACCGCGACTTCCTCCAGCCCTTCGTCGAGCAGCGCATGTCGCTCGCGGAGCACCGGAGCGCCCTGGCCACGCTGGCCGAGGAGAACCCGGACATCGCGCCGAAGGTCAACGAGCTCATCGAGGCCGGGGACGTCTGGAGCGAGCAGTTCGCCGAACCCGTCCTGGAGGAGGTCCGCAGCGGCGAGACCCCCACCCAGGAGGACCTCCAGCGCGGACGGGTGCTCTTCCTGGAACTGAACCGGGCCGCCGACGCCACCACCAACCACCTCACCAACGAGATCCAGGAGGCCCAGAGCGGCCTCACCCTGGCCACCCAGCAGGTCGTGGCCCTGCTGGTGCTCGTCGGTCTGGTCGTGGTGTTCCTGTCGGTGTTCCTGTGGGTCATGCTCCAGCAGTGGGTGCTGCGGCCCCTGGAGGAACTGGCCGGGCACATGCGCCAGGTCTCCGAGGGCTACTACGCGCACCGCATCTCGCTGCACGGGCCGCCCGAGATCGTCCAGCTCGGCCACGACGTGGACGCCATGCGCGAGCGCATCGTGCAGGACCTCGACGAGGTCGCCTCCGCGCGCCGCAAGCTCCAGGAGCAGTCCACCCTCCTGGAACACCAGACCGAGGAGCTGCGCCGGTCCAACCTGGAGCTGGAGCAGTTCGCCTACGTCGCCTCGCACGACCTCCAGGAGCCGCTGCGCAAGGTGGCCAGCTTCTGTCAGCTGCTCCAGCGCCGGTACCACGGCCAGCTGGACGAGCGCGCCGACTCCTACATCGACTTCGCGGTCGAGGGCGCCAAGCGCATGCAGACGCTCATCAACGACCTGCTGGCCTTCTCCCGGGTTGGGAGGACGAAGAACTTCGCGCCGGTCGACCTCAACGTGGCCCTGGACGACGCCCTGAGTAGTCTGGAGACGCGTCTGGAGGAGGCGGGCGCCGAGATCTCCGGCGACACCCTGCCCACCGTCCAGGGCGACCGCACCCTGCTCACCCAGGTCTTCTTCAACCTGGTCGGCAACGCCGTCAAGTTCCGAGGCGAGGACGCCCCCGAGGTGCGCCTGAGCGTCGAGCGCCAGGGCGACGAGTGGGTCTTCTGCTGCTCCGACAACGGCATCGGTATCGAACCGCAGTACGCCGAGCGGATCTTCGTCATCTTCCAGCGCCTGCACACCCGGGAGAAGTACACCGGCACCGGCATCGGCCTGGCCATGTGCAAGAAGATCGTGGAGTTCCACGGCGGCCGCATGTGGCTCGACACGGGCGCCGAGAACCCCGAAGGGTCCGAAACCACCGACGACACGGACTCCGGGCGGACCGGAACCCGCATATGCTGGACCCTGCCCGTAGACATCGAGGCGGAGAAGGAAGAGTCGGTTGCCGTGGAGGGAACCGAACCGACCGACGACGTCGATAACGGTGTCGAGGGCACCGAGGTCGCCGAGCCCGCCCCCACGGACGAGGCACCGACGGCCACACGAGAGTCCGGCGGCACCGAGCCGGAGACCGGTTCCCCCACGGGCAGTGACGCCGAGGGGGATCCGAGTCCCCTGCCCGGCGGCGCTGGCGGTACGGTTCCACCCGGTCACGGGGCGGGGCCCGTATAGGGGTCTGGAAGCTTGAGCGAGGTCATGTTGGTGCATCCCATTGAGGTGCTGCTGGTCGAGGACGATCCCGGTGACGTCCTGATGACCAAGGAGGCGTTCGAGGAACACAAGCTGGGCAACCGCCTGCACGTGGTCTCGGACGGCGTCGAGGCGCTCCGCTTCCTGCGTCGCGAGGGCGAGTTCGCCGACGCGCCCCGGCCCCACCTGATCCTTCTCGACCTCAACCTGCCGCGCAAGGACGGCAGGGAGGTCCTGGAGGAGGTCAAGAACGACGACGACCTGGCACACATCCCCGTCGTCGTGCTCACGACCTCGGAGGCCGAGGAGGACGTGCTGCGCAGCTACCGCCTGCACGCCAACGCCTACGTGCCCAAGCCCGTGGACTTCGAGCAGTTCATCAGGGTCGTGCGGCAGATCGACGACTTCTTCGTGACCGTGGTCAGGCTGCCCAAGGGCTGATCCGTGAACGGACCGGGGACGGAACCGTCACTCACCGCGCCGGATCGGGTGGGTGTGGCGGTTTTTCGTTACGGTAAGGGGCATGAGCCTGCCGGAACCGCGTGACCCCACTGGTCCCTACCGTGTCAGCGTCGTGTGCCTGGGCAACATCTGCCGATCGCCCATGGCCGAGAAGGTGCTCACCGCCGACCTCGAACGCGCCGGAATGAACGACCTCGTCCGGGTCGACAGCTCCGGCACGGGCGAATGGCACATCGGGGACGGGATGGACTCCCGCGCCGCCGCCACCCTGCGCGTGCACGGGTACCTCACCCACCACACCGCCCGCCAGTTCCACCCCGAGGACCTGGCCACCCGGGACCTCGTCCTGGCCATGGACCTGGACAACCTCGACGACCTGCGCGGGGTCGTCGACGAACGCGGGCCCGAACTCGGCTTCGACCCCTCCCGACTGTTCCTGTTCCGCTCGTTCGCGCCGGGCGGGGGCCCCAACCCGGAGGTCCCCGACCCCTACTACGGCGGAGACGACGGGTTCACCGCCGTCCTGAACATGGTCGAGGCCGCCTCCAAGGGCCTCACCGGGGAACTCGTCGCCCGGTTGCGGGGCTAGTCGCGTGGACAGGGAGCCGATCGTGCGGTCCTTCGGGGGCACCGGTGACGGACCGGGCAGACCGGGCCGAGACCCGCAGACCGGCACCCTCGCGGACCGGGTCGAGGCGCTGCTGGACACCGAGGTCCGCCGCGCCGCGAAGGCCGGGACCAGCCATGACTGGACCCTGTCCTACGTCGAACTGGCCGACGGTACCCGGCTGTTCGTCAAGTCCCAGACGCGCGGGGCCGAACCGGCCGGGGCCCTGGCCGCCGAGGCGCGCGGCCTGGAGTGGCTCGGCCGGTGCTTCGGCTCCCCGGTGCTCCAACCCCTGGGCTGGGACGAGCGCCTGCTCGTGCTCCCCCTGGTGGAACAGGACGAACCCACACCCGCCGCCGCCGAACGGCTCGGCCGACAGCTCGCCGGAACCCACCTGACCGGAGCGGACGCCTTCGGTGCCGACTGGCCCGGCTACATCGGCCCGCTGCCGATGGACAACACCCCCGCCCGGCACTGGCCGCGCTTCTACGCCGAACAGCGGCTGCGCCCCTACCTGCGCCAGGCCCTGGACCAGGGGGCGCTCACCCCCACCGACGCCCGGGCGATCGAGCGCGTGGTCGACTCGGTCGAGGAACTGGCCGGGGAGCCCGAACCGCCCGCCCGTGTCCACGGGGACCTGTGGAGCGGCAACGTGCTCTGGCGCGCCCGCGACGCCGTGCTCATCGACCCGGCCGCACACGGCGGCCACCGCGAGGCGGACCTGGCGATGCTGGCGCTGTTCGGCCTGCCCCACCTGGACCGGGTCCGCGACGCCTACAACGAGGTCGCCCCGCTCTCCGCCGGGTGGCGCGGCCGGGTGGCGCTGCACCAGCTGCACCCCCTCCTCGTGCACGTGTGCCTGTTCGGCGCCGCCTACCGGACCACCGCGCTGGAGGCGGCGCGGGCCGCCATCCGCTCCACCTGAGTCACCCCTTGACGCTGCCCGCCAGCAGCCCGCGCACGAAGTAGCGCTGGAGCAGGAAGAACACGAGCAGCGGGACGACGATGGACACGAACGCGCCCGCGGTGAGCCGGTGCCAGGCCTCGCCCCGGGTTCCGGCCAGCTCGGCCAGCCGCACGGTGAGCGGGGCCGTGGAGGTGTCGCCCCCGGCGAAGATCAGCGCCACCAGCAGGTCGTTCCACACCCAGAGGAACTGGAAGATGCCCAGGGAGACCAGGGCGGGCGCGATCAGCGGGAGCGCCACCTTCCGGAAGATCGTCCCGTGCCCGGCCCCGTCCACGCGGGCCGCCTCGAAGAGCGACCTCGGCAGCTGGGACAGGAAGTTGTGCATCAGGAAGATGCCCAGCGGCAGACCGAAGACGGTGTGCGCGACCCACACGTTGGTGAACGCCATCGCCCCGGTGAGCTCCCACGCGGGCAGCAGCTGCACCTCGCCCACCGACACCCCCTGCGAGAAGAAGCGCAACAGCGGCACCAGGGACATCTGGATCGGCACGACCTGGAGGGCGAAGATCCCCAGGAACACCCAGTCGCGGCCCCGGAAGTCGATCCAGGCCAGCGCGTAGGCGGCGAGCGCCGCCAGGCCCAGCACGAACACGGTCGAGGGCAGGGTGATCACGAAGGAGTTCACGAAGTGGCTGGCCAGACGTCCGTCGTTGGCGCTGCCGAAGAGAACGTCCCGGTAGTTGTCCAGCGTCACCTCGGGGGAGCCGAAGAACGTCCACCAGCCGCTGCCGCGGATCTGGTCGGCGGGCCGGAACGACGAGATGAACAGCCCGGCGGTGGGGAGCGTCCACAGGACGGCGATGACCAGTGCCGCGAGGCTGGCCGCCCCTCCGCTGAGCCGACCGCGTACCCGGGCGGCGGCGCTCCGGTTCCGCGCGACGTGATCGATGCTCATGCCAACTCCCTGGCCTTGCGGTTGCGCCGGATCTGGAGGACGACCAGCGGGACGACCAGGACGAAGAGGACCACCGCCAGGGCGGACCCCTGGCCCGTCTGGCCCTGGGAGAAGGCCTGGCTGTACATCTCGTTGGCGATCACGCTGGTGCCGTAGTTGCCGCCGGTCATGGTGCGGACGATGTCGAAGATCTTGAGGGTCTGCGCCGAGATGGTGATGAGCACGACCACCAGGGTGGGCCACACGGACGGCAGGGTGATGCGGGCGAACAGCTGCCAGGCCCCGGCCCCGTCGATCCGGGCGGCCTCCACCGTCTCGGCGGGGATGGCCTTGATCGCGGCGGACATGACCACCATGGCGAACCCGGCCTGGACCCAGATCAGGACCAGGATCAGCAGGAACGTGTTGAGGGGCTGTTCGAGGAGCCACAGCCGGGGCTCGCCGCCGAACCACACGACGATCTGGTTGAGGAGGCCGTACTGCTCCTGGTCGGCGGGCCGGTAGGCGTACACGAACCGCCAGATGATGCTGGCGCCGACGAAGGAGATCGCCATCGGCATGAACACCATCGACTTGGCCAGGGACTCGAACCGGGACCGGTCGATGAGCACGGCGTAGAGCAGGCCGACGGCGGTCGCCAGGGCGGGGGCGAACAGCACCCACAGCAGGGTGTTCGACAGGACCTGGAGGATCTCCGGCCGCTGGAACATCCACTGGTAGTTGGCCAGCCCGACGAACGCGTCCCCGGAGCGGTCGTGGAAGGAGAGCACGGTGGTGCGGACGACGGGGTAGACCAGCCCGCCGAGGAGCAGCAGGACGGCCGGGCCGAGGAAGAAGGCCGCCTGCCAGCGGTCCCTCCTGCTCCTGGGGGTGTCGAGCAGGACGAGCATCAGGCCGATGACGCCGAGGAACACGGCGATCCCGATGAGCATCCAGACGAGCTTGGGCAGCTCGTCCAGGAAGGAGAACTCCATGGAAGACCCCTGGTGGTACCTGGAGGTGTGGGGGGAGGGCCGGCCGGGGCTCCCGGGCCCCGGCCGGAGGGCCGACCGCGTACGTCAGCCCCGAGGGGGCGACCGAACACGGACCGAGGCGAAGCAGTGGCTCAGAGAACTAGGGCCAGGCCGACTCCACGCTCTCCAGGACCGTCGCGGTGTCGGCTCCGGTGACCCAGTCGACCATGCCGCTCCAGAAGACGTTGGTCCCCACGGAGGAGGGCATGGCGTCGCTGCCGTCGAAGTGGAAGACCGTGTCGGGGTCGTTGAGGACCTCGGCGGTGAACTGGTCGGTGGGGTCGGACAGCACGGACGGGTCCAGGTCCTGGTGGGCGGAGACCCAGGAGCCGAGGGAGGCGCGCTGGTTGGCGAACGCGCCCGAGGACAGGTACTCGTGGACGGCGACCACCTCGTCGCGGTCGTCGAAGGCGACGACGAACTCCCCGCCGCCCATGATCGGGACCTCGGAGTCGCCCTCCAGCGGGGGCAGCACGAAACCGTAGACGTCGCCGTCCTCACCGACCTCCACGTCGTCCTCGAACTGGGCGCCGTAGAAGGAACCCATCAGGTACATGGCGCAGCCGCCGTCCAGGAGCGGCATCCCGGCCTCCTGGAAGGAGGTGACGGCGATGCTGTCCACGCCGCCGAAGGTGCCGTTGACGTAGTCCTCGTTGCGGATGACCCCGTCCGCCAGGTCGAAGGCCTCCTCGACCTCGGGGGCGTCGAAGGGGATGTCGTGGGCGATCCAGTCGTGGTAGACGTCCGTGCCCGAGGTGCGCAGGAGCGCGTTCTCGATCCAGTCGGTACCGGGCCAGCCGGTCGCGTCGCCGGACTCGAAGCCCACGCACCAGGGCTTGGTGCCGTCCGCGGCGATGGTGTCGCTGAGCTCGATCATCTCGTCCCAGGTCTCGGGGACCTCGTGGCCGTTCTCGGCGAAGAAGGTGGGGGAGTACCAGACCATCGACTTCATGTTGGCGCCGAGCGGGGAGCCGTACAGGTCGCCGTCGACGGTGGCGTAGCCCCGCCAGTCCTCGCTCCACCCGGACTCGACGTTGCTCCGTACGCCGTCCGCGACCGGGACGGCGTGGCCGTCCCGGGCGGCGCGCTCCAGCAGGCCGGGCTGGGGGATGAAGGCCAGGTCGGGTGCGTTGCCGCCATCGAGGCGGACAGGGAGCTGGGCCTCGAACTCGCCGCTGCCCTCGTACTGGACGGTGATGCCGGAGCAGGCCGCGAAGTCCGCCCAGGACTGCTCCAGGCGGTCGCCCTCCTCGTCGCGGATGGAGGCGTAGACGGAGACGGTGCCGCCGGTGCCCTCCCACTGTTCGTAGGGGGAGCAGTCGATGCCGGAGGTGTCGGCGCTGCCGCCGTCGCCCCCGCTCAGGTAGGAGCAGCCGGAGACGAGGAACACCACGCCTCCGGCGGCCAGGGCGCGTCGAGTGACCGAACTTGGCATGGGGGGTCTCACTCCTTCGGCACGCACACCCACCGGGGGCGGGGGTGTGATCCAGGTCATGCGCTTCTCGATGTAAGTCCCATCCGGGGCGAATGTCCATACCTCGCGCAACTTCTTGCGTAACGATCCGAAATATTGCAGGACAACCGTGTGCGCTGCGCCTTTGCCGAGCCGAAGTGGATCCGGCCACCCGTCCGGTCCCGGGGCGGGTGCGCCGTTCGCCCGACGGGTCCGACGGAGCCGTACATTGGGGGCATGGCTGACGCATCCAGCCCTGGTCAGGGCCCACACGACGGACCCGAACTGCACGTGGCCCTGGTCGGCTACGGCAAGGGCGGCGAGGTCTTCCACGCGCCGCTCATCGACGCCGTCCCGGGGCTGCGCCTGTCCGCCGTGGTCACCGCGTCCCCGGAACGCGCGCGGGCCGCACGGCAGCGCTACCCGTGGATCACCGTGTACCCCAGCGTCGCGGAACTGTGGGCCGACGCCGCACAGTACGAGATCGCGGTGGTCAGCACGCCCAACGACACCCACGCGCCGCTCGCACGGGCCGCGCTGGAGTCCGGGCTGGCCGTGGTCGTGGACAAGCCGTTCGCGCTCACCGCCCGCGAGGCCCGGGAGCTCACCGACCTGGCCGACAAGCTGGGCCACGTGCTCACCGTCTACCAGAACCGCCGCTGGGACGCGGACTTCCTCACCCTGTGGCAGCTGATCGAGGAGGGCAGCCTGGGGCGGGTGCACCGCTTCGAGTCGCGGTTCGAGCGCTGGCGGCCCCAGCCCAAGGGGACCTGGCGGGAGACCGGAGGCGTCGACGCCGGAGCCGGGCTGCTGTACGACCTCGGCCCGCACCTGATCGACCAGGCGGTCAACCTGTTCGGCCCGGTGGCCACCGTCTACGCGGAGATCGACGCCCGCCGTGAGGGGGTGAACGCCGACGACGACGTGTTCCTGTCCCTCGGGCACGTGCGGGGGACCCGCTCCCACCTGTGGATGAGCGCCCTCAGCGCGCAGAACGGACCCCGGTTCCGGGTCCTCGGTGACGTGGCCGCCTTCACCAGCTTCGGCCTGGACGGCCAGGAGGCCCGGCTCACCACGGGCGAGCGACCGGACACCGCCGACTGGGGCGTGGTCCCGCGAGAGGACTGGGGACTCCTCGGCACCGACGGCCACACCGAACCGGTGCCCAGCGCGCGCGGCGCCTACCCGGAGTTCTACGCGGGGGTCCGCGACGCCGTGGGCGAGGGCGAACCCCTGCCGGTGGACCCGCACGAGGTGATCCACGGCCTGGAGGTCATCGAGGCGGCCCGCCGCTCCGCCCGCGCCAACGAGGTCGTGCGGTTGCCAGCCCGCTGACCGGCTCCCGAACCCCGGCCTTGGCCCTATGTTGGACACAGGTCAGTGCAGGGATTCCAACGCCGAAGGAGCAGCGCCGTGGCCCAGGTCCTCGTGGTCGCCGATGACCTCACCGGAGCCAACGCCACGGGCGCGCGGTTCGCCCGCACCGGCATGCGCGTGGCCACGGTGACCCCCGAGCACGTCAGCCGGGTCGCCGGGGACTACGACGTCGTGGTCGCCAACCTGGACAGCAGACACGTCCCGGCCGAGCAGGCGGCCGACCTGGTCACCGACGTCGTCGAGGCGGTCTGGCCGGTCGGTCTGGTGGTCAAGCGCACCGACACCACCCTGCGCGGCAACGTGGGCGCGGAGATCGAGGCCACCTACGACGCCGTTCGCGAGCGACTGCCCGCCGGGACCCGCGTCCGGGTGCTGTTCGCCCCGGCCTTCCCCGGTTCCGGCCGCATCACCGAGGACGGCGTGCAGCTGCTCGACGGGGTGCCGCTGGAGCGCAGCGAGCTCGCCAACGACCCGCTGTGCCCGATGACCACCAGTGTGGTCTCGGACATCCTCGCCGCCCAGACCGACCTCGCCGTGAGACACGTGCCCCTGCGGCGGATCACCCAGGAGATGCTCACCGCCGAGCTGCTCGCCGGTGACGAGCCGATCGTGCTCTGCGACGCCAGTACCGAGCAGCACCTCACCGACATAGCCGAGGCCGCGGCCGCCGCCCACCACGCGGAGGGAATCGTCTGGGTGGCCGTGGACCCCGGTCCCACCGGGGCCCTGCTCGCCTACGCCCTGCGCCTACGCGGCCAGGCCGGTTCACGCGGGCCCCTCCTCGCCGTGGCGGGCAGCACCACCGACCTCACCCGCCGCCAGCTCGCCACGGTCGCCCGCACCGGCGCGGTCCGGTTCGTGGACCTGGACGCCGTGGCCCTCAGCGACCCCGACAGCGACCACCCCGACCAGGTGGCGCGGGAACTCACCGACCACCTGTCCTCCTCGGGCTTCCCCGAGCTCTGCGTGCTGAGAGTGGTCACCACCGCCGAACGCGTCCGCGAACTGCCCGCCCACACGAGGGCCGAGCTGCCGGGCCGCGTCGCCGGTCTCGTGGCCGACGTGGTCAACGACCTGGCCGACACGGTGGGCGCCCAGGCGCTGCCCAGCGGCCTCTACCTGACCGGGGGCGACCTGACCGCCAGCCTCCTGGACGAACTCGACGTGCACGCCTTCGACGTGGGCGGTGAGATCGTCCCGCTGGCCGTACACGGCCACCTCAGCGGGGGCCCGCTCGACGGAACCCCCGTCGTGGCGAAGGGCGGTCTGGTGGGTGACGACATCACGCTGGTCGAGTGCCTGGCCAAACTGCGCCGGTCGGTGCAGGCCCGCCTGCACCAGGTCCACTCCGAGGTGTCCGAACACGTGATCCCCACCGCGACCCGCGACGTGTAGTGGCCCGGTGGCTCCGGGCTGCTCGGACCGGAGACGCCGGGCGGCATAAGGCTCCGGCTGTTCAACCCGCGTGGGCGGGCCCTTTCTCGAAGGCCTGCTCCACCCGCAGGCGTTGTGTGTGGTGCATGTCCAGCTCACGGGCTTCCTGCCGGGTGAACCAGCCCGCCTCGTGCGACTCGTGGCTGACTGCCAGCTCTCCTCCGAGGACCCGGGCACGGAAGCAGACGTTGAACTGGCGGCGTACCTCACCGTCGTCATAGGCGATCACGTGCCGGGGATCGGTGTAGGTACCGACCAACCCCGACACCACGACCTCGTAACCGGTCTCCTCGAGAACCTCACGCGCGGCGGCCTGAGGGAGGCTCTCCGTCATCTCCATCGCTCCACCCGGCATCGCCCACAAGCCGTTGTCCACCCGCCTCTGGAGAAGGATTCGGCCTTCGTCGTCGATGACCGCGGCGCTGGCAGCGACCACCAGGTTGTTGGGCTCCGGAGCGTCCGGGGCGTCGAAGTACTCGGTTCTGGCCATGTCCTGAATCACCCCTCCAGAGGTCGGGCTGTGCTCCACACGGCGTCCATGCTGGCGGCGTAGGCGTCGAACAATCCGCTGGGAGCCCTGCGTTTCAGCCGTAGCAACGGGTTTCCGAACGCGGTGACACCGTAGACGTGCGTGTTCACGTACATCTGGTCATCGGCTCGGTAGAGCGAGTTGTACAACGTCGAGGAGTGCACTCTCACCGCGACCCCTGGGGCGGACGCCACGTTCTGGTAGTGCATCGCGGTCAGGTGGCATCGGGACTGGATCCCATGGCCGAAGTGTTCCTCCTCGCCTCGAACACGCACCGCCTCGCATTCGGGATCTCCGATGAGTACACGCACACGGACACCGTTCTCCGCCTTCTCACGGAGCAGTTGGTTCCAGTCGGGAATCTGTTCGTGGAGGAACAGCGCGGCGAAGACCAGTATCTCGATCGACTTCTCGGCCGCCGCGAACATCTCCCGCCAGTGTTCCGCTGGTACGTCGGAGCGCTGACGGTGCAGTTCCACCAGGTCCGTGGCGTCGGACCTGGGCGTGTCCAACGCGGGCCAGAGTTCCCGGACCTCCGTACCCAGCACCCGGGCCACGGAGTGGGCGTTCCGGCGGTGCGGTACGCGTCCGGTGGTGATCCAACGAACCACGGTCTTCGGGTCGGTACCGACGCGCTGCGCGAGGGAGGTCGCCGTGTGACCGGATCGCTCCAAGTGAGCGCGGAGACGTTCGTTGGGGGGCATGGGACGTTTCTACCGCACGAGGACGTCCTGCGAGGTGTCCTCTGTGGGGTCGATACGTCCCTCCGATCACGGCCAGAATCGTGAACAGGATCTATGGGAACGAAGGAGCGATCGACGATGCACGACGACGAACTCCCGAAGACGGAACGTGGTCCCGTGGCGCACGAGATCCCACCCGTCCTCGTCACACTCGGAGACGCCGTGGAGCTGACTGAGGGAACGAGTAACAGGAGCGGAACCGAGGACAAGCGCTACAAGTACCGGTAGCTCGTACGAGGGAGTCGGCAGGCGCTCACCAGAACAGGAGAGTCATGCAGTGGTTCGGCGGGACACTCGGTTCGCACACGCTCCACCCGGTCTCCTCCACGTGGTCTCGGAAACTCTCTTGCGGGCGGTTGTGGACAGCCGGTGCCGCCAACAGAGTGTCCCTGGCCACGGCCGAAGTGGGTCCTCTGTTCGGTGCGGTGATCGGTTCCCACACGGTTTCCCCTGAGCGTCTGAGCGCGTGGCTCTCAGGGGAATGGCGTTCCGGACCACCTTCCTGGGCGGGCAACTACGCCGTTCTCGTCGCCTCCGGGGGAGAGGCCACCGTGTTCGCTGATCCGGTCCACGCGTTGCCCCTCCACTACCGCGAAGTCGACGGGGCGGTGGCGTGGGCGTCGTCGAGCCGTGCCCTCTCCGGTATCACCCGCAGTGGAGTGGACCCCGTCTGGGTCTCGGGCCTGCTCCTGGCTCCTCCGGAGGCACACGGGACACACCGAAGCGCCTTCCCGGACGTACGCACCGTCCCGCCGGGGCACTCGCTGCGGGTGAGCGGAGGTGGGCGAGCCCGCGTCAGTCGTTGGTGGTCACGGCCCAGGGTCACCCGACGGGTCGAGGCGTCGGATCGGTTCAGGGCCGCTCTGGAAGAAGCGGTCGCGGTACGGACCGCACAGGCCGGACACCTGTCCTGTGACCTGAGCGGTGGGCTGGACTCGACCACGCTGTGCCTTCTCGCCTCCGCGGGGAGGCGGGGCCTGACAGCCTGGACCGTCCACCCGGCCTCGAGACTCCGGGGTGCGGACCTGGACCACGCGCGGAACGCCATGTCCGGTCGGCCCCACGTACGGCATGCGCTGTTGCCCATGACCGATGTGGAACTTCCCTACGGCGGCCTGGACCGGCTACCACCCACGGACGAACCAGCGCCAGCGACGATCACCCGGAACCGGCACGTTCTGGCCTACCAGCGGATCAGCGCCTTCGGTAGCACGCTCCACATGACGGGAGACGGAGGCGACGCCCTTCTGATGCAGTCCCCCGAACTCGTGCTCAGGCTGGCGGCTGGCGGACGTGTGCTCCGGGCTCTTCGCGACCTGCAGGGATGGGCCAAACTCGATCGCGGCAGCCCCCTCCGTCTACTGCCAGGCGCGGTCGGGGCTGGGCGACCCACGTTTCCCCGCTGGTCCACCGCGAAGGCGCGGGAACTGGCGGGTCCCGGAGAGGGGCGTCGCATCAGGGACTTGCTGCGCACTGACGCGGAACTCGCCACACTGTCCGGTATCGGACGCACCGCCCACGCCGACACCCAGTTCGCCGAGCCCTTCGGGGTGCGCCTCGAGTCTCCGTTCCTGGACCGGAACGTGGTGGAGTCCGCCATGGCCTTCCGGGTTCGGGACCGAGGTTCGCCCTGGAGGTACAAGCCCCAGTTGACGGAAGCCATGGGAGACGTACTGCCCGACGGGGTCGCCCAGCGCCGCACGAAGGGCGGTACGGACGCCGATCACCACCTCGGACTACGTGCACATCTGCCCGAGGTGTCGGCCCTTCTCAGCGACGGCTGGCTCGCGGGCCACGGCCTGGTCGACGTGGAGGTCCTCCTCGCGGAGCTGCGGTCCGCTGCTACGGGCAGGCGCGTGTCATGGGGGATGCTGGAACCGGTGGTGGCCGCCGAAGCGTGGGTACGGACGGTCGAAGCAGGCCCCCCGGTCAGGTGGACGCGGGTCGCCGCGTGCTCGGGGGTGAAGGGGTGACCCTCCCGTCCTCTGTCGTCCCCGCCGGGGACCTGAGGTTGGTCTGTTTCCCCGCCTCGTGCGTCGCGCTCGACGTGCGGTCGGGAACGGTGCGACTCCTCTCCGAAGGGGGCTCGGAGGCCCTTGTGCACCTGCGGAGCACCGGCGGAGCCACATCGACGTCATGCGAGCGGGAACGCGTGTTCCTCGCCCTGTTGGTCGCAGGGATCCTCCTCCCGGGAGAGAGCCACCGTGACTGGGACCGGGTCAGACTCGGTGTGCCCTCCTCCGCCAGTTGGGGAGCGTCCGAGAGTCCAGCCGCGCTGGAGCCCCTTCCGGCGGCATCATGGCGGTGGTACGCCCTGGGAGCACTTGCGCTGTTGGTCGTGCTGAGCTGTGGCGCGGGAAGCCGCAGAGGTGCGTTCACACGTACTCGACGGCTGGTGGCCAGGGCCAAACGGGGAGCCCCGGACCTCGACGCGGCCGAGGAGGCGGCGAGGGCCGTGCGGAGGGTCGGTCGCCTGGTCCCGCTGCGCGTGGCATGTTGGGAAGAAGCCGCGGCGACCAGTACCGCTCTGCGCTGGGCGGGCTTCCAGGCGGCGTTTCGGCACGGAGTGGCGACCGACCCGGTGCGATTGCACGCCTGGGTCGAGGTCCGGGGACGGGCCGTCGCCGAGTCCGACGACATCACCGACTACACACCTTTCGAGGAGCCTCGTGAGTGACATCGCCGAACCGGTTCTCTGGGCACGGGCCGAGGGCATCGCCCTGGGGGCCCTGCGCTCGGACCTGGCTCACGAGTACTGGCGGTGGGAGAGCGACCCCGGCGCGGTGTTGGGATACGGCCGCCAGGTGGCCGAGAGCCCCGAGTCCCGAGCCGAGGGACTCCAACACCAGTTGCGCGGAGCCCCTGACCAGGCACGGTTCACCGTCTACGACCTGCGGGGCGGCGAACCGACCCCGTGCGGACTCGCGAGTCTGCTCATCGACCACGCGGTGCGCACCGCCGAGTTCGTCCTCGTCATCGCGCCGGAGGCCAGGGGCACGGGCGCGGGTACCGTGGCCACTCGGTTGACGTTGGACTACGCCTTCCACATCATCGGGCTGGAGATGGTCTGGCTCAAGGTCCTGGAGCCCAACACCGGGGGAAGAAACGCCTACGCCAGGGCCGGTTTCCGGGAGGTCGGCGCCATGCGCAGCGCCGGGCTCTGGAAGGGGCGGCGCTGCGCGGAGATGGTGATGGACGCTCTGCCGGACGAGTTCCCGTGGCCCTCCGTCCTCGTGGACGGGGAGGCCTGAAGAAGGGGCGCGGTGCCACCTCTGCACCGCGCCCCCGTATGTCGGGCCCTACGCCTTCGCGTCCTCGATGATGTGGTTGGCCGCCAGTTTCCCGACCAGTTCAGCCAGGGTTCCGGGGGCCTCCAGGGGGCCCATGTGGCCGAGACCCGGGATCACCCGGACCTCGACGGGGTCCTGGACCAGCTCACCGATGTGGTGGGCGTGCCACGGGGGAGTCAGCTTGTCCTCGTCACCTCCGACGACGACGGTGGGCACCGCGATCTCCCGCACCGAGTCGTCCAGGTGCAGCCTCGTCATGACCCGGCCCCACTCGCCGCGGGGGATGCTTCCGCACTCGTGCACCAGCCGGGCGCACAGGCGCTTCGCGGCCGGGCTGCTCCCCTTGCCCATGACCAGGTACCGGAGCACGTTGGCGCTTCCGGCGTTGGCCGGGCCCAGGGGCAGCGGCGCGGTCAGGAAGACCTTCGCGCCCAACTTCCCGAGCGGGCCGGGCAGGGGGATCGCGGTCGACCGGTCGGGCAGCTCCGTGCACCCGGTGTTGGTCAGGAGCACCGCGGCCACCTTCTCCTTGAAGGTCGCGCGCGGCCCCGAGGCCATGATGGTCATCCCGCCCATGCTGTGCCCGGCGACCACCGCTTTGTGCCCGGTGGGCACGGTCGCCTCCAGGACGGCGCACAGGTCGTCCGCGAGCTTCTCCGTGCCGTAGCCCGCGCGGGTGAGGGGGGTCTGGCTCCGCCCGTGGCCGCGCTGGTCGTAGAGGACCACCTGGAGGTTCGGGTCGAGGTCCCGCACCACGGGGCCCCAGGAGGCCAGGGACGTGGACCAGCAGTGGGAGAACACCACGGTCGGTCCGTCCGAGGGCCCGCGCACCTCGACGTGCAACTGGGTGCCGTCGTCGGACCGGACCCGGAGTTCCCGTGCCGGTCCCACGTGTCGTGTCGCCATGGGGGTCTGCCTCTCAGTCGTCGAGGTCGATGCGGGGGACGGCGAAGGGCGGTGTGCCCGACCCGTTCACCGGGAGCCCTCCCCACAGGTTGGGGCCGTCGAGTTCACCGACCCCCTCGTGGCCGTCGGGGGTGCGCACGATGACTGTACGCGCCCCCTCCTCGTAGGCCCTGGTGAGTCCGGGCTCCGGGGCCAGGCGCCCCTTCCAGCGGTAGTCGCCGGTGAGCGGCGAGAAGTGTCCGGCGAAGTGCGCCCGGACCTCGAAGCTCTCCGCCGGATCCGTGCCCTCGGAGTGCAGCTGGACCGTCACGGGGCCCTGGTACTCCTCTTCCTCGTCGTCGAAACCGCTCACGCGCCCTCTCCTCCGGTCGGTACGGGGCGCCGGCTGCTCGGGGCGCGGCGCAGGTCGTAGTTGTGCGGGTCGAACCAGCGGGTGCGCAGCGCGTAGTTCCAGGTGAAGGTGGGCCACAGCGTGGTGTTGCGGCCCTGCTCGTTCAGGTACCAGCTGTCGCAGCCCCCCGTCACCCACACGGTGCCCCGCATGGACCTGTGGACCATCTCGTTGTAGGCGTGCTGGGCCTCGGGGCGGGGCTCCAAGCGGTCCACCCGGTTGCGGCAGGCGAACTTCAGCGCCTGCATGGTGTACCGGATCTGCGCCTCGATCATGAACACCTGCGAGGTGTGCCCCAGGCCGGTGTTGGGTCCGGCGAGCACGAACGCGTTGGGGAAGCCGCTCACGGTGGTGCCCCGGAAGGCCTGGACGTCGTCCCCCCAGTGCTCGGCGAGCGAACGGCCCCGCGCGTCGTACACGCGGTGCGCGATGGGCGGGTCGGTGACCTGGAAGCCCGTGCCGAGGATGATCGTGTCCACCTCGTGCTCGGTCTCCCGGCCGGAGGAGTCCCGGGTGACGACGGAGTTCGCCCGGACCTCGACGATGCCGTCGGTGACCACGTCCGCGTTGGGCCGGGCCAGCGCGGGGTAGTAGTCGTTGGACATCAGGATGCGCTTGCACCCGGCGCGGAAGGTGGGGGTGAGCTTCCGCCGCAGTTCGGGGTCCTTCACGCTGCGGTTGATGTTGGCCCGGCCGAGCCGTTCCACGACCCCGAGCAGCCTGGGGTTCTTCGCGAACCCGAAGATGTAGGTCTCGCGCCCCCAGTAGATGCTCTTGCGGGCGATCTGCTGGGCGCCCGGGACGTTCCGGTAGAGCCAGCTCTCGGCCTTGGTGATGTCCCGGTCGTGGCGGAACATCACCCACGGGGCGGTGCGCTGGAACAGCGTCAGCCTCTCCACGAGCGGCTGGATCTTCGGCACGAACTGGATCGCGGACGCGCCGGTGCCGATCACCGCCACCCTGCGCCCGGTGAGGTCGTGCTCGTGGTCCCACTCCGCTGAGTGGAAGAGCCTGCCCTCGAAGGAGTCGAGGCCCTTGATGTCCGGGTAGGTGGGGTCGGCCAGCGGACCGGCGCCGCTGACCAGGAACTGCGCGGTGACGGTTCCGCTGGTGGTCTCGATCCGCCAGCGGTTCTCCTCCGGCTCCCAGCGGGCGGCCCGGACGTCGCTGTCGTACCGGACGTGCCGGTCCACGCCGTGCTCCCCGGCGACCCGCTTCATGTACTCCCAGATCTCCGGCTGCGGGGAGAAGGTCCGGCTCCAGCCGGGGTTGAGCGCGAAGGAGAACGAGTACAGGTGGGAGGGGACGTCGCAGGCGGCACCGGGATACGAGTTGTCGCGCCAGGTCCCGCCGATCCCGTCGGCCCGTTCGAGGATGACGAAGTCCCGGAGCCCGGCCTGTGTGAGGCGCACAGCCATGCCGATCCCGGCGAACCCTGAGCCGATGATGGCGACCCGGTGGTGCGGCACTTCTTCGGTCACGATGCTGTTCCCTTCGTACGGGCCCGGTGCGGCCGTGGACGCTGGCGTACCGACCGGCAAGTATGGACCCCCGGGGAACGTGGCGCGTTACGTTCCCCGGGGGAGGGGGGTCGGGGGCTGAGCGCGTGGCGCGTTCGCTCTCAGCCCCCGACGTCTGGGCCGCCGCCGGAAGACGTGGCGCGTTGCGCCTTCCGACGACGGTGTTCCGGGGAGAGGTGGTCCTCTCGGGAGGGGGCTAGGGAGTGTTTTTTGGATGCTTTCGCCGGTGGCGGCGGAGCCGCCATCGATGCGAGCGGCCTCCAGGCAATCTCTCGCAAGACGATGAGTGAAGCTGCCCCTACTGTGCGCTGCTACGCAAGCTCCGCAGTGTCGCACAGCGGGGGCCCGCCCGGGGTTGGCTGTCCGAGCTTCATCGGCGCAGTGAGAGGCAGCCTGGTGGTCGCGAGCGCGGAATGATCCAAAAAACACGACCTAGCGGCCGAGCAGCCCGGCCTTCTTCCAGAAGTACCGGCCCAGGCCCGTGATCGCACCCGCGGTGTCCAGCGTGTTGACGACCTTGCGGGCGGCCCAGGTCTTGGTCTCCACCCAGTGCGGGTTTCCCCTGGCGACCCGCTGGGCCTCCTTCGGGTCCAGCCCGACCTGTTCGTAGACCTTCGGGTTGATGAGCCGGGTCGCGGAGTAGTAGGTGACCAGGCCCAGCACGATCCGGCTGTAGGCCTTGTTCAGGGCGCCGCGCTCGGGCCAGTCGCGCTGGAACTCCTCACGGGCGTACCGCATGTGGCGCGCCTCCTCGGTCACGTGGATGCGGGCCACCGCGCGCACCAGCGGGAGGATCTGCTCGTCCGGGACGGCCTCGCGCTGGAGCTGGTCCAGGACCTCCTCGACGAAGAGCGCGCCCGCGAAGATCAGCGGGCCGTGCGCGATCGCCTTGAACACACGGCCGAGGTGGAACGTGACCGGGTCCAGCCGGTGCGCCTCCCAGCCCAGCTTCTGCACCATCTTCGCGAACATGACCGTGTGGCGGCACTCGTCGGCGATCTCGGTGTACGCGTACTGGACGTGGAGGGTCGTGGGGTCGTTGTGGTACGCGTGCCGGACCAGCATCTGCATGAGGATCGTCTCGAACCAGATGCCGATGGTGGCGACGCTGGCGACCTCCAGGCGGGAGAGCTCCTTGCGCTTCTCGTCGCTGAGGCGGTCCCACAGGTGGGTGCCGTAGAGGGAGATCCGCTCCGGGCGGATCGCCCACATGTCGGGGTCGACGGGGGCGTCCCAGTCGATCTCGACCAGGGGGTCGAAGGAGGCCTTCGCGGAGCCGCGCAGGAGGCGCTTGGCGATGTCCTCGCGGTCGGTGAGTTTCGGCTTGGCGACGACTTCGGCGGTCATCTCGTTCCTCCTCAGGAGGCGCTGGTCTGGGCGTGCGGGGAACCGTGGCGCGCGTGGAGCCCCCGGGCGATCTCCGCGTCCGCGAAGGCGCCGTCGGTGAGGAGCAGGCCGAGCTGGAGCGACACGATCTGTTCGGTGGTTCCGGGGAAGTGCTTGGTCAGGTGCAGGGCGGCCGTCCCGAACGCCGTGCAGGCGACGTCGCGGGGGGCGCGCCGGGCGCCGGCGGCGCGGACCACCGTCATCACGGTGTCGCGCTCGCTCTCGGCGGGTACCAGGCCGTCGAGTGAGGCGCCGGTGGCGCGGGAGCTCTCGTGGATGGGGGTGTCCACGTAGCCGGGGTAGACCGTGGTCACGCCGACGTGCGTGCCGTACTCGGCGCGCAGGCCGTCCGCGTAGGCGGTCACCGCGCGCTTGGAGACCGTGTAGGCCCCGGCGAGCGGGAGCTGGAGGTTGGCCAGGAGCGACGCGGTGACGATCACGCGGCCGCGGCTCTGGAGCAGGGCGGGCATCGCGGCGGCGGTGACGCGCCAGGTGCCGAGGAGGTTGACCTCCAGCGCCTGGTGGGCGTGGGAGTCGGGCAGGTGGCCGATGTCCACGGAGGGGCCGACCCCGGCGTAGTGGATGAGCAGGTCGAGGCGTCCGCCGAGCTGCTCGATCGCCTGGGCGACCCCTGTGCGCACCTGCTCGTCGTCGGTGATGTCGCAGGCGATGACGCCGGGGGCGGGCTTGCGGTCGATCCCGACGACGTTGACGCCGAGGTGGCGCAGGACCGCCACCGTGGCGCTGCCGAACGCACCGGAGGCGCCCGTCACGATGGCGTTCTGGCCGGGCAGCCGACTCAGGTGGCGAGGCAGGGGGGCCGTCATGTGATCTCCTCCACAGTCATTGCGGGAACGTTACAACGAGCATTGTCACAATGCAATGGGTATCAGCCGGAAATTTACTCGCGAGTAAGGTCCGTGTTCCGCTGCTGTGACGCGGTGCTGGCACGAGGACGGGGCCGCGCCCGCGCGCGGCCCCGTCGCTGCGGTCCGTGTCCTACCCGCGCCCGAGCAGCCCGGCCCTGCGCCAGAAGTACCGGCCCAGGCCGGAGATGGCCCCGGCGGTGTCGAGCGTCCTGACCACCTTGCGGGACAGTTCGGTCTTGCTGTCGATGAAGTGCGCGTTGCGCCGGGCGGCCCGCTGGGCCTCACGCGGGTCGAGGCCGATCCGCTCGTAGACCTTCGCGTGGATCAGCCGGGTCGTCGCGTAGTAGGTGACCAGGCCCAGCACGAGCCGCGAGTAGGCCCGGTCCACGGGGCCGCGCCGCACCCAGTCGCGGTGGAACTCCTCGCGGGCGTAGCGGATGTGGCGCGCCTCCTCGATCACGTGGATGCGGGAGGTGGCCCGCACGACGGGCTCGATGCTCCCGTCGTCGATCATCTCCCGCTGGAGCTGGTCGAGGATCTCCTCGACGAAGAGCGCGCCCGCGAAGATCAGCGGTCCGTGCGCGATCGCCTTGAAGAGGTTGCCGAGCACGTGCGCCACCGGGTCCAGGCGGTAGGCGGTGGATCCCAGCTTCTCGATGGCCTTCGCGAACATGACCGTGTGGCGGCACTCGTCGGCGATCTCCGTGTAGGCGTACTGCACGTGGAGGGTGGTGGGGTCGTTGTGGTAGACGTGCCGGACCAGCATCTGCATGAGGATCGTCTCGAACCAGATACCCGTGGCCATGGTGCTGGCCATCTCCAGCCGGGACAGCTCCCGGCGCTCGTCCTCGCTGAGGCGGTCCCACAGGTGGGTGCCGTAGAGGGAGACCCGTTCGGGGCGCATTCCCCACAGGTCCTCCAGCGGAGCCTCCCAGTCGATCTCCACCAGGGGGTCGAAGGAGGCCTTCGCGGAGCCGCGCAGGAGGCGCTTCGCGATGTCCTCGCGTTCGGTGAGCTTCGGTGTCGGCGCGTTTCCCACGGACATGTGTACCTCCAGGGGGTTCCGTGCCGGAGGCGCGCCGAACGGGCGGTTCGAGTGGTGTGACCCCGTTCACTCCGATCACCTGAAACGTTACAATCTCCGTTGTCATCGTTCAACGGCGCCAGGGAGCGGATTTACTGATGAGTACGGCACCACAGGGTCTCTAGGCTGGGTTCTATGGCGGAATACCGTATTGACGAACTCGCCCGGCTCGCCGAAACGACGGTGCGCAACGTGCGGGTGTACCAGGACCGAGGTCTCCTCGCCCCGCCCCGGCGCCAGGGCCGGGTGGGCATCTACTCCGAAGCGCATCTGGCGCGTCTGCGGCTGATCGGCCAGCTCCTCCGGCGCGGCTACACCTTCGCCAACATCGGTGAGATGTTCCAGGTGTGGGAGCGCGGCGGCGACCTGTCCGAGATCCTCGGCTTCGAGTCCGCCGTCGGTGACGCCTGGAGCGACGAGATCGCCGACTACCTCGGCATGGGTGACCTCAAGGACCTGTTCGGCAAGGGGGTGACCCCCAAGACCATAAGGCGCGCCCTGGACCTCGGCGTCCTGGAGCGCGACGGACTGCGCTTCCGGGTCCCCAGTCCGCGCCTGCTGCACGCCGGCGTCGAGCTGGTGAAGCTGGGGATGAGCGTGGGCGCGGTGCTGGACATCGCGGAGAACCTGCGGGACAAGATCGGTGACGTCTCCGAGCACATGGTCCGCCAGGTGTCCGACCACATCATCGCCGAGCACGCCCCCGGCACCGTGATCCAGAGCGAGGAGGTCGCGCAGATCGCGGAACTCATCCGCCGGGTGCGCCCCCTCGCGCAGCAGGCGGTGGACGCGGTCCTGGCCCAGGAGATGGCCCACCACCTCACCAACGTCATGGGCGACCACTTCGCGGACGCCATGGAGCACCTCAGGAGCGAGGACCAGACGCCCCAGGACACCGACGGCCCGCACGGGCCCTGAGACGAACGAGGACGCGTCGCACCCGCCGGACCCGCTCTCCGGCCCCCGAACCCCCTGACACCCCCACCCCCCGGCCCCCACCGCGCGACCCCCGTACATCCCAGCCCCGAACATCCGCCCCTCGACACGGACCACGGGCCCGGACACCAGCGCAGGTGTCCGGGCCCGTCCGTCGTCGGGGTCGGTCAGTCGTCGACCTTCGCGGCCCCGTTGGCGGGGGCGGTCGTGCCCTCGACCACGGTCAGCGGCAGCGACGTCGTGAAGCGCAGCTCCGCGAAGGCGCCGCTCGGCACCGCCGGGGCCTTCGGGAAGACCGGCCGGACGCTCCGGTACGCCTCGCCCGGCGCCGGGCGGGCGTCCTCCTCGCCCTTGTTCGGCCACATGGACATCGCCCGTTCGGCCTGGGCGGTGATGGTCAGGGACGGGTTGACGCCCAGGTTCGCGGTGACCGCCGAACCGTCCACCACGTGCAGGCCGGGGTGCCCGTACAGGCGGTGGTAGGGGTCGATCACACCGGTCTCGGGGCTGTCACCGATCGGGCAGCCGCCCAGGAAGTGGGCGGTCATCGGGATGTTGAAGATGTCACCGATCGTGCCGCCCGCGTAGCCGTCGATACGGTCGGCCAGCCGCGTGGCCACCTCCTGGCCCGCGGGGATCCAGGTGGGGTTGGGCTCGCCGTGTCCCTGTCTGGAGGTGAGCTTCTTCCTGCCGCCCAGCAGCCCGCGCTTCACCGAGGTGGTCAGCGAGTTGTCCAGGGACTGCATGACCAGGCCGATGATGATCCGCTCGGACCAGCGCCGGTTGGAGAAGCTGCGCAGGAACACGGTCGGGTGGCGCGCGGCCAGTCCCAGGAAGCGCAGCCAGCGCGGAATCGAGCCGCCGCCCGGAACCTGGATCGCGGTGAGCAGGCCCATCGCGTTGGAGCCCTTGCCGTAGCGGACGGGTTCGATGTGGGTGTTCTCGTCCGGGTGGATGGAGGACGTGATCGCCACGCCGTGGGTGAGGTCCTCCGGCGGCGGCACCTGCCTGCTCATGGCGCCCACCAGCGCCTCGGAGTTGGTCCGGGTGAGGGTGCCCAGCCTCTCGGACAGCCGTGGCAACAGGCCGTCGGAGCGCATCCGGTGCAGCAGGCTCTGGGTGTTGTAGGTCCCGGCGGCGACCACGACCTGGCGGGCGGTGAACGTGCGGGCGTTGGAGCGGCGCCGGGGCGCGTCGGTGCGCAGGGTGTCCACCGCGAAGCCGCCGCCCTGGGACCCGGGGCGTTCCCGCAGCCGCTCGACGGTGGTCAGCGGGTGCACCTTCGCGCCGCCGCGCTCCGCGAAGTACAGGTAGTTCTCGGTGAGGGTGTTCTTGGCTCCGTGGCGGCAGCCCGTCATGCACTCACCGCACTCCGTGCAGGCCCGGCGCTCCGGGCCCGCGCCGCCGAAGTAGGGGTCCCCGACCGACGCGCCGGGGGCCGCCTGGGAGCCGTCACCGTCCCGCCCGTCGCCGAAGCACACGCCGACCGGGGTGAGGCGGAAGGTGTCACCGACCCCCATCTCGTCGGCCACGGCCTTCAGGTGGACGTCCGAGGGGGTGACGGTGGGGTTGGTGCGGACGCCGAGCATGCGGCGGCCCTGGTCGTAGAAGGGGGCCAGCTCCGACTTCCAGTCGGTGATGTGGCGCCACTGCGGGTCCTCGAAGAACGCGTCCATGGGGTGGTAGAGCGTGTTCGCGTAGTTGAGCGAACCGCCGCCGACACCGGCTCCGGCCAGGATCATCACGTCCCGCAGGAGGTGGATGCGCTGGATGCCGTACAGCCCGGCACCCGGGGCCCAGAGGAAGTTCCGCACGTCCCAGGACGATGACGGCAGGGTCTCGGGTGTGAAACGTCGGCCCGCCTCCAGGACGCCGACGCGGTAACCCTTCTCTGTGAGGCGTAGGGCGCTGACCGATCCGCCGAAGCCGGAGCCGATCACTACCACGTCGTAGTCGAAGGGGTCTTGTGTGTGGTGCGGACCTTCGGCGGGGTCTTCCGTGCGCTGAGGGGACATGGTGTGGGTCTCTCTCCAGGTCGGATGCGTGCTCGTCCTGCGCCGGAAACGAGTCCGCAACGATGAATGCGCCATCTAGAAATGTGACATTCGATATTGTAATGTTCGTCACTACCGCCGAGTAAGGTGTGTTCCATATAACACACGAGGCGTGCTTCGGCGCAAGTTTCGCTCCCCCTCGCCGCTCCCCCCAGCGGCGGACCACTGGAGGTTCACATGCCCAAGGCCCCCGAAGAGGTGCCCGAGGCGCCACAGGACGCGCCTGAGCAGCACGAAGGCGGTGGCGGAACGCGCTGGCGCAGGTTCGCACTCGTGGCGGTGCCCGGGTTCCTGGCGGCCGGAGTGCTCGGCGCCATGACCACGCAGGGCCTCCTCGCCGCCTCCTTCGCGGTCTCCGGGGACAGCTTCAAGATGTCCGCGGACTCGCTCTCCGGGACGGGGTTCAGCCAGTACGGCGACGTCGCCAACTCGGTCGACGGCTCCGCCCGCGCGGTCGGCCTGTCCACCGTGAACACCGCCGAACTGGAGAACCTGTGCATGTCCTCCCTGTGGGACCTGCCCATCGGTGAGGCCACCCTCGTCATCAACGCCGGGGCCAGCAGCCCGGTCGAGGGCACCAACCTCGTCATCGACATCGAGCAGCTCCAGGGCAACGCCGAGTTCGGCGCCATCGAGATCGGCCGTGACGCCAGCACCCTGGACAAGGCCGAGGGCGGCCAAGGCCCCGCCGGTGGTTTCGGTCTCCAGGCCGACTCGATCACCGTCTCCGAGATGGAGATGACCACCTGGGCGGTGACCTCGGGCTCGCTGCGCCTGACCGGGCTCAACCTGGCGATCAAGCCGGGCAACCACGAGTGCTTCTGAGCTCATGGCGCACGCACTGACGCCGATCCGATCGGGGTGGAGGTGGTTCCGTGACTGGCGGCGGAACCGGCCGTTCTGGGGCGGCTTCCTCCTCGTCGCGGCCGGGATCGAGCTGCTGGTCGCACCCGCCGCGCAGAGCCTGATCCTGCCGATCGACCTGGTCATCTACGCGGGCATCGCCGGGGTCTACGGGCCCCTCATCGCGCTGCTGCTGATCTCGCTCGGCGTGCTGAGCTGGCTCCAGCCCGCGCAGCACGTGTTCTTCGGCCTGGTCGGGCTCATGCTCGCCCTCGTGTCCTTCCCGACCTCCAACTTCGGCGGATTCGTCATCGGCATGCTGCTCGGCATCGTCGGCGGATCCCTCGTGTTCGCGTGGTCCCCCGAGGTCAGGCGCCGACCCCGTCGGCGCCGCGGGGACCGAACCACAGTCGAGGACACCGAGGACACCGGCGGGGAGCCCGATCCCGCCGAAGGGTACGGCGAGACCGAGGGCGCCGGGACGCGTTCCGAGACGCCCGCCGGGGACCACACCCCGACCGAGACCGTCGACCCGCCCGCACCGCGCGGCCCGACCCGTTCCCTGGCCGCCGTCGCCCTGCCGCTCGCCGCCGCCGTCGCCCTCGCCTCCGCGCCCGCCCCCACTCTGGGCTGGCCCTGGGACTGGCTGGTCCCCGGTGACGACAAGGAGCAGAACGAGGAGCGGCCCTCCGAGGAACCGTCGGACGAGCCCACCGAGCGGCCCGGCGGCACCGACCCGGGGAACCCCGAGGACGACCCCACTGAGGACCCGGCCGACGAGGACCCCGACGCGGAGGAACCGGAGGACGAGGAGGAAGAGGAGACCGAGCCGGAGGAGGGCGACGCCGAGGACTGCGAGCTGCGTGTCGGGGAGGCCGCCCTGGTCGAGGACGAGGAGGATCTCCTCGCGGCGGTCCTGGCCTGCCAGGCCGCCCAGGACGAGGGCCTGTACCCGGAGGTCCTGGTCGACTCCGACTACGACTGCTTCCGGGGTTCGGTCCGGGAGTCCGGACTCACCGCCGACAGCCTCGCCATGTACGGCGCCCGCTACCGGGGCGTCGTGGAGTGTCCCACCGAGGACGGTCCCCGGCGCTACATCCGCCTCACCATGAGCAGCGGCGACGTCCGGGGCGGCGAGCTGTGGTTCGACGACCTCGGCACCCGGCGGAGCCTCGGGCTGCCCACCATGAACATGACCGGTGACGTGGAGATGCACGTGACCCGCATGCACGTCCGGCTGCTCGGGATCCCGCTGACCTTCACGCCGGACTTCCCGCCACCGCTCCTGCTCCCGATCATGTACCTCACCGACGTGGACGTGGACAGCCCGATGGCGTACACGGACTCGATGACCATCCCCGACCTGAACGGCCAGTACGGCGGCGGCTAGCCGCCCAGGAGCCGCCGTGGTCCCCACGGCACCTGACGGGGACGCCCGGCAAGGGGCGTCCCCGTTCCCGTGCGGCCGGGCTCCGGGCACCCGGGCCCGAACACCCTCGCGTCCCCAAGCGGGCACCCCGACGGGGCGGGTCGCCCACAGGGGGCGCCCGCCCGATCAGGACCTCAGCGGCGGTGCGTCAGCGCACCGGGATCACCAGTTCTCCGAGATCAGACGGCTCGGCTGGCCCACGTGCGACACGTACAGGGCGTCGCGGGCCCGGGTGCAGGCCACGAACAGCAGCGTCCGCTCCTGCTGGTGGGTGTGCTCCAGGGCCACCTGGTCGCCGTCGGCGGCCTCCAGCGCGGCCTTGGGCGGCAGCAGGTGGTCACTCACACCGACCAGCGCCACGCAGCGGAACTCCTGGCCCTTCATGCTGTGCATGGTGCCGACCCGGACCGCCGCCGGGTCGGCGGCGCCCTCCACGGGAGTGGTCCGCACACCGAGGGCCTCCAGCTCCTTGGCCACACCGCGCACCACCCAGTGGTTGCGCCCGGCCACCGCGATCTCGGCCGGGTTCACCCCGGCCTCCAGCCACACCCGGACCCACTCGCCCAGGGCGTTGAGCTCCTCGGCACGGCTGTCACAGCCGCGCACCACCGGAGCGGGGCCGCGCAGCAGCGAACGGTAACCGGCCAGGGTGTCCGCGTCGTCGTCCATCCCGAGGGCCGACCTGCGCCCCAGGATCGGCATGCTCCAGTCCAGGATCTCCTGGGTCACCCGGTAGCTGACCCGCAGCCGGTGGCCCCGGCCGCGCACGTTGATCCCCAGCGAGGCCAGCGACACCCGGTTGTCGGACACCCGCTGGTTCGGGTCGCCCACGATGAACAGGTCGTCGGAGCACTCAGGGACGGCGGCGCGCAGCATCCGCCACTGCGTCGGGTGCAGGTCCTGGGCCTCGTCGACCACCACGTGCCGGAACAGCGGACCGGTGCGGCCCAGCAGACGCGCGGCCTCACCGGCCAGCTGCGGGTGGGACCACAGGCCCTCCACCCGCATCGCGCCCACGTAGCGCCGGACCGTCTCCCACACCTGCCGCCGGTGTTCGGGTGCCAGGTGCTGGACCCGGCCGCTGCGCTCGCAGCGGATGTAGTCGGGCAGCAGCTCCAGACCCTTGGCCAGGATCACCTGCTCCCACTCGTCCACCAGGAAGCGGCCGGAGAAGGGCAGACCGTCCGCGAGCGCGACCGCGCGCCAGCGCTGGGCCAGCTCGTCCCTGCCCACCATGCGCGGGGCGACGCTGGTGTGCGACTGGACGATCGACCGGGCCAGGCTGTCGACGGTGGCCACCCGGACCCGGGAGCGCGTGTCCGGGTCGGGCAGCAGCTGGTCGAGGCGCTCGGACAGGGACTGGGCCAGGGCCCGGTTGTAGGAGGTGAGCAGGATGGACTCGCGGTGGCCACCGGGGTCCTCGGCGGCGTCCAGTTCGGCCAGGTGCGCGGCGCGGTACAGGGCCATCACGGTCTTGCCGGTGCCGGGCCCGCCGGTGACCTGAGCCGATCCCCTGAAAGGCGCCTTGACGACCCGGTGCTGGTCCGGGTGCAGGGTGATCCGCCACTGGGAGAAGGGCGCGCCGAGGGCGCCGGAGAGCTCGGGCGGGCCGACGGGGGTGGGGTCGACGCTCTCGCTCCCGACCTCGGTGAGGGTGTCGGAGGTGCGCGGGCGCAGGCTCCGGGCGTAGCGGAGCGCCTCGTCACGCGGGCGCACGGTGAGCAGCCGGTAGTGCGTGTCGGCGGCGTCGTCCCCGGCCGGTTCGGTTCCGGCGTCGGGGTCGGGGACGATCACGCCGGACCAGTCGGGGGCGATGCTGACGACCCGGACCCGGGGGTCGGCGGCGCCCTCGACGGACTCCGTTCCCGGGTGGTCGCCAGCCTGGTAGGCGCGCATCACGGCCAGGGTGTCGAGCTGGACCTCGGGCGTGAGACGGCTGAAGTCGCTGAGGAAAGTCGGGGCGATCGCAAGGGCTGACACGTGGTGTGTTCCTCCGGTCTTCGACCTGGTGGTGGCTCTGGTGGACGGTCGGATCGGATGTGTCGCGGGAGGAGGCCGACGGGCTTCGCTCCCACCTGAGACATGCTCGCGGCGGAATTTGGGCAAACGCCGCCCGAGGGTGGATTCGCGGCAGGTTTCCGGAGTGTTGGTCTCTTCTTGTCCTTGCAGGTCAGGGTGGTGTTTGCGTAAGGGAGTTCGATGGTGTTCCGGAGGTTCTCCGGGGCCTTCCGAGTGGCCTCTTCTGACCTGCGGTTCCTTGGGGCGGGGAAATGTCCGAAAGTAGGGTTGTGTCGTGGACCGAAACCCGTGAATCGCGCGTGGATCTCGCTGTTCGCGCTGAGAAGCACGGGGGAGGGGAGGGGCGGCAGGCTCGTGGGAACGCGGTGACCGAAACCCGACGTGGGTGCGGGGCGCGGGAGGGGCACGAACATGAGAGGTCACCCGGTCCGGGCTCACACTCTGGCCAGTTTCGGACACGCTCTGTGCGGAAGGCCGCGCGGTGCGAGATCGTGTACGCACCCGGGGCGCATGACGCGTGGTTCAGGACTCTGCCGGGGTCCGTCCTACCCCGGCAGAGTCCTCAACCACCCGGAGGGCGGGGTCGTCGGCCCGCGCGACGAGTGCGGCCGTCGACCGCTCCGGCGTGAGGGGGACCTCGACCACCCTAGAGAAGCGGTACCCCGTCCCCGGCCTCCCCAAAGCCCCGACGCCGCCGAAGCCCCGCGTCGTCGAGGGTCCCGCCCGCCGCGGCGATGTTCCCCCTCGGCCCCGGGGCCCCTTCCGGCAGTGCTCATCGTGTCCCCTCCCTCCCGTGCCGATCCGTCCCGCACCGCTGCGGCTCCCGGGCCGACGCGGCTCCGTCTCCGTCCCGTGTGCCGCCTCAGCGCCACGCCGCACCCTCCTCCCTCCCGCGCCGATCCGGGCCCGGTCGGCGGGCCCCAGGTCGTCGACTCCGGGACGCATCCTGCCGTGTGGGTGCGACAATCGGTCCCGGGGCGTGACGACCGTGGTCGCGGGTGCGGACGCCCGACGTCCGTGGCGGCGCGGACCGGGGGGCATGCTCTAACGTTGGTGAAGACAAACCGGGCGGAAGGAGCGGGACGAGCACGTGGCCCCCAACGACAAGAACCAACTGCGTATCTCGGACACCGAACGCGACCAGGTCGCGGAGATCCTGCGCGAGGCCGCGGGCGAGGGCCGACTGGACCTCGACGAGCTGGACGAACGCCTCGGCGCCGTCTACGCCGCCAAGACCTACGCCGACATCCAGCCCATCGTGGCCGACCTCCCCGCCGGCGCGGGCGGCTTCGGCGGCTCCGCGCCAGCCGGACCGAACCGACCCGGCGGACTCACCCCCCAGGTCCCCAGCCCGGTCTCCTCCGGAGGGCAGACGCTGTACCTCACGGGCCAGGGCGACTCCGTGGTGCGCAAGAAGGAGTGGACCGTCCCGCAGCGGGTCGAGGTGAACGTGCGGTTCGGGGAGGCCAGACTCGACTTCCGCGAGGCCCGCCTGACCGCCCCGGTCACGGAGGTCTGGCTGGACGTCTCTTGGGGCTCCGGCGACCTGATCATCCCCGAGGGAGCCACCGCGGAGGTCAACCTCGAGACCTCGTGGTTCGGCAGCCAGCGTTCGGACGTCGACTCCATCGCCCGCCACGGCGCCCCGCACTTCGTGATCACCGGCAAGAACCAGGGCGGCAGCCTCAAGGTGCGTCACAAGAGGTCAGGCGGCTGGTCCGACCTCTTCGGGTGACCCGGACGGCCCGAGGCCCGGTTCCCCCGCCCCCACCGTGCGCCATGATGGTGTGGCCGCGCGGCAGGGGCCGCACGGGGAGCGGAGGTCTCGGGCTGTGGGTATCTGGATCGCGGCGACGTTCGCGGGCGTGTGCGCCCTCGCACTGGCCCCCTTCGCCTGGACCTACCTCGCCAGCGCGCGCCGTCGCGGCACCGTCGCGTCCGTGCCCCACCGGCCCGTCGCCGTGGTGCTCGGCGCCGCCGCCTGGCACGACGGCCCCTCCCCGCTGCTCGCCCGCCGCCTCGACCTCGCCGTCCGGCTGGTGGAGACCGGGAAGGTGGACCGGGTCATCGTCTCCGGGGACAACCGCGAGGTCTCCCGCCGCGAGACCGACACCATGACCGACTACCTCGTGGCCCACGGCGTCCCCGCCGACCTGGTGACGGCGGACCCGTTCGGCTACCGCACCTGGGACACCTGCGTGCGGATGCGCGGGCTCTACGGGGTGGACGCCGCGACGATGGTCACGCAGTCCTTCCACCTCCCGCGCACCGTCTCCCTGGCACGGGCCGCCGGGATCGACGCGGTGGGGGTGGGCGACCCCAGCCTCGGGGCGCGCCGCCGGTCCACCCTCATCGGCTACGCGCGGGAGGTCGGCGCCGCCGCCAAGGCCCTCAAGGACGCCGTCCTGCGCCCCGAACCCCTCCGAGGGGAACTCACCGACTCGGACTCCTAGGCACCGTCGGGGGTTCCCCCCTCACCGGTGAGAAGCCCGACGCCCGACGCCGATTCGCGTGCGGCCGCCGAGCCGGGATAATCGGCACATGAACGCGACCACGGGAAACGAACCACACGACAACGCGGCGGACACGGACTGGACGGCCCTGATCCCCGAGGGCGGTGAGCGCGTCCCCGAGCTGCTCGAACAGGTCGCGGCCAGCGACAGCGCCCTGTCCGACCTCCACGACCTCATCCACTTCCCCGCCCCGGGCCACCGGGCGGCCCCCAGGGTCGTTGACCGCCTGGTCGACGTCGCCACCGCGGAGGAGACCCTGCCCACCGACCGGTGGCGCCCCCTGAGCCTCCTCCTCGAACTGGTCAGCGCCCACGCCGAGGACCGCTTCCCCCAGCACCGCGACCTCGACCAGTGGCGCGACGAGGTGGCCTGGGCCGTCTCCAACGACGCCGAGAAGGTCCGCGAGCAGTACCGCGCCTGGATGGAGGAGGCCCCCGACGAGCAGCACTTCCACCGGATGCGCAACCGCCTGGCCGTGATGGAGGCCGACGACGGCGCCGAGCTGCTCCAGGCCGAGCTGGACACCTACGAGGCGGTCCTGGCCCGCGTCCCCGACCTGGTCACCCTCCTCCAGGGCGGCGCCAACCGCGGCGGCCTCGACCGCGCGGGCGAGTGGGTCAGCTACCTGCTCGGCTTCCTGCCCTCCGACTCCGAGCGGATCTCCTCCGAGATCACCGGAGCCTCCCAGATGCTCCTCGCCAAGGACCTGCGCTCCGCACCCAAGGCCCCCACCTCCATGCGCGAGATCATGACCCAGGGGCTGGACAGCGGTGAGCCGCTGCCCGCCGAGCTGTTCGCCCTCGGCCAGGTGGCCGACCCCCGGGACGTCGACACCACCATCGGCCTCACCCACCAGATGGCCGGGGGCAACCTCTACAACTCCTTCGCCGCCTCGGTGGCGCTGGTGCTGATCCACGGCGAGAACACCCCGCGCGAGGGGCTGCGCCGGATCGGTCGCGGCGGCGGCACCACCGTGGGATACGAGGGTCTGTTCAACGAGTCGTGGCCGCACTGCGGGCAGCGTTCCCCGCAGGTCCTGGGGTTCCTGGCCCTGGGCCGCGCCGGTGACCGCGCCCGCCGCCTGCGCCTGGACATCCTGCCCGGGCTGATCAAGGGCGAGGACGACTCCCGCGCCCTGGTCACCGGTGCCGGTCTGGAGATGGTCCTGGGCCCCCGCTCCAAGGGGCACACGGTCGAGGAGCACGCCCAGGCTGACTACGACGAGGAGACGTTGAAGGTCCTGTGGGCCATCGCCGAACTGCCCGCCTCCGCGTGGGAGGACGAGGAGTTCAGGGAGACCCTGCGGGCCTGGGCGCTGCCGGACGACGCCGAGGAGTACTGCGCCCTGGTCGGTGTGGAGCCCGAGCCGGAGGCGGAGGAGCCGCAGGAGGCCGCGCCGCAGCAGCCCCAGGAGGCGCCCGCCGGTCTGTTCGGCCGCCTCTTCGGCGGAGGCCGCTGACCCCACCCCCGAACCCGCTCCCCGGCGCCGAGGCCCCGGAGCGGGTTCGCGGTCAGGGGGTGCGTGCGGCGGCGAGGGCGTCGTCCACGCCGGTCTCGTAGTCGCCCAGGAAGTGGGGGTCGGGCCGGAGCACCACGGTGCCCAGGGCCGCCACCGCCGCCGGGACCTCACGGGCCCACCCGTAGACCGTGGCGACGGCGCGCTGCTCCATGCTGGCCCCGCCCACCCCGACCGTGTCGATCCCCGCCGCACGGCACAGGCGCACCGCGCGCGGCAGGTGGAACTCCTGGGTGACGACCGTGGCCTCCTCCACGCCGAACACCTCGCTGGCCCTGGCACACGAGTCCCAGGTGGAGAACCCGGCGTGGTCGCCCACCACCCTGTCCTCGGGGACGCCGGCCTCCACCACGTAGTCGCGCATCGTGTCGGTCTCGTTGTAGTGCTCGGCCCCGTTGTCGCCGGTGACCAGGACCGCCTCGACGCTCCCGGCCTCGTAGAGCTCCACCGCCAGGTCCAGCCGCTGGGCCAGCAGATAGCTGGGCAGGCCGTCGGAGCGGACCCCGGCGCCCAGGACGATGGCCACGGGCCGGTCCGGAACGGAGTCCACGGAGTGCCGCAGGCCTCCGGTGGAGGCCAGCACCCACACGAACGGCGCGAACCCCAGGAGCACCGCGGCCGCGGCCAGCAGGGCCAGACGGCGCCGCGACCACCCCCGGCGGGAGGGTGCCGTGTCGGGGCGGTCGGTGGTCTCGGACCCGGGAACGGATTCCCCGTCGGGGCTCGGTGTCGCTGAGGTCGTCACATCAGGGGAGACGCACGGGGAACGGCCGGAGTTCCGGGCGGGGCGGGCGTCCGCCCCCGGAAACCCACCTGTGTGGCAGGGGTGCCCGGGGCTAGAGTCGGCGCATGTCTGCACAGCCCCACGAATCCGCACGGTCCCCCCACGACGACCTCCCCCCGAGGCTGAGGGCCATCGCCGACCTCATGCCCGGATCCCTGCGCGAGGGCGCGGGAATGCACGAGTACGACGGCAGGGCCGCCGACCTCTCCCCGGAGGGGGTGCGCGCCGCCCTGGCCGATCTGGGCGGTGAGCCCCTGGACGACCCCCACGACGAGGACCACCTGACCGCCTTCGAGAACGGGCTCCGCCACGAACTGGGCGAACTCCAGACGCACCGGACCAACCCGCTCCACCACGTGGGCGAGATGGACCTGTCCAGCTACGAACGCGCCTACGCCCCCGAGGCCGAACGCGCCGCCGCGCGGATCGAACACCTGCGGCTCTGGCCCACCCTCGCGGACAACGCGGTCGCCGCGCTGGACCGGCTGAGCGCGCCGGTCGCCCAGTCCCTCCTGGGCGCGGTCCGAGGTCTCGCGGAGGGGCTCCCCGAGGGGCTTCCCGACGACGTGCGCCGCGACGCCCTGGCCGCGCACGCGCGCCTGCTCGCCCACGTCGAGCACGCCGCCGGACACGGCCCGGAGAGCGCCGCACTGGGCGCCGAGGCGCTCAGCCGTCTGATGGGCACCGGAGAGGCCATGGAGGTCGACCTCGACGCCCTCGCGGCCCGCGCCGACGCCGAACGCGACCGCCTGCGCGCCGGACTCGCGGCGGCCACGGCGCGGCTGGCCCCCGGGCGGGATCCGATGGAGTTCAGCCGGGAGCTCACCCGCCAGCACCCCGACTCCGAGAGTGTGCTGGACGCCGCCCGCACGTGGACCCGGATCGCCCTCGACTTCACCGAGGAGCGCCAGCTGGCCCCCTTCAACGACGGCGAGTGCCGGATCGACGTGCCGCCGCCCGCGCTGCGCTGGGCCACCGCGATGATGGCGTGGTCCGGCCCCTGGGAGGCGGACAACCCGTCCTTCTACTACATCACCCCGCCCGACCCCGAACTGTCTGAGCGGGAGGCCGCCGAGTGGCTGGAGCAGTTCAGCCACACCACCCTCCCGGCGGTGAGCGTCCACGAGGTGGCGCCCGGCCACTTCTCGCACGGGCGGGCCCTGCGCCAGGCGCCCAGCCAGGTGCGCCGGGCCCTGCACTCCATGACCTTCGCCGAGGGGTGGGCCCACTACGCGGAGGAGATGTGCCTGGAGGAGGGGTTCGGCGCCTACGCCGCCGAGCGGCTGGGCGACCCCGACTGGACCGCCGACCACTACGAGATCGGCGTGTGGCTGGAGGCGCTGATCCGCGTGACCCGGCTGTCGGTGGCCATCGGCGTGCACACCGGCACGATGACGGTGGAGCAGGCGGCGGCGCGCTTCTCCGAGGACACCCCGTTGCAGGGTCCGGCGGCGCTCTCCGAGGCCCGGCGCGCCACCTTCGACCCGACGTACGGTCGCTACACCTGGGGGAAGCTGGAGATCCTGGCGCTCCGTGAGCGCGCCAGGGAACAGTGGGGGAGCGCGTTCTCGCTGCCGCGCTTCCACCGCGCGCTCCTCCAGCTGGGCTCGCCGCCCCTGGGCCTGATCGGCGCGGCCCTGGACGACTGACCGGTGGGGCCCGGGGACACCGGCGCGGTGTCCCCGGGCCCCTCGTCCCTAGGCCCCGGGGGTCTCCTGACCCGGCAGGCCCAGGTCGGCCAGGGCGGTCCGCACCCGGCCACGGGCCTTCTCCAGGGACCTCGCCGCCGTGACCGCGTCCACCTCGGCCAGCAGCGACACCAGGGCCACACGGGTGTCGCCCTCGGCCTCGGAGAGGGCCTCCGCGCAGACCTCCTCGGTCAGACCGGTGGCCTCCACCAGGATGGTCACCACGCGCCCGCGCAGCTTCCCGTTGGTGGCGTCCACGCCCACCATCAGGTTCGAGTAGGTCCGCCCGATCCGCACCATCACGGCGGTCGAGAAGGCGTTCAGCAGCAGCTTCTGCGCCGTGCCCGCCTTCATCCGGGTGGAACCGGCGATGACCTCGGCTCCCGTGGACACACCCACGTGCACGTCGGCGGCCGAGGCCAGCGGGGCGTCCGGGTTCGCGGTGATCAGCACCGTGGCGGCCGACCTCTCACGGGCCGCCTCCAGGGCACCGCCCACGTACGGGGTCCGGCCGCTGGCGGCCAGGCCGACCACCAGGGCGCCCGGCCCCACGGCGGCGGCGTCGATCCGGCCGGACTCCCAGTCGTCCTCGATCCCCTCGACCGCGCGGACCAGGGCCTCGCCTCCGCCCGCGTGGTGGGCCACCACCCACTCCGGGGGGACCCCGTAGGTCGGCGGCAGCTCGGCCGCGTCCAGCGCCGCGATCCGCCCGGAGGTGCCCGCGCCGAAGTAGTGGATGCCCGCGCCGCGCTCCAGCGCCGCCACACCCAGCTCCACGGCCCGGGCCAGCTCCGGCAGTACCGCGGCGACCGCCGCCGCGACGGTGGTGTCCTCGGCGTTGATCTGCCGCAGCACGTCCAGCGCGGGGAGGAGGTCGATGTCGTAGGTGCCCGAGTTGCGGGCCTCCGTGGGCGCCCGCACGATCACGGCCCCACCGTCGGCCGCTCGCCCGTCTGATCCGTTTCCGGGGTCCTGCTCCGTGCCACCGTGCACTGCGCTCTCCTGTTCGGTCCGCACCCTCGTCCTTCCGCTCGGCCGCGCCCGGCGGGCGGGCGGGTCAGTCGTCGCTTCCGGCGGGGGTGTTCCTCGCGGCGGACGCCTCGTTCCGCCGACGTCTGCGGTCGTCGCTCAGACGGAGACCACGGACCGCCTCGTAGGTGGTCTCCAGAGCGGTCCTGCTGTCCGTGTAGCGGATCTGCGCCAACCCGACGAACAGGCAGTCCACCACGGTCAGCTGGGCCAGCCGGGACGCCGTGGCGCCCGATCGGAACATGGTCTCCCGCGCCGCCGTGGTCAGCACGTGGTCGGCGAACCCGATCGGTGACCGGGGGAAGTTGGTGATCGCCACCGTGCGCGCCCCGCGTCGGCCCGCCTCGGTCAGCGCCTGCACGGTGTCGATGGTGGTTCCGCTGTGCGAGATGCCGATGGCGACGTCGCTCCCCTCAAGGAGGGCGGCGCTGGTCAGCATCACGTGCGCGTCCGACCACGCGAACGAGGTCAGCCCGATCCGGTGCAGCTTCTGCTGGAGGTCGGCGCCGACGAAGGCGCTCGCACCCACCCCGTAGATGTCGACGCGTCGCGCGTTCGACATGGCGTCGATGACCGCGCGCAGCACCTCCACGTCCATGGCGGCGCCGGTCTCCTCGACGGCCCGCGCGTCGGTGTAGGCGATCTTCTGCACGACGGTGACGAGGGTGTCGTCGGGGTTGATGTCACTGGCCAGCTCGGCCGCGTCGCCGCGCGCGCCCCGGGCCTGACCGGCCTCGGTGGCCAGCGCCAGGCGCAGCTCGCGGTAGCCGCTGAAGTCGATGGTGCGGCAGAACCGGATGACCGTGGCCTCGGAGGTCGCGCAGTCCTTGGCCAGCTGGGTGATCGAGGAGGCGGCGGCGCGTTCGGGGTCGTCGACGACCCGCTGGGCCACACGCTGTTCCGCCGGGGCCAGCGAGGGGAGTAACGACCTGATCCGCAGGACCGTCGTGGGGACCGGCGGTGGAGGGACGTCGCCACGGCCGCCAGACGGCTTCGGGATTTGCGCCATGGAGGAAAGTTTCTTTCGGTCGTGGTGCAGAGTCAACGCACTGGCGGGAAAAACCGGGAGATTCAAGGATTTCAAGGGACGGCCCGTGCGGCAAGTGCCCCCGTTCTGATTGCGATATCCCAGCTCAGACGGCACCCTTGGAGGCGAGGCGGCACGTTCCCACCCAACACACCCGTGTCCGCCTCACAGGGGGGATGGAGCCGTGCCGCTGTACGACCCGCCAGAGGTTCGGGGCGCGGCGACCGTCGACGCTGCCGTGACGGCCTCCCAGGGACTCCACGTCGGCCTCCTCGGCCGTTTCGTGGTCCAGGTCGACGGCGTTCCGCTGAGCCTGCGCGGCGACCGCCGCCGCGCGCTCCTGGCCACCCTGATGCTCAACACGGGCCGGACCGTCTCCACCGACGAACTCATCGAGCGCGTCTGGGACACCCCGGGACAGGCGGCCAGGGGAGCGCTCCAGGTCCACGTGGCCCGGGCGCGCGCCCTCCTCGAACGGCACCTCGGGAGTCCGCTGATCCAGGGCGCGGACGGAGGCTACCGGATCGACCTCGACGAGCACCGTTCCGACCTCCTGCTCTTCCGCTCGCTGGCCGAACGGGCCGAGCGCGCCGCCGCCAAGGGGGAGACCGACGAGCACGCCGACCTGCTGCACCGGGCCCTCAACCTGTGGCGCGGCCCCGTCCTGGGCGACGTCACCGCGCCCCTGCTGCACGCCCGGGACGTGGCGCGGCTGAACGAGGAGCTGCTCCGCGTGGCCGAGCGGGGGTTCGACGCGGCCCTGGCCCGGGGGGAGCACCAGCGCGTCGCCGCCCGTATCGGCCCCCTCGTCGTCGACCACCCCGAACACGAACCCCTCATCCGGGCCCAGATGATCGCCCTCTACCGTTCCGGCCGCCAGAGCGAGGCGCTACGCGTCTACGCCAGGACCCGGACCGTGCTCGCCGAGCGCCTGGGGGCCGACCCCGGCCGCGAGCTCCAGGAGACCTTCCACGGCATCCTGCGCGGCGACCTCGACTCCCGCCTCGGTGCCGGTCCCGCCAAGGCGGCTCCCGCCACGGGCGCCCTCGTGCCGCGTCCGCGCACCCACAACGAGACCCGGCCCTGCGCCGCCCGCCGCGCCACGACCCGGCCGGGCAGGGGCCTGGTGCCCGCCGAGCTCCCGTCCGCGCCGCGCACGCTGGTCGGTCGGGCCGAGGCGATGGCCGAGCTCGACCGCCTCGTCGACCCCTGCTCGCCGGTGCCGGGCAGCGTCCTGGTCCGGGGCCCGGCCGGGGCGGGGAGCAGCGCCCTGGCGGTGCGCTGGGCGCACTCGGTGGCCACGCACTTCCCGGACGGACAGCTGTACGTGAACCTGCGCGGCCCCGACGGCAGCCCGCGCCAGCCGGGGGAGGTACTGCGCCGCCTGGTCCGCTCGCTCTCCGCGGGGGTCGTGGACGCCCGGAACCCGGACGGTCCGCCGACCGAGCCCGACGAGGTGGCCGCCCGGGCCCGTTCCCTGATGGCGGGGCGCCGGGTGCTGATCGTGCTGGACAACGCCGCCACGGCGCACCAGGTACGGCCCCTGCTGCCCGGCGGTCAGGGGAGCTGTGCCGTGGTGACCAGCCGCAACTGGCTGACCGACCTGTTGGTCAGGGACGGGTTGCGTGCCGTGCCGGTGGGCGCCCTGCCCGAGGAGCACGCGGTCACCCTGCTGCGGTCACTGCTGGGCCCGGACCGCTGTCCGCCCGAGTCGCTGCGGCGCGTGGCCGAGCTGGCGGGCTGCCTGCCGCTGTCCCTGCGGATGGCGGTGGCCTGGCTGGACGCCCACCCGGAGCGGTCCGCGTCGGAGCTGGTGGGACTGGTGGAGCGGGAGGACCCGGCGCACGGGGTCTCGCCCACGGCCCGGATGGCCGCGGTCCTGCGCGCCGGGCCCCTGGGGGCGGGCACGGTCGCAGGGAAGTACCGACCGGGTCCGGAACCCCGGGCCTGAGTCTCCGCGATCCGTCTTACGGTCGGCTTTCATCCAGGCGAAGTCCTCGTGTGCGGATGCGGGGGACCGGTGGGTGCCGGAGCCACGGGGGTGACCTGGTTGTTTCGGAAAGTCCGGGTTTTGGTCATCCCAACAGAGGGTTGTGGGATCGACCGGATCTTCCCCAAGGGGTGCTCAGCGGTCAGATGAGTCGCTAGTGTCAAGGCCATGACGCAGAACAACGATCCCAGCATGGACCCGGCGGGAACCACCCAGCACTTCCGCCGTTTCGTCGACGAGAACCCCGAGCCCGAGGAGGCTCCGCGCCGCCCGATCCTGCCGCTGGTGCTCGCCGGCGTCGGTGTCGCCCTGACCGTCGGCATCATCGTCGCCCTGTTCGTGGCCTTCTTCTAAACGGAGCGCTACGAGCCGTGCCCGGTGGGTTCGCCCCTTCCGGGCCAGGGCCGCGATGTGACGGGGCCGACGCGTGGTCGGATCCGAAACCGGTTCGCGGCCACCCCGTGGTCCTGCTAGAGTTAACTCGTTGCCGCAGAGAGCCGGAAGGCGCGAAGCGGAGACCGGCGTCATTAGCTCAGTTGGTTAGAGCAGCTGACTCTTAATCAGCGGGTCCGGGGTTCGAGTCCCTGATGACGCACAGCGAAGGGTCCTGGCGGGTGGAGTTCGTCTCCATCGGCCGGGGCCCTTTTCCGTGTGCCCCGGGGACCCTGTGGGGCTCCGCGTGGGCCTCCTCCGTGTTCTGGGGCACATCGCCCGTTTCCGGCCCCGGGCGCTCCAAAGTTCGGGTAGAGTTAACTCGTTGCCGCAGAGAGCCGGAAGGCGCGAAGCGGAGACCGGCGTCATTAGCTCAGTTGGTTAGAGCAGCTGACTCTTAATCAGCGGGTCCGGGGTTCGAGTCCCTGATGACGCACAGCGAAGGGTCCTGGCGGGTGGAGTTCGTCTCCATCGGCCGGGGCCCTTTTCCGTGTGCCCGACGGCCCGCCTCCGTCCCGGTCGGGCCGAAACCTGCGTAACGAACTCCCGAATCGGTTGAAACCTTCTCGCCGTCGGACGCGTCTGGATAGATACGCCGATACCCCTCCCGAGTCGGTGAGCAACCAGATACCCCGTGGAGTCGTCATGTTGTCCGAAGCGCACCGTCCCCTGCTTGGCCGAATGGCCCTCGTGGCCGTGGCCACCGGTGCCGCCCTGTCCCTGTCCGGGTGTGGCCTGCCGCTGCTGCCGCCCGCCCTCACCGGGGGCGGCGACGAGCCCAGCGAGGAGTACGACCCCGAGGCGGCCGAGGAGACCGAGTACGACGAGGAGAGCGAGCCCGCGGAGGACGTCGACGCGCCCGTCGGTGCCGAGGACCAGGACATCAACGCGCTCGCCGTGGGCGACTGCCTGAACGAGATGTCGACCGAGGTCGACGACTCCGTCAGCTCGGCGCCGATCATCGACTGCTCCGAGCCCCACGACCTGGAGGTCTACCACGGTGGCTTCCTGGACAGCGGCCTCGACTACCCGGGCCGCGAGGAGCTCATCGAGATGGTCGACGAGCAGTGCCTCGGCACCTTCCAGACCTTCGTCGGCACCTCCTACGAGGAGTCGGCCCTGGTCTTCCAGACCCTCTTCCCGATGGAGGAGGGCTGGGAGATGGGTGACCGCGAGTACCTCTGCCTGATCAGCCAGATGGACGGTTCCCAGACCACCGGCACCCTCGCCCAGTCCAACCTGTAGGCGCCACCCGGACGCGCGGCCGTGACCGCGGAACGTGAACGAGGGCCCGCGCCGCGCGAAGGCGCGGGCCCTCGTCCGTTCGCTGGCGCCGGAGGCCACTCCGGGTGCGTGTTCCGCCGCGTCCTCCCCGAATGTCGTCACCCCGCGAGATGATCGGTGCGGCCTCGGTTCCTTTCCGCCAGGGGAAGGCCGGGGAATCGCCGCCACCCGGCGGTTCCTTTCGTTTCCCGGATCCTTCCGCCGCCGCTTCCCACCCGGTGGGAAAAGTGCCCCTGGTGAGTGCTGGATGCCATGACTTTCCAGGTCAGGCGTGCTGGATCGCCCTCGTTCGGTCACCTGGAGTATTCATGCGTCACATATTCGTGTTCGCCGGAAAACCAGATTGACATCGCGCTCCACCTGGTGAATTCTTTCATTCTCGCCACCACCGTTCCGGCGAGATTCCCCGCAAGCAAGAAATCCCGGAGTTCCCTCATGTCTTCCCTCTCCCCCGCCGTCCGCGGTGCCGCCCTCACACTGCTCTCCGCCGGTGCCGTCGTCAGCCTGTCCGCCTGTGGCGTGCTCAACTCCGTCCTCGGAGGGGGCAACGTGATGGAGATCGGGGTCGGTGACTGCTTCACCGAGAGCGAGATGCAGACCGCCCTGGGCGGCGGGGAGGTCGAGGACATCCCCCTCGTCGACTGCTCCGAGTCGCACGACTCCGAGGTCTTCCACGTCGAGGACCTGCCGGAGGGCGACTTCCCGGGCACGGAGTCCGTGAACGCGTCCCTGGACGAGATCTGCGCCGGCAGCGCCTTCACCGAGTTCGTCGGTGTGGATTACGCGGAGTCGGAGCTCTACGCCAGCGGTCTCAGCCCGACCTCCGAGACCTGGGAGATGCTCGACGACCGCGAGATCGTCTGCTACGTCGCCTCCGACGCACCCATCACCGAGAGCCTCGAGGGCGCCAACCGCTGACCCGTCACCGGTCCCTCCGTACGGGAAGGCCCGCGCCGTGCGAACGGCGCGGGCCTTCGTCATGCCGGTGCGACCCTCCCTACCTCAGGGCGGTCGGCGTCAGCCAGGCGTCCGGCTGTTCGACGTCCGTCAGGATGACGTCCGGGGCGGCGTCGAGGGCCGACACCTCCGCGGCGTCCGGTCGGGGGATGCCCCCGCACTCGGTGTCCTCCGGAACCACGCCGTCGACCAGGTAGGCGTCCACGACCCCGTTCACGCAGGGGTAGCCCAGCTCACCGGTGTACGGGTCGGGCATGAGGTAGAACCCGTGGCCGCCCTCGTCCGTGACGGTGAGCAGGGGGCTCTCCAGTCGCTCGGCCATGGCCGGGCCGCCCGCGTAATGGGTGTTGGCGTCGTGGTCGGCGGCGATCACCAGCGCCTCGGGGTGTCCGTCCCGGACCAGCTCGACCGGCTTCTCGGTCGGCGCGTTCCGGGTGAAGGTGCACGCCTGCGGGGCGGTCCACAGGGCGCCCGTGCTGTACGGGTGCGCGTCCCGGTACTCCCGCGACTGCTGGTGGTACAGGCCGAGCCGGTCGGGCCACTCCGACTCGCAGACCACCGCGGAGAACAGGTCCATGTTCGTGTCGAAGACGGGGTTGATCTCCGGCTGTTCCACCTCCTCACCCGGGACCGGTTCGCCGTTGACCAGCAACTGGAGGAACCAGGCGTTGGCGTCCCAGTGGCCCTGGGCGCGCGAGGCGCCGAAGACCAGGCTGTCGAAGGCGGCTCCGTCGAGCAGTTCGAGGTTGGGGACGTCGTCCCGGGGCTCCTCGTCGAGCCGCGCCGAGGTCTCGTCGAAGAGGGCGACGATCTCCTCGGGGTCGGTACCGAACCCGTACACGTCGTCGTGCTCCGCGAGCCAGGCGGTGTAGCGCTCCAGGTTGGCCGTTCCGGCCGGGGCCTGCCCCAGGAACACGTCCCGCCAGATCTCGGCGGGGTGAACGGACGAGTCCAGGACGCTGCGGTCGAGCCGCTCCGGGAAGAGTGAGCCGTACACCGGGCCCAGGTAGGTGCCGTAGGAGTAGCCGAGGTAGTTGACGGTGTCCTCGCCCGACGCCGCGCGCAGCACGTCCATGTCGCGGGCGGTGTTGGCGGAGGTCATGTGCGGGAACCGGTCGCCCTCGGCGGCGTCGCAGGCCCGGGAGTACCGGATCTTCTCACGCGTGTCCGCCGCGATCTGCGCGTCGCTGGCGCGGAAGCGGATCATCGGGAACTCGACGCCGCAGTCGAGAGGCGAGGAGGCCCCGGTGCCGCGCGGGTCCATGCCGATGAGGTCGTACGCGGCGTGCGCGGACGATCCGGCCAGCGCGGCCGGCATGATGCGGGCCGCTCCGCCGGGACCGCCGGGGTTGATCATGAGGACGCCGCGGCGCTCCTCGGGGTCGGTGGCGGCGGCCCGGCTCGCGGCGACGGTCAGCCGGGTGCCGTCGGGATCGGCGTAGTCGAGCGGGACCTCGAACTCGGTGCACTCCAGGCCGGTGAGTTCGACCTCGGGGCACTCGGCCCAGACGATCTCCTGGTCGTGGAAGGCGGCCAGGGCGGAGTCCTCCACCGGATAGCCGGGGGAGAGGGGAGCCGTGACGGGGTCGGCCGCGGCCGGGGGCGTCGCCGCCAGGGAGAGGGCCAGTCCGGTGGCGGTGGCCACCGCGACGGCGCGGATGGTGTTGCGTGCTCGGGGCACGGGGGGTTCCCTCCGATGTCCTGCCGCCGGGCGGGGGAGCGGGTCCGTTCCGGCAGGCGCGAGTGATGACTCCGTGACAGTACGAAGCGCCCATAGAGCAGCAAAACCATCAAAAGTAGCGTCTTCCCGCTTCTTCGGATGAGTGGCCGGATACGGCCACAAGTTAGTTGGCCATTTGTGGGTCTATGTCATCTTTTGTTCTTTTTGTGATGCCGATCATGTCGCACAAAAGACGCCGTTTGGTCACGAGGGTGGCGTGAGCCACATCGGTGGCGTTACCGTGACGTTCTATTAGGAAAGTTTCCTAATTAATACGTGCCTGCCCCCACCCCCTCCCCCCACCGCCGTGCCCCCTGCTCGAAGGAGCCTCGTGGCCACCGAAATCGCGGCCTCCCCACCACCTCCGGACACGGGTGAACCCGGGCCCGCCGCCCCCCGGACGACCCAACGCCTCCTGAACCGGATCTGGCGCAACTACGTCTTCGTGAAGCTACGCAAGGCCTTCGTCGTGGTCTTCGTGGTCGCCAACGTGACGTTCTTCCTCGGCCGCGCCATGCCGGGCGACCCCATCGACGTCATGGCGGGCCGCCTCACCCAGGGCGGCATGTCGATGAACGAGGCCCGGGCCATCGCGATCCACTCGCTGGCCTACGACCCGGACGCGCCCCTCTTCCGGCAGTGGTGGGAGTTCATCGTCGGGCTGTTCACGCTCGACCTCGGCGGCACCATCAACCGCCCCGGATACAGCGTCACCGAGGCCATCGGCGCCTACCTCCCCTGGACCCTCTTCAGCATCGGCGTCGGCACCCTCGTGGCGATCGCCCTCGGCCTCGCCCTGGGCATGATCATGGCCTACCGCCGCAACCAGGTCCTGGACCACGTGCTCAGCGTCCTGGCCTCGGTCCTCGGTGCGATCCCGAACTACCTCATCGCGATGGTGCTGGTCGTCGGCGGTGGCATGTACCTGGGCTGGTTCAACCCCATCGAACTGCGCGGCACGCTCAGCCCCGGCGTCCAACCCGAGTTCACGCTCAGGTTCGTCGGTGACGCGTTCTTCCACGCCGCCCTGCCGATCGGCACCTACGTACTGGCCATCATCGGCACCTGGATGCTCGTCATGAAGGCCTCCACCACCGAGGTGCTCGGCGAGGACTACGTGACCGTGGCCCGGGCCCGGGGGCTGCGCGACGGCCGCATCGCCACCGCCTACGTCGGCCGCAACGCCGTCCTGCCGCTGGTCGCCCAGATCGCGATCTCCTTCGGCACCCTCGTCGGCGGCGCGATCTTCGTCGAACAGGTCCTCGTCTACAAGGGCGTGGGCGGTCTGCTCCTCGACGCGGTCAACTACCGCGACTATCCGCTCCTCCAGGGGCTGCTCATCATCATCACCTCGTGCGTGGTGATCGCCAACCTCGTCGCGGACCTGCTGTACAGCAGGCTCGACCCGCGCATCCGGAAGTAGGGGGACGCACGCATGGCCGTCACCACCGCACCAGCGTCCGCGGGCGTCTGGGGCACCATCTGGCAGGGCATCACCCGGAGCACGAGCGGCTTCATCGGACTCTGCCTGGTCCTCAGCGTCCTGCTGTTCTCCTTCGTGGGACCGCTGCTGATCGACCACCACAACCCCACGGACGTCAGCAAGATCTGGGGTCCGATGAGCTCCGAGCACTGGCTCGGCACCAACCACGAGGGCAAGGACACCCTCACCCAGCTGATCCTCGGCGGGCGCGAACCCATCCTGGTCGGCCTCATGGCCGCCGTCATCACCGTCGTCATCGCCGTCGCCCTCGGCGCGGTCGCCGGATACGTCCGGGGCCGGATCGACCACTTCCTGCTCCAGCTGACCGACATCACGATGACCATCCCCTTCATCGTCCTGATGCTGGTCATCGCCTCCTTCTACCGGACCTCCTCCCCGCTGGTCGTCTCCTTCATCATCGGGCTGGTCACCTGGCCCTACCTGATGAGGTCGATCCGCGCGCAGGTGCTGACCCTCAAGGAGCGCGAGTTCATCGAGGCCGCCCGCCTCCAGGACCTCGGCACGGCCCGCATCCTCTGCGTCGAGGTGCTGCCCAACATGGCGGGCTACATCTTCATCAACTTCATCATCGCCATCACCAACGCGATCTACGCGGTCGTCGGCATGTACCTGCTCGGCCTGCTCCCCAGCACCGCCGAGAACTGGGGGCTGATGATCCAGCAGGCCTGGGACAACAACGCCTTCCTCCTCCCGCAGGCGGCGCCCTTCCTCGTCGCCCCGATGGTGATGATCATGCTCTTCCAGATCGGTCTGGTCACCATGACCCGGTCCCTGGAACAGGCCCTCAACCCACGACTCCGGGACAGGTGAGCCCCGTGAACGACCTCCCCGCCACCCCGGACGACTCCGGTCCCCTGCTGTCGGTCCGCGGCGTCGACGTCGGCTACCGCACCGGGCGCAGGACCCAGGTCACCGCCGTCCACGACGTCTCCTTCGACCTCCACCCCGGCCAGTCCATGGCCCTGGTCGGTGAGTCCGGCTGCGGCAAGACCACCCTCGGCCTCGGCCTGCTGCGGCTGCTCCCGCGCACCGGCGTCGTCCCCAAGGGCGAGATCCTCTTCCGCCGCAAGGACGGCACCCGCGTGGACGTGCGCACCCTGGAGAAGGAGAAGCTGCGCCGCTTCCGCTGGAACGAGGCGGCCATGGTCTTCCAGGGCGCCATGAACGCGTTCAACCCGGTGCTGCGGATCGAGGAGCACTTCCTCGACACCTTCCGCGCCCACGAACGCGCCGGGCGGCGCCGCCCCCGCAAGGAGATCATCGAACGCTCCGCAGAACTGCTGGAGATGGTGCGGCTCGATCCGGCCCGCGTCCTCGACAGCTACCCGCACGAGCTCTCCGGCGGCATGCGCCAGCGCAGCCTCATCGCCCTGGCCCTCGCGCTCAGGCCCCAGCTGATCATCCTCGACGAGCCCACCACGGCGCTGGACATCCTCACCCAGCGGTCCATCGTGGAACGCCTCGCGGAACTGCGCGAGGAACTGCGGTTCTCGATGGTCTTCATCACCCACGACCTCGGGCTGGCCGCCGAACTCGCGGACCGGGTGGGCACCATGTACGCCGGACGGCTCATCGAGACCGGGACCACCCGGGACATCTTCTACCGCTCCCGGCACCCCTACACCTCGGCGCTGATCAACTCCGTGCCGCCGGTGGTGGGCGACCTCCACATTCCCGAGTCCCTGCCCGGCGGACCGCCCAGCCTCAACGCACTGCCCCCGGGCTGCGCGTTCGCGCCCCGCTGCGCCCACGCCCTGGACGCCTGCACCACCACGCGTCCCACGCTCGACGTTCTCAAGCACCGTGACGCGGGCCTGAGCCACACGGCGGCCTGCCTCCGCTCCACCGACGCCGAACTCCACGCCGAGGGGGTCTCCCGTGATTGACCGGACCGTCAACCCCGCCCACGCGGAACCGCGTCCCGACGACACCGCGCCGCGTGCCGCCAGCACGGTCGGCCACGCCGGAGCGCCCTCCGACCCGGCTCCCGGCAGCGTGCTCGACGCCGCCGACGCGACCGAGGCGGACGAGCGCCGTGCCCAGCCCCCCGTGCTGACCCTCAGGGGGGCCCAGCAGATCTTCCGGACCTCCCGGGGCGACGTCCCCGCCGTCGCCGGGGTCGACCTCGACGTCCGGCCCGGCCAGGTGCTCTGCCTGGTGGGGGAGTCCGGCTGCGGCAAGACCACCACGGCCCGCATGGCCGCCGCCCTGTCCAGTCCCACGGCCGGTGAGGTCCTCTTCCGGGGCAGGGACGTCGCCACGATGGACCGCAAGGAGCGGGCGGCCTTCCGGCGTTCCGTCCAGTACATCCACCAGGACCCCTACGCCTCCCTGAACCCCGTGCGCACCGTCTTCTCCACGGTCTCCGCCGGGCTGCGCCGCCACCGGCTGGTGAAGGACCGCCACGAGGCCCGCCGGGTCGCCACCGAGCTGCTGGAGCGGGTCGAGCTCACCCCGGCCGAGGACTACCTGGACAAGTACCCCCACCAGATGTCCGGCGGCCAGCGCCAGCGCGTCGCCGTGGCCCGGGCCCTGGCGATGGACCCCGAGGTGATCATCGCGGACGAGTCCACGTCGATGCTGGACGTGTCGATCCGCGTCAGCCTCCTCAACACCCTCGGGAGGCTCCGCGACGAACTCGGCGTGAGCTTCCTGTTCATCACCCACGACCTCGCCGTGGCCAAGTACTTCGCCTGGCGGGGCGAGATCGCGGTCATGTACCTGGGCAAGGTCGTGGAGCACGGACCCACCCCCCAGGTGGTCAACGATCCCCAGCACCCCTACACGAAGGCGCTCATCTCCGCGGTCTGCGAACCGGACCCGGACCTGGCGCGGAGCAAGGAGCGGGTCCGGCTGCGCAGCTCGGACATCCCCGACCTCACCGACCTGCCTCCCGGGTGCGACTTCCACCCGCGCTGCCCGCTCTACGCCGAGGGCAGCTGCGACACCGAACGGCCGCCGCTGGTCCGCAGCCACGACCGGTTGCTGGCCTGCCACGTCGTGACCCGGGGGTGAGGTGAGCTGCTGCTCCTCATTGGACGCTTCGGCCTGTTCGTCGGAGCGTTCCTCACCCTCGCCTGCACGCTCATGGTCGTGATCACATCCCCCGGCACAGCCGAGTTCGTCATCAGCGTCGTCACCGTCGGTGTCGGCCTGGCCGTTCTCTCCCTCGGTCTGCTCGCCGTCCTCCTGGAAAGGAAGCGTCAAGAATGACCTCCACCCCCTCGCGCAACGCGATCCTGAACGATCTGAGCAGAAGGCGGCTCCTCAAGGCCGTCGGCTTCAGCACGGTCGGGGTGGCCGGCGCGGGTCTTCTGTCCGCCTGCTCCGCAGACGGCGGCGGGAACTCCGACGCCACCCAGTTCACCGGGGTCTTCGACTACGACCTCGACTCCATGACGCGCAACGTCCACCGTGAGGACGGCGCTCTGCTGCTCAACTCGGTCTACAAGGACCTGTTCCTGTGTCCGGGGGGCGTCTACAACTGGGCCGAGCACGAATGGGACTACCTCCTGCTGGAGGGCCACGAGTGGGATGGCGACGACCTCGTCATGACCCTGCGCTCCGGGCTGAAGTGGAGCGACGGCACCGACCTGAACGCGGACGACATGATCCGCAGCTACGCCATGCGCGTCCTGGAGGCCCCGCCGTGGGGCTTCGGCTTCCCCCAGGTGCAGAACCTGGAGAAGCTGGACGACCTCAGTGTGCGGCTCGGGTTCGAGAACCCCTTCCCCAACATCGAGCGCAGCATCGTCAAGCACCGGATCGTCTCCAAGGTCACCTACGAGGAGTTCGGTGAGCGCGCGGTCGAGATGGTCAACGACGGCGTCCGGCAGGGCGACGACGAGCACGCCGAGTGGAACTCCGGGTTCATCGAGTTCAACCCCGACGTGATCGTGTGCAGCGGCCCGTACATGTTCGACGAGGCGCAGATGTCGGACGCGCGCATCACGCTGGTGCGCAACGAGAACGGCTACCAGGGCACCGAGGTGAGGTTCGACGAGGTCGTCGTCCACAAGGGCGACAACCGGCAGTCGGCGCTGCTGGTGCAGCAGGGCGAGGTGGACTACTCCAGTCTGGCCCCCTCCGCCGCCGACCAGCAGGCCTTCCAGAGCGTCGAGGGCTTCCGCTGGGTCGAGCACGCGGGCTACGACGGCTGCGGCATCATGTTCAACCACAAGGCCAAGCCCGAGGTCCAGGACGTGCGCGTGCGCAAGGCGCTGGCCTACGTCCTCGACGGCGACCAGATCGGCCAGGTGGCTCGGGGCGAGGGCTACAGCCGCGTCAACCACTACGCGGGTCTGGCCGACATCCAGGCCGAGGAGATCCTCACCGCGGAGGAACTGGCGGACTTCGAGACCTTCGACCAGGACCTGGACAAGGCCACGGAGCTGCTGGAGGACGCGGGCTGGACCAAGGAGGGCGGCAGGTGGTTGCTCCCTGACGGCGAGGAGGCCAGCTTCGAGGTCATCGGCGTCGCTGGCTGGGGCGACTTCGAGCTGACCGCCTCCCAGGTCGAGGAGGCCTGGAACGCGTTCGGCATCAAGACCGAGGCGCGCAACGTCCCCGAGGACAACCCGTGGGGCATCTGGGGAGCCGGTGACTTCGAGGTGGCCGTGCGCCACTGGGGCAACCCGGAGCAGCCCGACTACTGGGGCGCCTTCCAGATGAACTTCCTGACCGAGAACGCCAGGACCGAGGACTCCCCGGGCCAGGGGTTCGAACTCCAGGTCGAGAGCCCCTCGCAGGGCGACGTGGACATCGAGGAGCTGGTGGACACCGCCCAGCGGGCCGAGACCGAGGAGGAGCAGAAGGAGGCCCTGAAGACGCTCGCGATCGTCTTCAACGAGCTCCTGCCGCGCATCCCGATCTGGACCTACAAGTACCTCGCCCCGGCGGTCGAGGGCGTCCGCGTGAAGGAGTTCCCGACGGACACCCCCACCTCCCAGAACGAGCAGTACCAGGACAACCACGTCATCCTGGCGCTGATCAAGGGCGAGCTGGAGCCGGTCGAGGGTTGAGCGACGGATCCCCGGCGGTGAACCGGGGGTGACCGGGCCGGTCCCGGGCGGGGGCGGGTGCCTTCGGGCCCCGCCCCCGCTGGTGTGCCCGACCCCGCAGGGGGGTTACGGGCATGCGGGAGTTTGTCCCTCCGGGGGGCCGTTTGTGCGCGTTCCAAGCGAAGACAGGTAGTCTCCCGTGCATTCGCACGCGCATCTGCGCGGTGCCTCTCCGTTCCCGTCCCCTGTCCCGGCACCCGCCGACCCCCGTTCGCCCCGCCCCCGCCCCGCCTCCCGGCGCCCTGGAAAGGACTGGCACACCGTGACCAAGGACCCGAAGGACCTGTACGACCTCGGTGAGGTACCGCCCCTGGGCCACGTGCCCGAGCGGATGCACGCCTTCACCATCCGGCGGGAGCGCTACGGCGAGCCCCGCGACGCCTTCGCCCACGAGATCGTGCCGGTCCCGGAGCTTCGGCCGGGTCACGTGCTCGTCTACACGATGGCCGCGGGCATCAACTACAACAACATCTGGGCGGCCAAGGGCCACCCCGCCGACGTCATCGCCGCCCGGGAGAAGGCCGGGGCGACGGAGGACTACCACATCGGGGGCTCCGACGGCTCCGGAGTGGTCTGGGCCGTGGGGGAGGGGGTGAGCGGGGTCAAGGTCGGTGACCACGTCATCATCGCCTCCGGCCAGTGGGACGAGGGTTCCGACGACATCCGCATGGGAGGGGACCCCGTCGCCTCCCGGAGCATGCGCGTGTGGGGCTACGAGCACAACTACGGCTCCTTCGGGCAGTTCACCCTCGTGCAGGACGTCCAGTGCCACCGCAAGCCGGAGAACCTGCCCTGGGACGTCGCGGGCGGCTTCCTCGTCAGCGCGGCCACCTCCTACCGGCAGCTCTTCGGCTGGGAGCCCAACGTCGTGCGACCGGGTGACCCGGTGCTGATCTGGGGCGGCGCGGGCGGTCTGGGAACCTCCGCGATCCAGCTCGCCCGCCAGGTGGGCGGAAAACCGATCGCCGTGGTCTCCACCCCGGAGAAGGCCGAGGTGTGCCGCAGGCTGGGGGCGGTCGGCACGATCCTGCGCACCGAGTTCGACCACTGGGGCCGGGTCCCCGACGAGAGCGACACCCAGGCCTTCGCGGCGTGGATGCGCGGGGCGAGGGCGTTCGGCAAGAAGTTCTGGGAGGAGCTGGGGGAGCGGCGGTCGCCCCGGATCGTCTTCGAGCACACGGGGGCGGACACCCTGCCCACCTCGCTCTACCTGTGCGACAACTCCGGGATGGTGGTGATCTGCGGGGCCACCTCGGGTTTCCAGGCCGACGTGGACCTGCGCTTCCTGTGGATGCGGCTCAAGCGCCTCCAGGGCTCGCACTTCGCCTCGCCCGCGCAGTGCCGCATGGTGATCGACCTGGTGGCCGGCGGACAGCTCGACCCCTGTGTGACCAAAACCGTACCGTTCGACGAGATCGGTACCGCGCACCAGCTCCTACGGGACAACAAGCAACCCCCGGGGAACATGGCGGCCCTGGTCAACGCCGCTCCGGGGCAGGTCGGGATCGAACTCTGACGGTCCCTTCCGGGGGTGGTCGCGGGGTCGTCCTCCAAGGAGGTGACACCCGGCAAGAATCAGACATTTCATGACAAAAGCACTACTTTCGGTCTGGTTCGAGCGGCGTATTTTCGGGTGTTCTCGCACGTCACCCGGGTCCTGTCCGGTGCCCCTTCGGCGGATCTTCGATTCTTCTGTCAAGCTGGGCGTCCTTTGTTAGTCTGACGAACCGAACGACGGTTCCCGGTGGAAGTACGGGAATTGTGTGGAGCGTGGACACTTGTCCACCGGATCGGGCGCTCTCCGCCGACCCCGGCCGCGCACCACGATCCCCTCTCCCGCCAGAACCGTCGAGGCGTCCCCCCGGCGTTCGGGGCGTCTGGTCGTCTCACGGGCCGAAAGGTCCCGAGAAACGATTTCCTCCCTGGTCAGGGCGGTGGTGCGGGGCCACCGCCATCCGCCCACCTGATGCGAGGAGACGAGATTGTGGCACAGGCGTCACCGCAGGAACGCGATGACCACTCCCTGGCCAAGATGATGTCGACGGAGGATGGGCGTGGAGCCAGGCGCGAAGGAAGGTTCCGCCGAGCCATCTCCCGGATGGTCAAGTCCCAGGAACCCCCGTCACCGGAGACCGAGCAAGGAAATCCCGTGCATCAGCCCGTGCATCCGCACTCGCAGAACCCCGACCGAACGTCGGACGGCGAGGAGACAGCCGCGACGGAGCCCCCCACCGGACCCTTCTCCGCGTCCGCCGAGAACGGTTACCGTCCCACCTCCCGGGTGAGCGTCCCCAACCCCTACACGACCCGGAACCTGGAGATCGACGACGTCGACACCGGCGCCAACCAGGTCGGCCAGTGGCGCGGCGTCGGGCTCAACGAGCCGGAACCGCGCAGCCCACACATCCCCGCCACCACGGACACCATGACCGACAGCCCCAAACCTTCAGAGCACACAGAGCGGCCCGAGGCCCCTGTGTCACCCACGGCACCGGCCACGCCGGAAGCCACGGCCGCGCCCCGGCACACGCCGGGCCCGCGCGCCGCCCACGAGACCGCGAGGACGGAACCGCCCAGGGGCGAGTCCGGCGTGCCCGAGGCCGCCGACGCCCAGCGCTTCCCGGCGCCGGCCGAGTCGCGGTGGCCCGCCAACGAACCCGCCGAGCCCCGCGCCCAGTGGACGTCCCCTCTGGGCGACCCCGCGCCCGCGCCGTACGAGCAGCGACGCCCCGCCCCCGCCCGCCCCCAGGGGTCGGAGCCGGGACGGGAGTACCGCCCGACCGGGCAGGACCCCCACGCTCCGTACGGCTACCAGGGCCCCCCGGAGCACAACGGCCACCCGGGCCACCCGGGGGCGCGGAACCACCAGCCCTCCCAGGGCTACCCGGAGCCCTACGGCTACCAGGAGCCCCGCTACCGCCACGACCACGGCGGCTACCAGGAGCGCCCCGGACACCCGGACCAGGGCCCCCAGGGCCCCGGCTACCCGGGGTACGGCTACGGCCGCCCCGAGGCCGTGCCGCCCGGCTACCAGCAGCCGCACGAGGCCCAGGGCCACCCGGCCCCCTACGCCGGGTACGCGGCGCAGCCGCCCGCGCCGCACTACGCGGCCTACCCGCCGCCGCTGCCGTACCAGAGCGCCTACCCGCTGCCCTACCAGCCTCCCGGCTACGTCCTTCCGGGCCAGCCGGTGGTCTACCCGGGCCAGTTCGCGCCCTACGGGCAGATGAACCCCTACGGTCAGCCGGTCCAGCACGTCATCGTGCTCGCCGCCGGTCAGCAGCCGCAGGTGATCACCGCGGAGTCGGCCGCCACGCTCTTCTCCGAGCGCACGGAGCCGTCCGTCTCCCCGGAGATCGGCCAGGACCGGGCGCTCACCCGCTCCGAGACCGGGACGGACGCGAACACCGCCACCGAACCGGCCAAGGAGACGGCCGAGCCCGAGGCCCCCGCGCGGGGCCGGGACGGTGGGGCCGCCACCGAGGCACCCGTCACGGAGGCCGTCCAGCACGCGCCCGCCGAGTCGGCCGGGGCCACCGCCGCCCCCACCGAGGACGGGCTCCAGGGAGACCTCCTCAACGAGGCGCTGGCCGGTCTGGCCATGCGCGACCTCTCCCTGGTCGACGCGCTCCTCGAGATGGTCGAGGCCCTGGAGACCGGGGCCCAGGACCCGGACCTGCTCGACAAGCTCTTCCAGATCGACAACTTCGCGACCCGTATGCGACGCAACGGCGAGAACTTCCTGGTGCTGACCGGGCACGACGGCGGCGAGTCCGACGCCCACGACGAGATCGTCCCGCTGCTCGACGTCGCCCGCGCCGCGACCTCGGAGATCAAGGACTACCCCAGGGTCAGCCTGGGCAAGATCCCCCAGGCCTCCATCACCGGTCTGGCCGCGGACGACATCAGCCACCTCCTGGCCGAGCTGCTGGACAACGCCACCGCGAACTCGCCCGAGCACTCCCAGGTCGTGATCAGCGCCCGTGAGCTGGACGACGGCCGCCTCATGATCGTCGTCGAGGACGAGGGCGTGGGTATCCCCGAGGCCCAGCTGGTGGAGCTCAACAGCCGTCTGGACGGCGAGCCCGTCCTGGACGACGAGGTGCCCAAGCACATGGGCCTCTACGTAGCGAGCCGGATCGCCCAGAAGCACAACCTGGAGACCAGGCTGGAGTCGCGCTCCTTCCGAGGGGTCAGCGCCTACACCATCGTCCCCAAGGAACTCCTTCGCGTGGCCACGCCCCGGATCCCCGGGCAGACCAGCACCACCACGATTCCCAGCACGAGTGCTCCCGTGACCTCGACCGGACCGATCCCGCAGCAGCCCTCCGACGGCCGTGCGGTCAACGGCTCCAGCGGGCCCAAGACCCCGCCGCAGCCCTCTCCCGGAGGGAGCTCCGCGGTCACCTCGGCGGGCCTGCCCCGGCGCAGCGCCACCCCGCACGGCTCGCCGCTGCGGATGATGCCGCACCCCGACGCGCTGTCCGAGAACCCGCCGCCCCCGCCGAAGGGCCGGGACGACACCCCGCCCCGCCTCACCGGTGAGGCCCGTGCGGAGCAGATCCGCGACGAGATCGGTGACTTCCTCGACGGGGAACGCGCCGCCCTCGACGGCGAGGAGCTTGAGGACGACAAGGAATGACCTTCCAAGCGGGGGCCCGAGAGTCCCGTCCGGGCCCCCACACCCCAGACCCCCAGCGAACACGACCTTCGGCCGAGGCAGGTAGAGCACAACCATGACTGAATCCACGAACGACAGCGTTGAGAACTTCTCGTGGCTCATCGACCGGTTCGTCCGGGACGTGCGCGGTGTCGAGCACGCCGTCGTGGTCTCCTCGGACGGCCTGGTGCTGACCCACTCCAGTGACTTCCCCGAGGTGCACGCCGAGCAGCTGGCGGCCATCGCGAGCGGGCTGCACAGCCTGGCGGTCGGCGGTGCCAGCCTGTTCCAGCGGGGGGAGTGCGAGCAGCTCCTGGTGCGCTTCAACCACGGCCACCTGTTCATCATGGCCATCAGTGACGGTTCCTGCATGGCGGTGCTCACCGCACCCGGTACGGAGCTGAAGATCGTCGGTTTCCAGATGGCCAAGCTCGTGGACAACGTCGCCCACGTGCTCACTCCGCAGTTGCGCTCGCAGCTGCGCGAGGTCATCCAGAACTGACGACGGTGACCCGTAACGGTTCGGCAGGAATGAGGTTGCCGCGGCTATGAGCTTCCGCAGGCGAAGGAGTAACCGTGTTCGCCCGTTCACCTTCACAGGTGGGCGGACGCGGTCACGGCATCCGCTGATGGTGCAGACCCTGGTCTCGACGTCCGAGCCCGGGCAGGAACCTCCTGGCACCCTCATGCCGGAGTCGATCAGTATCTACAAACTGTGCCGGGAGACGCGGTCTCTCGCTGAGGTGTCGGCCGAGTTGAACATCCCCCTGGGTGTGACTCAGGTTCTGGTCAGTGACCTGGCCGAGCAGGACCTGGTGTACATCCACCCGACCATCACCGGCAGCAGTCCGTCCGAAAACCAGGTTCTGGAGAGGGCTCTTCGTGGTCTCGAACGACTTTTCCAGTGACAACAGGTCGAATCGCAAGAAGATGTCGAGCAAGATCGTCATCGCCGGTGGCTTCGGTGCCGGCAAGACGACCTTGGTGCGCTCGGTGTCGGAGATTCCGCCGGTCACGACTGAAGCGATCATGACCGAGGCCAGTGTCGGACACGACGACACCTCGGTCACACCCGACAAGACGACGACCACCGTCGCGATGGACTTCGGCCGCATCACCATCGACGACGAACTGGTCATGTACATGTTCGGCACGCCGGGTCAGGCCCGGTTCTGGTTCATGTGGGACGATCTGGTCCGCGGCGCCGTGGGCGCCGTCGTCGTGGTCGACTGCCGAAGGCTCGCGGACTCCTTCGACGCGGTCGACTACTTCGAGACCAACAAGCGGATTCCCTACATCGTGGCGCTGAACAAGTTCGAGGGGCGCCTGGACTACACCGCCGAGCAGGTCCGTGAGGCTCTGGAGGTCAGTCCGGAGGTGCCCATCATCGACTTCGACGCTCGACACAGGACGTCCGGCGGCGACGTGCTCAAGACCCTGTTGCGGTACGCGCTGGAGCACAACCGAGCGAGCGAGCCCGTCGCCTGACGGGCGGGGGCGTTCGGACTCCCTCTGGCCGATCCTCCCCCGCGGCCCCGTAGATTCCCAGGAAAGTTAGCGACACAATGCGCAAGATCCTTATCGTCGGCGCTGGCCACGCCGGCCTGCACCTGGCCCACGGTCTCCTGACCCATGGCTACGACGTCACGGTGATCACGGGGCAGTCCTCGATGGAGATCAGGACCGGGAAGCCCTCCATCTCCCAGTTCACCCTGCCCACGGCCCTGGAGTACGAGCGCAAGTTCGACCTGGACTTCTGGAGCGCGCTCTCCCCGCAGATCCGCGAGCAGAAGCTCATCATGTACGTGGGCGGTCAGAAGGTCACGTCACTCACCGGAAGCTCCCACCCCGGCAACGGGTACACGGTCTCCGTCGACCGGCGGGTGAAGATGGCCGACTGGCTGGAGTCCTTCGAGGACCGGGGCGGCAAGGTGGTCATCCACGGTGTCACCGTCACCGACCTCGACTACTTCTCGCGGATGTTCGACCTGATCATCGTCGCGGTCGGGCACGGGGAGCTGGGTCAGCTCTTCGACCACGACAGCAGTCGGTTCAGCGGGGCGCGGCCGCGCTCGCTGGCGCAGGCCTACATCTACGACGTGTGGCCGGACCCGGAGGAGTCGGAGAACGTCGGCTGGGCGGCCATCACCGAAGAGGCCGGGAACATCATCTTCATCCCCATCCTGAGCCAGGACGGGCCGTGCTACAGCATGTTCATGGTGGACAAGAAGGGCAGCCCCATGGACGCCTGGCCGGACCGGCCGGGGCCGCAGGAGCAGCTGCGCCGGATGAAGGACCTCAGCCGGAAGTACGCCCCGGACGTCTTCGAGCGGGTGCGGGACGCCGAGCTGATCGACGGCCGCAGCACACTGGTGGAGGACCTGACCCCTCAGGTGCGCAACCCGGTGGGCACCCTTCCCTCGGGAGGGAAGGTCCTGGGCATGGCCGACGTGGTCGTGACCATGGACCCCTTCGTCGGTCAGAGCTGGAACAACTCCACCCGCTGCGCCGAGGCGTACCTGGAGAGCATCATCGAACACGGTGACAAGGAGTTCGACGAGAACTTCCTGGTCAGGGCGTTCGACCGCTTCTGGGCCTTCGGCCAGGACAACCAGATGTGGGCCGAGTTCGCGGGGAGTATGTGGGAGCACGACCTGCCCGAACACGTCACCAACGTCATGACGGCGGCCTCCCAGCACCGGGAGATCGCCGACCGCTGGATCCAGGGGTGGGACCTTCCGTCCGACTACAAGAACTGGCTGTTCGACAAGGACGTGGCCCAGGCCTACATCGAGGAGGTCAAGGCGCGGAACGGCGGCTGATCCGCCCGTCTCCCCGGCCCCGACACCTCTGAGGCCCGGCGTCCCACTGGGACGCCGGGTCCTTTGTAGCATGGGTGCAAATTCGGGTAATGAAGGCCCGAATCCTCTGTCCGAAACCCCCCTCCATTGTCAGTGCTTGTGAACTAGCGTTACGCTCTTTCGGGTTGATGCCCGTTAGTCCTGAATGGTCTTTTGTGGGTCGGCGCCGAGAACAACTCGGTCCGCCTCGGTGAAGGTGTGGTAGACGCGTCTCGAAAACAACGTCGGCCTGTGCAGGTGCACGGTCGCTTGTTCATTCCCCGTGTGAGGAACGGACGCCGCCTCTCGCACAAGGGCCGGACATGGCGGACGAGAGTGAGAGGCAGCGATCGTGAGTGGCGAACCAGAGGGAACCCCTGCCCAGGACACCTGGGAGCCGGTCGCCGTCGTCGGGCTCGCCTGTCGGTTGCCCGGTGCCGGTTCCCCGGACGAGTTCTGGCGCCTGCTCTCGGAGGGACGTGAGGCCGTGGGCCCGCCCCCCGAACGGCTCGGGGAGACGGTCACCGAACGCGGCCCCGGCTGGGGCGGTTACCTGGACGACGTGGCCGGGTTCGACGCGGGGTTCTTCGGGGTCTCCCCGCGCGAGGCCGAGACCATGGACCCACAGCAACGGCTGATGCTCGAACTCGGCTGGGAGGCGGTGGAGCGCGCCCGGATCGCCCCGAGCACCCTGAGGGGCGCACGCGTGGGCGTGTTCACCGGAGCCATCGGGTCCGACCACGCCCTCCTCCTGGACCGCGAGGGCCCCGAGGCCCTCACCCGACACAGCCTCACCGGGACGCACCGGAGCCTGATCGCCAACCGCGTCTCGCACACCCTCGGGCTGCGCGGCCCCAGCCTGACCGTGGACGCCGGGCAGGCGTCCTCGCTCGTCAGCGTCCAGATGGCCGTGGAGAGCCTGCGCCGCGGCGAGTCCGAGATGGCGCTCGCGGGAGGGGTCAACCTCATCCTCGTCCCCGAGAGCACCGAGGCCGTCGCCCGGTTCGGCGGGCTCTCCCCGGACGCCCGCTGCCACACCTTCGACGCGCGGGCCAACGGCTACGTGCGCGGTGAGGGCGGCGCCCTGGTCGTGCTCAAACCGCTGGGCCGCGCCCAGGCCGAGGGCGACCGCGTGCTCGCGGTGATCCACGGCGGTGCGGTGAACCACTCGGGGGCGGGCGAGTTCCTGACCCGCCCCACCGCGGGGGGTCAGGCCGCCGCCATCCGCGCCGCGCACGAGGACGCGGGCGTACGCCCGGACCGCGTCGGCTACGTCGAACTGCACGGCACGGGCACCCCGGCGGGCGACCCGGTGGAGGCCCGGGCGCTCGGAGAGGTGTTCGGCGCGGACCGGTCCGACCCCCTCCGGGTCGGGTCGGCCAAGACCAACGTCGGTCACCTGGAGGGGGCCGCCGGTATCGTCGGCCTGGTCAAGACGGTGCTCAGCCTGGACCACCAGACCCTGGCGCCCTCGCTCAACTTCGTCCAGCCCCACCCCGACATCGACCTCGACGGCCTCGGCCTCTCCGTGCAGGCCCGGCGCGAACCCTGGCCGGGCCACAGCCCGCTCGCGGGTGTCTCGGCCTTCGCCATGGGCGGCACCAACTGCCACCTGGTGGTGGGCCCCGCCCCGGCCACCGACCAGACCGCGGCCGAACACGGCGGCGGCTTCGGCGGCTCCCGGGTCCTGGACCCGGTCCCGTGGGTGCTGTCGGCCCGTTCGGAGGCGGCGCTGCGCGAACAGGCCTCCGCCCTGCACGCCCACGTGTCCTCCCGGCAGCGGGACCGGGCCCTGGACGTCGGCCTGTCCCTGGCCACCACCAGGGACGTCTTCGAGCACCGCGCGGTGGTCTTCGCCTCCGGTGAGGACGACACCCGCGAACTGGAGTCGGTCCGCCTCGCGGACACGGGCGGCCCCCTGACCGACCCCCACGGGCCGGTGCTGGTCTTCCCCGGTCAGGGGGGCCAGTGGGTCGGCATGGGGCGCGATCTGCTCACGGGTGACGGGCTCCTGGCCAAGGCGTTCTCCCAGCGGATCCGGGTCTGCGAACGCGCCCTGCGCCCGCACGTGGACTGGTCGCTGTCCGCCGTGCTCCGGGGCGACCCCCAGGCTCCGCCCCTGACGGGGGAGGGGGCCCGGGTCGACGTCGTGCAGCCGGTGCTCTGGGCGGTGATGGTCTCGCTGGCGCAGGTGTGGTCGGTGCTGGGGCTGCGGCCCTCCGCCGTGGTCGGCCACTCCCAGGGGGAGCTGGCCGCGGCCTGCGTGGCCGAGGCCCTGCCCCTGGAGGAGGCCGCGCGGATCGTGGCCCTGCGCAGCCGCGCGCTGACGGCGTTGGCGGGCAGCGGTGCCATGGCGTCCCTGGGCGTCTCGCCGGAGGAGGCGGAGGAACTGGCGGCCTCCCTGCCGGACCTGCACGTCGCCGCGGTCAACGGGCCGCGCGCCGTCGTGGTCTCCGGCGCGCCGGAGTCGGTCCGCGAGGCGGTACGCGGGTGTGAGGAGCGGGGACTGCACGGCTCCCTGGTGGACGTGGACTACGCGTCCCACTCGGCGCACGTGGAACGTATCCGGGGGCGGTTGCACACCGCCCTGGGCCGGGTGCGCTGGCGCCCCGCGAAGATCCCCTTCTACTCCACCCTGACCGGTACGGAACCGGGCGGGAGCGGCCCGGCCCTGGACGCCGACTACTGGTACGAGGGCCTGCGCAACCAGGTGCGGTTCGCGTCGGCGGTGCGGGCGCTGGCCGCCTCCGGGCGCCGCACCTTCATCGAGGTGGGCCCCCACCCCGTGCTGTCCTACGGTCTGCGGAGCACCCTGGCCGAGGCCGGGGTGCGCGGACACGTGCTGGAGACGCTGCGTCGGGGCGAGGGCGACCAGGCCCGGTTGCTCACCGCCGCGGCGGAGGCCTTCACCGCCGGGGTCGACGTCGACTGGGCGAACCTGTTCGAGGGCACGGGCGCGCGCACCACGGACCTGCCCACCTACCGCTTCCAACGCGAACGGTTCTGGCCCCGTGCCCGGGCCAGGGCACGGGCGGTCGCCCCCGCCGAGCCGTTGGACGAGCGGGGTCTGGAGCTGGTTGACGGGCGCACGGTGTTCGGCGGGCGCTTGGACGACGCCCGCCAGTCGTGGGTGCTCGACCACCGGATGCTCGGCCGTACGGTGCTGCCCGGCGCGGCCGTGGCCGGTCTGCTGTCGCACGCCGGTGAGCGGTCGGGCGCCGCCACCGTCGCGGAACTGACCGTCGAGGAGCCGCTGGTGCTCCCCGGCGGCGGCCGGGAGACCGAGGTGCAGGTGACCGTCGGGCCCGCTGACGAGAGCGGAGCCCGGGACGCGAGCGTGCACACGCGCGGCCCCGGCGAGACCGGGTGGACCAGGCACGCCTCCGGTTCCCTGGAGCCGGGTGGACTCACGTCCGAACCCCTCGTCGGAGCCTGGCCGCCACCGGAGGCGGTCGACGTCGGTCTGGATCCCGAGGACGCCTACCGGCGTCTGTCGCGCCGGGGCTACGCCCTCGGTCGGCTCTTCCGCTGCCTGCGCCAGGTGTGGAGCCTGGGCGACACCCTCCTGGCCAGGGTCGCCCTCCCGCGCGGCCACGGACAGACGCTGACCGGGCTGCACCCCGCGCTCGTCGACTCGGCGCTGCACGCGGCGCTGCTGTTCGGTTCGCGGTCCGAGGACACGACCCTGGTGTCCGCGTCCTGGCGCGGCCTGCGCACACGCGCCGGGGCCGCGCCCACGGAGCTGTGGGTGTCCCTGGAGCCGCTGGGCGCCGACCGCTACCGGGTCAGCGCCCTGGATCCGACCGGCCTCCCGGTCCTGGAGGCCGACGAGGTCGGGTTCCGTTCGGTGGAGCAGGGGGCGCTGCCGCCCGCGCCCGGCGAGGAGCCGGTGCTGTACCAGCTGCGCTGGGACCCGACGACCGTGCCGAGGAGCACCACCGACGCCCCCGCGAACCTGCCCGACCTGGACGACCTGGACCCTGACGGCCCGGTCCCGGACGTGGTCTTCGCCGAGCTTCCGGCCGCCGTCGTCTACGCCGAGGGGGAGAGTGTCCCCGACACCGTGCGGGAGGGGTTGTCGGCGGCGCTGGGGACGGTCCGCTCCTGGTTGCGTGACGAACGCTTCGCTGACTCCACCCTGGCCCTGATGACCTGGCGCTCCGTCTCGGTCGGACCGGACGAGCACATCGGCGGCCTGGCCGCCGCCCCCGTGTGGGGGCTGTTGCGCTCGGTCCAGCGCGAACACCCGGGTCGGCTGCTGCTGGTCGACACCGACGGCTCCGAGCGCTCGCACGGCATACTGCCCTCCGCCGTGCGCTCCGGCGAACCCCAGATGGCGCTGCGCAACGGCGGTGTCCTGGTACCGAGGCTGGTCCCCGTGGCCGACGCCGACCGGTCGGCGTCCGCGGCGCCCGTCTGGCGCCTGGACGCGGACGGCTCCGGTTCCTCACGGGACCCGGACCTGTCGGCGGCCTCGGACGCCACCGCGCCGCTGGTGTCCGGCCAGGTACGGGTCGCCCTGCGCGCCGTGGGCGTGGGCCGCCGCGACGTCTCCACCGTGATCGACGGCGGAGCGGGGCGGCGCGGGGGTCTGGACGGAGCGGGGGTGGTCGTGGAGACCGCCGAGGACGTCACCGACCTGTCCGTGGGGGACCGTGTCACCGGCCTCTTCCCCGGCGCGACCGGCCCGATGGCCGTGGCCGACCGCCGGGTGCTGGCACCCGTCCCCGACACGTGGGGGTGGGCCGAGGCCGCCGCGATCCCCGGGGCCTACCTGGTCGCCTACCACGCGCTGGTCGACGTGGCCGGGCTGCGGCCCGGCGAGAGCGTCCTGGTGCACGCGGCCGCCAGCGGTGTGGGCCTCGCCTCGGTCCAGTTGGCCCGGCACATGGGCGCCAGGGTGTTCGGCACCGCGGACCCGCACCAGTGGCCGGTGCTGGAGGACTACGGCCTCTCCCAGGACCGGCTGGCGCCCTCCCGGACCCTGGACTTCGAGGACGCCCTGCGAGCGGCCAACGGCGGTTCGGGCATGGACGTCATCCTGAACTCCCTCACCGGCCGGTTCGTCGACGCCTCCCTCCGGCTGCTGCGCTCACCCGCCGACGGGCGCGGGGCCGGCGGCCGTTTCGTGGAACTCGGCGGAACCGACGTGCGCTCGGAGGCGGAGGTGGCCGCCGCCCACCCCGGGCGCGGTTACGAGAGCTTCGACCTCCTCGACCTGGCTCCCGAACGCGTCGGGCAGATGCTCACCCGCGTCATGGAGCTGCTGGCGTCCGGGGCCGTGCGGCCGTCGCCGGTGAACGGGCTCGACGTCCGCGACGCCGAGGAGGCGTTCTCCGCGGTGCGTCGCGGGGAGTACATCGGTCGCACCGTCCTGCACCTGCCTGCTCCCTTCCCGCACGGCGCGACGGTCCTGGTCACCGGTGGAACCGGAGAACTCGGCCACCGGGTGGCCCGCCACCTGGTCGCCGGCTACGGGGTGCGCCACCTGACCCTGACGAGCCGTCACGGCGAGTCCGCCCCCGGGCAGGACGAGCGGACCGACGAGCTGCGCCGGATGGGCGCGGAGGTGGTGGTGCGGGCCTGCGACGCCGCTGACCGCCCCTCGTTGGAACGCCTGGTCCGAGGGCTGGACCGGCCGCTCGGCTCCGTGGTGCACGCGGCCGGGACGGTCGACGGATCCCCCGTCCTTGACGGTGACCCGGACCGGTGGGAGGAGACGCTGCGGTCCAAGGTGGACGCGGCCTGGAACCTGCACGAGCTCACGGAGGACCTGCCCCTGGCCTCCTTCGTGCTCTTCTCCTGCGCGGGCGGGGTCGTGGGGTCGCCCGGACACGCCCACCAGGCGGCGGCGGACGTCTTCTGCGAGGCCCTGGCCCACCTCCGCCGCGGCCGGGGCCTGCCCGCGACCTCCCTGGCCTGGGGCCCGTGGCGCGGAGACGACCGACCGGCCGAGGAGGACGACGCCGCCACGGCCGGTGGTGTCCTGTGGCCGATGCCGCCGGACCGGGCCCTGGCCAAACTCGACGCCGCGCTGTTCCTGCGGGGGACCGCGTACGTTCCGGCGCTGCTGGACACCGAGGCCCCGGACCTGCCGGTGCTGGCCGCCGGTGCGCGTGCCGAGGCCACGGCCGCCCGGCCGACGGCGCCCCTCGTGCCCCGACCCGCCGTGGAGCGCGCCGACGAGGAGAGCGCGGCGGAGCCCGGTCCCACCGGGGGTGACTGGACCGGGGTCGACGGCCCCGAGCGCGAACGCCGCCTGCTCGCGGAGGTGCGCGCCCACACCGCCGACGTCCTCGGGCTCCGTGGCGGCGCGGCGGTCCCCGCCGACCGGCCCTTCCGCGAGCTCGGACTGGACTCCATGGGCGGGGTCGAGCTGCGCAACCGGCTCTCCGGGGCCACCGGGAGGCGGTTGCCCGCCACGGCGGTGTTCGACCATCCCAACCCGCGTGCCATGACCCTGTTCCTCACGAAACTTCTGGAGACTACTGACGACGCGGCCTCGGTGGTCGCGGACGAGACCGACGACGGGACCAACCGGACCGAGGGAGGCGCCGGCGACGCCGCCGGAGCCAGCGACATCGACCGGATGGACGTGGCGGGCCTGCTCGGCCTGGCACTGGGAGATCAGGGCCGTGACTCGGCCGAGGGGGAGACGGTTGATGGCTACCGATGACGTGGGGAACGCGCAGCTGGTCGAGGCGCTGAGGGCCTCGCTGAAGAAGAACGAGCAGCTGCGCCGCGAGGTCGAGCGGACCTCCGAGCCCATCGCCGTGGTGGGTATGGCCTGTCGGCTGCCCGGCGGTGTGGACACCCCCGAGGACCTGTGGGCCCTGCTGGACAAGGGCGCCGAGGCCGTCGGCCCGCTGCCCGGCGACCGGGGCTGGGACGTGGACGCGCTCCTGGGCCGTGGCGACGGCGGCGCGCGTTCGGCCATGGGCCAGGGGTCCTTCCTGGAGGACGCCGCCGGGTTCGACGCGGGGTTCTTCGGGATCTCCCCGCGCGAGGCCGAGGCCATGGAACCCCAGCAGCGCCTGTTCCTGGAGGTCGCCTGGGAGGCGATCGAGCGGGCGGGCATCCCGCCGACCTCGCTGAACGGCACCGACACCGGTGTCTACGTGGGCGCGATCCCCCAGGAGTACGGTCCGCCCCTCGCCCAGGCCCCCGGCGACGGGTTCGCGATGGCGGGCACCACGACCAGCGTCATCTCCGGCCGTGTGGCCTACACGCTGGGTCTGACCGGGCCCGCGCTGACGGTGGACACCGCCTGCTCCGCCTCGTTGGTGGCCGTGCACCTGGCCGCGCGCGCCCTGCGCGCGGGGGAGTGCGCCCTGGCGGTGGCGGGCGGTACGACGGTCATGTCCGACCCGGGGCTGCTCACCGAGTTCACCCACCTCCGGGGACTGGCCCCCGACGGCCGTTGCAAGGCCTTCGGCGCGGGCGCCGACGGGGCCGGCTTCTCCGAGGGGGCGGGCGCGGTCCTGTTGGAACGGCTCTCCGACGCCCGCCGCAACGGGCATCCGGTGCTCGCGGTGATCCGCGGCTCGGCGGTCAACCAGGACGGTGCCTCCAACGGGCTGACCGCGCCCAACGGGCCCTCCCAGGAACGCGTGATCCGGGCGGCCCTGGCCGACGCCGGGCTCGCACCGGGTGACGTCGACCTGCTGGAGGCGCATGGGACCGGCACCACGCTCGGTGACCCCATCGAGGCCCAGGCGCTCCTCTCGGCCTACGGCACCGGACGGAACCCGGACCAGCCGCTGTGGCTCGGATCGCTCAAGTCCAACGTGGGCCACACCCAGGCCGCCGCCGGTGTCGCCGGGCTCATGAAGCTCGTGCTGGCACTGCGCCACGGCACCATGCCCCGCACCCTGCACGCCGACGAGCCCAGCGGCCACGTCGACTGGTCCCCGGGAACCCTGCGCCTCCTGAACCGCTCCCGTCCCTGGCCCGAGGGGGACCGTCCCCGCCGGGGCGCGGTGTCCTCGTTCGGGATGAGCGGTACCAACGCGCACGTGGTGGTGGAGGAGCCCCCGGAGGAGGAGCCCTCGGAGCGGCCCCTCGCTCCACCGCACCACGCGGCGCTCGGGAACGGGATCCCGGTGCCCTGGGTGCTGTCCGCCCGCGACGGCGCGGCGCTGGCCGCTCAGGCCTCCCGTCTGCGCCAACACCTCCAGACCCGGCCGGAGGCCGACCCCGTCGACGTCGGCCGGACCCTGGCCGCCGACCGGGACGCCTTCGAACACCGGGCCGTGGTGATCGGCCGCGTTCCCGGTGACCACCTGTACGGGCTCGACGCCCTGGCGGCGGGGCGCCCCGACCCGACGGTGCTCACGGGCCGCGCCCCCGGCGACCGCGGCACCGTCCTGGTCTTCCCCGGTCAGGGCGGCCAGTGGGCGGGCATGGCCGTGGAGCTGCTGAGGTCGTCGCCGCGCTTCGCCGCGCGCATCGCCGAGTGCGAGGCCGCCCTGGCCCCGCACGTGGACTGGTCGCTCGGTGCCGTCCTGCGAGGGGAGGAGGGCGCCGCGTCCCTGGACCGGGTCGACGTCGTCCAGCCCGCGCTGTGGGCGGTCATGGTCGCCCTGGCCGACCTGTGGACGGCCCACGGCCTGCGCCCCGACGCGGTCGTCGGCCACTCCCAGGGCGAGGTCGCCGCCGCCTGCGTCGCCGGGGCGCTGTCCCTGGAGGACGGCGCGGCGGTGGTGGCGGTGCGCAGCCGCGCGGTCCTGACCCTGTCCGGCACCGGCGGCATGCTGTCGGTGGCCCGGTCCGAGGAGCAGGTCCTGGCCGACATCGCCGACGAGCCGCTGCACGTGGCCGTGGTCAACAGCCCCTCCGCCACGGTGGTCGCCGGTGACGCGGAGGCGCTGGACCGCCTGGCCGACCGCTACGAGGAACAGGGGGTGCGGGCACGCCGGGTCGCGGTCGACTACGCCTCCCACACCCCGCACGTCCAGCGTCTGCGGGAGACCCTGCTGAGCTCGCTGGCCACGGTGACGTCCCGCCCGGCCGACATCCCCATGTACTCGACCCTCACCGGGCAGCCGGTGCGGGACGGGGAACTGGACGCCCTGTACTGGTACCGCAACCTCTCCGAGCCCGTGAACTTCCAGCGGGTCACCGAGTTCCTGCTGTCCACCGGGCACGGCGTGTTCGTCGAGGTCGGACCGCACCCCGTCCTGAGCATCGCCCTCCAGGAGACCGCCGAGGCCGCCCACTCGGGCGAGACCGCCGTGCTGGCGACCCTGCGCCGCGACGAGGGCGGACCGGACCGTTTCCTCGCCTCGATGGCCGAGGCCCACGCCCACGGCGTGCCCGTCGACTGGTCCACCGTCTTCGGGCCCGGAGCCCGCTCCGCGGACCTGCCCACCTACCCCTTCCAGCGCCGCCGCTACTGGCGCTCCCGTGCCGCGACCCCGGCGGCGCCCACCGCCGTACCGGAGCCCGGAACGGCCGGAGCCGAGCCGGAGCCCGGACCCGCGCGGACGGCGGTCCGTGCGTGGACACTGCCGGAGGGCCTTTCCGACGCCGAGCGCCAGGACGCCGTCATGGGCCTGGTCCGCACCGAGACCGCTGTGGTGCTCGGCCATCCCGGCCCCGAGGAGGTGGAGCTCCGCCGGGGCTTCCTGGACGCCGGAGGCACCTCCCTGGCGGCCGTCACCCTGCGCAACCGGCTCAACGAACTCACCGGGCTGAATCTGCCGGTCACCGTCGTCCTGGACCATCCGACCCCGGTGGAGCTCACCGCCCACCTCCTGGAACGGCTCGCCTCCGACGAGCGGACTCCGGTGGGGTCCCTTCTGGAGGAGCTGGACCGGCTGGAGGCGTCGCTCTCCGCCGCCCCCGTGGAGGCGAACGTCCGCGACGAGGTCGAGGAGCGCCTGCGCGGACTCCTGCGCCGCCTTGGTGAGGGCACGCGGACGGACGGCGGACGGGACCTGGAGGAGGCCTCCGACGATCAGCTGCTCGAACTGATCGACCAGGAGTTCGGGATCTCCTGACCAGAGCGAGAACGTACAGGAAAGTAGCACCGGCATGACTCACGAGAACAAGTTCCGCGACCTGGTCAAGAAGATGGCCGTCGATCTGCGCCAGGCGCGCGCACGCGTCGACGAACTGGAGGAGCGCGACCACGAACCCGTCGCGGTGGTCGGGATCGGCTGCCGCTTCCCCGGCGGGGCGAACACCCCCGAGGCGCTGTGGGACCTGCTCACGGAGGAACGCGAGACCCTCGGCGCGTTCCCCACGGACCGCGACTGGGACCTGGAGGGCCTGTTCGCCCCGGACCCCGACGCCCCCGGGAGCACCTACGTGCGGGCGGCGAGCTTCCTCGACGGAGCCGGAGACTTCGACCCCGCGTTCTTCGGCGTGAACCCGCGCGAGGCACTGGCCATGGACCCCCAGCACCGGCTGGTGCTGGAGACCGCCTGGGAGGGTCTGGAGCGCGCCGGGATCGTCCCGTCCACCCTGCGCTCCACCCCCACCGGAGTGTTCGTGGGCATGGTCGGGCAGACCTACGGCCCGCCCGTCCAGGACTCCACCGCCGAACTCATCGGCTACCGGATGCTCGGCGCGATGCCCGCCGTGGCCGCCGGACGCCTCTCCTACACCCTGGGGCTGGAGGGCCCGGCGGTGACCGTCGACACCGCCTGCTCCTCCTCCCTGGTCGCCCTGAACCTGGCCATGCGCTCCCTGCGCTCCGGTGAGACCGGGCTGGCCCTGGCCGGGGGCGCCACCGTCTTCACCGACACCTCCTCCTGGGTCTCCTTCTCCGGTCACGGCGCGCTCGCCGGGGACGGCCGCTGCAAGGCCTTCTCCGAGCACGCCGACGGCACCGGTTGGGGGGAGGCCGCGGGCATGCTCGTGCTCGAACGCCTCTCCGACGCCCGCCGCAACGGACACCGCGTACTCGCGGTCCTGCGCGGCGGCGCCATCGGTCAGGACGGCGCCAGCAGCGGACTGACCGCCCCCAGCGGGCCCGCCCAGGAACGGGTGATCCGCCAGGCGCTCGCCGACGCCCGTCTGACCCCCGGCGAGGTCGACGCTGTGGAGGCCCACGGCACCGGCACCCGGCTCGGTGACCCGATCGAGGCCAACGCCCTGCTGGCCACCTACGGCCGCGACCGCACCGGCGCCCCTCTGTGGCTGGGATCCCTGAAGTCCAACATCGGGCACACCGCGGCCGCCGCCGGGGTGTCCGGGGTGATCAAGATGATCCTGGCGATGCGCGAGGGGATCCTGCCGCGCACCCTCCACGTGGAACGGCCCACCTCCCATGTGGACTGGGCCTCGGGCTCCGTGGAACTGCTCACCGAGGCCCGCTCCTGGCCCGACACCGGACGGCCCCGGCGCGCCGGGGTGTCGTCGTTCGGGGCCAGCGGCACCAACGCCCACGTCATCGTCGAGCAGGCCCCGGATCCCGAACCCGCCCCCGAGACCGACCCCGGCGCGCGGCCGGTCACGCTCTCCCGGCCCACCGGCCCCGCCCCGGTTCCGGCCCCGATCCCGTGGGTGCTCTCCGCGCAGACCCCCGACGCGCTCGACGCCCAGGCCGACGCCCTGCGCGCCCACGTCGAGGCCCACCCGGACCTGGACCCCGCCGACGTCGCCTGGGGCCTGGCCACGGAACGCGAGGCCCTGCCGCACCGCGCCGCCGTGGTCGGCACCGACCGCGCCGCCCTCCTCGGCGGCCTGGCCGCTCTGCGGGAGAACACCAGGGAACCGGGGACCGTACGCGGACGCGCCCACGAGGGCCGCACCGTCTTCGTCTACCCCGGCCAGGGCTCCCAGTGGCCCGCGATGGCACGCGAACTCCTGGACTCCTCTCCGGTCTTCGCTGACCGGATCGCGGACTGCGAACGGGCCCTCAGCCCCCATGTCGACTGGTCGCTGACCGACGTGCTGCTCCAGCGTGACGGCGCGCCGCCGCTGGACCGGGCCGACGTCGTCCCGCAGGCGCTGTGGGCGGTCATGATCGCGCTCACCGCGCTGTGGTCCTCCCACGGCATCCGCCCGGACGCGGTGGTCGGTCACTCCCAGGGCGAGGTCGCCGCCGCCCACGTGGCCGGTGCCCTGTCCCTGGAGGACTCCGCCAAGGTCATCGCCCTGCGCAGCCGCGCCGTCCGCGCGCTGGTCGGCAACGGCGCCATGGCCGTGCTCGCGCAGGGGGAGGAGCGGGTGCGCGACCGCCTCTCCGAGTTCGGTGACCTCCACGTGGCGGTGGTCAACAGCCCCGGGACCACGGTGGTCGGCGGAGACCACGCCGCCGTCGACCGGATCGTCGCCGCCTACGAGGCCGAGGGCGTCCGCGCGCGGGTCTTCTCCGCCGACGTCGTCTCCCACATCCCCCGCACCGAACCGGTCCGCGCCGAACTCCTGGAGTCCCTGGCCGACATCCGGCCGCGGCGCCCGGACATCCCCGTCTACTCGCCCGTCACCGGAGGCCTGCTGGACCGGCCGATGGACGCCGACTACTGGTACGCGGGACTGAGCCGACCGGTGCTCTTCCAGAAGGCCACCGAAGCGCTCCTGGCCACCGGCCACACCGTGTTCGTCGAGGCCAGCGCCCACCCGGTCCTGACCGTGCCGGTCCAGGAGACCGTGGCCGAGTCCGTCGAGCGGGCCACCGCCGTCCCCACCCTGCGCCGCGACGACGGCGGCCCCGAACGGTTCCTGACCTCGCTCGCCCACGCCCACGTCGCCGGGGCCACCCCCGACTGGTCCACCGTCCTCGACGGCCCCCGCGCCCCCGTGGACCTGCCCACCTACCCCTTCCAGCACCAGCGGCTCTGGATCACCGGGGGCCGGAGCGGCGGCGACGTGTCCGCCGCGGGCCTGGAGACCGAGGACCACCCCCTCCTCGGCGCCGCCCTGCCACTGGCGGAGACCGGAACCACCCTGTTCACCGGCCGGGTCTCGCGGCGGAGCCACCCCTGGCTGACCGACCACGCGGCGGGGGACACCGTCCTGCTGCCCGGGACGGCCCTGCTCGAACTGGCCCTGAACGTGGGGGAGCGCCTCGACAGCCCCCACGTCGAGGAGATCGTCGTCCAGGCCCCCCTGATCCTGCCCGCGACCGGCGCGGCGCAGCTCCAGGTGACCGTCGAGGCCGCCGACTCCGAAGGGCGCCGGGCCTTCGCCGTGCACGCCCGCCAGGCCGGTGACCCCAACGCCCCCGACCTGGGGGACCGGCCCTGGACCCGGCACGCGAGCGGCGTCCTGGCTCCCGAACCCGCGCGCGCGGGCGAGGACCTGGTCGCCTGGCCGCCGCCCGGCGCCGACCCCCTGCCCGTCTCCGACCTCTACACCCGCATGGGCGACATCGGCTACACCTACGGCCCCGCCTTCCGCGGGCTCGTCGCCGCGTGGCGGCTGGGCGAGGAGGTCTACGCCGAGATCGAACTGCCCGACCCCCAACGGGCCGACGCCGCCCGGTTCGGACTCCACCCCGCCCTGGCCGACGCCGCCCAGCACGCCGTCGCCTGCGCCCCCTGGATGCCCACCGACGGGATCCGCCTGCCCTTCACCTGGAGCGGTGTCACCCTCCACACGGCCGGGGCCACCAGGCTCCGGGTCCGTGTACGGCCCACCGGCACCGACGAGGTCGCCATGGTGCTGGCCGACGGCACCGGCGCGGCCGTGGCCACCGTCGACTCCCTGGTCCTGAGGGCCCCGGCGGACGGCCCCGTCGCCGCCGCCCCGGCCGACGACCTCTTCCACGTCATCTGGACCCCCGCCGCCACCGAACCTGCGGCGGAACACCAGGTGTGGGCGGTGCTCGGGGAGGACATCCTGGACACCGCGGCCGCGCTCACCGCCTCCGGGCACACCGTGCGCGTCCACGCCGACGCCGACGCGCTCACCCGCGCGCTCGACTCCGGTGCTCCGGTCCCCGAACGGATCCTGCTGCCCTACCTGTCCCGCCCCGCCGAACCCGGTCCCGCGCACGTGCACACCGTGCTCAAGCACGTCGTGGCCCAGACCCAGCGCCTGCTCTCCGACGACCGGGCGGCCACCGCCCGCCTGGTGCTGCTCACCCACGGGGCGGTCGCCACCGGCCCGGACGAGGACGTCCCCGACCTCGTGCACGCGCCCCTGTGGGGCTTCGTGCGCTCCGCCGAACACGAACACCCGGGCCGGTTCGCGATCGTGGACACCGACGACCCGGGCCGCACCGCGCCGCTCCTGGTCAGCGCGCTCACCGGCGGCGCCCACCAGTCGGCCGTCCGCGCCGGGGCCCTCCTCGAACCGCGCCTGGCCCGCACCGAACCGCAGGGTGCCCCGATCGACTTCGGTGACGGGACGGTCCTGGTCACCGGGGCCACCGGCGCCCTGGGCGGGGAGGTCGCGCGCCACCTGGTCGACCGGCACGGCGTCACCGACCTCCTCCTCGTCAGCCGCAGGGGCCCCGACGCCAAGGGCGCCACCGAACTCAGGGAGGACCTGCTGGCGCGCGGGGCCTCGGCCACCCTCACCGCGTGCGACACCGCCGACCGGTCCGGGTTGGCCCAACTGCTCTCCCGGCACCGGGTCTCCGCCGTGGTGCACGTGGCAGCCACCCTGGACGACGGTCTGCTCACCTCACTCACCCCCGAGGGGATCGACCACGTCCTGCACCCCAAGGTCGACGCCGCCTGGAACCTGCACGAACTCACCGACGACCTGTCGGCCTTCGTGCTGTTCTCTTCTGCCGCCGGGACCCTGGGCAGCCCCGGACAGACCGACTACAGCGCCGCCAACGTGTTCGTCGACATGCTCGCCCACCACCGGAGGGCCCACGGCCTGCCCGCCACCTCCCTGTCCTGGGGCATGTGGGAGCGGCGCGGCGAGAACACGGCCAAGCTGGGGGAGAGCGACATCGTCCGCTACGCCCGGCTCGGCATGGCCGGGCCCGTCGCCACCGACCACGGACTGCGGCTGTTCGACGCCGCGCTCGGCAGCGGCCATCCGCACCTGCTGCCCGTCCCCATGGACCTGGCCGGGGCGCGTGCCCGGGCGGCCAGGTCCGGGGAGGTCGCCACGATGCTGCGCGGACTGGTCCGTCCGCCCCGGCGCCGGGCCGGCACGGGCGGCCCCTCCGCAGACGACCTGCGGCGCGCCCTGGCCGCGACCCCGCAGGAACAGCGCCACGGGGTGGTGCTCGACCTGGTCCTGGGCCGTACCACGGAGGTCCTGGGGCAGGGTGCGGCCGAGGCCGTCACCGCGGACTCGTCCTTCCTGGAGATGGGCTTCGACTCGCTGACCGCGATCGAACTGCGCAACCACCTCAGCTCGGCCACCGGGCTGCGGCTGCCCGCCGGGCTGGCCTTCGCACACCCCACCCCGGCCGCGCTGGCCGCGTTCCTGAACGGCGAACTCACCGGCACCGTCGAGGAGGCGCCCCGGGAACGGCGGGACACCTCCGACAGCGCGCTCGTGGACCTGTTCGTGCGGACCTGTGAACAGGGCAAGATCGTCCAGGGGCTGGACCTGATCTGGGCGGCCTCCCAGGTGCGCCCCACGTTCGACGGGCCCGATCAGATCAGCGAACCCCGCGTCCCGGTCCGCCTGTCCAAGGAGGGCGGCGGCGTGCGACTCATCTGCCTGCCGTCGGTCCTGATGATCTCCGGGGTACAGGAGTACGCCCGGTTCGCGGGCGGTGTGCGCGGACTGCGCGAGGTGGACGTCATCCCGCAGCCCGGGTTCGCCGCCGGGGAACCCCTGCCCGCCTCCATCGAGGCGGTCACCCGGGTCCTGGCCGACGCCGTCGTCGAGTGCGCGGAGGGGCGCCCCTTCGTCCTGGTGGGCCGCTCCTCGGGCGGCTGGGTGTCGCACGCGGTGGTCGAACGCCTCGAACGTCTCGGCCACCCTCCCCGCGCCTCCGCCATGATGGACACGCCCCACCCCAGCGACCTCGCGACCATGCCCACGCTGGAGACCAACGTCGTCGAGCGCGGCGAGATGCTCGGCATCATGGACGGGGTACGGCTCACCGCGATGGGCGCCTACCTGCGCCTGTTCCGGGACTGGCGGCCCGGGCCCGTCCGCACCCCCACGGTGGTCCTGCGGCCGGAGGAACCCACCTTCGACCGCGAGGGCGTGGCGGTGCCGCCGTTCACCTGGGACCTCCCGCACGACGTCCTGCGGGTGCCCGGGGACCACTTCACCATGCTGGAGGGGCACGTGGACGTGGTCGGCCGCGCCCTGCACGACTGGTTGGAGGAGCGCGGCCTGTGAGAGGCGCCGCACCGGAACAACTCCGACATCCCGGGCGTTGCCCCTGAGGCGCGCCCGGGACGTCCCGTCCGGCACGGGCCCGTCCCGCCCAGAACCGTGCCCGCCGGGAAAACCGGTTGCCAGCCCTCCTAACCTTGAGTACTGATGAGCACCACCACGCCCGCGCCCGCCACGGACCAGCTCCGTTCCCGGTTGCGCGACCTCATGCCCGCCGACCGGCACCGTCTGCGTCGCCGTATCGACGGTCTGGCCAGAATCCGTGACGAGCGCCGCCGCGCCTCGGTGACCGCCCAGATCTCGGGCGACATCGACCGCGCCGAACTCCGCGTGGGCCTGCGCCGCGAGGCCGTCCCCGAGCTCAGCTACCCCGAGGACCTGCCGGTCAGCGCCCGGCGCGAGGACATCGCGGAGGCCATCCGCGACAACCAGGTCGTCATCGTCGCCGGAGAGACCGGCTCCGGGAAGACGACCCAGCTCCCGAAGATCTGTCTGGAGCTGGGGCGCGGCGTCATGGGCACCGTGGGTCACACCCAGCCCCGCCGCCTGGCCGCCCGCACCGTCGCGGAGCGCATCGCCGACGAGATCGGCACACCCCTGGGCGAGACGGTCGGCTACAAGGTCCGGTTCACCGACTCCTCGAACGACAGCACGCTGGTCAAGCTGATGACCGACGGCATCCTGCTCGCGGAGATCCAGCACGACCGCATGCTGCGGCAGTACGACACGCTCATCATCGACGAGGCGCACGAGCGCAGCCTCAACATCGACTTCCTGCTCGGCTACCTCAAACAGCTCCTGCCCAAGCGGCCGGACCTGAAGGTCGTCATCACCTCCGCGACCATCGACCCGGAACGGTTCTCCCGCCACTTCGACGACGCCCCCATCGTCGAGGTCTCCGGGCGCACCTACCCGGTCGAGGTCCGCTACCGGCCCATCTCCGAGGACATCCTCGACCCCGAGGAGAAGAACCCCGGCCCGGGAACCGACAAGGACCAGACCCAGGCCATCCTGGACGCCGTCGACGAACTCTCCAACGAGGACCCCGGGGACGTCCTGGTCTTCCTCAGCGGGGAGCGCGAGATCCGCGACACCGCCGAGGCCCTAGAAAAGAAGAAGATCCGGGGCCTGGAGGTACTTCCCCTCTACGCGCGCCTGTCCGTGGCCGAGCAGAAACGCGTGTGGTCCCGGCACGGCGGCCGCCGCGTCGTCCTGGCCACCAACGTGGCCGAGACCTCGTTGACGGTCCCCGGCATCAAGTACGTGATCGACCCCGGCACCGCGCGCATCTCCCGGTACTCGCACCGCACCAAGGTGCAGCGCCTGCCCATCGAGGCGGTCTCACAGGCCTCCGCCAACCAGCGCAAGGGCCGCTGCGGCCGTGTGTCCGAGGGCATCTGCATCCGGCTCTACTCCGAGGAGGACTTCCTCTCCCGCCCGGAGTACACCGACCCGGAGATCCTGCGCACCAACCTCGCCTCGGTCATCCTCCAGATGGCCGCGCTGGGCCTGGGCGACGTCGCCGCCTTCCCGTTCGTGGACGGCCCCGACCACCGGCAGATCAAGGACGGCGTCAACCTGCTGTCCGAACTCGGCGCCCTCCTGCCCGAGAACCGGGACGAACCCCACCGTCAGCGCCGCCTGACCCCGACCGGACGCCGCCTCGCCCAGCTGCCCATCGACCCCCGCCTGGGCCGCATGGTCCTGGAGGCCGAGAAGCGCGACTGTCTGGCCGAGGTCATGGTCATCACCTCGGCCCTGTCCATCCAGGACCCCCGCGAGCGCCCCACCGAGAAACAGCAGCAGGCCCAGCAGGCGCACGCCAGGTTCACGGACAAGGAATCGGACTTCCTCGCCTTCCTCAACCTGTGGAACCACCTGCGCGACAGGCAACAGGAGCTGTCCGGCAACCAGTTCCGCCGGATGTGCCGCGACGAGTTCCTCAACTACCTGCGGGTACGCGAGTGGCAGGACATCCACGGCCAGCTCAAGCAGGTCCTGCGCACGATGGACATCGAGGTCCCGCCGCTGCGCGAGGAGGCCGCCGACCCGCGCTCCGTGCACATGTCGCTGCTGGCCGGTCTGCTCTCGCACGTCGGCCTCAAGGACCCGGACAAGCACGAGTACCTGGGCGGCCGGGGAGCGCGGTTCGCGATCTTCCCCGGCTCCGCGCTGTTCAAGAAGCAGCCCCGCTTCGTGATGGTCGGTGAACTGGTGGAGACCTCCAAGCTCTGGGGTCGCATGGTCGCCAGGATCGAGCCGGAGTGGGCCGAGGAACTCGGCGCGGACATCGTGAAGCGCGGTTACAGCGAACCGCACTGGGAGCGCAAGCGCGGCGCCGTCATGGCCTACGAGCGGGTCACCCTCTACGGGGTGCCCATCGTCGTGCAGCGCAAGGTCTCCTACGGGAGGATCGACCCCGAACTCTCCCGGGAGCTGTTCATCCGCCGTGCCCTCGTCGAGGGCGACTGGGAGACCCGGCACCAGTTCTTCCACGACAACCGCAAGCTGCTCGACGAGGTCGAGGACCTGGAGCACCGCGCCCGCCGCCGCGACATCGTGGTGGACGACGACACGTTGTTCGACTTCTACGACCGTCGCGTGGCGGACAGCGCCGTCTCCGCCGCCCACTTCGACTCGTGGTGGAAGAAGGCACGCCGCACCGAGCCCGCGCTCCTCGACTTCACCCGCGAGGAACTCATCAACGACGGTGTGGAGGGAGTCAGTGAGGACGACTACCCGGACGTGTGGCGCCAGGGCGCGTTCGTCTTCCCGCTCACCTACCAGTTCGAGCCGGGCAGCGACTCCGACGGCGTCACCGCGCACATCCCGGTGAAGTTCCTCAACCAGGTGGAGAACACCGGCTTCGACTGGCAGATCCCCGGCCTGCGCGACGAGCTCATCACCGCGATGATCCGCTCGCTGCCGAAGCCGCTGCGCCGCAACTTCGTCCCCGTCCCGGACAACGCGGCCCGCGCCCGGGGAGGGATCACCCCCTACGAGGGCTCCCTCACCGAGGCGCTGGCCGCCGAACTCACCGTGATGGCGCACGGAGAACGCGTCCGCCCGGAGGACTTCCAGCTGGACCGGGTCCCCGACCACCTGCGGATCACCTTCCGCGCCCTGGACGACCGCGGGCGCACGCTGGCCGAGTCCAAGGACCTCGAACAGCTCCGCGCCAAGCTCAAGCCGCGCCTGCGCGAGGCGATCGCCACCGAGGCCAAGGGCGTGGAGAAGAAGGGGATCACCTCCTGGGACTTCGGTCCGCTGGAGCAGACCCTGGAACGCAAGGCCCTGGGGCCCAAGGTCAAGGGGTATCCCGCTCTGGTCGACGAGGGCGAGAGCGTCGCGATCCGCATCTTCGACACCCGGCCCGAACAGCGCGCGGCCATGCGCGCGGGCACCCGGCGCCTGCTCATGCTCACCATCCCGTCCCCCGCGACGGCGGTCAGCAAGGGCCTGAACAACCCGGACAAGCTCGCCCTGGCGGACAACCCGCACGGGTCGATCCGCAGGATGCTGGAGGACGCCGAGGCCGCCGCCGTCGACCACCTGCTCACCCGCGAGGGCGGGCCGGTGTGGAACGCCGACGACTTCGCCCGGCTCTGCGACCGGGTGCGCGCCGACCTGGGCGACACCCTCGCGGAGATCCTGGACCGCACCGCGCGCGTGCTCGTGCTGTGGCGCAAGGTCAGCAAGAAGGTCAAGGGCACCACCTCCCTGGCGGTCCTGCCGTCCCTCAACGACGTCCAGGGTCAGCTGGGCGACCTCGTGGGCGACGGGTTCGTCACCCGCACGGGGCCGGCCCGCCTGGACGACGTGCACCGGTACCTGCGCGGGATCGAGTACCGGTTGGGCAAGCTCCCCGAGAACCCGCGCCGCGACCAGGTCAACATGTCCAAGGTCGAACAGATGCGCCAGGCCGTGGCGAAGGTCCGCGGGGCGCTCCCGGCGGGCCGGGCCGACGACCCGGACGTGGTGGAGCTGCGCTGGATGCTGGAGGAGTACCGGGTCAGCCTCTTCGCCCAGGAACTGCGGACCGCCTACCCGGTCTCGGACAAACGCATCATGAAGGCGATCGAGGCCGTCAAGGACGCGGGCAGGCGGCCCTAGGCGCGGAGGGTCGCCCCGCCGGGGCGACCCTCCGCGGCCCCTCCTACCGAGGGCCGGGGCCGGCGGCGGCGTGCCTTCCGGCCTTCGCCGCGAAGAAGTCGCCGCCCTTGCGCAGGGTGTCGTCCGTGCCCCAGGACTCCTCCGCGCCGACCCGGCGCAGGTGCGGGATGTGCTTGCGGCAGTGGATGTAGGCCTCCTCGACCTGCACCATCATCCACATCTGCGCACGCTGCCCCGGAACCTGCGGCAGGGGCAGACTCGGGACGTGCGGGCGCAGCGTCTCGTCCTCCATGATCTTCACCCGGCCGTTCACGTGCAGGCCGATCCGCTCCCGCTCGAAGTCGAGGAACATCAGCCCGATGTGCGGGTTCTCCAGGATGTTGCCCGCGCTGGCGAACACGCCGTTGCCCCGGTACTCGGGGTAGGCCAGGGTCCGGTCGTCGATGACGTGGACGAACCCGGGCGGCCCGGCCCGGAAACTGGAGTCGCACTCGCCCCGGGCGTCCGCCGTGGCGACGAACAGCATCTCCTGGCGGGCGATGAACTCCTTCATGAGCGGGTTCAGGTGGTCCAGCATCTGGTCGCGGTAGAAGCGGTCGGCCCGTTCGGCGGTGCCCATGACCGCCTGCACGTGGCGTTCTCCCTCGGTCCCGGGCGTACGGTTCTGATGGCTCTGAGTCATGGACGAAGGCTTTCGACGGGGGTGAGAGGAGGTGGGGTGCGGGTCCGCGTCAGCGTCGCCGGTGGGACGTGTGCGCGGGTTGGGGGGCCTGTTCGGCCCCGGCGATCATGTTCGCGGTGATCCACTGGTAGACGAGCACCCAGGCCGAACTCATCGAGGACGACCAGGTGGGGGAGACCTCGCTGACGGCGCGGACCAGGGCGCGCCCGACGTGCGGGTAGTGCTCGGGCAGCACCCCCAGCTCGTCGCGGTGCTGCCGTCCCAGGCTCTGCAGGTAGCGGGCCACGTCGTCGGGGCTGTCGAGGTACCGCACCACGGACAGCAGGGCGTCCGCCATGCGCTGCTGCTGGGGCTTGATGTCCTCGGAGAACATGCTCCGCACCTCGGGGACCATCATGAACAGGTTCTCGTAGAAGGACCGGGCCAGACGCGTGGATCCCTCGGGGATGTCCACACAGGACTGACGGACCAGCTCGATGATCTCCTGGTCGGGCAACGGCACTTCGGACAGTGAGCGATGGGTCAAGACGAATCCAGACGTCGGGTGAGCGGGGAACCACGGAACGCGATGGGGGACCGGTGTACCGAGGCTCGGGTTCCTCTGGCGGTGGTCTTCGTCCGCGGGGTATCACTCGGTCCCGCGGGTGCAGCGCCGAAACGGTATCCGCTCGCGGCCTCGTCGATCCGAGGCCCGGAACCCGAAGACGAACGGGACAGGTCGGAGTGAGGGGGACCTGACCACCGTTAATCGGGCTGTCGAGGAGGAACTGTAACAGAAGGGCTACGTGAGGCAGAGGATTCTCTTGGTGAGCACCAGGTGAGGGCGCTCCGCGCCGTCCTTCCCCGCCGACGACCGGGACGGTAGCATTCCGGCCGTGGTCTGGACCACGATCCTGCCCGAGGCGACGGAAACGAGACACCCTGTGGACACACCACGACGGCTCCTGCTCGTGGGGACCTACACCCCTGACTCCGACCCGCCCGGCAAGGGCGAGGGCGTCCACCGGGTCTGGTTCGACCCGGAGACCGGCGAGCTGAGCTCGGACGGCGTCGCCGCCCGCACCACCGGACCCTCGTTCCTCGCCTTCCGGCCGGACCCGCCCACGGTGTACGCGGTCAACGAGAGGGCCGAGGGCTCACTCACCGCCTTCCGGGTGCACGGGGACGCCACCCTCACCGAACTCGGCTCCGCGCCCACCGGCGGGGGATCGCCCTGCCACGTCCGCCACCTGGGCCCCGAACGGGTCGCGGTGGCCAACTACGCCAACGGTGTGGTGACCCTCCAGCCCACGGGCGAGGACGGCGCGCTCACGGAACCCCGCCGCGAACTCGCGCACCGGGGCCGCGGTCCGGTCACCGACCGCCAGGACGGCCCCCACGCGCACAGCACCGCGGTGGTCCTCGACTCGCACGACCCCCGCCTGCGCTACCTGCTCGCCGCCGACCTCGGCACGGACGAGCTGCGCGTGTACCACTACGCGACCCCGCTCAACGAAGAGAACCAGGGCCCGGCCCCCGACATCGACGAAGGCCTGCTGGGCACCGTCCGCCTGCCCTCCGGCACGGGCCCCCGGCACATGGCCGTCAACGGCCGCCACGTCTACGTCACCGGGGAACTGGACTCCCGAGTGCACGTCGTGCGCTGGAACCCCCGCAACGGCACGGGGGAGCACCTGGGGTCCGTCCCCGCCGTGGGCGACCCCCTCCCGGACAACTTCCCGGCCGAGATCGCGCTCCACCGGCTCAAGGTCGAGGGCCGCGAGATCGCCGACGGCGACGCCCTCCCGATGACCACCACCTACGAGGGGCGCGTCTACGTCTCCAACCGCGGCGCGGACGCGGTCTCGACCTTCGCCGTCCGCGACGAGGGCGCCCGCCTGGAGCACCTGGCCGACACCCCCGTGGGCGCCTGGCCCCGCCACTTCACCGTGGTCCGGGGGCACAACGGCCAGCCCGACCACCTGGTCGTGGCCGCCCAGAACGAGGACTCCCTGATGTCGCTGCGCATCGACCCGGACACCGGAATCCCCGCCGACACCGGCCACCGCCTCGACGTCCCGGTCCCCGTCTGCGTGCTGCCGGTCCCCATCAAACGCATCCAGCGCGCCGAGGCCGCCCGGGGCTGACCGGGGAAGTACTGGACATCCCCAAAGGGCCACCATTGGTCCGATCTCGACCTTCGGTGGCCCCTCCCGCGAACCCTGTCGCATTCGATGACGGGCGTTGCGCTGGATACCACGAGGTGTCGCAGGCGCCGCCACCGATACCTCCGGCGTCACGGGATCCATCCTCGCTTGAGATTCGTGGCTGGATGAGGAGGGCATTGAACGAAGCCGGAGAAACGGAGGGGGAAGGCCATCTGCGTCGGTAGGCTCGTGGGTATGGCCACCCCCATCGCCGTTCGGCACGTGAGAATCGCCATCTGCCAACATTTCGCGGATGTGATCGACTTCAGTGACTCTCCCGGAAACTCCCTCAAGGACGAAGACCCCTCTTCCGCTGCTCTTACCAGAGGGCTGGCGGCCTTGGCCGTCGCGAAGCTGTCCGGATGTGAGATCGAGGAGGCAGGGGCCTCGGTTATCGACGGAACGGACGACGGTGGGATCGACGCCGTCCACGTCGACAGCAGCCGGAGCCAGCTGTTCCTGGTCCAGTCCAAGTGGCGGGCCAACGGTAACGCGACGCTCGACCTCGGGGCCACACTCAAGTTCTGTGAAGGGGTTGGCCGGATCCTCTCAGCGGAAGTCGACGCCTTCAACGACAGGTTCCAGAAGCTGTGGCCAGCAGTCCAGGAAGCAATCGACAACTCACGAGTGAGGATCACCGTCGTGATCGCTCTCCTGGGAAACGAACCCGTGCACGAGGACATCCGGTCACGGCTGGACGCGCTCGTGGAGCTGCACGGTGAAGACATCCTCGATGTGGAGTACGTGCATTTGCGCGACTTCCATCAGTTCGTCAAATCAGGTGTCAGCCGCTCCAGAGTGGATCTGGAAGTAATGGTCGATCTCTGTAACAAGTACGAGGCCCGCCAGAGTCCGTACAAGGCCTACTTCGGCACTGTCCCCGTTGGCCAGATCAAACAGTGGTTCGACGACCACGGCGACCGTCTCTTCGACGGGAACATCCGCAGGTCCCTGGGTGTCACCGGGGTCAATCAGGAACTCATCGACACGTTGAAGTCCGAGCCACAGCACTTCTGGTACTTCAACAACGGCATCACAGTCCTCGCCGAATCCGTCCGCAGGGGCGTGAAGTACACGGGGACGGCAGGGGGAAGCGGCCAACTGACAGTAGAGGGGGCTAGCATCGTCAATGGTGCCCAAACCGTCACCGCCATCCACCGGGCGGTTCGGGATGAACCCGATCTGGGGGAGCGTGCCCAGGTCGGGGTCAGGTTCATCTCGCTGGGTGAGGAGGAGGGTGACTTCGGGGAACGAGTCACTACCGCGACCAATACCCAGAACCAGGTGGAGCGGCGCGACTTCGTTGCCTTGGACAAGGTACAGGCTGAGCTCCGGGACGACTTGGTGCTGACGCTCGGCAAGACCTACGCGCTCAAGCGCGGAGAACAGATCATCCCTTCCCAGGACGTCGGTTGCACGGTTCGGGAGGCCGCTCTGGCGCTGCTGTGTGCTGAACCCCGACCCGAGTGGGTGGCCAGGGCCAAGGAGAACGAGGACGTGCTGTGGGGGCCTGCCGGTGACCCCCTGTACAAGCGTCTCTTCGGCCCTGAGCCCACGAGCGCGCGGGTCTGGAATAGCGTTCGCCTGTTCCGGGTGACTCAGGAACGGTTGAAGTTCCTTGCCGACCAGCGTGAGGGGCGAGGTGCCGCCATCGCCGAACAGGGGCGGCTGTTCATCACCCATTTGGTGTTCCAGAACACCGACACGAGCGAGATCGGGGATCTGGACTCGGATTGGGATACCGAGCTGGAGAACGCGGCCGAGGCTGTTGAGTCTCTGCTGGACCTCACCATCCACTACGTGGACGCTCGGTTCGGTAACACCAGCTACCCGCTCACCACGTTCAAGAACCCTGAGCGGTGTGTGGAGCTGAGTGAACACGTGCTGACCCACCTGGAGACCGGGCAACCCGTCTCACCGGCTGTGCAGGAGGCTTACACCAAGCAGAAGAAGCAGCGTAAGCCGCGCACCGTGAGCACGCTCGTTGACGCCAACGCGATTCCCGAGGGCACGGCTCTGGTGTTCGAGCCACAGAGTGGTCCGCAGCGCAAGGGCATGCGGGCCTGGCTGGAGGAAGTGCCCGAACGACGGTTCGCGACGTGGGTCAACGACCGTTCGCAGCCGCTCCTGTGGGCGGCGGACGGCAGGCGTTACTCTCCGAGCAACCTGTCACTCCGGATGATCCAGGAGGCCATGGGCGTCAAGGCACCCAAGGCCGTTCAGGGGCCCAAACTCTGGTTCGTCCAGGGGGAGGGGTCTCTGGTGGAGCTCGCGGAGCAGGTACTGCGGGGCGAGGCGGAGTAGCGAGATCGTGGGGGCCGCACGAGCGTTTGGCCTCCCACAACAGCAGCTCGGGTGGCTCGGGCAGCTCCGATTCGTTCCTGTCGTAGACCGCTCCTAAGCTGGGCTTCTCGTGTCGATGAGACCTGTGAACGGCACGAACACTTCAAGAGGGGACTCTGTGGCCACGCACGCCAAACTCACCTTGCCTCAGTTGGAACGACACCTGTTCTCGGCGGCTGACATCCTGCGGGGACGGATGGACGCCTCCGAGTACAAGGAGTACATCTTCGGGATGCTGTTCCTCAAGCGTGCCTCTGATGAGTTCGAGGACCACCAGCGGCAGGTGGTCCAGGAGCTACTGGACGACGATCACACCCCGGAGGAGGCCGAAGAACTCAAAGAAGACGATGTCTTCTATGAGGGTGTGTTCTTCGTTCCGAAGGAGGCGCGGTGGGAGCGCCTGCGCGACAAAGTGCACACCAACGTCGGTAGTGAGCTCAACAAGGCGCTGGAGGCGCTGGAGGGAGCCAACCCCGAGCTGGAGGGCGTGGTCCAGCACATCGACTTCAATGCCACAATCGGTAAGACCCGCCTGTCCGACCGCTCTCTGCGGGACCTGATCAAGCACTTCAGCCAGCACAGGCTGCGTGACACCGACTTCGAGTTCCCCGACCTGCTGGGTGCGGCCTACGAGTACCTCATCGGCCGGTTCGCAGACTCGGCCGGCAAACGCGGTGGTGAGTTCTACACCCCGCGTGCGGTGGTACGGATGATGGTCCAACTCGTGGACCCGCAGGAAGGGGAGAGTGTCTACGACCCCACCGCGGGGTCGGGCGGAATGCTCATCATGGCCAAGCAACACATGGAGGAGCAGGACCGCAACCCGCGTGACCTCAAGCTGGCCGGGCAGGAGCTCAACGGCGGTTCGTGGTCCATCTCCAAGATGAACCTGCTGCTGCACGGAATCCCTGACGCCGACCTGCAAAACGAGGACACCCTCATCAACCCCCAGCACGTCAGTGACGGCAAGCTGGATCGGTTCGAGGTAGTGCTGGCCAATCCTCCGTTCTCCCAGGTGTTCCAGGGGGAGGAAGCGAAGTTCCGTCAGGAGCGTTACCAGTGGGGCCAGGTCAAGGACGGCTCCAAGAAGGCCGACCTGATGTTCCTCCAGCACATGGTGGCGGTACTGACCAAGGACAGTGGCCGGGGTGCCACCGTCATGCCGCACGGTGTGCTGTTCCGTGGGGGAGAGGAACGCCAGATCCGCACCGACCTCGTGCGTGACGACTGCATCGAGGCGGTCATCGGTCTGGCGCCCAATCTCTTCTACGGAACCGGTATCCCGGCCTGTGTGATCGTCTTCCGTGCTCCGCGTAGTAAGCCTGAGCAGCGTAAGAACAAGGTGCTGTTCATCAACGCCGACCGTGAGTTCAAGGCGGGCAAGGCTCAGAACTACCTTCTGCCCGAGCACGCGGAGAAGATCCTCTACGCCTACCAGAACTTCGCGGATATCCCAGGTTATTCGCGGGTGGTGGACCTGGAGGAGTTGAAGGAGAACGACTTCAACTTCAACATCCGCCGCTATGTGGACAACGCTCCGCCGCCGGAGCCGCAGGATGTGTACGCTCACCTCCACGGCGGGGTGCCGGAAACGGAGATCGCCGATCGTACGGAGGACTTCGCCCGCATCGGTTTCAGCGCTGACCGGACTCTGATTCCGCGTCCCGAAGGTGCTGATGGCGAAAACGGACCCTACCGGGATTTCGCGGAGGGGTTGACGCGAGCTGATTTGGCCGCCCAGGTGTCTGAGGACAGCGGTGTGCAGGCCAAACGCGAAGAACTGTTCAAGGCTCTGGACGAGTGGTGGGAACGTCAGAGAGAGCTGGTGGTGGCCCTGCCGGAGACCAAACATTTGATGAAGGTGCGCCAGGAGCTCATCAACAGCTTTGTCGAGGCCTTGGAACCAGTGGGTTCGCTGGACCGGTTCGAGACCACGGGTGTGGTCGTTCGTTGGTGGGATGCGATCCAATACGACATGCGGGCCTTGACGGAGATCGGGTTCGCTGGAGTGTTGGATGGCTGGATCACCAACATCGAAGATGGTGCGCAAGCCATCCCACCCAAGGACCCTACCGGGCACCCATTGGTGAAGGCGCTGCTCCCGAAGCACTTGGACAATTTGGCTGAGGCTGAGCAACAGGCTTCGAAGCTGGACACTGAGATCAAGGCCATGGCCCCGGAGTCGGCAGAGAACGACGATGGCGCCACTGACGAGGAAAACGCCAGGGAAATTGCGGACAATTCGCTGACGGTGAGTGAAGCCGAACTGAAGAAGCTCAAGAAGCAGCGCACCGAGGCAAAGAAGAAGGTTAAGGCTCTGAGGGAGGGCTTGGTTGCGGCGCTGAAGATGGAGCGTGAGGGGATGGGAAGTGAGAAAGAGCGCGCCTACATTCTGGAGTTTGCCGAGTGGGAACTGGTGGGAGAGCTTCAGGAGTACTCAGATCAGCAGCGACGCGTAGTTGTGGCTGAACTTGAGAACTGGTGGGACAAGTACCAGACTTCACTGAGGCAGATCCAGGGCCGCCAGGACAGGGTGGGGGATAAGTTGGATGGTTTCCTGAAGGAACTTGGCTATGTATAGTTCAGGCGTGCTTCCCTCGGTGAGGCTCGGCGAGATTCTCTCTTTGGAATACGGCAAATCACTTGAATCGTCTTTTCGTTCAGGCGATGGGTTCTCCGTCTATGGTTCTGGGGGCGTAGTTGGTGAGCATGCTGTTGGATTAATCCATGGACCGGGTGTGATTGTTGGTCGCAAGGGCTCGGTTGGGTCAGTTTATTGGAGCTCTGGAGCGTATTGGCCTATTGATACGGTCTACTATGTGAACCCCGTGTTTGATGGGAAATTTCATGACAGGTGGGTCTACTGGCTACTTAAGTGGCTGCCATTGAAGAGACTTGACTCTTCGACCGGGGTTCCCGGGCTTAACAGGAACGATGTTTACCGCATCAGTGTGCCGCTTCCGTCCCTTGCTGAACAGTGGCGTATTGCTGAAGTGCTCGACGTCGTGGATGAGGCCACTGAGGCTTCTGCTGCGTTCTCCGAAAAGCTTAATGCGGTGCGGGCTGGGCATGTAGTCGAGATGCTTGGTTCGATCGAATCTTGGGGAAAGTTGGGAGACTTTCTTTCGTCTGATCCAAAAAATGGAATATATAAACATCAATCATTCTATGGTGATTCGGGTGTTCCTATTCTGCGGATTGACTCTTTTGGTAATGGAGTTATTTACGATTTGAATCGACTGCATAGAGTTCGTCTTTCTGAGTCTGAGATGCTTGGCTACTCTCTTTGGGGAGGTGATATTGTGATCAATCGAGTGAATTCTATTGACCACATCGGGAAGTCTGCATTGATTCCATCCCTGTCGGTGCCTATGGTTTTTGAATCGAATGTAATGAGGCTCCGCCTTGTTGGATCCGAGTTGGATTCGAGGTATGCATCTCTAGCATTGAATGGCGGAAATTGTTTGAATTATTTTCGAAGTCGCGCAAAGAGTGCAATTTCTCAGGCCAGTATTAATAAGGGAGATGTTGTTGCGTGTCCTGTTCCTGTTCCATCCTTGGGAGAGCAAAGGCGCATCGTCTCGATCATTGAGGCACATGACGATCGGATTGCGGTAGAGCAGGCGCGGCTGGAGAAGCTGCGAATGCTGAAGGCCGGGCTGATGGATGACCTGCTGACCGGGCGGGTGCGGGTGAACCAGCTCAAGGACCTTCCTGTGTGACGGTTGGGGGCCTGAACACAGGTGCGGCCCGGGATGGGGTCCCGGGCCACTGTTGGTGTGAACTAGCAGAACGCACGAGTACGGGCTGGGCGTCGCCAGAAAGAGAAGCGTCGCGTGGGCGCCTGCGTCGGGTAGTTGCTTGGCTGGATGCGCTCGATCTCAGCGGTCAGGGCCTGCGGGCTCTCGCCGCTGAGCAACACCATCCGTCCGGTATGGGCAGCCCAGTACTGGTTCGTTGAGTTGCCGTGCCAGATGGTCCATCCCCGCTTGCGGTAGGTAGCCAGGAGCCTGCGCAACTGAAATGCCAGAGGTCCTTCCAGGGTGTCCAGAGTCATCACTGGCTGTGCTCCTCTGCCAACTTTGTCTTTCCGCTGCCGAGGACGGTGAGTGCTCGCCTCAGCTCATCCGGGTTCCCCGTCACGATCAGCTCCGGCCGACCGTCGGTGTTGTGGGTACTGGTCGCGGTGAAGCAGGGGCTGCCGAACTCACCGCTGAGTTCGCAGATGAGGAAGTCCGGGAACTCCGCGCGCAGGCGCCGGATCGTTTCGCTGGGGTGCAGCTGGTAGCCGGTCATGGTCATCACCGCTCCCAACGCAGCTCGAAGTACATGCCGGGCCCCCGGCCCGACTCGAAACACCCCCACTGGGAGGCGAGGGCGTTCACGAGCAAGAGTCCGCGACCGTGCTCGGCGTTCAGGTCGAGGGAGATGGCGTGGATCTCCGGGTTGTTGCCTTCCACGTCCCGAACCTCCACCCGGAGCCATCCGTGGAAGAAGAACGCTCGGACGAAGTAGTCCCCGTTGGACTTGTCGGTGCGCGGCGTGTGCAGCACCTGGTTGGTGGCCAGCTCGGAGAGCAGGAGTAGCGCGTTGTCGTGGTTCTGCTCGGGAACGGACGCGCCATGTACAGGCGGCGCGTGAGCCAGTCGCGGGCCTGCTTCACGCTCGTGGGCTGTCCGGCGAACCGGAAGGAGCAGCGCCGGAGCGGCAGCCGCTGGCTCCTGCTGGCTGGGGAAACGATACGGTTGACCATGAGTCCTCACCTGGTGTCTCAGGTTGTGGGCTAAGGCCCTGTGCAGGTGCTGTCACACCTGTGCGGGGCCGTTGTCATGTGAGGCCGCAAACGACTCGGGCTCACATGATCACGGTTGCACGTCCAGCACTGAAAAGTCTCGCGTGGCCAGCAGAAGTAGCGGATTGTGGAAAAGTGCAGCGGAGAGTGTCCAACTGTGGTCAACTGTGTCCATGGCGAGCGGGAAAAAGACGGTCTCTAAGTCGGCATTAGTCCGCTTTGGTAGTGAATTGCAACGATTGCGCCAGTCGGCAGATCTCTCCCAGCGCGAGCTGGCGAAGGCCACGCTGATCTCGCATCAGATGCTGGGTGCGGTCGAGCGGGCCGAGCGTGCTCCGCGAAAGAGCTTTGCTGAGAAAGCGGACACGGTACTTGGCGCCCGCGGTGGCTTGCTGCGTCTCTGGCCTGGTGACCAGGACGGATATCCTCAGGGGTTCAAGGAGTACGTAGAGCTTGAGAAAGATGCGAGGATAATTCACGATTTCCAAGCTCAGGTAGTTCCTGGCCTATTGCAGACTCGGGAGTACGCCGCTGCCGTGCTGCGTGCAGGTTGGCCGCCCAGTGAGGACGAAGAGGTGGAGCGCCTGCTGGAACGCGGGTGGCACGTCAGCGGATCCTTGAGCAAGAGCATCCACCCCTGATGTGGGTCGTGGTTGATGAGGGTGTGCTGCGGAGGCCAGTGGGTAGCTGGGAGGTGATGGATGCCCAGCTCGCCCACTTGTTGCAGTTGGCGGTGCGCCCTAGTCTTCGGCTTCAGGTCCTGCCCTTCTCGAAGGGTGTGCACGCGGCGATGGATGGTTCGTTCAAGGTCTTGGACATGGGTGGGGGTGAGCAGTTTGCTTACGCTGAGACTCCGGGAAGTGGACGCGTGTCCATCGACTTCGCGGAGGTGGAACAATGCACTCTGCGCTTCGGGGCGCTGCGCTCACTTTCGCTCTCTCCAGACGAGTCCGTTGACTTCATCTCCCGCTACAGGGAGGCACACAGCCATGGAATTGACCCCTTCTAACTGGCATAAGTCCAGCTACAGCGGCAACCAGGGAGGCGACTGCGTCGAGGTTGCGGACACTTCCCGCCGCGTCCACGTCCGGGACACGCAGAACAGGGCGCTGGGGCACCTCTCCTTCGTGCCTTCCGACTGGGCCTCCCTCCTGGGTGCTCTGCGTGAGGGCGAGGCCACCCAGTAGTCTCGGGCCTGTCGAGATCAGCGCTCTCGGAGGGCCCCAACCCTCCGAGGGTGCGGGCGTTTGTCATCACCGACCGGCAGAATCCGGGCAACATGGACATGTCGCCCGCTCGCTGAGTCGCCCGTGATGAAAGGTCGCCGATGGACACCCCCGAGGGTTCTTCCCCCAACCCCTCCGCCCCCTCCTCCGGTCCCTCCGGCAAGCAGCCCACCGGGCCCGAGTGGGAGCTCACCGAGAAGCCCCTCATCGAGCAGCTCACCACCCTGGGGTGGACCCTGGACGAGGGACACGGCAAGGGCGCCGGCCGTTCCTCCTACACCCAGACGCTCCTCGAACTCCCGCTCCGCTCCGCGCTGCGTCGGATCAACCTCGATGACAACGGCGACGAATGGCTCGACGAGAGCCGTATTGACCAGGCCATGAGCGCGATCACCCGCCCTCAAGCGCGCACGCTCATCGAGATCAACGAGGAACTCACCGGCCTTCTCCTCGTCGGGACCGAGGTCGACGGGGTGGAAGGCTGGCACGGTGGCCGCCGCCAGAGCGTCCGGTTCATCGACTTCGACGACGTCGACAACAACGACTTCCGTATCGCCCGGCACTTCGTCCTGGACGGACCCGGCGCCCTCGGAACCGACCGGATCATCCCGGACCTGGTCCTCTTCGTCAACGGCATCCCGCTGGTCGTCATCGAGTGCAAGTCACCCGACGCCAGTAGCCCCATGGCCGCTGCCATCGATCAGCTGCGCCGGTACGCCGACCAGCGATCCGAGGTCCGTGCCAAGGAGGGCAACGCCAAGCTCTTCCACACCAACCAGTTCGTCGTCGCGGCCCAGGGCACCAACGCCCGCGCGGCCGGGTTCACCGCCGGGCCCGAGCACTTCATGGAGTGGAAGACCACCGAACCCGCCACCCCTGAACAGGTCGCCGCCGAACTCGACCTCACCGGCCCCGAGGCGTCAGGCCCCGACGCGGTCAAGAACCTCAACGGTCAGCAGATACTGGTCGCCGGGATGCTCCGTCCCGCGATCCTGCTGGACCTGGTCCGGCACTTCACCCTGTTCATGGAGACCGGAACCCGGCGGGTCAAGGCCGTCGCCCGGTATCAGCAGTACCGGGCGGTCCACCGCGCCATCCGGCGCATGGCCACCCAGCCCACCCGGCTCCAGCACGGCGAGTTCGACCAGCGCGGCGGCATCGTCTGGCACACCCAGGGCTCCGGCAAGAGCCTCACCATGGTCTTCCTGGTCCGGGCCATGCGCTCGCACCCGAAGCTGACCGCCTTCAAGATCGTGGTGGTCACCGACCGCACCCAGCTTCAAGGCCAGCTGTCGGAGACCATGGCGCTCACCGGGGAGAGCACCGAGACCATCGAGAAGGTCAAGGAACTCGAAACCACCCTGGCCATCCCCGGCAAGGGCCTGTACTTCGCCATGATCCACAAGTATCGGGGGGATAGCGCCGTCACCCGCGAAGAAACTACACCCGATGGCGAGGCGGCGGACGAGGAAGCTCCCGAGAGCGAGAGCGAGGCCAAGGAGAGCAAGGAGAAGAAGGAGATCGTCCCGCAGCTGGACATGGCCGACGACTCCACGGACATCCTCGTCCTGGTCGACGAGGCGCACCGCTCCCAGGGCTCCCAGCTGCACGCCAACCTCATGGGTGCCCTGCCCAACGCTGTGCGGGTCGGGTTCACCGGGACGCCCATCATCATGGGCGACAAGGACCGATTCACCAGCAAGATCTTCGGCGCGTTCATCGACTCCTACACGATCAAGCAGTCCGAGGCCGACGGCGCCACCGTGCCCATCCTCTACGAGGGCCGCACCACCAAGGCCCACGTGCGCGACGGCAACGACCTCGACGAACTGTTCGTGAGCATGCTCGACGCCACCCCCGAGCAGCTCGAAGAGCTCAAACGCCGCTACGCCACCAAGAACAACGTCCTCGAAGCGGAACAGATGATCGCGGCCAAGGCCGCCAGCATGCTCCGCCACTACGTGGACGTCATCCTGCCCAACGGCTTCAAGGCGCAGGTCGTCGCGGTCTCCCGCAAGGCCGCCGTGCGCTACCAGGCCGCGCTTCTCGTCGCCCGAGACGATTTGGTCGCCGAGATCGACGCCCTGCCCGCTGAGCTGCGCACCCCCGAAGCGGCCGAGGACCCCGAGGCCCACGGCGCGGCCACCGCCCGGCTCATCCGTGCCCTGCCCCACCGCGACCTCATCGCCCGGCTCGACGCCGCCGCCGTCGTCTCCGGCGCGCACAACGACAGCGCTGACTGGAAGGTCCAGAACAAGGAGTGGACCAATGAGACCCAGCACCGCAACCGCATCCGTGAGTTCAAGAAGCCGCTGCCGCACGGCACGGACCCCCACCCGGAGCAGACCAGCCCGCTGGCCTTCCTCGTGGTCAACTCCATGCTGCTGACTGGCTTCGACGCCCCCAACGAGCAGATTCTCTACCTGGACCGGCACATCAAGGAGGCCGAACTCCTCCAGGCGATCGCCCGGGTCAACCGCACCGCGCAGGACAAGCAGGTCGGCTACGTCATCGACTACTACGGGGTCGCCGAACACCTCAAGACCGCGCTGGCTGCCTACGCCGCCGAGGACATCGAGGGCGCGCTGAGCAGTGTCCGCAGCGAGGTGCCCCTTCTGCGCGAGCGGCACGAGCGGGTGCGCAAGATCTTCACCATCCACGGGCTCGACCGGTTCGGCACCGACGAGGAGCGGGAAGAGTGCGTGCAGCTCCTAGCGGACGAGTCCCGGCGGCGCGAGTTCCGCAACGCGCTCAAGGACTTCAACCGGAGCCTGGAGACCGTGCTGCCCCGCCCCGAGGCCCGCGAGTTCGTCCCCGACGCGAAGTCCTTCGGCACCATCGCCACCCTCGCCCGCGGACGCTACCGGGAGGGTGACGGGTTCGACCCCTCCCTGTACGGCGGCAAGGTCCGGGAGCTCATTGACCAGTACATCCGTGTGCACGACATCCGGACCAAGATCCCGCCGACGGCCATCACCGCGAGCGACTTCGAGACCAAGGTCGAGGCGCTGTCCTCGGATCGGGCGAAGGCCTCGGAGATGGAACACGCGCTGCGCCACCACATCAGCGAGAACCTGGACCAGGACCCCGAGCACTACGGCAAGCTCTCCGAACGCCTCGACGAGATCCTCGACCGGCTCGACGGCAACTGGGCTCAGATGTACGAGGCCATGCGCGACCTGCGCACCGACATGGCCGAAGGGCGTCAGGCCGACGACACCGGACTCGACCCGAACACCGAAGCACCCTTCTACGACCTGCTCGCCACCACCATCCGCGACGAGCAGACCGGCGAACTGGCCCCGGAACTGGATGACGTGCTGGTCGACTTCACCAGGGGCGCGAGCCGTGATATGCAGGCCGCCATTGCCCTTCGGGGCTACGGGGACATCCCGGGCCGGAACCTGCGCAAGAAGATGACGCAGAAGTTGATCAAGGTCAAGTTCGCCGAGACACGCCTCTTTCCCATGGACGTGGCCAAGGAACTCGGCCCCCGCCTGGTCGACCTCGCGGAGCGCAAGTTCGACCACAGATGACCGGAGCCCGAACCGTCCTCGGCGGTCAGCCCAGCCAGGCCTGGCCGCCGAGGGCGGCGAGCCGGTCGCGTTGGCGCTCGAAGTCGGGCATGACGGCACGGACTCGGGCCCAGAAGGCAGGGGAATGGTCCCGAACCGCAAGGTGGGCGAGCTCGTGTGACAGGACGTAGTCGATGACGGTGGGCGGCAACTGCATTACCGCCCAGTGCAGGTTGAGCCGGTCCCTCGCACCCGCCGAACCCCACCGGTGTCCCAGATCACGCACACTCACCCGTTCGGGGTACAGCCCCATGCGTTCGCTCCAGGGCCTCAGACGCGAAGGTACCCAACGACGGGCTCGACCCCGGTACCACGCCACCAACGCTCCGGCCGGATCCGGACCGTTCGCCACCGACGAGTGCATGCGGATCCGGCCGCCGTTGAAGTGCACGCACTCAACCTCGTCGGAGATCTTCAGTCGGTAACGGCGCCCCAGGTAGTCGAAACCCTCACCCGAGACGAACTCACGACGCGGCTGGTCTGACAGCAGCAGGTCCTTCTCCGCGAGCTTGTCCCTCACCCAGTGCCGCTTTCGGCGCACCCACTGCTCGACCCTGGCCCAATCTGTATCCGTTGGCACGTGCAGGTGCAGAGATCCGTCCCGGTCGACCGTGATTCCCACTGTCCTTCGTCTGTTCGAGACGTGAACCGAGAACACCAACCCGTCCAGTCGCAGTGGAGTGGTAACCGGGAGCACGGGCATACCCACCAGCTTAGGGCACCTGAAGTGCGAATAGAGGGAGGTCCCAGCCCTGCTCCCACGTGGGCCGCCTGCATCAGGCAGCGACTCCCGGCTGATGCATGCGTGAAAACTTGACGATCAGGACCCAGTTCGTCCGGAGCCTTATTGGAACCGCCACAGAGGGGAGAAGCCCGCGGAGCGATGACGACCCGGGTCCCACCGCCGGTGTGACCCGGGTCCTAGGCGAACCCCTACAACAGGCGTGCCGGGGTTCTGTGTGCCCCGCCTCCTGCCGGGCGCCTCCGCATAACGGACAATGGACGGTGATCCGCTCCCGACTCCTCCCCGAAGGGGACCACGCATGCCCACCACCGTGACGGCCCACGTCCGCTACCGGGGCCTCACCGCGCGCGACCTCGCACTCGTCGCCGTGTTCGCGGCGCTGATCGCCGCGCTCAGCGTCACCGTCGCCATCCCCGTCGGCCCGGTCCCGATCACCCTCCAGACCCTGGGCATCATGCTCGCCCCCAGCCTCCTCGGGTGGAAGCGCGGCAGCCTGGCGATCGCCGCCTTCCTGGCCCTCGGCCTGGCCGGGCTCCCCCTCTTCGCGGGCGGGCGCGGCGGCCTCGGCGTCCTGGCCGGGCCCTCGGCCGGGTTCATCGTGAGCTGGATCTTCGCCGCCCTCGTCATCGGCCTCCTCACGGACCTCATGGTGGCGCGCGGGAGGTACGGCTTCTGGCGGGGCCTGCTCATCAACCTGCTGGGCGGGGTCGTCGTCATCTACGCCGTCGGCGTCCCCTGGATGGCGGTGGTCCTCGGGGACGGCGTCCTCGCCGGAGCCCTGTCCATGGCGGTCTTCCTCCCGGGCGACATCGTCAAGGCCGTGGTCACCGCCGCGATCGCCAGCGCCGTCTTCCGCGCCTACCCCATCCCTCCGGCGGGCCGCCCGGTCATCGACGACCGGGTCACCCGGGAGAACGACTGATGCTCCGTCTCGAAGGGGTCTCCCACTCCTACGACGGCCGCGCGGTGCTGCGGGACGTCAGCCTCGACCTCACCGAGCACCGGATCGGCGTGATCGGGGCCAACGGTTCGGGCAAGTCCACCCTGGCCCGCACGCTGAACGGTCTGGTGCTGCCGGACGCGGGCCGGGTCTCGCTGGGGGAGTGGGACACCCGGCGGCACGCCAGGCAGGTCCGGCGCCGGGTCGGCTTCGTCTTCTCCGACGCCGCCAACCAGATCATCATGCCGACGGTGGCCGAGGACGTGGAGATCGGGCTGCGCTCCCTGAGACTGGGCAGGGAGGAGACCGCCCGCCGGGTGGACGAGGTCCTGGAGCGCTACGGGCTCGGTGACCACCGGGACCACCCCGGGCACCTGCTCTCCGGCGGCCAGAAGCAGCTGCTCGCGCTGGCCTCCGTTCTGGTCACCGGGCCCGAGATCCTGGTCTGCGACGAACCCACCACCCTGCTCGACCTGCGCAACACCCGCATGGTGCACCGCACGCTGGCCGGGCTCGACCAGCGGGTCGTCCTGTTCACCCACGACCTGGACCTGCTCACCGACTTCGACCGGGTCCTGGTCATGGCCGAGGGCCGGGTGGCCTTCGACGGCGCACCCGAGGACGCGGTGTCCTTCTACACCAAGCTCATGGACCAGGCGGACACCGCGTGAGCGCGATCGGCCTGTACGTCCCCGGCACCGGGCCCCTGCACCGGATCCCCGCCGGGCCCAAACTCCTGGGCCTCCTGGTGGTCGGCGTCGCCCTGCTGGTCGCCGCCGACCCGTGGGTGTCCCTGGGCGTGTTCGTCGCGAGCCTCGTGGTGTACCCCGTGGTCGGCCTGCACCCGCGTCGGGCCCTGGGGGTCCTGCGGGCGCTGTGGCCGTTCCTGTTGGCCATCGGGGTGTTCCAGGCCCTGTTCGGCGCCTGGGAGGAGGGTGTCCGGCTGTGCGCCCAGCTCGCCTCCCTGGTGCTGTTGGCCAACGCCGTCACCCTCACGACCCGGGTCCGGGAGATGCTGGACCTCTTCGAACGCCTCGCCCGTCCGCTGCGCCACGTGGGAGTCAACCCCGACCGGGTCGCGCTGGTGCTCGCCCTGACCGTCCGGTCGATCCCGATGGTCGCCACCGCCTGGCGCGCCGCCCGTGAGGGCTACCGGGCGCGGGGCCTGTCCGGGCGGCCCCACCTGCTGGTCGTGCCGGTGATCGTCCAACTGCTCCGGATGGCCGACGCCACCGGTGAGGCGCTGGTGGCCCGGGGGATCGACGAGGACACCCGCGAGCGCACGGACTGATCCGGCGGTACCGATTCGGCATCGGGTGGGTGATTCGCGCCGATTGTCCGGGGATAATGTCCGGCACCAGTTCCCACGGTGCAGAACCGGTGATCGCGTGACCAGGCGTTCCCCCACCGAAGGGCGGCCCGCGGCCGTCCTCGTCGCCCTCCTGATGGCCGTCTCCCTGCCCGGAGCGCACCCCGCGATCGACGCCGTCCCCGAGGCCGCGCGGATCGCCCACCCGGCCGCCCCGCCCGCTGTCACCGCGCGCGGCGGCACGGCCCTGCCTCCGGGGGAGCGGGCCGCCCTGGCCGCACGCGTCGGGGCCCTCGACACCGAGCACCCGGCGGAGTTCGGGATCGCCGTCCAGGACCTGCGGACCGGCACCACCTTCAGCCACGAGGCGGAGCGGCCGTTCCCCACGGCGAGCGTCGCCAAGCTGACCGTCCTCACCATGCTCCTCATGAGTGCCGAGGAGGAGGGCCGCGCGCTCACCGCGAACGAACGCGAGCGGGCCGAACGCATGATCAGGTACAGCGACAACTCGGTGGTCGACGACCTCTACCTCCGGATGGGGTTCACCGACGGGTTCCGCCGCCACTCGGAGCGCCTCGGGTTCACCGCCACCGAACCCCACCCCGGCGGTAGCTGGGGCTCCACGACGACCACCGCGGCCGACCAGATCCGCCTGCTGCGCGCGCTGTACACCGACGAGGGACCGCTCTCCGAGGACCACCGGGCCGTCGTCCGCGCACTCATGGAGTCGGTCGCCCCCGAACAGGCCTGGGGCGTCTCCGCCGTCGCCGGTCCCCGGGACACCGCGGGGGTCAAGAACGGTTGGACCCCGCGCGAGTCCGACGGCCTGTGGACCGTCAACAGCGTCGGCCACGTCCGGGGCCCCGACCGCGAGTACCTGGTGGCGGTCCTGTCCGACGGACACCCCGACTACGCCTCGGGTGTCGACCTCGTCGAGGAGCTGGTCACCGAGGTCACCGATGCCATCGAGGGTCGACCCCTGCCCCGCGACGACCTCGCCCCGGCGGCGCACACGTTCCCACCGCACTGACCAAAGCGGGGGAACTCCGGTGCGTGGAGGAGTCCTGACCAGCGCGTTGTGTCAGGGTGAGGAGACGAGGGGTAACGATCCACGGGTCCACCACTGGGGAGACGGCGGCACATGGACAGCTACGGGGTGCAGCTCGGGTTGGTTCTGGCCCTCGTCCTGGTCAACGCGCTGTTCTCGGGCAGTGAGATCGCCCTGATCACCCTCCGCGAGGGCCAGGTCAGGCAGTTGGCCGAACGCGGGGCGGGCGGCAGGGCCGTGGCCCGCCTGGCCGGGGACCCCAACCGCTACCTCGCCACCATCCAGATCGGCATCACCCTCGCCGGGTTCCTCGCCTCCGCGACCGCCGCCGTGTCCCTGGCGCGTCCGCTCGTCGAACCCCTGGGCTTCCTCGGCGCGGCGGCGGCCCCGGCGTCGGTCGTCCTCGTCACGGTCGTCCTCACGTTCGTGACGCTCGTGCTGGGGGAGCTCGCTCCCAAACGCGTCGCGATGCAGCGCGCCGAGACCTGGGCGCTGGCCGTCTCCCGCCCCCTCGACCTGATGGCGACGCTGTCCCGTCCGGTCGTGTGGCTGCTGAGCGCGTCCACCGACCTCCTGGTCAGGCTGACCGGGGGTGACCCCGCGGCGGCCCGGGAGGAGATCTCGGAGGAGGAGCTGCGGGACATGCTCGCCTCCCAGCGCGACATCACCCAGGAACAGCGCACCATCATCACGGGCGCGTTCGAGATCGACGACCGGCGGCTGCGTCAGGTGGTGGTGCCGCGCGGGGAGGTGTTCGTCATCCCGGCCGGGACACCGACCGACGACGCCCTGCGGATGCTCGCCGACCACGGCCACTCCAGGGCGCCGGTGGTGGCCGAGGGCGACCTGGACGAGGTCCTCGGCGTGGTGCACTGGTCCGACCTCGTGCGGGGGACCGGAAGCGTGCGGGAGGTCGCGCGCGAGCCGATGCTGCTCCCCGACTCGCTGGTGGTCTCCCTGGCCCTCGAACGGATGACCGAGGAACGCGCGCAGCTCGCCGTGGTGGTCAACGAGATGGGCTGGATCGAGGGGATCGTCAGCCTGGAGGACCTGCTGGAGGAGATCGTCGGGGAGATCTACGACGAGACCGACACCGACGTCCGTGTGGTCCGGCGGCACGAGGACGGTTCGATGTCGCTGCCGGGCACCTACCCGGTCCACGACCTGTCCGACCTCGACCTGGACCTGCCGGACCCGCCCGAGGGCGACTACGTCACCGTGGCCGGGCTGATCCTCGCCGTGCTGGGACACATCCCGCAGAGCGCGGGGGAGCGGGTGGACTTCGGCGGCTGGACGGCCGAGGTGGCGGAGACCAACGGGCGGACCATCACCGAGGTCCTCGTGCGGCCGAGGACGGACGAACAGCCCTCCTGAGACCCCGGTCCCGGAACCCGGTGGCCGGAACCGGCCACCGGGTGCGACGGCGCCCCGCCGGTGCGGGGCGCCGTGCGGGCCGGTCAGTCCAGGGGACCGCCCGCCACGTACAGGACCTGCCCGGACACGAACCCGGCGTCCTCCCCGGTGAAGAAGGCGACGGCGTTGGCGATGTCCTCCGGGTAGCCGACCCGCTGGACCGGGATCTCGGCCGACTTGAACGCCTTCATGTCGTCGTAGTCGACGCCGATCCGCTCGGCGGTGGCCCGGGTCATCGCGGTCTCGACGAACCCGGGGGCGACCGCGTTGCAGGTGACGCCGAACTTGCCCAGCTCGATGGCGAGGGTCTTGGTGAGGCCCTGGAGCCCGGCCTTGGCCGCCGAGTAGTTGGCCTGGCCCCGGTTACCGAGCGCGGAGGAGCTGGACAGGTTGACGATCCGGCCCCACTTGGCCGCGGTCATGTGCGCCTGGGCGGCCCGGCTCATCAGGAACGACCCGCGCAGGTGGACGCCGAGCACCGTGTCCCAGTCGTCGGCGGACATCCTGAACAGCAGGTTGTCGCGGAGCACGCCCGCGTTGTTGACCAGGATCGCGGGCGGGCCGAGCCGTTCGGCGACGGTGTCGACGGCCGAGGCGACCTGGTCCTCGTCGGAGACGTCGCACCCCACCGCGACGGCCGTGCCTCCGGCCTCCGTGATCCGGTCCGCGACCTCCTGGGCGTCGGACTCCCCGAGGTCCAGCACGGCCACGGCGCGGCCCTCACGGGCCAGGCGCTCGGCTGTCGCGGCGCCGATTCCGCGGGCCGCGCCGGTCACGATCGCCACACGAGGCGTTGGGGACATGGTGTTACCTCCGTAATTCGTGTGCTGGACGCGGGGGAATCCTATCCGCATGCCTACCGGTCGGTACGTGCCCGGGTGGTGGTTGCGCCGCACTTGCGAAACGCTCGGGTAACGCTTCCGCGACAGCTGTTCGATACGTCTCACCTGCGCGCAGGTAATCCTTTCGGGTTCGTGTCCGCGTTTGCCTGCACTTTGCCGGGGCGTGGCCTACGATTGCGTGCAACACCGAGATGCACGTGCATTCGGGTCGTGCACCGGCACGGGCCCTCCCTTTCGTCGGCGGCCCGGCGCGCGAAGCGTCAGTGAGGAGTTGAGGGGCATGGAGTGTGCGGAGGCGGTGGCGAAGCCGACCGGCGCCTGGTGGCTCAGGGTCCTGACCCACGGTTCGCGCCGTTGGAACACCCCGGTCTGCGGTGACCGGCACGACGCCGTCACGTGGACCTTCGAGCCCCGTCCCCGGGCGGTGGCCGCCGCTCGTGAGATTTCCGCGGCCCTGCTCCTCGAATGGCGCATGGAGTACTTGTCCGGTGATGTGGCGGTGGTTGTTTCCGAATTGGTCACCAATGCGGTACGCCACGGTGGACCGCTGGCCTTGACCAGGCAGGGCGAAGCCGGTATTCAGCTGTCCCTCATGCGCAGCGGCGGGGAATTCATCTGTGCCGTTCGTGACGGCGGAGATCGCTTGCCCCACAGAAGGGAAGCGGAGCCCAGCATGGAGGGGGGCAGAGGGCTTGCCCTGGTGAGCGCTTTCGCGCGAGAGTGGGGAGTGATTCCCACACCGCCCGGCGGAAAGTTCGTTTGGGCGCAATTCGTGTGAGTCGATGACATGGGCCCCCTTCTCGGGCGGCCGACCGCTTGGCTGGCCCCGGAGGGGGCTCATCCAGCGGTCCGTCGTCCCGGAGGGGTCGACGGGACCGATCCGTGGGTGCCGCGGGGCGCGGGCTATATCGTGTACGTGTAGTGTCCGGACCGCGCGGCAAAGGGGTTCGGCCGACCCGATACCCTTGTTCGGAGAATGACAGAGAGGCGGCGAAGGTGGATATCGCTCAATTGCGTCAGGGGAGTGGACCCACCGTGCGTCGCATGCTCCTCGGGCACCAGCTGAGGAAGCATCGGGAGCGCAGCGGTCTCACACGAGAGGCCGCTGGCGAGAAGATTCGCGCCTCCGCCTCCAAGATCAGCCGCATGGAACTCGGCCGGGTCGGATTCAAGACCCGTGATATCGAGGACCTCCTGAAGTTGTACGGCGTCACGGACCGGAAGCTGCTCAAGCAATTCCGTGAACTGGCCGCCGAATCCAACAAGCCCGGTTGGTGGAAGGAGTACGGCGACGCCCTCCACAAGTGGTTCATCCGCTACGTGGGCTTCGAGGAGGCCGCCGACCAGATCAGGATCTACGAGTCCCAGTTCGTCCCCGGCCTGCTCCAGACCGAGGAGTACGCCCGCGAGATCATCTCGGGTGGCGTGGACACGGACATGGTGACCGAGCAGCGCATCCAGGCCAGACTCACCAGACAGAAGCACCTGGAAGCCGGGAAGAAGATGTGGATCATCCTCGACGAGGCGGCCGTGCGCCGTCCCATCGGGGGCAGGGAGCGCGGGCCGGAGATCATGGGCGGCCAGCTCCGTCACCTGATCCACCTCTGTGAGAACCACGAGAACGTCACCCTCCAGATCATCCCCTTCGAGGTGGGCGCGCACGCCGCGGAGGCCGGTTCCTTCACGCTGCTGCGCTACTCCGAGTTCGAGCTCTCCGACATCGTCTACCTCGAACAGCTCACCGACGGCGAGGTCATCGACAAGCCCGCCACGGTGGAGGCCTACACCAAGGCCATGACGCGGCTCAGCGTCTCCGCGGCCACCCCCGACGAGACCCTCTCCCTGCTCAAGGACATGTTGAAGGACCTCGAAGGCAACTGACACCGGGACCACAGCCGTCCCCCCGACCGCAGCAGGCGCCCCCGCCCGGCCGGTCCGCACACGTGTGAAGGGCTCCGTCCACGCCGGACGGAGCCCTTCGGTGTTCATGGAGCCCCTGCGGCCTGGGAGAGAGCAAGGGTGAGGCGAACCAGGCCGTGGTTGACGCACCGCCCCGGGGTGCGCCGATCAGGTGCGGCGGAACACGGCCTAGCTGAGCAGGTTGTCGAAGTCGCCGTCCTTGGCGCCCAGGATGAGGCAGTCGATCTCCTCCTGGGTGTAGACCAGGGCCGGTCCGGTCGGGAAGCGCGAGTTGCGCATGGCGATCGAACCGTCGGTGAGGCGGGCCATCTCCACGCAGGCGCCCTGTGAGTTACTGCGCTTGGCCTTCTGCCAGGAGGCCTCGATCAGCTCGGTCGCGCGGATGCCGTTGTGTGCGGTCATGTTCGTCTAGCTCCTTGGTCTCTCTGAGGGGATGTGCGTGCGGATGCACTGCCAGATGCACGTGCAAAAGCACTGACACTCTTCCGAGCATAGCGTGACCATCGCCACTTGTCCTCGCGTTTGTGAGGATGTAAGCGCCATGTAATCGAGATGCGTTGCGGTTATCCCCTCGACCCCCTTTCGTTGCAGGTCAGGCAGGTTGCGGCGGCAGATCCGGCCCGTTTGTGACGATCAAGGAACCGTTCTTGGAAAGGGCGCTCCGATTCGAATGCCCTGTGGTAGCAAAAAGCCCCGCCGGTCATCCGACGGGGCCTGGTTCGGGGGTCTCTCCACCCCCGGAACTCACTCGCAGGAGAGCGCCGCGGTCAGCGCGTCCAGGTTGCCGAGCATGATCGACGGGTAGTCGTCGCCGGGCGACCGGTCGGTCACGCCCTCCAGCGGATCGAGCACCTCCACCCGTGCGCCGGTCTCGGCGGCGATGGTGTCGGCGGTGGCGGCGGGCATCAGCGGCTCGGTGAAGACCGTCGTGATGTCCCGCTCCCGGACGACGTCGGTGATCGCCGCGATCTGGGCGGGGGAGGGCTCGGTGTCGGGGTCCACGCCGCTGACCCCGATCTGCTCCAGGTCGTACCGGTCGGTCAGGTAGCTGAAGGCGGTGTGGCCGACCACCACCTCGCGGTGCTCGCAGGTGGCGAGGCCGGTCTCGTAGGCCTCGCCGAGGGTGGACAGCTCACCGACGACGCGCTCGGCGCCCTCCTGGTAGCGCTCGGCGCCCTCGGGGTCGACCTCGCCCATCCGCTGGGCCAGGGCCTCGGCGGTCTCCTTCATGAGGTCCACGTCCAGCCAGAAGTGCGGGTCGAGGTCGCCGTGGTCGTGCCCGTCGTCCTCGGCGTGCCCGCCCTCCTCCTCGTGGTCATGGTCGTGGTCGTGGTCGTCCTCCGCGTGCTCGTCCTCGCCGCCGGCGGGGCGGAGCTCGACGACGTCGGCCACGTTGAGCGCGGCCCCCTCCGCCTCCTGGCCGATCGCCTCGTCCACGGCGGGCTGGAGGCCCTCGACGTAGAAGGCGATGTCGGCCTCGCTGACCTGGCCGATCTGCCGACCGGTCAACTCCAGGTCGTGGGGTTCGGTGCCCGGCTCGGTGAGCTGAACGACGGCGACGCCGTCACCGCCGATCTCCTGCGCCAGCCACTCCAGCGGGTACACGCCGGTGACGACGGTCAGGTCCGCGTCGGCGGGGGAGATCCCGTTCCCACCGTCCTCACCTCCGCCGCTTCCGCACCCGGTGGCGATCAGGAGTGTGGTGGCGCCGAGGGCGGCGGCTCGCGCGATGGGAGTTCTCATGGACCCATCATCGGGAAAATGAAAACGGTTGTCAATTTGCGCGCTTTGCCGGAACCCTCCCGACCTGCCCGAACCCGGCTCAGGTGGTCTCCGCGAACCGCTCCACGTCGTCGGTGCGCCCCGCCACCACGATCACGTCGCCCTTGTGCAGGACGGTCTCCTGGGTCGCGTAGGTGAAGGAGGCTCCCACCCTCTTCACCGACACCACGGTGATCCCGTACTGCTGGCGCACCCGCGTCTCCCGCAGCGTCCGACCCAGCAGCGACTTCGGCGCCCGGGTCTTGCCCAGCGCGAAGCCGGCGTCCAGCACCACGTAGTCCAGCATCCGCCCGGACAGCAGGTGGGCCACCCGCTCGCCCATGTCGTGCTCAGGCAGCACGACGTGGTCGGCGCCCACCTGTTCCAGGATGCGCCCGTGCCTGCGGTTGGTCGCCTTCGCCCAGATCGAGGGCACGCCCATGTCCACCAGGAGCGAGGTGGCCAGGATGCTCTCCTCCAGGTGGCTGCCGATCGCCACCACGGCCCGCGCGTACTGGGCCGCGCCGATCTGCTTCAGGGCCTCCTCGTCGGTGACGTCGGCGACCACCGTGTGGGTGAGCGCGTCGGCGTAGGTCTGCACCAGACGGGGGTTGGAGTCCAGGCCGAGCACCTCCCACCCGCGGTTGACCAGTTCCAGCGCGAGCGAACTCCCGAACCGGCCGAGGCCGATGACCAGCACGCGTTTGTCGTCGGATCTGTCTCGATGTGGCATGTGCCCTCTCCTCCGGGGAAGTGCTGGGTGCGCCCGCCGCTCAACCGATGATCGGTCGGGCCTCCGCGAGCTCGTATCGGCGGTGCCGGTCGCGGAAGGCCAGGGCCGTCACGAAGGTGACGGGCCCGATCCGCCCGGCGACCATCAGCACCGCCATCAGGTACTGGTTCCACGGCGCGAGCTCGGGTGTGATCCCGGTGGACAGCCCGACCACGCCGAAGGCGGACACCACCTCGAACAGCACCTGCATGAGGTTGAACCGGGTGGCGTACAGCATGAGCACCGTACTCACGGCGACGACGGTCGCGGACAGGAACACCAGGCTCAGGGCCTGGCGGATGACGTCGTAGGGGAGCTGGCGGCCGTAGACGTGCACGCGGTCGTGCGCGCGGACCTCCGCCAGCACCACCAGGAAGATGACGGCGAGGGTGGCGACCTTGATGCCGCCCGCCGTTCCGGCGCTGCCGTTGCCGACGAACATCATCATGACGGTCAGCAGCAGCGTGGAGTCCTGCATCTCGCCGGTGGGCACGGAGTTGAGGCCCCCGCTGCGCGGCATCACCCCGGCGAAGAACCCGTCGGTGATCCTCGCCCACCAGTGCAGCTGCCCGAGGGTGGCGGGGTTGTTCCACTCCATGATGGTGACCAGCACCGCTCCCACGACGAACAGCAGGCTGGTGGTGGTGACGGTGAGTTTGGTGTGCAGGGTCCAGCGGCGCGGGGTGCGCAGCTGGCGGCGCAGTTCCAGCAGCACGGGGAAGCCGATCCCGCCCAGGATCGAGGAGAGCGCGATGGGGAAGAGGACGAACGCGTCCCCGGAGAACCGGATGAAGCTGTCGGGGTACAGGGACAGCCCGGCGTTGTTGAACGACGAGATGGAGTGGAAGAAGCCGGAGTAGACCGCCTGGCCGAAGGTGAGGTCGTAGCCCAGCCACATGCGGGGGGTGATCAGGAGGAAGGTGATCCCCTGGCAGACCAGGAAGATGGTCAGCACCCGGCTCACCAGGCCGCGCACGTCACCGACCCAGAGGGTGCGCACCTCGGCCTGCACGTTGAGCTGCATGCGCAGCCCGAACCGGTGGATCACGGCGGTGCCCAGCAGCGAGGCCAGGGTCATGATGCCCATGCCGCCCGCCTGCATCAGCGCCAGCACCACGCCCTGGCCGAACCCGCTCAGGTCGTCGCCGATCGAGACGACGCTGAGGCCGCACACCGAGAGCGCGGAGGTCGCGGTGAAGAGGGCCTGCTCGAAGGGGAGCCCCCGGCCGTCCGTGGTGGCCCACGGGGTACTGAGGAGGACGGCGCCGACGAGGTCGACGGTCACGAACATCAGCAGGAAGACGCGCGCCGGCTTGAGCCAGACGCGGGACTCGCGCGGCGCGTGCCACTCCGAGCCCCGGTTGCGGTTCCGTGCCGCTCCCCGGAGCGAGCGCAGGCCGCGAACGAGCTGGCGCAGCGCTCTGGGAGGTCGGCGCGCGGGCGGTGGGATCACCGCTGACGTGCCTGGTGGTCGGCGTTGCGTGACACGGACACTCCTCGCTCGGGGACCCGAACAATACTGCCAAAGCCCCCCGCTCCGGGCACGTCGCCCCTCCGTGTGGTGTCGGACCCCTCAGGGGTGCCGGGCGCCCTCGTGGTCGGCGTGGCCGGGCGGTTCCAGCTGGAGGGTGGAGTGCTCCACGTCGAAGTGTCCGGTCAGGCACTCGTGCAGCTCGTCGAGCATTCTCCCGGAGTCGCGCAGGTCGTCCTCCGAGACCACCACGTGCGCGGACATCACGGGGACCCCGGAGGTGATGGTCCAGGCGTGCAGGTCGTGGACGTCGATGACGGCGGGGTGGTTCATGAGGTGTTCGCGGACCTCGCTCAGGTCCATGCCCTTGGGGGTCGCCTCCAGCAGGATGTGGACGGCCTCCTTGAGCAGTGCCCAGGCGCGGGGCACGATGATCGCGGCGATGCCGAGCGAGACCAGGGTGTCCGCCTGCTGCCAGCCGGTGAGCCACACGATCAGGCCGCCCACGATCACGCCGACCGACGCCAGGGCGTCGCTCATGACCTCCAGGTAGGCGCCCTTCACGTTGAGGCTCTCCTTGGCGCCCGAGCGCAGGACGACCATCGCCACGATGTTCATGACCAGGCCGAAGGCGGCGATCACCACCATGCCGAGTCCGGACACCTCGGCGGGGTCGCGGAGCCGGTCGACCGCCTCGACCACGATGAACGCGCACAGGGCGAACAGCACGATCGCGTTGACGGCGGCGGCGAGGATCTCGGCGCGCTGGAATCCGAAGGTGCGTTTGCTGGTGGCCGGGCGTGCGGCGATCCACACGGCGGCCAGGGCCAGGGCGATCCCGAAGGAGTCGGTGACGGTGTGCCCGGCGTCCGCGAGCAGGGCGAGGCTGCCGCTGAAGGCGGCGCCGGTGACCTGAACGACGGCGACGACGAGCATCAGCCCGAGGACCAGCGCCAGCTTCCTGCTGTTGGCGGCCCCGGCGGTGATCGGGCCGTGGTCGTGTCCCGCGCCCATGGGTTCCCTCCTCGGTTCTGCGAACGGTGGTGTCCCCACGCGTCGCGGCGGTCTGCTGCTGCGGGCCCGCGCGCTCGGGCGGTCCCGGGTGTCCGGCCGAACAGTTCAGCCTTCACTGTTTATACAGCGAGGACTGTCTATACAGCAAACGATGTACAATGATTTTCATGTTGACCTCCGAGCAGCGCCTCTCCGCGATCCAGCGTCTCGGCCGCGCCCTGTCCGACCCCACCCGGTGCCGCCTCCTCCTGGCGCTGCTGGAGGGCGCCGACTACCCCGCCGGGCTGGCCGACCGGCTCGGCCTCACCCGACAGAACGTCTCCAACCACCTCGCCTGCCTGCGGGACTGCGGACTCGTGCGGACCCAGGCGCGCGGTCGCCAGGTCAGCTACGAACTCGTCGACGCGTCCCTGGCCCACGCGTTGGAGGACCTCCTCGGTGTCGTCTGGGGCACCACGCAGCCGCACGCGGCCCTGGACTCCCAGGGAGAACCAGGGGAACAGGCGCCGGTCGCCTGAGTCACCGCGGCGCGCCGTCGGGCGTGCCGGGCGCGGGTGAGCGCGCCTGAGGGTTTCGGGGGGCCGGAACGCGACCTGTGATGTCCGTTACAGGAATCCGTGAGTTCGGAGTGCACGAAGACCCACTTCGGGACGGGCGACCACCGACTTTCCGAGGGTGTCCCTAACTTTGGTCGGACGGGACCCTGACAGAAGGCTGACATGTCCCTGAGAGATCCCTGAACCTCCCGGGTTCCGCCCAACTTCCGATATAACGCGACGTATGGTGAGTGGTGCGCCCGGCGGATGCGCAGCCCTCGCGGGCCCCGTACCAGGCGGACGACACCCGCATCCCCCACACCCACGTCCTCGCGGATCGGCACCGAGACCGCACCGGTGAGCGCGCGCTCGACGAGCGAACGCCGCACACCCGGGTCCGGCCGTCCCACACACGGCGAGCTAGGAGCGAGCACCTCTCATGTCCAGACAGGCCCCAACGGCCCCCGGCGCGGAGCACCCCCTCACCCGGGGCTCCGCCCACCCGGTGGAAGGGACGAACGCGTGAACCGCCTTTCGGTCATGTCGCTCGGCAACCGGGCGCTGGTCCTCCTCATCACCTTGGCCGTCCTGCTCTTCGGCGTCCTCGCGGCGATGTCGTCCAAGCGTGAGCTCTTCCCCGAGATGTCCCTGCCGATGGTGATGGTCTCCGCCCAGTACCAGGGCGCCACACCTCAGGTGGTCGAGGGACAGGTCACCGAACCCCTCGAACAGGCCCTCCAGGGCGTGGAGGGGGTCGACACCATCACCTCGACCTCCACCACCGGGTCCGCGCAGATCATGGCGGAGTTCGACTACGGCCGCGACCAGGACGCCCTGGTCCGCGAGACCCAGGTCGCCGTCGACCAGATCTCCGGGATGCTCCCCGACGACGTCTCCACCTCCGTCATGGCCCTGAGCATGGACATGATGCCGGTGATGATGCTGGCCGCCAGCACGGAGAGCGGCGACGAGCAGTCGATGGCCTCCTCCATCGAGAACGTGCTCATCCCGGAGCTGGAGTCGGTCCCGGGCGTCCGCTCGGCCAACCTGTCCGGCGTCCCCGACCAGCGCGTGGAGATCACCCCGGACGAGGACGAGCTCGCCGACGCCGGGATCACCACCCAGGACCTGGCCGACGCCCTGGAGTCCAGCGGCCTGCTCATGGCGGGCGGCAGCATCGACGAGGACGGCCGCAGCCTCAGCGTCACCACCGGTGACCAGCTCACCAGCCTCGACGACATCGAGGACGTGTGGGTGCAGCCGTCCCAGGGCGCGGACCCGTCGGGCGCGATGCCCGGCGCCCCGCCCGCACCGGCGCCCTCGCCCGTGCAGCTCTCCGAGGTGGCCGACGTCGAGATGGTGACCGAGGACGCCTCCTCCATCGCCCGACTGGACGGCAACCCCAGCGTCGCGCTCATGGTCATGGCGACCCCGGACGGCAACACCGTCGAGATCTCCGACGGGGTCCAGAAGGTCCTCGACCAGCAGTCCGACCTGCTCGGTGACGACATCTCCCTGAGCGTCGTCTTCGACCAGGCGCCCTTCATCAACGACTCGATCACCGACATGTTCGAGGCCGGTGCCTACGGCCTGGCCGCATCGGTCATCGTGATCCTGGTCTTCATGCTGTCCATCCGCTCCACGCTCGTGGTGGCGGTGTCCATCCCGGTGTCGGTCCTGGCGGCCTTCATCGGCATGCAGGCGTTCGGGTTCACCCTGAACATGCTCACCCTCGCCGCGATCACCATCGCGATCGGCCGGGTGGTGGACGACTCCATCGTGGTGCTGGAGAACATCCGCAGACACATGGACTACGGCAAGGAACGGATGGCCGCCGTCAAGGACGGTGTCCGCGAGGTCGCCACCGCCGTGGCCTCCTCGTCCTTCGCCACCATCGCCGTCTTCCTCCCGCTGGCCTTCGTCGGCGGCATGGTCGGTGAGATCTTCATGCCGTTCGCGGTGACCAGCAGCCTGGCCCTGGCCGGTTCCCTGCTCGTCGCCCTGACCATCACCCCGGTCCTGTGCTACTGGTTCCTGCGGCCCGCCGAGGTCGGGGACTCCAGCCGCGAGGAGATCGAGCACGCGGCCTACCAGCGCGAGATGCGCACCCCGCTCCAGCGCGCCTACCTGCCGGTCATCCGGTGGATCACCACCAAGCGGAAGGTGGCCACGGTGGTCACGCTCGCCGCCTCGGTGGCGATCTTCGGCGGTACCGCCGTGATGGCCGCCAACTCCGAGACGGACTGGCTGGGCGAGGCCGAGGAGAACACCTACACGGTCATCCAGGAGCTCGAACCGGGCATGTCCCTGGAGGCCGCCGACGCCGAGGCCGTCAAGGTCGAGGAAGCCCTGGCCGGGATGGCCTGGATCGAGACCTACCAGGTCAACGTCGGAGGCAACCCGATGATGGGCGGCGGTGCCGCCGACCAGATCGACTACACGATCACCGCCGACCCCGACACCGACCAGATCCGCAACCGCGACGTCCTGCGGGACACCTTCGCCGGACTCGACACCGAGTACGAGCCGCGCCTGGACTCCACGGGCGGCATGGGCGGATCCGGCATCGAGGTCCGCGTGACCGCCGAGGACCAGGACACCCTGGTCGAGGCGGCCGGGATGATCGAGGACGAACTGCGCGAGATCGACGGCGCGGACGACGTCACCAGCGGTATCTCGGAGTCCCAGCCCGCGCTGGAGGTGCACGTCGACGGCGAGGAGGCCGCCGAGTACGGTCTCAACGAGACCATGGTCGGCCAGACCGTCTCCGCGGCGTTCAACGGCCGTGACGTCGGTGACGCCACCATCGAGCACATCCGCCGCGACGTCGTCGTCCTGGTCCAGGACGCGCCGGGTACCGTGGCCGAGCTCAGGGAGCTGCCGATCACCACGCCCACCGGGCAGGAGATCGAGCTCGGTGACGTGGCCGAGGTCTCCGAGGTCGAGCAGCCGCCGGAGCTCACCCGCATCGACGGTGTCACCAGCACCACGGTGTCGGCCAACCCCACCGCCTCCGACCTCGGCGCGGTCAGCGTCGCGATCACCCAGGCGCTGGACGGCATGGACCTGCCCTCGGGCGCCACCGCCAGCCTCGGCGGGGTCAGCCAGGACCAGACGGAGGGCTTCGCCCAGCTGGGTCTGGCGCTGCTCGCCGCGATCATCATCTGCTACCTGATCATGGTCGCGACGTTCAAGAGCCTGATGCAGCCGCTCATGCTGCTCGTCTCGGTCCCGTTCGCCGCCACCGGCTCGCTGGGCCTGCTGATGCTGACCGGTACCCCGATCGGCGCCGCGGCCCTGATCGGCATGCTGATGCTGATCGGCATCGTGATCACCAACGCCATCGTGCTGATGGACCTGATCAACCAGAACCGGAAGAAGGGGATGGACCTCAGCGAGGCCATCGTCGAGGGCTCCCGGCACCGCCTGCGCCCCATCCTGATGACCGCGGTCGGCACCATCGCCGCGCTCGTCCCGATGGCCACCGGGCTGGCAGGCGGCGGCGCCTTCGTGTCCGCCCCGGTCGCCCTCGTGGTGATCGGCGGCCTGGTCACCTCGACCCTGCTCACCCTGATCCTGGTCCCGGTCCTCTACCAGCTGGTGGAGGTCCGCCGTCAGCGCCGTGAGGCCAGGTCTGCGGCCCGCCAGGAGCGGCGCCGCGCCAAGCGCCGGGCCCGCGCCGAGGACAGGGCGTCCAGCGACGGCCCCACGGCCGAGGGCGACGCGGGAGAGGTCCCGGAGAAGCAGGACACGGCCACCGGAGGCTAGCTCCGGAGCCATAAACCCAGGAGGGTGCCCCGCGCGGTCCACGTGCGGGGCACCCTCCTCCGCGTTCCCCGAGGCTCCGGGACGGGTGGGGGACGCGAGGGGCACGAAGCCGTCGGCTGAGCGCAAAGCCCTGTGAATCAGGGGATCCAGGGCCCTTCCTCTGTGTCACCGGTATGTCGATTTGTGCTATCCGCGCAGTCCAGGCAGGCTTCCTCACATGGATGATTCGAAGAAGAGCCTGGACGACCTCGTCCGCGACGAACTCGGTGACGAGCCCTCCCAGGAGGCCAAGGACTACGCGCGCGAACTCTACGAGCGCTACCGGCTGCCCGCCACGGACACCGGTGCGACCCCAGCGGACCCCAAGGGGGCCGCTCCGACCACGGCCGAGGAGTAGGACCGCACACGCCCCCGGCACGGCGACGCACGGACCTCACGACCGGAAACGCCCCGCTCCAGACCGCATCGGCCCCCTACCGGGGCTGGTCGGACTCCCGGTCGTCGCCGTCCCACACCAGCTCGAACCACACCTGGCGGCCCCGGCCGTCGTGGCGTGGTTCGGTCCCCCACTTACTGGCGAGCGCCTCCACCAGGTCCAGACCCCGGCCGTGTTCGGCCGTGTCGTAGGGATCCCGGTGCTGGGGCGCGGGCGCCTCCGTCGTGCTGCCGAGGTCGCGGACCTCCACCCGGGCCCACCCGGGCGCGAGCCGCACGCACACCTCGAACTTCCCGGTGGCACGCCCCGAGTCGCTGTGTGTGATGGCGTTGGTGGCGAGCTCACTGGTCAGCAGCGTCGCCGTGGTGACCTCCGGTGAGACCGCCAGCTGGCGCGCGACGAACCTGCGCGCGTAGGCGATCTGGCTGGGCAGACCGGGGAAGCGCCGCCGTGCGGGTCGGCACTCGGTGGTGGACGGGGTGCTGCTGGACTCTTCCATGGGACTGGCCGGGCGTTGGGGACGGTCGAGAGGGGCCGACGCCGTCGGGAGCGGGTGCGTTGGCGCGGAACGAGGGGCTGCGGTCTCACACAAGTGGGTTCACTCCCCGAGGACGTGTGTTCGCGGGCAGGGCCGAACTGGCGCCTGGCCCTGGACGCGTCCATGCCCGGAACGGGTCACGGCGCTGGGTGCAGACACGGGGCGAAGCCCCCGGGGGCAGGGAGGGACACGGCTCGGTGCCGTTGGGGACACGGCACGAGGGCGGCGTGCGACAGGGGAGAAGCCGCGGGGCTTCACACGGGACGGTGGCGTGGCCGGGGGGCTGGCCGTGGAGGATGGTCATGTGTGCGGTGGGGTGTGCCCTACGACACTGAAGGGCCTACTCGCGCTCAGCATACGCTCCGTGCCTCCTTGACGACCCAGCCGACCTGGTCCGGACAGGGTAACCCCCTCTGAGCTGCCCAAAGAGGGTTCCGGTCGGGTTGGCTGGCCCGGCGGGGACCGAATATCGGCGCGGATGCGCGCCCCTGCGCCGATTCAAGGGCGAATAACGATTTGGTGAAGACCTCCCGAATTTTGCTACTTGCTTCGGTCTTGCGCGTGCTGTGGATCACCCGACAGGGTGGGAGTCATGGCCTCGCCCATCCCCGATCCCCTGCCCGTGGGCCTCGGCGTCGAGATCGACCGCGCCGTCCGGCTCACGGACGAGGGCCACGTCCTCGTCGGCGGTTCACCGCCCAGCGCCCTGCGCCTGCCGCCCGAGGGCGTCAGCTCGGTCATCCGCTGGCTCAGCGGGGCCGCGCCCGACCGCCCCGGTGAACGGCGGCTCGCGCGTGCGCTGGTGGCGGCGGGGCTGGCACACCCCCGCCCCGCCCCCGGCGTGCCGGTCCCCGGTGTGCAGGTCGCCGTGGTCGGGGCCGCGGACCACCTCGCACTGGAGGCGACCCTGGACCGGCTCCGGTACGAGTACCCGGACCTGAGGCCGGTGGTGGTCGGAGCGACCTGTCTGGGAGCCCGGGTGGCCCGGACCCGGGGCCTGCACGTGGTGCCCGGCCCCCTGACCGGGGCCGAGGCCCGGGCCGTCGCGCTCAGGGTCTGCGACGCACCGGTCGTCGCCCTGCTGGACGCCGGCGCCCGGCCCGCCCCCGGCTGGCTCGCCACGGCGCTCGGCCACTTCGCCGACCCCGGTGTCGCGGCGGTGGTGCCCCGGGTCCTGCCCGAACGCGTACGGAGCGGCCCCCGGGGGATGCTCGTCGCCTCCCTCAGCGCCCTCCACACCGACCGGGGCCCGGACCCCGCGCCGATCCCGCCCTGGGGCCACGGCTCCGGCGGCCCCGCTCCGACCCGCGGCCCGGGGGTGTCCCCGGAGCCCGTGCCCGCACTGTTCGTGCGCCGGGGTCTGCTCGACCATGACCCCGCCCTGGGCGCGACGGCCGACGTGGACCTGCTGTGGCTCCTGGCCGCGCGGGGGTGGTCGGTGCGGTACGAGCCCCGGTCGAGGGTGCGCACCACACCCCACACGGACCTCCGTTCCTACCTGGGTTCCCGGTTCGAGGCCGGTGCCGTGTCCGGGCCGCTGGCGCGTAGGCACGGTCGGCGGGTGGCCGGCCCCGAGCTGTCCCTGTCCGGCGCGGTCGGCCTGGGCCTGGCCCTGTCCGGTCGGCCCCTGGCGGGCCTGGCCGTGAGCTCCATCGGGGGAGCGGTGACCGCGCGGAGGCTCACACGGGGTGCCGGTGTCCCGGCCCGGGACACGGTACGCCCGGTGGTCGTGGACCTCGCCCACACCGTGCGGTCCGGGGCGCGGCTCGCACGTACCGCGCACTGGCCACTCGTGGCGGCGGTGGCGGTCGGCGGGGCGGTGCTCTGGTCGCGGGAGCGGTCGGGCGGCGGGCCCGCTCGCGGCCCACGCACGGCCGGTTCCCCGAGACGCGGGCGTGCGGGCCGTCGGGCCCTGGTGGCGGCCGCGGTGCTGACCGTCCCACACCTGCTCTCCTGGCGGCGCCACCACGGTGTGGCACCGGTGGGCCCCCTGGCGTGGACCGGCCTGGCCGTCGCCGGTGACGCGGCGCGCTCGCTGGGCACGTGGTGGGGTGTGGTCCGATCCGGTTCCCCGGCTCCGCTGGTACCTCGTGTCCGCCCGGCGGTGTCGGCCACGTCACTTGAATCGTTGCAGGTGACAGAGGGTCCGGCTGAGTCTGTTCGTAAGGCTGGGCCAGGGGCGATGCTTAGCCCGTGTTAACGCGTGTTACGTAGGGTGACAGAATTCGCGCCCCCGGATTGGCCTCCGAACGCCGGAAATCACGGTTTTTGTGACTCACGGTAATGTTCGACCGGTCTCGTTCGTCGTTGGGGGAAGAGCGTGTTTCCAGGGTGTCGCGAACGGCGCCCGTCACGCTGGCGAATCGTCGACCGGGGTCGGTTTCTCGTAAACGTCGTTTACGCGTATGGCCCTCTCATCTCTCATATGTCCAGTTCAGCGGGCATTTGTGACACACCGGAGTTGGTTCACTGCGTTGCGTGCCACACTTGACAATTGCACGCGAACTTGCTGCCCGCATTGCCACCGTTGTCCTTTCTTGATGTGGCGGTTACCAGCAAGTGTCTAGTGATCCCCCAGAATCTTGACATTCCGGTCACTGACCGTGAACCGGAAGACCGTGTGTTTCGGCAGTCACTGGGGGTGATCCCCGCGGTGTCGGCAGAGCTTGCGCGCTTACCCGGGCTAACCGGCCGGAGCGCACGAACCTTGCCCGACCCGTGTCACTCCCCGTGCCGGCGACTCGCAACAGATCAAGACAGATCAAGCGCCGGGCTCGGCTGTGAGGTTCGGAGATAGTTTTGGGCAAGTTCCTGGCCAGACGGCTGCTGAACTACGTCGTGCTGATTTTCATCGCGACGAGCTTCGCGTACGTGCTAGCGGCCACCAATCTTCAACCGCGCGTCTACTTCGAGCAGATGCAGCCACCTCCGCCGCCAGAGGTCGTCAACACGCAACTGGACTCGCTGAACCTCAACGACCAGACGCCGCTCGCCCAGCGTTACGTCACCTGGATCAGCGGGGTCCTCACCGGTGACTTCGGTAAGAACATCCAGGGTGGCGACGTCACCTCCCAAATGTGGTTGAAGGCCGGCGTCACCCTGCGTCTCATCACCGTCGCCACCATCCTCGGCAGCGCCCTGGGCATCGCGATCGGCGCCTACGCAGCCGTACGTCAGTACCGGGCCTTCGACAAGGCGGCCACAGGAGCCTCCTTCTTCGTGCTCTCGATCCCCACGGTCGTCATCGCGATCGTCATCCAGGTCCTCGCGGTGGCGATCAACGACGGTCTCGGGTTCACCTTCCTCAAGTACGTCGGCGAGTACTCGGCGGGCTTCCAAGGCAACCTCTGGGAGACCCTCCTCAATCGCGTGCACCACGCGATCCTGCCGACCCTCGTCCTCGCACTGGCGCTCTTCGCCGCCTTCGCTCGCTACCAGCGCAACATGATGCTGGACGTGCTGGGTTCAGACTTCGTGCGGACGGCGATGGCCAAGGGGCTCACACGGCGGAAGGCGCTGTTCAAGCATGCCCTGCGGACCGCGCTGATCCCCACCATCACCTACTTCACCTTCACCTTCGGTGCTCTGGTCTCCGGATCGACCTTCACCGAGAAGATCTACGGATGGCACGGCATGGGCGCCTGGCTCATCGACTCCATCGCGCGACAGGACGTGCACGTGGTCGCGGCGGTCTCCTGGTTCATGGCCGTCACCATCATGGCGGCGTCGTTCCTCTCAGACATCCTCTACGCCTGGCTCGACCCGAGGGTGCGGGTGTGACGATGCCGAACCGCCACGCCACCAGGACAAGCGAGCCCTTCCCGGACGCCACCGCAGCAGCCATGTTGGAGACCACGCAATGACCACCGCCACCGAGATGCCCCAGGAAGTCCCCACCTCGCCACCTGCGCCGAGCCGACTCAAGGACATCGCCCGGCAGCTCATCTCCACCCGGCGGGTCATCGTCGGCATCGTGATCCTCGTGCTGCTGATCGCACTGTCCCTGATCGGGCCCATGATCAGCCCGTGGAACGTCGGGGAGCGCGACTACGGGGCCCTGCTCAAGGGCATCTCACCGGACCACTGGTTCGGAACCAACCGCACCGGCCTGGACATCTTCACCCAGACCACCGCCGGTCTCCAGAAGTCGCTCCTCATCGGCCTCCTCGTGGCCGCGATCTCCACTGTGATGGCCGCCCTCATCGGCGCCTTCGCCGGCTACTTCGGCGGAGTCACCGACCGCACCCTCACCTGGATCGCCAACCTGGCCTTGGTCCTGCCCAGCTTCGTCATTCTCGCGATCCTGTCCCGGCACTTCGTCGGCCAGGGTGGCTGGCTCATCCTGGTCATCCTGCTGGCCGCGTTCAGCTGGATGGTCACCTCGAAGATGGTCCGGGGTCTGACCATCTCCCTGCGTGAGCGCGAGTACATCCACGCCGCCCGCTTCATGGGCGTACCCCCCTACAAGATCATCCTGCGGCACATCCTGCCGAACATGTCGTCGCTGCTCATCGCCGACGCCACGATCACGGTCAGCACCGCGATCATCGGTGAGACCGCGCTGAGCTACTTCGGTCTGGGAGTGCAGTCACCCGACGTCAGTCTCGGTGTCGTCATTGCTGACGGAGCCTCCTTCGCCACCACCGCGCCCTGGGTCTTCGTTTTCCCCACGGCCCTGCTGGTGCTGCTGGTCCTGGCCGTCAACATGATCGGGGACGGGCTGCGCGACGCCCTCGACCCCACCGCCAAGTCGCGTCGGTCCTAGTAGGGGGAAGGCCCACCAATGAGCACCGAGACCATCGCGGACACGGAGTCCGAGAACACCGCCAACACGGGATCGACCCCCGTCCTGGAGGTCACCGACCTCACGGTCACCTTCCGTGGCTTCAACAACAACCCCGACGTCAAGGCCGTACGAGGCGTCAGCTACGCGGTCAACCGGGGCGAGGTCCTCGGCATCGTGGGCGAGTCCGGCTCCGGCAAGTCGGTCTCCTCCATGGCCGCCATGGGGCTGCTCCCCGAACACGCCGAGATCACCGGCTCCGTGCGCCTGCACGGCCAGGAGCTCCTGGGGAAGTCGGACCGGGACATGGCCCGCATCCGCGGCAAGGTCATCTCCATGGTCTTCCAGGACCCGTTGTCCGGCCTGACCCCCGTGTACACGGTCGGCGACCAGCTGGCCGAGGCCGTCATGGTCCACAACCCCAAGGGCGGCAAGGACAAGGCGCGGCGCCGCGCGGTCGAGCTCCTCGACCTGGTCGGCATCCCCAACGCCGAGGACCGCTACCGCTCCTTCCCACACGAGTTCTCCGGCGGTATGCGTCAGCGCGTCATGATCGCCATGGCGATGGCCAACGACCCCGACGTGATCATCTGCGACGAGCCCACCACGGCCCTCGACGTCACCATCCAGGCACAGATCCTCGACCTGCTGCGCACCGCGCAGCGCGAGACCGGCGCGGCGATCGTCATGATCACGCACGACCTCGGTGTCGTGGCCGGATTCGTCGACCGACTTCTGGTCATGTACGCGGGACGTCCCGTGGAGATCGGCAGCATCGACGAGATCTACTACGGCAGCCGTATGCCTTACACCATGGGCCTGCTGGGTGCGGTGCCGCGCATGGATCTGGAGGACCAGGGCGCACTCGTCCCGATCAAGGGCACCCCGCCCTCGCTGACCGACCTGCCCCCCGGCTGCCCCTTCGCGCCCCGCTGCCCCATCGCGCGGGACGAGTGCGAGGCCGCCGAACCGGAGCTGCTCGTGATCGGGTCCCGGCGGGACCTCGACGAGGACCCCGTTCGCGTCGAGGACACCGGGGTCCAGCGCGCGGCGTGCATCCGCTCCGGCGAGATCGACGCCAACGACTGGACCGCCAAGGACATCTACCCGGTACCCGAGATTCCCGAGGCGCAGGCGTCCTCGGTGCGGAGAGAGGACCTTCCCGAGGTCCTCCGCGTCCGGGATCTGATCAAGCACCACCCTCTGATGAAGGGGGCGGTCCTCAAACGTCGTGTCGGCACGGTGTACGCGGTGGACGGCCTCGACTTCGACATCCGGGAAGGCGAGACCCTCGCGCTTGTCGGGGAGTCCGGCTGCGGGAAGTCCTCCACTCTCATGGAGATCCTGGGCCTGGAGAAGCCACAGCGAGGCAGCGTCGAGGTCATGGGCCGGGACGTCTCGACACTGTCTCGCACGGAGCGGTTCGCGCTCCGTCGCGACATGCAGATCGTGTTCCAGGACCCGATGAGTTCACTGGACCCGCGCATGCCGGTGTTCGACATCATCGCGGAGCCCCTGCGTACCCACAGGGTTCCGACGCGGGAGGTCACCGAGCGCGTCTACGAGCTCCTCCAGCTCGTCGGCCTGAACATCGAGCACGCCACCCGGTTCCCGGCGGAGTTCTCCGGTGGCCAGCGCCAGCGCATCGGCATCGCCCGCGCCCTGGCTCTGGAACCCAAGCTTCTGGTGCTCGACGAGCCGGTCTCCGCCCTGGACGTGTCCATCCAGGCGGGTGTGATCAACCTACTGGAGGAGCTCCAAGCCAAGCTCGGTCTCGCCTACCTGTTCGTGGCACACGACCTGTCCGTGGTCCGGCACATCGCTGACCGGGTGGCGGTCATGTACCTCGGGAAGATCGTGGAGGTGGGCGACACCAAGTCGATCTACAGCCACCCGAGCCACCCGTACACCCAAGCCCTGCTGTCCGCCATCCCCGTTCCCGACCCGGAACGCGAGCGGGCACGCACACACATCGTTCTGGAAGGCGACCTGCCGAGCCCCGCCAACCCGCCCACGGGTTGCAGCTTCCGGACGAGGTGCCAGAAGTTCATCACCCTCTCGGAGTCCGACCAGGAGAGGTGTATGAGCGCAGAACCGGCGATCCTGTCGACCAACGGAGGAGACCAGGCCTCGGCCTGCCACTTCTCGGATCGGCAGGCGGGTCTTGCCTGACCCACGGTTCACCCAAGGCAAGGCCGACGCCGCCCCGCGCGCCGGTCAGACCACCCCTAGGAGGAAGATCCCCATGCGTATCGGGAAAGCGCGTTATCTCGCGCCCGTGGCCGCACTGGTGCTGATGGCCAGCGCCTGTGCGAGCGATGAAGGTCAGAGCGAGGACGACGCCCGCGAGGAGCAGGCCGCCCTCGCCGCTGAGGACCTCAACCCGGCGGACCGCGACGACCTTCGGGACGGGGGTGACTTCGTCTGGGCTCTGAGTGAGTACGAAGAGCAGCACAACATGAATCACGTGCAGGGCAACAAGGGCGACGTCCGTCGCGTCATCGCCGCCGTCATGCCGTCGGCGAGTCGTTACGACGCCGAGGGCGGGTTCGCTCCGAACGAGGACTACGTCCTCGAGTACGGTGTCAGCGACGACGGCCTCGAGGTCAACTACGAGCTGAACCCGGACGCCGTCTGGTCCGACGGTGAGCCCATCACCTGGGAGGACTACGAGGCCACCGTCATCACCCGCAAGGGCGAGCGCGACGGGGACTTCGAAATCCTCTCGACGACGGGCTACGAGTGGATCGACGAGATCGTCCAGGGCGACGACGAGTATTCCTTCACCCTGAAGATGAAGGAGCCGTACGGCGAGTGGCCGACCCTCTTCTCCCCCCTGTACCCCAAGGAGTACATGGAGGACGAGGAGCTCTTCGCGGACGGCTACAACAAGGACATCCCCGTCACCGCTGGCCCGTTCGGTGACGTGGAGTTCGACGACGTCGCCTCCCGCATCACGGTGCACAAGAACGAGGACTGGTGGGGTGACGAGGCCAAGCTCGACCGCATCATCTTCGCGGGTCTCGACACCAGTGCCCAGGCCGGTGCCTTCGCCAACGGCGAGATCGACGGCTTCTACCTCGGCTACGACGCCGCCGGCTACGAGCGCGTCAAGGACATGGAGGGTAACGGAGCGTACTTCACCCGCGCCGTCAACCACGGTCACCGCTTCACCGCGCTGAACGGCTCGAGCCCGCGCCTGGAGGACAAGCGCGTGCGCCAGGCCATCGCCATGACCCTGGACCGCGACACCATGGCCGAGGTCGCCCTCGGTGCCGTCGACTGGCCCATCACGGGTGAGGTCAACCGCCTCCTCCGTTCCAGCCAGAACGGCTATCAGGACAACAGCGGCGACCTGGGTGAGCGCAACCTCGACCGCGCCGCCGAGCTGCTTGACGAGGCCGGCTGGACCCTGGAGGAGGGCGAGGAGATCCGGACCAACGAGGACGGTGAGACCCTGACCCTGGCCTACGTGGCCTCCGAGGGCATGGACCTGGCCGTCGACGAAGGCGAGATGGCGCAGCAGATGCTGGCCGAGGTCGGCGTCGAGGTCGACGTCCAGCAGGTCCCCGCCAACGCGCTGTTCTCGGAGTACGTCACCCCTGGCAACTTCGAGATGGTGACCTACGTCCTCGTCGGTACCTCCCCCTTCACCGCCGCTTCCAAGGGCAACTACGGTATGCCGCTGGACGAGGCTGGCGAGGACTGGGGCGCCAACAACAGCAAGCACTCCACCCCGGAGATCGAGGAACTCTTCGACGAGCTCTCGATCGAGACCGACCCTGAGCGGTACGCCGAGATCGCCAACCAGATCGACACGCTCCTGTGGGACGAGGTCCTCACCATTCCGCTGTTCGAGCGCCCCGGTCTCTACGTGGTCAACGAGGACCTGCACAACTGGGGCGAGTACGGCCTCGCTGCCGACTACGTGTACGAGGACATCGGCTGGGCCAAGGAGTAGTCACCCCAGAGGGTGATCGGAGCTCCCCGCTGTCCGCGCCGGACACCGGGGAGACCGCACCGGCGAGCGTTCGCGAAACGTGACAGTCAGGGCGTCGGCCCCCATCGGACGGGGTCGGCGCCCTGCGCCGTGCCCGGAACCCCGCGGGAGCGCACGGGCGGTGTGTCCGGTGTCTCGTGCCGCCTGAGAGAATCGTCGGAGTCCGACATCTCCCCCCGCCCCGCTCGTTGGAAAGTTCCCGATGCGACTCCACCCTCTCGCCGCCGCGTGCCTGGCGGTCCTCGTGTGTGTGGCCCTCAGCTCCTGCTCCCGCCAGGAGGAGGACACGGACGACACTCTCGAACCCCCCGTCGGTGCCGCCGTGGACCCGGACCCGGGGGAGGCGGACGAGTCCAGTCCGCCCCCGGAGACAGCTGAGGACGAGTGGCCCTTCGGCACCCCGGTGGGCTGGGCGAGCCAGCCCCTGATGCTGCCCGACCCGGATGACGAGGAGGCCGAGGACGTGGACCCGGAGGACGGGGACGCGGACGCGGAGGACGCGCCCGTCGAACACCCCGGAGTGACCGGCGGGGTCGAGGGGGACACCGTGGCCGCGGCCGACGCCGACCAGCTCACCGAGTACCTGGAGGCCGAGGAACCCCTGGTGGTGGAGGTGGAGGGCGAGATCGACCTGGACGGTACCGTGCGGGTCGCCTCGGACAAGACCCTCGTGGGCACGGGGGAGGGCGCCGAGCTCACCGGCGGCGGCCTGCTCGTGGACGGCGCGGAGAACGTCGTCCTCGCCAACCTGGGCATGGACTCGGAGGGACCCGCCATCGAGATCCGGGGAGGCGCCCACCACGTGTGGGTGGACGGGTCCACCTTCTCCGGTGGCGGGGACGACTCGCTGATCACCGTGGCCGACGGCGCCGACCACGTCACCCTCTCCTGGAACCACTTCACCGACGCGGAGTCGGCGGTCACCATCGGCGGCGGTGACGAGGAGCCCGGCGCGCTACGGGTGACCGTGCACCACAACTTCTTCGACGGCACCTCCGAGCGTCACCCGAGTGCCCACAACGCCGAGCACGTCCACGTGTTCAACAACTACTTCCGCGCCAACCCGGAGTACGGGGTCCGGTCCGCCCACGGCTCCCAGGTGCTGGTCGAGGGCAACTACTTCGAGAACACCCCGGTCTCGGTGTCCACGGAGCCCGACGAACCCGGGAACGTGGTCACCCGTGACAACCTGCTGGTCGACTCCGACCAGCCCGAACCGCGCGGCACCGTGCCCGACCCTCCCTACACCTACGAACTCGACGACACCGTCAACGTCCCCGAGCTCGTGATGGGCCGCGCCGGAACCGACTGACCCCTGAGGCTCAGGGTTCCGCCCCCGGGTTGTTGCCCGCGTACCGCGTTCCTGGGTCGGTCCCGCCCGTTCCCGGACCACGCGTCCACAGTCCGCCACCCCCAACGGACACCCCCGGCCCGAGGGCACCGGGCCTGGAGGTCCTGAGGTCCGGGGTCGCCGTCGACCGCGTCCCGGATCTCCAGCACGGCGGGCCCAGCGGTCTGTTCACTCCTCCCACGAGTCGCCCGCCACCTCAACGAACGCCCGTGGCCGACGGCCCTGTGCTCGCTTCCGGTGTCCCCTGAACGGCCGCGTGCCGCGCGGGCTCCCGGCGTCGGTACCAGGCGGCCGCTCGCCTCCGGCGCGCCCGCTAGACGGCCATGGGGTGGTAGTCGTAGGTCTCGCCGAACCCGTTCACGGCGGTGTAGCTGAGTCTTCGGGGGTGTCCGGCCTCGTCCACCCAGAGGTCGAACCGGGCCTCGGGGACCGGGAGGAGGCTGTTGCGGCCGACCTCGGACAGGTAGTCTCCCGCCTCCGTCGCGAAGGTGCCCGTGTACCGGTAGGCGGTGTGGGTGCTGGCCGGAACTCCGCGCGTGCTCTCGGGGAGCTCGATCTCCTCCGATCCCACCAGCTCCAGATCGGCCGCGGTCTCCACCAGGTCCTCCAGGACCGCGAGCACGAACTCCTCCGAGCAGAGGCGGCGGTCGGCCTCCGTGGGCCGGTCCAGCACGGTCATGCCGGGCAGTCCCTTCTCGGCGGTCATCATGAAGCCGGTGCCGGGCAGGTCGTAGCGGTAGACCCGCACCCCCTCGGAGGTCTCGAAGTAGTGCTCGAAGGCGGTGTCGGAGTCGGGTTCGTGGCGGGCCCACCCCCGAGCGGGCTCCGCACCCTCGACGGTCCGGGTGTAGCTCACGTGGAAGGAGGGGGCGTCCCGGACCACCTGGACAGCGGACTCCAGGAACACCTCCGGGTCCGAGGGATCGGCGTCCACGGCCCGCACCAGCGGAGACTCCACCCCGCCCGGATCCACCGCCGGCGGAGCGGCGGTGCCTCCGTCCAGCGTCAACCGGGCCACGGTCCAACCACTGGCGACCACGGCCAGGCTGGCCAGGGCCACCAGCAGGCTCAGCAGCCAGTTGGGCCGTCCGGGGACGGCGTCCTCCAGCTCCTGTTCCGTGGACGGCATCGACGTCGACACTGACAACGCCTCGATTCTGCGGTTCGGTGTTCGGGGGGTGCCGCTTACGCGGAGTACGACGCAGTAACTCACCGCTCTGTTCGGGGGTCGGGTGAACATCATCGCCGCGGCCACTGACGAACGAGGCGCCCGTCACGGTCCCCGGAGCCCGGCGCGGCGGTATCCGATCCACGGATCTCCCTCCGGTCCGGAGCGCGTTCGACCAGGGTGCCGCACGCGCGCGGCGTCGTCGCGCGGGCCAGCACACGGACTCCCACAGGGAGGGCCCTGACACGGTACGGATCCGCCCCGTGGCCGCATGTGGCCGTCCCCGTGAACGCGGAAACGGGCTGTTCGACGGCGAGGACACGCCGTGCCCCGACCCCACTGTGGCGGATGACGGCGGGGGTTGGTTCACCACGAGGGGGCTGAGAGCGAGGTGATGCGAGCCCCGCATACGGCGGGAATCCACGTGACGGGGCCACACGGCGAAGGCCCACGGCGGTGCCCCTTCCCCGGGCCCGTTCCTCGCGTGAGGTCCCCGTGCGGGCGGGGCCGAGCGGCCCGGTGCCGGGCGACCCGCGCACGGCCTGGTCTCAACCCAACTTCGGGGGTCGGCGCTCGACACGGTGGATGGACCGCCACACCCTCACCGTCCGCTCCGGTGTCCCCGACCAGCCCCGGTCGGTGAGCGCCGCCAGGACCTGCCGCAGGAAGCCTGCCGGGCGTGAGCACAGGTCGTACACGCCGATTGAGATCACGATCCACTCCGCCTCCTTCATCGCCCGGTACCGCAGTCGGTCACGGGCCCGGTCGACCGGCAGGGAGTGGTGCTCGGCGCTGTCGTACTCCACCGCCACCCGGTACGCGGGCCAGCCCAGATCGACCCTGAACTCGCCCTCCACGGTGGAGACCCCGCACTGGGGCACGGGCCTGGGCAGGTCCACCTGGTGCAGCAGGACCCGGGTCCAGCTCTCGGCAGGGGACTGGCTGCGCCCGTCAGCGAGCCTCAGCGCACGCCTCAGCTGCCCCTGCGCCCGACGGGGGTGGGTCAGGGCGGCGGCCCGCAACCTGTCCTCGGAGGTGAGACGCAGCGCGAGGAAGCGGTCCAGGGCCGCGGTCGCCGCGTACAGGGAGCCCGACTGCGCCGCGGCGTCCAGCGCGGTCCGTGCCCTCGTCGTCACCCGCACCCCGCCCAACCGCGTGCGTTCGGACTCCGGAACGCACTCACGGTGCGCGACGACCCCGGCCCGGGCGGCTCCCGCGACACCCGGGGGCACCGCCACGTGCAGGCGGTTGCGGGTGACGGAGGTGCCCTGGGGGTACAGGTCGACCCCCCACACGTAGGCGGCGGTCCGACCGAAGGCGACCGCCCGAGGGGACAGCTGGGCCAGCACCGGCCGCAGCGTGCGGAGCAGGAGGTCGTGGTCGGGTGGGGGACCGGCCAGTGGAGAGGGCCGCCCGGGACGTGCGTCGGAGCGGGTGGCCCTGGGGGCCGGCGTGGGTCGGGGGAGGGGGAAGAGCGGGGAGCAACCAGAGGGAGCACGGTGGTCTCGCGTCATGCTTCCAGGTTCGGCCGACGGACCACCCCGGACAAGCCCCGACTCGGATCTGTGGACAACGCACCACGGGGCCCGGCGGAAGCGGGACACACGACCTGGAGAACAGAGTCGCGTGCCCCTCGACCGGAGCCCGCCCGGCGTCCTGGGGCACGGGGAGCTCCGGGCGGTGAACTACCGGAAGGGCGGTGGACCGGCGGAGAGGTGGATGTGGTCCACGTGGTCCAGGGTCGGGTTGTTGTACACCGTGTTCGCCGGACGTCTGACCTCCATCCAGGGCCCGGTGCGATCCTTGCTGGGACTCCAGATGTGGTAGTTGTAAATGATCCCCTTGACGTTGAGATCCTGGGCGTTCGCGATGAGGAAGTCGATCACCTCGATGGCGGTCGCGTCCATCTCCGAGGTCGGAGTCGCACCCAGGTCGGCCATCATGTAGTCCACCGCCTGGCCGAACCCGTGGTCGCTGGTCCTCTCGTCCCGGTACCCGCCCGCGCTCAGGTAGAAGCCGGGGAACTCCTGGTTGAGCGCCTCGTGCGCCGCGCACATCTGCGGGTGCAGGCCGCCCAGGGAACCGCAGTCGGTGATCGCCCCTCCGCCGAAGACCGAGTTCGGATCGAACTTGAACCGGCCCTCCTGGTCGATGAGGTGCACGTCGAAGAACTCCCTCGCCTGGTCCTGGTCGGTGACGGCCCGTCCGCCGCACACCAGTCCGTCGGTCTCCCGGCCACACTCGGCCGAGAGGTCGATGATCGCGATCGCGGCCGCGGTGCCCTCGAAAGACCCGGCGTCGTCCTCCTCGCCGTCGCACACCACGTCGTTCCAGGCCCGGGAACCGTCCTCCGTCAGCTCCTTCTGACAGTGCGCCCCGCGCACCTCCACCCGCACGATGTTGCCGAAGCGGCCCATCGCGTTGTCACTGGCCCGGATGTCCGTGAGCACGCCGCCGTTGTTGCGCGCGTACGTCTCGGCGCGGGACTGGGCGATCTCCTCGTCGTACCGGGGCATGGGGTGGACGCCGTCGGCGAGCTGTCGGGCGGCGTGGTCCCGGAGCCCCGCCACCGCCGCCAACACCGAGGCGTCGGCGGCCGTCTGCGCCTGTGAGCGCATGTCGTTGGCCGCGCCGACCCGTACGAACAGCACGGTGAGCGCGAGCAGGCTCAGGGTCAGACCGAACAGGAGGAGGACGTTGGCCTGTCCGTCGTCGCGGCGTCCCAGGAGACGGCGTCTGCGTACCGGGGAGGAGGGGGGCCTTCGCATGGCGGTCCGGGGGTTCGGTCCCCGCGCGGAGAGCGGGGGAGACGGGCTCGGGAGGACTCGGAGGGGCGGGGCGGGGGCCGGGGCGCGTGGACACCGCGAAACCCCTGTCCGGCGCAGCTTAACCCGGGCGGGCGCGGGAGGGAAAGGGAACGCTGAAGGCCCTGTGGACAACCGCCCGGTCACCCCAGGTGACGCCGGTGACACCTCCGGGAACGCGGTCGCGGCCGCCCGTCCCCCGTGGACGGGCGGCCAGGAACCGGCCACCCGCCCGCGGCGGCCTACAACAGGGTCGTCCAGTAGCTCCAGAAGGCCTCAGCGACCGCGCCCGCGATCACCACTCCCCAGACGGTGAGCACCACCGTGTGGTTGCGGGCCAGCACACCGACCGGCCGCCGCAGCGCCACCGGTACCCGGAGGTGACCGGCGCGGAGGTTGTGCAGCGTGACGTACCAGAAGATCGGGATCGTCGCCGCCCACACCACCATGCAGTACGGGCACAGCGCCCCGATCCGGTACAGGCTCTGGAAGATCAACCAGTGCACAAACACCACACCGAACAGGCATCCCGCCTGGAGACCCAGCCAGAACCAGCGCCGGAACCCGGGGTCCGCCCCGGTGCCCGGACCGGTCCGGGCGAGCAGGGCCGCGCCCACGGCCGTGACGGCGGCGAAGCAGGCCACCCCGATGAGCGGGTTGGGCACCCCGAACACCTCGGCCTGCGGGGTCACCATCACCGTCCCGCAGGACAGCACCGGATTGAAGCTGCACGCGGGTACGTGGTCGGGGTCGGCCAGGACCCGGATCCTCTCCACAAGGAGGGCTGCGGCCGCGACCAGGCCGACCAACCCGCCCACCACCAGCAGCCACGGCAGGGCCCGGCTGACGATCGGCACGTCCGCGCCGGGGAACGGGTTCCGGGTGTCGGCGGTTTCGTGGCGTGCGGGGGCGGCCATCACTCCAGCTCCGAGTCGATCATGGCGGACAGGACCTCGTGACTCGGCATGCTCGGCGCGGGACGGCCGTTGACGAAGATGGTCGGGGTGCCCTGCACGCCCAGCAGGAGACCGTCGTCGAAGTCCGCCTGGACCCGCTCCTCGGTCTCCTTGGACTCCATGGCCTCCACGAACTCGTCCATGTCCAGGCCGAGGTCCTCCGCGAAGCCCACGAACACCTCGCTCTGATCCTCCCGGGACTCGCCCCACTCGCCCTGGGTCTCGAACATCCGCTGGTACATCTCGTCCAGGGAGTCCTGCTGCGCGGCGGCCTCCACAGCGGCGGCGGACGGGCCGGAGTTGAGGTGGCCGGGGAGCGGGAAGTAGCGGATCACGACGTTGATCCGGCCGTCGTAGTCCTCGCGGATCCGCTCCATCACGGGGTACTGGGCGCGGCAGGCCTCGCACTCGAAGTCGAGGAACTCCACCACCGTGACCTCGGCGCCCTCCACCTGGTCGAGGTGGCGGCTGTTCTCCCGCACGAGCACGTCGGCGGGAGCGGCGGGCTGTTCCTCGGGGGTGGCCCCGGGTGCGGTCGGTCTGGCGGCGCCCCGGGCCGTCGCGGCCTCGTCGTCCCGGTCCAGGTAGACGAGCAGGCCGATCCCGAGGGCGGCGACGACGAGGAGGCAGAGGGTGATGACCAGGTTCTTGCTCATGTGAGGGTTCCAAGGGTCCGAAGCGAACGAGGGCACGCGTGTGAGCCCCGCGAGTGGGTGCGGGGCTCCTCGGTGCTCCTAGACCCGCTGGACGCAGAGGAGGGTGAGCAGGCGGTGGCCGTGGGGGCCGGCGGGGTCCCCGCGCGTGCGGCGCGGAGAGGGTCCGACCCGCGGCGGCACGGGCAGACACAGGACCAGGGCCGCCCCGAGGGCGAGCATCGGCTGCGCGGTCAACAGCCCGCGCTCGTCCGGCGTGGGACAGGCGTGCGGGGAACCGGGGTCCTCGGCGGAGTCGGAGGCCGCGGACCACTCCGCGGCCACGCGGGCACCGCCCTCGCCCGGGGCACCAGCGCCGGGATAGCAGAGCGCGCACAGGAAGCACAGCACGACGACGGCGACGAGGGGCACCACCAGGGTGCCCCACCGCCAGGTCGTGGTGTGACCGCTCATGAGGGGAACTGTAGCGGTGTGTCCACGATTGTCGAGGCCGGGGTGGCTGACCTGCCCCGACCTCGGCGCCTCCGCTCGGGTGTCAGTGGATGCGGCGGTTGATGGCCGCCACCAGGTGGACGTCGGCCACGGTGACCTGGAGGTCTCCCGAACCCGTCGCGGAGACCGTCGCGGAGCGCACGTAGGCGCCGTGGCTCCACCTCCGGGCCGTCTGGTCCGGCACGGCCTTCGCCCCCACCTTGGCCAGGGCCCCGGCCGGTCCCGCCTTCAACCTGAGCTGCCACGAGGTACGCAGCACCGATCCCCGGTGGTCGTCGTGGTCGAGCAACGGCAGGGTCCCCACCAGCCGTCCCTCCTGGCGGCCGGGGTGGGCGGGCATCGCCTCCAGCGGGTACCGCTGCCCCGCCCCGGTGCCCCGTACGACCTCCAGCGCGAAGCTCGTGTCCTCGGGCAGCGGGGTCCCCAGCACCACCTCGAAGTACAACAGGTCGCCGCGGCGGCCCATCGGCCGCGCCCGGACCCGGTCCACCGGGAGCGACGGGGCGAGCGGAGCGGTCAGAAGCCCCAACCGGTCGTTCACCGTGTAGTACGGGCGCACCCTGGTGCCGAGGCCCCGCTCGGGCCGCACCTTCTGGGGCGCGTACTGGATGATCTTCTTGTACCCGACCACCCCGGACAGGTGCCGCCCCACCGTGTACTCGGTGCCGTCCGACAGGATCACCCGCATCTCCCACTTCTCGGAGTCGCCCTCCCGCCCGCGCACCACCAGCTCGGGGTCGATCACGGAGGTGAACTCGCCTCCGGCCGCGACCGCCGAGGGGAACTCCCTACGGGTCTGGGGTGAGGTCCGCAGACGCACCACCAGTCGGGCGCGCGCGTCCGGGCGGTGTCGGCCGAGCACCCGTCCCTGCACCGTGATCAGCCCGTCCGCGACCTCCACGTGGGAGATCTCCGCGTGGTGTTCCGAGCGCCGCACGTGCAGCACCAGGCGTCCCTTCGAGGACCGCGAGGGGATGACGAGCGAGAGCCCCGGGGTCCGCGCGGGCGACAACGGGAAGCCGTGCTGGTGGATCTCCACGTCCCGCACCGGGGCCTCCAGGCCGGCGTCCACCCGGAACACCTGCCACACCCCGGTGACCAGCCCCTTCTGCCGACCGCCGCCCGGTCCCTCCATACCCGTGCGGGAGGCGTCCACCAGGAACCGGCCGTCGGACTCGGGGAGCACCTCGACCCTCCTGCCCGGCTTGGTCAGCACCACCCGCTCGGGAAGGCGTCCCACCACGGCCCCCGCGGCTCCCTCGGGCGGACCGAACGACAGCACCGTCACCCCGTCGGGACCGGCCTCCACCCGACAGGAGGCGGTCGGCTCCGGACGCGGCGCGGGCAGGGCCGACACCGGCGAGGGCGGCATCCCGACCCCGACGAGGTCGAAGAACAGCTCCTCGTGCAGGCGCACCACGTTGACCGGGTCGAAGCGCTCGGAGCCGGTGAGGGCCGCCGCCGACATGCGTCGCCGAAGCGCGTCGTCACCCATGAGCCGCGCCAGGCCCTCAGCGATCCCCGAGGCGGACTTGTTCGGTACCAGCAGCCCGTCCTCCCGGTCCCGGATGATCGACGCGGGCCCGTGGGGGCAGTCGGTGCTCACCACCGGCAGGCCGGACCGCATGGCCTCCACGATGGTCATCCCGAAGGGCTCCTCGCTGGAGGTCACCGCTGCGAACGCCCCCTGCGCCCACGCCTCCTCGACCCTCGGGTGCGGCCCCATCAGCCACACCTGGTCCTGGAGACCCAGGGAACCCACCAGCCTGCCGAGCGCCCCGCGTCGGCTGCCCCGTCCGTAGATCCTCAGCGTCCAGTCCGGGAACTCCTCGCTGATCATCGAGAACGCCTGCACGAGCAGGTCGTGCCGCTTGCTGGGGGCCAGCCTGCCCGCGGAGACGATCGTGCGCGTGTCGTGCCCGTTCACGGTGAAGGGCGGCGCGGGCACCGAGTTGGGGATGGAGAGCAGCCGCACCCCCGGCAGCGGCATCCGCGCCGCGTAGGTGCGCGCGTCCGCCTCCGTCACGGTGACGAAGGCGTCGAGGTTGGGGTACTCGGCCGCCATCACCCGGCGCAGCTCCTCGGAGTGCTGCTCGTAGGTGAGGTGCTCCTGACCGATCTTGATGATCCTGCCGGGCGCCGCCCGAGCGATCACCACGTTGAGCCCGGGCCGTGTGCCCACGACCACGTCGGCGTCGGTGGTGGCCAGGTACTCCTCCAGCCGGTCGTCGGTGAGGCGGCTGTGGGTGTCCCCACGACCGTCCTCCACGGGGAAGAGCAGCGGGGGGAGCCCGGCCCGTTCCGACCCCTCGTACAGCGGGCGTCCGTCCACACCGGTCGAACGCTCGTCCTGCTGGCGGATGTCGACCAGCGGACGGAGGCTGACCTGGGCGGGGACGGGGAGGACGGGTTCGGCGCGGTGCCGGAACACCGAGACGATCTCCACCTCGTGCCGGGCGGACAGGGCCGCCGCCTGGTTGGCGACCGTGCGCACGGTGCCACCGATGCCGTACACGTCGTTGATCAGATAGGCGATCCTCATCGAGCCCCCATGTCCCCGGGGCCGTCCACGCGGTGTGCGTGCGAGGCGGCCCCGGCCCCCGTCCCCCGCACCGAGCCGGGCCCCCGGCCAGGGACTCAGTGGGGATTGAGGGATCAGGCTATGGGCGATATGGCCCTAAAGGTCCGCATCTGTCCCGAGCTGTCCAAAGGTTTGCCGCCACCTGTTGGTGTTTTGCGGCGGATTCACGCGACCGTGGTGGGAGAGATCCGCTCCCCCGCCCCGCGGCAAGGGGAGCCGTTGGGCGGGGGAGCGGTGGTGGGAGACGGCGCGAGCCGGGTTCCTGGGAAATCCTCGGGCGGGTGCTCGGAGACCCTCCAGGTCCGAGCACCACCCCCGACTGCGGAATCCGACCCGTCCGAGCGGGGCCCGCCCCCCGCTTCGGTACCGTCTCCTGGTCTGTGGCCCCATCGGTCACCGGGCACGATGGGGACTCGCTGCTTCCAGCGCTACACGCTTGTTTCAACCGAACAACGCTCGGTGGTTGACCCACCGACGACGTCTCGCGGAGAGCAACGCGACGTTGGTTGACAAGGACACTCTGCCGGATCGGACCGCGAAAATCGTGGGTTCTGGCGGACTTCCCGTGGCCGAATCCGGCCACAGCGGGGAAACGCCAGGTCGCACAGGGTGAGAGAGTCCAGGAAGCCGCGCCTGGTTCGCGGACGGGCGTTCGCCTAGTACGTCCCGGTGCTCTGCCAGTACCGCCAGGCCGTACAGGGGGAGCCGTGCGCTTCCTGGATGTGCCCCAGACCCCAGCTGATCTGGGCGGACGCGCTGTCGTCGAACCCCGGGGGCAGCGATCCGTGCTGCGCGGCGTTGAAGCCGACGATCCCGCGCGCACCCGTCGTCGGGTCGACCAACCCCTGGTCCCAGTTGGACATCGCACCCCAGAGGCTGTCCAGGCAGGTCCACTCCTGCTCGGTCCAGTTGTACGGCTCAGCCGCCGCCGCCTGCATACCGAGGTTCTTGTTGTCGCTGGTGTTGGAGTTGCCCGACCCCCACTCGAACTGTTCGGGCTCCTCGGGTCGGTCCTCGTCCACCCAGGTCTGGTCACCGCAGCCGGGACCGTTCACCAGGCACACCATCTGCCGAACGCCCTCGTTGAAGGTGGAGCTCACCCCGGAGGCGTAGACGGTGGTGATGATCAGCCCGGCGAGGATGACCGTCGCCCCCATCTCCACGAAGGCCGCGCCCCGGTCCCGCTGCCCCCCCGGAGCGGGCCTCGCCCAGCGTGGGAGCCCCGGCCGCCGCACGGACATCCGAGGAGGGCGGTCGCGCCCGTCCGAACGGTTGGGGGGTCGGCTGGAGGAGGGGCGGCGCGTGTCCCCGAGCTCGGGACGGTGGGGGGTGGTCAACTCCGCCTCCAGAAGAGTCCAGGAGCGAACGTGGGGGCAGTTCCCAGGATAGGGGAGTCCCCGGGACCCGACGCGAAGTCCGTTCCCGCCCTGGGAACGGGACGGTGGATCGCGAGGATCAGGAGACGGGGATGTTCTCGATGGCGTCGAATCCCGGGATCTCCAGGTCGATCTCATCCACGTCGGTGGGCACCGAGTACATGGACCAGTAGGCGACCTTCTCACCTGGATCAATGGTGCTCTTGGAGTCCACGTTGATGTTTCCCGAACAGAGACAGTCGCCCTCGCTGTCCATGACCGGGTGGTATCTCTGCCCCTCGTCGGAGGAGGAGACGGTGACCCCCGAGTACGAGTTCGCGTTGTGGTACATGTACGTGGTTCCGTGCGGCCAATCGAAAATGGCCTGCGCGTCTCCCTGGTTTTCCACGCTCCAGGCCACTGAAAGCAGATTCCCCGACCCGTTCCGTTCCGCGGAGTGGGCTTCCGCTGTGAGCCCCGAGCTGATCGAGTCATTGGATTCCGCTGTGCCCAGAGAGTCGAGGTTCTCGGTCTGCGGGGCTGGTGCCGCGAGAACGCTCGAAGCCGCCCCGAAGGGGAGGACCAGTACGAGCGGGACGGCCCAGGTCCATCGGAGTCTCAGGTTCATCGCTGCCCCTACTTCTCGAAGGTGACGCTGACTCGGCGGTTACGTTCGCGACCCTCTTCGGTGGAGTTGTCGGCTATGGGATCGGCGGATCCGTGACCCTCGACTTCGAACGTGACTCCCTCTCGGGTGATGAGGTCGTTCAGTGCGGACTCAACGCTTTCGGCGCGTTCCTTGGAGAGGGGCCGGTTCACGCCGTCGCTGCCGGTGTCGTCCGCGTGGCCGTCGACGGACACGACAGCGGAGCTCGCGTCGTCGATCTCCTGGGCCACCTGCTTCAGGATGTCCTGGGCCTCGTCGCTGAGGTCGGAGCTACCGGTGCCGAAGAGGACGTCGGAGGAGAGAATGATGCTGACTTCGTCGCCGCTCTCGGTCCGTCCGGTCTGGTCCTCTTCAAGGCTGTCGGAGATCAGCGTGAGGTCGAGGATCCGTGCCTCCCCGAGGTTGCTCTGCTCGACTGACTCGGAGACATCGCTGATGGGGATGTCGAAGAACGGTGAAGTCAGCGGAGTCGTGACGGTCATCTGCTCCAAGGATCCCTGGTCGCCGGGGAAGATCACCCAGAGAGTCTCTGTCGTACCACTGCCGAGGGGGCCGTTCAGTGAGTCACAGAAGCAGCTTCCGTCGCTCTGGTCGTAACTCAGGTACCGCTGTTGATTGACGTCGTCAATGAGGCTGATCTTGCTGGCGGTCTGCGCATCGAGTTCCTCGGCGAGCTTGTACCCCAGATCGAAGCTTTCGGAGGAGTTGTTGGTGATGCTCATCCGGAGACGAAGGAGATCGTTGCTCAACCGCTCCAGCGCGATGATGTCGATCTGTAGGTCCGAACCGATGTCTGAAGAGGTGAACTGCGAACTGGCGATGATCGCTTCCTCTTCCCCGGCCTCCTCCGGAGCCGACTGCCCGGGTTCCCCGGTGGCCCCTTCTCCGGGGGCCTCCGGCGACTCCTCCGCCCCCACGACGCACCCTGCGGTGAAGAGGAGAACCAGAGTCGCGGCCAAGCCGACCCACCGGTGGCTTCTCTCCTTCAACGGGGAAGGTCTACTTCTGGGGGCCACGTTCTTCCCGTTCCTCTGGCTTCCTGGGGCGTGGAGCGACCTGTGCGGTAGTTCCCTGGCGGTTCCTTCTCCGACTGGACTACGGGGGGCCAGCGAAGATGCCGTCAATGGTGCTGCTGATGCCCTGGGCGATACGGGTCCCGATTCCGGCGTTCATGATCACCACGGCCACGAGTGCGACGAACACCAGGATCGCCCCGTACTCGACGAAGCCAGCGCCTCGGTCGCTGCTCCGCCCGGCCCTGGGCAGGGCGAGGGAGCTGAGCTTGACCCAGACCTGGTGCGTGAGGTTCACGGGGTGACTCCTTGGGGAACAGGGGCTGCGACTTCGATGCTGCTGGGACGTTCGCCTGGTTCGGGGGGCAGGGGAGGGGTGGTGTGGACGGCCCGCTCGTGGGCGGCCGCCTCGAACGTGGTCATCGCGATCACCTCCTCACGGGGTCTGGCGGATCCGGCTGCGCGCATGGCGGTGCCCTGATCCTGTGCCCCTCCACTATCGGACATCTCGCGGTGTCCTACCCCAGAGTCTGGCCGGATGTGGCCAGATCGTTTCCCGGTGCGTTTCGGCCGCTGAGCTCTGCCCACACCCTTTCTGTAGAGGTATTCACAGGTGAGGGGTGATTCCCACGGGTTCTCCCCCATCACTGGGGGCATCGGATTCCACCCTGCGCCTGCCTGCTGCCACTTGACAGCGGATCGCGTCGTGTGTTCCTGCGGCCGAACGCCCAGCGCGGGGGCGAAGGCCCAGGCCAGGGGCCGTGTCCGCGTCATGGTGTTGAATTGTCCAGTTCTCGTACGCGCTGCCCCCGGATCCACCCCCTTACCCCAGAGACCCTCCACCGCCGCACTCCCCGCTCCAGCTGATCCTCCCGGCCGACTCCATCGGTCGGCCTTTCAGAAAGGCCCGAATCTTGGACGCCACGGTGCTCATCCCCCTCCTGGGGGCCCTGCTCGGCCTGGCCATCGGTGTGTTTCCCCTCGTCAAGGTCTTCAACGCGAACCGCTCGATCGGCGCCGCGATCGCGTCCGTCCCCGTCCCGACGCGTCGTCCGAGGCCTGAGGAGCTCACCCCCACCGAACTCGCCTACCTCGTGGGCGGCGCCACCCGCGTGGGTGAGGTCGTGCTCATGGACCTCTTCCTCTCGGGCCGCGTCCGGCGTCAGACCAGGGGCGGGTTCTTCACCCTGGTGGGGCCCTCCAACGCCTATGTCACGGAGAAGGACCAGGTCCGCCGGGACATCGTCAAGGCGTTCAAGGACCGCACCGGCCTGACCGCGCGGGGGATGATCCGGACCGCCACCTTCAGCCGGGGCATCGACCGCGTGCGGGAAAGGCTCGCGGACCGGCGTCTGATCGCCCACTCCGGTGAGCTCACCAGGTCGCTCGCTGACTTCCACGACGCCGGGTGGGTCGCGCAGCGGCTCTCCTTCGTGAGTACGGGGCTGCTGATCGCCGGGCTGGTGCTGGTGACCGCCTACGAACAGAACGGGTGGACGGTGGCGCTGGTCGTGGTCGGCGGGGTCCTCTCAGTGTTGAACGGTCTCTCCTCCGGGCTGTACCTGGGGAGGGGAGGGCGGAACGTCACCACCAGGACCCCCGCCGGTCGGGAACTGCTCGTGGAAGCGGAACAGACCTACTCCGTCGGCCGGATCGAGAGGCGTCCGATGGTGCGCGAGGTGGCGCTCGGCTACACCGCGGTGATCGGGCTCGCCAGGATGGGCCGCGAGGGCGGACAGCGCGGGCGCGGCCGGGACGGTTCCGGGGACGACGCGGTGCGGGTCGTGACGGACTCCGGTTCGGCGCGGCTGGTCGGAGAACCCTCGGGGAGGGTGGGGGAGCAGACCCCGGAGCCCCGGGAGGGGTTCGAGCTCGACTGGGGCAGCCTGTGCGAGTTCGCTGACCTCTGCTCGGTGGGCGGCCACTCCATCAGCTCGGACGGCTCCGGTTCCCAGGGTGCCTCCGGTTCCCACGGTGGTTCCTCCGGCGGCGGCCTCTTCGACGGAGGTTCGGGGGGCGGCTCCGGAGGTGACTCCGGTGGCGGTGACGGAGGCGGCGGTGGCGGAGGGGACTGACTCCGGACCGCACCCCCTACACCCCCGGCGGCCGGTCCGCATCCGCTTCCCAGGAAAGGGGTGAACCGCCGGTACGGGTGCTCGGCGTAAGAGAATGCAGGGGGAAGTGAGGTGTGTGGGGTGCCACGACGGTGTGCCCGGCTCGGGGGGCCGAGGGGCGATCCCCGGTGCTCGAAGCGGGGGATCCGCTCCGAGCGAAGCCCCCACACCACGCCGCGATCGTCCCCTGAGCCCGATCCCCGTGCCCCCGGCCCGTTCCCGCCCGGCTGATCCCCGGCGACGGCCTCCGAACCGACCCAGCTCACCCAGAAGGAGTTCCATGACTCCGGAACCAGCGGAACCAGAGGCGGGGGAGTGGTTTCGCCGCTACTTCGCCCCCGAGGAGCTGGACCGGCTCGAACAGTTCCCGGTCCGCATCCCCACAGGCCACGAGTTCGGTCTGCTGGGCCTGCTCGGCGCCTGGCACACGCACGTGCGAAGACTGCGGGAGGACCTGCCCCTTCTGGACGCGGACCCCTCCGCCTGCGGTGTCCACGACCTGGTCACCGCGCTCGTGCTGCGCGACTTCGTGGACCGGGGGGTCGCCACTCTGGGTTCGGAGCGCACCGCCAGCGTGGACTCCGCCCTGGCCGACATCGACGCGCGCTTCCGCTCCCTCACTGAGGAGGACGGCGCCGGGCTGCTGGCCCTGGCCGAACCCGAGGCGCGGGACCGGACCGACGAGCAGTGGTGGTGGCGGCGCATCCCGTCGAGCGGCCCCGCGCGCAGGGAGCTGGACCGCGCGGCCGCCCGTGAACGGGACGGCCGGGTGCGCGCCGAGAAGGGCTAGCCGGACCCGTTCGCGGCCCTGGTCAAGGGCGGCCGGGGTCCCGGACGTGATGCGGGGCGGGGTCCCTGACGACCCCGCCCCACCCCTGTCACCGGAGGAAACGGTTCCGGACCCTGCCTGATCCGGTCCCGCACCCTTGACCAGTACCCCCGGTCAGGGTTCCGTGCCGACCTCAGCCCCCGTTGGGCGCCGCCAGGCCGAACGCGTCGGCCAGCAGCTCGTAGGAGCGGAAGCGGGCGGTCTTGTCGTAGATCATCGAGGAGATCATCAGTTCGTCCGCGCCGGTGTCGGCGACGAACTGGTCGATCCTGCTCCGCACGGTCTCCTGGGAGCCCACGAAGGAGTAGCGGAGCATCGCGCTCGTCTGCTCCTTCTCGCCGGGACGCCACATCGTGTCCATGGCCGAGCTCCGGACCGGGGGCTGGAGCAGTCCGCGCGCGTTGCGCATGATGCCCAGGAAGGCCTGCTGTTGCGAGGTGAACAGGTCCTTCGCCTCCTCGTCCGTGTCCGCGACGACCACGTTGATCCCGGCCATGGCGTAGGGCTTCGAGGCCTGTTCCGAGGGGGTGAAGTCCTCCCGGTAGGCGGCGAGCGCGTCGTGCAGCGCGCTCGGCGCGAAGTGCGAGGCGAAGGCGTACGGCAGCCCCAGGTGCGCGGCGAGCTGGGCGCCGAACAGGCTGGACCCGAGGATCCAGAGGGGCACCCGCAGGCCCTCACCGGGGACGGCGCGCACCGGCTGCCCGGGGCTCGCGGGCTCGAAGAGGGACCGGAGCTCCTGGACGTCCTGCGGGAAGGTCGAGGAGGCGGAGTGGTCACGGCGCATCGCGCGCATGGTGCGCGGGTCCGTTCCCGGGGCGCGCCCCAGACCCAGGTCGATGCGTCCCGGGTAGAGGGACTCCAGGGTGCCGAACTGCTCCGCGATCACCAGCGGGGAGTGGTTCGGGAGCATCACGCCGCCCGAGCCCACCCGGATGGTGGAGGTTCCCTCCGCGATGAAGCCCAGCGAGACCGAGGTGGCGGCGCTGGCGATGGCCCGCATGTTGTGGTGCTCGGACAGCCAGAAACGGGTGTAGCCCCAGCGCTCCAGGTTCTGGGCGAGTTCACGGGCGTCTCGGAGGGCCTCGCCGGGGGTCGAGCCCTCGACGATGCTGGCGTGGTCCAGGACGGACAGGGCGGGCCCCGTCCCCGGTACCCCGGTCTTCGCGGACCCGGTCTTTTCCGTCATCTCAGTTACCCCCACTGGCCTGGATCATTCGATGATCGACGAACATCGAACAGTGACGGTACACTCGCCGCTGAACGCACGCCAAATCCTGTTCGCGGACCGGCTCGGCCACCGGGCGGGGTCGGGTGGGACGGTGGGGCCCTCGGGCGAGCGTGCGGAACGGCCGTATGACAGAGGAAGCGGAGGTGGGGTCTTGGTTCCCAAGGGGACGTCGAAGGGGCACGAGCATCCGGCCCTGTCCGAAGTGGATCTGGTCACGGTGCTGTCCGCGCTGGCCGAACCCACCCGGATGCGGATCGTGTGCATGCTCGCGGAGTTCGAGGGTGAGCGGGCCTGGAAGGACATCGAACTGCCGATCGCGCAGTCGACCCTGAGCCACCACCTGAAGATCCTGCGCAACGCCGGCGTGATCCAGAACCGGACCGAGGGCACGCGCTGCTTCGTCTCGCTGCGGGACCAGGAACTCGACGGGCGGTTCCCCGGGTTGCTGGAGACGGTGCTGAGCTGCCGGGGCCCGCACTAGGCCGTGTTTTTTGGATGCTTTCGCCGGTGGCGGCGGAGCCGCCATCGATGCGAGCGGCCGTCCAGGCAATCTCTCGCAAGACGATGAGTGAAGGTCAGCCCGGGTTTGGCTGTCCGAGCTCCATCGGCGCAGCGAGAGGCAGCCTGGCGGACGCGAGCGCGGAATGATCCAAAAAACACGGCCTTGGGTGACCCGGCGGCGCGAACACGTCATATCTTCACTCACGCAGGCGCAACGAAGCCCGATCACACTGAGTTCCCGCCCGCGACGGGTTTCTGGCGGGACTCTCCCGTGCGCGCAACGGCGACGGCCGTTCGGAACCGGGGCCGTATGCGTGATCCGGGTGAGGGCTCGACACCGGGCCGCGTTCGTGGGATGGGCGCCCCCCGGGGCGGGTGCGACGGGCCGCGGCCCCGGTCGCGGTCGGCTCGGTGTGAACCGACGCGATCCGGGGCCGCGCCTGAGGTTGGCCTCCGCTCCCGTGTCTCCCCCAGACGCCGGGAATCGGAGAGTGCCCCCCTTTTTTTCCTCATGGTCGGGGCCCGCGAACCCTCTGTTCCCCTTTGCCTCCCGGTGGCCTTGCCGCCCGGCAGTCAGCAGAGGGGTGGGGCCCCTTGGTGGCGAATGGAACATTCACGTGCTCGGTGAACGTGAATTCCCCCGAATCCCATGCCACCCCGACGGGTGGGAGTGCTCTTGGCGGAAGTTCCCCCTAGATCGCAACTTCCACGAAGTCACTCCCCATTGAACCCGCGCCCCTCCCGTGTGACGAACGAGAGAAAGCGAGATCCCGCAGGTGCACTCTATCGCTTCGCGAAACCATTCTGTCCAGGTCCGGGAGCCTCGTTCTGTGGTGAACGTGAACCAACCGGCGGGCCCCGGGAACGAACGGGCGCACGGAACGTCGAGTGCATGGCGCGGGCGCCTGGACACGCGCTGGCTTCGGGCTCTAAGCCTGCGCCGACCGGGCGACCGACGGTCCGAGTATGCCTGAGGAGGAGGGCGCTTCGCAGCCGTTCTACGGCAATTCCTCGAACTGATTCTCCGATGTGGTCGAGTGGCGCACTCGGGGTGGCCATTGGCGGCGTCCGGATTGGTCCGGACCGGAGCCTCGCACCGTCTTTTGTAGGTGGTTTGGTGTCTAAAGTCATCGCTTGGCGGAAACCGGACACCCTCGGGGCAATGGTTTCGGGGGTGGCTGATCCTGAGGGTGTCCGTGCGGGCCCTGTCGGTGTCGTGGCGCCACGGCGGGCCCCTGGGAGTGCCTCGGGGTCGGTGCGGCCGCAGCGGAGGCCCTGGCGGCCCTTGGGGACTCCGGGGCATTCTTCGACCCGAAGTGAGACATCGACTGTTGTCCCATTCGATGGGGCGACTGTCCGGTTTCCCCTCGTGGTGGGCCTGGGGGCGGTCGAGGGGCGGCTGGTCTCTCGGAGGGATCCGGTCATCACATGACATCAAGGCGAGGGTTCGTCACCGGTGAGTGGCGGCGGACTCGATCGGCGGGGTGGCGCCTTCCCTGGGGGGCGAGGACGAATCGGTACGAATGCCAACATCGTGCCTCCGGGGAGAGAAGGTGCCGGGTAAGGGACTTCCGGGGGTTCGGCGGGGTCCCTGGTTGGATGGCGCGGAGGGCGCGCTCAGGTCGGGTTTCCGCAAGGTGTCCCCGTGCTTTCTCCCGGGGGTTTTCCGAGTGAATGCGAATGGACGGTTTCCGAGAATGGAGCGTCGTTCCGCATGGGAAATGCGTGGTCTCGCCGGTCCGACCTGGAGCCGCCGTCGAGGTCGTGGGTGGTGGAAGTGCCGCAGGGGGCGGGTCAGGTGAAGAGGGGGGCTTCCCTCGGGGGCGAAATCATGAGTTCTATGCGAGTCCCGCATGAAGTGGACCGTTCCGGAACCGTCGGCCCCGAATACTCCGGGCGGAGCCCGGCGCTCCGCGGAACGGGCGGGGTGTCGGTCAGGCTCGGATTCGGGTCATCCGGAGGAAGCCACCGCACTGCCCGACGACGAGTCCGAGGTTGGCCAGGGCGTAGACCCACCACAGCGAGGCCAGTCCACCCGCCGAGGCCACGGGGAAGGCGGCCAGGGCCAGCAGCCCGAAACACACCGCGAACGTGTACAGGGTCGGGGTGGTGCGCCTGAGGGCGAGCAGCCCCATTCCGGGCAGGGCCTGCACGCCGTCCGCGAGGACGACCACGAAGACCACCGGTACCAGCACGGTGACCAGTGCGGAGACCGCCGGGTCGGGGGTGAGGACCCCGATGATCGGGCCCGCCGCGACCCAGAGCAGCAGCATGCTCAGCGTGATCACGGGCAGGGCCAGCGCCAGTCCCGCGACCAGTGCCCTGCGGACCTCCCCCAACCCGTTCCCCGAGGCGTCCTCCTCTGGGTCCTCGGCCGTTCGTGCGGCACGGGCCATGAAGGGGACCGCCGCCTGTCCGGCCGCGGTAGCGGGGAGGAAGGCGAAGGTCACCAGGGTCACCATCACCTGGTGGGCGGCGGCCTCGGTGGCACCGACCCGCGCCACCGCCATCGCGAGCAGGCCCAGCACGCCGAACTTGATCAGCATCGTCGACCCCATGGGGAGCCCGACCCGGGCGATGTGCCAGACCCCGGCCCAGTCCGGTGCCCTCGATCCGGGCGGCCGGGAGGTCGGCGCGGTGCCGCGCCGCAGCAGGACGTGGGCCACCGCGGTGGTCGTCAGGGCGGTCAGGAGCATCGCGAGACCGGCGCCGGTGATGTCCAGACCCAGCACCAGGACCAGCGTGGGGATCAGCACCACTGACGACGCCGTTCCGACCAGGCCCACGGCCATCGCCCGCTTCGACCGGCCCAGGCCGATGAGCAGGACGGTGGTGCACGACTGGAAGGCGTTGACGAGGAGGGCGAGCGCCATCAGGTAGGGGAAGGGACCGAAGGCCGCCACCGTCGCGGCGGGCACCCCGATCAACCGGGCGACCATCGGCACCGCGGCGACCACGGCGCCGCCGACCAGGCCCACGCACAGGGCCAGCCAGAGGGAGTCGCGCAGGACGGGGGCGAGGGCGGCGGGGTCCTCGGAGTTCCGCGCGACGAACGGCATCGAACCGCGCAACGCACCCTGGACCACCATCGAGGCGGGGTTGTACAGGGCGATGGTCAGGGAGTAGGCGGCCAGGACCGCGGTGCCGGTGTGCCCCAGTACCACCGCCGTGACGACGGTCCCGAACACCGTGGCGACCATGGAGAGGTAGAGGGGGAGGGCCTTTCCCGCGATCGCGCCGACCAGCCGGAGGAAGGGCGGACGGGGCTTCCGTGGTGGCTCGTTCACGGTCGCGTCCTCCGGGAGAGCGGCCGAGGCCGGGAACCCGTCACCGGAGGCGGGGGAGGGGTCGGTGCGGTGCCTCGCGGTGTTCCCGGTGTCGTCAGCCATGGTCTTCTCTGTGGGGGAAATCGGGGCCGTCGAAAAGCTATCAGTGGAAGTTCAGGGCGATTTATGGTGATTTTGAACTGGTGTTTGGTCCGTGGTTGGATCGAGGTTTATCGGCCTTTCCCGAACGCGTGCCCCGTAAAGGTTGATATGCGACCAACGTCCGTGGCCAGCCGGGTGCGGACCGCTGTGCGTTCGGGGTCGCGGGTGTGGTGTGGGCCAGGAGCGCGGGCGGGGTTCGGGGGCTGGTGATTGGCCGGACACGGTCAGGGCGGCCCGTCCCCGAGAGTGCCTCTGGGTCGGTGCTCTGGTCGGAGGCGCGTCCGCGCGCCGGGGGTGTCCGGTTCGGCGGGGCCCCACGCTCTCGGTCCGTCGTCAGGACGAGGCCTCTCCCGGCGCCCGGTGGGGTGTGGTTGACGATGGTTTACACCGATTTCCTCTCCTTCCCATAACGTCCTCACCCACCGTGTCCACCGGCGGTGCCCTTCGCGGCGGTCCCCTCGGGCGTCGGGGCGGTGTCACGGGGACCGCCGCGATCCTTGGTGAACAGGGCTAACCGGCCCGCACGCCCGGGCGCGGGCGCACGATCGCGCCGGGGCGGACACGCGCCGCGAATGAGTCCCGTGTGCACGGAAAAAGGGGGGATCGCTGTGTCGGCTCCCTCACGAATTAGGTAGATTCGCAGAACAACGGGATCGAATGTGCTATCCCGGCACAGCCCACCACAACCGTCCCTGATGTGTGGAAAGCTGCCCCCAATGGACTTCTCCCTCCCCGCTCTGCCGCCGAACGTCACCCCCCTGACCGACGGTGACCCGCTCCAGGTGGGCCGCTACCGAATCATCGGACGACTGGGTGCCGACGGTGTGAGCACCCTGTTCGCCGCGGTCTCCCCCGAGCGAGAACCGACCGCCCTCCGGATCGCCGGTCCCGAGTGGGCCGCCGTGGGTGCCACCGGTGCTGAGACCTCGACCGTCGCCCGGAACGACGGCGTGTGCGCGGTGGGCGTTCGGGAACTCGGGACACACGAGGGTCGGCCGTGGTCCGCGATGGGGTACCTCCCCGGTCCCGATCTGCGTGAGCACGTGCGGATGCACGGTCCCGTTGGTGGAGACGCCCTGTTGGCGCTGGCCGCGGGGATGGCCGAGGCGCTCGCCACCACCCACGGCGCGGGTGCCGTGCACGGCGACGTGCGCCCGGAGAGCGTGGTGTCGTCGGCGCGCGGTCCCCGCGTGCTCGACTTCGGGATCGCCCGCCGGATCGACGACACGGCGTCGGTGCAGAGCGGGACGAGTCTGGGCTGGCTGGCCCCCGAGCGCTACGACGGTTCACCCGCCACACAGCGCTCCGACGTGCACGGGTGGGCCTGCCTCGTCGTGTTCGCCGCCACCGGTGAGCCGCCGTTCGGGGCCTCCCCGGCCGGGCACACACCTGGGCGGGTACCGGGGCAGATCCTGTGGGAGATGGCCCGCCGCACCCGCGAGGCGAGAGTCGACCTCAGGGCGCTCCCGGAGGACCTGCGGTCGCTGCTGCTGCGCGCCTTCTCCCCGGACCCGGAACTGCGCCCCTCCGCCGAGGACGCCTACCTGGAGTGCCTGCTCATGCTCGGCATCGACGAACAGTCGACCGCCGACACCTGGCCGGACCAGCTCCGCGCGCTCACCGCGCGACACTGGCCGATCCCGGACCTGGGCTGGCACGACCCGGAACGCTGGGCCCAGGCCGCACACGCCCTGAACCAGCGCCCGCCGGAGCCCGGTGACACGGGAGCGGCGCCCGGGGCGGTCGCGTCGGTCGAAGGCGGCGCCGAGCCGGGGGAGCCCCCAGCCGGCTCCGCCCCCCTCGGAGGCGACACGACCCCCGGGAACACGGGTGCCGGGTCGGGTCCCGACGACGAGGCGTGGGGCCCCGAGGCGGCGGCGGAGGCGTACGGGCACTCCCTCCCCGCACCTGCCGCTGACGGGCACGGTGCCGTGCCCGGAGCTCGCAGCTCCGGCACGGCGGGTCGGGGCGGAGCTGACTACCTGTTCGGACCCTCGCGAACCGGAAGCCACGACCTGTCGGGAGTGGAGAGCGCCGGGATTGACCTCGACGAGGACGACGGCACCGGCTCCCGGGGCAGGGTCGGCCTCTGGCTCGCCGTGGGAGCCGCCGGGATGGTCGCGGTGCTCGGGGGCGGGTACCTGCTCCTCGACGCGCTGGGCGAGTCGCCCGCCGACACCGTCGTCTCGGAGGACGTGGCCGAGGAACCGGCCGGGGCCGAGGACGAGGAGGAGGCCGGAGACGCTGCCGCCCCCTCCGCGCTGCCCTGTGACGACGATGAGCGGAGGGCAGCCCAGAGTGAACACGCCCCCTGGCGCCCCTTCAGCACCGACACCGTCTCCCCGGACGCGTACGCCCCGCTCCTCGTCCCGGGCCCCGAGGGAGAGCCGAACACCAGCCCCGACGTCTGGCCGTTCGTCTCCCCGCTGGACCACGACACGATGGACTTCGGGTTGGTCACGCCCAACCTGGAGGCCTTCCCGGTGATGAGCGTGTGCATGACCGGGGCGCGGGACACCGGCGAGGGGGTCGAGTTCACGGCGGAACTCACCTACCACCCCACCGTCGGCAGCCACCGTGTGTACGAGGAGGACTTCCTGGCGGTGACGCCCCTCGACCCCGAACTGAACGGGGGGATCGACAAGGAGGTTGTCAGGGGCGGGAGCGGCAGCGAGTTGGGACAACCCATGGCCACGCTCACGGAACTGAGCCCGCAGCACCCGTCCGCCGAGGTCACCGTGCTGGTGCCGGGAGCCCCGGAACGGGCGGGGGTCGCCTACCGTCCCTCCGAGTACGCGGGCGCTCTGGTCCACGACCTCAGCGGGCACTGCTACGACGTGGACGGAACGGAGGAGTGGCGGGACGGAAGCCGACTCGGTTCGGGCTACTTCGCCCTGCCGAGCACCGTCCCCGGAGAGAGCGACATGTCCCTGTGCCCGGTGGACGGGTCCCCGGAACAGGGCGGCGCCTGACCTCCCGGGTCCCGACCGCGCCTCAGCGCGGTTCCCGCGAGGAACCCGGCAGACGGGTGCGGGCGTAGGTGAGCCGACGCAACACCACCTCGGCCGGTCCGCGTAGGCCGCGGCGGCGCGAGGCCTCGGCGAGGGCCACGGTCAGCCCCCAGGTGAGGACGGCCACCAGAACGGTGACGGAGGCGCTCGCGGTCGCGCCCAGCCCCAGACCGTAGGGGGCGAACACCACGGTGAACACCACCGCCTGCGCCAGGTAGCAGCTCAGCGAACGCTCTCCCACGGCGGCGATCGCGGTGGCGACCGGCCCCGGAGAGCCGTCGCCACCCCCGCGTGCGGCCCGCTCGGTCAGCCACAGGGCGACCAGAGTGATCAGCGCGGCCCATCCGGGCCCGCCCACCCAGCCCGCGACGTCGTGCACCATCCACAGGGAGACCAGCACCGCGGGCTCGGGCTCCGGCAGGAACTCGGCGGTGACCAGGGCGTCCGGCAGCCCGGCGACGACGGCAACGCCCAGGCCCACGACGGCGGTGCGCACCAACAGGGGAAGGTGTTCCCGAGGGTGTTCCAGGATGCCCCGGCGACCGGCCCACATCCCCACCAACAACGGCGACGTCACCACCAGCAACAGGGTCACCGGTGTGTACAGGGTCCACTCCGCGAACCGTTCGGCGCTGGCGGCGAGGAAGCCCGGCTCCACGAGTGAGGGCGCCGTGGGCGCCGGTTCGGTGTCCCCGGGGGCGGTGTTGAACGCGTTGCCCAGACTGAGCACGGTGTTCAGTGAGGCGGACGCGAGGGCGACGGCGCCCGCGGTCCACAGCAGCACCGCGTCACGCGCGCGCAGGAAGCCCACGAACAACAGCAGACCGAGCCCGTACGCCCCGACGATGTCCACCGGCAGCAGCAGGACCCCGTGTGCGAGCCCGATCACCAGCATCCACAGTCCGCGACGGCGCAACACCACGCGGGCGTGCACCCACCCGCCGCCCGCGTCGAGGACCCGGCGCATGATCCACACGGTGCCGTAACCGAAGAGCAGGGAGAACATCGGGATCGCCCGCCCGGTCACCAGCGTGCTCTGGACGAGCAACAACACCTGGTCGGTGAGGGTACGAACGGTCTCGGAGTGGGTGAGGAAGAACTGGGCGTTGACCAGCGCGATGAACAACAGCATGAAGCCGCGCGCGAGGTCTGGGGCGAGGGAGCGCCCGGGCCCGAGCACGGGTGGGACGCCGGTCGAGGGAGGACGGCGGGGCTTGCTCATGACGGTTCCTTCGTGGGGGGCGGACACGGGGGACAGGGGCCAGTTTGGGGCCCGTCAACGAAACTACGGAGTCGCGGATCCCGTTCCAATGGGGCCTTCCCGATACTTCGGGTGGGTCCGTCCCCACCCGAACGAGCGCCTATGATGGTGGGGCGTCGCGTGTTCCCGGCCAAAGAGCAGTGGGTCGGCCGGAGTGCATGGAGGCGCCATGACCTTTTCGGGGAGCCAATCGTGAGCACACACTTCGCGTACCGAATCTGAGCGGCTGAGCCGTTCGCGGCGCCGGTGTGACGCGGCCGTCGAGACCGTGCCCCTCGGCCCCGGTGAGAGACCGGGCCCTGTGGAGTCCGACCCGCCACCCCTGGCCCCGCTTCGGCCGTACACCCGCCAGCCCGGTGCCCCGGCACCACTTCTCGGCGGACTCCCCGAGCCCTTCCGGCCTGACGGCTGCCCGGTGCCCTGCCCCCCGACCCGCACCCCGGAACCGAGCGCGACACCCGCGCCCTCGGGGACGTCCGCCTCCACGACCAACAGTGAGAGGACCGTCCCTTGACGGAGACCGACAACAAGAAGACGACCGATGAGAACACCGGCGGCCCGGACCAGCCGCCGGTCGGACCACACCAGCGCCCCGCGCCCTTGGTGAGCCCCTGGAACGAACCGGTGGTCGCGGAGTTCCGCGCCAACGGCGGCCGTGTGGGCGGCCGGTTCGAGGGCGGGGACCTGCTGCTGCTCACGACCACCGGAGCACGCTCGGGCCGCGAGTACACCAACCCGCTCGGCTTCGTACGGATCGACGACCGCGTCTACGTGGTGGGTTCGGCCGGGGGATCCCCGAAGGACCCCGACTGGTACCGCAACCTGCTCGCGCACCCCATGGTGACCGTGGAGCTGCCGGGAGAGGACACCCGCGAGTCCATCGCGGTCCCGCTGGCCGACGACGAGCGCGACCGGACCTTCCAGGAGATCGTCCGCCGCCACCCGGGGTACGGCGACTACCAGGACCAGGTGGAACGCCGGATCCCGGTGGTGGAGCTCCAGCCCTCTCCGGAGTTCGGCCCGGGTGAGGTGGGCAACCTCGCGGACAAGCTGTTCCAGATCCACGCGTGGTTGCGTGGCCAGCTCGCCAACGTGCGCGCGGAGGCCGAGCGCTACCTGGCCGGGCGCGACGCCGCGTCGACCGCGCCTCCGGTCGGGCTCAACCTCCAGATCCGCCAGCACTGCCTGGCCTTCTGCGAGTCCCTGCACTTCCACCACACCAGCGAGGACAGGATGTTCCCCGGCCTCGCTGAGGGGTTCCCGCACCTGAGGGAGCCGGTCGAGCGCCTGGTGGAGGAGCACCGTGTGGTCGACCGTGTCCGGGGTGAGCTGGAGGGACTGCTCGCTGACGTGCGCACCGCCGACCCGGTGCGGTTCATGGCGGAGCTCGACCGGCTGACCGAGGAGCTGGAGGCCCACCTGGACTTCGAGGAGGAGGCCCTCATCCCGACGCTGTCCGGGATCCCCTTCCCGCCCGCGTAACCCCCTCGGGGGAGAGTGGGGTGCCCCGGGGCCGTTCGTCGGCCCCCGGGGCACCCCGGCGCCAGCCGCGACCCGGTCACGGGGCTCCGGTGGCCTATCCGCCGAGGAGGGTGCCCAGGTCGATCTCGGTCCCCAGGAACATCGAGCCGATGATGAGGATCAGCAGCCCCGGGAGCAGGGTCGCCGCGGTCACCATCGTCACCCTCGGGTTGAGGCGCTGGGCCTTGCGGCGCATGTACTGGGCGTCGGCCAGGCGCATGTCCTTGCTGATGTCCACCAGGGTGTCGCTCAACGGCGCGCCCAGCTCCTCGGCCTGCTGGATGGCGGTGACGAACTTGCTGAGCGACTCGTTGCGGTTGCGGCGGCGCAGTGACTCGAAGGCCTCCCGGCGGGAGGTGCCCAGCTCCATCTGGTGGAGCGCGATCGTGAACTCGTCCGCCAGGACCCCCGGCATCGACACCGCCACCCGGGCGACGGCGGCGCGGAACGACATGCCCGCGCTCACCGTCACCGCGAGCACGTCCAGGAAGTCCGGCAACTGCGTCTGCACCTCGTCGGCGCGCTCCTGGGTCTGCACGTACAGGTTCAGGTCGGTCAGCCCCGCGAAGGCCAGCGCCAGGAGGGCGAGCAACGGACTGGAACCGGCCAGCAGCACCACGACCGCGAGGGTCCCGTAGATCGCGACCTCACCGACCTTGCGCCGCACGTACCGTTCCGTGGTCAGGCCGTCCGGTCGCCCCGCCGCCTCGATGCGGGAGGAGACGGACGCCTTCGCCTTCTCGCTCATCGACGCCATCAGCGCCTTGGAGAAGGGGCGTCCGATCCGCTCGGTGATCCGGTGCAGGAAGAAGGTGTCGTCGCTCTTGGTGGTCACCGGGGCGTTGACCGGGTCGTCCACCGCCACCCGGGTCTGCGACTGGGTCAGGTGCAGGCCGTAGACACCGAGCAACACGACCAGGGCCGAGGCGAGGGCGGCCGCCAGGGGGATCAGGAACGGGAGGTTCATGGGGGTGTCCTTCGAGGAGCGGGGCGGGGACCGTGACTTTACGAGGCGCTACATCTTGAACCTGGTGATGCGGGCGACCAGCACGAATCCGGTCGTGTACAGCGCCGCCACGACCAGCAGCACCGCGATCCCGGAGCCGGAGCCGGTCATCGTGCGCATGATCCCCGGCTCGACGCCGTTGATCAGGAACAGGGCGCCCACCGACATGAACCCGAGTGCCCACGCGGTGGAGGTCGTCTCACTGAGGATGGTGCTCACCTCACGTCGCGTCTCCTTGCGGCTCTCCAACGTGGAGGAGATGTTGCGCAGGGCCGTCACCAGGGACCCGCCGGACCTCGACGACACCAGCAGCGTGGACAACAGCACGCCCAGTTCGCGTGAGGGCATGCGCTGGCGGAGATCCGCGATGGCCTCCTCGAAGCTCGCGCCGAGCTTCATGGACTCCGCCATCCGGCCGAGCTCCTCCCCGGCCGGGCCGTCCAGCTCGTCGGCGGCGATGGCCACCGCCGTCGGCAGCGCCAGCCCGGCGGAGGTCGCGTTGCCCAGCACCCGTGCCAGGTCGGGCAACTGGTTGGTGAACTCCTCCCGCCGCTTGGCCTCGGCCCGGCGCAGGTAGGAGAAGAACAGGAAGCCCACGCCCGCGGCGGCCAGCAGACCGAAGAACGGCGCGAGGACCTGCCACACCACCAGGACCGCCAGCAGCGCCCCGGACACCAGCGCCACGACGAACGTGGCCGGGCGCATGTCCGTGCCCGAACGCGCCATACGGCGTGCCAGCCGCGCACCCCACTGCGTGCGCCGCAACCAGGCGTCGAACCTGGCCATGGGAGTGGACGCGGCGTACTCCGCCTGGTCCAGGGCGCTGCGCGCGGCGATCAACCGCCGCTGCTCGGCGCTGGCCACGAACTCCCACAGCGCCCACAGCATCAGGAACAGAACCAGGGCGAGGCCGCCGAGGATCGCCGGAACCTGCCAGTTCACCCGGACTCCCTTCGGGCCGGTGCCGTCCAGCGGCCCGGTGTCGTACTTCGCGGGGGGTACGTCCTCGCGGACGCGGTGCGGGCCCTCAACGGCTGCCCTGGTCGCGGTCGTCGGTCACGACCCCGAACACGGAGGGGATGCTCTCCCCCACGTGGTAGATCCGACCGGCGACGTGGCGCGGCAGCGGGTGGTGCCGGAACCGCCCCTCGACGGTGCGGTCGGGGTTGGCCGGAAGCGCCGCGAACTCCATGAGCCGGTCCAGCCGGAACTCCTCGCGTCGGCGCGAGGACACCACGGCGATCTCGTTGATCCGTCGCGAGCCGTCCGGCCACCGGCCCAGGTGCACGACCGCGTCCACCGCGTTGTTGATCTGGTCGCGGATCGCGTCGTAGGGGATGTTCCCCTCGCCCAGGGTCGCCAGGGTCTGCAACCGGTGGATGGCGTCGTCGGCGGAGTTGGCGTGCACGGTCACCAAGGAGCCATCGTGGCCGGTGTTCATCGCCTGGAGCATGTCGATGGTCTCCGGGCCGCGGACCTCACCGACGATGATGCGGTCCGGGCGCATCCTCAGCGCGTTGCGGACGAGGTCGCGGATGGCGATCCCGCCCCGGCCCTCGATGTTGGCCGGCCGCGACTCCAGCCGCACCACGTGCTCCTGCATCAGCTGGAGTTCGGCGGAGTCCTCGATCGTGACGATCCGCTCCCGGCTGGGCACGAAGGCCGACAGCGCGTTCAGGAAGGTCGTCTTTCCGGTGCCGGTACCGCCGGACACGACGATGTTGAACCGGGCCCGCACCATCGCGGACAGCAGCACCCCGGTCGCCTGGTCCAGGCTGCCCATCCGCACCAGTTCCTCGATGGGGTAGGGCTTGGGGAAGCGCCGGATGGTCAGGACGGGGCCGGACAGGGACAGCGGCGGGATGATCACGTTGACCCGCTCGCCGCTGGGCAGCCGGGCGTCCACCATCGGTGAGGACTCGTCCACGCGCCGGTTGACCAGCGAGACGATCCGGTCGATGGTCTGGTACAGCTGCTCCTCGCCGTTGAAGGCCGCGTCGATCCGCTCCATGCGGCCGCCGCGTTCCACGAACACGTTGTCGGGGCCGTTGACCATGATCTCGGTGATGCTCTCGTCGGCCAGCAGCGGCTCCAGCACGCCCAGCCCCAGCGCCTCGTCCACGACCCGGCGGATCAGCACCGAGCGTTCGCGGTCCGACAGCACCGGGCCCTCGCGGGACAGGAGGTGTCCGACGACCCTCTCCAGGCGGACGCGGCGCTGGGCGAGCGTCAGCTGGGTCAGGTCCTCCAGGTTGATCTCCTCCAGGAGGCGCCGCCGCCAGTGCGTCACACTCCCGCGGTCCGCGCGCTCCTCGACGCCGCGGTCCTCCTCCAACCGGTCCTTCAGCCCCATGTCCCTCGTGTCCTCCCTTGCCGGTGCCGTCCTGGTCGCGCGGGTCCCGCCCGCCTCACACGTTCGGCATGTCCACCCGTCGGGTCAGTGTCAGGTTCAGGTCCACCGACGAGAACACGATCGGCAGTGGATGCGAGACCTCCACGAAGTAGCCGTCGCTGTCGTTGGCCCCGCTGGTGACCGTGGCGTCGTCCAACCAGCCGGGCAGGGCGGTGCGGGCGGCGTCCTCGGCCCCGGACAGCTGCTGGGTCCCGGCCGCCCGGGCACCCGCCCTGGCGGCCGACTCGATGCGTTCGACGGCGGTGAAGGCCAGGAAGACCTCCATCGCCACCACCACCGTGAGCAGCAGGACCGGCAGGGTCGCGGCGAACTCCAGGATGGGCCCGCCCCGGTCCGACCGCGGCTGGCCGCCGAACAGCAGCCTCCGGAGGACGGGGGCCCGTGTTCCGGGATCCGTCCCCGCGCCGTGAGTGGCCGGGCGGCGCGTCCCGGGGATCCGGGGCCCACGGGCGCGCTCGGTGGGGGGTGTGCCGCTCAGGGGGACTCCACCCCCTCGGGGTCGGTGGTCCCGCGCGGGCGAACCTCCGTGACCACCTTCGCCTCCCCGGTGATCGGCCACGGAGCCGTCACGCCCGGGAGGAAGACCGGCATGTCCAGGCTCACCCGAGCGAACCGGTCGCCGTCGCGCTCGACGATCTCCGTGGTCAGCACGTCCTCACCGTCCCAGGGCGCCCCCACCCGTTTGCGCGCCTCCTCGTCGATGCGCGCCATGTCGTCCGGCGTGACGGAGGCCTGCCTGGCCGCCTCGGCGGCACCGTGGGAGGCGTACATGGAGGTGACGCCGACCAACAGCACCTGCCACACCAGGGCCAGCGCCAGCATCATGAACGGAACCATGGCCGCGAACTCCACGAAGATCGCGCCGCGGTCGTCCCGGGTGGTCCGTCTCCTCACGGATCCCCGGTGGTCCTCAGCCACCGATCCCTCCTGAGTGCTGGGGGCCGACCTGACCCCAGGGCGGCCCGACCGGCCGGGACTGGTGACCGGCGGACGGTTCGGGGCCGCCCATGGCGTTGAGGAACCCGGACACGTCCCGGGTGGTGGGGCCGCTCGGCGGTTGGGCACGCGAGGCCAGCCCGGCCAACCCCTGGGGGAGTCCGGCCGAGGGGGTCGTGTGGCCGCCCTGCCCGGTTCCGCCCGAGACGGCGGCGGGCGGAACGAGCAGGTCCAGCTCCGACGCGAGCCGCGCGAAGGCCTTGCGCAGTCCCTCGTCGGTCACCTTCGTGGGGTCCCCGTTGTTCTCCCCGGGCTCCAGCGCCCGGTAGGCCGCGGGGACGGGTGTGCGCAGCACCTTGGTGCCCAGCAGCTGCTGGAGGAAGTCCGGCTGGATCTCGTTCTTCCGGCTGTGCCGGTTGACCAGCGAGTAGACGTCCTCGTGCGAGCGGATCTGGAGGCGCTCCCACATGGCCATCAGCCGTTGGGCGCCCCGCAGCGCGGGCACGTCGGGGGTCACCGTCACCACGGACCTGTCGGCCACCTCCACCGCCATCGCGGTCGCCTCGTTCATGGTGGAGCCGCAGTCCACGATCACCAGTTCGTAGCGGGACCGCAGGGCGCTCAGGATACGGCGGGTGGCCCGCGCGGTGACGTCCTCGCCGCGCTCGCCGTGCTGGGGCGCGAGGAGCACGTGGGGGCCGCGCGGGTCCACGTAGAGGGTCTCGGCGAGCATTCCGGGGCTGATGTCGTCGGCGGCGTCCACCAGGTCCGTGATGGACCTGCGGTGCTGGAGGTTGAGGTAGGAGGGCAGGTCACCGGCCTGGAGGTCCAGGTCGACCAGGCACACCAGCCGGTCCCGCCGGGCCGCCGCCATCGCCAGGTGCACGGTGCAGGTGGTGGTGCCCACCCCTCCCTTGGCCCCGCTGAGCGTCAGGATCCGGCCGCGCACCCCCGAGGCGGGCAGGTCCAGCGACGCCGACTCCAGGTGTCGGCGCAGGGTCCGCGACCACTCGGCGGCCTTGGCCACCCGGGTCTCCAGTTCGGTGGCACCGGAGTCGGCCGGGACCACGCCCCGTGCTCCCGCCTCCATCGCCGCGGTGAAGGTGTCCGGGTCCATCGACGGCGAGACCAGCAGGATCGCCAACTGCGGATGCCGGTGCGACAGGTCCCGGATCGTGTCGAAGACGGGGGTCGGACCCAGCTCCTGGTGCACGAGGACCACGTCGAGGTCGGGGTACTCTCCCGCCCCGCTGATCAGGTCCGTGCTGGTGAGACGGGACGAGACGAGGTCGGCCCCGGACAGCTCCTCGAAGCGCGCCGCGATCACCATCTCCGTCTCGGAGCTGGGCATCCCCGCCAGGACTCGGAAGTTCACTGGTACTTACCCCTCGTGCGGCGTGCGCCGCTGGTCGCTCTGGTCGTCCTGGCCGGTTCCGCCGGAGGCGTTCTCGAAGATCCCCTCGAAGTCACCGCTGCACACCTGGGTGTCACCGGGGTCTCCGCCGCCCGCCGCGCTCACCAGGGCCATGCGGAGCTTGGTGGCGAACTCCTCGGCGTAGGCGAGCTGGAGCGCGGTCTGCGGGTCGAGCCGGAAGGTCACCGGGACGACGCCGGTCACCCCGCCGGCGTCGGACTCCTGACTGCGCAGTTCCCCGACGTCCAGGACCTCCACCTCGGTGACGATCCGGGTCGCGCAGGCCTCGCCGTGGTCGCGCGGCTGGAAGGTGCCGTAGATGTCCACGACCGAGCCCCGCTGGATCTTGCCCGCCATCCCGGTCTCGGCGTTGACCATGACCGCGATCTCCCGCTCGCCGGCGGTCAGGGTCGGCTGGGGCTTGACCATGCCGTGCTGGAGGATGGCCCCCTCGGTCAGGTGGCTGGCGGCCACCAGCTCCTGACCCTCGGGGGTGTCGATCTCCTCCAGGTCGGAGATGAAGACCTCCGGGTCGAAGTACGACGCGGGCACCTCGACGGAGGTGTACGAGTCCTGGCCCAGCGGCTGGTTGGCGTCGACGTCCTCGACCAGTTTCAGGACGGTGGCGACCCTGCCCCCCTGGTCCTGCTGGCCGTTGACGTAGGTGAAGACGGAGGCGAACACGGCGACGGCGCCGATAGCGGCCACGACCATGAGGAGTACGCCGCGTCGCTGACGGGGGTTCATAGGGGGTGGTATCCGTTTCCGTGTCGTCGGGGGCCGTCCGTCCGGGCGGCGGAGCGGCGGGCCCTAGCGGGAGAAGGTCCTGGGGGATTCCGGGCTCGGCAGGGCGTCCGGGTTCGCGGGGCCCGGTGGCGGGCTCGGCGGGGCGGACGGCCGGTGCCCGTTCGCTGGTACGGGGGGTCTGTCGGGGTGCGGGCCGGAGGAGGGAAGGCCGGTCCCGTGGGGAGGGTTCGGCGCGGCCCGGTGGGGCTGGGCGCCCCACTGCACGACGGTCGGCTGTTGGGCCGGGGCCGGGGCCGCCTGGGGCGCACGAGGGCTGTGGGGGTCGGGGGTCCCGTGGGGTCCCTGGGTTCCGCGCGGTACGGCGTCGACCCGTGACGAGGGGGAGCCGGGCGGGCCCGGCGGTGCCGGGGAGACGGGTGGCCGGGGCCCGGAGGGTGTCCGGGGCGTGCCGGGATCCTGGGTGGCGGTGCCGTAGGACGCGGTGCCCGGCGCGGTCTGGGTGGAGGGGCCGTGGTGCGTCCTGGTGGGGGTACCGCTGCTGACCCCGCCGCAGAACGGGCAGGAGGTGGCGGTGACGGGCTCACCGCACCAGGCGCACTCCGCCGCTCTGAGTGCCCCGGCGGCGTAGGCGAGGGCCTGGGGGTGGGCGCTCAACGCCACGAACTCCACGTACTTGCTGGTGCCCCAGTAGGTACTGCCGAGTGGTTGGACGGGCAGGGTCCGGGTGGCCACCGGCTGGATCGCCTGGGGCAGGTTCTCGTCGAACACCCGGGTGATGCTCGGGTCCGGGGTGGAGCACAGCAGCTGCACCGGTTGGACCGGACGGAAGGGCAGCTCGCTGATGACGTCGGAGGGTCGCAGGCGCCCCACCTGGGCGGAGGGGGCGCAGTAGGCGAGGAAGGAGACCGTGGGCGCGTACGAACCCATGTGCTGGCGCAGGCTCGTGGGGAGGGTGGACAGCCCGGACACCGTTCTCAGCCAGGCCCCGGCCAACAGGTGTTTGGGCAGTTCCGCGCTGAGCGCCGCCACCATGCCCGGCGGCAGGTAGGGGGCGAGGTAGGCGAGCTGGTCGGCGATGAGGGAGAGGGCGAGGGGGGACAGGTCGACGCTGATCCCCGCGATGTGGTCGGTGCGCAGGGCACCCCGCGCGAAGTTGACCGCCTTCTGGGCGTCGGTGGAGCGCCAGGCGGGGTAGAGGGCCACGACCCGACGACCCGCCCGTACCTCCTCCATGGCGAAGGCGACGAAGGCGGCGCTGCGCGCACCCACGTCGTCGCCTTTCATGGCGAACCGCCGTGCTCCGGTCTCGCCCACGTGGCCCGTGCTGGGGATGTCCGCCAACAGGGCTACGGTCGTCTCCGACCGCGGTAGGGCATTGGACACTGGAAAGGCTCCATCGGTTCTGCGCGCTCGGGCGATGTCGGTTGCTTCGGAGGCGCCCCGCGTCTCAGGTGCCACTCGGACGCATCGTAACGAATGGGTGTGGTGCAGCGGGAGACCCGGTATTCACCACCTTGGGGCACGGGTTGCGCCATGTGGTGGGTTTTCGTCAATGAGGCCAAGGTGACCAGGACAACGGGAAGGGGCGCTGGGGTCGGTCGAGGGGCGGAGGCGGCCAGTCACGTGTCCGGAGTACTTCGGGCCGGGACGGCCCGTGTGGGGCCGTATGCGGGCGATCCTATGTCTTTCGTGCTCCTCGTCCTCTTCGTTTCCTGGCGTCGTTCCGGCTGGCCGTAGCCGGAACCACCCTCGTCGAGCGGTGTCGCCGCTGATGGGAGGGTGCGTGGTCTGCGTCCGGTGGCTGGGCGACGGTGTGGTGGCGTCGCGCGGCGGTGGGAGGGGCGGGGTGCCGTTCCTTCCAGCATGCCCCTCCCGCTCCGGACCCACCAGTGCCACCGGTCCTCCTGTGGACAACTCGGCGGTTCGGGGAGCCGGTCCGCAGGTGTCGTGTCCGTCTCGTTCGGGGTTGTCGTCCGTGTCAGGGGGAACGAACGAGGGTGACTTCGCGTCATATCTTGAGAAGTCACGTGCCCCCTGAGGAGACGAACACGATGCGCAAGGCAAACCGGGCCGCAGCCGGTGCGGCCGCTTGGCAGGTCATCCAGAACTCGGACAGCAAGGTCTCGCTGTGGGAGCGGACCCGGGCGATCCCGCGCATGCTCGGCGCGAAGCTGCGCGGACGCTACCCGGAGCTCGGCGGCGGCAAGCTCTTCATGATGCTGGTCCTGGTCGGCTACATCATCTCCCCGATCGACTTCGTCCCCGAGCTGATCTTCTCGGTGTTCGGCCTGGTCGACGACGTCGCCGTCGCCGTCTGGCTCACCACCATGGCGTTGGGGGAGAGCGAGCGCTTCGTCGTCTGGGAGCGCGGGCAGCGGGCCCAGGAGGCCTTCGACCGGACCAACCAGCAGGGTCAGTACCCGGGCCAGGGCGCCCAGGGGCAGGGCCCTGGCGAGGGAGGGCACCGGACGCCGGGCCAGTACCCCGGCCCGGAGCAGGAAGCCGCCCACCAGCGACAGCGGCGCTGACCGGAACCCCCGGACCCTCGGACTCCCAGGGCCCGGGAGATCCGAGGCCGCACCACCTTCCCGAAGGACACCGTGTACACATCCCCCAGAACGCCTGACCACCCCGGGCGCCTCCGGGCCCCGTTGATCATCGGGGCCACGGTCCTCTCGGTCGCCCTGTTCGGCGGCGCTCTCCACTGGGCGCTCCCCGGACTCGTCGGCCGACCCGAGCCCGAGCCCGCGCACGTGGACGACGACGCGGACACGCCTCCCTACGCGGGCGACTACCTGGTCGGCGAGGCCACCTGGGGTCTGAGGACCTCGCGTCTGGCCCGGACGATCTCCGAGGTGTGGACCGAGGAGATCGACGAGGTCACCTTCTCGGAGCAGGTCGCCAACGACCTGCTCGACCCGGGCGCCGAGTTCCTGGCCCTCGAGCGGGAGATCGACGCGCCCAAGAACGGCGCCGCCTACCGCAACGACGTCGTGCTGACGCACAACACGTGGTACACCCGGCTCCGGGACGGAACCCTCGACGTGCGTGACGGTGACCCCGTCCGGGAACCCGAGAACGTCATGGTCCTGGGCAACGTCTCGCCGAGGACCCTTCAGTACGTCGTCAGGGCCGACTCCGACATCCACACTCTGGAGGATCTGGCCGGTGCCACGGCGCTCATCCCCCGGGAGAACCCCGAGATCCTGGAACTGAGCGACCTGGTCCTGCTCGCCGCGGGACAGGACCCGCTCGCCATGGACGTCGCCTCCGAGGCCGACTTCGAGTCCCGCCACACCTCGCAGCAGCTCCTCATCGACGGTGACGTCGACGTCTACGTCCTCTGGGAGGGGGTCCGCAACGCGGAGCTCGACCACTTCGAGCGGCAGGGGGCGGACCCGCGCGTCCTGGAGATCCCGGAGGAGGTGGTGGCGGCGGTCGGCCGCGTCGACCCCTCCCAAACGAACCTCACCGTCGAGGCGGGGACGCTGCCCGGTCAGGACGGGGACGTCAATCTGATGGCCTCCTGGAAGACCCTCCACGCCCACGCCGACCTCGACGAGGACCTGGCGTACGAGCTGGTCGGCGCCGTGTACGAGGAGCTCGGAGACCGCATACCCGGTGAGGTGACCGCCACCGCGGAAGAGGCGCTGAGCGGGGTCGACCCCGGCTGGGTCCACCCCGGCGCCGCTCGCTACTTCAGCGAGCGGGGCGTGCTCTGAACGGACCCCTCGGCAGCGCGCCGCCGACCCCGGGGTCCTGAGGTCCACGCGCTCATGCGCGCAGCACGGTGTGGGCGGCGCGCAGGCGGGCCTCCTCGGTCTCCGAGCCGGTCTCTCCGGATGGCCCGCCCGCGACCTCGTCCGCCCAGGTGAGCAGCTGTCCGAGGGGAGCGCCAGCGTCGCCCGTGGTGACGCGGGTGCGGCCCAGGAACAGCTCACCGCTGGTGCCGTCGACGGTCACGGTCGCGCCTTCGGGTACCCGGTGGCCACCGACGCGGATCGCACCGGGCTCCACGGCCAGGTCCCCCACGCCCACCACCGCCGGAGTGCCCAGGGACCGGGCGACCACGGCGGCGTGGCTGGCCGGGCCGCCCCGTGCGGTGACGATCCCCGCCGAGGCGGCCAGTCCGCGCAGGTCCATCGGTGAGGTCTCCGGGCGGAACAGGACCACCGGATCCCGTTCGGCCGTCCGGACCGCCCGCTCCGCGCTGGTCGCCACGCGGCCGACCGCCACGCCCGGGCAGGCGCCCACGCCCCGGGCGAGCGGGGGCCGTCCGTCCGGCGGGACGGCGCGGGCGGTGCGCGCGTGCCGCAGCTGCGGGGGAGCCACCCGCAGCAGGGCCTCCTCGCGGGTGATCGCGCCCGCCTCCGCGAGATGGACCGCCACGCGGACCGCGGCGGCCCCGACCAGGCGGGCGGGGCGCAGCTGGAGCATCCACAGCCGCCCGGACTCGTAGGTGAACTCGACGTAGCAGGCGTCGCGATGGTGCCCCTCCACCCGGTCCAGAGCGGCCAGCAGGTCGGCCCAGACGGCCGGTTCCCGGTCAGCGAGCTCTCCGAGGGGACTGGTCAGCGTGGTGCCCGAGACGACCGCGTCCCCCTGGCGACCGAACAGCACCTCGCCGAAGGGGCCGTGTTCACCGGTGTTGGGGTCGTGGGTGAACGCGACCCCGCTGCCGCTGTGGTCGTCGCGGTCCCCGCGCACCATCACCTGCACGGTCACGGCGGTGCCGAGGCCGTCGGGCACGCCGTGCAGCGCGCGGTAGGTCCTGGCACGGGGAGTGTTCCAGGAGGAGAACACGTCCGTGATCGCCTGGTGCAGCGCCCCCAGGGGGTCCGCCGTGCCGTCCCGGAAGGTCGGTGGGCCGACGTTGAGGATCGTCGTCATCATGCCGGGCATGGAGACGCTGGCGCCGGAGCGCACGGACACCGTCAGGGGGTCGCGCGGGTCACCGAACCGGCGTCCGGTCCCGGCCTCCAGCGCTGTGACGGCGGCGGCGACCTCATCGCGCAGGCCGTCGGGATCCCGGCCCTCGCGGAGGAAGGCGCGACAGGCCTCGGTGGTGACGACGAACCCCGCCGGTACCGGCAGGCCCAGGCGTCTCAGGGTCAGGAGCCCGTGGGCCTTGCCGCCCAGCAGGTCCGGGCCGTGCCCGACCCGTGCGGAGAGTGGGTGCGTCCACGTCATCACGACCGCCTTTCCGGGGTCTCCGTCAGTACCGGGGGAGACCGAGGGTCACCAGCAGGTCCTCGTGCAGCTGGGCCCACACCGCGTGATACGAGGCGGTGCCGTCCGCGACCTGGTCGCGGGCCCCCGCCCGGGCCCGGTCGAGGGCGACGGAGAGCCGGGCCCGGTAGCGGCCGAAGCGGACCAGGCGCGCGGACAGGTCGTCGCAGACGGCCGCCAGGCGCCGGTCGAGATCGGAGAACAGCTCCAGGACCCGGGAGTCGTGGTCGGGGTCGGTGTGGTCGTTCACGGTCGGTACGCCGTCCACCGTCCGCAGCTGCCAGGCGGTGCAGAGGTCCAGCAGCTCCGGGTTGAGTTCGAGGAAGCCCTCGTGGGTGTGCTCCACGAGGGGTCGGGCGCCGGTGGCGTCCAGCTCGGCGGTGATCCGCGCGACGCCCGCCGTGCGTCCCGCCTCGCTCAGGCCCCAGCCGCCGAAGTCCCCGGCGGTGCGGGTGACCAGTCCCGCGACGGCGAGGTCGATCAGTTCGGACTCGGCCTGCGCCTCGCTCAGGCCGGTCACCTCGGCCAACCTGGCGGTCCCGGAGAACCCCGCGCAGCGCAGGGCGTGCAGGACCAGCAGGTCCTGATCGGTGGTGTGCGGTGTGCTCGTCGACTCCATGGATCCCCCTCAGCGTTCACCAATCAAGATACTGTAATCATCTGGATGATGAGAACATGCGAAATTGCGAGCTGGGGGAGTCCTCGCGTTCACGGGCCCGCCTCTCGTGGCGGGCCCGTGAACGGGTTCCGAGGCTCAGAACTCCTTGGCGAGCGGCCCCAGGACCGGGATCCACTCCCGCACCGAGACGTCCGTGACCACGCCCTCCAGGCGGAACGGGTCGGGCTCGGTGTGGGCCAGGGCCTCCTTGGCGGAGTCCGCCCGGAAGAGCAGCAGGGCCCCGGGGGTGTCGTCCGGGCCGAAGGGGCCCGAGCAGAGGTTGACGTTCCGCTCGGAGAGTTCGTCCAGGTAGGCGCGGTGCGCCGGGCGGTGCTGGTCGCGTGCCTCGGTGCTGTTCTCCGCGTAGGTGTAGGTGACGGCGTAGACGGCCATGGTGGGTGCCTCCTGTCGAGCTGCCCGGGGGCAGGGGTGGTCGGTCCGGAGCCAGGATGCCAGGTCCCGTGGGGTGGAGAAGGCGCGTGCCCGGTATCGGGGCCCGCCCGGACTCGCGCCGACGCCGGACCGCGGCCCCGCGCGTGCGCGGTACTCCGTTCGATGCGAGACTGACCGGACCGGATGTTCGCCCCCCGCCCGTTCGGGCGCCGGGCGAACACGCGGGGCGAGCTCCGGAGGTGTTCGGGAATGGCCAGGTCCGCGTCGGGGGAGTCCGTGCTCACCCGCACCATGAGGATCCTCCGCGCCTTCAGCACCGTCTCCACCTCGCTCACGGTCTCCGAGATCGCCCGCCACACCGGCCTCCCCAAGGCCACCGCGCACCGCCTGGTGGCGGAGCTCGTCACGCTCGGAGCCCTGGAACGCGAACCCGACAGGCGCGTCCGTGTCGGCTACCAGCTGTGGGAGATGGCCGCGCGTTCCTCACCCGCCCGTGACCTCGGCCGCGCCGCACTGCCCTTCATGGAGGACCTCCAGGCGGTGGTGCGCGAACACACCCAGCTGGGAGTGCTGGAGGGCGACGACGTCCTCTACCTCGAACGCCTCTCCGCGCGGGAGGCCGGGCGCAACGTCGCGGAGATCGCCGGGCGCCTGCCGGTCCACGCCACCTCCACGGGCCTGGTGCTGCTCGCCCACGGCCCCGACGAACTCCGGGAACGGGTCCTCGGCGCAGACCTGCGAGCACACACCCCGCACACCGTCACCGACCCCGTCGAGCTCCGGCGCCTGCTCGCCGCCGTGCGCAGGGACGGGTACGCGGTCGCCCCCGGCATGATCGACCCGGGCGCCGCGGGTCTGGCCGCGCCGGTCCGCGACCGCGACGACCGGGTGGTGGCGGCCCTGTCCGTCGTCGTCCCGTTCCCCGGTGCCACCCCACCGCGCGCGCACCTCCCGGCCCTCGTGGCGGCGGCCCGTGGCGTCTCCCGGGCCATGGGCGCGCCGGCCAGGGGAGGGGGCGTGATCCGAACGAGGGGCCGCGCACGGTACCCCTCCCGCTGATCCCCTACGGCGGAAACCGTCCCATTCAACGGAACGGGACTGGTGCCGCCCCCACGACGGATCGCATGCTGTGCCCATGGACACCAACCCCCGCCAGGTCAGGGCCCGCGTGGCCGTCGTCGGCGCCGGGCCCGCGGGCCTGATGCTCTCCCACCTGCTCTCCCTCTCCGGAATCGACTCCGTCGTCATCGACGTGCGCGCACGCGCCGACATCGAGGCGACCATCCGCGCCGGCATCCTGGAACAGGGCACGGTCGACCTCATGACCGGAACCGGGGTGGGCGACCGGCTCCTCACGGAGGGCCAGCGCCACGAGGGCGTCGCGATCCGCTGCCGCGGCGAGTCCCGGCGCATCGACTTCCGCACGCTCACCGGCCGCGCCGTCCACCTCTACCCGCAGCACGAGGTGCTCAAGGACCTCATCGCCGCCCGCCTCGCCGCCGGGGGCGACCTGCGGTTCGGGGTCAGCGACGTCAGCGTCCACGGCGTCACCACGGGCGCCCCGCTGGTCCGCTTCACCGAGGCGGACGGGACCCGGGTGGAGCTCTCCTGTGCCGTGGTCGCCGGCTGTGACGGCACCCAGGGGGTCTGCCGCGCCGCCGTCCCCCGCCAGGCGCGGACCGACTACTTCCACGCCTACCCGCACGGCTGGTTCGGCATCCTCACTGAGGCGCCACCCAGCTCCCACGAGCTGGTCTACGCCCACTCCGAACGCGGTTTCGCGCTGATCAGCTCCCGTACGCCCACGGTGCAGCGGATGTACTTCCAGTGCGATCCCGCCGAGGACGCGGCGGACTGGAGCGACGAGCGGATCTGGGCCGAACTGCGCGCCCGGGTCAACGGCGGCGGGTTCGAGCTGAAGGAGGGCCCGATCATCCAGCGCGGCGTCATCCCGATGCGCAGTTACGTCGTGGACCCCATGAGCCACGGCCGCCTCTTCCTGGCGGGGGACGCCGCCCACACGGTGCCGCCGACCGGGGCCAAGGGCCTCAACCTCGCCGTCTCCGACGTCGCGGTGCTCTGCCAGGCCCTCGAACGCCACTTCCACCAGGGGGACCCGGGCCTGCTCGACTCCTACGGACGTACCGCCTCGGACCGGGTCTGGCGGGCGCAGCACTTCTCCTGGTGGATGACGTCCATGCTGCACACCGACCCGGCCGCCGACGCCTTCGGCCGCCGTCGCCAACTGGGCGAGATCGATCAGCTCACCGCGTCCGCGGCCGGGAGCACCTATCTGGCGGAGGCCTACACCGGCTGGCCCGTCGCCCGTACCAACCCCGACTCGGTCATCGCCGACACCCTCCGCCGGTCGGCCGAACGCACCCCGTGAGCGCTCAGGAACCGCCCAGGACCTCGTCGATCCGGGAACCCATGTCGTCCGCGAGCAACCGCGCGTAGGTGCCCGTGAGGTGGTGGGAGTCCCGGTAGACCACCACGTTCCCCACCACCGCCGGACAGGTGTCGTCCGTGCAGATCAGGTCGTTGAGGTCGACCATCTCGGCCCCCTCCACCTCCCGGACCGCCAGCTCCTGGGGGTCGTCCCGCTCCAGGGCGTCCGACACCGGCCGATCGCAGGACGAGGGGTCGTCCGCGTTCTTGGCCAGGCAGTCGAGCACGTCCGCCGTGGTGCGCGGCGTGTCTCGGATCGCGACGAGCGGGGTGCCGGACGAGGTGACCTCCTCCCACAGCTCGACCATCCCCTCCGCCATGGCGTCGCGCGCCTCCGGCCCCGACTGGTGGCCGTAGGGGAGCCCGGCCGCCGAGGAACTGCTGACCACCAGGTCCGGTTCCATGTCCTCGATCTCGTCGACCACCGCCTGGTTCCACTCCTGGCACTCCTCGTAGGGTTCGCCCTCACGGCCCACCTCGGCGGCGGTGAACGCGCAGGCGGACTTGTTGAACACCGCGAGCCGCCAGCCCCGGTCCTTCGCGACCTCGTGCAGGGCGGGGAACCACTGTGTGCTGTGCGAGTCCCCGGTGAGCGCCACCGTGGTGTCCGCGTCGTCGGGGCCGTAGAGGCACGGGTCCGAGGGGTCCCGTTTGTCGAAGCCCGCGTGGCAGCCGTCGTCGTACGCCTCGGGGGTGTCGTCCTCCGCGCCGATCGGTGAGGGGTACATCCAGGCACCCTCGGGAGAGGGCAGACCGATCGCCTTCGGCCCCACGTGCAGCTCCGGGTCGAAGTCGCTGGCCTGGAACCGCTCCACCCGCACCAGCGCCGTCGCGGACACGGCGGCCACGGCCAGGACGCCCACCAGTGCCACGGACAGCGCGCCGCGCCCGGTACGCACCAGGCCGTGCCGGGCCACCGGGTCCTCCACCCACAGCTTGGTCAGCCATGCCAGCAGGATCGACGTCGCCGCGACGGCCACCGTCCCGAGCGGCCCCAGGGTGTCCCGTTCGAGCAGCACGAGCGCGAACACGATCAGGGGCCAGTGCCACAGGTACAGCGCGTAGGAGATGTCACCGACGAACCTGGCGGGGCCGGTGCTCAGCACCGTGGCGGCGGAGGGACCCTCGGAGCGTTCGGCGGCGATCACCGCGACGCAGCCCAGCACGGGCAGCAGCGCGGCGTACCCCGGGAAGGGGGTGCCGGAGTCGTAGAACACGGCGGAGGCCACCACCGCGGCGAGCCCCGCCCACCCCAACGGCAGGCGCAGTCGGCGCGGCAGCCCCCGGTCGGCCAGGAACACCGCAAGCAGCCCTCCCGCCGCCAGCTCCCAGGCCCGGGTGGTGGGCAGGAAGTACGCGGAGGGATCGCCGCTCCCGGTCAGGACCACCGAACAGACCAACGACGCGGCGAACACCGACGTCAGGACCACCGTGAGCACACGGAGCCGACCACGCAGGAAGAGCGCCCACAGCACGAACAGCAGCGGCCACAGCAGGTAGAACTGCTCCTCCACCGACAGGGACCAGAAGTGCTGCACTGGGCTCGGAGCGGTCTCCGCCGCCAGGTAGTCCAGCGTCTGGTTGGCCAGGTACAGGTTCTCCACGTACGCGGCCGACGCCAGCATCTGCCAGGCGGTGTCGCCCAGCCGGGTGACCGGCAGCAGCACCAGCGCGGCGGCCCCGGTCATGAGGAGGACCACGGTGGCGGCCGGGAGCAGGCGCCGGACCCGGCGCACGTAGAACCCGGCCAGCGACACCCGGCCGTGCTCCCGCACCTCACGCAGAAGGAGGGAGGTGATGAGGAATCCGGAGATCACGAAGAACACGTCGACGCCCACGTACCCGCCCGGCAGCAGCTCCGGGTTCAGGTGGTAGACGAGCACGAGCAGCACGGCGACGGCGCGCAGCCCCTGTACCTCGGGTCGGAAACGGTTCCCGCGACCCCGGGCCCCGGACCGCCCCGGAGCGGCCTCGGCCTGTGGCGAAGTGAAGTCGGGTGATCGCATGCCGTCATACTGCGCCCCGGCACGGCCTTTGTGGAGGGAACTCGGAAGACCTTTCGCCAGTGTTTCCTGAGTCTTCGCCCTCCCGAGGGACACCGCTCCACTCACGTGCCCTGGGACCCTCCTGCCGCGGTGCCCCGACGGCGTCGGAGCCGACCTCGTCGGGAGGTTTCCCGTTTCCCCTCGCCTGGGCGGAGGGAAACAAGCCCATTGGCCTTTCTGAATCAGCTGTTTGGGCACATTATCGGAGCGCTGGCAAAAGGCGGATGGTGGCGATATCAACCACCGCGACCAATGCTGCCCAGGGTCCAGTGAAGTTCGTTCGAATGACGTGTTTCAGTGTGGAGGGAAATCCGTGACCAGCTGTTTCATCAACTATCGGACCGGAGATGGCGAGCAGGTCGCCACGCACCTCGGGCGGGAACTTTCCCAGCGTTTCGGTGAGAGTGAGGTGTTTCGTGCCAGTGATTCGATTCCGGCCGGTGTCGACTTCGAGCGGAGTCTCAAAAAGGCCGCTCGTGGTTGTGAGGTCCTCCTGGCGGTCATTGGCACCCGCTGGTTGGAGAAGCGGGAGAGCGACGGCCTGAGGGCGATCGACGATCCGGACGACTGGACGCGTTGGGAGATCGCCGCGGCCTTCCAGGCCGGATCCACCGTGATCCCCGTTCTGATCGACTCGACGCCCCGTCTGCGTGCCGCCGACCTTCCCGACGAGATCGCGGCCCTGGCTCGCTGCCAGTACCGGCGACTCCGTCACCGGACCATCGGCCCCGATCTCGACGAGATCGCCGAGGCGGTCCTGATCGCGGCCCCCGAACTTGAGGAGAGGGTGCGGTCGAGGGAGGAGGCCGGGGCGGCGGAACGGTCCGAACCCGGTACGGGCAACACCATGGGAAACGTCGAGGGGACGGCGATCCAGGCCAGGGACTTCAGCAACCACGGCGTGGTCGTCAACGGCGACCACGCGACCAACAGCACCGGTTCCGGTGACATCAACCAGAACTCCACCGTGCACCATGTCTCCGGGGATCAGAATTCCACCGTGCACCACGTCTCCGGGGACCACAACTCCACCGTGAACAACGTGTCCGGCGATCAGAGCATCAAGGAGCAGAACACCGGCCGCGCCGACCGGCGGGGGCGTGAGTGACCACCCAGGACACCGTGCGTCCCCCCGGTTCGCCTGCCATGTCCGTCACCGGTGACCGAGCCACCACCCACACTGGGTCGGGCGATGTCAACCAGGATGCGACGATCAACAACGTCACCGGCGACCAGTACCTGAACCAGTACTACGTGAGCGCCTACTCTGAGCGGCTCGGGTCGGGTGCCGACGGTGGCGTCACGTACGTCAAGGAACGCAGGATCGTCGCGGGTGACCGGCTGGCGACCCTGCGTCGACGGTTCGTCGCGCCGCCCGACTTCGACGAGCTCCACTGTCGCACCGTCATTGCCGAGCATGGCGCGGTGGTCCTCAGCTCCTCGCCGGGCGACGGTGCCAGGACGGCGGCGCTGATGGTCCTGGCGCCCGAGGGCGAGGAAGTGGACGGGGACGTCGAGGACGACCTCGTTCGCACCGGTCCGGACGGTCAGCCGGAGCTCGACGGAGCCACGCTTGAGGGCGGAGCCCGCTTGCTCGTGGATCTGACCAGGGAGAGCGGGTACTCCCTCACTCCCCTGCGCGACGCGCTGGAGGGTTTGCGCGTGCGAGTACATCGCGCTGGAGCCTCCTTGGTGGTGCTGGTCGGACGAGGCGATGAGGGGAAGCTCTCCCCGTCCCTGCGGGACCTGGTGGTGCGCCTCGACCGGCCGGACCCGCTCGCCGTGCTGGACAGGCACCTGGAGTCCCGCAATGTTCCGGGTACTTCCACTGCCTACGCCACACAGAGGGTCCGTACCTGGGCCGACACCGCCACCATGGGCGAGATAGAGGAAGTGGCGCGTCGCACCTTCACCGCTTACGGGGAGGCCGGGTACAAGGGGACGATCGGGGACTGGTTGGGCAGGGCCCTGGAATCGGGGGAGGTGGCTCCACCGGAGGACCTTGAAGCCGTGAAGGGGCGTGCTCGGGCGATCCTCCTCGCCACCTCCCTGATGGAGGGGGCTCCCGTCGAGAACCTGGCCGTCGGGGTGGATCTGTTGCTGTCCCAGGTCTCCTTTCCCGATGACGAGACACCCCTGCTCGACCGGCCGGGTTTCCAGGAGGAGCTGCGTCTGTGCGGGATCGAGACACGCTTCGAGCGCAGGGCGTACTTCACACGGATGGGCCGTGCTCGGATACTGCGGTCGGCGTTCTGGGACGCGCACCCCCGGCTCCACACCTCGTTCGGTCAGTGGGTGGACGCTCTCATGGCCGATCGCTCACTGCCGCCCGTGGACCGTGACCGGATCGCGGAGCGCTGGGCCGAGCAGACGCTTCGGATATCGGACCTCGGCGCGCTCTTCCCACGGGTCGAGAAATGGTCCAGGCAACGGCGATGGACGGCTCCGCAGGCGGCCGTACTGCTGACGAGTGTGCTGCGACACGAACAGTACGGGAGGAACGGTCGCCAGTTCATCTACTCGAAGGCGAAGAACGCGACCCTCTCCCCGGAGCTCGGTCAGGTCCTGGTCGCCGTCTGCGCGCAGGAGCTGGCCGCGACCCACCCGGGACAGGCGATCGTCCGGTTGCACCTGCTCGCTGGGAACCAGGAGACGGCGGTGGCCGACGCTGCGCGGGCCGAACTGGCCACGCTGACGACCGAACGCCCCCTGTACCTGAATCTTCTGGTCAGGGTCTGTGACCAGCTCCAGGAGCACTGCCACAAGCCGGGCTGGGACCACGGCACGGATCGCGACCTGCTGTGGGATCTCACCTCGCCCGCCCGATTGGCTGGCGTCCTGCGGGAGCGAGTCGGTCGCACCGCCGTGGAGTGGCGACTCAAGTCCGGATTGGCCGCGCTGTTCCACCGTGAGCAGGCCCAAACGAGAACGTACGCGGCGCGGTGGATCGGGTCAGGGCGGAGGCTGATGGAGGTGCTGCTGGCCGCCTCGGTCTCTGCCGGGACGCTGCCCGCCCTCTACACCTCCGGGCTGCGCTGGGCCGACGGGACGGCGACTCCGGAACAACGGGAAAGCCACCGGGCGGACGGCGAACTCCTCGTTCGTATGGTCGACGCCGCCGAGGGCCTGGACGGTCGTGAGTCACCGGTGGCGGACACCTCGACCCCGGCCGGAACACCGAGGAAGGAGAACGGATGAGTCCCGCACAGCGACGTGCCGCGATCCTGACCGCAGCGTTGGTCTCGTTGGGGGTGGTCCTGTACCTGACCATCGACTGGTGGGCCCTGGTGTTGGTACCGCCTCTGGTGCTCATCGGGGTGCTCGCTCTCATGATCAACAGCACCAAGGCGGCGACCCCCGGGGAGACGGTTCGCCCACCGGACCCGTTCGTGGAGAGCGGACCGAAGAACACCCGGATCAAGGCGGCCCTGGCACCCAGTCAGGACAGGGAGTACCCGTTCGTCCTCTCCGCCATGGTCTGGTGGAAGTGGGTGGGGGATCCGGACCACCGGTTGCGCAATCCCGAGGGCCTGGCAAGACAGCTCGTCGTGGAACAGGCCCGACGGGTGAGCGAGGGGTATCAACCCGAGCAGCACGACATGGCGCTCCACCAGGTCGCGGCGACGCTGGGAGTGGCGTCCCACGGATTCGGTGGGGCTGTGGAGGTGTGGGCGGAGGACGTCACGCTCGCGCTCTCCGAGGAGGACGAGACCCGGCTGGCCCGTATCGCCAAGGCCCGGAAGGAGAGCGTCCTCTGGGAGGTGGAGCGTTCGGTGGAGTCCGCGAAACGCAGGTACTACGCGGATGACGTGCTGGCGACCCCCGGCAGCGCGATCGTGTGGGACCTGGTGCGAGGGGACGCCGACGTCGACCGGACCCATGGACTGATCGAGGTGCTCACGCGGGTCGCGGAGGCCTCGAAGGGCGTCGACTCCGCCGATCTCCTGGATCGGCTGAGGGTGGCCTCCCCGGAATCGTTCTCCTTCCTCAACGGGACCGGACTCGCGGGCCGGTCACCGGACGGTTCCGTGTGGGAGTGGCCGGAGGGCCGGGACTGGGCGGACGAGGTGACGGTCGCCCGGACCTCCGGTGGCGGGGCGTCCACCAGCGCCGAGGGTGCTCTCGACGGAGCGGTCGGCGTGCTGATGAACGCGATCGAGGGCGTGGAGAACGAGGACCTGCGAGTCCAGCTCGTGGACAGACTGGTCAAGGATTTCGAGTTGGCTTCCCTGACCGGGATCGCGGAGATGATCCGTCGCCGCCATCCGCTTGAGCCCGAACGTGAAGCAGGCGGTGACGAGTCGCCCCTGATCGGCCTCACGTACCTCGCGCCGGAGGCGGTGCCCTCACCCAACGGTAACGGGGTGCCTTTCTGATCACGACGCACCACTGAACGAGCGAGGGGCCGTGCCGGGGAGCTGTCCTGGGGCACGGCCCCGCCCTTGTCCCGCTTCCGTTCAGCTGGCATGGTCCTCGCCCCGAATCGGGGCGAGGACCATGCTGTTTCAGACCGTGCTCAGACCGTGCTCAGAGCGGTGAGGAGACTCGGGGAGAGCTCACGCACGGATCGGTGGCCGTGGTGTCTCGCCAGGGTCTGGTGGAGGCGGCGTAGGTCCAGGCGGACGGTGGCCGAGTCCACCCCTGACACCCCGGTCAGGAGTTCGGTGGCGATGGTGCAGGACTGCTCCACCTCCCCGGACAGGGCGTGGGCGAGCGCTCGGCGCACCCCGAACCGGGTCCGCGCCCGAATCGCCTTCTCGGGCAGCGACGCGCATTCCTGGTCCAGGAGTTCGGCCGCCTCGTCCACGCGACCCAGATCGACCAGGCACCAGCCTCGGGTAACCCCCACCGGGTCGCCGACGTGCCGGGACCCAAGAATCTCCGGGCTGACCGTCTGAACGTCGGGGACTCCGGCCTGATCAGCGGCGAGGTGCTCACGGGCTCGCTCCAGGGCGCGCTCACAGGACACCAAGTCACCGATCAGGGCGTGCCCCTGCGCTTCACGTTTCGCCGCGAGACCGAGCACCCGGGACGACGTTCCAGGTGACATCTGGGCCTGCTGAGCCAGGGCAACGGTCTGCGGGCCGTCGTGCGCGTACATGGTCAGCAGGGCTCGGCGCACCAGCGCGTACTCGCCCATCTCCGCGTCGCCTCCGGCACCGGCCAGGGCCACTGCGGTGTCGGTCCACCACAGTGCCCAGCGCTCCGATCCACTCTCCTGGGCCATCCACCCGGTGTACTCCGCGAACCGCGCGGCCAGCCTCAGCACGGCTGGGCGCTGAGCCGGGGGAGCGGACTTCGCCAGCTGGCGGAGGGCATTGGACTGGACGATGGCGATGGGGAACACCATGGACGGGGCCATGTGCTGCCCCATGGTCCTGAGCTCGCCCAACTGACTACGGAAGCTGGCGAGCGCGGGTTCGGCGTCGGTGTGTCCTCCCTGGGTGGTGCCACCGGGCCCGGCGGCACCACCCAGCCCCGCCCCCAGCACGCTCAGGGCGCTGAGGGAGAGGGCGGTCCGGCGGTCCATTCCGGCGAAACCCGTTTCTCCGTCCGGGGTCATACTCATGAGCCATACCTCCTGGTCGACCGAAGGAGGCTCCGCCTGGTCGGTTTGGCTCTCGGTTGGTCCGGAGACGTGTGCTGCCAACAGGCCCTCGGCTCCGAGAGCCACGTCGCAGGCCCTCACCAGGTCCTGGGAGGGGTTCTTCGCCCCGGTCTCCACCTTGCTCAGGTGACTCTTGCTGAAGTGAACCTTCCGGCAGAGGTCCTCGAGGGTCATCCCGGCTTCCTGCCGACGGCGGCGGAGCTCCGCACCGAACATTCTTGTCACCTCACGGGGGGTAGAGCGGGGGTGTTCCGGTGCCTGCCAGCAGAGGCGGAGGGAAACGGACCGGGGCGGGCAGCCCGGCGACACCGGTCGGGCACAGGGGTCATATCCGACGGGCCTGGCCGGGAAACAGGTCCCGGGAGGAACTCTGTCCCGAGCGGGGACCGCCGGTCCTGAAAGCGGAGGAGTGGGTCCGAAGCGGGCCTGGGCCGGGCTCCGACTCGGCGTTGGTGACGCGTTCACGCCGGTTCTCGGGCACACTGGCCTGAGGAACCTTCCCGTCCAGCCCCTTGCCCCCGCACGAGGAGACACCCCGTGGCCACCTTCGCCCGTATCCGCCTCGCGGCGGTCATCGTGGTGTTGATCGTCCCCGCGGTGCTGTTTCCGCTGGTCGGGGAATGGACTCTGCTGTGGTTGCCCTTCACGATGGCGCTGTTGGGCGTGGTCCTGGCGCGCCCGGACCTGCTGGTGACGGCGGCGGAGCTGGTGACCGGCCGGGCCGGGGAGGCTGAGCGGCGGGAGGAGACCGACGTGCGAGGCTCTGGGGACGAACTCCGTGACCGCTCGGACCAGGGGGACGAGCCCGCGCCCGTCGAGGCGCCGCGCGGTCAGAGCGGGACCCTCGGTGTCCGCACGCGTCGGATCGATCTCCCGAGCGCGATGGACGACTACGCCTTCGGCTTCTCCGCGCTCGTGCACTGGCGGTGGGCCCACCGGGTCGACCTGAGCCTGCGCAACCCGGCGGGCCCGGCGGTCCGCTCGGTCGTGCTGCGGGCCCGCGAACTCCTGCGCGACACGCACCCCGAGGACCGCGCGGTGGCCGAGAGCGAGCTGGAATCGGCCTTCGCGGTGGAGGAACCGGTCGCCGGGGGCACGATCCAGGTGTGGGCGGAGAACGTCCGTCTGGAGCTGGAGGACGAGGACGAGGAGCGCCTCGGCCGCATGGCCCACCTGCGTAAGGACCGTGCGCTGAGGGCCGCCGAGCACGAGGCCGCGCGGATGCGCGAAGCGATGACCGGCGGCCCCGGCCCCGGGCCTGAGCTCGACCTGGAACCGGAGCCGAGGTTCCCCGTCCCGTCGCACGAGCTGTCCGACCTGCTGGAGGAGCCCGAGCCCGTCCCCACCGCCGGCAGCGGGGTGGACGAGGAGGGCTACGAGAGCTACTGGTGGCCCGCCGAGGAGGACGTGGACGAGGGCGGCATGGAGCAGGACGTCCAGGTCGCCATCCTGCGCGGGCTCATCGACTCCGTCGAGGGGGAGAGCGAGCGCGCCGCGTTCGTCCGCGAGCAGGTGGAGATCCTGGAGCGGAGCGGCTTCCCGGACGTCGCCGAGCGCATCCAGTCGGTCTACCCCGAGCAGTAGGTCACCCGCCGAGTTCGAGCGCCAGGACCCCGGCCACGGTCAGCACGACCCCGGCGACCTGGACGCGGGTGATCCGGTCGCGCAGCGCGAACACCCCGATGAGCGTGACGGCCACGATGCCCACGGCCGCCCACACGGCGTAGGCCACGCCCAGCCCGATCCCCTCCTCCAGAGCGAGGGCGAACAGGTAGTAGGCGCCGACGATGGTCACCACGGTGACCGCGGTGGGCGCGGGCCGGGTGAAGCCGTCCGAGTAGCGGCTGGCGATCGCGCCCACGACCTCCAGGGCGATCGTTCCGGCGAGGAAGAGATAGGCGAGGGACACGGGTTCTCCTGAGGTTCTCCGGCTCAACAACTTGAACGATGGTTCAAGTAGATCTAGTGTCAGAGTACACACCTATCTGAACGATAGTTCAAGTAGTTGGCCGCGCGGGCGCGGCCGACCGAACGAGGGGAACGAACATGGCCTGGCTCTACCTGGCGGCGGCACTCCTGACCGAGATGGTCGGCGCCACCGCCACCGGCCTCTCCGAGGGATTCACCCACCCGGTCGCGGTCCTGGTGGCCGTCCCGGCCGTCCTGGTCGCCTACTTCATGCTCGCGCTCGCACTCAAGCGGGGCATGGCCGTGGGCGTCGCCTACGGCCTCTGGACGTCATCCGGGGTGGCGATCGTCGCGGTCATCGGTCTCGTGCTGCTCGGCGACGAACTCTCCGCGGTACAGGTCGGGGGACTGGCACTCGTGATCGCCGGAGCCCTCGCCCTGGAACTGGGCCGGGCCCGCACGAGCCCGGAGCCCGAGGTCCCCAGGGAGCACAGCCGGGCCTGAACCCGCTGGTATCGTCGCCGCCAGAGCACTGACGGGGGAGATCGTGAGCGGCACGACGGAGCGGGTCGACGGACGACGGGCCCGGGGCGAGCGCAGGCGTGAGGAGATCATCGCCGCGACGCTCCGGGTCGTGGAATGCGACGGCGTCGCCGGGGTCACCCACCGGGCGGTCGCCCGGGAGGCGGACGTTCCGGCCAGCTCCGCCGTCTACTACTTCAAGACCATGGACGACCTGCTGGTCGCCGCGCTGACCGCCGCCTCGGACGCCTACATCGACCAGCTCACGGCCCTCCAGGAGCCCGGTCGGGACGCGGCGCGGGCCGTCGCGGGACTGGCCCGGGTGATCTCAGGAGCCGGTGGTGAGGGCCGCGCCCGGGCCCTGGCCGAGCGTGAGCTCAACCTGTTGGCCGCCCGTCGCCCGGCCCTGCGCCCGGTGGCGCGGAGATGGCGCGAGGCGGTGTCGGAGGTGGCCCGGCAACAGGGTGTCGACGAACTGACCGTCCGCCGCTTCGCCGCCACCGCCGACGGCCTGTGCGCCAGGATCCTGCTCGGGGACGAGGACCTCACCGAGGACCGAGTGGCCGAGATCCTCCGCCACGCCCTGCGTGAGGACTGACTCCGGACCCCGGCTCACACGCTGGTGACCTCGGGCGCGTACGCCGAGTGCAGTACCAGCGCGGCCGCGCCGATCGCGCCGACGTCCTCGCCGATGCTCGACGTCTCCACCCGCACCCGCCGCATGGAACGGGCGATCGAGCGCTCCGAGACCGCGTCGAGCAGCGCGGTGCCGTACAGCTCCCCGACGTGCGACATACCCCAGCCGCCGAGCACCACCAACGGCACGTCGACCAGGTTGAGCAGGGTGGTCGCGGCCTGGCCGAGGCGGCGACCGGCGGCGGACACCACTTCCAGGGCCACGGGGTCGCCGGCGTGCGCCTCACGGCACACCCTGCGGTACGCGGCGACCGTACGGGCCTGCCCGCGTTCGAAGTCCGCCGTGCCCTCGCCCCGGCGCCTGGCCGCGTCCGAGGCGACCGCGTGCGGCGCGACGTAGGTCTCCAGGCAGCCCCGGTTCCCGCACGGGCACTCCGGCCCGCGCGGGTCCACCGTCACGTGGCCGATCTCGGCGGCGTTCAGGGTGGCGCCGCGGTAGACCCGGCCGTCCAGGACGAGCCCGCCGCCCACCCCGGTCCCCACGTACACGAGGGCCATGTCCGAGGACCGCTCCTCGCCGCCGGACCAGCGCTCACCGATGGTGGCGGCCGTGGCGTCGTTGTCGAGGACCACCTTCAGGCCGGTGCCCTCCGCCAGTGCCTCACGCAGCGGCACCGATCTCCAGCCGGGCAGGTGGGGCGGGGTGACGGCGCCGCCCTCGGTGTCGAGCGGGCCGGGCGTGGCCACCCCGAGCCCGAGGATGCGGTCGGGGACGTTCGCCTCCGCCACGATGGCGCGCACCGACCTGCTGAGGGCGTCGATCACCCTCTGCGGCCCCTGCGACGTGGGGGTGCGCCGACGGCTCCGCGCCACGACCCGCCCGGCCAGGTCCGTGACGACGAGCGTGGTGGAGGCCGGGTCGATGTGCATCCCGACCGCGTAGTAGGCGCCGGCGTTCAGCCGGAGCACCGTCGCCGGTTTGCCTCCGCGCGAGGTGGCGCGGCCGTCCTCCAGGACCAGCCCGTCCTCCAGGAGCCTGCGCACGATGTTGGACACCGTCTGGGCGGTCAGGCCGGTCTGCTCGGCCAGTTCCACCCGGCTGATCCCGTCGGAGCGGCGCACGGCGTCGAGCACCCTGCTCTGGTTGAGCCCGCCCAGCCACAGCAGGTTGGTGCTTGTGCGCATACGCCGATTCCCTCCGCCCGATCGGGCCGCTGACTGACCACATGAGGGTAACCGCCCCGGAAGAGCCCACTTCACCCATTGTCTTTATCCAAGGTTTTTAGTAAGCAAGTGATGTGAGTCACGTGTCGGGGGCTTCGGGTGCCCGGCACCCCACTTCTGCGCGAGGGGCCACGATGAGGAGAAACCGACGGAACACCATCCGTGCGGCGGTCGCCGTCCCGCTCCTGGCGCTGGTCGCCTCGGGCTGCTCGACCGGCGCCGACCGGGACGAGGACACGGTCCGGGTCGTCTACCAGAAGTTCGGCACCTTCATCGCGATGGACTCGCTGATGCGCCAGGTCAAGGAGGACTTCGAGGACGCCAACCCCGGCGTCACCGTCGAACTCAACGCCATCGAGGCCCAGGCCGAGGACTACCAGACCCAGGTCAACCTCATGAACGGCTCGCCCAGCGAGGCACCGGACCTGATCTACCAGGACACGTTCACCATCAACCAGGACGCCGACGCCGGATACCTGATGCCACTCGACGACCGCTTCGACGCCTGGGACGAACGCGACCAGTACAGCGACCAGGAGGCGGTGGCGGTCACCTCGCTGGACGGACAGCGCTACGGAGTGATGCTCGGCACCGACGTGCGCGGCCTCTGGTACAACACCGAACTGCTCGAACAGGCCGGGGTCGACACCCCCTGGACACCGGCCACCTGGGACGACGTCCTCGACACGGCCCGCACCGTCCGGGCGGAACTCGGAGACGACGTGGTCCCGCTCAACGTCTACTCGGGTACCCCCGCCGGTGAGATGGCCTCCCTCCAGGGCTTCCAGATGCTGCTCAGCGGCACTGAGGGCGCCCTCTTCGACGACGCGTCGGAACAGTGGGTCACCGGCAGCACCGGGTTCACCGACTCCCTCGGGTTCGTCCGGACCCTCTACGAGGAGGACCTCACCCTCGATCCCCAGGACGCCCTGGACGCCAACGTCGGCACGGTCAACAACGAGGAGCGCTTCCCCTCCGGAGGGATGGCGATCAGCCTGGAGGGCTCCTGGGCCACCCAGTCCTGGATCGAGGAGGCCAACCAGCCCTGGCCCGAGTGGGAGGAGGTCATGGAGTTCACCCCGATGCCCACCCAGAACGGTCAGGGAGCCGGGGCCACCAGCATGTCCGGTGGCTGGGCGCTCTCCATGGGCGCCAACGCCACCGACCCCGACCTCGCCTGGGAGGTGATGACGTACGCGCTCAACCAGGAGAACGGCGTCAAGTTCGCTGTGGAGGGCGGTCAGATCCCGGTTCGCGCGGACGTCGCGGAGGACCCGGCCTTCCTGGAGGAGTCCCCGAAGGCCGAGGAGTTCGCCTCCCTGGTCGACATCACCGGCTTCCGCCCCGCCTACAGCGAGTATCCGAGGATCTCGCTGGCCGTCCAGGAGGCCATGGAGAGCGTGATGCTCGACCAGGCCACCCCGGAGGAGGCCGCCGCGGTCTACGCCGAAGAGGTGGAGGGCATCGTCGGTCCCGACAACGTCACGACGGGTTCCTGACCGGTGGCCACCATCGGGTCCCGCCGACCCGTGGCCCGGGCGGCGCGGTGGGCCGTTCCGATGGCCCCGGCCCTGTTCCTGCTCCTGGCCTTCTTCGCGGGGCCCATCCTGTGGACGGTGTGGGCCTCCCTCACCAACGCGGCCCTGACCGGGGCCCAGGCCGCGCAGACCGAGTTCGTGGGGTTCGACAACTTCACCCAGCTGCTGTCCGACCCCCGGTTCCGGGCCGCCACCGTCCTCACCGTCGTCTTCCTGGTGGGCTGCGTGTTCGGGCAGACCGTGCTGGGCCTCACCCTGGCCCTGCTGCTCCAGAACCGCAACGGGGCGGTCCGCGCCACCGTGGGCGCGATCGTGGTGGGCGCGTGGGTGGTTCCGGAGGTCGTGGCCGGGTTCGTCTGGTACGCGTTCCTCGAACGGGAGGGCACCCTCAACACGGTCCTGGGCTGGATCGGTGCCGGGTCCCAGAACTGGCTGTTCGCCGCCCCGCTGCTGGCGGTGGTGCTGGCCAACGTCTGGAAGGGAACCGCCTTCTCGATGATGACCTACTCGGCGGGGCTGTCGGAGGTCCCCGAGGACCTCAAGGAGGCGGCGCGGGTGGATGGAGCCTCCGGCTTCCAGGTGCTGTGGCACGTCGTCATCCCGCTCCTGCGCCGGACCCTGGCCACCACCCTGCTGCTCATCACGCTCCAGACCGTCCAGGTCTTCACCCTGATCTTCGTGATGACCTCCGGTGGTCCGGGCTCCCGGAGCACCACGCTCCCCCTGCTGATGTACCAGGAGGCACTGCGCATGGGAGACCTCGGATACGGCACCGCCATCGCGTTGGCGCTGCTCGCGGTCGCCGGACTGTTCTCGATCGTCTACGTGTGGATGCTCCGGAAGGAGGAGGGCCGGTGAGTGACCATCCCAGCCGTGGCCGAGGGCCCGCGAAGCGGAGCCGGAACACCGGTCGGCGGACGCGCGCCGTGGTCAGTGCCCCGAGCCGGGCCGCGGGCGGCTTCCTCGCCTACCTCGTCCTCGGCGTTCTGGCGGTGCTCTTCCTGGTCCCGATGCTGTGGATGGTCTTCGCGTCGGTGGACCCCGAACCCTCGCTGCGCGCCAGCCCGCCCTCGGGGTTCACGCTGGACCACTTCACGGCGATCATGACCCCGGAGGTCGTCTACCTGCCGATCTGGAACAGCATCCTGACCTGCGGGGGAGCCGCGCTCATCACCGCCGTGTGCTCGATGCTGGCCGCCTACCCGCTCTCCCGGTACAACCTCCGGTTCAGGAAGCCGTTCCTGTACACGGTGCTGTTCGCCACCGGACTGCCCGTCACGGCCATCATGGTGCCGGTCTACGGGATGTTCGTGCAGGCCAACCTGTTGAACTCGCTGGTGGCGACGACACTGTTCCTGGCCGCCAGCACACTGCCCTTCGGGATCTGGCTGACCAAGAACTTCATCGACGGCATCCCCCTCGCCCTGGAGGAGGCCGCCTGGGTGGACGGGGCCTCGGCCTGGCAGTCGATCCGCTACCTGGTGGCCCCGCTGCTGGCCCCGGGGCTGGCGGTGGTCGCGATCTTCACGCTCGTCACCACCTGGGGCAACTTCTTCGTCCCGTTCATCCTGCTCACGAGCCCGGACAAGATGCCGGCGGCGGTCCGCGTGTTCACCTTCTTCGGCCAGTACGGATCCGTGCGGTACGGCGAGCTCGCCGCGTACTCACTGCTCTACACGGTTCCCGTCGTCGTGCTGTACATGGCCGTCTCGCGGGCGCTGGGCGGCCGGTTCGCCCTGGGCGGTGCGGTCAAGGGATAGCCGGGTCGGCGTCGGGGGCCGGGGTCCGGACTCGGGACGGCGAGCCCGGACCCCGGGGTCGGGTCAGCGCTCGAAGCGCAGGGTCAGGATCTGGAAGGGCCGCAGTGCGGCCGACACCCGCAGGGTTCCCCGCCCGTCCGGGGCGGTGGTCGTGAGCAGCTCCGGTGCCTCCTCGTACTCCTCCTCCAGCAGGTTCACGGCGCGCACCCCCGAGGCCGGGAAACCGGTGCTCACCGCCGCCCGCGCACGACCTCCTCGGGCCTCGTACAGGCGCACCACCACGTCGCCGGAGCGGTCGTCGGCGAGCTTGACCGACTCCACCACCACACCGGGGTCGTCCACCGCCACCAACGGCTCGACCACGGCGTCTCCGGGCACCTCCCGTACCGGCAGGTTGATCCGGTAGCCCTCACGCACCGCGTCCTCGATCTCCGCTCCCGGGGCCAGGGCGTACCGGAACCGGTGTTCGCCCTGGTCGGTGTCGGGGTCGGGGAAGCGCGGCGCGCGCAGCAGCGACAGCCGGACCGTGGTCGTGGTGCCGCCGTCGCTCCGGACGTCCCGGGTGACGTCGTGCCCGTAGGTGGAGTCGTTGAGCACCGCCACCCCGTAGCCGGGCTCCGCGACGTGTACCCAGCGGTGGGCGCAGATCTCGAACCTGGCCGTGTCCCAGGAGGTGTTGGTGTGCGCGGGACGCCGGACGTGGCCGAACTGGATCTCCGACGACGACTCGTGCGCGCGCACGTCCAACGGGAAGGCGGCCTTGAGGAACTTCTCCCGCTCGTGCCAGTCCACGACCGTCTCCACGTCCAGGCGCCTCGCTCCGGGCGCCAGGGAGATCACCTGGACCACCGAGGAGTCCCCGAAGGAACGGGTGACGCGCAGGGCGGCGACGCCCGAACCGGGCTGTTCGGGTTCGACGGAGTCGGCCCGGGTGAGGTCCTCGGTGGTGTTGCGGTAGAACTCGTCCACGTCCCAGGCGTCCCACTGGTTGGGCAGGTCCTGGTGGACCTGGAGCAGGTTGCCCGGCTGGCCCGGGGCGAGTACCTCCCGTCCCTCCGACTCTCCGACCCTGTCCAGGACCGAGGTGACCAGACCCCGTTCGTCCACCCGTACCGTCAGCAGCCCGTTGTCCAGGACGAACCCGCCCGGAGCCTCCAGGTCCGGGCCGAGTGAGGCGTGGCCGGGGGCCGCCGTCCGCTCCCGGGGGAGGGCGCCCAGGGCCGGAACACCGTCGCGCTCGTGCGGGGTGGGGTTGAAGACCACGCCACCCCCGCCGGTCCCGCCACCGGCCAGGGCCTCCTGCGCCCCCGCGATGATCTCCCGGAGCTCCTCCGCGACCCGCGCGTACGTCTCCGCCGCCTCGCGGTGCACCCAGGCGATGGAGCTGCCGGGCAGGATGTCGTGGAACTGGTTGAGCAGGACCGTCCGCCAGACCTCCTCGATCCGTTCGTAGGGGTAGGGGGCACCCACCCGTACCGAGGCCGTGGCCGCCCACAGCTCGGCCTCACGCAGCAGGTGCTCCGAACGCCGGTTGCCCTGCTTGGTCGCGGTCTGGCTGGTGTACGTGCCCCGGTGGAACTCCAGGTAGAGCTCCCCCCACCACACCGGGGCGTCCGCGTACTCCTCGTGTGCCTTGGCGAAGAACCGCTCCGGGTGCTCGATCTCCACCGTGGGCGAGCCCTCCAGGTCGCGCAGACGCGCCGCGCGGGCCAGCATCTCCCGGGTGGGGCCGCCACCCCCGTCCCCGTGACCGAAGGGCACGAGGGAACGCGACGCGCCCCCCTTGTCCCGGAAGTTGCGAGAGGCGTGCGCGAGCTCGGCGCCGGTGAGCTCGGCGTTGTAGGTGTCCACCGGCGGGAAGTGGGTGAACACGCGGGTGCCGTCCAGCCCCTCCCACCAGAAGGTGTGGTGGGGGAACTGGTTGACCTGGCTCCAGGAGATCTTCTGGGTGAGGAACCAGCGCGACCCGGACAGCCGCACGAGCTGGGGGAGGGCGGCCGAGTAGCCGAAGGAGTCGGGCAGCCACACCTCCTGGGTGTCCACGCCCAGTTCGTCGCGGAAGAAGCGCTTGCCGAAGACGAACTGGCGTGCCAACGCCTCCGACCCGGGCATGTTGGTGTCGGACTCCACCCACATGCCGCCGACCGGGACGAACCGTCCGGCCTCGGCGGCCCGCACCACCCTTGAGAACACCTCCGGGCGGTGCTCCTTGAGCCAGGCCCACTGCTGGGCCTGCGACATCGCGAACACGAACTCCGGGTGGTCGTCCATCAGAGCCACCACGTTCGCACTGGTCCGCACGACCTTGCGGACGGTCTCGCGCAGCGGCCAGAGCCAGGCGGAGTCGATGTGCGCGTGCCCGACCGCGGACACCCGGTGGGCGCTGGCCGAGGCGGGGGAGCGCAGCGCCGGGGCCAGCACGCCCCGCGCCCGCTCCGCCGTGCCGGGGACGTCCTGGAGGTCGAGGGCGTCGAGGGTGCGGCCCAGGGTGCGCAGCAGCTCCCAGCGGCGGGGGTCACCGGTGTCGAGTTCACGCATGAGACCGCCCGCGACCTCCAGGTCGAGGGCGAGCTCCCACACCTGGCGCTCGAAGACGGCCACGTCGGCGCGGACCAGCCGGTACAGGGGGCGGTCTTCGGGGCCGCGCCCGGAGCCCAGGTCGGTCCGCTGGAACGGGGGGTCACCGAGGATGACCGGGTTGGCGGCCGCCTCCACGTGGAACTCGACGGTCTCGCCGCCGCTCACGGGGGCGCCGACCGGAATCCAGGCGTTGCGGGGGTTGAGGCCCTTGACCACGGTCCCGTCAGCGAGGTGGACCAGCCCCTCGCACTGGAAACCGGGCATGGCGTCGTCGAAGCCGAGGTCGACCACGGCCTCCACGGTCCTGCCCGCCCACTCGTCGGGGACCCGACCGCGCAGCCGGAACCAGGTGGTGCCCCAGGCCGGGCCCCACGCGTCGCCCACCCGCGCGGGTTCGTGGGGCGCACCGATGCCCTCCTCGGCGGGGACCGGTTCCCCGGGCGCGTCCCAGCGGGCCACCTCCAGGGGGATCGACGTCGTGTACACCGCGGGCCAGACGCGTTCCCTCAGGACGCGGTCCAGTCGTGCCTCGGTCAGCCGCCGGTCGTCGTGCACGGTGGGTCTCCGTTCGGTCGTCCCCTGGCAGATGCCGCGTACATTGCCAGCGCGGCGGCACTTCGTCAATGCTTTGGACGAAGTCCGTTCCGCGGGTGTCGGCCACGGGACCTCGCGGGCGTCGACGCGCCCGTCCAGCGGGCTTCCGGGGGCCGCGGTGGTGCCGATCCGACGATTCGTCGACTGGATCGACCGGTGTCGGCGGGTGTTCCCGTAGCAGCGCGACCCGACTTCCACCCCTGTCGTTGGTCAGGGGGCCACCCCGTCGGTCGTCAGTGTTGGCGCGGGGGTGCCGATTCCTAGCGTGGATTCCGGATGGTTGGACACGTGGGGGAAGGAACCGGATGAGCAGCACGCCGACCGAACGGCGCGACGCGGTACTCCAGGCGAGTGAACTCGTACGGCGGTACGGAGCGGGGGAGGCCGCCGTCACCGCGGTGGCGGGGGTGAGCCTCACCTTCGAGGCCTCACAGTTCACCGCGATCATGGGGCCGTCCGGCTCGGGGAAGTCCACGCTCATGAACCTGTTGGCCGGGCTGGACACCCCGACTTCGGGACGGGTGCTGGTGGAGGGTCGGGACCTGTCCCGACTCGACGACCGGGGGCTGACCCGGCTACGGCGCGAACGGATCGGTTTCGTCTTCCAGTCCTTCAACCTGTTGCCGGCCCTCACCGCCGAGCAGAACATCCTGCTGCCGCTCAGACTCGCCGGGCGGAGACCGGACCGCACCCACCTGGACGAAGTGGTGCGCACCCTGCGGATCGGCGATCGGCTGCGCCACAGACCGGCGGAGCTCTCCGGCGGGCAACAGCAGCGGGTCGCCATCGCTCGCGCCCTGCTCACCCGGCCCGCGGTGCTCTTCGCCGACGAACCCACGGGTGCCCTGGACGTCAGCACCGGACGGGAACTGCTCGCACTCCTCCGCGCCGCCAGTACCGAACTCGGTCGGACCATCGTCATGGTCACCCACGATCCGATCGCCGCGACCTACGCCGACCGGGTCCTGACGATGTCCGACGGTGTCCTGCGGGACACCCTGGAACGACCCACGACCCCGGAGGTCCTCACCGCCATGGCCCGAACGGAGCACCCGTGTTGAATCTGGCCTGGGCGCAGATCCGCTCCCATCCCGCCCGACTCCTCGCCGTCCTGCTGGCGGTCGTGCTCGGCACCCTGTTCCTGGCGGCCACCGCGGTGTTCTCCTCGACCTCGGCGGCCGGACTGCGTGCGGTGGCCGCCGCTCCGCTGACCGTCGCGGACGTGGTCGTGGACCGGGACCCGGAGGCGGTCGACCCCGGGCCGGACTGGGCCTCGGCCGTCGCGGAGCACCCCGACGTCGAGACCGTCACGGAGGTCCACGCACGAACCGTGCAGGTCGCCACAGACGACCTGCGCGGGACCGCGAACGTCTACGGGCTCGCGGACGATCCGGGTCTGCGCTGGTTCGACCTGGCCGAGGGCGACTGGCCCGTCAGCAGGTACGAGGTCGTGGCCGACACCGACACTCTGGAGTCGCTCGGACTCCGTGTGGGGGACACCGTACGGGTCTCCGGCAACCGGACCAACGGTTCCGAGGGGGACGCGCAGGGCGAGGAGGGGGAACGACCCGCCGGTGAGCACACGGTCACGGTGACGGGCAGCGTCGACCTGGACTTCCAGCCGCTGACTGGTGTGCGGTACACGTTCTACGCCCCCGAGGCGTACTTCGCCGGAGACAGCCCCCTCACGGTGCTGGCCGGTGTGGCCCAGGGGGTCAGCGCGGGGGAGGCGGTGACCTCCCTGACCGCCGCGCTGTCCCCGGAGCTGCACGTGATGACCGCCGAGGAACAGGCCCGGCTGGCCGCCGACCGTTTCGCGGGCGGTTCCCAGCAGCTCGATCTCATCCTGCTCGCGTGCGCGCTCATGGCACTGCTCGCGGCGGCCATGGTCATCGCCAACACCTTCACGATCCTGCTCTCCCAGCGTCGCCGTGACACCGCCCTGCTGCGCCTGGTGGGAGCGGACCACGGACAGGTGCGCGCGCTGGTCGTCGCGGAGGCCCTGATCATCGGATGCACCGGCTCCCTGATCGGGCTCGGCGCGGGGATCGCGGTCGGGTACACGGGGGCCTCCCTGGCCGGACTGGCCGGGGACGGTCCGCACCTCAGCCCGCTCCTTCTGGCCGGTTGCGTGATCATCGGCGTGGGCACCACCGTGGCCGCGGCCTGGGCCCCGGCACGCGGGGCCGCCGACACCGCCCCGGCCGAGGCCCTGCGGTCGGCACCTCTGGACGGCGCGGTGCGCTTCCGTGCGACACACGCACTGGGAACCGTGCTCGCTCTGTTCGGGGTGGGGGCCATGGTCGCCGGGGCACGGGTGGAGTCCCTGCCCCTGGCCCTCGGCGGGGGCTTCGCCGGAGCGGTCGGCGTCCTCATGGCACTGCGCTATCCGATCTCCCGACTGCTCCGTCTGGCGCATCGGCCGCTGCGGCGGATGGGCGGCGTGGCCGACCTGGCCGGGGCCAACCTCCGGCGCGACACCGGCCGGGCAGCCACCGCCACACTCGCGCTCGTCCTGGGGCTCGGACTGATCTCCGCGCTCACCACGGCCGCGGCCACGGGCCGGGCCACCATCGACGGCGACCTGGACTCCCGCTATCCGGTGGACGTCAGTGCCAGAGTCGACGAAGGGTCGGTGTCCCCGGGCACCGTGGAGCGGGTGCGGGAGATCGAGGGTCTGGAGTACGTGGAGTCCCCTCGGACCGCCCAGTTGGAGATCGAGGGCCTGGACCGGGTCACCGTGGTCGGTGTCTCCCCGCGGCTCGCTGAGGCCACGGGCTTCGAGGCGCTCCTGGATGCCGCCGCGGGCACCGACGCCGGGTTCGGCCCGGGCCAGCACCCGGCCATGTTGGTCTCCGGGGATCAACTGGAGGCGCTTGACGCCACGCCGGGGGAGAGCGTCGAACTCGGAGTGGACGGCGCCGCGCGAACCTTCACCGTGTACCCGTCCGCCCTGGCCACCGCCTCCGGCACGGCCGCCCCGGTGGTGCTGGTGGAGGTCCTGGAGGACATGGCGCGGGGGACCGCCAGGGGCATGGTGTGGGGTGTGTCGGCACCGGGGACGGACCGCGACCACCTCGCTGACCAGATGGACCTGGTCGCCGGGGCCGACCCGGAGGTCTCACTCGGCGGGGCGCTCAGTGAGCGCGGTGACCTCACGGAGGTCCTCGATCTCCTGGTCGCCCTGGCCTTGGTGATGTTGCTGGTCACGGTGGTGATCTCGGCTCTGGGGGTGGCCAACACCCTGAGCCTGTCGGTCCTGGAGAGAACCCGTGAGGTGGCCCTGCTGAGAGCCCTGGGGCTGAGCAGGGCCGGGCTGTGCGGCACGCTCGCCGTCGAGGCCGTGGTGATCTGCCAGCTCGGGGCTGCGCTGGGGGTGATTCTCGGTGTGCCCTTCGGGTTGGCCGGGGTGGACGCGATCGTCGGTGGGACCGCACCCCTGGTGGTGTCCGTTCCCTGGCGCGAACTGGGGCTGGTCCTGGCCGCTGCCCTCGTTATCGGGGTGCTCGCGACCCTGGCCCCCGCTGTCCGTGCCGCACGTGTCGCTCCGGCCGAGGGCCTGACCCGTGAGTGAGCCAGCGACCGAAGGCGGGCGAGGGACCGTGACCACACCGACCCGAAAAGAAGCGGAACTACCCGGAGCCCTCCGGACCTGGCTCCCTCAGACCGGCCTCGTGCGCGACCGCCGCGGCCTCCACCCTGTTGCGTACCCCCAGACGGCGAAGGATGGTGCTCACGTGGCCCTTCACCGTCCCCTCCACCATGTAGAGCCGCCTGCCGATGTCGCCGTTGGAGAGTCCCGTGGTCAGGAGGGCGAGCACCTCGTGCTCCCGAGCGGTCAATCCGGCCAGGCGTTCGCGGGCGCGCAACCGGGCCGTGGAGCGTTCGTGGGTCAGGCCGTCGAGAACCCGGCGGGCCACCTTGGGGGAGAGGAAGGCGCCCCCGTCCGCCACCGCACGCACCCCCAACAACAGCTCCCGGGGGTCGCCGGTCTTGAGCAGGAACCCGTCCACCCCGCCGTCGAGGGCCCGCACCATGTACTCCTCCTCGCCGAAGGTGGTCAGGATGACCACGCCGACCCCTGGCACGGCTCGGCGGATCTCCTCCGCCACCTCCAGTCCGTTCATCCCCGGCATGCGGATGTCGACCAGAGCCACGTCCGGCCGATGGGACCAGGCCAGCTCCACCCCCTCGCGGCCACTGGCGGCCTCGGCCACCACCTCGATCTCCGGGTCGTTGCCGAGTACCGCCCGCACCCCCGCACGGACCATCGCCTCGTCGTCGACCAACAGAACCCTGATCACACTCCGACCTCCCCGGACTCCTCCGTCACCACGGCAGCAACTCGACCGAGACCAGTGTCTCCGAGTCGAAGCAGAGCCGGTATCTGTCGTCATCACCCGAGACCAGGTCCGAGCTGGAGCGGTAGTAGCGGCACTCCTGCCCCTCGGGCTCCTCGGGCCAGGTATCGGGTGTGAGGGTTCCCGGGTGGACCTCGCGCTCGGGGAGCAGGGCCTCCACCGCGGCCCGTTCCTGACCGGGACGCAACCGCTCGAACACCTTCCGGTCGAGGGTGGAGCTCGCGGCCTCGTGCATGGTGAACGCCAGGAGCAGGCCGTACCCCACCATCGCCATGAGGACCGGAACCATCACGATCGTGCTGATCGCCCACAGGGTGCGGCGACGTATGAGGCGATGCAGGCGTGCCTCTCCCGTGTCGGGGGTGACATCTCCGGGGCCCGCGAAGCGACCCGTTCCCGTGTGGAACGGGACGTCGCCATCCACGAACCGACCCCCGGAATCCGCGCTGTTCCCGTCCCTGGCGTCGTCCGTCCCGTCACCGGTCGGGCCCGCCGCGTGGACTTCACGCCCCGGGAAGGCTCCGTCTCCGGTGACGCCCTCGCCGCCGAGCGGGGTCGGCTCCTCCACCGGCAGCCGGGCCGACACCACCCAGTGGCCGCCCTCGGGGCCGGCCGTCACCTCGCCCCCGGCCAGGCGCACCCGTTCCCGCAGTCCCACCAGGCCACTGCCGGTACCGGGGGCCCGGCGCGGGGTCGTGTCCCTTCGAGGCAGCGGATTGGTCACCGTCACCCGCACACCGCCCCCGTCGGGTGCGTGGTGCAGGACCACCCGTGGGTCCGTGCCGGGGGCGTGCTTGGCGGCGTTGGTCAGCGCCTCCTGCACCACCCGGTACAGCGCCCGGTCCGACATCACGGACAGGTCCGTGCGGCTGCCCTCCCGCTCCAGGGTCACGCGCAGCCCGGCCTCGCGCGAGCGCTCGACCAGTTCGGTGACGCCGTCGCCCAACGGCACCAGGGGCGCGGACTCGGTGTCGGCGCGCAGGACCCCGACCGCGACCATGAGTTGTTCCGCCGCCCTCCCGGCCGCCTCCCTCAGCTGACCGGCCTGGACCCTGCGCTCCTCCGGCAGGTCCGGCGCCGTCTCCATGGCCCCCGCGCCCAGGGTGAGCAGGCTCAGCTGGTGCCCGACGGCGTCGTGCAGGTCGCGGGCGATCCGTGAGCGCTCGCGCATCCGTGCCCGCTCGGCCATCAGCCGCCATTCCCGGTCCAGGGTCCGAGCCCGTTCCCAACCCGCCCTTTCCAGGGCGGAGGTACTGCGCAGGTACAGGCCCAACAGCCACGGCAGGACCACGGCGAACGCGGCCAGGACCCCGCCGGTCACCCACATGCCCACGGGGTGGCCGCCGAACACCAGTAGCCCCACCCCGAGCAGACCCACCACGGTGAACGCGCATCCGGCCACCCGTGGGTCACGGGACAGCCGCCCGGTGAGCAGGGCTGGCGCGGGTACGGCCATCACCAGAAGCGGCCATTTCGGGGTCAGGGCCAGCAGAAGGAGCACGGTGGTCAGGGCCAGGTGACCCACGGGCGCGCGGAGGGGACGGAGACGGAGAGGGCGCATGATGGGGAACGTAACCCGCGGGACGCGGCCGTGTCCCCTGTCGAAAGTCAGGGTCGCACCATTGCTGGTGGCAGTGCCGGTCCGGTCGGCGTGGCGGGCTCCCTCGTTCGGTCCTCCCCCGCGGCTCGACCCACCTCACCCCGGCGCCACCCCGGCCCCCGCGCGGTCGTCCCGTGACCCTCCGTGTCGTACTTCCCACTTCTTCCGTGCGTGCCGGGAGCGGACTTTCGAGGGGATCGGGCCCGGGCGCGTGGCATCCTGGGACGACGCAGTCCGGTCTGGGAGGAACAACAGCACATGAGCATCGACGCGTCGCGGGACCGCTCGCGGCCGGTCCTCGGTTCGCTCACGGAGCACGCCAGCCTGCGCGCCCGGGTGACCGACGTCCTGCGTGAGGCCATGATCGCCGGGGAGCTCGAACCCGGTGTCGTCTACTCGGCCCCGGTCCTGGCCGAACGCCTCGGTGTGTCCGCGACCCCGGTACGCGAGGCCATGATGGAGCTGACCCAGGAGGGACTCGTGGAGACCCTCCGGCACCGGGGGTACCGCGTGGTGGAGTTCGGCGACGTCGCGCTGGACGAGCTCATCGAACTCCGCGCGCTCATCGAGGTCCCCACGGTCGGTCGGGTCGCCGCGATCGCCACCGCCGAACAGATCGCCGCGCTGCGTCCGCTCGCGGACCGGTTGACGGAGACCGCCGAGACAGGGCAGCTGCGCGAGTTCATCGCCAACGACATGGCCTTCCACCTCCAGATGCTGTCCATCGCGGGCAACCAGAAGCTGGTGGACGAGGTGCGCAGGCTCCGGGGGATGTCGCGGCTGTCGGCGCTGCGGGGTCTCTACGAGGAGGGTCGTCTGGTCGACACCGCGCAGGAGCACCACGCCTTGCTGGATCGCCTCGAAGCCGGTGACACAGCGGGTTCCGAGGCCCTCATGCGCCACCACCTCGGCCATGTCCGGGGGGTCTGGGCGGGCCGCGCGGAGGTCTGACGCAGGGCGGGGCGGAACACGAACCAGGTAGTTGAGCTGCGTCGATTAGGTCACGGGCCTTGATTCGGTGAGGGTGCAATTGTACGTTGCACAAGTTCCCATCTTGAGGCCCCTCTTCGTCGGGCCCTGATCCGAGGAGTTGTGAGTGGCCTCGCAGCACTCGGTGGTCGGTAAACCGGCCACCAACCGCCGTGTACTCTTTGGCAGCCTCAGCGGCAGCGCGATCGAGTGGTTCGATTTCTTCCTCTACGCCACCGCCGCGGCGCTCATCTTCGACAAGCAGTTCTTCCCCAACGACGACCCCGTGATCTCGTTGATGCTGTCGTACCTGACCCTGTCGCTCACCTTCTTCATCCGGCCGTTCGGCGGGATCGTCTTCTCCCACATCGGTGACCGGATCGGGCGCAAGAAGACCCTCGTCATCACCCTGTCGCTCATGGGCGGCGCCACCGTGGCGATCGGCCTGCTGCCCACCTACGACCAGGTCGGCCTCCTCGCCCCCGTCCTGCTGATCCTGTGCCGGATCATCCAGGGCCTCGCGATCGGCGGCGAGTGGGGCGGCGCCCTGCTGCTCGCCTACGAGTACGCCCCGGAGAACCGCCGCGGCTTCTTCGGCTCGGTGCCCCAGACCGGCATCACCATCGGCATGCTCATGTCGACCGTCGCCTTCGGCCTGGTCAGCCTGCTCCCGGACGGTGCCTTCGAGGCCTGGGGCTGGCGTCTCCCGTTCGTCGCCAGCATCGTCCTCGTCTTCGTCGGCCTGTGGATCCGCAAGGGGCTGGCCGAGACCCCCGCCTTCCGTGAGGCCAAGGAGAGCGGCAACGTCGCCAAGCTGCCCATCCGGGACACGCTGCGCGACCACTGGCGCTCCGTCCTCGTGGCCGTCGGCGCCAAGGTCGTCGAGACCGCCCCGTTCTACATCTTCGCGACCTTCGTGGTCAGCTACGCCACCGGAACGCTCGACATCCAGCAGTCCGTGGTCCTCAACGCCGTCAGCGCCGGTGCGCTGGTCAGCACCCTCGGCATCCTGCTCATGGGTGCGCTCTCCGACCGCGTCGGCCGCCCGAAGGTCTACCTCGCGGGCACCCTGCTCATCGCCCTGTTCGCGGCGCCCTTCTTCATGCTGCTCGACCTCCAGATGAGCTGGGCCGTGTACGCGGCCGTCGTCATCGCCCTCGGTGTGGCCTGGCCCCCGGTCACCGCCACCCTCGGCACCCTCACCTCCGAGATCTTCACGACCCGTGTGCGCTACACCGGCGTGACCCTCGGCTACCAGATCGGCGCCGCCCTCGCCGGCGGCACCGCTCCGCTGCTGGCCACGTGGCTGCTGGCCCGCTTCGACGGTGCCTGGTGGCCGATCGCCACCTACCTGGTCGTCCTCGCCGTCATCTCCTTCGTCGCCGTCGCGTGCTCCGGCCTGGTCGTGCGCAAGGAGAGCGCCCTGATCGAGGCCCGTGAAACCGCCGCCAACGAGAACTCCAAGGTGTCCGCATGACCGAAACACACACCGGCCTGCCCTTCGTCAGCGCGGAGGAACTGCGCGAGCGGGTCGGCCCCAAGCGGGCGTTCGAGCTGATCGAGCGCGCCCTGCTCGACGGTTTCGACCCCTCGCGGGACCCGGCGCGGTCCCACGCCGGGGCCGGAGACGGCCACCTGCTGCTCATGCCCTCGACCCTGGGTGACTGGGTCGGCGTGAAGGTCGCGTCCGTGTCCCCGGACAACCCCGCGCGCGACCTGCCGCGCATCCAGGCCGTCTACATGCTGATGGACGCCAGGACCCTCACCCCGAGGGTGTTCGTCGACGGTGTCACTCTGACCTCCCTGCGCACCCCGGCCACCTCCGCCGTGGCGGCCGACCGCCTGGCCGCACCCGAGGCGTCCCGCCTCGTGGTGTTCGGCAGCGGCCCCCAGGCGGTCGAGCACGTCGTCGCGGTGGCGGGCATCCGCGAGCTCACGAGCGTCCGGATGGTCGGCCGTACCCCGCACCGTGTGGACGCCGCCGTCCAGGAGCTCGCTGAGCGCGGAATCACCGCCGAGACGGGCACCGAGGCCGACGTGGCCGAGGCCGACATCGTCGTGTGCGCCACCTCCGCCAAGGACCCGCTGTTCGACGGCTCCCTGGTCCGTGACGGCGCCTGTGTGGTGGCCATCGGATCGCACGTGGCCGACCGCCGCGAACTCGACGCCGCCCTGATGGGCCGTTCCCTCGTGGTGGTCGAGGAGAGCGACGCCGCCCTGCGCGAGTGCGGGGACGTCGTCATCGCCATCGAGGAGGGCACCCTCACCAAGGCGGACCTCGTCGGCATCGCCCCGCTCGTCCGGGGTGAGGTCACCCGCCGCACCGACCGGCCCAACGTCTTCAAGGGCTCCGGCATGTCGTGGGAGGACCTGGCCGTCGCCGTGGGTGTCGCGCCCACGCTCTGACCGGTCCGAGGGCGGACCAGTCGCCCGGGCCGGACCGTCCTGTCGGCCCGTGTGACACCGGGGCTCCGCACCGCGAGGCGACTCGCGGTGCGGAGCCCCTTCTCCATGGAGCACCCCGGCCATGGGACGCTCCGTCGTTCAGTAGCTGCCGTGCCCGACCTCCCACAGCAGGTCCCCGATCTCCCCCACCAGGGACTTCGGCGCCCCCAGCCGGACACCCCCTCCGTGAAGGAGCGCTCCGCCTCGCGCACCGGTCGATCTGCGGCTCGGCCCGCCACGTGTCCCTGAGCATCCCCGCCGACGCGGGAACCCCCGTGCCGGACCGGGCTCGGATCACGCGGTCGGGGTGGTCTCGCGCTCGGACGGGGCGTCCGGGCGCCTGGCGGCGCGCATCCGTGCCACCACGACGATGCCGACGGCCAGCAGGATGACGGCGTAGATGCCCAGGGTGATGGGACCGGTGAACATGACTCCGACGTCCCCCTGCCCGATCGCCAGTCCGCGACGCAGTTCGGTCTCCGCGAGGGGACCGAGGATGACGGCGATGAGCACCGGGGCGACGGGGATCGCGTACCTGCGCATCATGAACCCCAACAGTCCGAGGAGGATCAGCAGCCACAGGTCGGTGACCGAGTAGGAGGAGGCGTAGACGCCGAGCACCGCGAAGCCGGTGATCCCGGCGTACAGGTACCTCTTGGGGATGAGCAGCAGCTTGGCCCACAGCGGGGCGAAGGGCAGGTTGAGGATCAGCAGCATCACGCTGCCCACGAAGAGGCTGGCCAGGAGCGCCCACACGAGGTCCGCGTTGCGCTCGAACAGCAGGGGTCCCGGCTGCATGCCGTACTGCTGGAACGCGGCCAGCATGATGGCGGCCGTGGCCGACGTCGGCAGGCCCAGCCCGAGGAGGGCGCCCATGGCGGTACCCGCGGTCGCGCTGGCGGCGGCCTCCGGAGCCGCCACACCCTCGATGGCGCCCTTGCCGAACTCGTCGGGGCGCTTGCCGCGCCGGGCCCGCAGCTGGGAGAGCTTGCGCTCCGTGCCGTAGGCCAGGAAGGTCGGGATCTCCGAACCCCCGGCCGGGATGGTGCCGAACGGCAGGCCGAAGCCCAGGCCGCGCACCCAGGCGGGGACGGCGCGGCGCAGGTCCCCGCGCTTGAGCCAGAGGGTGCCACCGGTCCTGACCGGCTGAGCGTCGTCCCGCTGCCGGTGGATCCGCGAGGCCACGTGGAGCACCTCGCCCAGAGCCAGCAGTCCGACTGTCACCGTGACGATGCCGATCCCCTCGAACAGCGAGGGCACTCCGAGGGTGAACCGCGCCGCGCCGCTCTGCGCGTCGATGCCGACCATCGCGATCGCGAGGCCCAGGGAGAGGGCGATGAGACCGCGGACCATGGACTGGGCGACGACGGCCGAGGTCGCCACGAAGGCGAAGACCGCCAGGGCGAAGTACTCGGCGGGGCCGAACCGCAGGGCGATGTCGATGATGACACCGGAGAAGAACGCCACCACCGCGGTGGAGACGACCGCACCGAGGAAGGCCCCGATGGCGGAGGTCGCCAGCGCCTGGGAGGCCTTGCCGCGCAGCGCCATCCTGTGGCCCTCGATCGCGGTGGCGATCGCCGAGCTGTTGCCCGGCGTGTTCATCAGGATGGACGTGGTGGAGTCACCGAACAGCCCGCCGTAGTAGACGGCGGTGAACATGATGAAGGCGCCCGTGGGGTCGAGCTTGAACGTGACCGGGAGCAGGAGGGCCACGGCCATGGCCGAACCCAGGCCCGGCAGGACCCCGACCGCGGTGCCGAGGACCACGCCGACGAAGGCCCACAGCAGGTTCTCGGGGGTGAGGGCGGAGGCGAAACCGCCGCCGAGGAGTACGAGTGTGTCCATGTCAGAGCACCCCGCCCAGGATCCCCGAGGGGAGGTTCAGGCCCAGGCCCGCGACGAACGCGAGTTGGACGACCGCCGAGTAGACCAGTGCCACCGCCGCCTCGAACAGCGAGCGCCTGCCACCGAACGCCGTGCTGACGCCGAAGAACAACAGGGCTCCGGACAGCAGCCAGCCGAGGGGTTGCAACAGCAGGGTGAAGACGATGACCGAACCCAGCACCAGGCCGACCGTGCGCCAGTCACTGTGGGTGGCGGTGCGCCGGGCCTCCTGGCCCTCGACCAGGTCACCGACGATCCCGGCGGAGTCCGTGTCCGAGACGCCGTCGGCCGGGGGAACGGCCGGTTCGCGGGCGACCTGGACGATCAGCAGCGCCCCGAGCACCAGCATCAGTCCGGACACCAGACCGGGGAAGAGCTGGGGGCCGGGCCCTGTGGAGGTGTCTGGGACGTGCATGGCCATGGTCTGCGTGGCCAGGAAGGCGCCGACCCCGATGACGAGCAGGCCGACGAAGACCTCGCTGCGTCCCCGGAGCCAGGCCCGGGCCGGGTGGGACGCCCGCGAGGGCGCGGGCGGCGCTGATTCTCTCTGTGGGTTCATGACAGCCCCAGGTCCTTGGTGACGTCGGTGATGCGGGTGATCTCTTCCTTGAGGAAGGCCTCGAACTCCGGACCGGACTGGAAGGTGTCGTCCCACCGGTTGCGTTCGAGGGTGTCCTGCCACTCGGGGGTGGCGACCATCTCCTCGACGATGGCCGTCAGCTCCGCGCGTTCCTCCTCGGTGATCCCGGGCGGCGCCATGAAGCCCCGCCAGTTGGGGAGCACGGCGTCCACGCCCTGTTCGGGGAGGGTGGGATGGTCCTCCAGACCGGTGACCCGCTCGTGTGCGGAGACGCCGAGGACCCGGAGGCTCCCCGTCTCCACCTGGTCACTGAACTCGTTGTAGCCGGACACGCCGACGTCGATGCTGCCCGAGAGCAGGGAGGTGAGCGCCTGGGCGCCGCCCGCGAACGGGATGTAGTTGACGTCGGTCGGGTCGAGGCCCTGTGACTGGGCGGCGAGCCCGGCCAGCAGGTGGTCGGTGCCTCCGAGCGAACCGCCGCCCACGGCCACCGCGCCCGGGTCGTCCTCCCAGGCCTCGATCAGGTCGTTCATGTCCTGGAGGGGTGAGTCGTCACGGACCACGAAGACCTCGTAGTCGTCCGCCACCCGTGCGATGGGGACGACGTCATCCAGGGTCTGGGCGGAGTCGTTGACGATGATGCCGCCGATCATGACGGTCCCGGTGGTCATCAGGGTGGTCGCCTCGCCCTCCCGCCGCACCGTCTGCGCGAGACCGATCGTGCCCCCCGCTCCGGGCAGGTTCACGACCTGGGTGTTGGCCACGACGTCGTTCAGACGCATCGCGTGCTGTGCCTCCCGTGCGACGAGGTCCCAGCCACCGCCCGGGTCGGCGGGCACCACGATGTCCACCCGGGCGCGGGCCTCGGCTTCGTGCGTCTGTGAGAGCGCGGCGTTCACCGCGGCGGCACCCACGACGAGGGTCGCGCACACGGCCCCCACCGCACGCAGGGTGCGCTGCTTGTCCATCTTCACTCCCTCTCGACCCCAGTGGTCCACCAGGTGGACCTAATGGGCCGCTGATTGGTTCAGAGAATGATGCAAATCACTCGGAGGTGTGTCAATGCGTCCGGGAAATCTTTCCTTAACGAAGTCGTCACGCCAGCTGGGGTGCGTCATCCCTGGACAGAAGCCCCGTGCCGAGGGGGTCGGCTCGGGGGCCTCTGGCGGTTCCAGCTTCGGTGGGTTACCCTGACCCCCAGAATGACCATCTAGTAGACCAATGAGTCCACCAGGTGGACCACGATGGGAGGGTGATGGCCGGGGACACCGAAGGGGGAGTGCGCAGCGTGGTGCGCGCGCTCGACCTGTTGGACCTCTACGACGAGAGGAACCAGCGCTACACCACACGCGAGCTGGTGGAACTGACCGGTCTGGCCAAGACCACCGTCCTCCGCCTGGTCGGAACCCTCGAACAACGGGGGCTGCTCTGGTCCGGTTCGGACGGCCGCGTCGGAGCCGGACCGGGGCTGCTCCGCTGGGCGCGCCTGGCCCACGCCGTCTGGCAGGTGCCCGAGTCGATCCGCGTGATCATGCGGGACCTCACCGTCGAGACCTCCGAGACCGTCAACCTCTACGTACGCGCGGACACCGTTCGGGTCTGCGTCGCGCAGGAAGAGGGCCCCCAGCGGCTCCGACACGTCGTGAACACCGGCGACGAGATGCCCCTCTGGGGCGGTGCGGCCAGCAAGGTGCTCCTGGGCGGAGCTCCCGAGTCGGTGGTCCGGAGGGTCGCCGCGGCCTCTCCGCACGGACCGCAGTACGTCGACCGCCTGCTCACCGAGATCGCCGAGGCCCGCGCCCAGGGGTTCGCGGTCAGCCACGGCGAACGCGAACACGGTGCCTCGGGCGTCGCCGCCCCGGTGAACGGTTCCGGTGGAGGTCCCGGACCCGTCGCCGCGCTGGCGGTCGGCGGGCCCACCGCGCGCTTCACCGACGCCTCCGTCCGTGCCTTCAGCGGCGCGGTACGCGAGGCGGCGGAGCGCATCGGACGGATCGGGTTCGACCCGGGATCGGAGAACGTGGCGACCGAGGACAAGGAGAACAGATGAGCACCGCGACAGCCGCGCGTGACCCCCTCCCCCTGGAGGGGGTCCGCGTCCTGGACCTGACCAACGTGCTGGCCGGGCCCTACGCCGGATACCAGCTCTCCCTGATGGGCGCGGACGTCGTCAAGGTGGAGGTGCCCGGCGCGGGCGACCTCGCACGCCAGCTCGGAGCCTCCTCGGAACTCAACGACCAACGCGTGGGGGCGTCCTTCCTCGCCCAGAACGCGGGCAAGCGGTCGCTGACCCTGAACCTGAAGTCCACCGAGGGGCGCCGGGTCCTGAGAACGCTGGTCAGGGACGCGGACGTGCTGCTGGAGAACTTCCGGCCGGGGGTCATGGAACGCCTGGGCTTCGACTGGGAGACCCTGCGCGGCCTCAACCCGGGCCTGGTGTACTGCGCCGTGTCCGGGTTCGGCTCCGACGGGCCTCTGAGCGACCGGCCCGCCTACGACCAGATCATCCAGGGCCTGTCCGGGATGATGGACGCCACCGGCACGGAGGAGACCGGCGCCCTCCGTGCCGGCTTCCCGATCGCTGACGTCCTGGGCGGGCTGGCCGCCGCGTTCGCTGTCGGAAGCGCTCTCGTGCGGCGTGAACGCACGGGGGAGGGCACACGCCTGGACGTGTCGATGCTGGAGACCGCCATCACCGCCATGGGGTGGGGGGTCTCCAACTACCTCTCGGCGGGCGTGGAGCCCTCCCGTATCGGCAACGAGAACGCCACCGCCGCTCCCTCGGGCACCTTCTCCACCGCCGAGGGCACACTCAACATCGCGGCCAACAAGCAGGAGCAGTTCGAGACCCTCTGCCGCCTCCTCCAGGCCTCGGAGCTCGTGGCCGACCCCCGCTTCGGCACACGGGAGAACCGCAAGGCCCACCGGGTCGCCCTGCGCGACGAACTCGAGGAGCGCCTGGCGAGCCGGAGCGCGGCGGACTGGGAGAGGGTCCTGTCCGAGGCGGGGGTCCCCGCGGCACGGGTGCTCAGTGTCCGCGAGGCCCTCGAACTGGAACACATCGAACACCGGGGCCTGGTCCGCACACTGCCGTTCCCCGGTCGGGACGACCGCGACCTGCGCGTCCTGGGCAGCGGCGTGCACGTGGACGGCGCCTCCCTGGGGCCCGACCGTTCGCCACCCCTCCTGGGTGAACACACCGACCAGATCCTCCAGGAAGCCGGTTACGAGCAGAGCGAGGTCAACGCGCTCAGAGAGGCGGGTGTGGTGTGAGTGATTCCGACGCCCCGACCATGACCCACGAGGAGATCGGTGACTGGTGGTCGACCTCCCTGACACGTATCGCCCCGGGTGAGATCGAACTGCGCGGCTACCCCGTGCAGGACGTCATCGGCCGCCACGGTTTCGTCGAGGTGGTCTGGCTCATGCTCAGGGGCGAACTGCCCGAGCCGGCCCAGGCCCGCATGCTGGAGTCCGCGCTGGTCGCCGGGGTCGACCACGGACCCCAGGCGCCCTCCATCGCGGCCGCCCGGATGGCCGCCACCTGCGGGCTGGGACTCAACAACGCCGTCGCCAGCGGAGTGAACCTCCTGGGAGACGTGCACGGCGGCGCGGGCCAGCAGTGCGTCGCCCTCCTGAACAGGATGGCGGAACTGCGCTCCGACGGCACCGCCGCCGACGACGTGGCCGAGGCGATCGTGGCCGAGTACCGGGAGAGGGGCGGCTACGTCCCCGGGTTCGGGCACCGCTTCCACCCCAGGGACCCCCGCCGCGACCCCCTCCTGGGCATGGTCCGCGAGGCGGTCGGTGCGGGAATCGTCGAGGCCGGACCGCTGGAGTCCGCACTCGCCCTGGAGAAGGCCCTGGAGGGACGCCGGGGCAGACCCGTTCCGATGAACATCGACGGGGCCACGGCGACCGTCTACGCCTCCCTCGGCTTCGACGCCGAACTGGCCCGCGGGCTCTTCGTCCTCTCGCGGTCGGTCGGGATCCTGGCCCACGCCTGGGAGGAGAGCAACAGCGGCGCGAGGATCAAGGGTCCCCTCCCGCGTACGGTCCTCGCCGGTTACACCGGCCCGGCGACCCGCCTCCCGGGCGAGGCCCACGACGACTGAGCCGCTCGCGGTGCCCCCGGCCGGTGCGAGCGCGCACCGGCCGGGAGGTGTGGGGACCGTTCCCTCCGGAGGGGATCAGCGGCCGGTCCGGCCGTCGATCCACTCGCGGAGGATGTCGAGGTGCCCGGCGTGACGGCCGGTCTCCTCGATCATGTGCGCCAGGGCCCACCGCATCGACGGCGCGGGCCCGCCGCGGTGGCCGTCATGCGCGGGTCGGCCGAGGTCCTCGCAGGCGGCGATGGCCCTGTTCGCTAGGGCGACGGCGTCGCGGTAGCCCTGGAGCACCTCCTCGGTGCTCTGGTCCGGACCGGCATGGAACGTCGCCGCCCAGTCGGCGGTCTCCTCACCGAGGAACACGCGGCGCTCGACGCGGGTCAGGTGCACGATGAGGCCGAGCAGGTTGGTCCCGGAGGCCACACCAGGGGTGCGTACGTACTCCTCCGGCGCCCCCTCGACCTTGGCCAGGGCGCCCTCACGCAGGTAGTCGAGGAATCCGGTGAGGACCTCCTTCTCACCGGGCCCGGTCCTGGGCGGTGGGCGGTCGCGTCGTGTTCGGGCGGACATGGTGCTCCCTCCGTGGGCGGTGTCGGCGTTCTCGGCGGTGCGGGCGTTCAGGCCCGATCGGTCCTCGGAGTCGTCCCCGGACGGCGGCGTGCCGCCACCACGTTGTCGACCACCGTCGCGGTGCGCCCGCCGGGTCCGTGCGCGAGTCGTGTGCGTTGTTCGACCACGGCGGCGGTCCACTCCGGCCCGAGGTCGAGCGAGTGCCACAGGTCGTCCGCGGTCGGATGCTCGTCGTGCCGGTTCCATGACCAGGGCGCGCTCGAACCGTGGTCGACGACGAGCAGGATCCCCTCGTCGCGGACCGACCGCGCGGCCGTGCGCAGGACCGCGTCTCTGTCGAGGCCCGTCGTGGCGTGGAAGTAGGTGGCGTGGACGAGGTCGACCGGGCCGGTGTCGGGCACGGAGGACGCCAGGTCGAGGGCTTCCACGTCGAGGCGTTCCCCGAATCCGGCCAGCCGGGCCCGTTCGGCCAGGACGTCCACCACGTGTTCCGAGACGTCCACCGCCGTGACTCGCCACCCCCGCGCGGCCAGCCACAGGGCGTCCCCGCCGCGCCCGCACGCGAGTTCGAGGCCCCGGGGCGCTCTTCGGCGCGGGACCGGTACGAGCGCCAGTTCGGCCGCGAGCGCGGCGAAGGCCGTGTTGGGCTGCGGAGGGGGTGTCGAGGGATGTTCGTCGCTGTACTGCTGGTCCCAGAACTCCCGTGCGGGAGAGGGGACCCCGGTTTCGGATCGCATGAAGTCCATGCTGGGCGGTGGCGGCGGGTCCGTGCACGGTTCCGTGCGGATCTGCAACGCCGCGCGCGGGGTCTCAGGACCCGTGCAGGTGGACGCGCTCGCCCTGGGTCCCGAAGATCGCGATGACCTCGGCCACCACCCGCTTGGCGGGGTTGCCGATCCAGTGCGGGGTCCGGGTGTCGAACTCGGCCGCCTCCCCGGCGTGCAGCTGCACGTCCTGTTCTGAACCGAGGACCAGGCGTACGGTTCCCGAGAGCACGTAGAACCACTCGTGGCCCTCGTGCGTGTGCAGCTCGGGAGCCGGAAGGGTCCGGGACGGCGGGTAGACCACCTTGTACGCCTGGATCCCGCCCGCGCGCCGCGTGAGCGGGACGAAGGTCAGACCGAAGCGGCGCACCGGATGCAGGTGGACGCGCGGGTCACCCACCTTGGGCGCGTTCACGAGCTCGTCGATCGGCACCCGGTGGACGCGGGAGAGCGGGAGCAGCTGCCCGAGGGTGGGCTGGAGCCGTCCGGTCTCCAGGCGCGAGAGCGTGCTCGGAGAGATCCCCGTGCGTTCCGACAGCTCGGCGAGGGTCAGTCCCGCCCGGCCACGCAGACGCCGCAGTCGGACGCCCACGGCTCGGAGCACCCCGGCGTCGGGATCGTTGCCTTCCATGTCCGCAACCTATCTCGTGGTGCGCTCCCGCTCTCGCTGTGGGGAGCGGGGGAGTGGCCGCACGCCTTCGGTTTTCGGTTTGAAACGATCCCTATTTTGGTTGTTGCCGAATGAGTCACGGTGGAAAACGAAGGCGATCTCGGCTCCCGGAGCGGCTTCCGGTGGCCCTCGTTTGTCTTGTGGGGTAATGGTGGTTTTGGTCCGCGTATATATCCCCGTTGTTTGTCTGGTGCGGTGTGAATTTGGTAAATTCCTCTTAGTTGAAGGCGCGGCACGATGCCTCGCCGGAATTGCTTTCGGTCATCGTTGGAATGTGTAGGCACCAACCGTAATGCGTCGTACCCTGACCCGCGCGACGGCGGCCTGTGCGACCTACGCCCTGGTTCTCTCACTGGGGGTGGGTGCACCCGTCGCGGCTGACGAGAAACCCGCCACCGTCAAGGAAAGTGCTCCGGGCTCCGGTCCGGTGGAGGTCTCCCCGGCCACTGGCGGATCGCGCGAAGGTCCTGGCGTTCACGCCAGCGATAGCCCTTCCCCGATCCCGCATTACGGCGGTGGCCGAATTCAGTCCGCGAGTTCGCTGTGGGCCCATGTGGACCGCGCGTTTCCGGACCAACCTTCCAACATGGCCGAAATCGGAAGTCTGGGTACGGGTCGCCTCGCATGGGACCGCGTGTACACTCGCAGGGCCCTTTTCCGTTTCCCGGTGGAACTCGGTACCGATTCCGTGGTGGAATCCGCCGTGCTACGGACCGCCGTGGCGTGGTCCTACGACTGTGAAAGCGACTCCGCCGTGGAGTTGCACCGGGTCGACGCGTTCGAAGAGGAAACCACCTGGAACGACCAGCCGGAGTCCCTGGGTCTGCTCGACACCCGGAACGTGCGGGGCGGGCACACGGCCTGCCCGCTCCACGGCGGCGTGGAGTTCGACGTGACCGAGGCCTACCAGCGGGCCCTGGACAACGGAGAACACCACCTCCACCTGAGGCTCGGGGCGGCGGACGAGTCCGGGAGCGCCGCCTGGCGGCGCTTCGACGTCGAGGACGACCCCCCGGTCCTGGTGGTCGACCACGGCCCCGCCCCGAACAGGTCCGTCGCGCCCTCCGAGAGGGCTGAGCCGCAGGCCGACGTCACCCCCCGGGACGACGACCCTCCGAACCCCGTCCGACCTCCCGTGGTCCCCGTGCCCGTGGCAACCGGCGACGTCCTCCTCCGGGGCCACGACGACGGCCCGTCCGGGAGCGAGCTGGTCCGATCCCCTTCGGCGGAGGGACCGGACCACGCGATCGCCGCGGACGACCACTGGTGGGCCGGGGAGACGACCCGGGCCCGTGGACCCCCAGGCAGCTCTTCACTCGACAACTGAACCCCTGGTTGGGCGACCGGGGGAGTCGGTTGGTGAAGGACGACACCCCTCTCCTCCGACGCGTCTTCCGGTCGGGCGGAGGCCCGCGTCGGCGGCCCGTGGGGGAGCACCGTGATGGGGAGGCTCCCCGGCGGCCCAGGAGTCCGTGCCGTCCGCGCACCGGTCACACGGCGCAGTGATCGTTCGCGGCGGACAGCCCGGCTCCACGCCGGTCGGAGAGGTGGTCGTCCCGCAAACCGGACGTGCCCGGGGCAGCGCCAGGTGGGGTGATGCCTCGGGAAGCCGCGGAGGCCCGTTCTCGTCTGTGTGCCTGGGTGCCACACGGACGTGCTTCGGGCCACCGCGGACGTTCGCGTGCCAGGAACCGCGGAGGCGGGAGGTGGATCAGGAACGAGCCGGGCGAACGGCACCAACGGGACACGGGCCCGCCGGACGCGTGACCGGGTCGGTGTTCCATCAGGTCTCGGGCCACGAGGGTGATCCGGGCCCGGAGGAGCCCGTCCGGTGCGGTCACGTCGACCCCCAGGATCCGCACCACCTGGTCGATCCCGCATGTGACAGTGCTTTGGTGCAGGTGGAGGTTTCCCCGGCGCGGGCCGAGGACCTGTCGTCGTTGCCCCCGGCCCACGGCGCAAGCACCGAGTTCGACCCCCTCCGCGACGACCAGATCGAGTACGCGCTGAGCGCCGGAGTCTCGGTCGAGGGTGTCGCGGCGGGCGCTCGCTGGCTCAGGTGAGTGAGTTGACGCCCTCGTAGTTCGCCAACGGAGCCGCCCCGGAGGTGACGTACTCCAGCAGGACCAGACCGGACGGGGTGTGGTCCCGTCCGACCAGGCGGAACCCGGTGCTCTGCGACGGGTGTGTGAACAGGCGTCGGCCCTCACCGACCACGGTGGGCGCGACCACCAGTCGGAGCGAGTCGACGAGCCCCGAGGACAGGAGGAAGCCGCCGAGCCGCGCGCTGCCGTGGATCTGCACCTCACGCCCGGGCTGGTCCCGCAGGCTGTTCACGGCGTTGACCGGGTCCCCTCCCAACAGGGTGGTGGGATCCCAGGAGCCCTCGGCCAGCGTGGAACTCACGACGTACTTGGGCAGCGAGTTCATCCGCACCGTGAACGGATCGGGCTCCGTGATCCGGGGCCAGTCACGCGCGAAGGCCTCGTAGGTGCGTCGGCCGAACAGCAGGCCGTCCGCGTGGTCCAGCCACTCCGACGCGGTGCTCACGAATGTCGCGTCCATGAAGGGCACGAACCAGCCGCCCCGGGTGAACCCGCCGGAGGTGTCCTCGTCGGCCGAACCGGGACCCTGACTGACGCCGTCGAGCGAGACGAACTGGGTGAGGGTGATCTTCACGCGGGCTCCTCTCCGGCGGTCGCGCCCGGACCGTCGAGGTGGCCCAGTCTCACACGGAGAGGACCACCGTCCCCGTCTCCACGCCGAGAGAGCCGAACTGTCACAGGGGCTCCGTACCGTTCGGGGTATGAGTTCAGGACTGATGGCCTTCAGCGTCGACATCGACCGGATCACCCGCCCCGCCTCCGAGACGGTGCGTTCGCAGTGCGAGATGTACGGCACGTTCCTCGACAACCGCTGCTTCTCCCCGGTGAAGTACTGGTGGCTCGGAGAGGTGGACCAGACCCTGTCGGGTCTCGGTGTGCACGCGGTGGGGGTCGAGTACCTGGCGGGCGACCAGGACGACGGCGACTCCTGGTCCGCCAAGTCCGTGGGTCTGGCGGACGAGCAGGCACGCGCGGTCACCCCGGAACAGATCGCGGAGATCGAGGACCCGTACATGCGTGAGGCGGTCACCTCGGTCCTGGGTTGGGTCCGCACCGCCGCCAGCCGCGGACACGGAATCATCGGCTTCTTCCACTGACATCGCCCCCGCCCACCCCCCACGGCCGGAGGTTCGGGAACGTGGATCCGGCAGGGGGCAGGCGTTCCGGCGAATGGTAGACAAACAGTGGCCGTGCCCGGGAGGCGTGCCGTACCGGGTGCCAGGTGTGTGTCCACCGTGGGGTGGGCGCGAAGACTCGGATGGGGTGTGGGCATGTTCGAAGAAGCAGTCAGGGACGGGGTGATCACGCTGGTGCGGGCCATGGCCACCGACGCCTGGCCCGCCGCGCGAAAGGGGATCCTGCGACTGTTCAGAGGTAGGAACGAGGACGAACGGAAGGTCGTCGCCAACCGCCTGGACAGGGACGCTGCCCAGCTCTCCGGCAGCGAGCCGGACCAGTCCGAGCGGGTGCGCGACGTGCTGGTGTCCCAGTGGCAGGCCCGCCTCCAAGACCTGGTGGAACTCAACCCCGACCTCACCGAGGAGCTCCGCGCCCTGGAACGGGAGATCCGGCGGAGTCTGCCCGCCGCACAGGAGAGCGGCACCCAGGTCAACGTCGCCCGTGACGGGGGGCAGGTCTTCGCGGCGCAGAACGGCAGTGTCACCGTGAATCAGTTGCCTCCCCACCCACCGAACCGGCACCTCCCGGCCGGTCCGGAGACCGGTGCGCATGGCTGAGCGTGGCCCCGAACAGATCGTTGTGGCGGAGAACGGCGGGTACGCCTATGGAGTCGTGGGCGCCGACATGCACGTCTTCCAACACGGCGGCCCCGTCTACCTGCTGCACGAGCACCGCGTCACGGCGGCTGGCCGGAGAGAGGGGGCCCTGCCCCGGCCCAGTCGCATGCTCGACGCCCGCTCCAAGGTGGTCGGCTTCACCGGACGGGAGGACGAGCTCACCGAACTGTCCGCCTGGCGTGACGCGGACGGCCCCCGTGTTTCGGCGCTCTGGCTGTACGGCCCAGGCGGTCAGGGCAAGTCCCGCCTGGCCACGGAGTTGGCTGACCGGAGCCTGGCGGGCGGGTGGAAGGTCGTCACCGTCACTCACGGGTCCGGAGCCGTCCCTCCCGAACACGGCAGCCAGGATCTGCGCCTGCACGGTGCGCCGGGACTGCTGCTCCTCGTCGACTACGCGGACCGGTGGCCCCTCAGTCACCTGAACTGGTTCCTCAACAACTCACTGCTGCGCGAGCCAGTACCGACCCGGCTGCTTCTGGTGGCCCGGTCGAACACCATGTGGAGCCCGATCCGCCACAACCTGGAGAGGGCCTTCCACGCCGATACCCGCGACCATGCCCTGCGTGCCCTGGACGACCACCGTTCGCGCAGGCAGCGGATGTTCGTCGCCGCCCGCGACTCCTTCGCACGAAGGTACGGACTGGCCGACCCCTCCGTCGTGGAACCGCCGCCCTACCTCGATCGTTCGGAGTACGGCCTGGTCCTGGCCCTGCACATGGCCGCGTTGGTGGCGGTCGACGCCCACGTCCACGGGGCACGGCTCCCCGAGGACATGGTGGGTCTCTCGTCCTACCTGTTGGACAGGGAACGGGAACACTGGACACGTTTGTATGAGAACGGCATCGCCGGGCTGGATTTCACGACCCCGCCCGGCACCATGCATCGAGTGGTGTTCGCCGCCGCCCTGACCGGATCACTGCCCACACGCGCGGGAACGGCGGTCCTTCGGCGGATCGAGTTGCCCGACACGCACCGCGCCCTCGCGGACCACGGAGCGTGCTACCCGCCCCTCGCCGCCCGAACGGTACTGGAACCGCCCTACCCCGACCGGTTCGCCGAGGATCTCCTGGCCGTCACCCTGCCCGGCCACGCGGTCACCGACCAGCCCGCCGCTCCCTGGGCCGAGGACACCCTCGACCTGGTCACCGGGGTCGCGGATGACGGACCCGTGCCTTCACACGCGGCCAGGGCGATGACCTTCCTGGTCGCCGCGGCCGCGCGTGACCGGTGGCCCCACGTGGCCGAACACGTGGAGGACCTCCTTCGTGAGAATCCCGGACTCGCCATCACCGGCGGCGGGGACTGCCTCGCAGGCCTCGCCAGGATCGACGTCTCCCTGGAGGTCCTGGAGGGCGTGGAGGCTCGGCTCCCCGACCACAGGCGGATCGACCTGGACACGGGCATCGCCGAACTGGGCAGGCGTCTCGCCAAGGAGAGACTGAGCCGCACCGACGATCCGGGACGACAGGCGGTCGAACACCGTCTGCTCGGTCAGCGCCTGGCGAAGGCGGGGCGGCACGAGGAATCGCTCATGGTGTTGGAGCGGGCGGTTGACCTGTACAGGTCCCAGGTGGCACGGGCCCCGGGCGGCCACGAACCCGATCTGGCGGGATGTCTGACCCTGCTCGGCCGTGAACACCGGGAACTCGGCCACTGGAACGAGGGGCTGCTCCGCAGCGAGGAGGCGGTGCGCCTCTACCGGGGGCTCTCCGAGGAGAAGCGCGCGGCCCACGCGTCCGACCTGGCACGAGCTCTGGGGCAGGTCGCGGACCTGGTGGTCGTGGACCGGCGCTGGGCGGAGGCCCTGACCGCCTGGGAGGAGGCGGTGAGCCTCCTGCGCGGCATCCCTGACCAGGAGTCGTCGACGACGAGCGCGGAACTCGCCTACACGCTTGCGGGTCAGGCGGGCATCCACGAGGCCCTCGGGCGATGGGAGGAGGCGACCACACTCCTGGACGAGGCCGCCGCGATCTACGCCCGGCTGACCGAGAGGGAGCCCGGTGTCCACGAACCCGAGCTCGCGATCGTGCTGAACAGCCAGGCGAGTGTGCTCTTCCGTCTGCGACGTGCCCCGGAGGGCCTTCCCCTGTTCGAGGAGGCCGCCAGGGTGACCCGGAGCCTCTCGGAGACCAATCCCGGAGCGTTCTCCGCGGATCTCGCTGCCGTCCTCTCCAACCTGTCGACGGTCCTGCACAACGTGGGTGAGTGTGCCCGGGCCGCCGAGGTCGCCGCCGAGACGGTCGACCGGTACCGGGCCTTGGTCGCGGCCCGGCCCGCGCAGTACCAGAGCGCGCTGGCTGACGCCCTGGTCCACCACGCGCGCTGCCTCGCGCACGAGCATCGCTGGTGGGAGGCGGTACAGGTCAAACGAGAGGCGAGGGAACGCTTCTGGCACGCCGGTCTGGAAGGAGCGATCAGTCCGGGGAAGATGATGTCCGAGAAGGCGGCCGAGCAGGTGCGCAAGGCCGACGTCCTCCGCCTCCAGCGCCCGAGCTGGTCCTTCGACGACCACTGGGTCAACCTCCTGAACCAGGAGGAGGTCTGGAGGGACCGGTACAACCGGGCGCACCGCATCGCGGAGATGGAGGCGTCCTACTGCGCGAACGTGATCGGATTCGTCATGTCACAGGCCGACGGCGTGGTCGAGACCCTGATGATGACCAACAGTGACGAACCGACCGACTGGCACCAGAGCGACACCCCCGAGGTCTGGCTGGCCCGCCGCCCCCTGCTGTGGGCACTGGCCCACCGGGCACGGAAAGGCTGACGCAGAAGGCCGGATCCTCCAGACAGTCGCGAGCTCCACTCCCGCCTCCTCCCTCACTCGTTGGAGGTCAGCGGACTTCGGGGCTCCGGTCCGTCCTCAACCGGGGGTGGCGAAGGCCCCGGCGTCCTCGGGCAGGACCTGGCCTCCGTCGACGACGATGGCCTGACCGGTGATGAACGAGGCCCCGGGACCGGCCAGGAACAGACAGGTCGCGGCGATGTCCTCGACCTCCCCGACGCGTCCGAGGGGGATCGCCGCGCGCATGCGTTCGAGGTAGTCCGGTCCCATGTCGTCCAGACCCTCGGTGCGAATGTTGCCGGGCAGTACGGCGTTGACGGTGACGCCCCGTGGCGCGAGCTCCAGGGCGGCGCTGCGCATGAACCCCAACTGGGCCGCCTTGGTGGCGCCGTAGTGCGTCCAACCCGCGTATCCGGTCAGCGGTCCGGTGATGGAGGAGGTGATCACCACGCGACCCTGCTCGGAGAGCGTCAGGGCCTCCACCGCCGCCTGCACCGTGAACACGGTGCCCTTGAGGTTGGTGTCGATGGTCCGGTCAAGCTCCTCCGGGTCCATCGACACCAGCGGTGACGAGGGGAAGACACCGGCGTTGGCGCAGACCACATCCAGACCGCCGGTACTGCGCACGGCCTGCTCGACCACGCGCGCGCAGTCCCCTGGGTCGGCCACGTCTCCGACGGCCCAGTCCGCTCCCGGCACGCCGTGGGCGGCCTCGCGTGCTCTGCCTTCGTCGCGTCCGACGATCAGTACCCGGTCTCCGGCCCTCGCGAACGCCTTGGCGATGCCGAGCCCGATCCCCTTCGTGCCACCGGTCACCAGAACCGATCTGCCCACGGCCGCCTCCTGTCGCTGGACCGGTGACGGTCGTACCCTGTCGACGGTCGAGGAACCCCCGGGAAAGCGAAAGGCCCTGATCCTCTGGATCAGGGCCTTTCGGCTCTGGGGTGAGTGACGGGACTTGAATGCTGGTGCGGGAGTGTTTTGACCTGCGGTGATGCGAGAAGTTGCAGGTATTGGCGGAGGTGGGTGCTCGGTTGTGCCGCGTTCCCCGGGTGGTGTGCACCCTCCGGGTGTACGCCTCTGGCCTGTCCGGTGCACCCTCACGGGTGCACCGAGTGAACTTTGAGCCAGGGTCACATCTGTTGGTCCAGCCAGTCCTGGCAGCGCCCACGGAACCACAACAGCACCTGGTGCACCCGCTGCCCGCCATCGCCTACGAGGACATCGAGCGGGAAACTCGGCCGCCGGTTCAGTGAGTCCTCGGGCAGGTCGATTCCAGGAACCGCGTTGAACTTGTGCAGCAGCTCCCTCCGCAGAGCCACATCGTCGAACGGAGGACGGCGCGCCATGTGCTGGAAGACCACCTCAGCGCGTCCCGACACCGGGTAGAGCACGAGCGCCCACCGCCAGTCGGGGTTCACGCTCTCGTCCCAGGTGAGGAGGAAACAGCTGGTGTCGGTGCCGCCTCCCCAGACCAGATCGCCTCCGACGGCGGTCCACTCGTCGATCAGGGCCTGAGTCGCCCGCACGACCTCGGGCTGCTGGTTCTCCAGGAGAAGTGCGTGGAACCGTCGTTCCCGTTCGACGAACTCGTCCACCTCGAGCCCTACCAGCTCTGCGAGCGCGGCCGCTGGCACGAACCCCTCGTGTCCTGACCCCGCCTCTTCGGCCGCCCTGGTGTCGGGGAAGACCCGGCCCGTGTGCGCGGTGTCCGGATCGGCGTCCAGATGCCGGGACACGGCCGCCCTCTTGGCTCCCACGAGCACCGCGAGTTCGCGGTGTGTGGTCCAACGGGTGGCTGCCAGCATCGCCAGCGCGTGTTCGAGCTGCTGGGCGAGGTCCTCACCGATTTTCTCCGGCGACTGAGTGCTGGAGGAAGCGGGAGAAGGCCACAGGGCAGGCGTGGTCAGCGAGCAGAGCGGAACGCTGGGCTCGGGGCCTGGCCACACTCGCCGGCCAACTCAACCCCACCGCCGTTCGGCGGTGGGCGGACGCCCTGGAGGAGTGCGTCGGTCCAGGACAGGTGGAACGCGTGCTGCTCGACGCCCACCCGGTGGCGGGTATAGGCCACCATGCCGCAGACCTGGCCCGGCTCTGGCGCCGCCGGCCCCACCTGAGCGGAGACGCCCTGGGCCTGGCCCTGCTCGGTGCGGCCGCCGCGGCGGAGCGGGCCGACCTGCGCCGTTCCAGCGTCGTGGCGACTGGCCCGTCCGGCAGCTCCGCCCTGCACAAGAGCGCCGCGCGTACCACCGGCGCCGCCCTGGAAGAGGTGATCCGCTCTGCACGCGAGCGGCTGTTGGTAGTGAGTTTCGCCCACTACCCCTCGACCCGGATGGTGGAGGAGCTCACCGTGGTGGCTGAACGCGGGGTGACGGTGGACGTGCTGTTGGAGGAGAAGACCGGGGCGCTGAAGGCGTTCAAGGACCCTTTCGCACACATGACCGATCAGGTCCGGCTCTGGCGGTGGCCGAAGGAACGCCGCGGCGCCAGCGGGTCGGCGTCCATGCACGCCAAGTTGGTCGCCGCCGACACCAGCAGGGCACTGGTGGGCAGCGCCAACCTCACCGGGCACGCCCTGCACCACAACATCGAAGTGGGTGTCCTGGTCCGCGACCCGTCCCAGGTAAAGCGGCTGGTGAGCCACTTCCGGTCCCTCATGGGACCTGACGGCCCCCTGGAACGCGCCTGACCGATATCCCTCCGTCTCCCGGGGCCGTGTTCGGCTACTGGTGATCCGCAGCTTGGGCTTTCGGTGATTTCGGCTGAATTCGGTTGCAGGTTTCACATCTGTGCGTGCTGAGGACGGGCTGTACGGTTGTTCCGGGATTCGCGGGGAAGGGAACTTGATTCCTTGACAGGGGCCGATCTGAAATTCTTCTGATTCGCGGCCTTGCCCGGTGGTGGCACAGGGCATTCTAGGATGGCTATCCGGATTCCACCCCCTAAGGATCAAATGAGCACCTCGCCTGTCGGTCAGGATTTCGATCTTGATGTCCGGTTTCTCGACGGGACTCCTTCGCACCTGGTGGATGTCGCTCGCCGATACTGGGATCTTCGCGGCCTGGACGAGGCGGGCGCCTACCCCCTCTGGCGGACACCCGTGCGTGAGATCGACACCGAAGGTTGGGGCGGCCGCCACCACCTCATGGCAGCCGCTGCGAGCAGAGCCTTGGCCAAGGGTTATTTCTGCCCTTCGTGCGAGGAGGAGCTCTCCCTGCCGAATCGGACCGCTTTGAACCAGATCCTCGCTGGTGACACCAGGGTGGTCTGTGCGGACTGTCCCCCCACCCTCAGTCAGGAAGCGGAGGAGTACCGGAATCCTGATGCTGCGGCTCTTCGCCGGGCCGAACGGCGTCGAGAAGAACAATCGCTGAACGAGGCCTACGCTGACGCCGAAGAACGTTGGATCAAGGCGCATCAGGAAGTTCTGGGAAAAGAGTTCGCTCTTCACCATCACCCTGAAGAGGAGTTCCCGAAGCTCGACGTCCGATGGGAGCTCGCCGCGCTCACCGTGGTGCGCAACGCCACCGAGGGCGGGATCATCAACATCAGGGATCACCCGGAGCTGTCCGTGCTCTCACCCGGCGGTGAAGACGCGGACGTGATGGAGGCCTTGCGCCGCCACGGGGTGCTTCACGTCCATCCGTCGACGCGGTGAGCTCACAGTTGTGGAGGATCACTGCCTTCGACGATGCCGTCGCTGCAGCCGGGGGAGATCTGGACGACCTTCCCACACCTGAGCTGAAAGGCCCCTACTACCCGCTGACGACTCGGTTCTACGTCCGCACGGCGATGATGTTCGGGCGGCGGTGGAGTCAGCGGGCACGCGACTTCTGCACCGTTTGGCACAGGTCTTCAAGGACCAACGGCGCTTCGCCTCCCTGGAAGGGCTCCTCGCTGAGGTGATCGCCAAGGAAGCTGTGCGCTACTTCGACTACAAGTTGAAGGAGCACAACCTGCCCGGTGTTCCGGAGGAGAAGGAATTCCCTTCCGTCGAACTCCAGGCCCGTCGATTGGCGGCCATTACGGAGCCGTGGTCATGGCAGGATTTGGCCACGGCGTTTCAGACCGTGCGCGAGGACATCTCACTCGTCTGGGACGAGGACCACCCCAGCCACCCCATCCTTCAAGTGGCCACGGGAGCACTGGAAATGCACCTGCTCCAACTCGGCACCTACCTCAAGGAGCGCGAATCCTCCCTGGCGATGGTGCTCGCAGCTGGACTGCACAGGGAGCTGATCGGAGCTCGTCCCCACGCACTACCTTCCGGAAGGGTGGTCGTGGGTTTGCTGGTGGAAGCCCTCGTTCGTCGAGAACCGGAGAAGGATCCTGTAGAGGAGCGCGATGCTGAGTGACGATGCTCCGCCTCACTTGGCGAGTGCCGCCACGCTACGAAGCAGCAAGCCCTTGCGCCCGGTTGGGTAGTGCATAGGTGGAGTCGCCAAGGCTCTGGGTCGATCACAGAGCTGGTGAAGCCGGTACTCAAAGGCGCTGCCCGTTTCTGTGCGTAGCCACGCCCGCGCCCCGAGAGGGCGCGGGCGGCGAGGGCTGTCACAGCCAGCGGGTGAGTTTCTCTCTCGGGGTGTCCGGGCGTACCCACCACAGGCGGGCCTTTCCGTCCCACCGGGCCCTGACCTCGCGCTTGGCCACGTCCTTCTCGCCGAAGGGGACCTTGAGGTACAGGCGGTCGCCCACCACCTCGCCGATGCCGGGAGTGTCTGCGGGGGCTGCTTGCTCGCTCTGGGCCTGACGGACGTGTTGCAGCGGCTGGTCCCGGCGGGCCCGTTCCACGATGTGCCGGACCCGCTCACAGGCGTCGGGATCGGTCAGTCGCATCATCAGGTCGGTAGGCCCGTTGCTCGACAACAGGTTCAGGGAACCGTGCCAGAGCACCGTGCTGTCCAGCACCACGACCTTCTCGTGCATCCGCTCGCGGGGGCGCACCTCACACCCCTGGTCCCGCAGGCGCTGGATCTGCGCCTGGTGCCGTTCGGCGTTCTTGTCCTGGTTGTCACCGACCGGACGGGTGAACACGGTGACGCGAACCCCTTGCGCGATGCGCGGGGCCAGGTGCTTGAGCCAGCGTTCGACGGGGCCCTTGTTGAGGAAGGCGCAGTAGATCTCGATGCTCTCGTTGGTCCGGGCCAGGTCCCATTCCAGGGCCCTGGTTACTTCATCGGCGGGGAAGAAGGCGGGGCGGCGCAGTTCTTCCTCGCTCAGGCCGACGAGGTCGCCGGCGCTACGGACAGGGACCAGTTCCTGGGCCGGGATCCGCTGGGCCGACTTCTCCAGGGTGTTGAGCATGATCACGGTTTCGCTGCCCGGACTCAGATGTTCGCGTAGGTGTTCGACGTCAGCGATCACCACGAGGTGGTCCTGGGCGCGGCTCAGCGCCACGTTGAGCAGCCGGGCCGTGGACGAGGACATCCCCGTGCCGCTGTAGAAGAAGCCCGGTGCGTCTCCGGCGCCGGCCACGGTGTCCACGATGACCAGGGGCCGCTGACTGCCCTGGAACCGGTGCACGGTGTCCGCCAGTCCTTCGTACTCCTGTCCGAACCGGTACTTCATGCTGCTGCGCAGGTGCTTGACCTGGTCCCGGTAGGGGGAGATGACCGCCATGCGCTGAGCGGGGGTCACGGGATCGTCGTGCTTTCGCCCGGGCAGGACCCTGTCGTGCTGCAGCCCACGGACCAGCTCGTGGATAACGGCCTCGTGCACTTGGTTGGACTTGTGGCGTCCCGAGCCGCCGACCCGGACACGGCTGCCCGAGGTATCCACCAGCACCACGGAGTGGTCCACCAACGGCGAGTGCGGCAGCCGGGAACGGTCCTGGCGCCCGGTGGCCAGGGGAGCGTCACGGTAGGCGACCTTGTTGACCACGGTGCAGATGTCGGGGCGCATGCGGTACTGGGTGTCCAGAGCGACCAGGCGGGGGTCGCCCGTCACCCGCCCGGAGGGGTCGACCAGACCCGCTGCGTGAAAGACGTCCCGGTCCATCCACTGTCGGGAGTGCTCCTGCTCCTCGGGCAGGAGCGCCCCGGACCCGGAGGCCTGGGTGATGGCGGGCAGCTGCCGGAAGTCCCCGGCGACCACGACACGCTTGCCGGCCAACCCGGCCGCGCACCACGCGGAGGGCAGGTCGACCATGCCGGCCTCGTCGATGATCACGGTGTCCACCTCCTCCAGGAGGCGGCGGCTCTGCAGGGCCTTGGACAGGGTCGTGCCCATGATCCGGCACCGGGAGCGGACCGCCTCCAGCAGCCCGTCGAGCTCCTTACGAATTTCGGCGAGTTCGGACTCGGACTGGCCGACCAGCTCCTCCACCTCATCGGCAGAAGGAAGGCCACGGGTGGCTGCCAGAGCGGAGTCCCGTTCCCGGACGCGTTCGGCGATCGCCGTGTTGACCTCCTCCAGGCGACCGGTGGAGGCACCGAGCCGCCGCTGCTCCTCGTTGAGAGCGTTGCGTAGACGATCCCGCTCCTCGATCAGGCGGGCCAGCCGCTCGGCCTTGCGTTTGGCGAACACCCCAGAGGGGGATCCGATCGCCTCGACGCTCGCGACCACCTGGTCGAGTCCCCGTTGGGCACGGGTGGTTCGAGTGCGGTGGCGGGAGATCTGGTTGGTGATGTCCCCGGCAAGGGAACATGCACTCCCCAGCTCCGCCTCGGCCTGGGCGAGGCGTTCGTGTGCGAGACGTTGGGCTGTGACGAGCTCGAGGGTCTCCTCCAGTTCCCCGGCCCGGGCGGAGAGCTCCATCCCTAGCCGTCCGGCGATCATCTCCGGGTCGATCACCGAACCGAACCGCTCCCGGAGCGAGTCAACCTCGATGTCCCCGGCCCGCTGCACCAGACCGGTGTCGAAATCGTCCTCGCCTTCCAGCCGTTCACACACCCGTTCCAGCGCCTGGTCGACAGCCACCCGAGTGGGCGCCAGGAACAGGATTCGTTCACCGAGACGGTGGGCGCCCTCGACGATCAGGGAGACCACCTCGGTCTTGCCGGTGCCGGGCGGGCCCCAGATGAAGGTGATATCGCTGCCCAGGGCCTGTTCCACAGATTGGCGCTGGCGTTCGTTGAGAGTCATGTCCCGGTACCCGCTGATGTACCGGTGCGGGTCGGCCAGCGCCCCGACCGCGGGATCACCGTCTCCGAGGACCCAGGATGCGGTGATCACGTTCACGGGACCGGGACTTTGTCCACAGTCCCGGATGCGGTCGGCGAGGGAGTTCAAGGACCATGTCTCGTCGTCACGGAGTTGGACGTTTCCGGGGCGCTCACCCAGATCGGCCTCCGTGGTGACGAGGATCTTCCCGTCGGGGTGGGCCGTGGCCCCAGCGTGCTGCCAGGGCTGGCGGGAACGGGAGGGGCGCACCAGAAGCCGGTCGGAGTCAAAGGAGTCCTTCCAACGGGCGCAGGAGAACAGGTACTCGTGGGGGTGGTCGCCATCGCTGACCCGGACGCGTTCGCCGTCCTTGAGGGAGACCTTCTCCTGGGTGTTGGCGTTGTCGGCCAGGTGGGCCTTGATTTCGCAGGCGAGGGCGGTGAGGAACTGGTCGGCTGGTTCGGGGAGTGTACTCGGGGAAGTCACAAGACCCTCTCGGTATCGTCAGCACTGGGGAACCGGCGTTCAGGAGTATGCCCCAGCTCGGTGACGTTCCGCAGGTGTCTCTGCGCGAGGAGTTCGCGGGCCCTGAGGGAGGGGAGCCAACGGTGACTGGGCAGGGGCGAGAGGGAGTTTGTCAAACAACTGCCCTCTGCTCAGGCTCTTCACCTCCGCGAGTAACTGCACAGCCGGATCTCTCCGGCAGAACCCGGCTATGCCGGATGCATCGCCGTGCCCCCAACATCAGGAAGTGAGCTCGCGGCACCTCGGTTGCACCATGAGGAGCAACGCCCTGGGGAGAACTGCCGTATCGCCTCTGTATCCGTTGTGACAGGCGGTTGTCGCCGTGTCAGTCGGGTCGGTGGCGACGGGGACCAGTCAGGCCGACAAGGTGCCGATTCTGATCGTGTGACCACCACGGCTTGCCAGGCTTTCCGTAGGCGACTGCGCGGCGGTCCGGGCAGGATGGCACTCTGGAATGCGACAACGGAGCCGGAGGTGGCGGATGGACCCTATCGTGATCGGTGGCCTGGCAGGAGCGGTTGGAAGTGTGGTTACGGCCCTCACCACCCAGGTGTTCGCGCATCGAACCAAGGCCCGAGAGCTCGAACACACGGAGCGCGTGCGCCTCGAACAGGAGCGGTCCGAGGACAAGAAAATGCAGGCAGAACTGTGCCGCTCCGGCTACGTCGCCCTCAACTCGCAGGCTCGGGAGTTCCTGGCCGCCCTGACTGACCTTCTTAAAGCCGCTGAGGCGCAAGTGCCGAGGGATGAGGAGCAGTCCACTTTGGACCGGGTTCGCTCCTCATACCGCCACTGTTATGCCGACGCCCAGCTCGCGTTGAGCGACGAGATCCTCGAGATCGCCTCCGGTGTGAACAGGAACCTGATGGACCTTTTCGGCCTGGTCAAGAGGCTTGACAGCGGAAAACCCAGACCAGGGGAGACCTACGAGGCCGCTGAACGGAAACGGCAGGAAGTCTGGACATGGCTCGCAAGGCTTCGAGCTGCCATGCGTGCGGACTTGGGCGTCTCCGACGCCTGATGAATGCGGCTGGTCACTCCGATGGTCCGTCTCGACGAGAAACGATCGTGTTGTTCGTGGCCACCCTCGCGAGCTGTCGCCTCGTGCGTTTCCGCGGCGTGGTCAGGTGGGAAGGCGCTGCACTGTAGGGCCCCCGGCACGAGAAGGACGGTGGCCCTTCGAAACCGAGCCACGCGGAGACGGTCCCGTTGTGCCAGGGGCGCCAAACTCGTTTCCCCTACTCTCCGACCTGGTATTCGTAGGCTTGCCGCACCAGGCCCAGGACATGGTCCAGATCCGTCTCGGAGTCCAGCACGACCTGGACGTTGCCGTTGCCCGCCTTGCCCTTGCCTGTGACGTCCCAGGCGAGGGCGCGTTCGTCGTGGAGAGCCTCGAAGGGCATGTTCAGGGTGAGCTTCAGTCGCTCGCTCTGCGCCACCACGTCGACGAAGTTGGTCTCGGCTTTGTAGGCGATGTACCGCTTCAGGAAGGTTTCCGTGACAACCTCGTCCAGAGCGATCACCCGGCTACGGAACTTCTCGAACAGTGCCAGCAGGGGTGGTCCCGCCAGATTCGGGTGGTCCTCGATGGAGTATCCAGATTCCGTGGCAGGGCGTCCGGTCTGCGGGAAACCCTCAGGGCAGACGGGACGTGGCCAGATCTCCACGGCTTGCGCCGCCAGTCGCTCCGCGCGCACCCGGATGGTTTCTTCGTTCCAGGTTTCAAGAGTCCCGAGCCCCTTGTTGAGCCGGAGCGGGCTCTCTCGGAAACCGCCTTCCATGTCCCGCTTTTCGACGAAGGGTCGGTCGCTGTACTCGGAGTTGTAGCCGGTCAGCGTCAGGTTCCCCAGTGTGTGCAGACAGCGTTCCTGAATCTGGGACCAGTCTGCACCCAGATCCTCCCGCCATTGGGCGGAGAGCTTCTCGTTCTGCGGCAGGATGTGTTCGATCGTGTAGTCCTCGATCGAAACGTGTTCTTTCCTGCCGAAGTTCTCCAACCGCCGCAACAGGTACGACCTGCGTTTGAAGTTGTACATGTTGGCCTTGGTCAGTTCATCCTTGAAATCCTCGTCAGAGGGAAAGGCACGGTAGCTCTTCAGACCCAGCAGATGCGCCTGGACGCTCTCGACGTACCGACCCTTGTCGATCGCCTTGGTGAACGTGCTGAAGGTTCTGTTGAGTGAGTTGGTGGGCACGCGGCACACCGCGCGGCGGAAAATGTAGGAGGTGACCATCTCGACGATAGAGACCAGATCGTCGCGTTGAAGGAGCCCGCGTTCGTAGTCGGTGTAGAGCTCCAGCAACAGCGGGTAAACGACGTCAGCCTTGATCTCCCTCAGGTCCTGGAAGGCCGCGGCGAGAAGCTTGTCGTCCTCCTGCCCAAGAGCGACGGCGCAGTAGCGCTTGGCGTAGGCGTGCAGTTCGCGGACGAGAGCCTCGATCTCGACGCCCTCGGATGTGAAGCCCTGCGCGTGCTTCTTGTAGGCCCCATAGACGTTGTCGAAGCGCGGGATCTCACCGGTGACGACGGTGAGGTAGTGACGTACGAAGTCGTCGAACTGCTTCTCATAGGCGGCCTGCCCGAAATCGGTCTCCATCGGCCGCCAGTAGGTGTTGTACAGCTTCTCCTGGACGGGCGGTGCCTGGCCCATCAGTACGAAGTTGCGGATGAGGTCCGCCTGTGACAGCTGCAATCCGGTGGAGTTCATGGACTCGAAGATCAGCTGCGGGTTGTCCGATGTGCGGTCCAACCGGATGTCGACGACGACCAGCTTGGCCAGGCCGCGGCACACGTCTCCGAGATTCGTGCTCGGCTTCGTGAGGTGCTCCAGGAAGCGCTGGTGGTTGTTGCTCACACTCTCTGACGGGTTCGATGGCAGGGGAGAGCCACCGATGATCGCCTTCAGCGTTTCCCGGTCTTTTTCTGATAGCAGAAGTTTGAAGTAGTCATCGCCCTCCTCGTCGTTGTTCACCAGGTAGCGGTTGCGCAGCTTCCTGGGGGAGAAATCCGGCAGCGGAAGGGGTGTGCCTTCCGGAAGGCTCTCCAGGGCACGGGCCAGGGCCGCGACGAGGAGCATCACCGTGGTCATCCGCTGCTGACCATCGATGACGAGATGGGGCTCCTGCGTCGTCAAGTTCGACAGCCCCTTCTCCACGTAGACGATCGAACCGGTGAAGTGCGAAGTCAACGTGTCGTCGCGGCCAGCGCGCTCGATGTCGGCCATCAACTGGTCGCATTCTGCTGCGGTCCACGAGTACGCGCGCTGGTAGATCGGTATGACGAACTGGTGACCCTGCTGGATCAGTTTCAGCAAGGGGGTCTCGGAAGCTTTCACCGTGCTGGAGAGCCTTTCTGGCCATGGCCTCTGAGCGAATCCTGGCGGGGCGTCACGGGTGCGGGCGGGGCCGGTGTCCCAGAGAGGATTCGTTGCCTCATGGCAGATTCACGGGGGACCTGCCTGCGGCACAAGGGGAAGTCGACGGACATGCCTGTACTCCGAGGCTAGTGCGCGCAGGGGACTATTGGGACTGGGTGTCGTGTCTCGGGTTCCGTGACTTGGCGCCTCGGTGACTGGAACTTGCTGTCTATTCCTTGATCCCCCGGGGGCCGGTCCGCGTGAGAGGCTGGAGCGCTCTTCCAAGGCCGGGGCACTACGGGTCGGGTGCCCAGGCATGCATACCCCCGATGGATCGCTGAGGAGCTGAACCAGATGGAGTTCGAGTTGGTCGGCTTGGGTGCGGAACCCCCGGGAACGCGAAAGGCCCTGATCCTCTGGATCAGGGCCTTTCGACTCTGGGGTGAGTGACGGGACTTGAACCCGCGACTTCTTGGACCACAACCAAGTGCTCTACCGGCTGAGCTACACCCACCACGTGCGCCTGACCTCTCGGCCCTGCGTACGTATGAAATTCTAGCGGACTCCGGGGAGTGCTTCGATCAGTTTTCCGGCTTGGCGGTGTGGAGAGCCGCGTCACGTGCCTTCAGGCCGGTGCCGTCGGCGACGACCTCGGCGGCGATGGCACGGGCCGTGGCCGAGTTCGGGCCGGGTTCCGGGACGAAGGCGGCCGCGCGGAAGTACCGCAGCTCACGGATGCTTTCGGTGATGTCCGCGAGCGCCCGGTGGCCGCCGTTCTTCTCCGGGCTCGCGTAGTAGACGCGCGGGTACCAGCGGCGCAGGAGCTCCTTGATGGAGGACACGTCGACCATCCGGTAGTGCAGGAAATCGTCGATCCGGCGCATGTCCCGGGCGAGGAACGTGCGGTCGGTGGCGATCGAGTTGCCGCACAGGGGCGCCTTGCGGGGCTCGGTCACGTACTGGCGGATGTGCTCCAGCACGCGGTCCTCCGCCTCCTGGAGCGTCACACCCTTGTCCAGCTCGTCCAGGAGCCCGGACGTGGTGTGCATGTTCCGGACGAAGTCGCCCATCCGGTCCAGGGCCTCCTGCGGGGGTTTGATCACGACGTCGACACCCTCGTCGAGGATGTTCAGCTCACCGTCGGTGATCAGACAGGCCACCTCGATCAGCGCGTCGTTCTCGAAGTCGAGGCCGGTCATCTCGCAGTCGATCCACACCAAACTGTCATTCATACCGGTCAGCTTAGGGGTTGTGGAAGCGAACGGGGGCGGTGGGCCGTCGGCCCACCGCCCCCGTGACGGGTTCTCAGTCCCAGATGAACGGGTCGGACTCGCCCTGGGGGAGACCCAGGTCGAAGATGTCGTACATCCAGTCCCACACGTCCCAGAACTGGAGGTAGAGCATCACCAGGATGATCAGGGGGATCAGGACGAAGAAGAAGCAGCCGCAACCGCAGCCGCGCTTCTTCCTGGGCGGCTTGGGGGGCGCAGGCGGCGGGCCGTACGCGTTGGGCGGACCGCCGTAGGGGTTGCCGCCGCGCGGACCTCCGGGAGGCGGACCTCCTGGAGGCGGACCCCAGGGGGCACCTCCGGGCGGCGGGCCACCCGGGCCACCGGGGCCGGGAGGACCGGCCATGGGGCCGCGCGGGCCGCCGGGAGGCGGACCGAACTGCTGGGGCGGCGGACCCTGCGGAGGCATCGGGGGCCGGTTGCCCATCGGCGGCGGGTATCCGCCGGGCGGACCGAACTGCTGGTGCGGGGGGAAGCCCTGCTGGGGACCGGTCGGCGGCTGGGGCGGGCCCGACTGCTGGGGGCCGGTCGGCGGACGGTGCCCGGGGAAGGCACCGGGTTGCGGGCCGGACGGGGGCTGGGCGACGAAGCCGGGCTGCGGACCCGACGGGGGCTGCGGCTGGCCCGGGTTCTGGGGGGTCCAACCGGCGGGGGGCGCACCGGCGTCGGCGGGGTTGGCAGCGGGGGCGTTCCTGGCGGCCTCCTCGGCTCGCCTGCGCTCCTCCTCCGCCTGCTTCTGGGTCTCCTCGGCCTGCTTCCTGGCCTCCGCCTCGCGGAGGACCCGCTCCTCCTCGCGCTTCTTGGCGGCCTCCTCCTCGGCGTGGCGGCGCTGCTCCTTGCGCTCCTCGGACAGGTCGGCCCACCCCTCCTTGAGGTTGCCGAGGAATCCCTTGAACTTGCCGCTCCTGGGGTCCTCGTCGGAGCCGCCGGAGAACATCGGGTCGTTCGGGTCGAAGACCGCGGTGCCGCCGGGGGAACCTCCCGGAGTGAACACGGCGGTGCCCGGGGTCTCGCCGACGGTGTTGGGGTCGAACACGGCGGTGCCCGGCGTCTCACCGATGGTGTTGGGGTCGAAGACCGCCGTGCGGGGAGCCTCACCGGACAGGTCGGCCGTGGGGATTTCGTCGTTGGTGAGGTCCGCCGTGGGCAGCTCGTCCTCGGAACCGGGAAGGTCGGAGGGGTTCACCCGCATCGTGGCGCCGCCCATGTCGGCGGTCGCTTCGTCGTCCGGAGACTGGGCCCACGAGGGGTTGATGCGCATCGTGCCGGGTTCGTCGCCGACCGGGGTGGGGGAGGGAGGCGACTGGTTGACGCGGACGGTGCTGGGGTCCTCGGGGGGTGCGGGGTCAGGGGTGCGCCGGGCCCACGAGGGGTCGATGCGCATGGTGCTCGGATCGTCGTCGATCGGCGTCGGGGCGCTCGTCCCCAGCCGGACCGTTCCCTCGTCGTCCTCGGAGGAGGAGGGGCCCCCGTCCTGGCCCAGATCGGTGGTGGCGGCTTCCTCGTCGGAGCCGGCCTGGAGCTCGCTCAGTGAACGGGTATGCCTCGTCCACTCGTCACCGTTCCACCATCTGAGCGTCTGCGCGTCGCCCTGTGGGTCGGCGTACCAACCCGGCTCGATAGATCCACCCATGGGCGACAGACTAAGGGGTTGCGGAGCCGTACTTGACCAGTGGTATCCGAATCTCCACGAGGCCTCCGTCTGCGTGTCTACGTGGTCACGGAGGGTCGCGGTTCGAGGGTGAGGGGCTCGGTCAGCACGTGCTCGGGATTCACCCGTCCGGGGGCGGTCGACAGGGATCCCGGGACCTGGTCGTGCCCGAAGTGCCCGCCCTTGGCCCACACGCGGGTCCGTTCCTCAGGCCGGTTCACCGGCCACAGGCCGGGCGGTCCGGCGGGCCAGCTCCTGGGCACGCCCCACGACTCCAGCCACTCCAGGATCGCCCCCAGGCCGAGGAGCGGACCGTCGGTGAACGGCTCCCGTTCCAGTGACACCACGGCGACCACCACGCAGACCCGTCCCTCGTCTCCGTGGTCCAGGAACCGGTCGAACCGGTCGGTGCGGCCCAGGGGGAGGTCGCTGCGCCGGGTGGCGGCCAGGGCCTGGGCCACCGCGCCGGTGCGCGGGTTCCACACCAGGTGGGCGGCCGTGCCCTCCCGGACCAGCCGGACCGCCTCCTCACGCGCCGACCACACGTCCGGGTCCGTTCCGGTCACGGTCCAGACGGCCCGGGGCGCGCCGGTCCCCGCGGCCGTGCGTGCGGGCGCGCCCTCGATCCTCTCGGCACCGGCCATCCACGCCTTCGCCATGGCACTCCCCAATCCGACCGCGGTGGGTCTCCGACCCGTCGATCCGGGCGCAGGAGGCGACGGGTCCCCGAATCCGGGCCCTTCCCGTGGTACGCCACCGGGAGTGGGAAGTCCATAGCGGACGGTGGGTGGACAGGTACATGTCACCTTCCGTTCCGGGCCCTACTCGTCCTCGTCCCCGACGATGCGCAGTGAGAAGGCCTGGAGGAAGATGTCCCCGATCTCGGTCGGGTCCTCGGTCATGTACGCGGCGCCGCCGGTGGCCGCCGCGATCTGCTGGAGCGGCTCCAGGTTCCGCACGTCCGGGCCGAAGGCGATCGTGATGATCGGGATCGGCCGCGAGGGGCTCGACATGGACTCCAGTTGGGACATCAGTTCGTCGAGTTCCATGCCCCCGGGGTTGTCGTCGTCCCCGTCGGTGAGCATGAGGATCACGTTGGTCCGGTCGGGCCGGTAGGTGCGCGACATCTCCTGGTACGCGGCCAGGTAGGTCTCGTACAGCGCGGTGTCGCCCTCGGGCAGCGGCTGCATCCCCTGGAGCGCGGCTCCCAGCACGTCCCGGTGCTCGTTCCCGGAGTCGTCGGTGGCCTGGAGCTCCCGGATCGGGGCGACCTCCTGGTAGTGGAGGTTGTTGTTGACGTTGGTGGAGAACTCCCACAGGCCCAGCTCGGAGCTGTCGGAGAACATCTGGAGGCCCTCGGCGGAGGCGGCCCCGGCCACCTGCATGCGGGTGAGCCCGGTACCGGGCACCTCGGCCAGCATCGACCCCGAGACGTCGACGATGGTCAGCACGCGGGAGTCCATCTTCAGCTGGTTCCAGAAGCGGGTCAGCTCGGTGATGGAGCCCTCGGAGGGCGCGGGCAGTTCCGTGGGCTCCTCCGCGCGGAACCCGGCGTCCCCGGTCAGCACGCCGTCGTCGAGCTGCCCCTCGGGTCCGCGGAACCCCTCGTCGAGGAGGCGTTCGGCCGCCTCTTCGGAGCGCACCGACGCCCGGAACACCTCTGCGGCACGGGTGATCTCGCTGTCCTCGCTCCGCACGATGTAGGGGTAGTCGAGGAAGTAGGTGCCGTCGTCGAGGTAGCTGGGCTGCGCGGCGGCGTCGGCGTGGGCCGTGTTGTACCGCCACACGGACTGTTCGGACATCACCATCACGGGCGGGGCCTCCGCGCTGCCCCCGCTCAGGGCGAGGAAGGCGGAGTCCTCGTCGGCGGAGGCGCCCCGGTGCAGGGACTGGAGCGCGGCGGTCATGTGCGCGTTGAAGGAGTCGGCGTCCGGGCTGGCCTCCTCCAGGGCGCCGTTGAGCAGGTAGAGGGTGGCCAGACCGCTGGAGCTGCGCGTCGGGTCGACCACGCGGACGACCCGGTCGGTCTCCTCGCCCGGGGCGGCGGTGGGGACCACGTCGGTCCAGGTGGTCCCCTCCCGGTCCTCGGCGAACTCCGCGAGTTCGGCCACCACCAGTGGGCTGCGGGCGACGGAGGTGCCGGTCTCGGTGATGACGGCGTCCCCGGCCTGGCTCTGGACCAGGCGCGGCCACACGGAGGAGTCGGGGATCCACACGTGGGAGTCGGTGTCACCGCTGGTGGCGCCGGAGCCGGTGATCTGGAAGGCGACGTCGGCGGAGTCGGCCTCACGCACGCTGGCGCGCACGCAGCGGTTGTCCACGGTGTGCTCTTCGGCGTTGAAGTCGCCGGCGACGTCGGCCAGGGCGGGGGCCAGCTCGGGGCTGACCGCCACGTTCAGTTCGATGTCGGAGCCGCCGCAGCCGTCGCCCTGACCGAACATGTACACACCCGCCACGGCGAGCCCGACCACTATCACCATCGCTGCGGCGAGGGCGGCCACGGCCCCGCCGCGTCCTCGGCGGCGTCTGCTCCGGTCGGAGGGTCCTTCTGCGTACTTTCCGCGGTGACGTCCCACAGCTTTCCTCACGAGGTGGTGTACGGACGGGGTGTCGTACAGGGGGATGGGAGTGTCGGGCGCCCGGTGTTCGCGATACGGGCGAATCCGTGTGTACCGGCCGAGTTCCTGTCTTGCGCGACCTTCTGTGTGTTACCGGTGGGAACGTTACTCAACGCCCCGGGCCGCGCGAACGGGGCCCGGGGCGGACGGGTCAGTTGTCGCAGTTGGGGACGCACAGACGCCGGGAGATCGAGCTCAGGAAGATGTCGCCGATCTCGTCCGGGTCCTCGGTCACGAAGGACGAACCGCTGGTCGCCCGAGCGATCTCGGCCAGCTCCGGGCCGTCCGCCTGCTCCCCGAAGGCGATGATGAACATCGTGACGGGGCGCTGCGGGTCGAACCGGTCCTGGAGGGCGGCGACCAGCTCCTGGTGGGAGAGGTCGCTGGTTCCCTCGTCCTGTCCCGCGGTCAGCAGGATGACGCTGTTGATCTTGTCCTCGTGGTAGTCGTCCTGGACCTCGTCGTAGGCGGCCAGGATGTTGTCGTACAGGCGCGACCCGCCGCCCTCGACCTCCAGTTCCTCGGCCACCCGCACCAGTTCCTGGCGTCGGGTGACGTCGCCGTCGTCGCCGGCGCCCAGCGGGTGCATGTCCGCCGCCCTGTCGCGGCCCTCGTCACCGAACTCCTCCGACATCAGCCACAGGCCCATGTCCGTCTCGTCGGGGAACAGGCCCAGGCCCATCAGCGCCGCCTGCTGGGCGACCTCGACACGCCGCGGACCGCCGTTGAGGTCGTCCGCCATGTTCTGGGAGGTGTCGGCCAGCACGAGCGTGCGGGACGGCATGGAGAGCCGGTTCCAGTCGGTGACCGAGGCCAGCAGGGCGTCGCCGGTCAGGTCGTCCCCGACGGGCGGCTGCTCCGCGATGATCCCGGGCCGATCGGCCAGGACCGGGGCGGCCTCGCCGCCGGGGTCGCGGAAGCCCAGTTCGCGCAGGCTCTGCCGGTGCTCGCTGCCCCGGACGACCTCGTACAGGTCCGCCGCCGCGGCCTGGAGCTCCGCGTTCTCCGTGGTGGTCACGTACGGGTAGTCCAGGTTGACCGTGCCCTCGCTGACGTAGTGCGCCTGGAGCGCGGGCGCGGAGTCGGCGCGGCGTTCGTTGTAGTCCACCACGGCCTGCTCGGGGACGGCGATCACCGGGTCCACCCGGTCGTTGGAGGCGGCGGATCCGGTGAAGACGTTGGTGAGGTCGATCTCCCCGAAGGCGCTGTCCAGCTGGACGTCGCGCACGAAGTCGGTCATGGCGGTGTCGGCGGTGTCCCCGGAGCCCAGGTGCTCGCGGATCGCGCGCATCACCGTCATGCCGTCGGCGCCCCGGTTGGGGTCGACCATCACCACGGGGCGGTCCGGCTCGCGTTCGTCGGGCAGCAGCATGCTCCAGCTGGCGTCGTCCTGGTCCGGCATGCCCTCGGTGTCCGGGGGAGCGGCGAGCACGACCGGTGAGCTGGCCAGCGAGGGCGGGTCGGTCTCGATCCCGTGCGCCCCTCCGTCGGAGACCCGGGCCAGCTCGACCCAGGCGGAGGACTCCGGAACCCAGACGTGCGGGGCGATGGTGGAGTCACCGGGCTGGCCGCCGGTCAGGGCCGCCATGATCCGGTGGGGTGCGATCTCGTCGACCTGTGCGAACACGCACGCGTCGCCGTAGCCGGGCCGCTCCGCGTTGAACTCCGTCGCCGCCGCGCGCATCACCGGGGCGACGCTCTGGGTGGTCGAGACCCGCAGGTAGCGGGTCTCGCCGCAGCCCAGGGCGTTCATGGTGACCGGAACGGCGATCGCCGCGACGGCGATGAGGGCGACGACGATCGCGGTGATCCCCAACGGCGACCGCACCACCCTGCGGGTGTTCGCGGCGGTCGGTGAGGGGTGGCGGTGGCGTCCACTGGACACGGGAACTCCGGGGGTGTGGCGGGCTCCGGTCCCGGGGCGGGAGCCTCCCGGGGGCCGGTCTTCAGGGGGCGGTCGCGGGGTTCGGCGCCGGCGCCCGCGGTGGGATCTCTGAGAACCATCGCGGGACGGAGGGCGTCACACACTGTGGATGTGATCGACCGACCGATGGCACACGAACGATTCCTCACCAGGACCTTACTCGTTGGTAATGCGGGAGCGGAAGGGGAGGGGTGGTCCGGCTCACAGCGCCCCGGTGCGGGCCTCCCCAAAGCGCGGGGTGATCGCTTTGTTACGGTGCCCGGCGGGTAGCACCCCTCACTCCCGGCTACCATTGCCCGGTATTCGCTTGACCGATACTTGGCGTCCGTTTGGCCGAGCGCCCCGAGAACGGGGCCTCGCGCGTGGCGGTCGTCCCCCGTGACCAACCAAACCCTGAGGGTTATGGCATGTCCCATTCGCACAGTGACCGTAGGAGCCGAGGCAGTCTCGGCACCGTGCTGCTCGCCGGTGCCTGCTGCACCGGTGCGGTGGCCTACGCCGTGCTGGTCGCCCCCTCGATGCTGCCTCCGCAGGACGTGGAGACCACCAACGTCACGACCCCGGAGGTGCTCGGGAGCGTCATCGAGCCCGAGGAGGACTCGGCCGACCTGGAGGGTCCCGTCGGCCACCTCCGCATCAACGTCAGCGACCGGGGGCTGGCCTGGGTGCAGACCCTCAACTGCACCGGCGACCTGGCCTCCGACCCCGAGCCCTGCGCCGTGATGGCCGAGGCCGCCGCCGAGCTGGCCGGGGATCCGACCGCCGGCGACCCCGAGTCCGGGGCCGACGAGGAGGAGCCCGACCAGGGGGTCTCCGGCGACCAGCTGTTCACCGAGGTCCGCTCGGGCACCGTCTGCACCGACAAGGTGTACGGCCCGCAGGAGGCGGCGATCGAGGGCACCTGGGAGGGCGAGGAGATCGACACCACACTCTCCCGCAAGGGCTCCTGTGAGGAGGCCCGTTGGCAGCGCCTGCGTGCCGTCACGGAGCAGATCGGCTGACCCACCCGGTCCCGCACGGGATAATCGCTGACCATGGATGTCATCAGGGTCAGTGACCCCGCCGACCCGCGTCTGGCCGACTACACCCGGCTGCGCGACGTCAACCTCCGTCGCCACCTGGAGACCGAGCACGGCCTGTTCATGGCCGAGGGCGACAAGGTGATCCGCCGCGCCGCCACCGCCGGGTTCGTCCCCCGCAGCTTCCTGCTCACCGAGCGTCGGGCCCGCGCCCTCGACGACGTCGTCTCCGACTCCGGAGCCCCGCTGTACGTGGTGAGCGAGGAGACCGCCGAACGGCTGGTCGGCTTCGACCTGCACCGGGGCGCGCTCGCCGCCTACCACCGCGCCCCCCTGCCCGCGCTCGACGAGGTCCTGTCCGGTGCCCGGAGCATCGTGGTTCTGGAGGACCTGGTGGACCACACCAACGTCGGGGCGATCTTCCGCAGCGCCGCCGGTCTGGGCGTGGACGCCGTGGTGCTGGCGCCCCGCTGCGCGGACCCCCTCTACCGCAGGTCCGTGAAGGTGTCGATGGGCGCCGTCTTCACCCTGCCCTACACCCGCCTCGACGACTGGTACGGCGGCCTGGACACCCTGCGCGAGGCCGGTTTCGACCTGATGGCCCTCACCCCCGGAGAGGGGTCGCTACCGCTGCGCGAGGCGATGGACGCCCTCGCACCCGACGCCAGGGTGGGGCTGCTGCTCGGTACCGAGGGCGACGGTCTGTCCGCGCGCTGGCTGGAGCGGGCCACCTCCCGCGTCCACATCCCGATGGCCGACCGCGACGTCGACTCGCTCAACGTCACGGCCGCCGCGGCCGTCGCCTGCTACGAGCTCTCGCGCTTCGGCGCCGTGGCGGCGCGGGACCACCGGGTCTGACCGGGAGCCGGGCCGCGCACCCGCCCTCGGCCCCGCACCCGGGCGAGCCCCTAGGGTGTCGGGTGACACGGACCGAGCAGAAGGAGAGCGGGCGACATGGGCGGCCGAGCACTGGTGCAGTGGGAGCAGAACAGGGACAACGCGCCCCGATCGCTCCACGTCGACCTCTACACCGGGGGTCCGGCCCCCGACGAGGGACTGGAGGACGTCACCTTCTACCAGGTGCCCTACGCTCCCTCCACCCAGGGCGTGGACGAACGGCTGGACGTCATCGCGCGCATGCCCGAGCTCAGGGTGGTGCAGCTGGTCTCGGCCGGGTACGAGCAGGTCCTCGACCTCCTGCCGGACCACGTGACCCTGTGCAACGGCCGGGGTCTGCACGACGCCAGTACCGCCGAGCACACGCTCGCGCTCATCCTCGCCTCACAGCGCGACCTGCCCCGGTGGGCGATCGACCAGCGCGAACACCGCTGGGGTTCGGTCCCGCAGCGGTCGTTGGCCGACTCCCGGGTGGTCATCGTCGGCTACGGCAGCATCGGGCAGGCCATCGAGCGGCGCCTGATTCCCTTCGAGACCGAGGTGGTCCGGGTGGCCAGCCGTGCCCGACCGGAGGAGGACGTGCACGGGGTGGACGAACTCCCCGACCTGCTGCCGGGCGCGGACGTGGTCGTCCTGGTCACCCCGCTCACCGAGCGGACGAGGGGCCTGTTCGGCGCGGACGAGTTCGCGCTGCTGCGTGACGACGCCCTGGTGGTCAACGTGGGCCGGGGCGCCGTGATGGACACCGGTGCCCTGCTCGCCCAGAACGGCCGGGTCCGGGCGGCCCTGGACGTCACCGACCCCGAACCGCTTCCGGTCGCCCATCCGCTGTGGGACGCCCCCGGCGTGTACCTCACGCCGCACGTGGCGGGCGGTTCCGCCGCCTTCTACCCCCGCGCTCGCGCCTTCATGGACGCACAGCTCGCCCGCTGGGCCTCCGAGGAGCCCCTGGAGAACGTGGTGCGCCCCGGCGGCTAGGGGCCTGTTCCCCGGACGCCGCGCGGGACGGCGGGTACGGAGCGGACCGCGCCCTCCGGCCCGTGCGGCGGCCGCCGTTTGTCGGTCTCCCGGGGGAGACTGGGCCCATGCGGATCGCGGTGGTCGCCGACGGCGAGGGCGGTGGATGGCTGCGTGAGCTCGGGGAGGGCGCCGCGGCCGCTCCGGCACGCCGGGTGGGAGACCTCGCCGCCGCCGTGCGCGCGATCGAGGAGGGCCGTTCCGGGAGGGACGGGACGGAGGAACCCGTCGCGGAGAGCGGGGGAGGGGACGGCGGGGCCGTGCCCGTCCGGTGGGTCTGGGCGGACACCGGCGACCTCTACCCCGACCTGGTCCGCGCCGGGGTGCGCGTGGCCCGCTGCCACGACGTCGGCCTGACCGAGGCCCTGTTGCTGGGCTACGGGGCCCGGCACTCCGAACCCCACTCCCTGGGCGCGTCCTGGGCCCGCCTGCACGACCTCCCGGTCCCCGACGACCCGGTGCGGCCGCTGGGCGAGGGGACCGCCGCGCAACCCGCGCTGTTCGAGGCCGACCGCTCCACACTCCCGCCCGGCACGGACCGGCTGGCCGCCCTGGTGGAGGTCCACGACGACCAGCGAAGACGGGTCGCTGCGCTGCCCGAACCGGGGCGGATGGCGCTGCTGGTCGCCGTGGAGTCCGCGGGAGCGTTGGCCGCCGTGGAGATGAGCCACGACGGCCTTCCCTGGCGCCCGGACGTCCACGACCGGGTACTCACCGAGATTCTCGGCCCGCGACCGCGTGCGGGTGAGCGCCCGGCGGTCCTCGCCGACCTGGTCACGCGGATCGGGGAGGTCGTCGGCCACGAGGTCAACCCGGACTCGCCCGCGCAGGTCCTCAGGGCGATGGCGTGGGTCGGCCACCCCGTGGAGTCCACCCGGTCCTGGGTCCTGGAGGAGGTGGACCACCCGCTCGTCCCGCTGCTGCTGCGCTACAAGGAGCTCGCCCGCCTGTACTCCGCCAACGGCTGGTCCTGGCTGGAGACCTGGGTGCGCGAGCTCCCCCGCGAGGACGCCGACGGCCCCCGGCTGGGCCGCTTCCAGCCCGACTACGTGGTGGGCGGGGTGGTCTCCGGGCGGTGGGCCACCCGGGGCGGCGGCGCCCTCCAGATCCCCAAGTCGGTCCGCCGGGCCGTGCGGGCCGACCCGGGCTGGGTCCTGGTCCGCGCCGACGCCGGACAGCTCGAACCCCGGGTGCTGGCGGCCGTCTCCGGGGACGCCGCCCTCGCCGCCGCCGCGGCCGAGGAGGACCTGTACGCCCGGCTCGCCGTGCACGTGGGCGACGACCGCGAACGCGCGAAGATCGGCCTGCTCGCCGCCATGTACGGGCAGACCTCCGGCGACGCCGCGCCGCTGCTGGCCACCATGCGCCGCCTCTACCCCCGGGCCCTGGAGTACGTGGACTCCGCCGCCCGCACGGGTGAGGGCGGCGGGATCGTCCGTTCCTGGCTGGGCCGCACCTCTCCCGCCCCGCACGACTGGTCAGCGACGGTCGCCGCCACCGACGGTGACCGCCGACGCCGCGCCCACGGCCGGTTCACCCGCAACTTCGTCGTCCAGGCCACCGCCGCCGAGTGGGCGCTGGTCCTGCTCGCCGCGCTCCGCCAGGAACTCCCCTGGGCCCCCGAAGGCGGCGGGATCGTCTTCTTCGTCCATGACGAGGTGGTCCTGCACGTGCCCGAGGAGCGCGCGGAGGAGACCGTCCGCGCCATCGACCGCGCCCAGGAACGGACCCGCACCATCCTCTTCGGGGACACTCCGGTCCGCTTCCCCCTCTCCGTTTCGGTTACGGACTGTTATGCGGACCTGTGACGCAACGCCGAAAGACGGGATATCCCCAGGGAACGGACAAGCGGCTGATAGGTGGACGTCCGGTATCGGACGGCGTGGGCGTCTTGCAAACGCGACCAGGTGCACCCATTCTTGGACCCGGACCATGTCATCTAAGGCCGTGCGCCGCAGCGCCTCCCCCCGCCCGCCGCGGTCCCAGAAAGGGTGATCGACCCCCGTGCGGAACCGTCTCAGAACATGTGCGGGTACCACGGCCGCCTTCGCGGTCGCCTTCACGGCCCTCGGGGCCGGGCCCGCCTGGGCCGACCCCGTCGTCCAGGACCGGCCTCCCCTCTCCGAACAGCTCTCCCCCGAGTCCGCCACCCCCAGCGGCTCCGCACCCCGCGCGGCCGAATCCCCGACCGAAACCCCCGACGTCGCGGACGTCGCGGAACTCAGGCGCGACACCTACGTCGCGCCCTTCCGTGAGGCGCGCTCCGTCGAGTACTTCGCGGTGTCCCCCGAACGGCTTCCCCGCGAGGTCGTCGACGCCGTCCGCGACATCGACGGCGTGGACGACGTCCTGACCGTCGACGCCGCACGGGTGGAGGTCGACGGCCAGCCCACCTCGGTGCTGGGCGTCAACCCCTCCAGCTTCCGCAACCACGCCCCCCGGCCCTCCGCCGAGTCCGACGAGATCTGGCAGGGGGTCGCGGAGGGCCACGTCGCGCTGTCCAAGGACGTCGGCACCGAACGCGAACTGGACGTCGGCGGCGAGATCACCCTCGCCGGAGGCAACGGCGAGGTCCCCCTGGAGGTGTGGACGCACGCCACCTCCGGCATCGCCGGGATCGACGCCCTCGTCTCCCGCGAACTCGCCCGTGAACTGGGCATGCCCGAGGGCAACGCCCTGGTCGTCTCCGCCCCCGACGCCGACCTGTGGGACCTGCACGAGGAGATGGAGGAGATCCTCGGGGAGGACGCCTCCCTCCAGCTGGTGGCCGACGCTCCCGAACCCCGGGTCGACGGCGACGCCGTGCCCTCCTCGGTGATCGAACGGATCATCGCCAACGCCGAGACCCAGCTCGGTGTCCCCTACGTGTGGGGCGGGACCACCCCCGACGTCGGCTTCGACTGCTCCGGCCTGCTCCAGTGGGCGTTCCAGGAGGAGGGCGTGTCCATCCCGCGCGTCACCCACGACCAGTGGAACGCGGGCGAGCGCGTGGAGTGGGACGACCTCGAACGCGGTGACCTGCTGTTCTGGCGTTCGGACCCGACCGCGCCGGACTACATCTCGCACGTGGCGATCTACCTCGGTGACGGCCAGATGCTGGAGGCGCCGCGCACCGGTCTGGACGTGCGGGTCACCCCCGTGCGCACCGCCAACTACGCGGGCGCGGTGCGCGTGAGCACCTGATCCCCGGCCCGGACCCCGGAAACGGGAAGGGCCGTGGTGCCACCGGGGCGGTGGCACCACGGCCCTTCCTTCTCCATGTCCGAAAAACCGCCGGGAGGGGAAGGCAGGCCTCGGTTAGGAGGGGGGACAGGGCCGCCGCTGAGGGAGGGGGAGACAGCGGTGGTCGGCCCTTGGGTGGTATGGAGTTGTGGCGGGGATTCCACGACCTCGCAGGCCGGGGTCCCGCCGCACAGGTCTACATAAGCAGTGACCGACCGATTTGGCAAGAGGTCCGGTCAAGCCATGCCACTACCCCCAGGCCGCGACAAAGCCCCCTCCTGTCCAGTCGGAGGGGGCTTCCGTACGTTTTCGTCTGCCCGCCGGTCAGCGCCCGGCGGCGTACCCCTGCGCGCCCCGGGGGTCGGCCGCCGCGCGGAGCTCACCGCTCTCCGGGTCCCGGGCGACCGCCGCCAGACGGCCCAGCGACCACTCCTGGGCGACCTGCACCCGGTGGCCCCGGCGTCGGAGGTCGTCGACGACCCCTTCGCCCACGCCCGGCTCCACGACCAGGTCGCCTGGGACGGTCTCGCGGGGGTGGAAGGAGCTGGGGAAGGCGTTGGTGTGGAACATGGGTGTGTCCAGGGCCTCCTGGAGGTCGTCCACGCCGTTGAGCACCCGCACCAGGGCCGTGGTGGTCCACTGGTCCTGCTGGTCACCGCCGGGGGTGCCGATGGCCAGGACCGCCTCGCCGTCCGCACGGGTCACCAGGGTGGGGGAGAGGGTGGTGCGGGGGCGACGGCGCGGTGCCAGCGCGTTGGGCGAGGCCGGGTCGAGCCAGAACATCTGCGCCCGCGTGCCCAGGGGGAACCCGAGTTCGGGGATGAGCGGCGAGCTGCTGAACCAGCCGCCGCTGGGCGTCGCGGAGACCATGTTGCCGTCGGCGTCCACCACGTCCACGTGACAGGTGTCGCCGCGCAGGTCGGTGGGGGTCCGCCCGGCGGCGTCGCGGACGGTGGGCTCGCCGGTGGTGCGGTCGCCCGGGGCCTCCCCGGCCAGGTACACCGGCGCCTCGTAGGGGACGCGGCCGCCGGGCGCACCCGGGTGCGGCTCCAGGTCGGCGCGCCCGTCGCTGATCCCGCGCACCCGCTCGGCGGCGTAGTCGGGGCTGAGCAGGTCCTTCAGCGGGACGTCGACGAACCCGGGGTCGCCGTACCAGCCCTCACGGTCCGCGAAGGCGAGCTTGGCGATCTCGGTGCTCCAGTGCACGAAGTCCGAGCTCACGCCCTGGCGCGCGTCGGTCCCGACCCCGGCCGCCTCGGCCATGCGCAGCTGCTGGAGCATGACGGGTCCCTGGCCCCAGGGTCCCGTCTTGTGCACGGTGTGGGAACCGTAGACGGTGCTGACGGTGTCCTCGTAGGAGGCGCTCCAATCGGCCATGTCCTGTGCGGTCAGCAGGGCCCGCTGGGGCTCGCCGTGGCCGTTCGGGACGGGACGGGAGAGGAACGCGCCGACCGCCTCCGCGACGAAGCCCTGGTACCAGGAACGGCGTGCCGCCTCGATCTGGGCCTCGCGGTCGCCGCCCGCCGCCTCGGCCTCGGAGACCACGCGCCGGTAGGTGGCGGCGAGCGCCGGGTTGCGCAGCCGCGTTCCGGCGGCGGGGGCGGCGCCGTGCGGTAGGTAGACGGCGGCCGAGCCCGCCCAGTGCCGGGAGAACACCGGGGTGAGCGCCTCCAGCGCGGCGGCGATCCTGCCCAGGACGGGGTAGCCGCGTTCGGCCAGGCCGATGGCGTGGTCCAGGACCTCGCGGACGGACATGGTGCCGTGGTCGCGCAGGAGCTGCATCCAGGCGTCGAAGGCCCCGGGGACGGTGGCGGCGAGGACCCCGCTGCCGGGGACACGGTCGAGCCCCAGCTCCTCGAAGGCCCCGATGGTGGCGGCGGCGGGCGAGACGCCCTGGCCGCAGAGCACGCGCGGGGAGCCGCCCCGGGCCTGGAAGACGACGGGGACCTCGCCGCCGGGGCCGTTCAGGTGGGGTTCGACGACCTGGAGGGTGAAGCCCGCGGCGACCGCCGCGTCGAAGGCGTTGCCACCGCGCTCCAGGACGGACATGCCGGTGGCGCTGGCCAACCAGTGGGTGGAGGCGACCATGCCGAAGTCGCCGCGGAGCTGGGGTCGGGTGGTGAATCCGGACATGATCGCAGTCCTCCTGCGGACGGGGGAGGGCGGGTTCGCCGCCCGTCTGGGGGTGTCGCTCCGGGACGGAGGACGGGGCGCCGACCGGTCCTCGGTGGAAACCGGCCGATCGAGGGTGACGGTACAGCATGGATTGACCCGGATGTCGGGTCATCGGGGGTTCGGGACCTTGGTTGTCGGTCGCGGCCGGGAAGGTGTCGGCGGCACGGGCCCCGGGCATCACCGAAGCCCGGCCGTGAACACGTTCGGCTTCACGACCGGGCTTCGGTCAACGCAGGTCAGACGGTGAGGTTCAGGAGTTCTCCACCGGGATGGACCACGGCAGGGAGTCCCAGAGTTCCGCCCATTCCTCGGCGCCCACGGGGTCCGTCACCGGACCGGTCCCGGTGGCGTCGTGACTCATCCTCCGGACCTCGTCCATCGAGCTGGACATGCTCCGGTCGTTCTCCTGGGCGAGCTCACCGATGATCCCGGAGACCTCCGCGAGGACCCCCTCGACCTCGGCGGGCTCCATGCCGAACCGCTCCGCGCAGTCGTTGGTGGCGACCGCCTTGTCGCCCTCGTCGCCGTAGTACCAGACCGTGGCCAGCAGACGGTCGCGCTCGGCGTCGTTGAGGTCGGACCCGGACAGCGCCCGCTCGACGAGCGCGCCGCTGGTTCCGGTCATCCGAGCGGTGTCGAGCTCGGACTCGCCGGAGCCGAAGTCGACGAAGTGTTCGGTCAGGCAGGTCTTGACCTCACGCGAGGAGACGTTCTCGGGGAGGCCGGCCTGGTCCGGGGACGCGGCCTCCTCCTGGGTCGGAGCCTCGTCGACGACCGGGGTCGTCTCGGCGGTGGCCTCCTCGACCGGGGCCTCCTCGATCGGGGTGATCTCGTCGAGCTCGGCGCCGTCGACCACCTCCTCGTCCACGGGGGCCTGCTCCTGGGTCGGAGCCTCCTCGGCGGGAGCCTCCGCGACGGGGGTCTCCTCCACGGGCGCCTCTTCGACGGGAGCCTCCGCGCCCGGGGCTTCCTCGGCCGGGGTCTCCGCTGCGGGAGTCTCCTCGGCCGGTGCGGCCTCGGCGGGAGCCTCCTCGACCGGAGCCTCCTGAGCCGGAACCTCCGCAACAGGGGCCTCCTCAGCTGGGGCTTCCTCAGCCGGGGCCTCCGCTGCGGGGGCCTCCTCGGCCGGTGCGGCCTCGGCGGGAGCTTCCACGGCCGGGGCCTCCTCCACGGGGGCTTCCTCGCTGGGCGCCACGTCGGCGGCGTCCCCGGCCGGGGGGTCCGCCTCGGCCGCGACGGCACTGGCGTCCTCGGCGGCCGGTGCCTCCGTCTCGGCCTGCGGCGCCGTCTCGTCGATGACACCCTCCGCGAGCTTCACCAGCTCCGCGCGCTCCCAGCGCTCCGGCTGGAGGTGCGTGGCGACGGCGACACCCGGGCTCTCCACCCAGAAGAGGTCGCCGGTCTCCTCGGACAGGTACGCGCCGTGCTCGAACGACCCTCCCGCCGGGACCTCCTCCAGGGAGCTGGCCGAAAGGTGGCTGTACCGGGTCTCGCGGACGTCCTCCAGGTCCTGGAGGCGGTCCGAGCGCAGGACGGAGACCCGGCCGTACAGCTGGTCCGGTCCCTGCACCCACGAGAGCTGGGACTGGCTGTTGCCCTGACGGTCCGTCGTGGACGTGGCGTTGATGCCGTACCGCTCCAGACCGGCGGGCAGGTAGGTGATCTCGAACCCGTCGATGCTGAAGGTGGACACCCCCTGCCGCACGACCGGCCAGCTGAGCGTCCCCGTGTTCTCGTCGTCCGCCGCTGCGGGTCCGGCGAGGCCGATCAGCCCCGTCGTGGAGATCGCGGCGGCACTGAAGAGCGCGACCCACCTCGTGTGGTGCTTGCGCATGAGAGTTCCTTCCCATCGACTACTACACGTGATGTTTACAGGACTCTCTGTGATTATGGAGGGGGCTTACAGTCAAAAATCGGACATGAAGCGATCAATTGCCTACATGGGGTGAGATTGAAGCGTGGGGTTCCCGTGGCCCGAGGGGCGCGGACCCACCAGAAGATGGGCGTCGGATCACCGGCTGCTCCGCGCGTGGTCACCGTCCGGTCACCAGGCGCACTCACCCTGAGGTAGCAGTCGGCCAGTCCACGCGTACTTGGGAGGCCCGGTGCACCAGCGCATCGGATTCGTAGTCGGAGCCGTATCACTCATGTTGGCCCTGGGATCGAGCCCCGTGCTCGCCGTCCCCGCCACCGCGTCCGCGGAGGCGGTGACGGTCACCAAGGCCGCGACGGCGCAGCGGGTGACCCCCGGCGCCAGTGTTCTTCCGTCCCAGCAGTCGTCACAGAACCGCCCCCTCATCGCCGTCGCCCACCGGGGCGCATCCGGACACGCGCCCGAGAACACCCTCGCGGCGATCGACGAGGCACACCGCCTCGGCGCGGAGACCGTGGAGGTGGACGTCCAGCTCACCTCGGACGACCAGCTGATCCTCATGCACGACACCCGGCTCGACCGCACCACGAACGTCGCCGAGGTCTTCCCGGGCCGCGCGCCCTACGACGTCGGTGACTTCACGCTGGCGGAGATCCGCCGTCTCGACGCCGGTTCGTCCTTCGACGACGCGTTCGCCGGTGAACCCGTTCCGCTCCTCAGCCAGGCCCTGAACCGCCTGAAGAGGCACAGGATGAACCTCCTCCTGGAGGTCAAGGAGCCGTCCCTGTACCCGGGCATCGAGAACCGGATCGCGGACGAACTGGCCCGGCATCCCTACTGGCTGATGCCCAACGGGCCCGACCAGCCCCACCGGCTCGTGGTGCAGAGCTTCGACTGGGAGTCCACGGAGCGCTCGAAGGAGATCCTGCCCGCGCTGCCGCACGCGCTGCTCGGCAAGGTCCCGGAGTCGCGGATCGCCGAGTTCGACTGGGCGCACATGATCAACCCGAACCACACCACGATCGACGCCGCCTACGTCGACCGCGTGCACGACGCGGGCCTGGACATCATGCCCTACACGATCAACGACACCCAGGTGATGGGGCGGGTCCTGGAGATGGGCGTGGACGGCTTCATCACGGACTACCCGGACCGCGGCCAGCAGGCCATCGAGGAGTTCCTCAACGCCTCGGCCTCCGCCAGGGAGCCCGAGGCGGAGCCGGTCGGGGCGCCCGCGGGCGACTGACCCGTACCGACGGACGGACCCGCCCGGCACGCCGGGCGGGTCCCGCCGTGTCCGCACGCGCGAAGCCCACCCGGCAGCGGGTGCCCCGGCACCCCCGATGGGATGATCGGTGCGAAGACACCCGAACAGGAAGCGGAGGTCACGTGAGCGACCGGCTGTGCATCCCCCAGGAACACGTCGACTGGCGCACCAAGGGCCTGTGGTGGCCGGGCGAGCCCGTCACCCTGGCCGAGTTCGCCGCGCGCGGGGACCACCTGTTCGACGGCCCCTTCACCTGGCCGCTCATGGTGCTCCGCGCCTCCGCGCTGGACCGCAACATCGCCGCGCTGGCCGAGTTCACGCGCGGCCACGGACTCCTGTTCGCCCCCCACGGCAAGACCGCGATGTCCCCCGTGCTCACCCAGCGCCAGCTCGACGCGGGCGCCTGGGGGATCACCGCCGCCACCGCCAACCAGGTCCTGGACTTCCGCCGGTTCGGGGTGGACCGGATCCTGCTGGCCAACGAGCTCCTGGACCCCCGGGTCCTGCGCTGGGCGGCGGCCGAGCAGGACGCCGACCCCGACTTCGCGTTCCTCTTCTACGTGGACTCGCCCGAAGGGGTCGCGGTGGCCTCCGGGGCGGCGGATGAAGCCGACCGCCCTCTCCGGGTGATGGTGGAGCGCGGTACGCCGGGAGGCCGGACGGGCTGCCGCACGCGGGAGGCGGTGCTGGCGGTCGCGCGGGAGGTCGTGCGCGCCCCGGGCCTGGAGCTGGCCGGAGTGGCCGGGTACGAGGGGTCGCTCAGCGACGCGGAGGGGGTCCGGGGCTTCCTGGGCGACCTCCTCGGGGACGCCGCCGCCCTGGCGTCCGAACACGGGCTGGAGCGTCCGGTGCTCTCCGTGGGCGGCAGCGCGTGGTTCGACGTGGTCGCCGAGGAGATCGGCGGCCGAGAGGACGTCGCACCGATCCTGCGCAGCGGGGCCTACGTCGCCCACGACGACGGCCTGTACCGGCGGACCACGCCGTACAACCGGCTGCCCGAGGGAGGCGACGCCCTGTCCGGAGCCCTGGAGCTGTGGGCGCAGGTCACCTCCACCCCGGAGGAGGGGCGGGCGATCGCAGGGATGGGCCGCCGCGAGGCCAACTTCGACCAGGGCTTCCCCGTCCCGCGCGTCCTGCGAGGGCGCGACGGCTCGGTGGTCCCGGCCGAGGGGGTCGAGGTCACCGACCTCAACGACCACCACGCCTACCTCGACGTGCCCGAAGGGCTGGGGGTGCGCCCCGGCGACCTGGTCTCCTTCGGTGTCTCCCACCCCTGCACGGCCTTCGACCGCTGGCAGGTCATCCCGGTGGTGGACGACGGGTACCGCGTGGTCGACGCGATCGCCACCTACTTCTGAACCCGTGGACGGCCGTCGGGGCCGGTCCCGCGCGGGACCGGCCCCGACGGGGGGCGACTACGCTCCGGCGTGGCCCTGCTCCGGGGCCTCCTGGCCGGGCTGGTAGCCCCAGCCGTACAGGCCCGGCCGGGTGTGCCAGGCGCGCGGGCCGTCGAGGGGCCGGTACTCCACACCCGCCGCGTCGAGCCTGCGCAGGTGGTGCCGCAGGCGCGGCTCGAACTCGGTGAAGTCGCGCTCCCCCTCGGTCCACACCTTCTCCGCGAAGGCGGTCAGACGCGGGAAGACCATGTAGTCGAGCCTGCGGGCGTTGTCGATGTGCTCGCTCCAGAGGTTGACCTGGCCGCCGAGGACGTGCCGGGCCTCCTCCTCGGTGAGGTCGGCGGGAACCGGCTCGCCCGCGTACACGTCCTCCACGCGGAGCAGCGTGCCGACCGGAACCGGCTCGTCCGGCCGCTCGGACTGCTTGTAGTCCAGGTAGGACGTGGCGGTGGGGGCCATGATCACGTCGTGCCCGGCGCGGGCCGCCGCGATGCCGCCCTCCTCGCCGCGCCACGACATCACCGTCGCGCCCGACGCGAGGCCGCCCTCCAGGATCTCGTCCCAGCCGAGCAGGCGGCGGCCGCGCTTGGTGAGGTGGTCGTCGAGCTGGCGGATGAACCAGCTCTGGAGCTCGTCCTCGTCGGCCAGACCCTCGTCCCTGATCCGCTTCTGGGCGGAGGCGCTGTTCTTCCACTGGGTCTTGGGGACCTCGTCCCCGCCCACGTGGACGTAGGTGCTGGGGAACAGCTCGATGATCTCGTCGAAGACGTTCTTGTAGAACTCCAGGACGTCGTCGGTGACCGCGAGGATCTCCTCGAAGACACCCCACTGGGTGCCCACCGGGATCTCCCCGACCTCACCGAGCTCGGGGTAGGCGTGGATGGCCGCCTGGGAGTGGCCGGGGACGTCGATCTCCGGGACCACCGCCACGTGCCGGGCGTCCGCGTAGGCGACGATCTCGCGGATGTCGTCCTGGGTGAGGAAACCGCCGTGCGGACGGTTGTCGAACGTCGCGGGTTTGGTGGCGCCCAGCTGGCTCTCGGTGCGCCAGGAGGCGACCTCGGTCAGCTTCGGGTAGCGGCGGATCTCGACCCGCCAGCCCTGGTCGTCGGTCAGGTGCAGGTGCAGCACGTTGAGCTTGTGCAGCGCGAGCAGGTCGATGAAGCGCAGGATCTCGCGCTTGGGCTGGAAGTGGCGGGCGATGTCGAGCATCGCGCCGCGCCACTGGAAGCGCGGGGCGTCGGTGATGCTCACCGCGGGCAGGCGCCACTCGGCGCCGCCCAGGGGGCTGGTGCGGTAGGCGTCGGCGGGCAGCAGCTGGCGCAGGGTCTGCACCCCGTAGAACACGCCGGCGGGTTCGTTGCCCACCACGATCGCGCCCTCGGAGTCGATGATCAGGCGGTAGCCCTCCCGGCCGAGTCCCGCTCCCGGGTCGACGCTCAGCCGGATCTGGGCGTCCTCCTCGTCGCCGGTGGCCAGGGGCAGGCCGGTGGCCGCGCCGAGCTCGCGCTGGAGCCAGGCGAGCGTGCCCTGGGCCTCGTGGTCCGCGGACACGCGGGTGGCGGAGGTGAGGGTGAGTCCGCCGGAACCGTCGGTGGTCAGCTCCCGGGGCCGGGGAAGCAGGGAAAGGGGATCGGGGTGGGGATTCTCAGGCACGCGGCACTGCTCCTGTCCGGTCTAGACCAATACCCGGACATAGTGTCACGTCCGGCTACGGCGGCACAGGGGCCCGGGGCAATCGGTCCGGGCGGGCTCCGCCATTCGGGGCCACCCAATACCCACTCTTGACCCGCGAAGACTCTTAACCCTCCGGCTTTTGCGGGAGACGTAGGGGAGAAGGGCCCGGAGCGGTCGGTGCCGAAACCGGGGGCGAACGCCGACACGCTCACGGGTGTGTGCCCGTCCCCGCGAGGTGGGGACGACACTACGAGAAAGACGGGGGGTGGCGTTATCGCCGGAGCACGCCGTCCCTCCGTACTGTGTGGCCCGTACCCGTTTGCGGGCGGTCGCGGGTGAGTACCGAGTGGCGGGGGTTGCGGTGATGCGCGGAGCACCGGAGACGGGTTCGGCCACGACGGGGTGGTGCGCCTGATGCCGTTGCACGTACTCATGGCCGTGGCGGGGGCCTTCGCCCTGGCCCTGGGCTCGGCCCTCCAGGAACGCGACGCGGTACGCGCCCCCGGGCAGAAGGTCGCACCGGCGGGCTTCCTCCTGCACTTGCTGCGCCAGCCCCGCTGGCTCCTCGGTACCGGGGCGGCCGTGCTGGGGGCCTGCCTCCACCTGCTCGCCCTGAGCGGGGCGCCGCTCACCATCATCCAGCCGATCGGCGTCACCGGGCTGCTGTTCGCGATCGTGCTGTCCGCCGTGTTCAACCGCCAGCGGGTCCGCGTCTCGCAGATCCTCGCGGGGATCGCGGTGATGGTCGGGCTGGTCGGCGTCCTGATGACCTTCCCGCACGGCACCGAGCAGCCGGTCATGTCCACCGAGACGGCGCTGTGGCTGTCCGGCGGGATGATCGCCGCGGGCAGCCTGGTCTACGTGTCCGCCCGCTGGCTGCCCAGCGGCGTGCGGGCCCTCCTGCTCGCCGCGGCGGGCGGCGCGGCGCTCGGCACGACCTCGGGTCTGGCCCGGGTGATCACCGCGAACGCGGTGGTGGACCCCGTCAACCTCTTCAGCTGGCTCACCCTCATGGCCGGGGTCACCGCGGTCTTCGGCGCCCTCCTGCTCCAGAACGCCTACCGGACCGGCCACTTCGCCGCCGCCTACGCGACCCTGCTGATCGCCGACCCGGTGGTCGGCGTGGGCATCGGCGCCCTCCTTCTCGGTGAGGGGGCACCGGACACCCCGCTGGAACAGGTCGGGGCGTCGCTCTTCGCCCTGCTGGCCTTCGCGGGCACCGTCACCCTGGCCCGGTCCCGGCACCGCAACCCCGAGGCGGACGGGGGCGCGGCGGGTGACGCCGGGACCTCCGCCTCCTCCAGTAGCCGCACTCGTTGAAACAGGGAGTTCCCAGATGGCACAGCCCAACCGTCCGCTGCGCGTCCTGATCGCCTCGGACACCTATCCGCCCGACGTCAACGGTGCCGGCTACTTCACGTTCCGCCTGGCCGAGGGGCTGGCCGAACGCGGGCACCGGGTGCACGTCGTGTGCCCCTCAGAGCGGGGCGAACCCCACGTCACGGTCAACGGGAACGTCACCGAGCACCGACTGCGCTCGGCCCTGATCCCCCTCCAGGCCGAGATGCGGGCGGCCGTCCCCCTGGGGATGGGCGGGCACATCGCCCGGATCGTGCGGCGGCTGGACCCCGACGTCGTCCATGTGCAGAGCCACTTCCCCCTCAGCCGTGCGGCCCTGCGCCGGGGCAGGGCGGAGGGCGTGCCCGTCGTCCTGACCAACCACTTCATGCCGGACAACCTGTACGCCCACGCCCGCGTGCCGCGTCCGATGCAGCGCGCGGCGGGCTCCCTGGCCTGGCGGGACATGGTCCGGGTGGCCGGGGAGGCCGACCACGTGACGACCCCGACCCCGCGCGCGGCCGAGCTCCTGAGGGAACGGGGGTTCGCCCGGGAGATCGAGGCGATCTCCTGCGGGATCGACCTCGACCGCTTCCACCCCCGGGCCGGGGACCTCGCGGCGGCCAGGGGCAGGTTCGGCCTGCCCGAACGGGACACCGTGGCCTTCGTGGGGCGGCTGGACGAGGAGAAGCGGATCGACGACACGATCCGCGCGCTGGCGATGACCGTCCCCGAGCGGGACGCGCAGTTGGTGCTGGCCGGAACCGGGCAGTGTGAGGCGGAGCTGCGCGCGCTCGCCGCCCGGCTGGGCGTGGCCGACCGGGTGTTCTTCCTGGGTTTCGTGCCGGACGAGGACCTGCCGATGGTCTACGCGGCGGCGGACGTCTTCGCCATCGCGAGCGTGGCGGAGCTCCAGAGCATCGCCACCCTGGAGGCGATGTCCACGGGGCTGCCCGTGGTCGCGGCCGACGCGATGGCGCTGCCGCACCTGGTGGAGGAGGGGCGCAACGGCTTCCTGTTCCCTCCGGGGAACCACGTGCACCTGGCCGACCGCCTGCTGTCGGTGCTCGGTTCGGAGCGGCGGCGCGAGGAGCTCGGGCGGGCGAGCCGGGAGATCGCCCGGGGGCACGACCACCACCGGTCGTTGGAGCGGTTCGAGGCGGTCTACACGCGGCTTCGCGGGCGCGGCCGGGGCCGCCCGGAGTCCGAGCGGGTCATGGTGGCGTAGAGCGGGAACCGTGTCCAGGGGTGCCATCCCAAAAAGTCCACTTTGAACACTTTCTGCATTCTTTGCGTAGCGATCGGTGATCTTGGGCCGCCACAGGAAAGACCAGAACTGTGTGGTTCGAAGGCATCAGCGGACAGGCCGGCGTCAGCCGGATCGCCAGGGGTGGAAACGTCACCGAGGGACTCACGGATCGGCTGGTCAGTGCCGAGCGTGAGGCCGGTTTCCACGAGCGCGACATGTCGTCGTTCGAACGAGAACGCATCGACCTGGAGCACCGGGTGACCCGGATGGAGGCCGAGCTGGACTCCCTGCGCAAAAGAAGACTGGAAGCCTACGCGCGCTGGTGGAACGCCCGCGACGACCGCGACCGTGCTCGCCACGTCTGTCGCAAGCTCCGCCGCAGGATCGACAAGGCGCGCCGACGGAGCAACGACCCGTGACCGGTACCCGAACAGGCCACCGGAAGCGCCCGAGAGAACACCGAACACGGCCCGTCCCCTGAGGGGGCGGGCCGTGTGCGCGCCCGCGGGGACCGCGTCCCCGCGCCGTCACCGGGGTCCCTGGACACGTGGGGAGACCGGGCTGAGCTCCCGTTCCACGCTGCGGGCGGCGTCCCGGAGCGCCGACAGGGTCACCTGCACGGCCGGTCGCCGCAGCGAGGCCGGACGCAGCACCGCGTACACGTGCCGCTCCGGTGACGAGGGGAACTTCCGGTACACCAGGCCCGCCGGGGCGCCCACCATGGCCAGCGCCGGGACCGCCGCGATCCCGATGCCCCGCGAGACCAGGCTGAGGATCGTGCCCAGCCCCTCGAACTCCCACGTCGCCGCGGGCAACCCGCCCACCTCGGCGAACAGCTTCTCCGTGCCGTGGCGGGAACGCTCGCCCTCCGGCGCCACGATCCACGACTCGCCCAGCATCTGGTCCAGCACCAGCGGGACCTCCGGGTCGGCCAGCCGGTGGCCCTCCGGTACCGCAAGCACCATCGGGTCCCGCAGCAGGTGCACGTGGCGCAGGCCGCTGTCCGGCCCCCGGCCCGGGTGCTGCCCGGTCCAGTCGTCGACCAGGGCGATGTCCACCTCGCGGGAGCGCACCTTCTGGGTGCCGGTGGCCAGCAGGGTCTGCCTCAGGACCAGCTGCATGCCCTCGTAGCCGCGCAGCGGCGGCGCCAGCAGCGGCGCGAAGGCCACGGCGGCGGTCGGGAAGGCCGTCACCGTCACCACGCCCAGGGCGATGTTCGACTGTTCGGCCAGCACGGACTCGGCCGCCTCGACCAGGGCCAGGATCTCCTCGGCCTGGTTCACCAGCAGCTGTCCGGCGTCGGTCAGTTCGGCGCCGCGCGGGGACCGGTCCAGCAGCGCCACCCCCGTCTCGCGTTCGAGGGTGGCGAGCTGCTGGGAGACCGCCGAAGGCGTGTATCCCAGGGCGTGCGCGGTCGCGGCGATGGTCCCCCGGGTACTGAACTCGCGGAGGAGCTGGAGTCGTCGAAGGTCAAGCATTAGGTCATCTTATGCTCAGCATCGAAAAGACTCGCTTGTACTGATGGCGTGATCTGGGCAGGCTGTGGTGTGAGAGGCCACCAGCTGGACGAGAGCCCAGCTCAACCGGTGGTCAGCGCCTAACGACAAGCCGGAGATGAGTCATCCATGACCGTCACTGTGTCCGCCACCCTCGCCGTGAACGAAGCCCTCAACGACAAGCGCCGCCAAGGGGTGCGCGTGCTTCCGCTCGGGTTCGGTGAGGCCGGTCTGCCGGTGCACCCGGTCATGCGGGACCAGCTCACGGCGAGCAACGCGGCCAACTCCTACGGGCCCGTGGCCGGTTCCAGCGACCTGCGCGAGGCCGCCGCCGGGTACTGGAACCGCCGGGGGCTGCCCACCGACCCCGACCTGGTCATCGCGGGCCCGGGCAGCAAGCCCCTGCTCTACAGCCTGCTCCTGGAGATCGGCGGGGACACCGCCATCGCCGCGCCCAGCTGGGTCAGCTACGCCGCGCAGAGCCGCCTCGTGGGGCAGCGCCCGGTGATGGTGCCGACCGCCACCGGCCAGGGCGGGGTACCGCAGCCCGACCTGCTGCACGCCGCCGTCACCGCCGCTCGTGAACAGGGGCGCACCGTCAACGCGGTGATCGTCACCGTTCCGGACAACCCGACCGGCACCGTCGCGGAGGCGGAGACCGTGCGCCGCCTGGCCGAGGTCGCCCGCGAGCTCGACCTGGTGATCATCTCCGACGAGATCTACCGGGACCTCGTCCACGTGGACGAGCACGGCCGGGAGCGCGCCGAGGTCCACAGCCCGGCCGAGTACGCACCCGAGCGCACCGTCATCTCCACCGGGCTCAGCAAGAACCTGGCCCTCGGCGGCTGGCGGATCGGGGTCCTGCGCCTGCCCGACTCCGAGATCGGCCACCGTCTGCGCGGCGGCCTGCTGGGTGTGGCCAGCGAGATCTGGTCCAGCCCGGCCGCTCCCGTCCAGCAGGCGGCCGCGCACGCCTTCGGTGAGCCGGTCGAGCTGCGTGACCACGTGGACCGCAGCCGCCGACTGCACGGCATCGTGGCCCGCGCCGTCGCCGACGTCTTCACCGGGGCCGGCGCCCTCGTCGCGCCCCCGGCGGCGGCCTTCTACCTCTACCCGGACTTCGAGCCGGTCCGCGAGCGGCTGTCCGCCCTGCACGGAGTGACCACCGGCCCGGAGCTGACCGGGCACCTCCTGGAGCACTTCGGCATGGGGGTGCTGCCCGCCGTCGAGTTCGGTGAGAGCTCCGCCGCCCTGCGGATGCGGGTGGCCACGAGCCTCCTGTACGGGGACTCCGAGGACAAGCGGTACGCGGCGCTGTCCGCCGAGGACCCGCTGGCCCTGCCGTGGATCCGGGCCCACCTGGACCGGCTCACCGAGGTCCTCGGGTCGCTGCTCTCCGACGGCGCGGGCTCCGACGCCCAGTCGCCCAGCGCGGTGATCCCGGCCCCGACGGCGGTCGCGCAGCCGGTCCACTGACCCCGCGCCCGCACCCGGATCGTGCCCGCCTCTCTTATACGGGGTGAGGCGGTCACCACCGACGGGACCCTCCCTCTCTCTCCCAGGGAGGGTCCCGTCACGCTTCCTCGGGTGGGTCCCGGGCCGGTCACGCGCCCCCGGCCGTCACCCGCTCGCGGCGGGCGGCCAGTTCGTGGCTCGGCGCGATCACCGCGCGGTAGTGCTCCACCAGTTCCGCGTTGACCGACCGCCACGTGCGGTGCGCCACCGAGGGCCGGGCTCCGGCCGCCATCCGGGCCCGCACCTCCGCGTTACGCGTCAGACGGCCCACCGCCACCCGCAGCTCACGGATCGAGTCCGGCCCGTACAGCAGGCCGTTGAGCCCGTCAGCCACCAGGTCCACGGGGCCGCCCGCCTCCGGGGCGACCACCGGAACACCCGAGGCCAACGCCTCCTGCACGGCCTGGCAGAAGGTCTCGTCCGCGCCGGTGTGCACGAACACGTCCAGCGACGCGTAGAGCCGCGACAGGTCGGCCCCGGTCCGCTGCCCCGTGAAGACGGCGTCCGGCAGCAGGCGGCGCAGCCGGGCGCGGTCCGGTCCGTCCCCGACCACCACCAGGCGCATCCCCCGCAACCTCGCCAGGTGCCCCAGCAGGTGCACCCGCTTGTCGCGGGACAGGCGGCCCACGTACCCCACGATCACCTCCCCGTTCGGGGCCAGGCGACGACGCAGCTCCGCCGACCGGTGGTCGGGGGAGAAGCGCGCGGTGTCCACGCCCCGGCGCCACAGGTCCAGCCGGGGGAACCCCCGGCCGGTGAGCGCCTCCATGGTGGCCGAGGACGGCACCAGCGTGCGGTCCACCGCGGAGTGGACGCGGTGGAGCAGCGACCACAGCGCCTCGGAACCGGGCAGGCCGTAACGTCCGGCGAACCCGGGCAGGTCGGTCTGGAACGCCGCCACGGTGGGCAGCGCCCACCTGCGGGCCACGTCCACCGCCGTCGCGCCGAACAGCGCGGGGGAGGCCAGGTGCAGCACGTCGGGCGCGAACGCGCGGATCGCGGCGGTCATGGTCCGCCGGGCGGGCAGGCCCATGGAGAAGTCGCGGTACACGGGCAGGGGCAGCGCGGGCATCCGTACGACCGGGAAGCCCGCGTACGAGGTCGGGCCGTGGCCCGGGGCCAGCACGAGGGCCTGGTGACCCTCGGCCGCCAGATGCTCGCTGATCCGGCACACGGAGTTGGTGACCCCGTTGACCTGCGGGAGGAAGGACTCGGTCACGATGGCCACGCGCAGGGGCGGCCGGTGGACGGAGGGCGGGGGTGTGGGGGACATGCGGGGCTCCCAACGCCGAGGTGTCACGCCGAGTGGTGGGTGCCTCCGACGCTAGGGTCGGGGAGTGAACCCGGGTCGCCGGGCGGGAGAACCTCGCCCGAAGCGCCGACACGGGTTGGCCGATCAGGTGGTGACGCAGCCCGCACGGTCGACTGACCGACGGGTGACCCCGGCATGGCCGTGATCGCCGAACGTGACCGACAGAACGCCCGAAGGAGCCGTGTGGTGACACTCGTGGAATGGTCCGAACTGGTCCGAGCGGAACTGGACCTGACCGGGACCGACCCCCTCCGGAAACCGGACGTGGACCGCGTGCTCGACCTCGCGCGCGACGCCGCCCACTCCGTGGCCCGCCCGGCCGCCCCGCTCACGACCTACCTGCTCGGTGTGGCGGTGGGGCAGGGGGCGGACCCGGACGCGGCGGCCGCGCTGCTCAGCAGACTCGCCCTGGCGCAGGTCGAGGGGGAGACCGGGGAAGGTGGCGAGGGGTAGTCCGGCAGACCGGATCCCGGAGTCGGGACACGCGGAGAAGACACGATCGTAAGCCGTAACACGCATTCTGACCTCGCGTGATTTGTTTGTTACGCGTCAGTGCCATTCTTTCCCGATACCGAACAGTGTCCACCGGTTCCAACGTGTTTCCGAGGGTCCTGGTTCCCCCCCATTGCACCGCTGGTGCCCCCTACCCCGCGTAATCACCGAAAGAGAGGTCCTCCGTGGACCACCTCCTAGAGATGGCCGGCGTTCTGTCGGAGATCATCTGGGGACCGTACGTCCTCATTCCCCTGCTGTTCCTGACGGGTGTCTACCTCACCGTCCGGCTGCGCCTCATCCAGCTGTTCCGGCTGCCGCACGCCCTGTGGCTGGCCTTCGTCCGCCGGAAGGAGGACGAGTCGGTCCAGGGCGACATCTCGCACTACCAGGCGCTGAGCACGGCCCTCGCCGCGACGGTCGGCGTCGGCAACATCGCCGGAGCGGCCCTGGCCATCGGTATCGGTGGCCCCGGAGCGCTGTTCTGGATGTGGGTGATGGGCATCTTCGGGATGGCCACCAAGTACAGCGAAGCCCTGATGGGCGTGAAGTTCCGCCGCACCGACGCCAAGGGCGAGCAGAGCGGCGGCCCGATGTACTACCTGAAGTACGGTGTCGGCGGCCGCTTCGGGGCCTTCCTCGGCATCTCCTTCGCGGTCTTCGGCGCCATCGCCGCGTTCGGCATCGGCAACGGCACCCAGGCCAACACGGTCGCCCAGCAGATGAACAGCGTCACCGGTGTGGAGACGTGGATCATCGGGCTGATCCTGATGATCGCCGCGGGCGCCGTCATCCTCGGCGGTATCAAGAGCATCGGGCGCGTCACCTCCGCCCTCGTGCCCGTCATGATCATCGGCTACGTCGGCATCTGCCTGATCGTGCTCGCCGTCAACTGGCAGTCGCTGCTTCCCGCGCTCCAGCTGGTCGTCACCTCCGCGTTCACGGGGACCGCGGCGACCGGTGGCTTCGCCGGAGCCGGTGTCCTGCTCGCCCTCCAGCTGGGCTTCGCGCGCGGCATCTTCTCCAACGAGTCCGGTCTGGGCACGGGCGGTATCGCGGCCGCCGCGGCCAAGACCACCCAGCCGGTCCGTCAGGCCATGGTCTCCATGACCCAGACCTTCATCGACACGATCATCGTGGTCAGCATGACGTGCCTGGTCATCATCGTGACCGGGGTGTGGCAGGTGGAGGGGGCCGAGGACGGATCGCTGCTCACCTCGCAGGCCATGACGGAGGGGCTGGGCGCGATCAGCCCCTCGATGGGGTCGGCCGGTGCCGTGATCGTGGCGCTCTCCGTCACGGTGTTCGCCTTCAGCACCCTGCTGGGCTGGTCCTACTACGGTGAGCGCTGCGTGGAGTTCCTGGGCGGACGCCGCATGGTCCTGCCCTACCGCCTGCTCTTCATCGTCGTCATCTTCGTGGGCTCGGTGGCCAACCTGGACTCGGTGTGGCTCTTCAGCGACATCGCGAACGGTCTGATGGCGCTGCCCAACCTGGTGGGTCTGATCCTGCTGTCCGGGCTGATCAGCTCGGAGACGCGCAAGTTCTTCAGCCACAAGGACTGGCGGAACCCGGACGTGATCATGGAGGACGTCAGCAAGTAGTGCCCGCTCGGCCGGGGGACCTCCCCCGGCCGACGAGAGGGGGGACCGGCCGCCGTGGCCGGTCCCCCCTTCTGTCTGGCGTCGTCCGGTCACCACCAGGCGTGGAAGTGGTGCACCGGTCCCTGGCCGCCGCCCGCGTCGATCTCGTCGGCGCGGCGCAGGGCCTCGGTGAGGTAGGCCTTGGCGTCGGCCACGGCGGCCACCGTGTCCGCTCGCTGGGGGAGCAGCGCGGCGATCGAGGAGGAGAGCGTGCAGCCGGTGCCGTGGGTGTTGCGGGTGGCCACCCGCCCGGCGCGGAACTCGACCGGCTCCGCGACCCCGTCGACCAGCAGGTCGACACTCTCCTCACCCGGCAGGTGCCCGCCCTTGAGCAGGACGCGGCGCGGACCGAGTTCGAGGAGGCGTTCGGCCTGCCCCCGCATCTCCTTGAGGCTGGTGGCCTCGCTCTCACCGAGCAGGTCGGCGGCCTCGGGAAGGTTGGGGGTGAGCAGGTCGGCGCGCGGCAGCAGGACGGTGCGCAGCGCCTCGATCGCGGACCGCTCCAGGAGGCGGTCCCCGCTCTTGGCCACCATCACCGGGTCCACGACCACGTTCGGTAGCCCGTAGCGGTCCACGGCGGACGCGACGGCCTCGGTGACCTCGGACGTGGACAGCATCCCCACCTTGACCGCGTGCACGGTCGCGTCGGTGAACAGGGTGTCCATCTGGTCGGTGACGAAGGACGCGGGGACACCGTGGACCCCGGTGACCCCGCGTGTGGACTGGGCGGTCAACGCCGTCACCACGGTCATCCCGAAGACTCCGTGGGCGGAGAACGACTTCAGGTCGGCCTGGACGCCGGCGCCCCCGCTGGGGTCGCTTCCGGCGATGGACACGACGTTGTACGCGCTCATTGGCGTTCCTTCGCTAGTACGAACTAGGGCAGGTTCGACGGGTGTGCTCTCAGCCGGGAGGAGTCTCTCCGGCACCCCGCGCCGCCGGGGCCTCGCGGCCCCGGCATCAGTGTTGGTTTGTGGTGGTTCCGACTGTAGTGGACGGCCCGCCGGGGCGGACCGTCCCCCTCCGCGCGGTCAGACGGTGACGTTGTGGCGGGTCTCCACCCGCTCCTGCTGGGCGTGCCTGCGCTGCTCCCAGATGATCATGCCGACGACCACCACGAAGCCGCCGACGGCGAAGGCGAGCGTCACGGGGACGTCGGTCATCGGCAGCAGGTCGCGGTTCTCGTCCTGCCACGGCCACAGGGCGCGCAGCGAACCCGCCATCAGACCGGTCAGCACCACGAGGGTGATGTGGTGGTGGTTCTCCAGCAGGAACTGGAGCACCTTCACGAACAGGGCCAGACCCGTGATCATGCCGAGCACGAAGACGGTGATGTAGGGGAGGTCCGCCGCGCGCAGGGCCGCCATGGTCGGCTCGTACAGGCCCAGGGTCAGCAGGATGAACGAACCCGACAGGCCCGGCAGCACCAGGGCGCAGATCGCGACGGCCGCCGCGAAGAAGACCACCACCGGGTGCGTGGGCAGGTTGGCGCCGGGCAGGCCGGTGAGCGTGAAGGCGAGCGCGGCGAAGACGAGGGCGACCGCGTAGTGCCAGGCCTTCCACTTCTTGCCCGCGCCGGTGTAGGGGATCCAGAGACAGGCCAGGACCAGGCCGAAGAACAGCGCGTAGGCGTACTGGGCGTGCGCCTCCACCAGCGGGGCGAGGAAGACGGCGGCCAGGACGAGTGCGAGGGCCATGCCGATGAGGGCGGGGACGAGCACCGACCAGTCCACCTGGCGGAACTGCTCCTGGGCGCGCTCCTTGCCGCGGCCCCGGGGCACGTCCGTGACGTAGCGCTTGATGCCGCTGACCACGTGGCCCGCGCCACCGATGAGCTTGTCGTAGAGGCCGACCATCAGTGCGACCGTGCCGCCGCTGATGCCGGGCAGTGCCTCGGAGGTGCCGACGGCCCCGCCGCGCACCGCGTTGAAGATGTAGGAGCCTACTGACTTGGCCATGTTGTCGGGCGCTGGCCCGGGAGTCTCCCGGGAGAGGGCGCCGTCCTCCGTCCTGATGGGGCCGCCGGTCCCGTGTGCACGGTCGACCGGCGGGTCAAAGGGGTGCTGTACAGCGCGGGTCGCGGGGACGACCTCCACCGGTTCGATACTCCGGCCCGCGCGGATGTTTGCCGCCCGGGCCGTGCGATGGGGGAGGAGAGCCGTCAGGCCCCGGGCCGGGCTGCGCCAATTCTAGCGGCGCCGAACGGGGTGAGGACGTCCGAGAGCCCTGAGAATCGGGGTTTTGGTCAGGTATCAGCCCGCGAGGTCCTTGGTCCGAAAACAGATCGTGACGACGGCGGACCGGAGCACGGTCTCAGGTCCGGTACGAACCGGACAGCGGCGAGGTCGGAACGGCGGGCGCGGCCGGGTCCTCCCCGGCCACCGACGCCGCCCACCGGTAGTCCTGCTTGCCCACCGCCGTACGCCGTACCCGGTCCACGAAGTGCACGGTCCGGGGCACCTTGAACCCGGCCAGACGCACCCGGCAGTGCGCCCGCAGCGCCCCCTCGTCCGGAGCCGAGCCGGAGGCCAGCGACACCAGGGCCGTCACCTTCTGCCCCAGCCGCTCGTCCGGGGAGGGCACCACGATCACGTCCTCGACCGAGGGGTGCGCCTTCAGCACGGCCTCCACCTCCTCCGGGTAGACCTTCTCCCCGGCGGTGTTGATCACCACGCTGCCCCGGCCCAGCAGCACGATGGAGCCGTCCCCGGCCCGGGTGCCGTAGTCGCCCGACAGCGCCCAGCGCCGCCCCTCACCGTCCGTGGGGAACGTGCGCGCGGTGGCGATCGGATCGTTGTAGTAGCCGAGCGGGATCCGACCGGTCCGGGCGATCCGGCCGACCTCGACCGACCCCGGCGGAAGCGGGCGCAGCGCACCGTCGAGCACCGCGATGCTGCCGCCCATCATGAAGCTGCGCCGGTCCGCGGAGTCCGCGACGCTCGTGTGCTCGTCGGGCGCGGTGGCCGAACCGCACACGCCCGTCTCCGAACCGCCGTAGGCGTCGGCCAGGGCCACGTCCTCACGCCAGGCCCGCCACAGCCCGCGCACCGAGGGGGTGAGCGGGGTGCCGCCGGAGCGCACCGAGGTGAGGTCGGGACACAGGTCGGGTTCGGTCAGCAGGTGCCTGGCCAGCGGGCGGGCCATCGCGTCGCCCACCAGCTGCACCGCGTGCACGCCCTCGCGGTGGGCCAGCTCCAGCACCCGGTCCGCGCGGAAACTGCGGTCCGTGGACAGCACCACGCGTTTGCCGCACAGCAGCATGCTCAGCGCGTTCCACTGCCCGGCGGCGTGCATGAGCGGACCCAGCACCAGCATCCGCAGCGGGAAGCAGCGCGCGGCGCGTTCGGCCACGTCCAGCGGGGTCCCGGCGCGCGGGGCGCCCGGGTCGCGCCGCTCCACGGCCGCGCGGAACACGTCCGCCTGGCGCCACAGCACCCCCTTGGGGTAGCCGGTGGTGCCGCCGGTGTAGAGCAGGTAGTGGTCGTCGCCGCTGGTCACGGGCAGTTCCGCCGCTCCGTGCCCGGCGTCGGGTCCGTGCGCGGCGAGCGCCTCCTCGTAGTCCACGCCGTCCAGCGAGGCGTCGCGCTCGGAACCGTCCTCCAACAGGAGCACGTGCCGCAGGCGCGGCAGGTCGGAGCGGACCGTCGCCACCGTCGTGGCCAGGGAGTCCTCCGCGATCAGGGCCACCGCGTGCGAGTCGGAGAGCACGTGCCGGAGCTCGCCCGCCACGTACCGGTAGTTGACGTTGACCGGCACCGCGCCCGCGCGCAGGACGCCCAGGAAGGCCTCCACCCACTCGGCGCGGTTGAACGACAGGATCGCGACGTTCTCCCCGGGGCGCACACCGGCCGCGGCCAGGTGCCGGGCCAGCCGGGTGGAGCGGTCTTCCAGGGCGCGGTAGGTGAGACGGCGCGCTCCGGCGACCAGCGCGATCCGGTCGGGGACGGCGTCGGTCACCGCCGTCATGAGGTTGGCGAGGGAGAAGGGGCTGTCCGGGGACGCGTGTAGGGGCACGTCGATGACCTCCCTGACGTTCGTGAAAGCCGTCCTCGGCGCGGGGCGCTCGCGGCGGCTGTGGCTCGTTACGAGCGAACGTACCCGTCGGGGCGGCGGCCGATCGCTGTGGAGGCTGTGTACCGCGTCACCTGCGTAACCGTCCCCCGTCACCCCCTTTGGAGGCCCCGCCGGGCCGCTCAAGCTCAGCGGGGGTGCCGGGGCGGGAGGTGCCGGGGTTTCGGGCCCGGGGCCGCGGCCGGTGATCTTCACCACCCCTTGTGGGCTCACCGGATCATCTGCTCAACTCTTGGAGATCCCGCCGCGGGGCTCTACAGGGCCCCACGGTGGGTATCTACTGTCTGACCATCGGTCAAAGGTGATCGGAGCGGCTAGATGACCACCCAGAATCTGGGACAGCAGGACTCCGTCGGAAACCCCGGCGGACAGGGACTCTCCAGCGCGGACCACATCGAACTCGCACAGTCGAGGTCCGCACACAACTACTCACCCCTGCCCGTCGTGATCGCCGAGGGCCGTGGCGCCTGGGTGACCGACGTGGAGGGCAAGCGCTACCTCGACTGTCTGGCCGGATACTCGGCCATGAACTTCGGCCATCACAACCCCGACCTCCTGGCCGCCGCGCACGCCCAGATCGACCGGGTGACGCTGACCAGCCGGGCCTTCTACAACGACCAGTTCGGCCCGTGGGTGAGTTCCCTCGCCGACATGGTCGGCAAGGAGAAGGTCCTGCCGATGAACACCGGTGCCGAGGCGGTGGAGACCGGTATCAAGGTGGCCCGCAAGTGGGGCTACGAGGTCAAGGGCGTCCCGGAGAACCAGGCGACCATCGTCGTGGCCGGGGCCAACTTCCACGGCCGGACCACCACGATCATCTCCTTCTCCTCCGACTCCGAGGCGAAGACGGGTTTCGGCCCCTACACGCCGGGCTTCCGCTCGGTGGCCTACGGTGACGCCCGGGCCGTCGAGGACGCCATCGACGAGACCACCGTGGCGGTGCTCATCGAGCCGGTGCAGGGCGAGGCCGGTGTGATCGTGCCGTCCGCCGACTACCTGCCGCGCATCCGGGAGATCTGCGACGCGAACCGGGTCCTGTTCATCGCGGACGAGGTGCAGTCGGGGCTGGGTCGCACGGGCACGATCCGGGCCTGTGAGCACACCGGCGTCGTCCCGGACGCCTACCTGTTCGGCAAGGCGCTGGGCGGCGGAATCCTGCCGGTGTCCGCGATGGTGGCCGACGAGGACGTCCTCGGGGTCATCCAGCCCGGGCAGCACGGGAGCACCTTCGGCGGGAACCCGCTCGCCGGGGCGGTGGGCCGGACGGTCGTCCGGATGCTGACCGAGGGCCCCTACCTGGAGAACGCCAGGAAACTGGGCGAGGTGCTCCGGCGCAGGTTGGACGCGTTCGTCGGTGACGGTGTGGTGTCGGCGCGCAGCATCGGCCTGTGGGCGGGTGTGGACGTCGACCCCGCGCTGGCCTCGGGCAAGGAGCTGTGCAAGCGGCTCGCGGAGCACGGCGTACTGGTCAAGGACACCCACGGGTCGACCGTGCGGATGTCGCCGCCGCTGGTGATCAGCGAGGACGACCTCAACTGGGGACTGGACCGGTTCGCCGAGGTCATCGCGGAGCTCAAGGCCGAGCGGGGCTAGGTTCCCCACGAGGGCGGATCGACGGTGCCCCGTCCCGGACCCCTCCGGGACGGGGCACCGTGGCCTCCGGCCCCACGGGCCGGGCGAGGTGTTCAGGAACCGGCACCGGCCTCGGCGGTGTCGTCCCCGTCCCCGTCGGCCTCGTCGGGGGCGTCCGTGCCGGGGACCGCGTTGACCGGGTCCAGGGGGCCGCCGAGTTCGGTGTGCAGCACGTCGGCGTCGACCTTGTCCAGGGTCTCCCGGGACGTGAACAGCACCCGCTCGGGCCCCTCCTCGATCTGGAGGCGCACGCGCTCGGCGATGGAGCGCTGGCCCTGGGCGGTGGGGTGGAAGCTCGCCCGGTCCACACGCAGGCCCTCGCCCAGCTGACCGAGGACGATCCCGTTGAGCCAGGCGTCGTCCTCACTGACCTCGTGGCCCTTCAACGCCGTGAAGACGTTGACGAACTCCACGCTGCCCACCTGACGGGAACCGTACACGTCGCCGTCCACCTGGTAGGCGGTGTCCCGGATCCGGTCGTTGAACCGCTGGGCCACCGAGTTCAGCCACAGCTGGTCACTCTGGGAGAGCGTGTAGTACATGCCGGGCGGCTGCTCGGGGAACAGCCTGGGGTAGCCCAGGACCAGCACGCGGGCGTCCGGGGCGCGCCCCCGGATCTCGGTGAGCACCTCGGTGAGGGTGTCCTCGAACGCGTCCATCCGCTCGGTGACCTCCTCCTCCTGGTCCGTGCAGGCGGTCCGCTCCAGCAGCGGCATCCGCATGATGCAGGTGCGCAGGACGGGGATGAAACCGAGGTCGTTGCCGCCGATCCCGACCGTGACCAGCGAGGTGTGCTCGGTGACGCGCTCGATCTGCGACTCGGGGGTGCCGACCTGGCTGAGCATGTCGGAGCCCTTGTGGCTGCTGCACGCGTAGAAGCCCAGCGCGCCGTCGAAGGAGAACTCCTGCTCGATGACCCTGGGGTAGGCGTGCTCGGAGCGCCAGCACTCGCCGGGCTCGGCGGTGCCCTCCTCGTACTCGCCCGCGCCGTCACCGGAGGAGTAGGAGTCGCCCAGGGACACGTAGTTGCCCCACAGTGCGGCCTCCTCCGGTTCCATCCGGACCCGCCACTCCTCCTCCTCGTCCTCGGTGATGGGAGGCAGCGGTTCGCCGGGGCACACACCGCCGGTGGTGTCGCACCACAGGCGCAGGAGGGTGTCGCGGCTGGCGGGCACGGCCAGGACTGCCACGAGGGCCAGGACCAGGACGGACACGGTGACCAGGCTGACGCGGCGGCGACGGACCCGTCGGGCGCGGACCCCCTCGTCGCCCTCGTTCGAGGCGGGGGATCCCTCCCCGGGCCCGGACGCTCCGGACTCCTCCGGCTCGGACGACTCGGCGTCGCTCGTCTCGGGGCCGGTCACGGGCTCGCCGGGGGCGGAGGTCGCGGCGGGGTCCTCCGGGCCCTCCGGTTCCCGGGGCTCCCGGGGGTCACCATCACGCGCTGACACGATCTCCTACCGCCTCCCAGTTCCGCGGGGCGTGTGGGATGCGTTCGGCCGGCGCACCCCTGATCCAGAGTCAGACTACCCGGGGCGGTTTGTCGCGATGACGTCGAGAACTCGGCGGATATCGGCGTTGTCCAAGGTGGCGCGGGCAGTCAGGCGGAGCCGGGAACGGCCGTCCGGGACCGACGGAGGCCGGAAGCAGCCCACCCGGACGCCCGCCTCGTGGCAGGCGGCCCGCCAGGCGAGCGCCTCCTGTGGCGAGCGGGCCACGACCGACACCACGGCCGCGTCGGGCTCGCTGACCTCCATCCCGCGTTCGCGGAGCCCCTCGGCCAGCTCACGGGCGCGGGCACGGACGGCCTCGGCGCGTTCGGGCTCGGCGCGGAGCACGCGCAGGGCCGCCAGCGCCGCTCCGACCGAGGCGGGGGCCAGTCCGGTATCGAACACGAACGTGCGCGCCGTCTCCACCAGGTGGCGGATCACCCGCCGCGAGCCCAGGACGGCGCCGCCCTGGGAGCCGAGCGACTTGGACAGGGTCACCGACACGACCACGTCGTCGGCGGCCGCCAGCTCCGTGCCGCCCACGGCGCCGCGTCCGCCCCGGCCGAGCACCCCGAGCCCGTGGGCGTCGTCCAGCAGCAGCGCGGCCCGGTGGTCGCGCGCCGTCGCGGCCAGGGAGGGGAGGTCGGTGAGGTCCCCGTCCACGGAGAACACGGTGTCGCTGAGCAGCAGGCGCCGCCCCGGGGTCTCGGAGAGGAGTTCGGTGGCGTGTCCGGTGTCGCGGTGACGGAAGACCGCGACCCGGGCACCGGCGGCGCGGGCCAGCCGGGTCGCGTCGATGAGGGAGGCGTGGTTGTACTGGTCGCACACCACCAGCGGCGGTTCGACGTCGTCGGCGGCCGGGGCGACCAGCGACGCCACCATCGCGAGGTTGGCCGCGTACCCGGAGGAGAACACCAGGGCGGCCTCGGCTCCGTGGAAGTCGGCCAGCTCGCGTTCCAGCTCGGCGTGGAGCTCGGTGTCGCCGGTGACCAGCCGTGAACCCCCGGCCCCCGCGCCCCAGGTGTGGACGGCGTCGGCGGCGGCCGCCAGCACGGCGGGGTGCCGCATGAGCCCGAGGTAGTCGTTGCCCGCCAGGTCCAGGAGTCCGTCCGAGGGGGAGCGGGGCACCGTCCGGCGGGTGAGCCCGGCGCGGGCCCGGCGCTCGGCGGCCCGGTCCAGCCAGGCGAGGGGGTGGCCCGTGGGCAGCGGTGCCGGGGCGGCGCCCGGACGGGTGGCGCGCAGGGTCCAGGGGCGGCGCGTGGGGCGGACGGCGGTGTGGAGGCGTTCCATGCGGAGGAGGGCTCCTCGGGGATCGGTGGTGGGTGCGGTCGCTGGTGCGGCTCCGTACGTGAGGGGACGGGGGAGGGACCACGGGTGCGAAAAAGCCTTGTGCACGAGGTAAGTGCGCGGGACACGGGGCCGGTGGAGAGGCCTGGGCGGGTCGACCCAGCAGCGGCCAAGCCCGCTGGGGCGACCCGTCCCTCGCGGTGCCAGGGAGGCGTGTACGACTCTGCCGCCTTCCGGCTCCCCGGTCACCGGTGAAAGCCCACAAAGAATCGGTGGGGATTCCTGGCTCACTCGTACGGGGCGCCAGTAGCCGCGCGGGCGGAACAATGGGTCACCATGTCGCGAACCAGCACCGAGACGGCCCACCCCGCCCGGGTCCGCGCCGCCGACAGCGCACACCTGTGGCATCCCTACACGACCGTGCCCGCGGCCGAGACGCCCTACGTGGTGACCGGCGCCCGGGGCGTCCACCTGGACCTGTGGGCCGACGGCCGCCACCATCGCGTCGTCGACGGGATGGCGTCCTGGTGGTCGTCGATCCACGGCTACCGCCACCCGCGACTGGACGCGGCGGTACACGCCCAGGTCGACCGGTTCAGCCACGTGATGTTCGGCGGGCTCACCCACGCGCCCGCCGCCGAGCTGGCCGAGGCGCTCGTCCGGATCACCCCCGAGGGCCTCGACCACGTCTTCCTCGCGGACTCCGGGTCGGTGTCGGTCGAGGTCGCCATGAAGATGTGCCTCCAGTACCACCGGTCCACCGGTTCCCCCGGCCGCCGCCGGTTCCTCACCTGGCGGGGCGGCTACCACGGGGACACCTTCCACGCCATGAGCGTGTGCGACCCCGACGGCGGTATGCACGCGCTGTGGGGGGACGTCCTGCCCGCCCAGGTGCACGCGCCCGAGCCGCCCGCCGGGTTCGACACCCCGCCCGACCCCGGCTACCTCGCGCGGTTCGAGGAGTTGGCCCGCGCACACGCCGGGGAACTGGCCGCGATCATCGTCGAACCCGTCGTCCAGGGCGCGGGCGGGATGCGCTTCCACCACCCCGCCTACCTGAGGGAACTACGCCGGATCGCGGACGCGCACGGGCTGCTGCTGGTCTTCGACGAGATCGCCACCGGGTTCGGCCGCACGGGGGAGATGTTCGCCGCCGACCACGCCGGGGTGGTCCCCGACATCCTGTGCCTGGGCAAGGCGCTGACCGGCGGCTACCTGACCCTGGCCGCCACCCTGTGCACCGGGAGGGTGGCGCGGGGGATCGCCGAGGGGGAGGTTCCCGTGCTCGCGCACGGCCCCACCTTCATGGGCAACCCGCTGGCCTGCGCCACCGCCCTGGCCTCGGTGGAACTCCTCACCGAGGGCGACTGGCGGGGCGACGTCGCGAGGATCGAGGCCGGGCTGCGCAAGGGGCTCGCCCCGGCCGCACGACTGCCGGGCGTACGCGAGGTGCGGGTGCTCGGCGCGATCGGCGTGGTCGAACTGGAGGGTCCGGTGCGCGTGCGCGAGGCCACCCGCGCGGCGCTCGCGGCCGGGGCGTGGCTGCGGCCCTTCCGCCAGCACGTGTACGCGATGCCGCCCTATGTCTGCACGGAGGAGGAGGTCGCGACCATCGCCGCCGCGATGGTGGCGGCGGCCGAGGCCTCACTGGAGGGCGGGACGGCCCCGCCCGGCCCCGAGGAGCCGCAGACCCCGGGGCGGGGCGACGACGAGGAGGGCGGCCGGTGACGACCGTGCTCGTGGTGACCGGCACCGGCACCGAGGTGGGCAAGACCGTGGCCACGGCGGCCGTCGCCGCCCGGGCGGTGGCACGGGGGCGCCGCGTGGCGGTGCTCAAGGCCGCCCAGACCGGGGTGGGCCCCGACGAGGAGGGCGACGCCCGCGCCGTCGCCCGGCTGGTCCCCGGAGTGACCACCGCCGAGACGGCCCGCTTCCCCGAACCGCTCGCCCCCGCCACCGCCGCCGCCCGTGCCGGTCGGGACGGTCCGGCCGCCTGGGAGGTGGCCGACCGTGCCCTCGACCTCGCCCGCGGCCACGACCTCGTGCTGGTGGAGGGCGCCGGGGGGCTCCTGGTCCGGTTGAACAAGGACCGGGAGACCCTGGCCGACGTGGCCGAACTCCTGGCCGCCCCGGTGCTGCTGGTCGCCGACCCCCGGCTGGGCACCCTCAACGCGACCGCCCTGACCGCCGAGGCCCTGCGCTCACGCGGGCTCGTCCCCGCCGGGGTCGTGGTGGGTTCCTGGCCCCGTCGGCCGGACCTGGCCATGCGCTGCAACCTCGTCGACCTGCCCGAGATGGGGGCCGGGCCGCTCTCCGGGGTCCTCCCCTCGGGCATGGGCGCCCTGGCCCCGGACGCGTTCGCCACGGTGGCCGGGAGATCCCTGGGCGTGGGGCTCGGCGGCACCTGGTCCCCTCCGGAACCGGGCTGAGGGCCCCGGCGCGGCCCCCGGAGGCGCCACTCCACTGGCGGACCCCTTCAAGGCCGGGGCCGATTCTTTGTGCCGTTCCACGGCAGACGCACCCCACCGCGCGCCGATACGTTGCCACTGCCAGCCCGAACACCGCCTTCCAGGGGACCCCTTGAACCTGCTCATCACCGGCATCACCACGCAGTCCTCCATCGCCTACGCGATCGCGGAGGAGGCCATGAACCAGGGCCACGAGGTGATCCTGACCAACCCGCCCGGCCGCGCCTTCTCCATCTGCGAGCGCATCGCCAAGCGGCTGCCCAAGGAGCCGGTCGCCGTCCTGCCCATGGACGTCACCGACCCCGCGCAGATCGCCACCACGGCCAAGGCGATCGGTGAGCACTGGGACCACGTGGACGGCCTGCTCCACGCCATCGCCTTCGCGCCCGAGACCGCTCTGGGCGGCAACTTCCTCAACACCGAGTGGGAGGACGTGTCCAAGGCGATCCACATCTCCGGCTACTCGCTGGCCGCCCTCACCGTCGGCATGCGCGACCTCCTCGCCAACGCGCCCGAGGGCGCCGGTGTGGTCTCCCTGACCTTCGACGCCAGCGTCGCCTGGCCGGTCTACGACTGGATGGGTTCGGCCAAGGCGGTCCTGGAGAACTCCGCCCGCTACCTCGCCCGTGACCTGGGCCCGGAGGGGATCCGCGTGAACACCATCTCCGCCGGTCCGATCAAGTCCCTCGCGGGCGGTTCCATCCCGGGCTTCGCGCAGATCGCGGACTCCTGGTCGGGCCACGCCCCGCTGGGCTGGGACACCAAGGACACCACCGTGGTGGCCGGACCCGCGCTCTTCCTGATGTCGCCCGCCGCGCGCGCCGTCACCGGCACGGTCATGCACGTGGACGGCGGCTACCACGCCATGGGTGCCCCGCTCGCCCCCACCCCCGGTCCCGTTTCCGCCTGATCCCGCACCACGAGGGGCGTGCGGGAGGGGTCGACGGGCCCGGTCGTCACCGACGGCCGGGCCCGTTCGTGTGGGCGGGGGCGGTCGCGCACGGGACCTCAGGCGCCACCGGCACGGGCGGGCGCGGGGACCGGGGAGCCCAGGGTGAAGGCCCCCGGGCCGGGGCCCCGGGCGCGCAGGCGAGCCGAGCGCGCCTCCGCCTCCTCCGGGGTGACCGCCGTGGCGGAGCGGGACCACCACAGGGTCCGCTCCACCTCGGGGAACCTCCCGGCCTCCGCTCGGTAGGCGAGCAGGTCCCCGTGGGCCCGCTCCACGAAGGACCGCAGGTCGGCGGGGGAGCGCCAGCGGCTCACCGTGCGCACGGAGGCCCCGTCGTCGGAGAAGTGGACCTCGTCGAGGTGGCCCGGGTGGACCTCGGCACGGGCGCGCAGCGCGGAGGCCAGGGCGGACAGGTGCCGGGGGTCGCCGGTGACCGTGCGGGACTCCACCAGGACCGCACCCGGAGCCTGCGGGGCCGGGTCCACGCGGTTCCGGCAGGCCCTTCCGCGTGCGGACGCGCGGCGGGCGGTACGGGTGGGAAGGAGGGAACGCATGCGAACTCCCGTCTCAACTGGACCCTGAAGGGGCCGGTCCGGCTCTGGTGGGTTCGGTCGGACTGGTGCCAGTATCGGATTCCGACGCGGACACGAGGAGAGCCAATGGAGCCGAAAATGGACCCCGTTCGACGCACCGACGACCTGGTGGACTCCCTGGGCGCCTGGTTCACCGGGAGCGGGGCCCTCCACCGGCG